>JAEWGW010000042.1 GCA_023388055.1 Bacillota bacterium | reverse complement strand
ATTTTGCCGGATTTTCGTTCCAGGCAAGGCACTTTTGCGCAGGCGTACCGGGGGTACGTCAAGCGAAAGTAACGAAGCAAGGGACGAAAAGATGGTGAAAGCTGCCCTTAAGTGGGTTTGAAGACAGTCCCTAGTACCTGATTGTAATCCTCCTTGAAAAAAGCTATAATAGCCATAAGCCCAAGTCTTAGTACCAGGTATTAAAACGGGCTAAAAAACAGGCTTGGATCAAAGCCTATTTTATGAGGAGGAGTTCTCCTGATGTCAATCGGACAAATCTTCAAGCACCGGTCGTTGGGGCTGACGGATGACGCAGTCACCGGCATGTACCGCAACATGATGCGGGCCAGAAAGTTCGACGAACGCTCCTTTTTGCTGCAGCGCTCGGGCAAGATTGCTTTTCACGTGTCGGGAATCGGGCAGGAGGCCGCGCAGGTGGCGGCGGCAACCGCCCTTCATACAGATGAGGATGTATTTTTGCCATATTACCGGGATTACGGGTTTGTGCTGACGGTGGGGATGACCATGCGGGAGCTGATGCTCTCCGTATTTGCCAAGGCGGAGGACCCCAACAGCGGCGGCCGCCAGATGCCGGGACACTTCGGCTGCAAACGCTTGAATATCGTGACGGGTTCGAGCCCGGTGACAACCCAGGTGCCCCATGCGGCAGGCATTGCCCTGACCAAAAAAATGCGCGGCGAACCCGGAGTCTCTTGGGTGACCTTCGGGGAAGGCTCCAGCAATCAGGGGGATTTCCATGAAGGCTCCAACTTTGCCGGTGTGCACAAGCTGCCAATGATTCTCATGTGCCAAAACAACCAATATGCCATTTCGGTGCCCACCTCCCGCCAATTGGGCGGACGTGTGGTGGACCGGGCCAAGGGTTATGGCATGGAAGGCGTCCGGGTGGACGGCAATGACGTGCTGGAGGTCTACCGGGTGGTCAGCGAGGCGCGCAGCCGCGCAATTCGCGGCGAAGGGCCAACCTTGATCGAAGCCATGATGTACCGGATTTCCCCGCACTCCACATCGGATGATGATATGCTCTACCGGACCAAGGACGAAGTGGAGGAAAACCGTGCCAAGGACGGGCTTCCCCGCTTCAGGCAGTATCTGGCGGAATGCGGCTTGTGGGATGACGATAAGGAAGCAGTGCTCCAGAAGGAAATTACGGCGGAGATCAACGATGCCACACAATATGCCGACCAGGCTCCGTATGCGCTGCCTGAGGACGCATTGAAGCACGTTTATCAAGAGCAGGCCGGGAAGGGGACGGGACAATGGCTGTAATCACGTATCTGGAGGGCATCCGCTCTGCCATGCAGGAGGAAATGCGCCGGGACAGCTCTGTCTTCGTCCTGGGCGAGGATGTGGGCAAGGGTGGTGTGCTGAACGCCACCAAAGGTCTGCGGGATCTGTACGGCCCGGACCGTGTGCTGGATACGCCCCTGGCAGAGTCAGCCATTGCCGGAGTCGCCATCGGAGCGGCCATGTACGGCATGAGGCCCGTTGCGGAGATGCAGTTCGCCGATTTTATCCTGCCGGCCACCAACCAGATAATTAGCGAAGCGGCCAAAATCCGCTACCGCTCCAACGGGGACTGGAATTGTCCCGTGGTGATCCGGGCTCCTTACGGGGCCACCGGCGGAGGCGCCTTGTACCATTCCCAATGCCCGGAATCCATCTTCTTCGGAACGCCGGGGTTGAAGATTGTGGCCCCCTCCAATCCGTACGATGCCAAGGGGTTGATGAAGGCAGCTATCCGGGACGAAGACCCGGTACTGTTCTTCGAGCATAAGAAGTGTTATCTGTCCATCAGCGGCGATGTGCCGGATGAGGACTACATTGTTCCCATCGGCAAAGCCAAGGTGGTTCGTGAAGGAGAGGATATTACCATTATCTCCTACGGCCTGACGGTCCACTATGCGTTGAAGGCGGCGGAGGAGCTGGCGGCATCGGGCGTTAGCGCCCATGTTCTGGACCTGCGGACGCTCCAGCCTCTGGACAAGGAGGGGATCCTGGAAGCCGCCCGCAAAACCGGCAAGGTGCTGATTATCCATGAGGATAATAAAACCGGCGGGGTTGGAGCCGAGGTGTCTGCCATCATTTCGGAGGAAATGTTCTATGAGCTGGACGCCCCGATTATGCGTCTGTGCGGTGCGGACATCCCTGCAGTGGGCATGGCACCGACCATCGAGAAGTTCTTCCTGCTGAACCCCGACAAAGTGAAGGAAGCCATACTGCGGCTGGCCGAAATTTAAAGCAATCCCCCAAAAGTGTGAAGTGAAGCTTCGTAGTTAAGGCCGGAACCTTTTGGGGGAGCCCCCGATAATTGATTTGCTGGAAAATTTAGGTGCTTGGGAGGTAACAGGGCAATGACCCAATTGAATAAAGGCACGCCTGTGCCGGTGCCGCACTTGGCGGAGAGCCTGGTATCGGCGACAGTCGGCAAGTGGCTGAAAAAGCCCGGCGATTATGTGCAGCAATACGATGTCATCTGTGAGCTGATCACAGAGAAGGTGAATGTGGAAATGCCTTCTCCGGTTGAGGGCACCATTCTGGAGCTTTTGGTGGAGGAAGGCCGCACCGCAGCGGTAGGGGAGGCCATCTGTCTGATCGCCGAGCCGGGTTCTGGCGCAGGTGCCGCAGGAGCCGACCTTAAGGGTGCTGCCGGGCAGACGGAATCTGGCGGCGGCACACAAGCAGCCGCAGGAGACAGCCTGCGCTCCCGGTTTTCCCCTGCGGTTCTGACGCTGGCGGCGGAGCATGGAGTGGAGCTGTCCGAGGTGGAGGGCACAGGCCTAGGCGGCAGAATTACCCGCAAGGATGTGCTGGCTTACGTGGCAGGCGGCAAACGTCCTGCAGCCGGACGCCAGGAGGTTTCCAAGCCTGCTGCCGCACCGGCCCCTGTTATGGCGGCTGTTCCGGCTGCATCCCAGGACGTGCGCTCCTCCGGTATCCATCTGTCTCTGGATCCGCCTACACCCTTGCTGCCCCAGGTGGTGACGGAGTCAGGCAACCATCGGGAATATTACATTGATGTGACTCCCATCCGGAATGCGATTGCCCGGAATATGCGCCAAAGCGTTTCGGAGATTCCCCATGCCTGGACCATGATTGAGGTGGATGTCACCAATTTGGTGGTGCTCCGCAGCAAGATTAAGGATGATTTCGCCCGCCAGGAGGGCATCAACCTGACTTATTTGCCATTTTTGATTAAGGCAGTGGTCAATGCCATCAAGGATTATCCGATCCTGAACTCCGTTTGGGCAGTAGACAAAATCATCGTCAAGCGGGATATTAACGTCTCCCTGGCAGTGGGTACGGAGGATTCGGTGCTGACGCCGGTCATTAAGAAAGCCGACCAGAAGAATATCGCCGGATTGGCGCAGGAAATGGACCAGCTCGGCAAAAAAGCACGGGCCGGCAAGCTGACGCCGGATGATATGGTAGGCGGAACCTTTACCGTCAATAATACCGGCTCCTTCGGTTCCATTCTGTCGTACCCGATTGTGAACTATCCCCAGGCGGCGATTCTGACCTTCGAATCCATCGTCAAAAAGCCGGTAGTCATCAACGACATGATTGCAGTCAGGTCCATGGTGAACCTGTGCCTGTCGTTGGACCACCGGATTCTTGACGGTGTTATCTGCGGTCGTTTCCTGCAGCGGGTGAAGGAAAACCTGGAGGGCTACAACCTGGATACGAAGCTGTACTGAGGAGTGAAACCATATTCACTCGGCAACATTCCCTACCGGGATAGGCTTGGCTTGGAAGCTCAAACACGTTTTGTCGGCCTTGATTGGAATCAATTTTTAAGGTTTCAAGGCCGCCAAAAAACTCGCCCTCAAGGCGTATGCTTCCGAAGCCAGTTTTCCTTACGGAAAACTTTCACAACCTATCCCTCCTGTTCATGTTGTAGAATATGGTTGAATCAAAACCACTCCGTCAGACAGACTTAGATCCCGATGAACGCCGTAACCAGATACATAACCGTTGAAAACAGCATGGCGGCTATCATCAGCCATACGACCACACGCATTACTCGTTTGTTAATCAGGACAATCAGCTCCTTCAAGGAGAAAGTATAAGGGCGGTAAGCAAAACGGGAAATAATAACGAATGAACGTCCGGTGCCGTACCGGACATGCTTGCCCATCTATCTATTGTAACGCAAAATGAAGCCGGGGGGAAACACGTATGGTCAACCAGCAAAGACTGGTAGGGGAGTTTATCGCGTTGGTCCAAGTGGACAGTGAAACGAAGCATGAGGCGGAGATTGCAAAGGTTCTGAAGATGAGGTTTGGAGACTTGGGCCTTCAGATTGAGGAGGATGATTCCTCGGCCAAGTCAGGCTGCGAAGGAAATAATCTTTTGTTTACCTTGCCGGCTACTGCTGAGGCACAGGATGCGCCGACAATTTATTTTACCTGCCACATGGATACAGTAGTTCCGGGCAAGGGTGTAAAACCCCAGATTGGGGAGGACGGTATCATCCGCAGCGACGGAACTACAGTGCTGGGCAGCGACGACAAGGCCGGGATCGCCGCCATGCTGGAGCTGGTGCGGGTGCTGGAGGAGGAGAAGATCCCTCACGGCATTATTAAATTCGTGATTACCGCAGGTGAGGAATCCACTCTGCTCGGTTCCCGGAATATGGAGCCCGGCTGGGTGAAGGCCGACTTCGGCTACGCCATCGACTCCAACGGCGAGGTAGGCGGCATTGCCGTTGCGGCGCCGTTCCAATCGAAGGTTTACATTACCGTGAAGGGCAAAACCGCCCATGCCGGAGTAAGTCCGGAGAAGGGCATCAGCGCCATTACAGTTGCGGCCAAAGCCGTATCCCGGATGCCGCTGGGCCGGATCGACAAGGAAACCACCGCTAACTTCGGCACCTTCTTCGCCTCTGGTGAAACGAACATCGTAACCGAAAAGGTGGAGCTGATCGGGGAAGCCCGCAGCCTGGTGAAGGAAAAACTGCTGGCACAGCTGGACGCTATGAAATCTGCCTGTGAATCCGCCTGCTCCGAGATGGGAGCAAGCTGCGAATTCCGCTATGAATTGATGTATCCCGGCTACAAATTCGACGAAACTGCTTCCCACGTGAAGCTGGCCATGGATGCGGCAGAAGCCATCGGATTAACACCGAACCTGTTCCACTCCGGCGGCGGCAGCGATGCCAACCTGTTTAATGGCCAAGGGATCCCCACCGTGAATCTGTCCGTTGGGTACCAGGCCATTCACACCGTCAATGAATATATCGCCGTTTCCGACTTGGTGAAGGTGGCGGAGCTGGTGGTGGAAATCTCCCGCAAGGCAGGCCAAACAACGAAATAATGCCGCAGGCAAAAGTGTAAGCTTAACCAGGCCATTAATGCTTGTAAGGCAACGCGGCTGAATAATGGATCGTACTGCGTCTCTTTTGGAGGCGCAGTCTTTTTATCCAAAGAGAATAGTGTTGGAATCCATACCCAGGTGGTGGTGGCGATGCCGGAGCGGCATCAGGTGTTGATTATTGAGGATGACCGGGACATTCATGCGCTGCTGAAAAATGTTTTGGAGCAGAACGGCTATGCTACCGATTCTGCCTTTGATGGTGCGGCGGGGATGCAAAAAGCCCAGGCGAATGCCTATGACATCGTGCTGCTGGATTTGATGCTGCCGGTTGTCTCGGGTGAGGAGGTGCTGCGCCGGCTGCGGGCGGCTTCCGAGATCCCGGTTATGGTGATATCCGCCCGCAGTGCTACGCGTACTAAGGTGGAACTGCTGCGGCTTGGAGCGGATGATTACGTGGCCAAGCCCTTTGAGGTAGAGGAGGTTGTAGCCCGAGTGGAGGCTAATGTCCGGCGTTTCGGGAAACGACCGCCACAACAGGCCGTGATCGGCTACAAGGACCTCCGGCTTGATGTGGAGGAGCAGACAGCCGTGGTTGGAGAATGCCCGCTGGTCTTGACCGCCAAGGAATACCAGCTTCTTCGGCTGTTGGTCAGCCGTCCCCAAAAAATCTTCTCCAAGGCCAATCTTTTCGAAAGTATATGGGGGGCCGAATATCTTGGAGACGACGGCACCCTGAAAACCCATATCAGCAATATCCGCATCAAACTCCAGCAATTGAACCCGGAGGAGCGTTACATCGAAACAGTCTGGGGAATGGGCTACCGGATGTGGAAGGCTTGACGTTTTCTTGACTTTCTGGCGTTACACTTACGGCAAAAGGAGGGATAAACGTTGAGCGATTCGGTATTTCACTGTAAGGATTTATCCAAAGCGTATGGAAAAGTGCAAGCGCTTAAGCAAGTGACATTCCAATTGGAACGGGGAAAAATCTATGGGCTGATCGGCAATAACGGAGCCGGGAAAACAACTTTGATGCGGATCATTATGGGGCTCGCTTTCCCCACCTCAGGCTCCATCAGCCTGTTCGGTCACCGGGAGGAGCGCGAAATAGTCAGGAGCCGGAGGCAGATCGGTGCTTTGATCGAAAGGCCGATTTTTCACGGCTTCATGACGGCGGAGAAAAATCTGGAGGTCCTGCGGATATTGAAGGGCATTCCGGACAAAAAAGCAGTAGCAGATACTTTGGCATTACTGGAGCTTACGGATACTTACCCGTACAGGCATTTTTCCTACGGGATGAAGCAGCGTCTCGGATTGGCCGCCGTTCTTCTGGGCATGCCGGAATTCCTGGTGCTGGATGAGCCGATTAACGGTTTGGACCCCAACGGCATCCGCAGCATCCGGGAGCTTCTTGTGTCTTTGAACAGTGAACGGGGTACGACCATGCTGATTTCGAGTCATTATCTGGAGCAGTTGTACCATCTGGCTACGGACTTCATCATTATTCATGAAGGCAGCCTTCTGGAGCAAATCAGCAAACAAGAGCTGGAGGAACGCTGCAGCCGCTATATCTCCATCGTAACCGATCAGTCTCCTGCTGCTATGGCTGTGTTGGAGGGGGAGTGCGGACAACAGGATCTGAAGGTGTTCCCGGACAATGAAATCCGGCTGTACAGTGCCGATCTTAAGCCTGAAGCGTTGGTGGAGGCACTATCCCAAAACGGAATTGGAATCCGTCATATCAGTTCGAAGGGCGTCGGCCTGGAGGAATATTTCGCGGCATTGGTAGGAGGTGGGAAGCTTGCTTAACCTACTGAGGGCGGAATGGAGCAAGCTGCGGTACAACATTCCTTATGGTGTTGTGTTATTGGGTACGGCGCTATTTGTTTTCTGGTATTCCGGCAACCGTTTTGGACATATTGCCTCATGGAAAACCGAGTTTATGACTCTCCACTGGGGGGAGTTTGTGTTCAAAAATACCATGGGCGACGCCGGCTTAACCACCTTGATCACCATTTTCCTGACACCGCTTTTAATCGGTTCGGAGTTTTCCGGGCGGACCTTGAATGACGCGGTATACGCCGGACATTCCCGGCTTCGCATTTTTGCAGTCAAGCTGTTATTTTTCTATCTGGCTACGTGTCTGGTTTCCATTCTGTACCCCGTCATAAGCATTCTCCGTTACAGCCGGGATTGGCTCCATTCCCTTCCCCCTGCGGAGGATGGGGCCTATATATGGCGCTGTTTGGGAATGCATGTCCTGCTGGATATGGCCTTGGTCTATCTGTGTCTGATCGTGGTGTTTGCCTGCCGGGATGTAATTCGTTCGGTGGTGTATTCGCTTGTGCTTACACTGGCATTATCCGTTATCTTCCGGTTGATGCGTTCCTTGGCGCCGGAAACCTGGCTGATCCAGCTGATCCAGCTTTATCCTACTAATCAAATGAAAGCTGTTATGGAGCCTCAGGTGGAGGGTTCAGCTATCGGGATCGCGGTGATCACCGGGCTATTTTTTATCTCCGCCTCTATAGTCATTTCTTATTGGCTATTCCGCCGGGCTGACTTGAATTAGGCGGGGAGGAATATCATGCTCATCTTATTGACGGTAGCACTTGTTATCTCAGCGGCATATCTGTTAGTGCTCCGCCGCCAGCTACTCCGCATGGCAAAGCAGCTCGAAAACCGGGAAAACGGCCGAGTACCCAGCAATCTGGACATTAATCTGATGGACCGGACGTTGAACCGGCTTGCTGCTGCCATAAACGGCTGTTTGGAGCAGGAGAGGCAGATCCGGATTGAAGCGTTGCGGGCGGAGCAACTGCTGAAGGACACCATCGCCGGCATATCCCATGATCTCCGCACACCTTTAACCTCGGTCATCGGTTATCTTCAATTATGCAAGCCAGGTGCAAACCATCAGGCCTATATTGCCACAGCCCTTCGGAGAGCCTGTGAGCTGAATCAATTGGTCGAACAGTTCTATGAGCTTTCTCTCTTGGATAACGGGGAAAGCGAATGTGGGCTGGAGCGTGCAAATCTGGCCAATCTGCTGTCGGAATATATTCTGGAAAATGCGGATCTTTTGGAGGAAAGCCAGCTGGTTCCTGTTTTGTCGGGCTTTGAAACGCCGGTGTACGCTCATGTGGATCCCGGATTCGTGCAGCGGATCATGCAAAATCTGATGGTCAATTGTGCTAAACATGCTGCGGGTGATGTGTGTTTTACACTCGAAGCTTCAGAGCAGCCCATCCTTCGTATTTCCAACAGGGTCAAAGCGGCGCAAAAAGTGGATGTGGACCGTTTGTTTGAACGGTTTTATACAGGAGATGGGGCCAGACAAGGAAGCGGCATCGGATTGGCAGTTGTTAAGGCACTGGTGGAGCAGATGGGCGGGCAAGCAACAGCGCTGCTGGACCGGGAAAGTCTGGAGATCCGCCTTACCTTTCAACCAGCATGAATGATATGGAGCTGCCGGGACATGGTCTCTGGCAGCTTTTTTGCTGCCGCGGGTTATGATCACTTTATTGACAAACAAGGGTTTAGTTTGTAAGATGTTATTTAATAAATGTCTAATTAGATATTTGTTAAATTAGATATAAGGGTGTGACGCACAGATGCAATTGGAGAAGGTGGTCAATTTTCATAAGGCGCTTGCTGATCCCACCCGTGTCAAAATGCTGATTCTGCTGGCGGCCGGGAGTCTTAACGGGCTGCATCTGGCAGAGAAGCTGGGGGTGACCCCTGCCACCGTTACCCATCATTCCGCGAAGTTGCGGCAGGCGGGGCTGATTTCGGAGAGGAGGGATAAGAATACCGTTTATTTTTCGTTGAACCATGAGGTATTCCGGAGCTTCTCCAAGGGGGCAGAGCAGCTGATTAACCGGCAAATTCGGGAAGAGGAGGTGAATCCGATGAATGAGGACATGGAGAAATTCAAGCATTCCGTTATCCGGAATTTCTTTGGTGCAAGCGGGGAATTGAAGCAAATTCCGGTTCAAATGAAGAAGAAGCTGATCGTCCTGGAGGAAATGGTCCGTCGGCTGGAATTCGGCAAGGCCTATCCGGAGAAGGAGCTGAATACGTTTATCAAAGGCTTCCACGAGGATTTCGCTACCATCCGCAGAGAGTTTATCATTCACCAGTATATGTACCGGGAGAACAATGTGTATGTCCTGAATCCGCAGGAGTTATGGACGAAATGGCAGGAACTGAAGTAAATTGACCAATGTCTGAAATTTCAGATAATAATAGACGGATCCTGGGCTTTCTGGTAAGCTTACTAGAATAAATACGGACCACCCCGAAAACCCAGGAGGATCTCTATGCAAAAAGGTATTTTTACGCAAGGCATTGCCGTGCTGTTATCCCAACCTATATCAATTACACAGGCACATCAGGCCCTCCGGGAGCAATTAGCTGTAGGGGATATCAATGATTTTTCGAAGCAGTGGGCTTACGGGGGCCAAAGTTTTGTGATTCCGCTTCGCCCGGAGGTAAACGGGTATTTGATGGTGGATGTGGTGGACCGCCCCTGGCCGGACGGTATGGGCCATCCCCAGGATGATCCCCAGTTGTTCGATGCTTGGTCCTTGGGGCAGTTTGGGCCTTTTGCGTATCCGGGCAATCTGGAACGGGCAGTGGAGCAGGCTTGGGGCAGCTATCCTGAAGGGCGGCAGGCTGTGAATGACCATCAAGCCTTCATCCGGTTGCGGACCAGCTATACCCTGGGCAATGAGGCGGGCGAGGATGCGCCGGTGCTGCCGGAGGGTTATGACCCGATGCAGGAGCTGGTCATGTTGATGGCGGTGGCGGCCAGATTCCTGGATGCACTGCCGGAGGCTCTCTGTTATTTCAATCCCGCAGGAGAATGTTTGGTTTCCGGGAGGCTGCTCCGGGAGGCATGGTCTCAGGTGGAGGAGGGAAATAACCTTTCCCCGGACCTATGGTCCAATGTGCGCTTGTACCGCCTGCCTCAGGAGGAGGAGTGGGTTCTGATGGATACGGTGGGTATGTGGCAGTTGGATGTGGCGGATCATGAAGCAATATTTAAGAAAGGGGCCAGTGACCCCTCCCAGGTGGCCGACTTTCTGCGGAATATTTCTCTGTACTTTTTGAAGGACGGCATCGATGCCGGAGTGGTGTTCCAAGTGGAGGGACCAGGTAGGATCCAGTGGCAGGGGGAGCTGTATGACAATGGTGTGATTCAGCCGCCGCGCCAAACGGTCAGATGGGTCCGCCAGGATGAAACGGGGCAGCCGGTGATAAATGGATAATATGCATCCGGATGTTATTGCCGCATCCGGTTGATTTCCTCCAAAGACAAGCCGGTGACCTTAGCAATGAGCTGCGGCTCCAAACGCTCCGCGATCATTTGGCGGGCGACTTCAAGCTTGCCCTGCTCGATTCCCTGCTCGATTCCCTTTTCAATCCCCTTTTCAATCCCCTTTTCAATCCCTTTCTCAATCCCCTGTTCGATTCCTTGTTCCAAACCTTCCTTTAACCCCTTCTCCATGGCATACCGTTCAAAGTGAGTTTTCCATTCCATCACATCAGTCCCTCCTAATCCGTAAATTTGCTTTGCTTCCTGCCAAACCTGCTGCTCTTGTTCCTCCGTTAGGGGAAGGTAGGCGTCGAAGAAAACGGCCAGCAGCTCCATCCGGGCAGGGTCCAGCTGCAGACGGGTCATCATCCCGATAAATTCCAGCTTCAAGCGGATTTTCTCCTCTTCATTATAACCCATACTGCTTAGCAATGCAGCAGCCACCGGATTGTCTGAATGCACGAAGTCCCTCCAATCCAGCTTACGCAGATGCAGACGATGGTACCTAAAGCGAAGCACCTCCAAATAGGGCAGGTTCCAACCAAAGGTATCCGGCTCGGGGATCTGCCGTTTGTGGCTGATGATAGCGATCGGGAGCACGCGTAGACGGTATTTTTCATACAGGCGGGCGGTATAAATGAACATCCGTTCCGCAAACTCCTCCTGGTAGTAAGCCTGCGGCTCCTGATGAACCAGAATAAAAGCCTGCTCTTCCTTCAGTCTGGTTTTCACCAGCACATCGAGCCGTTTTTTTGTACCGCCGGCAATGTCTACCACAACCTCCTCGGAAAGGAACTCCACTGAGGCAAAATCGATTTGCTCCGCTGTCTCCGGGAAAAAAAGTTCCATAAATTCTCTGAAAAAGGTCCGCAGCAATTCCTTATACAACATATCATGATCCGTCACACATCAACTCTCCTTCGCAACAATCGGATTTCCCGTTCTCCCGGAAAGCAAAAAACACACCGGCCATCCCCTTGACGGAGAACAGCCAGGTGTGCTTCACCCGGAATCCCTATTCGATATGAGAAGCATAGCATATGCAACAGGTAATGGACAAGCCCCAAAACCAATTTATTCCCCTGGCAGCTCCAGCATAAAGCCCCCGGCTGCGCGCTCCTCCCCATTTACCAGGATGGACACACGGTGATAACCAGGATAATGCTTGCGGGTGGTAAAATCCTTAACCGTCACGCTCCAGGACATCAACTCATCGCCGGAAAACTCTTTCCGTTCGGGGAGGTGGAAGCGCTTGGGAGCGGTTTTGCCGTTGGCTTTTACGTACTCCACGGTATATTGCAGCCGGAAGGAAGCGGGCTCCTTGGAGGAGAGCTGGAAAGAAAAATGGAGCTGTTCCCCCAGCCGGATCGTCTCCGGCTCAATCCGCAGCTCATGGATGTCTACGGAGGACTGGACGTCACCACTGCCAAAACCAAAGAGGCGGAGAGCCTCCGGATTCCCTTTTTTCAGCAGAGTCCGGCAGGCATGCTTCAAGAGCCGGTCCGTGTCCCGGCTTAAGCCCATGTGTGCGCCGGTAAACTCCAGCACCAGCTCCGGGTGATCCTTGGTGATATCGTTGAGATTGTTGGCGACACTCCGGCGGACATATTCCGATTCATCCTGCAGAAGCGCCGTCAGAATCGGGAAAAGCGGCCCGGGATCGGCAATCAGCCCCCGCAGCGGTTTGCCCCAGGGCAGACGGGGACGACAGCCCTCGCTGGCCAAGCGTCGAACATGCTCGTCCGGATCCTGTGTCCATTGGAGCATAGCAGCAAGCATCCGTTCCTGGTCCAGCTCAATAAAGGGTCTTACAGCGAATTCGGAGGAGCTGGACGGCGTGAAGCTGCGCAATGCACGAAGCGAGGTATCCCAATGCTCCAGGCCGTAGAGGCAAACGAACTCCGGAAAGAAAATATACGGAAAGCCCCGGCAGTCTCCGGCAATCCCCTCCAGGATATGTATGGCCCGATCATAATCCGCAGGCAGATATTCCCCCAGCACCCGGGCGATATGGCGGTACCGGTCCTTCAGCTCCCGGGAGTCCCATTGCGTATCGAATACGGATGCAAGAAATCCCGTTTGGTCAAAGGCGGGATAAGCGTCTGCCACCTTGTAGGCAAAACCCTCCAGCAGCTCCGGGGTATACATATGTTTCAAAGGCTCCATGGGCGCGTGCTCCTTCTGGGGGAGATAAATAGGCAAACATTTGTTTCCCTTTCGGAACAGTATACCATCCGCCCGGAATCTTGTACAATACTTGACAAGTGCAGGAAAAACTCAATCTCTGAAGGAGTGGTTTGCAATGGCGTTTGTTTTTAATGCGAAGACGGTTTCTTACGTTCAGCGGCGTTCGCCTGTGCCGGAGTTCGCCTGGCATACAACTGAAGGTTTGTCCAAAAGGTTGGGGGCGGAGCATATGAAGTTCGAGGTCCGCTCCCTTGATCCGGGGCTGTATTCCTATCCGTACCATTTCCACCGGAATGCGGAGGAGCTGTTCATTGTCCTGTCAGGGAAAGCCATGCTTCGCACGCCGGAGGGATTGCAGGAGATCGGGGAAGGGGATACGGTGTTTTTCGGAATAGGGCCGGAGGGGGCGCATCAACTGTACAACCATAGTGAAGAGCCGTGCATATATCTGGATATCCGCACGGATCGGGGAATGGATGTATGCGAATACCCGGATTCAGGCAAATTGAATATATTGCCAGAACAGCAAGTTTTCCGGCGGGCGGATGAAGCAGACTATTACGAAGGGGAACGAAACGTGAAGGCCATTTGGGACGGGCTGGGTCAGAGCCCCCAGAATGCCGGACCGGAGGCCTAGGCCAGTTCTACAAACATACCCTAACGGGATTTTCCTCTGCGTATGGCCGTGCTCCGGCCTTCTGCACCCGGACGGATGAAGAATGCGGCATGCCGCACAAAGGAGCCTTCGGGGCCTAGAGATGCGCGTTGATCCAACTGCTCCAACAAAGGCATATGGGGATTGGGAGATTGGTCCAGAAGCAAACGGAGCATACGACGGACCTCATGGGCTTTCCCGGTCATCAGTAGACTTGCGGTGCTGTATCGGGTTTTCATAGGCGGAACCCTCTTTTCTTTTCATAGTCGGCCTTTGCCGGCTTGCGCAATCCTCGAGGTCATTCCCGGGCAGGCATGGTATAATGCTATTCATATGACAATTGCGTCACAGCCATGTCTGGTAACGGTTCAATTCAGCGAATCAGGCACAATTTACACGGATAAAAGGAGAAGAGACCATGAACGAGCAAGCATCCAGCAAATTTGAGGAAGTTACCCTCAGTACGGAATCCATTTTTAACGGGAGGATTATCTCCCTTCAAGTGGATACAGTCCGGCTGCCCAACGGCGAAACGGCCACCCGGGAAATCGTCAAACATCCGGGGGCCGTGGCGGTCATTGCTCTTGTGGAGGATAAGATGCTGGTGGTGGAGCAATACCGCAAGCCCTTCGAAAAAAATCTGGTGGAAATCCCGGCGGGCAAGCTGGATCACGGGGAAGAGCCCCTGGCAGCGGCCATCCGCGAGCTGGCGGAGGAAACGGGTTACACTGCCGGAGATATTCGCCTTATACATTCTTTTTACACATCTCCAGGATTTGCAAACGAGCTTATCCATCTTTTTGTTGCGGAAAGTTTAACCAGGGGCGAAGCACATCTGGATGAGGATGAATTTCTGGACTGCAGCGCCATCACCTTGGAGGAAGCGGAGCAGTATATCGCTGAAGGGCGTATCGGGGATGCCAAAACCATTATGGCGGTGTATGCCTGGAAGCTCTACCGGCTGACGGGGAAGCTGTAAAATGGAGCGGCTGCAGGAATATTATGTGGATATGCATATCCATATCGGGCGTACGGAGTCGGGCTTGCCGGTCAAGATCAGCGGCGCCGCCAACCTGACCTTTCGCAATATCGCCCGGGAGGCATCGGAGCGCAAGGGAATCGATGTGGTAGGCATTATCGACTGTCATTCTCCCGCAGTGCAGGCCGAAATCGACGGCTATCTGGAGCGGGGCGAGATGGAGGAGCTGGAGGGCGGGGGCATCCGCCATCATAACACCACGATTCTTCTCGGCTCGGAGCTGGAGGTGAAGGAGCCGGGCAGGGGAGCGGCGCATTTCCTGGTGTTCCTGCCTGACCTGCGTTCCATGAAAGCCTTCACGGTCTGGTTATCTGGAATTATGAAAAATGTGCAGCTCAGCTCCCAACGGATTTACGTGACCACGCGCCAGCTTCAACAAGAGGCGGAGGCCCGCGGCGGTATCCTGATTCCCGCCCATATTTTCACACCGTACAAAAGTGTGTATGGCAGCGCGGCAGAGCGGATGTCGGAGCTATTGGACGTGGAACGGATTATGGCGGTAGAGCTGGGGCTTAGCTCCGATACCGAAATGGCGTCCTACCTTTCCGAGCTGGACAACCTGGCCTTTCTGACGGACTCGGACGCCCATTCCCTCGGCAAGATTGGACGGGAATACAATCGCATCCGGATGGCGGAGCCTACCTTCCGGGAAGTTGTGCTGGCTCTCCAGGGCAAGGAAGGACGTGGGATTACCGCCAATTACGGCTTGAATCCCCGGTTGGGCAAGTACCACCGCACCTATTGCGCCGGCTGCGGCTCGATTGTGGATGAGGCAGAGCTGTCCACGGAGCGCTGCCTGTATTGCGGGAGCACCAAGATTGTCCGCGGCGTGATGGACCGGATCAGGGATATTGCAGGCCGTTCTGAGCCTGTGGGGGCCGCCCACCGTCCGCCTTATTTTTACCAGGTGCCGCTGGAATTCCTGCCCGGGCTTGGCCCCAAGCTGCTGGACAAGCTGCTCGCACGCTTCGGAACGGAAATGAACATTTTGCACAAGGCAGCACTGGAGGATATTGAGGAGACGGCCGGAGCCGCTATTGCCGGCATGATCGGGGCCGCCCGCGGCGGTGTTCTGCAGGTGAACGCAGGAGGAGGCGGAACCTATGGAAAAGTCAGGATGGACAATCAGCAAGGCTGACCCGGACAACCAGCGGGCGATCAGTCTGTACGAAAGCTTGGGTTTCGAGGCATGTGGTACCTACAGCCGCTTCTTCAAGATTGGCGGGATCCACTACGATGCACTCCTGATGAACTTATCTCTATAGTGGGCATCATAGTTTCCGGCCAAGCCTCATATTCTGTACTATGCGGCTTGGACAAGGAGGCGATGAGACCATGAATTCAACCGGACATCCGTTGCGTGCGTATATGAAGGAGCATTTTCCCTTTTTTCTGTTTATTTTCGTCCTGTTCGCCACGGGTATCGTTTTCGGTGCGGTGCTGGTGGGTGCCCTTACCCTGGAGCAAAGGGAGGAGATGGCCAGGCATCTGGCCGCTTTTGCAGCAACAGTCGATCAGGGCGGCGGTTTTAATGAAGGAGCCTCATTCCAGCAGGCGGTGATGCTGCATCTGAAGTGGCTGGGTCTGATCTGGGTGCTGGGTTTATCCGTGATCGGCCTTCCACTGGTATTCGCTCTGGATTTCTTGAAGGGTGTACTGGTCGGCTTCACAGTAGGCTATATGGTCAGCGTCTATTCCTGGGACGGTGTGCTGTTTGCCTCTGTGTCGGTGCTCCCCCAGAACCTGGTGATTATCCCGGCATTCATTATCGTCAGCGTTGCCGCCACCCTATTCGCCATCCATCTGGTAAAAGCGAGAGTGGTGGGACGGGAGGGCTCCTTGGCTGGCGCCTTCTGGCGGTACACGGCCACCGCCCTGTTTATGGTGATTGCGCTGATGGGAGCGGCCTTGTACGAGGGGTATCTGTCGCCGGAGCTGATGAAGCAGGTGGCGCCCCGTCTGTTGTCGGTATTCTCGATTCTATGAATAAGTTGACTTTATTTCCCGTGTCACCCTATAATGAAGGAAGAGTGTCGGGGATGGGGCGCGAGTGCGCTTCATGATGCTTACGACGCCGGTTTTCCTCCGGAAAACCCTAGGGAGGGCAACGATGGAAGCGCGCATTGAAAAAATCAAACAACAGCTGCAGGCGCAGGCTTTCAAGCTGACACCCCAACGTGAAGCGACGGTGCGAGTCCTGCTGGAGAATGAAGAAGACCATCTGAGCGCGGAAGAAGTGTTCATGCTGGTTAAGGATAAATTTCCCGAAATTGGCCTGGCGACAGTGTACCGCACTTTGGAGCTGTTGTCGGAGCTGCATGTTCTTGAGAAAATGAATTTCGGAGACGGCGTTGCCCGTTATGACCTGCGCAACGACAGCACGCATCATCATCACCATCATCTGATTTGCGTACAATGCGGATCGGTGGACGAGATCCTGGAGGATTGGCTGGCCCCGCTCGAGGAGCGGCTGGACCGGGAATTCCAGTTCACAGTGGTGGATCACAGGCTGGATTTTCAGGGTATCTGCCACAGATGCCGGGAGAAGGCCAAGGCCAAAGCGAAATAACAGCAGCTAAAATGAAAACCCTTCAGCGGGAAAGGTTCCCGGCAAAGGGTTTTTTTCGTTTTTCGGAGTTTTCTAAACCTGGCGGATCGCCTTATTCACCTGGACAAGCCCCGCTCCCTGGGCCAGGGAGGAATACCCGGGCAACCGTTTGGCTGTAGACCGGAGCACCTGGCGGACACGGGCCGGACTAAGCTTGCGGTTTTTGGATAAAAGAAGGGCAGCGGCTCCCGTTACATGGGGGGCGGCCATGGAGGTGCCGCTCATCTTGCCGTAGCTTCTGCCGGGCAGTGTGGAGCAGATATCCACACCCGGAGCGGTGACGGCGATGCCCTTACCCCTGTTGCTGAAGCTGGCCACCTTGTTGCCGATGTCGCTTGCCGCCACAGCAATCACTTGAGGCAGACGGGCGGGAAAGTCGATTTGGTCGGTGTTGGGACCGTCGTTGCCGGCAGAGGCCACCATCACGATGCCCTTGCGGTAGGCGCGTTCGATCTGCTCCTTCACGGTATCGCTGCCTTCCCGGATGCCGAAGCTCATGTTAATCACCTGCATATTATGGCTGATGCACCATTCCAGCGCCTCCACAATATCCGAAACAAATGCGCTTCCGCTGGCATCAAAGGCCTTAACGGAATACAGACGGGCCTTAGGGGCTACGCCGACTACCCCGAAGCTGTTGTTCAAGGCGCTGGCGGTACCGGACACATGGGTGCCATGCCCGTTTTCATCCGTGTCCGGCGTGCCGGCAATGGCGTTGAACCGTCCGCGGATGCGGAGATCGGGGTGTGGACTGATTCCGGTATCCACAATACCGATCCTGACGCCGCTTCCCTGATAGGAGCGCCAGACATTGGGGGCGCCAACCCGCTTTACGCCCCAGGGAATGATTTGGGGGGCATTCACAGAGGCGCAGGGTGCCGAGATCCGCACTTGGCGCAAGGCTCTTTTTCGATGCACCTTTACCTTGGCGTCATGCTCCACCCGTTTGACCATGCTGTGGGTAGACAATGCCTTTAAGCTTGCTTTGGCCGGAAACCGGCAAACAACAGCGTTGGCGCCCGCCACCTTTTTGACAGGCTTGATGCCCAATGCTTTTAGCTGGGCCAGACAATGATGGTAGCAGTGGCTGTTTTTCAGAACGACCATTTTGCGTGTTTGTCCCGTACTTTTTTTCCCGCTTGTCATGCTGCTTTTGCCCGGCGGCTGCATAATGCCGGCCAGAATATCCCGCATGCTGCTCATATTCTTAACCATCTCCCCTTGGGTTCCTGATGCATTCTATGGGGAATCGGGACATTTGGCATGGGCAGCTGCACAGAAGGGAATAATAGGCATGCGGGCAGACGGGGACAAGGCATAGTCAATGACGCATTGTCATACGTTAACGGTAAGAGGTGAGCCGTTATGATCGTACATATGCGCAAATGGATCGAACGTATGAAATTTATCGCATTGTTTTTTGTTTTGGTGATTTTGCTGTATCAAATCATGACGCTGTTGGGGCAATGGATGCAGCCCGCACACCGGCACAAATCCCCGGAGGGAAGTGCCGTCAAGGCCTTCCGCCATGATTCCGGTACCCTGGATGCGGACAATATGGCCGACCGTCTGCGGCTGTTTTATTGGCTGGGGGAATGATTCCGTTTTGGAGGAGAAGGAAAAAACAGCCTCTTTGTTGAACTTATAATACGAAAGAACGTATGATAAGGAGCGTAAGAGGCAATGAATCTCCACTTGCAACGATATCTTGAACTGCTTGGTGAAGAGCGTGGCCTGGCCTTGAACACGCTTCAGTCCTACCGGCGGGACCTGGCTCAATATCTGGGATATCTGGCGGAGAAGTCCGTCCGGCTGGAGGATTCCTCGCGTGTCCATATACAGGGCTACTTTCTCCATCTCAAAAAATTGGGGCGGGCATCGGCTACAGTGAACCGGTGCCTGGTATCCATCCGCTCCTTCTACCAATACCTCGTTGCGGAGCATGTGCTCGACCATGATCCTGCAGTGGGGCTGGAGGCCCCCAGGCTGGAACGGAAGATGCCCTCCGTGTTAACCGTAGAGGAGGTGGGCCGGCTTTTGGAGTCTCCGCGTACGGATACCCCCCATGGCCTGCGGGACAAGGCGATGCTGGAGCTTCTGTATGCCACGGGAATCCGGGTGACCGAGCTGGTTTCCTTGGATAAGGAACATGTCTACCTGGATATGGGCTTCATCCGCTGTCCCGGGAAAGGCGAGAAGGAGAGAATGATCCCCATTCATCCGGAAGCGGCATTGTGGCTGCGGCGTTATCTGGAATCGGTTCATGGCGGCCAGGACGAAGACAAGGGCGCCTTGTTCGCCAATCACCTGGGCGGCAGGCTTTCCCGCCAGGGCTTCTGGAAGATCATTAAGAAGCATGCGGCGGATTCCGGGATCCTGGGGGAGATTACTCCCCATACCCTGCGCCATTCCTTTGCCGTGCATCTTTTGGAGAATGGGGCGGATCTGAAGGCCCTTCAGGAAATGCTGGGCCATGCCGATCTTTCCTCCACCATTATGTATGTGAAATCCAACCCGGCCAGAATGAAGGATATTTATAACCGGGCCCATCCCCGGACAGGGATGGTTACCCCTTAGGGAGGTTTGTACAAGCATGACTTTCAAACGTATTGCGTTGATTGTATTGGACAGCGTCGGCATCGGCGAGCTGCCGGACGCACCGTCCTTCGGTGATGCGGGAGCCCACACGTTAGGACATATCTCTGAGTTTGCAAAAAATTTCAAAGTGCCGCACCTGGAGCAGCTGGGTTTGGGCAATATTGCCCCACTACGCACCGTGCCGCCTGTTGATGCGCCCAAGGCCTATTTTGGCAAAATGGCGGAGCAATCCGTGGGTAAGGATACCATGACCGGCCACTGGGAGATCATGGGTCTTCGCATCAATACCCCGTTTAATACATACCCGGAGGGTTTCCCGCCGGAGCTGCTTGAAGCATTCAGCCAACGGACCGGCCGTGGCATTCTCGGCAACAAGCCGGCCTCCGGCACGGAAATTCTGGACGAGCTGGGCGAGGAGCATATGAAAACCGGTTCCTGGATTGTGTATACCTCGGCGGACAGCGTCTTCCAGATCGCCGCACATGAGGACATTATTCCGCTTGAAGAGCTGTATGAAGCCTGCAAAATCGCCCGTGAGCTGACGCTGCGTCCGGAATTTCCCGTTGGCCGCGTCATAGCACGCCCGTTTGTGGGGCAGCCAGGCGCATTCAAACGCACTCCCAACCGGCATGACTATGCCGTGAAACCTCCTGCGCCTACAGTGATGAACCGCTTGGCGGAGGCAGGACTGGACTGCATTGCCATTGGCAAGATCAACGATATTTATTCCGGGGAGGGTGTCACCCAATCCTATCCCACCAAGAGTAACGAGGACGGCATCAACCGGACCATCGAGGTGCTAAAAAGCGATTTTCAAGGTTTGGTGTTCACCAATCTGGTGGATTTTGACTCCTTGTTTGGCCACCGCCGCGATGTGGAGGGATACGCCGGAGCGCTTATAGAGTTTGATGCCCGGCTGCCGGAGATTATGGCGCAGATCGGCCAGGAGGACCTGCTGATTCTCACGGCGGATCACGGCAATGACCCGATCCATGCAGGCACCGACCATACCCGGGAGTATGTGCCGATTCTCCTCTACAGCCCGGCACTGACCCAACCTGCCGGTACCGGCATCCGCGAGACCTTCGCCGATCTGGGCGCTCTGGTAGCAGATAACTTCGGTCTGCCGGCCATGGAGCACGGGACAAGCTTTTTGGACAAGCTGGTTTAAGCATCCAAGAACTCTTTCCCGGTAAGGAACCCGAACGAAGACTACATTCAAGGAGGTACATAGATGGCAGAGAAACATGTATTGGAGCGCATTGAAGAAGCGGCGAGCTATATCGCATCCCGTTCCTCCATCCGTCCCGAAATCGGATTGATCCTCGGCTCCGGGCTGGGCGTATTGGCCGATTCCCTGGAGGAAGCCGTTACCGTGCATTACAGCGACATTCCCCATTTTCCCGTTTCCACTGTGGAAGGACATGCCGGGGAGCTGTTGCTGGGCAAAATCGGCGGTCGTCCGGTGCTGCTGATGAAGGGCCGTTTTCATATGTACGAGGGGTATCAGGGGGAAACCGTAACCTTCCCCATCCGCGTCATGCAAAAGCTGGGTATCACCGGTCTTCTGGTTACCAATGCGGCCGGTGGGGTAAACACCTCTTATGATCCGGGAGATCTCATGCTGATTTCCGACCATCTGAACATGACCGGAACCAATCCGCTGATCGGCCCCAACCACAAGGAGCTGGGTGTCCGTTTCCCGGATATGTCCGAAGGGTACAGCAAACGTCTGCGTGCCATTGCGAAGGATATTGCCTCCTCCCAAGGGCTGAAGCTGCAGGAGGGTGTATATGCCGGATTGTTGGGCCCTTCCTATGAAACACCGGCGGAAATCCGGATGCTGCGTGTGTTAGGCGCCGATGCTGTTGGTATGTCCACGGTATCCGAGGTGGTAATCGCTCGCCATTCTGGAATAGAAGTGCTGGGCATCTCCTGCATCAGCAATATGGCTGCAGGCATTCTGGACCAGCCGTTATCCCATGATGAGGTTATGGAAACCACGGACCGGGTGAAGCAGCAATTCCTGAAGTTCGTCATTCAGCTTATTCCTCAAATGTAACGACATCCGGGAGGGTATATACGTGTCTATAAATCCAAATGAAGGTACTTATGCACAAGTCCGGGAAGCCAGCCAAGCTATCCAGGGTAAGCTCTGCCAGGCCCATCCCGTTATAGGTTTGATTCTCGGTTCGGGACTGGGAGATTTGGCCGACCAGATTCAAAATCCCATTGTGATCGATTACCACGACGTTCCGCACTTTCCCGTCTCCACCGTGGAGGGCCATGCTGGCCGGTTTGTGGTAGGCGAGCTGGAGGGACGTACGGTTATCGCCATGCAGGGGCGGTTCCACTTCTATGAAGGCTACAGCATGAAGAAGGTTGTATTCCCCGTATATGTCATGCGGGAGCTGGGCGTGAAAGCACTTGTTATCACCAACGCGGCGGGCGGAATGAACCGGAATTTCCGTGCCGGTGACCTGATGCTGATCTCGGATCACATTAACATGACCGGAGCCAGTCCTCTGATCGGGCCGAATGACCCTGAGCTGGGGGTTCGCTTCCCCGATATGTCCCAGGCGTATAACCGGGATTACCGGGCCTTGGCCAAAAAGCTGGCGGAAGAGGTGCGGGATGATGCAGGACAGCCTCTTGTGCTGCAGGAGGGCGTGTATTGCGGCATCAGCGGTCCGGCTTATATGACACCCGCGGAGCTGATGATGCTGGCCCGTGTAGGCGGGGATGCTGTAGGCATGTCCACCGTGGGCGAGGTTATTGCAGCCAGTCATGGCGGGTTGAAGGTGCTGGGAATCTCCTGCATCACCGATATGGCCATCGGCGAGGAGCTGGAGCCCTTGACCCACGAGCAGGTTATGGAGGTCGCCAACCGGACCAAACCCAAGTTCCAGGCGCTGGTGAAGGCTTTTGTTCGGCAGGTAGAGCTATAAATCGGACAATTCCATACTCGAAAGAGACTACTCGGCACCGTGAATGTTTATCGGGACGAGTAGTCTTTCTTTCACTTTAACGTAAAGGGGCGCTATTGATGCGTACAGTGGATCTGATCCAGAAAAAAAGAGACGGCCACGAGCTGGGCCGGGAGGAAATCCAATTTCTGATAGAAGGGTAT
Source organism: Bacillota bacterium (assembly GCA_023388055.1). Taxonomy (GTDB): domain Bacteria; phylum Bacillota; class Bacilli; order Paenibacillales; family NBRC-103111; genus Paenibacillus_AR. Next base: position 10,448 of record JAEWGW010000042.1, on the reverse strand, counting down.
ACCAAGGGGGATATTCCCGATTACCAAATGGCGGCATGGGCCATGGCCGTGTTTTTCCGGGGGATGAGTGCCCGGGAGACGGCGGATCTGACTCTGGCTATGGCGGCTTCCGGCGATATGCTGGATTTAAGCCCGATTCTCGGGATCAAAACGGACAAGCATTCCACCGGGGGTGTAGGCGACACGGTTACCCTGGTGCTGGCTCCCCTGGCCGCATCGGCAGGTGTGCCCGTAGCCAAGATGTCCGGACGGGGCCTGGGACATACGGGCGGGACCATTGACAAGCTGGAGTCCATTCCGGGCTTCTCCACCGAGATGTCCCCGGAGGACTTCATCAAGCAAGTAAACACCCATGGGGTGGCGGTGATCGGCCAGTCTGGCAATATTACGCCGGCAGATAAGAAACTTTACAGCCTGCGGGATGTGACAGGCACGGTAAATTCCATTCCGCTGATTGCCAGCTCCATTATGAGTAAGAAAATTGCCGCGGGGGCAGATGCCATTGTTCTGGACGTAAAAACGGGCAGCGGCGCTTTTATGAAAACACTGGAGGACTCCATCCGTCTGGCGGAAGCGATGGTTAGCATCGGCACGGAAACGGGACGGGAGACGGTGGCGGTGATTACGGATATGGAGGAGCCTCTGGGCACGGCTGTAGGCAATGCCCTGGAGGTGCGGCTTGCTGTGGAGACCTTGCAGGGCAAGGGGCCGGCGGATCTGGTGGAAACCTGTCTGACATTGGGTTCCCATATGCTGGTGCTGGGCGGCAAGGCGGCCAATGCGGAAGAGGCGAAGGACATTCTGACGAGCAAGCTGTCTTCCGGGGAAGCCCTGGCCAAATTCAAGGAATTTGTGGCGGCCCAAGGGGGAAATCCGGCTGTTGGAGACGATCCGGGCCTGCTTCAGGTATCATCCCGCTATGTGACGGTTTCAGCGCCGCGAGGCGGTTATGTGGGGCATATTACAGCAGAGGAAATCGGGTTGGCCGCCATGGAGCTGGGTGCAGGACGGGAAACCAAGGAATCTGTGATTGACCTTTCGGTGGGCGTGCAGCTTTTGCGCAAAACGGGGGATGCTGTTCAAGAGGGTGAAGGGCTGGCGGTGCTGTACGCCAAGGAAGGGCAGAGCCAGGAGGTGCTGGACCGTGTTGCCAAGCGGGTTCAGAATGCCTATCTGCTGCAGGATGAAGCGCCAGAGCACCGGAAGCTGGTTCATGCTGTAATCAGCAAAAATGGGGTAAGCTACCCGTGAGGAAAGGCGGCGGATGAAGGATGAACGGTTTTATGGAGCGTTTTCCGAGTCTGACCCGTCCTGTTCTGATTGAGCAGCCGTTAGTGGAGCCGTCGGCGGACGTGACCGATGCTTTTGCCTGGGACGAGGTGGCATGCCGGAAGACGGGAAGCGGGGAGCTTCCCCCGCTGGTGCGGATCTGGCGCCATCCCCGGGCTTTGGTGCTGGGTTTGAGAGACCGCCGGCTTCCTTATGCCGGAAAAGCCATGGAGACTCTCCGCCAGGAGGGCTTCTCCGTTGGGGTGCGGAATTCCGGAGGGGCTGCGGTTCCGCTGGATTCGGGCGTGGTGAACATTTCGCTGGTACTCCCTTATGTACAGGGAGCAAGAATGGACTTCCACCAGGAATTCCGGTTGATGGCCGAGCTGATTGCCGATGCGGTCAAACCCTGGAGCAGTGAGGTTCGGGCGGGAGAAATCCGGGGTTCTTTCTGTCCGGGTGACTATGATCTGGCCTTGTCCGGGCGGAAGTTTTGCGGCATTGCTCAGCGGCGGCAGCTGAAGGCCTGTGTGATCTCCGCTTTTGTTCTGGTGGAAGGCAGCGGAGAGTCAAGAGGGCAGCTGGCGCAGCGGTTCTACAAGGAGGCAACGGGCGGGGGTTCCCATACGGATGATCCCGGTGTGGTGCCGGCCAGCATGGCCAGTCTCCAGGAACTGGCGGGGGTTCCTTCAGCAGAGGCTTTTGTGGGCAGCCTGCGGCAGCTGCTGGGGGCGGAGGAAGCTGCCGGCAATGATGGAACCGGGACTTTTGGCGGAGTAAGCTGTTTAGAATTGGATAGCATGAGGGATGAATTGAAACGAAGATATGACCATGATTAAGAGAATAGTTATATATTTTTGTCTTTTTTCAGAAAATACCTCAAAAAATTCGTTTTTCTTCGCAGGATGTTTTAGAATGGGGTAAAGGCGGTCTTATTGAAAATGATTCTCATTACAGACAAGAGTAAGGAGTGGAAATAGGATGGAAAACCGCTACGAAGCCATACTGAAAGAGATGGAACCCCTATCTGTTCTGTCCCCTGATGGAGAGATCATTCCCGGACAGGAACTCCCCGCACTGGAGGATGGGCAATTGCTGGAACTGATGCGCCGCATGGTATTTACCCGTACCTGGGACCAGCGTGCCGTGAGCTTGAACCGCCAAGGGAGATTGGGCTTTTATGCCCCTGTATCCGGCCAGGAAGCCAGCATTGTGGGAACCGGATTCCCGCTGGTTAAGGAAGATTTTGTTTGCCCCGGTTACCGCGATATGCCCCAGCTGTATTGGCACGGACTGCCTATGGCCAATGCATTCCTATATTCCCGCGGACACCAGGAGGGCGGACGGATTCCGCAGGGTGTGAACGTCCTCCTGCCGCAGATTATTATCGGCGCCCAGATCGTGCAGGCTGCCGGAGTTGCCATGGGACTCAAAAAACGCGGCACCACCAATTTAGCCATGACATACACCGGTGACGGCGGCTCCTCCCAGGGAGATTTTTATGAAGGGATGAACTTCGCCGGCGTTTATAAGCTTCCGGTGGTGTTCGTCGTGCAAAATAACCATTATGCCATTTCCACACCTCGCTCAAAGCAAACGGCTGCCGCGACCATTGCGCAAAAAGCGGTAGCTGCAGGTATTCCGGGCGTTCAGGTGGACGGGATGGATATCCTGGCCGTATATAAGGCAACATCGGAAGCGGTGGAGCGTGCCCGCAGAGGCGAAGGCCCAACTCTGATCGAAACCCTGACTTACCGCTTTGGCCCCCACTCCATGTCAGGCGACGATCCCACCAAATACCGGACCAAGGATGAACAGGGAGAGTGGGAGGTCAAGGACCCCCTCGTCCGGTTCCGCCGCTTTTTGGAAAAGAAGGGCTTGTGGAGCGAAGAGCAGGAAATGAAAATCGTGGAGGAAGCCAAGGCAGAGGTGGCCAATGCCATCAAGCAGGCTGAGGCTGCGGCGCCTATGACGGTGGAGGGGGTGATCGACAGCATGTTCGAGTCCACACCGGCTTACCTGGAGGAACAAAAGGAATATTTCAGAGGGATTTAACATAGACCGACAATCGGCGGAAAGGACGGGAGAAACAATATGGCGCAGATGACAATGATTCAAGCGATAACCGACGCCATGCGGGTAGAATTGGCGCGGGATTCCAATGTGCTGGTGTTTGGCGAGGATGTAGGCCGTGTAGGCGGCGTTTTTCGGGCAACAGAAGGACTTCAGAAGGAATTCGGGGAAGAGCGGGTATTCGATACCCCTCTGGCGGAATCGGGAATTGGAGGGCTGGCGGTAGGGCTTAGCGTGCAAGGCTTCCGGCCTGTTGCGGAAATCCAGTTTATCGGGTTTGTGTTCGAGGTGATGGACTCCATCAGCGGCCAGGCCTCCCGCCTCCGGTACCGCTCCGGCGGGCGCTACAATGCTCCCATCGTGTTCCGGACCCCCTTCGGCGGAGGGGTCAAGGCTCCTGAGCTTCATACGGACAGTCTGGAAGGGCTGTTTATGCAGACTCCCGGCCTGAAGGTGGTTGTCCCCTCCAATCCGTATGATGCCAAGGGGCTTATGATCAGCGCTATCCGCGATAATGATCCGGTGTTTTTTATGGAGCATCTGAAGCTGTACCGCGGCTTCCGGGCTGAGGTGCCCGAAGGGGAATATACCGTTCCTATCGGCAAAGCCAATGTGGTCCGGGAAGGCACTGATGTAACGGTGCTGGCATACGGCGCGATGGTGCATACGGCAGTAAAAGCGGCTGAGGAGCTGGAGAAAACCAGAGGTGCCAAAGCAGAGGTGATCGATTTGCGCTCACTCGTGCCTTTGGATACCGACACCATTCTGGCTTCCGTCAATAAAACGGGCCGGGTTGTGGTTGTCCAGGAGGCTCAGCGGTCTGCGGGAGCTGCGGCGGAGATTATCGCCCGGATCAACGAAAAAGCGATTCTTCAGCTGGAGGCGCCTGTTATCCGGGTAACCGCTCCGGACACAGTGTTCGCATTCGGCCAAATTGAGGATAAGTGGCTGCCAGATCCTGCCAGAGTGCTGGCGGGGATGAATACGGTTCTCGATTTCTAGAAAGGAGGGTTTAACGATGGCACGATTCGAATACCGGTTCCCCGAGCTGGGGGAAGGTCTTCATGAGGGCGAAATTGTAAAGTGGCATATTAAGGCCGGAGACAAATTGGAAGAGGACCAGGTTATGATGGAGGTCCAGAACGATAAAGCTGTGGTTGAGGTGCCTGCCCCTGTTTCGGGGAAGGTACTGGAGGTAAAAGCGGCAGAAGGCAGTGTCGCCCATGTGGGTGATGTGGTGGCTGTTTTCGAGGTGGAGGGTGAAGGTACGGCACCTGCTCCTGAAGCTGCGGCTGCACCTGCGGCAACGCCGGAAAATCCAGTGCCCGCGGCTGCACCGGGTGCAACCCCTGCTGCATCTGCAGCACAAGTCCCACCTGCACCTGCGGCACCTGCTGCAGTGGCAGCTTCGGCGCCTGTCCAGGACCGGCGCCAGGTCATGGCTACTCCCGGTGTGCGCAAGTTCGCCCGGGAGCAGGGTGTGGATTTGACCCGCCTGCAGGGCTCCGGCAAAAACGGCCGGATCACCCGCGAGGATGTTACCGCCGCCGCTTCCGGCGCAGGCGGCCAAACGGCAGCACCCGCAGCAGCGGAGGCTGCAAGTGAGGCAGCTGCTCCGGCAGCCCAAGCCGCGGCGCCCGCTGCATCGGCGGCTCCGGCCGTGGCTGACGCTGCCGAAGAGCGTGTACCGCTGAAGGGTGTCCGCAAGATTATCGCCCAAGCGATGGCCAAGTCGGTATATACGGCTCCTCACGTAACCGTAATGGACGAGGTGGACGTATCCAAGCTGGTTGCGTTCCGCCAGCGGCTCAAGCCCATTGCCGAGAAAAAAGGCGTCAAGCTCACCTATTTGCCTTTTATCGTGAAGGCTGTAGTTGCTGCTCTGAAGCAGTATCCCGCCTTGAACGCTTCCATCGACGACGAGCGCAGCGAAATTGTGTATAAGAAGAACTTCCACGTGGGCATCGCCACGGACACAGATAACGGACTCATCGTTCCTGTGGTGACCAATGCCGACCGCAAGAGCATGTGGACCATTGCCGCCGAAATCAGCGAGCTGGCTGCCAAGGCCAGAGAGGGCAAGCTCTCCCCTTCGGAAATGAAGGGCAGCACCTTCTCCATCACCAATATCGGCTCAGCCGGCGGACAATTCTTCACCCCTGTCATCAACTGGCCGGAGGTGGCTATCCTGGGCACCGGACGGATTGCCCAGAAGCCGGTAGTCCGTGACGGCGCACTTGCCATCGGGGATGTCATGGCCTTGTCCCTGAGCTTCGACCACCGTTTGATCGACGGGGCTACCGCCCAGCATGCAGTGAATCTCATCAAGCAGCTGTTGTCCGATCCTGAGCTGCTGGTTATGGAGGTATAAGGCGATGGTTGTTGGTGAATTTACCACGGATATTGATGTACTGGTGATCGGTGCTGGTCCCGGCGGTTATGTGGCGGCTATCCGCGCCGCCCAGTTGGGCCGGAAGGTGACCATTGTGGATAAAGCCGAGGTGGGGGGCGTCTGCCTGAACCGCGGCTGTATCCCCTCCAAAGCGCTGATTTCTGCGGCTCATCATCTGGAGGCCGTACAGCACGGCGATACGATGGGCATCAAGGCAGAAGGGGTTTCCGTTGATTTTGCCAAGGTCCAGGAATGGAAAGGCGGCATCGTCAAGAAGCTCACAGGCGGTGTGGGCGGACTTTTGAAGGGAAACAAGGTGGAGATTCTCTCCGGCGAGGTCCTGTTTATCAACTCCAATGAAGTTCGGGTGATCAGCGGCTATGACAGCGCACGGTACCGCTTTGTGGATTGTATTATCGCCACAGGCTCCCGGCCTATCGAGCTGAAGGCCTTCCCCTTCGGAGACCGGATTCTCGATTCCACAAGCGCGTTGAGCCTGGACCATGTTCCCGAGAGCCTGATTGTCATCGGCGGCGGCTACATCGGCATCGAATTGGGTCAAACCTTCTCCAAGTTCGGCTCCAAGCTGACTATCCTGGAGGGCTCCGACGCCATCCTGCCGGGCTTCGAGAAGGAATTCTCCTCCCTGGTGGCCAAAAAGCTGCAAAAATCGGGCGCCGTGATCGAAACTGGAGCCATGGCGAAATCCGCCCAAACCTCGGAGAAATCCGTGACGGTTTCCTATACCGTAAACGGAGAGGAGCGGCAGGCAACGGCAGAATATGTGCTGGTAACCGTAGGCCGCCGTCCCAATACGGATGAGCTGGGTCTGGAGATCGTGGATAATATGAAGCTTACGGAACGTGGATATATTGAGGTGGACGAAAAGGGTCAAACCAGCGTCCCCCATATTTATGCCATCGGTGATATTGTGGCAGGACCTGCCTTGGCCCATAAGGCTTCTTATGAAGGAAAGGTTGCTGCAGAAGCCATCGCCGGACATCCCAGTGTGGTGGATTACAAGGCCATGCCTGCCGTCGTATTCTCCGACCCGGAAATCGCCGGTGTTGGCTTAAGCGAAACAGAGGCCAAGAAGGAAGGCTACGAGGTCGCCATTGGCAAATTCCCGTATGCCGCCAATGGCCGCGCGCTTTCGCTGGGCAGTGCAGAAGGTTTCGTGAAGGTAGTGGGCGACAAGAAAACCGGCCTGGTGCTTGGTGCTCAGGTGGTCGGTCCGGAAGCCTCCAATCTGATCGCCGAAATTGGATTGGCCATCGAAATGGGAGCCACTCTGGAGGATATCGCCTTAACCATCCATGCGCATCCCACATTAGCCGAGATGGTGATGGAAGCTGCCGAAGGCGCGTTGGGCCAGGCGATTCACCAAATCAACAAATAAACACCATCAATTGAAACACAAACAAGACCTTTCTCCATGAACAGGGGAAAGGTCTTTGCTTTGTCTTCCGCTAACGGATTCTTTGCTTATCCGCCAGATGCTGCTGCGCCATCCGGATCATTTCCTTGACCATGGCGCCCCCGATTTTGCCGCCGATCCGCCCGGCATCCTCGGTTTTCAGCTGGCCGTTATCCCCTTGGGAGAGCGGGATGCCCATGGATTGGGCGACCTCGAATTTGACCTGGTCCGGTTCCTGCGGGTTGACCGCATACCCCTGCTGCCGCATCACATCGGCTTTGAAGGCATTGATGGCCGAAGGCGAAACAGGGTAGGCATATTGTCTGCTTTTGCGTCTGCCCATAATGTTGCCCCGCTTTCATTCAAATTTGGGATGGGGAAGAGGGGTGCTGCCCATAGTGTTTGTTCATTCTCTCCCGTTCATACTGCCTGAAGCACAAACGAAAACCCTCCATTATAGCACCAGACTTGGGGAGGGAGGTACAATAGAGATAACGAACTTAGCTTAGCCCCGGAGGCGATTGCCAATGAACAGCTACAATAACAGCTACAAAACCGTCGAGCTTGCCCGTGTTAACGGGATTCACCCCAATACTGTCCGGCTGTATGAGGAATTCGGATTTATTTCGAAGCCTGCCCGCCGGCCCAATGGCTACAGAATATTCACTGATTTGCATATGGAGCAGATGAAGCTGATCCGCATGGCCTTTGCTGTTGAGGTGCTGCAGAACGGCCTTCGCAAGAAATCCATCGCTGTGATTAAGGCATCGGCGGCGGAGGATTTTGCAGAGGCTATCCGTATTGCCGAAGCTTACCGCTGCCAAATCCGGGAGGAGCAGCAGCATGCTGAAGAGGCGATGCAGCTGGTGGAGGAGCTGCTTACGGATTACAAGCCGGCAGAACCCTGGATGGCCTTGACGCGGCAGGAAACAGCCGATCTATTGGACATTTCCATGGATGCTTTGCGGAATTGGGAAATGAACGGGCGATTAACCGTGAAACGCAAGCAGAACGGGTATCGGGTATATTCAGGTGAGGATCTTCGGCGGCTTAAAATCATCCGTGCCCTGCGCAGCGCCAATTATTCGCTATCGGCTATCCTGCGTATGCTGTCCGGCTTAACGGGGGGTGCACCCCTTCCTGACCTGCGCACCGCTATTGATACGCCGCGGGAGGATGACGACATTATCTCCGCCTGTGATACTCTTCTGACCACGCTGGAGGCGGCTGCCTGCAATGCGGATACCATGCTGGCCCATCTGCACCGGATGAGGCTTTCCTTTTCCCCCAACCCTCCACTTTAACACCGGACTTTCTATGGATGCTATTCTTTTTGTGCCGGCAAAAAGAAGGAGGTTTTCAGGTGGAAACGACTATCCAAGTAGAGAATTTAGGCAAGTCCTACGGCTCGGTCCGGGCTGTGGAACAACTGGGCTTTACCGTCCGCCGCGGAGAGGTGTTCGGTTTATTGGGTGCCAATGGAGCGGGAAAAAGCACGGCCATTGAATGTATCCTGGGTACCAAAAGCTATGATTCCGGAAGGGTTTCGGTGTTGGGCATGGACCCTCTGAAGGATCGGAAGCGGCTTTTTGAAAAGGTGGGTGTGCAGTTCCAGGAGGCGAAGTATCAGGACAAAATCAAGGTAACCGAGCTTTGCCGGATGACCTGGGCGCTTTACCGAAACCCGTCGGATTACCATGGCCTGCTGCAGAGGTTCGGCCTTTCCGACAAAGCCGGAAGAATGGTCAGCGAGCTGTCCGGAGGGGAGCGGCAGCGGCTTTTTATTGTACTGGCTCTTATTCCGGATCCCGAGGTAGTGTTTCTGGATGAATTGACGACCGGATTGGATGCCCGGGCACGCCGGGATGTCTGGCAATGCCTCAGCCAGCTGAAGGCAGAGGGGCTGACGATCCTGCTGACCTCCCACTTTATGGATGAGGTGGAGGTGTTGTGCGACCATGTGATGATTATGAAAAAGGGCAAGGCGGTTTTCTATGGAACGGTCCGGGAGGCAATGGTCTCGAGTCCGTGCGAAACCTTCGAGGATGCCTATCTGTGGTATACGGATGAGGAGGTGGCCGGTGTTGCGGATCTTCAAAGCATTGTTTAATACCGAGTGGAAGCTGGCGCTGCGGGGGATGGATTTGCTTATTTTCTCCATATGCATGCCGGTTGTGGTTGTGGTGATCCTCGGAATTGTATATGGCAGCAAGCCGGCCTTCGAAGGTGCTGACTATTCGTTTCTGGAGCAATCCTTCGGGGCAGTTGCGGCCATTGCCGTTTGTGCGGGAGGGGTTATGGGGCTGCCGTTGGTGATATCCGATTGCCGGCAGAGAAAAACCCTTAAACGGTTTAAGGTGACACCGGTAAGCCCGTCCATGCTGCTGGCCGTCCAGGTTAGCGTTTATGCTCTTGCATCGGTTATCTCGCTGCTGCTGGTGTATGCTACTGCAGCGTTGTTTTTCGGATACCGGATGGAGGGCAGCTGGCTGACCTTCCTGGGTGCATACCTGATGGTCCTGCTTTCTATCTTCAGTATCGGGTTATTGGTGGGCGGGACAGCGTCCAATATCAAAACGGCAGGCATCTGGGCCAGTGTGCTGTATTTTCCGATGCTGGTGTTTTCGGGTGCGACACTTCCTTATGAGGTAATGCCCAGCGCGCTTCAAAAGGCTGCGGATGTGCTCCCGTTGACCCAAGGCATTAAGCTGATGAAGGCGGCATCCTTGGGTTTGCCGGCGGACGATGTTTTGCTTCCGCTTGCTGTGATGGCGGGTTTGGCTCTGATCTGTTCGGTGGCGGCGGTCCGGTTTTTCAAGTGGGAGTAAGGAGAGAAGTGCCTTCCAAGATGTCTGGTGAATTGGAAGGCTTTTTCTTATAGGACTCAATATTCCGAAAATTAGAACTTAAAGCATAGGGGTTGCACTTCTTAGGACCTATATGGTAAGGTATGTCTTGTCACTTCTTCGGTGGAAAAAACAATAAAAAAAGATGCTTGACGAAAGATGTCGAACATGATATATTGTTATTCCGGCGGTGAAACGCTGACGAAGTAAGCTGGTAATTAATAGTTAGCTCCTTGAAAACTGAACAACGAGCAGCAAAACAATGAAGCCAAACGTTTGAACAATTGAGCAATCAGCTTAACATAACGGTCCTTCGGGACCGCTTTTATGGAGAGTTTGATCCTGGCTCAGGACGAACGCTGGCGGCGTGCCTAATACATGCAAGTCGAGCGGGTTTGTTCCTTCGGGGACAAGCTAGCGGCGGACGGGTGAGTAACACGTAGGTAACCTG
>JAEWGW010000008.1 GCA_023388055.1 Bacillota bacterium | reverse complement strand
TCGAAATGTTCCAGGCAAAAACCAAGAAGAACAAAACAGCTGTATTTTGTCAACTACAGGAATGGATCTCCGGTTTACCCAGCTATATCAAGGGTTTGTTTGGAGAATTGAGCTGCGAAAGTTGAGTTAGTTAGTACCTAAGTTAGTTTGTAACATCCCATTATTGTTCAGAATCAACCTGGTAAGAGTCGCCCAATTAGAGTGCCAGCATCAAACTGGGGATCTGCACCAGTAAACAAAAATAGGTTGACCAGCAGCGAGTTGGGTATGGCTCAACAGAGGCGCCGGATTCTAACGGCGGTGGGAGACGCTATTTGCAGCAAATAGGGTCTTTCCACATTCTAACGGCGGCAGAAGCCGCTATATCTACCGAAATCGCCTCAAATTGCTCAAATTGATCCGAATAGCGGCGCCTGTGTCCGTTAGATTTCCCAAATGCCCGTTTTCTCCCGAATAAGAGCGCTCGGGTCCGTTAGCTTTTCCGCCGGGAGAATGCACGGGGTGCCACTCTCTGCAAACCGCATTTTTTACATGCTTTCTAGCAGCAATCACCGCTTTTTCGTACATTCTCCCTCCCATACTCTCCATATTCCCCAAACTCCCCACTCCGCAGCACTCCCGCTCCTATCCTCCTGCTTTGCGGCGAAGAAGCGGCTAAGGGTGTGCGAGGGTATTAACGCCGCGTCCAAAATACGGTATGATGGAAGAATGATTGACATAAGGAGGAACTATTGTCCATGGAGTATTCCTTTTCGAACCGCATCTCGGGTCTGCAGCCTTCTATCATCCGGGAGATTCTCAAGGCCAGCGAGGGTAAGGGCATCATCCCCTTCTCCGCGGGCAATCCGGCGGCGGAGACTTTCCCGGTAGAAGCCATCCGCTCCTTCACCCAGGCTATCCTGGAAAAGGATCCTGTCGCCGCCCTGCAATACGGCCTGTCCGAAGGGTATACCCCGCTGCGCCAGGTGATCCGCCAACGTTTCGCAGCTAGTATGGGGCCGGAGCGGGAGTCCGACAGCCTGTTCGTGGTGTCCGGTGCCCAGCAGGGCATTGAGCTGGCCTGCAAGGTGCTGTGTAATGAAGGGGACACCATCATCTGCGAAAGCCCCAGCTTCATCGGTGCGCTGAACAGCTTCCGCTCCCTGGGCGCCCGTCTGGCCGGTGTGCCGATGGAGGAGGACGGACTCAATCTGGAGGCGTTGGAGCATGCATTGAAGACGGAGCCCAACGCGAAGCTGCTTTATCTGATCCCGAGCTTCCAGAACCCCACGGGCATCACCACCAGCCTGGAAAAACGCAAAGCCATCTACGCGTTGGCCAAGGAATACGGCGTGATGATTCTCGAGGACAACCCTTACGGCGAACTGCGCTTCCGGGGTGAGGACCTGCCCACCCTGAAATCCATGGACGAGGACGGTCTGGTCATTTACGTCGGCTCCTTCTCCAAAATTCTCTCCGCTGGTCTGCGCGTAGGCTTTGTGCTGGCTCCCAACGCCATCATGAACAAAATGGTGGTGGCCAAGCAGGGCGAGGATGTCCATACGGCCATGCTGCCGCAGCTGTTAGCCTACAAGTTCCTCACAGAGTATGACTACGACGGCCATATCTCCCTCATCCGGGATGTATACCGGCGCAAAAGCGGTCTGATGCTGGACAGCATCAAGGCGCATTTCAACCCGGCCATCACCTATACCGAGCCTGAAGGCGGGCTGTTCCTGTGGTGCACCCTGCCACCGGAAATCTCCATGATCGACTACTGCAAGAAGGCCGCCGCCCAAGGTGTAGCCGTGGTTCCGGGCAATGCCTTCCTGATCCGGGAGGACGAACCCTGCAACGCCTTCCGTCTGAACTATTCCACACCCTCGGACGAGCAGATCCAAAAAGGCATCGAGATTCTGGCTCAGGTTTCATACTAGGGCAAGCGGCTGCATCCATTCTAAAATTGCATCTGTAATTCCATTCAGGAATTCCAGTCAATAATTCCATTCTGCCATTCCATACGGCTGTTCCGCCAATAACCGGCTTGTCCGGGGCGGAGCAGCTGTGTTTTTTATGGAGAGGAGATTGGTGGAGATCCTGAGCCAAGGGGATAATGGACCACAAGGGAGTCCAACAGGTTATGGGAGAGGGAGCCAGTCCTGAGCGGTATAATCATCGTATCCGGCTGAGCCTACGAGATTCCACTGGAGCCTTTTTGGGGTAAAGACTCCTATCTTGCCACAAGGAGGCTCTTTGGTATGAAACCTATTAAAGCCTGTATCATTGGCACCGGTTTCGTTGGTCTTGCCCATATTGAGGCTGTTCGGAGGCTGGGCTTTGTCGAGGTGGTCGCTCTGGTGGAGCCCGACGCCGAGTCGGCGGAGGCCCATGCCAGAGAGCTGGGCATTCCCCGCTGGTACACGCACTATGAGGAGATGCTCCAGGACCGGGAGATTCAGGTGGTCCACAACTGTACGCCCAATCATCTGCATTTTCCCATTAACCGGGAAGTGATTCTCGCCGGCAAGCATATTCTGTCCGAGAAGCCCTTGGCCATATCCACCCAGGAAACCCGGGAGCTGCTGCGGCTGGCCCGGGAATATAAGGTGGTGCATGGCGTTAATTTCAACTACCGGCAATATCCCATTATCAAGCAGCTGGCCTTTATGGTGCAAAATGGGGATTTGGGGAAGGTTCATCTGCTGCACGGCAGCTATCTGCAGGATTGGCTCCTGCTGGAGACGGATTACAACTGGCGGCTGGACCCGGCCATCGGGGGGGAATCCCGTGCGGTGGCGGATATCGGGTCCCATTGGTGCGATACCGTGCAATATGTGACCGGGCAGAAGATCACCCGGGTATGTGCCGATTTGGCGACGGTGCTGCCGGTACGGATGAAGCCCGCCCGCAAGAAGGATACGTATGAGCAGCAGGAGGCGGGGGAGGAGACCGGCCAGGAGCCGGAGGGTGAGCCGGTTGCGGTGTCCACTGAGGACTATGCCTCGGTTCTGCTGCAATTTGACGGCGGGGGCAAAGGCGCCTTTACCGTCTCCCAGGTTAGCGCCGGCCGCAAAAACCGTCTGACCTTCGAGCTGGCAGGCAGCCTGAAGTCCGCCTTCTGGAACCAGGAGGAGCCGGAGAAGCTGTGGGTGGGCCACCGGGACCGCCCCAATGAAATTCTCCTGTCCGACCCGGCGCTGTTCGCCCCGGAGGCCTTGTCCGCCCCCCATTATCCCGGAGGGCATAACGAAGGCTGGCCGGACTCCCTGCGGAATATGATGTTCCACTTCTACTCCTTTATCCGGGAGGGGAAGGACCCGCTTCGGGACAAGGCGGATTTTGCCACTTTTGCGGACGGCCACAGGAGCATGTGCATCACGGATGCGGTGCTGGCCAGCCACCGGGCAGGAGGCTGGGTCGAGGTTCATTGCGACTAGGCGTGTGCCGATGCTATGGGCCTCCATTGTGAAAACTATGGATTCTCCTTATAATATGGAGCAGACGTATCCCTTTATGAGGTGGGCCATGAGAGAGTTGAAGAGTATCGAAGAACGGATTCTGGACCGGGCGCAATACTTAATGGGCATCAACAAAACCTGCGACATCTCCATCCGTGCTATTGCCAAGGAAGCCAACGTGAATGTCAGTGCCATCAACTACTACTTCCGGACTAAGGAAGAAATGGTCAGAATGGTGAAGGAATTTTATATGGCCAACACCCGGACCGTATTCGATATCCTGGAGAAGGAGGAATACGGGCCAGAGGAGAGGCTGGTGCTGGCCGCCAATGAGATCATGGAGTATTCCCTGCGCTTTCCCGGCAATATGGTGATCCTGCGGGATTCCATGAGACTGGCAGAGGAGGATGAAACCTCCCGCAAGATTGTCGCCATGTCCCAGGAGCTGGGTGAACGGCTCAGCAAGCTGCTGCAGGATCTTATCCCAGGCAGCCAGGCGGAGCAAACCCGCAAGTACATGATCTTCATGTCTGCCGTCAACTATCCCACGGAGGATGAAAGCTCTGTAGTCTTCAAGGAGACCCTGCTGGGTGAAAAAGAGGACCGGCTTACTTATCTGAGACTGCTGGTTAAGGTGCTAAAATCCGCGTGATGCACCTTGACTCTTTTTTTGCAAAATGTTCAAACAAAGTGTTTTAAACATATTGATTAAAATGTTCCGCACCGATATAGTGAAGATATCAACCCGCGGACAGCCAAACCCTGCATTGGATTGTGAAAAATGTAACATAGTCCGCACATAGACAGACAAACACATGAGGAGGACGATGGACAATGGCATACGAGACACTTTTCAGCCCCATCCGGATCAGAGAGTTGGAATTAAAAAATAGAGTAATGTTTCCGGCGATGGGTACCAAAATGGCCACCGAGGACAAGTTTGTGACCCAGCAGGTGATCGATTATCATGTGGCCCGGGCGGAGGGCGGCTGTGGCTTGAATTTCACAGAGGTTTGCTCCGTATCCGTGAAAGCATCTCCGAAGAAGTTCCTGGCTATCTCCGGGGACAAGTACATTCCTGGTCTGAAGAAGCTGACGGATGCCATTCACCAGGCAGGCGGAAAGGCGGGGGTGCAGCTTTGGCTGGGCGGAATGGCGGTGGGCAGCGATCCGGAGCAGACGATGATGATTCCGAGCCCTGTGCCTGTGCCGGGGACGGAGTACACCATACCGGGAATGGACCTGGACGCCATCCGCGATGCGGTGGAGGCCTTCGGTGATGGAGCCAGACGGGCGGTGGAGGCGGGCTTCGACGCTATTGAGTTTCATGCCGGGCATAACTATACGCCCCACTCCTTCCTGAGCCCCTTCTTCAACCGCCGTACGGATGAATACGGAGGAAGTCTGGAGAACCGGGCACGGTTTCTTCTGGAGTGCATCGGCGCCATCCGGCGGAATATTCCCGAAGGCATGCCGCTGTTTATGCGGGTGGATGCCCATGATGATTATCTGGAGGGCGGCTTGACCATCGAAGAGGTGATCCAATTCTGCAGCATGGCCGGCGCGGCGGGAGTGGATGTGCTGGATGTGTCCCGGGGCAATTTTTCGTCATCGGCCATTATCTATGAAGTACCGCCCATCGACCTGCCCCGCGGGTTCAATGTAGAGAACGCCGCCCGGATCCGCAAGGAAACGGGGATGCTCACCGTGGCTGTAGGCCGGATCAACGATCCCGCCCAAGCGGAGGAGATTCTAACCGGGGATAAGGCGGATATGGTGGTTATCGGACGGGCGCAGCTGGCAGACCCCGAGTTCTGCAACAAGGCGTTGGCGGGAGATGCGGCGAGTATTGTCCGGTGTGTAGGCTGCAACCAGGGGTGCTACGACGGGTTTGTGTCCACGGAGATGCCGTACATCACCTGCCTGCGGAATCCGGCATTGGGCAGGGAAGCGGAATACAAGCTGGTTCCGGCAGCCCGTGCCAAAAGAGTGCTGGTGGCCGGAGGGGGCATTGCCGGTCTGGAGGCGGCTATGGTGCTGAAGAAAAGAGGCCACCATCCCATCGTCTGCGAGGCGTCGCAGGAATTGGGCGGACAATTCGCCCTGGCCGGTGAAGCGCCGCGGAAAGAGGAGATGAAGGAAGCGGCCTTAGCTATGGGACGGCAGGCGGTACGGGAAGGGATTGAGGTCCGGCTAGGCACGCCGGTTACCCCGGAGCTGATCGCCGGACTGCAGCCGGATGAGGTGGTGATTGCCGTAGGAGCCGAGCCGATGCAGCTGAGAGTTCCCGGCGGACAGCTTCCGCATGTGACCAATTCCCATGAGGTGCTGGCAGGAAAAACCGCCGTATCCGGCCGGGTGGTCATTATCGGTGGAGGTCTGGTTGGTTTGGAGGTAGCGGAATACGTACACGGCTCCGCCTCCTGCGTAACGGTAGTCGAAATGCAGGAGCAGGTGGCCAAGGATTTGGGACAGCTTCGGTCCATTTGTGTCATGGAGAGCCTGCACGCCTCCGGTGCCGCTATTCTGACTGAGGCCAAGTGTGTGGAGATCCGGACGGATGCGGTTGTCATAGAAAGCAAGGGACAGCTGACGGAGTATCCCTGCGATACGGTCGTGGTGGCCATTGGCGCCAGATCGCGGAATTTCACTGAAATCCTCTCCTATTGTGAAACCAACGGGATTCCCTGTTTTGCCATCGGTGACGCTGTCCGTGCCCGCAGGGCCTTGAACGCGGTAGCCGAAGCCAACGAAGTGGCACGTGCCATCTAGCGTGCTGCATTCCAATTACAAGGGACAACCGAAATGGTTGTTCCTTTTTTGAATCCTTTTCCCCGGAAGAGACGTACAATAGTACAAGCATTGCTTATTTCCCCAAAAAAATGATTGGAGAACCTTGACTGTATGCCGGACCATAAGCTGTTTCGGGCGGGACTTTGGCTCCTGCTGGGTTTTCTGTTGATCTGGGTCGGCTCCCAAATCAACTATGTGTTCCTCAGCCCTTTGATTACCATCATCCAAACCCTGCTGACACCGCTGATTATCGCAGGCCTGCTGTTTTTTCTGCTGCGGTCTCCCGTAAGGCTGCTGACAGCCCGCAAGGTCCCCAAGGTTCTTGCCATTCTTGCCGTTTATTTGGTTCTGATCGGGATTTTGACACTGCTGATGGTGACGGTCGGACCCAAAATTCAAGCGCAATTCGGCCAATTGACGGCCAGCCTGCCGGGATTTATCCAGAGCGCCGTTACGGGAAGCTATGAGCTTATTCAATCGGAGCGGTTTGCAAGCTTATTGTCCAGCTCCAACATCAATATTGATGAGCTGGCGGCCCGGGCTTCGGAAATCGGCATGGGCGTTCTCAATTTTACCAGCAGCTATCTGTCCCGGTTTCTGGGGGTCGTGGTGAACTTTGTGCTGGTACTGGTGATGGTGCCCTTTGTGCTGTTTTATTTCCTCAAGGACGGGGACAGGATGTATGAGGGCTTTCTCCGTCTGATTTCGTTGAAACGGCGGGAACAGGTGCGCCGTCTGCTGGAGGATCTGGACAAAACCATCGGGCTGTTTATCCGCGGCCAATTCACCGTGGCGTTATGCGTGGGAATCCTTCTGTGGATCGGCTATTCGATTATCGGCCTGAAGTTCGCCATTATTCTGGCGCTGATCTCCATGGTGACCAATGTGATTCCGTATATCGGGGCTATTCTGGCCGCGGTTCCCGCCGTGCTGGTGGGCTTGGCCCAATCTCCGGGGCTTGCGGTCAAGGTGCTGATCGTGACCGTCATCGCCCAGCAGCTGGAAGGCAATCTGCTGTCCCCGCTGATCGTGGGCAAGGGCCTCAAAATTCATCCCCTGACCATCATTCTGCTGCTGTTGGCCGCGGGTTCTTTTATGGGCCCCTTGGGATTGCTGTTCGCTGTACCCGTCTATGCTGTCTTCAAGATTATCCTGACCCATCTCCTGGAATGGAAAAAGGCTAAGGCGCAAGAGGTGCATCCGGGCTGACACACGCTCCTCCGGCTTCTATCGTTCATATGATGCTATGTAATGCATTCATATACTGATAGGAGTGGTTGAGATGAAAGCACGTCCTGGCTCCGCTATCGCCAAAAAGATCATCCGCCGGCCCCGCAGCGCAGGTTTGCCCAAAAGCCGGCTGATGGAGATGTACCGGGAGCAAGTGAAGAGGTTCCACACGGCCCGCACACCGGTAATTACGGACCGGACTGTATCCATAGGCACGGATGGCAATTGGTTCAATGCCACGATTATTGAGCGCAATCCGGACTGGGTTCGTGTACCCGACGCCAGCTACGTTTGGTATTCCGGGAATTTAAGCCGGGAAAACGCCATTGTGTCCACCCGGTTTACCTTGTCCCAACGGAGAAGAATTCTGTCCGCATCCCTGTTTCTGGCCGTGGATAACTACGCTACCGTGATTATTAACGGCGTACCGCTGGTTTATGATGCACCGACCAATCAGACCTCCAACTTTAACCCGGGGCGGACCTTCAACATTGGCAGCTTCCTGCGCAGGGGGCGCAATGATGTGGTCATTATCGCCTTTAACTTCGAAGGAGCGAGAACCCCTTCCAGTCCCGCGGGAGTCGCCGCCCGGTTGGATATCCGTCAATCCTCCCTGCTGTAAAGGCGCCGGCTAGTCTGCCTGCCGTATATCGTGCTCCAGTTGCATCCTTAGGATTTCTAGACCTCCTAAGGGCAATTGGGGCGCTTTTTTTTCACGGACCGATGGATGAATGTGGTAAAATAGAAGTATGCATGGATCCCTGCAGACAGGACTTGAAGGGGAGGGAATGGCGCTTGAACATTCATGAAACTCAAGACACGGAGCGGGTGGGGATGGAGCCCGGGTTTAGGACGGATTTTGAACATGCCCAAAGAATCGAAGGCGGACTTCCACTCCAAAAGGTATATTGGCACCATCTGCCTGCGTTTATCCGCTATATCGGGATCTTCCTGATGACGGTGATGCTGATCATGCTTTTATTTTCTATTATCGTGCTGATAAGGTAGGAGGCTGTTTGCATATGTCCATTGAAGTGATTCGTAATTCCGAGGATATGCTGTTGATGCTGGATTCTCTGATGCGGGAGCCGGCACCGTTCTGGGACCGGTTTTATCAGGACCGGACGAAGAAGGTGCCTTTTTTTGTGGATGTCCCCGATGAAAATCTGGTTGCTTATGTGGAATCCGGCCGGTTACAGGGCGGGCGTATGCTGGAGCTGGGCTGCGGTCCCGGGCGGAATGCCATTTATGCGGCTGCCCACGGATATGAGGTGGATGCCGTGGATATTTCGGAGGAGGCTATTGCCTGGGCCAAGGAACGGGCGGCGGAGCGTCAAGTCCGCATCGGGTTCCGGTGCCAGTCGGTATATGAGCTGCAGGTGGAGCAGTCGGCGTATGATTTGGTTTACGATTCGGGCTGTCTCCACCATCTCTGGCCGCACCGGAGGGTGGGTTATGTGGAGATGATCCGTCAGGCTCTTAAGCCGCAGGGATATTTCGGACTAACCTGCTTTGCACCGGGTTTCGCGGAGAGCGGCGGGGCCCTGGACCATTCGGACTGGGAGGTGTACCGGGAGCGCAGCATGAAGGGCGGACAGGCGTACAGCCAGGAAAAGCTGCTGGAGATTATGGGCGAAGCCTTCGAGCTTGTGGAATTCCGGGCTATGAGAGAATGCGATGCGTCGGAAGGTGCGTTTGGTGTGCCGTTTCTGTCGGCCTCTCTGTGGCGGAAGAAGGGGTGACGGTGCGTAATTTTCATATGCGGTTATGGTTGGCGATGCTATAATAAGCATAATGGGGTTATCGATAACCCTAAATCCGGCTTATATAAAAGGAGTCTGAGCCAGCCCATGGAGATTGCGAAGGATTGGGGTGTTTTGCCCGAAGATCAAGCAGAATCGGTTATCTATGGTTTGCGCAACGGGACGCCGCTGCGGATGTTTGCCATGAAGCCAGTGCAGGCTGAGTCTGCACCGTTGGCGCCGTGTTTCATCTTCATTCATGGCGGCGGATTTACGGGGGGCAGTGCGGAGATGCTGCTGCCGTATTGCCGTTATTTTGTGCGCAGAGGGTTTGCCTGCTTTACAGTGGATTACCGGCTGATGCAAACAGGTGAGGACGGGGCGCCTGTGGATGGGGCGGTGACCCTTGCGGAATGCATCGCAGATTGCAAGGCTGCGGTCCGTTATGTGAGGCAGCATGCCGGGCTTTGGGGGGGAGACCCGGACCGGGTGGTGCTGGCCGGAGAATCGGCAGGCGGGTATTTGGCTGCTGCCGTCACCGCATTAAGCCATGTGGAGGAGGAAGAGGCGGATTTGGCCGTCTCCTGTGTGCCGCAATTTCTGGTGGTATACAACCCCATTACCCAACTGCTCTCCAAGTGGAAAATGAGAGTGGAACAGCCCGGAGATTCGGAACCGGACGGCGGTTCGGAAGCAGACCGGTGGCTGGCCCGTCACCGCAGAGCACGGGAGCTGTCCCCGCTTCTCCACCTCACCGGAGCCCATCCGGCCACCTTGGCCGTGCACGGGCTGGAGGACACGGTGGTGGCACCGGAGGATAGCGCCGATTATGCTGTGCGGCTGCGCGGCCTGGAGGTGGAGGCGCAGCTGGTGCTGCTTCCCGGCCTCCAGCATGCGTTTGCTTTGACCAATTACAAGTCGCCTGACGAGGTAGTGGAGCAGATCATGGCGCTGACCGCCCGGTTTCTGGCGGATCACGGATATGGTACGATGGGCTGAGGGATGGCGCGGGCAGGATGGTCGAATGGATGCGCATGCAAGGGGCGGATGGATGGATTAACGTATGAATAGGCTAAGTCGATAGGCGGATAGCTGGTCGGATGGATGGAGTGGCTGATGGGCTGGCTGATGGACTGGCTGATGGACTGGCTGGTGGATGGATTGACGGTGGACTGACGGGGAAAATCATGAGTGGTGGGATAGGGAGGATTTTTAACGGAACTCAGAAGCGCTTAGAGGCCAATTTTGGCGAATGCTGCGGAGTAACGGAACCAGGAGGCTCTTAGAAGCTAAAATGAGCTCATGGGCCGACTATTTTACCCGCTAAGGGCGTCTCAGCTCCGTTACCGAATTAGCAGGCTGGTTTTTGGCGTGTAAGCGCCTCTGAGTTCCGTCCCTCGTAATTAGGGGATAGCTCTCGAATGCTCACTCATTCGCAGGATTTCAACTTCTTGAACAGATGAGGATCCACTGCCAGGGGAACGCCGGGGGGCGCCGTTACCTTCGTTT
>JAEWGW010000017.1 GCA_023388055.1 Bacillota bacterium | reverse complement strand
AAGCTCGTCACTTCCATGATACCAAACAAGTAGGGTGTTTTTTTGTCAATACGATTAAATCTACTGGAATTTTCCTTACGCACTCAAGGGTTTAAGTCATTTTTTCAGGTGCGAAAGTTGAGTTATTAATAACGGCAATGCTCCTTCTGTGGAGACTGTCCTGACCAATATGGCCCCGGAGGGTGTATCCTTCATTCCCGGCACCGTGAGAGTAAACCGTACGCTTCTGCTGGATGCCGTTCCCGCAGCAGGCATACCCTTGGGACCAATCCCCGTGTTTCAAGGTGTGCTGGTCCGCTTTGATGTGATCATCACAGGTGGGGACATCTTAACCAATATCAGTACTATCACAGCGAACTTCCGTCTGGCGGACCAATCCCTACAGCGCAGAGAATTCCGGACACAGTCCCTTACGGTTTCCGTTTTTCCGACAGGCACGGAGCAGTTGGTCAGTATTGAGAAAACTCCCAGCACCTCGGTCACGTCCACCGGCGCCACCTTTTCCTACAGTATTACACTCCGGAATATTTCCAACACAGTCCGGTTGGAGAATTTCATCCTCTATGACCGGCTAGATGAGGCGCTTCAATTTGTATCCGGGAGCCTGCGGGTTAACGGCATTCCCCAATTGGACCCCCGGGTCGGTGTGTTTCTTGGGGATTTGCTGCCAGGAGATATTCGAAACATTACCTTCTCCGTCCGGGTACAATTCCACCCCACCAACGATGTCATTCTCAACCGGGCGGCGGCCTTCTTCGAGTTCGCTAGTCGGGGGAGATGCTTCCGCGGAGCAATCATCTCCAGGCTGTCTACAGTCCGGGTACCCGCGGAGGAGGGGGAGGAATAAGGACGAATAGATCAAAAAAAGCCGCTGTATGCGGCTCTATCAAAATTTGGTATAATTTAATTTGTGCAGGCTTGCAGGGCGGTCGGCTATCCTCTCAATAGGGAGGTGATGCCATGGAGGTTTATCAAGCGTTGTCTTTGATGTTCATGTTCGGCATGTTCATCTTGGCCTTGCTAAATTACCTCAAAAAGAAATAGACCGCCCTCGCCAAAGGTAGCGGTCTATTCCACTTGACCAAACACTGGGGCCGACCGCCTTTCAAGCGGTTGCTGCACACTGAGGAGCTGCTCCAACAGCTCCTCTTTATCATTCTACCCACAGTATAGCATAAACAGTATTTCTGTGACCAAAAAAACTGATTTCAGATACAAGAAATCCTCATACATCTTATAATTTCTTAACTTATCCACGTCATTTTTGATTCCTTAATTCCCCACTGCTCATCCTTGAAGTGTACAATACTCTTCACGCCGATGGCACCAAGCCCCGATTTATATTTGGACCCCTCAAACTGTCATGGTCCGGACCTGCGGATGGAAGGTATCCAGAATGAGCATCATGTCGGGAATATCCCCGGAGGCCAAGGTGACATTGG
Source organism: Bacillota bacterium (assembly GCA_023388055.1). Taxonomy (GTDB): domain Bacteria; phylum Bacillota; class Bacilli; order Paenibacillales; family NBRC-103111; genus Paenibacillus_AR. The sequence continues at coordinate 94,557 of JAEWGW010000017.1, read as the reverse complement.
CATTATCGTTATAGTTGTTCGGAGAAACCCAGGTGATTTTCAGCTTGGTATTCGTCCGCTTCTCGGTCTCCTTCAGCACTGCATTGTCATCCCCGGGAGGCTCCGGCGTGTAGTAGGTAGTCATGATACTGATTTCTGTCGGCTTCTCCCTTCTGACCCGCTGTCACTGCCGCAGGCTGAAAGCACAGCGCCAAGACTCCTGTCAGCATAACGGACAGCTTCCTTTGAACGTTCATTCTTTCGTCCTCCCCCATAAGTCCGGTAATGGATTGTGGCTGCTTCCGCCACGTCCACAATGTAAGCCCGCCGGGGGGTCAACCCCGTGCTTTTCTTGAACTGGCGGATCAAATAAGAGGGCTGATACCCTACCCGGTCGGCAATCTCCTTTTGATACCGGCCCATACTCTGTTCTTCCTCGAACGTGTGGCAACGGATATGGATGTGGCAGCTTTAACCGGCATGGGATGGTTCCTCCGTTCGTGTATGTTGTAGCTCTAACTTTAGGAGGGCCGTTCATTTCCGGCAATAATAAGTTCTTGCAAAACGGGAAATCCCCCGTTATCTCACACAAAAAAAGAAGCAGCTGATCTGCTTCTTTGTCTGCTCTTGACAATCCCACTACATGAAAGCATATAACTGCCCCAGCCAGCCGCGCATATAAACTCTATGCCGGATGAGGCTTTCAATGTGCCTTTTGCAGGCGGCTGCAAGCTCCACCGGCTTGTCCCTGTAAGCATTCAGACCATGGCGTTCGCCTTCCAGCCTGCTGACAGCAATGCTGATTTGCGTAATGATATCGTTTACATTCCGGTCATGGGAAACAGAGAGTTTTTTGTAATAGGATAGAATACACTTTTGGGTATAAATCGAGTTCATGTATAAGGCATGTGTGAAAATATCGTTCACATGAAATAAGCGGAGGGTGTTGTCTATAGTGTCGCAGGCTTCCAGCCATTTGTGGAGGGCTGTATCCCCGGCAACCGCCTCCGTTATGTACGGATCCTCCGGTTTTTCGCGCTCCAGCACCTCCAAGGCATAGCCGATGGAATCTTTGTCCGAATAAGTGGAATTCACTGTATCACCGATCACCAGCATATGAAACTGGAAGCTTTCGTTCCAGCGGGCAGGGGTGACGAACATCCCCTTTTCATTGGTTCCCGCTGCGCACTCCCCGCAATAGGTCCAGCCGGTTAGCGTTTGCCCGTTATCCTTGTAACCCGTCACAATGCTGAATTCCGGAATTCCCCCCGCCCATTCCATAACCACCGGACGGCCTTTGTTGATGGACCAAATCATTAATCTGCGCATGTCCTCCGGCGTAGCATCACGGGTGGAGAGCCACACATAATCCCGCCCGTAATACCTCATCGCCCGCTCTGCCATACCTTGCAATTCGTTCATCCGCCACAGCTCTTCAATCATATTGTGTTTCTCTGTCCACAGGAAGCCGTAGCCGACCCCCATAATATGCATCAACTCGCGGAACCTTTCGTTCATATCGGTCAAGGTGACGGGTTGTCCCTGCTCCTGGGCTTACACCGCACATAACGCCGCAGCGATCATCGCCGGCATGGAATAATACATATCGCAGCCTTCAGGCGGATTCCAACGATCGATCTGCGGGATGCCTTCCAATATCTTTTCGAGGGGAGCTGCCGTATTACGCCGGATAAAATCAGGGATTCGCTCCAGCTTTCGGGGCTGCAGGATGCTGTCAATTGAGACCCTGAAGAGATCCGACAATTCGATTAACAAGGAAACCTCCGGCAAACCTAGTCCGGTTTCCCATTTACTCACCGCCTGCGGGGAAATCCCCATCTTATCCGCCAATGCCTCCTGCGTGTACCCGTTCTTCTTCCTTAGAGCCGCAATTGTTTTCCCGGCCAGCTTCATATCCATCGTATCTCCTCCTGCACCGATTGTACCAATTCACTACATAGGATACCATATACAGGAAGTTGCAGACGAGGAGGAGCGTGCAACTTTAAGTTGACATGGAGCGTACAGGCCTACAGCCCCTTAATATCCTCAAGCAACCGAACCACATTTTCCTTTTTGGTGGCCCAGCTTGTGCAAAATCTTACGACACTACTGGTGTCATCGTACTTCTCCCAGAAGGAATACGAGTAGGTTTTGCCCAGTTCTGCCAATACGGCATCCGGCAGGATGGGAAACTGCTGATTGGTTGTGGAATCATAGCGCAGGGAGTATCCTTTTGCCGTAAAGGCCGCCCGGATTTCCATGGCCAGCTCCACTGCATAGGCGGAGATTTCCTCGTACAAACCGTCCTCAAACAAGGTTTCGAACTGGATACCCAGCAGTCTCCCCTTCGCCAGCATGCCGCCCCTTTGTTTGATGAAATACCGGAAGTCCTTCTTCAGAGCATCATTAACAATCACAACAGCCTCACCAAACAATGCCCCTACCTTGGTTCCGCCGATATAGAACACATCACAAAACCGGGCAATATCAGCCAGGGACAAATCACTATCCTTGGCAGACAAACCGTATCCCAATCTGGCGCCGTCCATAAACAGAGGCAAGCCGTACTCCCGGCAGACTTGGCTTAATGCTTCCAATTCCGCTTTGCTGTAGGTTGTCCCGTTCTCCGTGGGATGGGAAATGTACACCAAACCCGGCTGTACCGTATGCTCATGTGCGGCATCGCTCCAGTGAGCTTCAACCAATGCTTTTACCTGCTCCGCTTGAATTTTGCCATCCTCACTGGGCAAGGTCAGCACCTTGTGGCCGGTGGCCTCAATGGCTCCTGTCTCATGCACGGCAATATGGCCGGTTGTTGCCGATACGGCTCCTTGATGCGGGCGCAGGATGGAAGCAATAATCGTAGTATTGGTTTGGGTGCCTCCCACTAAAAAATGGACATCGGCATCCGCGGCATCACAGGCTCTCCGGATATATGTCCGAGCCTTCTCACAGTGTTCATCCACCCCGTAGCCCGGAGTTTGCTCCTCATTGGTTTCCAGCAGGCGTTCCAGAATCCGCCTATGGGCGCCTTCTGCGTAATCATTTTCGAAACGGATCATTTTTTTGTCCCTCCATATAGTCGCTTTTAATAATCCCATAATAAATTTTGTCATCGTACTCATTTACATCCGGATAATAATATGATTTTCTTAGTGTCCCTTCATAAAGCATCCTTGATTTCTCCAACACTTTGCCTGAGGACATATTTTTGCCTCGATGAAAGGCTTGTAACCTATGTAATCCGATACGTTCAAAAGTAAACGTGATATCCGCATTCAGAGCTTCTGTTGCATAGCCTTTCCCTTGATATTGTTTGCTGATGCAATATTCAATGTCAGCATGATGATGCTTCACATCCATGCTGCAAAACGCGATTTGTCCGATGTTAGTTTGATTTTCCTTCAGAATAATGGCCCATCTGTAAAAATCATTGCGTGAATAGGAGGAAATCCACCGGTTCAAAACCCCTTTTACGGCCTCTACCGTCTCATAAACAGGCTCCCCATAATTAGATTGGATTTCCTTGTCATTGATCCAGTGGATGAACATGTCCTCCGCATCCTCCGGAACAAATCTCCTTAAATATAATCTTTCGGCTTCTATGGTTTGGGTTCCGGTGTGAATGTAATTCATTTTTTCCCCCATTGAAAAACAAAGTTTACTCCACACTTAACAAACATACAATACGCGCGATTTTAACTAAACTAAACCGAATACCAAAAAGCAAAAGCTGCTCTCCTAACCTCTTCTGTATGTCCGCTTACATTCGTTTAACCCTGCATGCCTGCCGCCTCAATCTGGGACAGGGCCAGCAGACAGGCGCCGATGCCCTTGAGATCATCCTCGCCCACCTTCTCAAGAACATAATAATCGTAAGAACCGGAGCGGTACGGATTGCCGCCAAGCCCGGCCACCAGACAGATGGCTGTCAAATGAAGCTTTCCCTGCCCGTCCTTGCAGAGCATTCGGTCGGCCAACCCATGGTAGCCCCGGCGCGCCGCCTCCAGATAGTGGGGGGACAGGTTTCCCGCCTCCACTCCCTTCGCCAAGGCATATACCAGCATGGACGAGCCGGAGGATTCCAAATAATTGCCCTCACGGCCCGCTTGGTCCGTTACCTGGTACCACAGCCCGGATTCCTGGTCCTGCACCTTCACCACCGCTTCAGCCAAGCGGTTCAGAACAGCGGCAACAGGGGCGTACCCCTGATGCTGGAGGGGCAGGTGCTCCAGTGTATCCACAATCGCCATGGCATACCAGCCGATGGCCCTGGTCCAGAAGTGGGGCGAGCAGCCGGTCTCCTTGTCCGCCCACTCTTGGCTGCGGCTTTCATCCCAGCCGTGGTAGTACAAGCCGGTATGAGGGTCGCGGTTATGCCGGTCGATCAGCAGAATTTGCCGTGGCGCTTCGTCCAGCAGCTCCGGTCTGTCGAAGATGCGGGCATATTCCGTCAGGAACGGCATGGCCATGTATAAGCCGTCCAGCCACATCTGATGGGGATAGATTTTCTTATGCCAGAAGCCGCCCTCTGCGGTCCGGGGATGGCCCTCCAATTGTTTGACCAGCACATCCGCAGCCTGCTTGTAGCGGTTTTCCCCGGTTTTTTTCCACAGATACAACAGCACCTTCCCCTGGTTAATCTGATCCAGATTATAGTCCTCCATCTTGTAGGTGCGGATGGAGCCTTCGTCCCCTACAAACTGGTTCATATTGTGGAGCACATAGCGGAAGTAACGGTCTTGCCCGGTCAAGCTTTCCAGTACAGAGACAGCCTTAAGGAACAGTCCGATTTCATAATTCCATTTGTTGCTGGTCCGCGAATGCTCTACGATGGCATCCCAATCCTTGATCCATTGATCGGCCATCCGCGCGGACAGCCGCAGAGCCAGCTTGGGCTGATCCTGCCCCACAGTCAGCGGATTCCAGCCGTCCTGACCATGGAAAATGGCGGGGATATCATACCCGGAAGCATCCTCCGGGCTCAGACTCTTGGCCCAATCCACACGCTGTGCCAGAAGTGCGCCGGGGCCGCGGGTACCAGCTTCCTTGTATCGGGTGGTCTCCTCCCTGTTGGGTTGACTCCAATTATGCCAGCCTGCCGGGGCAATGGAAGCGTCCATCCAGGTGCGGATAAAGGCAACAGCGGCGTAGTCCCGCCAGGGCCTGCCCAGATAGACATTCTCTGCTCCGGGAGAGGAGGTCACGGTGCAATCCAGGAACACATAGCCGTACGTTACATCCTGGGGAGTGGAGGCAGCGGTCAAATAACCACCATCCCGCTTGCAATGAATTCGGCAGCGTTCGAATACTGCTGTGGCAGGACCGAAAATAAAGTCCACATCCCCCTCCAGATAGCAGTCCGCATAATATTGGCGTCCCGGGCCGGTATAAAGGGTATCCTGGTCCCCCAGAAACCGCACATGGCGGAAAACAGAGCGGTCACCGTTAATAAAAGCGGCTACGGCCTGGCCTGTGCCCGGTCCCGAGGAATTGCGGATGGTCAGGTTTTCAGCGGTGAAATCATCCGCCCAGACGATAACACTACCGCTCCGGAAGGTCCCCATGGGTTTGCCTTCCCCGTCCGGAGTATAGGCATTGTCCGAAAAGGTGAGAATCGTCTCATAGGCATCCTCTCCCAGGAAGCGGATATTGGTTTTTTCCTTGGGCACCGCCAGCTTCTCCTCGTACACACCTTTACGGATGAATATAGTAACCGGCTCTGCGGAATAGTCGGGAACCGCCAGCACCGCCTCTTGAACGGTGGAGTAATCCCCGCGACCCCGGGCGTCCACATTGATTTGCATGGTCATTGTTTGGAATGCTCCTTTCGATCACGGACAGGAATCTCATACATTCTGCTTATACGGATTCATTATAGAACAATAATCTGCAAGATTGTTGAATGTTTGCTTCCCTAAACAAAACTTCATCTTACATGAATGAAACTAAATGTTTGCAAATAAACTCCACTCACTGTAAACTAAACTTACTAAACTGTTTGGCAGGAGGCTTTAACATGAAAATGGATGACATCGCCAGGCTGGCGGGCGTTTCCAAAGCGGCTGTTTCCCTGGCCTTCAGCGGCAAACCGGGCATCGGTCCCGAAACCCGCGAGCGCATCCTTCAAATCGCCAGGGAAAACGGCTACCAGCCCAAAGCAAGAGCCACCCTGCGGGAGCAGCAGGCTGGCTCGATTACCTTCCTTGTATTCGCCAATTCAGGCATTGTGTTGGAGGAATATTACCAGCAGCCCTTCTTCCGGGAGCTGCTCCATTATATCGAGGAGCGGTGCCGCTCCCATGGCTATTCCCTGCTGTACACCTCCGCAGACATGGGGAGTGTCCAGGAAAATCTCCGTACCCTCTCCGGTGAGAAGCGCAGTGAGGGTATCATTCTCCTGGGAACCAATCTGGATAAGGCTTTGCTGGAGCAGGTAGCCGCCCAATGGAAAGGGCCGCTGGTAGTGCTGGACACCTGCTTCGAAACACTGCCCATCCCCTTTGTCCAAATCAATAATATTCTGGGCGGGTATCAGGCCGGCTCCCATCTGTGCGGTCTCGGTCACCGCCACATCGGTTATATCGCCTCAGATATCCGGATCCGCAACTTCGATGACCGGCGGTCCGGCTTTATGCAGGCCTTGCAGGAGAACGGCGTGGAGCTGGCGGCGGAGAATGCCTTTTCCGTGGCACCCACCATTCTGTCCTCCCAGGAGTCTCTGAAGAAACAGCTGTCCGCTTATCTGGAGAAGGGACATGCCATGCCCACCGCCTTCTTCTGCGAATGCGACTACATTGCCATCAGCGCCATCAAATCCCTGACGGAGCTGGGCTGCCGGGTTCCGGCGGATATATCGGTGGTTGGATTCGATAACATCTCCGAAGCGCGGATTATTACACCCGAGCTCACCACCATCCACGTGGAGAAGGAACGGATGGCCCAATTATCCGTGGACATGATCATGGATATTATTCAATCCGATTCCGCGGTCACGGCCAAGATTTTGGTGGATACCCATCTGGTGGAGCGGATGTCTGCGGCGGAGCCGGGTACGGAGAGAAGCTGAAAACCCAGCTTCTGCATCCATAAAAGGGGAGCCTATAAACCGGTTCCCCTTTTTGCCGTGTTTTTTTAATAAAATCTCAACATCGGCACCCTCCTATCAGTGATACAATAGAAGCGGTTTTTGATGCGCTAACTTGGAGATGAGGTGGAGGCGGAGATGCGGCAAAAGGGGTCCTTTTTCGAAATTCTGGGGGTGTCCGCAAAGCTGGGATTCACGTCCTTCGGCGGTCCTATCGCCCACTTGGGATATTTTCGGGATGAGTATGTCAAACGCAGGAAGTGGCTGGATGAAACAAGCTATGCTGATCTGGTTGCCCTATGCCAGTTTCTTCCGGGTCCGGCCAGCAGTCAGGTAGGCATTTCTATCGGGATATTGCGCGGCGGCTTGTGGGGCGGACTTGCATCCTGGTGCGGATTTACCTTGCCGTCTGCGTTGGCCTTAATGATGTTTGCCTTTATGTTAAAAAGCGGCAATGTCAGCGGCGCCGGCTGGCTCCATGGCCTGATGATTGTGGCGGTTGCCGTGGTGGCCCAAGCCGTTTGGGGAATGGCCCGTTCTCTAGCCCCTGACCGGACCAGGGGAAGCATCGCAATCGTAACCGCTATCCTATCCTTGTTGTGGACTTCCCCTTATAGCCAACTGGTCCTTATCGCAGCCGCCGGATTATTCGGCCGGTTCTTTCTGGGAAAATCAGAGATTTCGGAGGCACCGCGGCTTGGTATCCCCCTCAGCAAACGTGTGGCGGTTGCCGCTTGGATCTTATTCTTCGGGCTGCTGGCCGGGCTGCCTCTGCTCAGACAAGTTGCTCATTCGCATTTCTTGGCCGTGTTTGACAGCTTTTACCGGGTAGGTTCCCTGGTCTTCGGAGGCGGGCATGTTGTGCTGCCCATGCTGCAATCCGAAGTGGTGCAGGCCGGATGGCTAACCGATTCCCAGTTTCTTGCGGGTTATGGTGCGGCCCAAGCGGTGCCCGGGCCCTTGTTCACCTTTTCCTCCTACTTGGGCACAGTCATGAGCGGCTGGTTGGGAGGCCTAATTGCCCTTGCCGCTATGTTTTTGCCGTCCTTCCTATTAGTCGCCGGCTCTTTGCCCTTTTGGGATGCCATCCGCCGCCGCTCCCAATTTCAATCCGCATTAAAAGGCATTAACGCCGCAGTTGTCGGCATCCTGTTGGCGGCTTTATACAACCCGGTATGGACCAGCGCTGTCCATACGCCACTTGATTTTAGCCTTGTTATGTTAGCCTTGGGCTTGCTTATGCTGTGGAAGCTTCCCCCGTGGGCTGTTGTCCTGCTCTCGGCAGCTGCCGGGCAATTCACGTAGGCATGATTACCGGCTGCAGCTGCAGCATATCACATAAGCGGGAGGAAGATTCCTCATTTCCCTGGAAACCTCGATTTTCTTAAAGTAGGCTTGAAACAGCCCTTGTTTGGTCAGGGAATATTGAAAGCTGATCAATCTTCCTCCCTGGATCAAATGCTTCTTGGTCTGATTCAGTATGCTTGTTGCCTCATGAATGGATAGACGGGTAAGCGGTACACTGGAAACCGCATAATCTATCCAGGGGATATGATGCTTTTCCATATATTCGCCAATCAACGCAGCCGAGTCGTGGATGATATACAGGTTCGGTTCATGCCCAAACTTCTTTTGCAACAGCTCATAAAACTCCCTATTGTTTTCGAAAAGCAGCAGAACGGTATCCTGTTTTCTAGCCTTTAGCAGGTATCCGGTAAAGGCCCCTCTGCCGGGGCTGTATTCCACCAAATAGCGGGCATTCTCAAAATCAATCTTTGCCATCATCCTCTGTGCCAAATATTGTCTCATGAACGACAACAGTTCCGCTCCCATCATAAACTCCTCCCCCGCTTATAGCCTTGGTTAGGGAACATCATATTTTTCTCAATTTGAGCTTCGATACCATCAGGATGGAAAGCAGCAGCAGCAAAATAACCGACACAACCAGGAAAATGGGGCTGCGTGGCACCATCAGCGAATATACCGAAAGAATAAGGCCTGCAATGGTGATCGGCACACCGCTGAAATTGCCGTCGAAGGTGCTGGCGTTATACCGGCCCAGCCTGTAACACCCGCTAATAATGTAGAGCAGCAGGAATCCGACTCCTGCCAGCTTCAGAGCATGAACATCCGCAAAGGCGAACTTATGAAAAATTAACAATGCAGGGGCTACTCCAAAGGACACCAGGTCAGCCAGTGAATCCAGCTCTTTTCCGATTTCGCTGCTCACATTTAACCGCCGGGCGATTCTTCCGTCATACCTGTCGATCAGCGCCGCGATAATGATGCAGACCGCGCTGGTAATATAATTGTCATTCAGAACCGCCAGCAGCGAAAGAACGCCGAAGGACAAATTGGCGAATGTAAGCAGATTAGGCACACTTCTTCTTAACATGATTTCCACCACCATTTAGGATTTACTTGTGCTTTTGTTCAACTGGGAAAGCTTGTGAATCAGCTTGTCCTTATAAATCAGTCCGAAAATAAAGGAGATGACCGCTACCGCGGATATGATGATTGTGGACATATAGTTTTTGTGGTACATATTCGCTCCGATACTGACGGAGGCCAACAGCCAAGGGAACCGTGCCACCAGCAAAATGGTAAAAAACCGGAGCGGCTTGATGGGCGTTAATCCTGCGGCGTATATGAACATATCCTTGGGCAGCCCCGGTATGATGAACACGATAAACAGAAAAACCGAAAACTTCTTATTGTCCAGCATATCGGTCATCCATTTGGACTTACTCCTGTCCAGCAGCTTCTGGACATAATCCCCTCCCAAAAAACGGGTAAAGTAAAAGGCGATTATAGCCCCCACCATCAGCCCCCCAACGGTATAAACCGTTCCTAACGTCACCCCGTATATATATCCCCCGGCAATCTGGATGGCTTCCCCGGGAATAGGGGCAATGACCGTCTGCAGGATCTGAAACAGCACAAACCCGACAGGACCCGATTTTCCTAACGAAAGAATATAATTGCGGAATTCTTCAATGGATAGCGTTATCTTTACGATTTGCGGGAAATACCGGATCACCAGGAACAACAATAGGATCGCAATAACCGCCAAGATCACCTTACAGACAAGTTGTTTTTTTGCATTCTCCACGCTATTTATCCTTTCTCATCGGTCTGGCTTAACGTACAGCATAATTGTAGCTCCGGGTTCTTAAGAAGCGGCCAAAGGAGATCTTAATAATTCTTAAGTACCTCCGGAATCATGGTTTATTCGCAACCTGCACATTATACTTAAGGGACCGTGTTATTTTCGGGGGGAGGAAAACGGGTGGAATCGGATAAGAAAATACTCATCGCTGACGATAACCAGGAGATCAGAGAGATTGTCCGTGTGCTGCTGGAGAGCGAACAATACCAGGTGGCAGAAGCTGTAGACGGGGACGATGCAGTGGCCAAAGTGGATGAAAGCGTGGATTTGATTATTCTGGATATTATGATGCCGGGGAAATCCGGATTTAAAGCCTGTGTGGAGATCCGGGAAAAAACCAGCGCTCCCATTTTGTTTCTGACGGCCAAAACAGATGATTCGGACAAGTTTATGGCGTTTTCCGCCGGAAGCGATGATTATCTGTCCAAGCCGTTTTCCTATACGGAATTGGTGTCCCGGGTGAAGGCTCTGCTGCGGAGGTACTATGTCTATAAAGGCAAGGACAAGCCAAATCCGCAGGATTTGATCACCATTAACGGGCTGCGCATGAATACGGTGACCAACGAGGTTTTTATGGGGAATAAGGAGATTGCACTTACTGAAATTGAGTATAAAATTTTGCTGCTGATGGCAACGTACAGGAAGAAAATATTTTCCGCCCAAAATCTGTACGAAAGTGTCTGGGAGGAGCCGTATTTTCATAGCTGCAACAATACGGTCATGGTTCATATCCGGAACCTGAGGATGAAGCTGGAGCATAATCCCCAAAACCCGGAGTATATCAGAACGGTATGGGGAAAGGGGTACCGGATTGAATAGAAAGCCATGTAAGGGAAAGCTGAAATATAAGCTGATGCTGGCTTTGGTCCTCTCCCTCGCCGTTTCCGCGGGAATCTTTGTCCTGCTTCAAGTCACCAGTGAGGATATCATCGTCAACCATCTGAACAAAACCTCCTTCAGCACCAAGCAGCAGGAGGAGTCCATTGCGGAATTCCGGGAATTCGTTGCGGAGAACACAATCACTACCGCGGACCATGAGGAAATGAAAAACTGGGTCCGTCATGCAAAATATATTAACATCTTTATTTTTCGTGAAAACAAAATGATCTTCTCCACAGACGGCTTCCAAACCGCCATCGAGGGCAATGAGTATCTGTTCGATATTATTCTGAATAATGAGCCCTTCTATGATGTTCAATTCGCCGATACGAATACCAAGGTGTACATGGAATGTTTTTTTGAATACAAGTACTATTACATCGTCATGGTTTTCAATGTTATCGTGAGTGTGATCTTCCTGATTGTGTTGATCTCCTTCTTTATTAGCAGGAAAACCTCCTATATTGGTGTGCTTGAAAATGAAATCAAAATCCTGGAGGGCGGCGAGCTTCATTATCCCGTCTCCATCCGGGGAAATGATGAGCTGTCCTCCTTGGCAGCGAGCATTAATGAAATGCGGATTTCCTTTATGGAGCGCCTGGAATGGGAGGATAATGCCAAAACCGCCAATAAGGAGCTGATTACGGCCATGTCCCATGACCTCAGAACTCCGCTGACTGCATTAGTCGGATATTTGGACATTATCATCCACAACAAATACAAATCCCAGGACGACTTAGTGAAGTATATCCATAACAGCAGGGACAAGGCTTATCAGATCAAGGAGCTCTCCGACAAGCTCTTCGAATACTTCACCGTGTTTAAGACAGATGAAGACGATTTGCAGCTGGAGCCCTTTAACGGGAATGAACTGATTGACCAGCTTATGGATGAGCAGCTGCTTCACCTGCAGAACAACGGGTTTCAATACCGGCTCCATACCTGCGAAGAACCCTATAACCTCGAAGTCCATCTGATTTCCATGCGCAGAGTCTTTGATAACCTCTTCTCCAACATTATCAAGTATGCGGATCAATCGAAGCCTATTGTCATTACCAGCTATCTAAAGGATGGGCTGCTGGTGATCAGCATTGAAAACCATATCAATAAGAATATGCAGGAGACCGTCGGCACCGGGATCGGCATCAAGACCTGTAAGCGGATCATGGAGAGGCAGTACGGGCATTTTTCCGCCGCAAAAACAAAGGATGTTTTCACTGTGCACCTCTCCATGGCAGCTCATGCCGCGGCATACAGTCCGTGAAAGAATTCCCTTTATTCCTTCATGTGCAAGGCCCAATCGAACCGGGTCTGGAAATCCCGCAAAAACTCCTCCCGCCACATGCTTACGGTTTTGGCTCCTTTGTGCGGGGGTTCTTCATGCACCGGATCCAGCACATCCGCCCACCAGTTGGGGTAACGGCTCTCTTCCCCTGTGCGGCCTGCCTGGGTTTCTTCGATACAAGTGAAAGCGCCGCTTTGCCCATTCAGCTCCGGTATACCGCTCTTCGTCGTATACGTCCAATCGCCCTGGGATTTGGGCATAAACCGCACCCGGTATTCTGTCCCGCCGCAATAAAAGCCCTCAAATTCCTGCCCGTCCACCACCAGGGTGAACACGGACTTCTCCGTGTACGCATCCAGCTCCGGCCCCTGGAATACCAGCTCCAGCACAGCGAATACTTCAATTATGTCCCTCGCGGTGGTATTCCGGTGGAACACCGCTTTGGGCCGGCTGCCCACCTTGACGAAGCTTCCGCCCCAGCCCGGCTGTTCCGGCTCCTCCGGCGTGCCCTTCATAAGGTAGGTCACCGATGGGGTATCCCCCATCTTGATTACTCCCCCTAGATGTCTGGCGAAATAGTTCCCCAAGGCGCCGTGGTTAAGGGCATGACTCATGACGAAGCTGTGGTTGCCCAAATCCCCTTCCTGATTGCCGCCTGCAAACCAGCCGCGGTAGGTGGAGTTGTTCTCGATGATCCATAGGTCCGGGAATTGTTCGCGGATGTATTCATATGCGTTCAAACCCCACTTTTTATTGGGTCCGCCGATATAGTACACCCGCAGCTTGTCCTTGATTCCGGGATCGTCGTGGAGTGCCTGGGCCACATCCTCCAGGAGCCCCCATACCAGCACATACAACGGCCGGTCATCCTCCTTGCGGGCGCATTGGATAATCCAATCCGAAGCCTCGGTGCTTTGGGTGTAGCCCTTAAAAGGAGCAGGGTCCAGCACCCCTTGTTTGGTGATGGACCGGAGGTAGTCCGGCTCCGGGTAACGGTCGGAGTGGGTGCGCAGATTGGGGTAGTCCGTTTCGTAATGGCCGATTACCTCCAGAATCTCCTTAACAGAGCCTTCACCCCATGGGGATGAAATCAGGCCTTCCGTATCAAACAAATCGGAGTAGAGCAAATAATGCGCCATGGATTGGTAGTCATCCGGATCGCTGCCCCCGATATCTGTGGAAACAATCACTCTATACCGCTCTCCGGTTAATGCCCCGCCGCTATTTTTATGGATCATGTTGTCATCACCTTTACCAGCACATTTTGGGATAAACAGTTCTAAACAGACTTGATATATTTATCTTAAAAGAGAATCGGAACCCTGAATAACCTAAGATTATCATCAAAATAAGAGCATAGTCAATATATTTTTAGTAAACTAAAATGAATTATAACTTAATTAACTAATTTAATACAGTTGATTCAATTTCCTTTTAGCTCGCCGCAAATACAAAAAAATCCTCCGCCTAAGCGAAGGATGAAAAACTTGTTATGCTTCCGCCATCTCGATTTCCAGACATGCCATGATGAACGGCCCCACACCCTTGGGATCATCGCTGCGGATGAGCTCGCCAATGTAATATTCATAGGAGCCGTCCCGGTAAGGATTATTGCCCAACCCGGCTACAGCACAGATATGATTCAGATGCAGCTTGCCATCCTCTGTCTTCTCCACGCAGCGGGCGAGCAAACCCTCGTAGCCCCGCCGGGCGGATTCCAAGGCATTGCCACCCAGATAACCCAGCCGCGCTCCTTTGGCAAGAGAGCAAACGAACATGGCTGTTGCTGATGCCTCCAGGTAGTTGCCGGCACGGCTTCCCTGATCCAGCACCTGATACCACATGCCGCTCGCCTCATCCTGAACCCGTATCACCGCTTGGGCCAGCCGGTGGAAGATGCCGATAATCTCCCCGCGTTTGGGATGCTCCAAGGGCAGATCATCCAGCACATCCACCACGGCCATCATAAACCAGCCGACGCCCCGTCCCCAAAAATGGGGCGAGCAGCCTGTCACCTTATCCGCCCAGCGCTCCTCCCGGGATTCATCCCAGCCGTGATAAAGCAGCCCGGTGGCCCGATCCCGGGAAACCTTCTCCATCAGGAGAATTTCGTGGGCCACATCATCGAACCATTCCGGAGCATCGAACATCCGGCCATAAGCGGACAACAGCGGCGAGGTCATATACACCCCGTCCAGCCACATTTGGTAGGGATAGATTTTTTTGTGCCACAATCCGCCGCCGCTGGTCCGGGGATGACCCTTCATCTGGACAAGCAGCACCTCCAGCGCTTGTTTGTATTTCTCCTGCCCGGTGGTTTCATACAGCATGAACAGGCCCTTTCCCTGATTGACCCGGTCTACATTATAGTCGTTCAGCTCATAGGTATCGATGGAGCCGTCCTCTTGTACGAACAGATCCATGTTCTCCTTGATATACCGGTAATACCGCTCCTCGCCGGTTTCCCTCCACAGCCGCTCCAGCGCCGTGATCATCACACCGTTCTCATAATTCCAGCTGCGCTGCTTCTGATAAGGCATGTCCGACACGATGGGGTACAGCTCCATGAAGGAATCGGCCATAGCCATGGACCATCTTTGACTCATATTGTCAGCTCCTTTTTGCACTTTCGTCTTTTAACAGTGTTTAGCATAGCCTTTTTGGCTCCCGCTGGTCAACACGGTCCTACACACAGCATTCCGGCTTCGGAAAACTCGCCATTGGACAACATGCCTATTGATTTGGGCATAATGCCGAGCTTATTGGATGTACTGAAAATATACAAACCAACGGATTCTGCCTTATAGTAAAGCATGATTTGCAGGGGTTCAGTCTATTGGAAACTGGGTGCGGAAACCGCAGGCTACGGCCACCAGGTTGCCGGAATGGAGGGTTTCTCCCGGCTGTTATGGGGTTTGGTTCCCTATTGGGCAGGGGGCGGTAAGGATGAAAGCCTGCTGCGGAGGATCGACGAGAAATTCTGCCAATGGGACCCTGCGGTGGATTCCATTGTTTCCCACGGCTCCGGCAGATACCACCGGGAGTCGGACCGGGAGGTGCCCATCATCTACGGCGACTACTTCTTCCTGGAGGCCGTGCTGCGGCTGCTGGACAAGGACTTTTTAATTTGGTAGCTGAAAACACGCATACGTTTAGCCAAAAGCCTGATGGGGATATGCCCATCGGGCTCTTGGTGTATAATGGAGTCGTTTAAGAAAGGACCGTGATCTATGGGCAAGCTGTTTTTGATCGGGGAAATCTCCACGCTCTTCCGGATCGACATCCGCACACTGCGCTATTATGATGAAATCCAACTGTTCACCCCGGCTCTGGTGGATGAGCAGACCGGCTACCGGTATTATGCCATTGAACAATTCGAACGGTTAAATACGATTCTCTATCTCAAGGCGCTGAATATTCCGCTGAAGGAAATAAAGCAGTTCATCGACAACCGGAATATGGAGGATGTTCTCGTTTTGCTGAAGGAGCAAAAAACCAGAACAGAAGAGAAGCTGCGGGAATATCGGCGAATCGAACAGAAAGTGGACAAGCTGATCCGCCAGATTGAGGATGTGTCAAAAACAGAGGATTTGTTCAGTATTCGGGAGGTATGGCTTCCGGAGCAGAAGCTGATCCTGCTGAAGCAGCGGATTCATCCCGGTGACAATCTGGAGATGTCCATCCGGTTGCTGGAGAATAGCGGGAATCAAACCTCCAGCATTTTTCTGGGGCAAGTGGGATTAACCGTATCCGCCGCTAATCTGGAACAGTGTCAGTTCGACGAATACAATTCCATCTTCGTCTTCGTGGAACCGGATCAGCCTCCGCCTCCGGCAGCGGCTGTAAAGATTCTTGCCGGGCAGCAGTACCTGCTAGTCCGTTTCATCGGCACCCATACGGAGGCAGCTCCCCATTACGAACGGCTGCTGGCTTATGCCCGGGAAAAGGAATACCGGATAACGGATGATGCACTGGAAATCACCTATGTGGATTATGGGCTCTCCCAGGATACCTCCCAATTCGTAACGGAAATCCGTCTGCCGGTAAAATCATCTTGACCCTCCAGCTGCTGGAGGGTTTATGCTCTCTACAAACAGGACAGAGGAGAGAGCAGCTATGATCGGAACCATCGTCAATACCGCAACAATTCTTGCCGGCAGTCTGGTGGGAAGTGTGTTCCGGAAGGGTATGAAGGAAAGCAGCCAAACGATTCTTATGCAAGCTATGGGACTGGCAGCGGCGGCGCTGGGGATAAACGGGATTGCTTCGTATATGCCGGACAGCCAATATCCGGTGCTGTTTATTGTCAGCCTGGCAGTGGGCGGATTAATCGGCCAGCAGTTGGATCTGGAACGGCGGTTTAAAGAGACTGTTGCCCGGTTTTCCAAGGGAAATCTGGCTGAAGGGCTGTCGACGGCCATATTGCTTTTCTGCGTGGGAACCATGTCCATTCTGGGCCCTATCGAAAGCGCACTCCGCGGCAATCACACCTACTTGTTCACCAACGCTATCCTGGATGGAGTCACCTCGATTGTGCTGGCCTCCACCTTCGGCATCGGCATTATGCTATCCGCCGTGGTGCTCTTCTGCTGGCAAGGGGCACTCTACATGGCGGCCAGCGCATTAGCTGGCTTCATCACGCCGGAGCTTCTGACCGAAACCTCCATTACCGGCGGCGTGCTGATATTATGTTCCGGATTAAGCATTCTTGGTGTGGGGAGCATCAAAACCATGAATCTGCTGCCGGCCCTTCTGGTACCGGTGGTCTTCATCGCCATCCGATCCGTTTTATAAAAAAAGCATGTCTGATTCCGGCATCTCCCGGGTATATTGTAGTAAAACCATACCCGAAGGAGCGTATCCACCTATGCCCAAAAACAAGCTCTACCGGTTTATCAATCTGCTGTTTTACCTGGGTGTCATTGTGGTCAATGTGCTTGCCGTTACCCTTCCGCTGGGAGGCAACAGCACCGGGGAAATTTCGGATAAATATCATACCTCCATCACCCCGGCGGGTTATGCCTTTTCCATATGGGGACTGATCTATCTGCTCCTGGCCGGCTTTATCCTCTATCAATTTCGGGCGAAGGGCGATTCCGCCAAGCTGATCCAGTCCATCAGCATGCCTTTTATCGTCAGCTGTGCGGCCAACATGACCTGGCTGTTCCTGTGGCACTACCTGCAAATTGAGCTTTCTGTCGCCGCCATGGTGGTGCTTCTGATTGCTCTGATCGTGATCTACCGGAAAACGGCAGGCCTGGTCTCTCCTACTCCAGGCGAAGGCTGGCTGGTCAAGCTGCCCTTCAGCATCTACCTGGGCTGGATTTCCGTAGCCACCATCGTCAATGTGAGCATTGTGCTGAAGAAAAACGGCTGGGACGGCTTCGGCCTCTCCGAGACCGCCTGGGCGGTAATTATGCTGTGTATAGGCGCATTGCTTGCAGTTCTGGTGAGCTTTCCCTACCGGAACTGGGCGTACCCGCTGGTGTTTGTATGGGCTTACGTGGCGATTGCGGTGGAGCAGCGGGACAGCTCCCGGGTGTACATGACCGCCCTCGTCCTGGCCGGACTAATCCTGGTTTACACCGTATGGATTGCCTATCTGAAGCTTTCGGGGCGCCGGAGTACAGGCCGTTAGGTTCTAAACTGTCTGCTCCATTTTCGCCGCAACCTTGTGCCACTGCTCCTTTTGCAGGAAGTTGCCCTCCACCTGCTCCTCCATATCCAGATACATGGAATACGGGACAGAAAAGGAGAGCATATCCGCTCCTACCATGGGACGGACGGTAATGTCCAGCAAACCCACCACAGCCCTCGGATTCTCCTTCTGTGCTTCGGCATAAGGCAGCAGGAAGACGGATTGGCAGCCGGAGCCGAAGGGGATCATCACATTTTCAATGCCGGGCCGGTAGTAGTTGGCCAGCACCGTAAGGGCCGACAGCTGGTTGGTATTGACGTAGAAGCTAACCAGCTCCGGTTTTTCCACGGAGGCATCCACTTGGGATAAGGGCTTCATAATCATGTAGGAATAAGGTATGTCGGTTATCGGCAGACAACGGACAAAGTCCTCCCCAAGCTCCGGGTTCTTCAGGTATCCCTCCCCCTCAAATCGGCCTTCTTGACCTACGGACAGGAAATATTCGATTCCGCCGGGATAGTTGGGAAACTGGCCGAAGCCCAAGCCCGCTTTAGCCCCGGGACAGCCAGTGGTTTTCCGCTCGAACACCACCGTTTTTCCCTTTGCCGCTGCAATGTATAACGGGATGGTGCAGCTCCAGCGCCCTTCCTTGCTCTCTAGCGCCCCTTCCGGCTTCTCATCGCTCAGCAGCAGAACCACCGGTTCAAATTTCAGCCCTAATTCCTTCGCCAAACGGCTTTCCATACAATGCAGCCTCCTTATTCATCCCACAGTTTAGTTGTCGCGACAACTTTATATCAAAAAAAATTTAGCTCAAATTCGTATACATATGATTAAGCAGCCGTTTCATTTCCTCTACTTGTGCCTGCTCCAGCCCCGCGGTCACTTCATCCTGCAGCTGTGTGACCTTGGCAATCAGCTTATCCTTGATAGCCCAGCCGCGTTCGGTCAAATAAATCTGGTAAGCCCTTCTGTCTGTAGGGTGAAGCTTCCGCAGGATCAGTCCTTTGGCCTGGAGCTTCTCCAGGATCCGGTTAGTATTCGGTTTATCCTTATAGATCAGATCGGCCAGCTCCTTGGGCGAAACCCCCTCCTGTTGCCACACACAGGTCAGGACAGACCATTGCTCCGGTGTGATGTCCTCCTCCTTGAACCGCTGGAACAGCTGGTTCTTCAGTTTGGTATTGGTTTTATTCAGAATAAAGCCCAATGATTCTTCCAATCGAAAATCCATGGTTTTTTCACCTCAGCTGTCATGACAACCACATTGTAATCTTATTCCAGAAATTCGTCAATATGTCTTGATCGGGCAGACAAGGAGGACTAAGATGGGAGGATATCGCTTCAGCCAAAAAAAGGAGTGCACCCCTAATGAATATCGAAAAGCATGTGAAATTTATCAATCCCCCTTCCATGCCGGCAGGTCCGGGCTACAGCAGTGTGGTGGAGGCCACCAATGTCACCACCATCTACATATCGGGACAGATTGCGTTAAACCCGGCAGGGGAAATTGTCGGAGCAGGTGACCTGGCCGCCCAGACCAAGCAGGTTTTTGAGAATATCCGGCACGGCT
Source organism: Bacillota bacterium (assembly GCA_023388055.1). GTDB lineage: Bacteria > Bacillota > Bacilli > Paenibacillales > NBRC-103111 > Paenibacillus_AR. The sequence goes on along the minus strand of JAEWGW010000017.1, from coordinate 74,944 downwards.
TGGAGGCCGCTTCCGTTGACTTCCGGCATGTGGTCAAGCTGACCTTTTTCCTGACAGACATCTCCCGGATGCCCATTGTCAGGAGTATCCGGGATGAATACATCAACCTGGCCAATCCGCCGGCAAGCTCTGCCGTGGAGGTGCGCAAGCTTATCCGGGACGAGCTGCTTATCGAGGTGGAGGCTATTGCGGTAAGAGCCTAACAGCCATTTATATTTCTATTCCCCTTAACGGAAACCGCGGCCCATTTTCATACAATTTACTTGTCTATGGCCCGCATGATAAAATGGAGGGGACTCAAGAACTCCTTCTGTAAGGAGAATCCGCCGTTTCGGGGACTTTTATAGTTGACAGGAGACTTAAAATGGAGAACCAGCTTGAACAGCTTAGAACACTCAAACATAATTTAACCCGCTTTATGATGATGTATAAGTTTGCTCTGGAGGAGCTCGAAACCAAAATCCGGATCTTGAACGACGAATTTCATTCCTTGCACGAATATAACCCCATTGAACACACGAAATCCCGGGTCAAGTCGCCGGAGAGCATACTGAGGAAGCTTTCCCGCAAGGGAGTGGGCGATTCGCTCTTAAGCATCAAGGAAAATATCCGGGATATTGCGGGTTTGCGTATTACCTGCTCCTTCACCGAGGATATTTATTGGATCAGCAGCATGCTCCAAAGCCAAGAGGATATTACCGTGGTGGAGGTAAAGGATTACATCCAGAATCCCAAGCCCAACGGCTACCGGAGCCTTCATCTGATCCTCCAGGTGCCGGTGTTTATGTCGGACCGCCAGGAGCTGGTGTATGTAGAGGTGCAGATCCGGACCATTGCCATGGATTTCTGGGCCAGTCTGGAGCACAAGATCTTCTACAAGTACGAAGGTGATGTCCCCAAACGCCTGCTGGATGAATTGACGGACGCCGCGAATTCGGCTATGGCGCTGGATATGAAGATGGAGAAGCTGCATAAGGAAATCGAAACCATTAAATTAACCGATGTTACCCATAACACCACGGCTCTGGAGAAGTTGCTCCCCCCTCTAAGCCAGGAGGTCAATATCCCGCAGGCCCTCCTGAAGCTGGCTAATTCGCCGAATTGGTAAGACAAAAAAGATATATATGTGCTATACTGTGGGTAGAATAAGAAAAGAGGAGCTGCGCTAACAGCCCCTCGGTTGTGCAGCAACCGCTTGAAAGGCGGTCGGCTTCGGTATAATGGGTAGTAGAAATAGACCGTTACCTTTGGCGAGGGCGGTCTATTTCTTTTTGAGGTAGTTAAGCAATGCTAGGATGAACATGCCGAACATGAACATCAAAGACAACGCTTGGTAAACCTCCATGGCATCACCTCCCTTCCGAGAGGATAGCCGACCGCCCTGCAAGCCTGCACTATTTAATTATACCAGATTTTGATAGACCCGCATATCTTAAATACAAGCCGCCAGCTCCCTTGATGGGCATCTGGCGGCTCTTTCACATGCCTTTATTTCTTCCCTGCCGTCAATGCGTAACTGTGACGGATCATCTCGCAGATATCCTCCTCCGGCACCGAGCCGTTGAGGATAATGGAGTTCCAATGGTTTTTGTTCAGATGGTAGGCCGGAATAACGGAGGGATACATCTGCCTCCACAGCTCCAGGAATCCCTGCTCACACTTCACATTGATCCAGATATGGCCCTCTTTTTCAAAAATCCAGGCAAACACCTTCCGGTTCCCCCGATGTCTCATTACAGTCCAATTAGCATCCCGGAAGGGGTAGTCCTCATAGACGTTCCCCAGACTCAAGCAGTACCGGATGGCTGCTTCTCTTGTTTCCATACGCTCACCGCTCCCTCATAACCTGAGTTTGCCGCTTATTCCGTCTCTGTTTGGGGAACCCGGTTGGGCAGCCCCCAAACCACCAGCCACCCCGCCACCGCGATAACCGCCATAATGATAAACAGAGTGTGCAGGCTCTGATCCAATAAGCCGCGGAGCAGCGACGCTACGGTGTCGCTCAGCTCGCGGGCATGAGGGGACAACAGGGAATTAATGTCGGACTGGGTAATGCCCTGAGCATACAGCCCGCCTGCTTCGGCTCCGCTGGAAATCCGGCTGTTCAACAGCGATCCCAGCGCCGCGGCGCCGATGGTTTGCCCCAGGGTTCGCAGGAAGGTCACCAGCGCAGTAGAGGAGCCTCTCAGATGGTAGCCAACTGCCGATTGGGAAATAATCGTAAATACGATGGTGCTGAAGCCAAAGCCCAATCCATAGAGGAAGGTGGACATGGACAGATACAAGTAAGAGGTGTCCGCTTGCAGGGCAATCAGGGCCAAGGCGCCCACCACTACAAACGTAAGCCCGATGAGGCTGGTCTGGCGGGATCCCCGGGAGAACAGAATCCGGCCGCCGATGATAGAGCTGATCAGCCAGCCCATGGACATAGGCAGCAGCGCCAGCCCCGAGGAAGCGGCATCCCCGCCCTGCACTCCCTGCACCCACAGGGGCAAATAGCTGGTCAAGCCGATAACAAGGGAGCTGACCAGCAATGCGGCGATGCACGAGAATAGAATAGCCCGGATGCGGAACAGTTTCAGGGGCACCATCGGTTCGGGAACGCGCATTTCAATCTGGACGAAGCTGACCAGGCAAACCACAGACCCGGCAGCCAGCAGAAGCAGGTACGGGGAGGACCAGGCCAAGGACTGACCTCCCAGGGTAATGACCAGCAGGAGCGAGGTCATGCCCGCTGTGAAGGTGACCGCCCCCGCCCAATCCAGTCGCACTGCCTGCTTGCGGGGCTCCTCCTTCATGTACCGGGCAATAAAGAATACCGCCAGCACAGCAAACGGCACATTAAAGCCAAAAATCCATTCCCATCCGAAATAGGTAATCACATACCCTCCCAGCAGCGGGCCCACCAAGGAGGAGATTCCCCAGACGGAGCTAATGACACCCTGAATTTTGCCCCGCTCCTCGGCTTCATAGGTATCCCCGATGATCGTAAAGGTTACCGGAGTGAGGGCGCCTGCCCCAATGCCCTGGATCGCCCGGTAGAGAATCAGCGACTCCATATTATGGGCAAACATACACATGAGCGAACCCAGGGAGAACAGCACACATCCAGTGATAAACACCGCCTTGCGGCCGTACAAGTCGCTCAGCTTGCCAAAAATCGGAGTGGTCACCGCCATGGTTAGTAAGTAAGAGGTAAAAATCCAGCTGAGCAATTTGATATTCCCCAAATCGCTGACAATGCCGGGACCCGCCGGGCCGATAATTGTGCCTTCAATCGCCGCCAGGAATGTGGCCAGAATCACACCGATCAGGATATAGGTTTTGTTGTTGCGTTTTGCCTTCTTCACATATGTCCAACCTTTCCATTGTTCAAATAATTCCGTCAGCCCTGTCCAAAAAAAATCAGGCAGCCCGATACCGGGTCGCCTGAAACCTCACCTGCGATCAGCATCTGCCGCCCCATAAGGGCAAACATATGTACGGATCTAACATAACGATTTTATAGGCTTTATTAAAATTTGTCAACGGCAAGGTATAGAAACAAGTTGCAAAAGAGCAGTATTGATCAAGTTTATGGGATTTTAGATCATTGGTTGAAATAAGGCGCTATTCTATAATTTTAATGTAGGCCAATCAAGAATACTATTCTTAACAAAGGAGCTAATGGCAATGATCGAACTGAAGGGAAATCATGTCAAGCTTTATGATGGTGATTTGAAACGCAGAGAAGGAGCAAACCGGCAATATTTAATGAAGCTGACAAGTGATAATCTGCTGTTTAATTATAAAGTAGAAGCAGGAAGATATCATGGCCGAAATATACCGCATGGTGCACACGGGGGCTGGGAGACGCCGGTTTGCCAGATCCGGGGTCACTTTCTTGGACATTGGCTGTCTGCAGCGGCCATCCGGTTTTATGAAACGGGAGATTTGGAGCTCAAATTAAAAGCAGATTTAATTGTAGATGAACTGGCAGAGTGTCAAAGAGACAATGGCGGACAATGGGTGGCGCCGATTCCGGAGAAGTATTTGCATTGGATTGCGGAAGGAAGGAGCATCTGGGCTCCCCAATACAATATCCATAAGCTATTCATGGGGCTTATTGATATGCATCGGTTTACCGGAAGCGAAAAAGCCTTGGAGGTGGCTGACCGTTTTGCAGACTGGTTCGTGGAGTGGAGTGGTACCTTCACCAGAGAAAAGTTTGATACCATCCTGGATATGGAAACTGGCGGAATGCTGGAATCCTGGGCCGATCTTCTTGCTATTACAGGCAATAATAAATATATCACCCTGCTGGAGCGTTATTACCGCAGCAGACTTTTTCACCCCTTGCTGGAGAACAAGGATCCGCTGACCAATATGCATGCCAATACGACCATCCCCGAGGTTCTTGGCTGTGCCAGGGCGTATGAAGTAACCGGCGAACAGAAATGGATGGAGATTGTTACTGCCTACTGGAAATGTGCGGTCACTGAAAGAGGCACACTGGCAACCGGAGGCAATACGGCAGGCGAGGTTTGGATGCCGAAAATGAAGATGAAGGCCCGTCTCGGTGATAAGAACCAAGAGCACTGCACGGTTTATAACATGATTCGCCTGGCAGAATTTCTCTTCCGGCACACTGGCAACCCGGCTTATGCGCAGTATATCGAATACAATTTGTACAATGGGATTATGGCACAAGCCTACTATCAGGAATACCATCTGGCAGGCCATAAGCATAACAACCCCGGAACAGGTCTGTTAACCTACTTCCTGCCGATGAAGGCAGGCCTGCGCAAGGATTGGAGCTCGGAGACAGACAGCTTCTTCTGCTGCCATGGAACGATGGTACAGGCTAATGCGGCATTAAACAGGAGCATATATTATCAGGAGCAAAACGATGTCTACGTATGCCAGTATTTCCATTCTGAATTGAAGACGACAATCGGTGAAGAAGAGGTTCGCATCCTTCAATCCCAGGATTTTATGAGCGGCAGCTTGCTAAACTCCTCGAATACGGCCGGGCAGCAGGAATTAAATGATATCACGGCCCGCCACGAGAATATGCCAGGGTATAAAAAGGTTGATTTTGTGATCCGTGCCTCCGCCTCCAAGGAGTTTGGCATTCATCTTCGCATCCCCGATTGGATTATGTCTGAAGCTGCGATTTATGTGAATGATGAGCTCCATGGAAAAACAATGGACAGTACCTCCTTTTTCCGGCTGTCCCGCCAGTGGAATGACGGCGATCGGATTAGCATCCTTCTGCCGACTGGAATCCGCTTTATTCCACTGCCGGATGATGAGCATACAGGAGCCTTCCGATTTGGTCCGGAGGTACTTGCCGGAATATGCGAGAATGAAAGGCTGTTTTATACCCAAAGCGATGACCCTGCCTCTGAGCTGATCATGGAAAACGAACGCGAGTGGGGCAGCTGGCGTTACTTCTTTAAAACGAAGAACCACGACCCTGGAATTCAGTTTAGAAGGATCCGCGACATTGGCTATGAGCCATACCAAGTATACTTTACGGTCAAGGGTTGTTAGCCGCCCTTTCAACATAACAAGGAGGGGAAGTCCATGGAGTTAGCAAATCACCATCACCTGGTTCCCGACGTTTTTCTGTTTATTGACCGTAAATGTTTTCAGGGCTGGTGTATTGGAAACGTTCAAATCGGCTTTCATGATTTGACCTTCGTCGTGGATGGAAAAGCCCGTTATTCAGTCAACGGTGTGGAATATCAGGTTGAAGCCGGGGATCTTATCTATATTCCTGAGGGCAGTACCCGTGAGGCCTGTACCTTCAAGGAGTACCCCATGCATTCCTTTGCCTTCAACTTCCACTGGGCTCAGCCTTTCAACCATATCCACCTTCCCTTTGGTATCATAACCAAGAAAATGATGACCAAAGAAATACATGATTATATCCAGGAATTCAAGCATGTCTGGAAGAGCAAACAGCCTTTTTATATGATTCAGGCACGTGCCTTGTTTGAGTTGATTCTTCATCGTCTGCTTAACAACTTTTACTTATTGTCCAGCTCCTTGATGGATCCCAGAATCAAAAAAATTACTGCCTATATTGAAGAGCATTATTCGGAGGATATCCTGATCAGCGATCTGGCTGCCATGGTCAATCTTCATCCCGTTTACTTTGGAAAATTGTTTAAGGAGTCTACCGGTTCGACCTGCAAGGAATATTTGAATCGCATCCGGATGAGCAATGCGGAAATGATGCTTTCTGCCGGAAATTTTACTGTCTCGAAAGCCGCAGAACGCTGTGGCTTCCGGGACATCTCGTACTTCAGCAATTTGTTTAAGTTGATTAAGGGGTATCCACCCTCAGCGGTAAAACGGAAAATAGAGATTCGTGAAAAAATACAAAATGGCGCCAGCTGAAACAGTTCCCCCTACAGGGGAGCTTTCCGCGGCGCCTATTTAATTCCAATTATCTTTTGGAACCCTCTCGCGAGGTTTCCCTGTATTCTGTGGGGGTCATGTCCACGACTTGCCGGAAGGTCCGGACAAAAGACTGGGTGGAAAAGTACCCCACTTTATTGGCTACCTCCACCACCTTCAGGTCAGAATCCCGCAGCAATTCCTTGGCCTGCTCCAGCCGAACGCCAAGCACATAATCCTTGAAGGTTTGCCCCGTTTCCTCCTTGAAAATTTTGCGGAGATGGGAGGCGCTGATCTTAAACATATCGCCAAGACGCTCCTGGGACAGATCATCCTCCGGATGCTGCTGGATGTAACTCTTGATATTATCCAATATTTGTTGGTTTTTTGTAATCTGCTGAATCGATCCGTAATAACTGAACACCCGCTCGCAGAAGCTCTGCATAAATTCCAGCAGTTCCGGGAGTGTGTCCAATTCCATCAGTTCAATGCGCCGGCTCAGGTCCAATACAGCTACCAGCTGTGGATTCACCTCCACCACACTTTTCAGAGAGGAGGTATACAGCTGCAAAAAGTAATATTTCATAATCCCGCGAACGGTGGGAACCATCCCTTGGATATAAGCGCCAAAATCAGTTAAGGCCTGAAGGGCACCTGCCTTATCCCCCGATTTTAGGGTAACGAGCAGCTTTTTTTCAAGGCTGTATGGATAAAGCACAACCTCACTTTCGGTTTGCTCCGAATGATAATAAATGACCCTATTAGTTCCATAAATAATATGGTCATGGATCGCACTTTGCGCTTCATAATAAGCGCGGCTTAGCTCACCCAGCCCGTATTTCGCTTTGCTGACGCCTATAGTGAAGGTATAGCTGCCCTCCTCCAGCCCCCCGATCCTGCTGTGCAGACATTGGGCAATCTCACCTGCAGCTTGTTCCGCCTCCAGCTCTGTTCCCCGGTTCCGGTGCAGCACCCCTGCAAGCTCTCCCGAATCCAATTCCACTACGAAGTTGGCAACCCCGTCTCCCATCAATTCTCTCATGTCATGGGCCAGCTCCAGGAATAAGGTGTTACGGTCCTTCTCCGAGTGCGTCGAACAATATTTGGCATACTGGTCCATGGAGACCAGCATTACCGTATACCATCCCTGCAAATCCACTTCCTGCCCGTAATATTTGAATAATTCCACCAGCTTGTCGTCATTGGCCTCCTGCTTGCCCTCCAACAGCCTCTGAAGAAGACGTTTACCCACGTCCTCCTCATAAGCCTTCAACTGCTCCTCCATGCTTTTGGTCTTGTCCAGAATGGTATGGATATTCATCTCCAGCTGTGACACCTCCTTCACATACAAGGGGGCAGGAGGCACATTGCTTTCAGACCGGACCAAGGATAACATCCGGCGGATAGGCGACAAAAAACGGCCGGACAGCAGAAACGAGCTCACAGCGCCAAGCAGAGTCGTAAGCACACACAGGACAAGCAATACCTGACCCCACAGCCGGGAGCTGGCCAGCACGACGGACATGGGAATGGTGTACAGAAACAGCCAATCATGGTGCTTGGAGCTGACATAGGAGATCAGGGTCCCTTGGCTGTGCGAGCCGACGATCTGATAGCCCCTGTCCATCCTCTCTCCCTCTGCCAGCTTCTCCGCCAGGCCAGAATAATCCTGTGTTTCCACGCCGGATTTGGCCGCAATCAGGCTGCCCGAACGGTCCATAACCATGATGCGCGCATTCTCATTGGTGTTGATAACATTCAGCGTGTCCAGCAAATAATCCGCTCTGACGTTGACCACCAGATAAGCATTGGGGCTTTGGGAAATCAACGGAATTGTTTTCACCAGGGTAATGACATCCTGCTCCTTCACATCCCAGATGCCCTTCACCTTCCTGGTAATCACTGCACCCTTCTCATATGGAGCATTCAGGACACGGTCGGAAACAAAAGCCCGGTCCCTGAATTCTGCAATCGGCTGGATCCCGGTCTGATCGGCCAGCACACGGCTGTAATTAGGATAAACCAGATATAACGAGTGGATGTAGCTGTTCATCACCGCCACATTGCTCAGCTTTTCCTGGATCTTCACCACCATTAGAATATCCTGCTGCTCGTAGTAGTCATTAAAGGAGGAATAAACCGAATCGAAAAAGATGCTTTCCAGGGAACGGTCCACCTCGTTCATAACCGTTTCCTGGGCATTGCGCAAAAGCTGAAGCGTGTTGGTGTTGCTCTGGATGACATCCTTGACCAGCTTGTCTGAGGTATAGTAATAAATGACAGAAGAGAATACAAGGATCAGCAAGGTGGACAGCAGCAGCAAATAAGCAAAGTATTCGATCCGGTTACCTCTGATAAATGACCATTTCTTCATGCGGAGGTCACCTGGCCTTCATCAATGACCCGAGGCCACCTTGGTGCCCTTCAGCTCATTGTATTTGGCAATGCGGGAATCAAGAATTTTTTGGCCGCCCTTCTTCTTCCAATCGGCTACATAGGTATCCCAATTGCTTAACGGCTCCTTGCCGGTTACAAATTTGATGAACATGTCTTTTTCATATTGGTTCAAATCGGATCCCAGGGTCTTTTGCTCCTCCGTTTGCGGCAAGCCGTAGAAGGCATCAATGGAGAGCGGATAATCAAGCGCCGCCTTCATATAACGGAAATCCATCTTTTGCTCGGCGGATTTCCCTTCCTCGGAAGCCTTCACGAACAGATCCACCCGCAGGATAAGCTGTGCAAGGGGGTCCAGCCACTTTTCATTAAAGGCCTTCTGGCCCTCGGGCAGGAAGCCATCCTCTATTTTATCATAATGGACACCCTTAATGCCGAATCTCGCCAATTCCCAGCCTTCATTCGTTGCCAGATAATCGAGGAATTTAACGGCTGCCGCCGGGTCCTTGGCCTTACTGGAGATTTGAATGGTTCCGCTGATATTCCCCATAGACTTCAGTGACGCTTTGCCGGCGGGTCCCTTTACCAGAGAGGTGAAGGGTTCGAACTTCGCTCCGGGCACGATTTCCTGTGATTTCAGGCTTCGAATCAGAGTCTGCGGAGCAAGAGACCACCAGCCTGTGAACATGCCGACTTTGCCCTGTGCCATTTTTTGCTGGGCGGCATCCGATTTAATGACGAAGAAGTCCGGGTCCATGACCTTGGCATCCCACAGGCTCTTGATGTATTCAATCGCCTGCTTGTATTCCGGTGTTATACTGCCCGCATATACCTTATTGTCCCTAATCTCATGCTGGAACGGGAAAGCGCCGAAGGCACCGAACACCATCATAAAATCCGTATCCCAACCCCCGTCGCCACCGCTGCCAATACCGAACGTATCGGCTTTGCCGTTTTTGTCGGGGTCATTGAAGGTGAACTTGGTCAACACATCCTTGTACTCCTCCAGGGTGGTGGGCTGCTTCAACCCCAGGTTCTCCAGCCAGTCTGTACGGATGATGGGAACAATTTTCCCTGCTGTATTCTCATAGGGTATAGCGAAGGTTTTACCCTTATATTTCAGCATATCCCATGATTCCTTGGTCAGCTTCGTCTTCAAATTTTGGCCGTACTTCTCCAACAAATCAGTAAGCTCCAGATAGACGCCGCTGTCTGCATACTTCTGAAAGTCAAAGCCATTGGTTTTGTTGATATCCGCCAAATCCCCTGCCGAAGCCAGGATACTGTATTTGTTATTGTAATCGGCGCCGGGAATGAGCTGAACATCCAGGGCCGTGTTGGTTTTCTTCTGCAGCTCCAGAATAGCGGGGTTATCCGCCTTCCATACCCGCCCCTGGTCCATAGTGAGAATGGACAGCTTGCTTGCAGCTGCAGACTTTCCCTGCCCGTTGGCACCTGGCGACGCGCCGGATGCACCATCCTTGGCGCCGCCGGAGCAGCCGCCTAAAACGCTTACCGACAGAGCTACGGCTGCTGTGGCACAAACCCATCTCTTTTTGTTCATGTTGATCAATCCCCTTTTCCTTCATATATGGTCAAGATTGGAGGCTTGCGGCTTCCAATAACAAGAACCCTAACCCTTGAGTGATCCTACCATCATACCCTGGACGAAATACTTTTGGAGAAACGGATATACGCAAATAATCGGAACCGTTGCGATCATAACGGTGGCGGCTCTCACCGAATCCACCGGTGGAGGCAGCCGGTCACTATCCAGCTCGGTCAGCGATACGGTGTACATATTGCGCAGCAGAACCTGCAGGGTGGTAATTTTATTGTTATTGATATACAGCACCACACCTGTGTATTCATTCCAATGGCCTACTCCATAGAACAGGGCCAGAGTCGCAATCATGGGCAGCGCAAGCGGAAGAATAATCCGGGTCAGGATGGCCAGCTCGGAAGCGCCGTCAATCCGGGCCGATTCACGCAAGGCAGCGGGGATACCCTGGAAGAAATTGCGCATCAGAATAAGCAGCCATGTGCTGATGGCACCCGGCAGGATCAGCGCCCACATGGTATTGACCAGATGCAGCGAACGTATGACCAGATAAGTCGGGATCAGGCCGCCGCTGAAAAACATCGTAACCAGCACGATTGTCATGAGCAGGTTGCGGCCCGGCATTTCACTACTGGACAACACATAAGCGCCCAAGGAGGTCATTACCAAATTCAGGGCGGTGCCCACCAGAGTGATGATAATCGTAAATTTGTAGGCATCCAGCAATTGTGCATGGCGGAAGACGTATTGATAAGCACTAAGATCAATATTCTTCGGAAACAGGATGAATCCGCCGTTCTGAATAACCTCCCGGATATCGGAAATGGACACGAAGAACAAATTCACCATCGGATACAAGGTACTGAAGGCAAACCCCAGCAAAATAAGGAGAATCACCCAATCAGTCAAGCCGGGTTTTGCTTTGTTGGCAGGAGTTGCACTCACCAGATTCCACCGTCCTCATCCAGCTTTTTGGCTACAAAGTTAGCTACAATAACAAGAATCAGGCCCAAGCAGGAGCGAAACAGGCCAATGGCCGTTGCATAGCTTTGATTGTTGATATCAAGCATCCCCATCCGGTAGATGTAATAATCCAGCACCTCGGCCACGTCGGTTACCATCGGATTCATCATGACGAGAATCTGTTCGAAGCTGACGGCGAGTATATTGCCTAGCCCCAGTATGAACATGATGCTGACAATGCTGCGGATGCCGGGCAGGGTGATGTGCCAGAGCCGGTGCCAGCGGTTGGCGCCGTCGATGGAAGCTGCTTCATACAGATCTGTATCTACTCTGGTCAGCGCTGCCAGATAGATGATGGCGCTCCAGCCAATTTCCTTCCAGATCGCGCTGGCGGTGAACATGCCACGGAAGTATTTGGGATCGCCCATAAAGGGAATGGCGGTAAACCCAAGCTCCTTGATCATCTGATTAATGAGCCCGTCCGATGAGAAGAAATTATAGAGCAGCGCATACACCACAACCCATGAAATGAAATGGGGCAGATAGGAAATGGTCTGAATAACCTTGGTAAACTTGGCGAAACGAAGCTCATACAGAAGCAGGGAAAAAATAATGGGTGCGGGAAATCCAAAAACAATCCGGTAAAGTGCTAAAGTGATCGTATTGCCGAATATTCTCCAAAAGTCCGAATTGCCCCAAAACCGTTGGAAGTGGTCAAGCCCCACCCAAGGGCTGCTCCAAATACCATCCATAAAATTATAATTCTTAAAGGCGATCACAATTCCGACCATGGGTGTGTACGCAAAAACCAGATAATACACGAGCACTGGCAAAAACAGCAGATACAATGGCATAAAACGCTTTAGCTGAGGCCAATATCGCCTTTTGTAAGCTGCCGGACCTGCAATGGCATGTTCTTTGTCTGTCATTATGGATGCCATAATCCCTCCACCCCTATTCTGTGCAGTTCAAGTGAATCAGATAGCGCTTTCACTCGTTTGTGGTTTCAGCGTAGCACCGATTCCCGGCACTGCCAACAAACAAAATCGCTTTTTTCCGCCTAAAGCGGTTTAATCACTTGTTTTCATTCACATAGAGGGTGCAAAATGGAGGATGTATCCTGTTCGAGGTGTAAGGAAGAAAACCGTAAAGCTTCAAGAATGGAGAACTGTATGGCTACCATTTATTATGTCGGCTATGACACGACCCATGCCGATGATTTTGTCTATCACGTTCCCGAAGGGCTGGATTCCTGGCTGCTCCTGCTTACCCAAACGCCTGCAGAATTCTGGGTTCAAGGGGAGTTCAAGGAATTCCCCCCCCATTGCGCGATCCTGTATCCGCCCCGTCAAAAAATCTTGTACCGTGCATGTGCTAATACATATATCAATGACTGGGTGCGCTTTACGGCCAATGAATCCTTCCTTCCTCCGGTTCCGCTAGGAGTACCTTTTGCCGTGCCCGACCCCGGATATTTGCATCAGCTTTTTCAATTGCTGACCACGGAAACCTTCTTCGGGAGCACCTACCGGAACATGTCCATTGATTATCTCCTGCACATTATGTTCAATAAACTCTTGGAGACCTCCCGCAACACCAACGAATCCCCCCATCACCAGGAGCTCCTGGACCTGCGCAAGCAGATTCACAATAAACCGGGTTATCCGTGGACTGTTGCCACCATGGCCGAGGCCCTGCACCTGAGTCCTGGGTATCTGCAGAGCCTGTACAAGATGACCTTCGGCATCTCCTGCGTGGACGACGTGATTCAATGCCGGATTAGACTGTCCAAGGAAATGCTGAGCTACAGTCCACACCGGATATCTGAAATCGCTACCATTTGCGGCTACCGGAATGTGGAGCACTTTTGCCGTCAATTCCGCCGGGTTACCGGGCAAACACCGGGCAGCTTCCGCAAGTCCTGCGCCTCCTCGCCCATTCAGCCGGAATAAGAGCAGCTTTCACACGGCTAGCCGACAATCCCCGTTCGTTCAATACTCTCCACAAAATAGCGCTGTACAAATATATACATGATCAGCAGGGGCAGGATCGACAGCAGGATTCCTGTTTCCTGCACCACGCTCAAATAAAAGGGATCGCTTTCCGCTGCTGTCCCTCCTCCCAGAATCTGGGCCAGGTTACTGGGCAGCGAAGACAGCTGGGTGGCGATCACCTTGCTGGAGGTCAGATAGGTTGTGGTATAGAAGCTGTCATTCCACTGCCATACGAAGGAAAAGAGCAGCACCGTTACAATGGATGGTATGGCATTGGGCAGCATAATGCGCAAGAAGGTTTTGCCGATGCCTGCACCGTCTATATAAGCGGCCTCCTCCACCTCTTTGGGGATTCCTCTGAAAAACTGACGAAAAATAAAGATGTACAGCCCCGCCTTCAGGGAGCTTGCCGTCAACGAGGTCAGAATAAACGGCCAGTAGCTATTCAGCAGATTGATAGGCTCCCCGTGAATCAACGGAACAATCCCCAGCAGTGTGAAATTCTTCAGATTGATATACATGGGAATCAGAATGGTCGTTGGTGGAACCAGAATGGTGAACATTACCCCGCTGAATAAAATATTGCTGCCTTTGAATTTCAGGCGGGAAAAGGCATAGCCGGCCATCGCGCAGGAGGCTGCGGTCAGAATCGTAGTGGTGGCTGACAGCGTCAGCGTGTTTACCAGCGTTGTCCAATAGTCCATCACCTTGATGGCCTGGCGGAAATTATCCAGGGTGAAGTGTTCGGGCACCATCACCACGATAGGAGAATACAAGTCGCTCTTATCCTTCACCGCCGTGGAGATCTTCTGGAGAATCGGATAAAGAATGACGAACGACAAACCCATAATCAGCATAAAACGGACAAAGTGCCACAGCCATTTCTTGATATGTGCAATAGAAAAGAATCTCGCAAACACCATACTTATTCCCCCTCCCCCTTTGTCCTAATCGTAATAAAAGACCCTTCTGGAGACAATTTTTGAGCTAATGGCCAGGATGACGGCAATCGCCACAAAATACATCCATGCCATGGCCGAGCTTAAACCGAAGTTCAAATTGGTAAAGCCGGTGGTCCGGATTAAATCAGTCATATCGTTGCGGGAAAAGGAATCGATAATGGTATAGATCATATTGACCAAAATCAACGGGCTGACCATGGGGAAGGTAATCTTCCAAAAGGCTTCGTACCCGGTGGCGCCCTCCATGGTGGAGGCCTCGTACAATGAAGGGGAGATGGTCTGAATACCTGCCAGAAAGATCAAAATCTGCACCCCGGATTGGCTGACAATCTGATAAATCCGGTCCACTGCTCCGGTCAAATAAATGACGATGTTCTCATTTAATCCCGCGCGGAGCATCATCCGCTCCAACTGAAATGAACCGAAGGCATTCATACTGCCGGAGCCGGTGCCTTGCGACAGGGTTTGAATCAGACTTTCGCTCTCCAACTGCAGAATAATGCCCGAGGCCAGGATAACCGGCAGGAAGAAGATGGACCTGGCAACAGACCGGCCAACAAACCTCTGATTCAGCAGCACGGCCAGAAACAGGCTGAAGATTACGATCAGCGGCACATTCACCACCATGTTGACAATAGCTTCCGTCAGTGTGCGGTTAAAGCTGGTGTTTACGGTAAGAGCCTCCACGAAGTTGGAAAGCCCTACATGCATCACCTTGATTCCTGTGGCATTTACCTCCACCTTGCTGAAGCTGTAGCGCAGAGAGGTGATCATGGGGATCAGAAAAAAGAACAGGAATCCCAATAGCCAAGGAAGAACATACATAAATCCCCATAACGCCTTTTGTTGTGTGTAGCTGAATTTTTTTGGGCGGAGCTTCCGCAAGCTGCTCACTTTTCTTCACCACCTGTTATATAACTCTCTGCCCCAACTGTTTTGCCGTCCACCGTTACCGGCAAGGAATTATAATTAACCATGACATAGACATTGTTCGCGTATACGGTTTTATAGACCCCCTCCGCCAAACGCTGATGGCTCATAATCGGTTGGCCTATAACCTTCTTGAGAACATCGTTGACCTCCTTGTATATCCCTGCGGCCTGGTCGATCCATTGCCCGTAATAGACAGCATACAGCTGGCTGTAATCCGTATCCTTCATCACCTCGTTGGGCTTATAAATCCACTCGAAGGAAATAGAAGATCCATATTCCAGACATTGCAGGATATACTGCCTGGCATTGGTGGAGCTGGACAGATTATAGGGGGAACCGGCATAATCGATACTGCCGCGAATCACCAGAGGATAAAAAGGAATCCCTTCATCTTCAATTTTGAACTTGCTATAGGTCAAGGGCGCATTTGTAATTTGGGTCAGGTACGGAAGTGCATACGCATTCCCTCCATCTCCTGTCATGTCCAGTCCCTCTTGATACATTCTGGACAGCGCCTCAACCGAAACGGCCTCCGCCTGTGTTCTGTCGATCTGCCCATGCCTCCGGTAATCGCTGTCCAGCTGTCCGGCCAAATCCCGGAGAGAAACTCCGTTGACCTTGAGTGCCTTCAGCTCCTGGAGCATAGAATCCACATAACCGTTCACAAGACGGGGCGAAATAACATATGAAGGAGCACCTGTGCTGTACCGCCGGTTCAATGCCAGGTCAAACGGATAGAGGGTGGCCGGAGTGCCCCGCAGCGTTCTGGCAGCATCCTTCGATTTGTTGAAGCCGGTGGTGGAGTAGCTGGTAAGCAATGCCACATCGGGATAAACGGGGATATTCTGCCCTTGGGCAAAATGTGCAAACTGCTTAAAGCCCTTCTCCCCGCCAATGGCACCGTCCACCTTCATTTGTGCGGGAACCTTGTGGTTCAATCCGCCGTTAAACCATCCGGAATAACGAATCTTTATATCGGGAATACCCTTCTGCTGCAGCTGGTTCACTATATCCTGCGCCTCCTCAAAGGAGGTAAGCGGCTCAATAGAGTGATAAGGGATCCCGGCAAAATGCTTGGTCTTATCAATTCCCCCAACCAGCTGCAAAATAAACGGAGTGTTATCACTCTGTGCCAGCGGAGTCGTTCGGGGAAGCTTCTTGCGCTCCAGCAAGTAGTCCCGGTAATAATGCGCCATTCCTGTATAAGATGCAGCCTCCCCGCTCAAAAATGCATAACGGACAGTATAATCCGCTTTCATCGGCTCCTCCTGGAACTTGGGCAGGGAGCGCTGGATGGAGCCTGCAAGAAGGGTGACCTCCCCTTTATTGATCACATTAAAAATGGGATGGGCATAGTTATAGCTGTTCAGTCTTCCCGACACATCAGCCTTTATGGCAGCGGCGGGTGCGCCCGATTCAATGATACCCATGAAAGCGCCGCTCTCCTTGATCATACCGAACACCGGCAGCCGGACCCGCTGCTCCATAAGGGGTTTGTCTCCCAGATCCATGGTTCTATCCGTCCCATATACGGTTTGTTGATACGGGGGATAGGCGGCTTTCCCGTTATTGAACCGGATCAGTGCGCCCGACCCGTCGGGAACCAAGATGGCTCCTGCCGTTTCAATGCCTGCTGCCCCGAAATAGCTCAGCACGGAGAGCTGGTTGAGAGGATATTCCACCGGGTAATGGAGGCTTGCAGCCGGCACCCTGGCAACAAGTGTATTCCCGTCCAGCGTATATTCCAGAGAAGCCAGAAAAACACGCGACGCCGCTTTTGTCTGCTCGAAGCCCAGGTCGCGCATATCCGCCTGCAGGTCCTCTGCCGTATAACCGGCGTCCGCAAAGGCTTGGAAGGCGCGCTCCAGCTGAATGCCAACCAAGGCCGTGTCGTTGCGGGTATAAATCCCGTTTGCCTGATCCTCCTTGTAAGCAATCAGCAGGGCCCGTTTGCCGGTGCTGTTCAGCTTGCCCGACAGCCCCTCCAGCCGTTCCTTCCGCAATTTCAAAGGAAGGTCCTCTGCCGTTTTCTGGACTACGCCAAGCTGGTAGTTCACCCGCACCCCCTGAGGCATCCGCTCAAAGGATATCTGCTTGTGGGCCACGCTATCGGAAAACGAGTTCATGGAATTCAGCTGACCATAGGTGTTGAAATAATCGATAGACAGCTGAGAGGAAAGAAGATCCTTATTGACTCCTGCGGCAAGGGAATCCTGTTCCCGGTCACGGGGATTGCTAAACCAGATTTCCCCGTTTTTCTTCTGAACCACGGCAATCTCTCCGTTTGTATCATCCACCAGCAATTGCAGCTGCTCATTCTGGATTATCCCCTTCATGGCGGGAAGACGGCTATCCGTGAAGGATGCGGTCAGCTTTTCTCCCGGCGCAAGAGTGACCGGTTCCTTCCTGCCGGAGGCATCCTTCGCAGGGGGGCCGGAGCAGCCTGCCAGCAGCAGCGCCAGCATAAAACCTATTACCAGAAGGGTGTTTGGTAGCCTTCTCATGTCTCTTCCTCCTACCCTTTCCTCAAGACAATTTCTTGATAGATGATCGTCACGAAAGATGCCATCTGCTGAATCAGACTAAAAAACAGAAGGCAGAGAAACGCCATAAACCCCATGGCCACAACCGTCAGAAGAATCGTTCCAATGGTTTTGCCGGGCGTAAACTGATGTACCGTCATATTCCCCACAAACAGCAACCCCAGGAACCAGAGCATGGCAAGGGTGGTGAAAAAATGGTAGAAAGCCGTCTCCTGCAGGGAAATGAAGTTGCTGAGCCATATCCACGGCAGATGAATCAGGATGAAGGGGATTAACGCAAAACAAGTGGAGGTAAAAATCTCAACAAATTTCCCCTCACCGTCCATCAGTGTGGTCAACGACCAGTTGGCGACACACCAGAACAATACAGGAAGGACCACATACACGGCTTCCATGATACTGTTGAGATTTCGGGGATCGAACAGATTCACGACAAACCCGCTGTATTGGCTGCTTAGGATATTAGTGACCACCATCAAAAACAGGATGAGCAGAGAAAGGATCACATTCCACCTCTTGCTTTGGTGGTATTTATGCTCCCAATAGCCGTTAAAGGGATGCACAATGAGATAAAACGGGTATCTGAGCTGCTCTCTGCTCAATTCGCAACAACCTTCCTTCTCATCAGCGACTTCCTGACTTTATTCCCTGTGATGATCAAAGCAGCAAACAGGAGAATGACCGTCATAATGGTAGAAAAATGCTCCCGGAGCAATTCCTTGCGATAGAGCAGGAATGCCTTGGAATAGTTCGTCTGATCCATGCTTTGCTTGAAATATTGCATAGCCTGACTGTAGTCCCCCTGCCGGAGCAGCGCCTTGCCGATGCCTGAATACACATACTCCAGATTCGTGTTCATATTGACCGCTTGTTTGTACAACAGGTAGGCGTTCCCTTCATCTCCCCTGTAATAGCTGGCGGCCGCTTCGTTTAACACCCGGCCATATTCCGTGGAAGCAAACACCGTTACCTCGCCCAGTCCTTTATCCAATACAAGGAAACGGTCGCCTGTTCGTTCAATGGCAACGGGAGTCTGGAATTGTCCCACCTGATTTCCGATTCCTCCGAAAATGTACATGAGATAGCCGTCCCCGTTATAGGTAAAAATACGGCCTTGTTTGGAATCAAGCACACTGTAAATCTCATCGCCTCCCACGTCCACATCAACCAGCCGGGATCGTCCATCCTTGGTGAAAAAGCGGACATCTCCCTGGGGATCCTGATACCCTCCCCGGCGCAAAATATCATTGCCCTGGGCATTCAGCATCTTGATGTTATCCCCCGCGGCATCGGCGTTGGTCGCATAGATAAAACCCTCGCTGTTCATATCCAGGCTGGTAAATTCCGTAGGTGTAAACATGACCATCTGGCTGCGCTGCTTCTTGGTAGACAGCCGCTTCCAGAAATATTCCATCGGGTCCACCGTTACCCGGTTGGCTCCAAAAAATGAGGTAAACTCCCCATCAGCATTAAATTCCATAAATCCGTCGAAAACTCCGATAGACATGACGTAGATCCGCAAGGCCTGGTCCACCACAAGCCGTGTAGGCTGAAAACGGAAATTGCCGTTGAGCAGATCCGACCGGGGAGCCTGGATCACCTTCACCAAACGATTGTCCGGGTCAAGGTGGACAATCCGGCTTTTCCCCGTATCCGAGACGTATACATGACCTTGATCTGTCACATAAATGCCCTGCGGGTTCTCAAAATGATCCGTCTGGCCGCTATTGACAAAGGAATCAATGGTCCGTTGGAGCTTCAATTCCTCATTCAGCACAACAATCCGGTTGTTGCCCGAATCCGCAATATAAATAAGATGATTGGCCGCCGCATGAATATCGCTGGGGCTTTTGAAATGGCCCACTCCCAACCCGGCTCCTGTGAGCAGTATGGCCGCCTTATAGGCTTGAGGTGAAACCAGGGCATCACCCCGGCTGGAATAATTGTAGGCCTCGGGCTCCGCTTGGGCCGATGCCTGCATTCCCCAACCGGTCAGGCTGAAGCACAGGACCGCCAACAACAGCACGAACCTTCCTGTTCTGTGCGCAAAATAAACCATCTTGTTCCCCCCTCTCAATCCTTCATCCCGGAAGTCGCCATGGTCTGCATGACGCTGCTCTGAGATATAATGAAGAGGGTAATGGGAACAATCATCAGGAGCAGTGCCACTGCAGCCCCCACCCCTGCCCGGGCAATGCCGCCCTGTGAGATTTGCCCTAACGCATAATGGAGTGTCTTTAAATTTTCGCTGTAGATAAAGTTCCCTCCGTCACTCCCCCATAATGCAGGAAATTGAAGAATCATGAGGGTCAGCCATGCAGGCTTCACATTGGGCATAACAATTTTCCAATATATACCATATTCGCTGGCACCGTCGATTTTTGCAGCCTCCAGCAAAGCCGTGGGAATCTGCTCCATAAACTGCTTCATGAGGAACAGCCCCAAGGGAAAAGCCAGAGACGGCACAATAATCGAAAGGTGGGTATTGATCCACCCCAGCCAGGACATCACCATATAATTGGGAATGGCTGTCACATGCCCGGAGAACATCAGGGACAATACCACAATGGAAAACAATAGCTTGGAGCCAGGGAAGCGGTATTTGGCCAAAGGATACGCCGCTGCGGAAGCCAGCAGAATATGTCCGGCGGTTCCGACTACCGTAATCAGCAGCGTATTGGCTATATACCGGGACAATGGCACCCAGGAGTTCCCCATTAACGCAACCAGGTCAAAAAAATTATCCGTGGTCGGATTTGCCACAAAAAAACGGGGCGGAAAAATAAACAGCTCATCCAGAGGCTTAAAGGCGTTGTTCACGGCATAAACCAGAGGCAGCGCCATAAACAAGCCAAAAACGGCAAGCAGCAGAAACAGCATCACACTGACAGGAAGCGAGCGGTTCAGCCTTTTGGGCATTCGCAAAGCGAGTATGTTCATGACGGATTTTACTCCCCAATCCTTCTCAACATTTTTTGCGTGAGCTTGTTGGTGCCAATCATCAGACAGAAGAGAAAGGTTGCAATGGCCGAAGCATACCCCATCTCAAAACGAATGGTGCCAAAATCCATCAAGTGCGTCACAATGGTATGCGCCGAATAGTTAACACTGGGAAATCCCGCCAATGCAATCGAGATATCGGCCACAGCAAAGGAGCCGGTAATCTGCATCACCGCCCCGAACATCAGCTGGGGGCGCATGGAGGGCAGGGTAATAAACCATAGCTCCTGCCAGCGGTTTCTGATGCCGTCCACCGTTCCCGCCTCCACCAGTGTTTGATCCACATTCTGCAAACCCGCGATGAAGGCCAGAAAGCTGGTGCCCAGGCTGAGCCACAGCTGCACAAGCATCACAATCGGCAGAATGTAGGCCTCGTTGGTCAACCATTGGATCGGCTCCAGAATGAAGCCGGTTTTCATCAGGAAGCCGTTCAAATAACCATAGCTGTCACCGGAAAACAGAATCAGCCAGATAAAAAAGACGTTGCCGGAGATGGATGGAGCATAAAACACAAGCGTCATAAAGGCCCGTACCTTGGGTGACAGCTCATTAATGATCCAGGCAAACAGAAAACAGGCCAAATAGCTGATGGGTCCGGTAATGACCGCAAATAACAGGGTGTTCTTGAGGGCGATCATAAACACATCGTCATTCAGAAACAACCGGGCATAGTTTTGCCAGCCGACGAACCGGGGAAGCTCCAGCATATTAAAATAAAAGAAGCTCAGGATAAGCGAAAACACAACCGGCACGACGGTAAAGGTGAAAAAAATTATCATATAGGGGGCCATTAAAAAGTAATAATGCTTGTTTACTCTTATCTGGCCCCACAGCTGTCCCAAACGGGAGGTCCGGCTATGAAGAGCGGCCTTCCTTTCCGGACGTTGGACAGTTTCGGCTTTCATATAGCATCACCTCCAAGCTACTGCGGCAGTTTAAACTCTTGTCGCTTAATGGATATTTCGTCGTTGATATAGAGAATATAATCCGATAAGGCTTCACGGGGATTCTGGCTGGCATTAACCACCTTCCGGAAGGCATTATCCAGATGTCTGCCGGTAAAATATCCGCCTGGCACCTGAGGAATTCCCTTTACCCATTGCCACTGGCTTTCCAGGTTCTTATAATCCTTTACAGGCCACGGCAACTGCTCCAACGCCTCCATATTCGCTGTGGGGTAACGCGCCGCTTCGCCCATTAGCCCCTCCATCTCCCGGCCGTATGCGATTTGCGTATCCTTGGAGGTCCACCATTTCATAAACTCCCACGCCGCTTCCTTATCCTTGGCATTCTCCAGCATCAGCACTCCTGTGGTATGGCTGGCAACCGTATGATTGATGGAGGCATCGGGCAGAGCGGTACCCGGCACAATGGTGAAATCCCATAAGCCCTTAATTTCCGGAGCCATCACCGTGAGCATATTGTACGTGGTGTAGTCTGCAATGCCGATGGGCATCTCCCCAACCCGGAAACGGTTCGGAAAGTCTGCCGTCAAAGGAAATTTGTAGCTGGTGTAGAACTGTGTCCATTTCTTAAACGCATTCATGGAAACATCTGTATCCAATGCGCTTTTTTTGCCGCCATCCCGGTAGAAATCGCCACCGTTTTGGTACAGCAGCATGGAGAAGGTTGCATTCGGCACCAGAGCAGCCGCCGCATCCACCGGCAAATAAAATTGCATATTATGCTTTTGGAGAACGGAGATCATGTTATAAATCTCCTGCCAGGTTTGGGGAGGCTTCAACCCCAGCTCCTGTAGGATATCCTTCCGGTAAAACATCATGGGAAAGGTTTGCTGCTCGGGAAGCGCATAAACCCCCTCATGATACGCGTATGGCGTTAGCGCACTGTCCCGGAACCGGGACTCCACCTGGTCATAATCGGCAAACTGCTTCAGGTCGGCAGCAGCGCTTCGCATAGCATAGTTAACCGGAACATCCTCGCCGATTTGCATGGCTACATCCGGTCCCTCACCGGCAAGTGTCGCCGGCAGCAGAATATTGGCGGGGACAAGCCGCAGCCGGACAGAGATATTGGAATCCGGCGTGAAGGTTTCGTCGATTAAGGCCTTCATGACCTGAGCCTGGTCACGCCCGGTGGTGATCCACGCATCAATGGAGCGCTGCTTTACTCCAACATTGCCGATGCTGTCATAATCCTCCTTGTAGGAGGCAAACAAGGAGCCCAGCTCATGCCCGATTTTTTGGAGGGCAGAGGGTTTTGCCTGGGGAAGCTTTTGTCCGGGAGAAGAGATGACCACATAATCCAACGTAAGCGGTTGCTCACGAACCGTCAGAATCCATGTGCCCAATCCCCCAACATTAACCTTGAATTTGTCCAGCCGGCGTGGCACCGTATCGGGCTTGGCTGCCATCTCAGTTAATTGCTGAACCAATGAATGGAGGATCGCCACCTTGTCGCTGCGTTCCCCTGTGGTCTGCTCCAGATAATCCGCTACCCTGCCAATCTGCTCTGCTTGCTCCTCGAATACCCGGACCATGCCGGGAATCCGCTTCTCCAGCTGATAGTCCCGATAGGGATCAGGCGAGTTGGAGGTAATCATCAGAATTTTCCGGTACATATCGTTTAATTCCAGAATGCTCGCTTGAACGGTCCGGATCAAAGGCGCCGTTTCCCCCAAAGCAACCGTCAGCCTCAGCTGATGTGTGCCCTTGGTCAAGTAGAATAAATAAGGCTCTTCTCCTCCCAGTACATCGGTTTTCCAATCCATCTGAAACCCGAACCGGAGACGTTTCATTTCTTCAAAGGGGGTTTGTCCGTCAATAGTCAGACTTCTGGTGACATACACACCACGGAGCTGGTCCTGCTTGCGTTTAAGGGCAATCTGGTACAAACCATCCTGCTCCACGGCCACCTCCCATTCTATCCATTGTCCCGGCAGCTTCCAGTTCAACCCGCCTATGGTATTGATCCGCAGCTTGGATATATGATAAGGAATTACGGAAGGACTGGATCTGTCGGAGAGCGGATACAACGTGGGGGAGGATTTCCGGACGGCTTGCTCCGCCTGGATCATCAGATACTGATCCTGTGCAGGCTTGATGCCCTTTGCCTCATACTCCTTTTGAACCTGCTCATAGGTTTTGCCCTGAGTAACCGGATACAGCTCCATATAATCAATCACCATCGGCTCCCTCAGAGCTGTCAGTGTAATGGTTTGAGGCCCGCTCTCCAAATAAAAGGCATACGGGTCCTCATAATACCCTTCCCGGTCCTGAAAAGACGCCGTTTGCCAGACCGGTTTTTCCACTTGTCTGGGACGGACCTCATTATTACGGTCATCCCTCTTGATCTCCTCCTCCCTGTTGCCCCATACCCGGTCGAACGAGAGGATATCCGCTTCTTGAAAGGGAATCTTTCCGTTAATCTTCAATTGTCTTTCGATGGCAGAGCTTTTGCCGGCTACCGGCAGATAATGAATCCGGAGATGATATAGTCCTGCCTGCTCCACTTGAGCCCTCCAGCTGATGGAGCCGGACTCCGGGGTATAAACGGCTTTGCCGTCCATCCCCTCCAGCCCTGATCGAATCTCAAAACCCGCCCCATCCGCATCGGAGAAGCTCTCCCCCTCAATCCGGATCCGCTTATCCGGCTTTGCAGCAGTTGAATATTGGCTGGCATAATGCCCATAGGTTCCCTCTTGCTTCTCGTTGGTGACGGTCTGAAACTCCCCCATTGCCCGAACATGTCCTTCACGGGAAGAATTCGATTCAGGGACAATCAGAAAAACAAGAATCAGCACCAGAGCCAGGGCAACTACCCCTGCCGTAACCCGCTTCGTCTTGATGAACACCTTCGCTTTCCCCCTCTGGTGTTATTGATTCCAAAGCTCGGCAATGGCGGAATCCATTTGGGCTTTGTACTTCTCAACCACCGTTGAAACCGATATACCCTTGTTCAGCTCATCCAGAATGGCGTAATACGGCATGTTGGGATAGTTGTCCACAATATCCAGCGATCTGACGTTCTTCACCGTTTCTCTGGCGTTGCTGATGTCATCCTCCGTCTTGAAGTTCTTCTCAAATTGGGCTTGATGCGGATAATCATAAATAGAGTCAATATCGTAAATTTTCTCGTAGAGATACAGAATTTTATCCGGGTCCTTCACATTTTTGGGAATGGCGAGATAATTGGGGGCGGTTACAAATCCATTGTAGGTGGTTGCACCGGGTCCCTTGGGGGTTGGCAAAAACCCGATATCATAATCCTTCATATCCTTATTAAGAGATTCCATCTCGAACTCGGCCCCAAAGTACATCAGGGTGTTCCCCTGAACGAAAAATTGCTTGGGCTCTGTCCAGTCTCCGCCTTCTTTTGGTCTGGCTACCTTTTCTGTGGCAAGCCGCGAGAAGAAATTCAGGACCTCCAAGGTTTTGGGGTTCTCCAGACCGGATTTGCCGTCGATGACAAAATTGGCTCCCGGTACAGAGGCCAGCAAATTATTGAAGGAAACTGATGCAAGCCCCCATGTGTCCAGCTTCCCGTCATTATTGGTATCCTTGCTGCCTTCCTTCGCCACCTTCATGAATGTCTCCCAGTTCCACTTGTCTTCCTTCACATATTCCTGCAGAGGCTTCAGCCCCAATTTATTCATGAGGGTGCGGTTATAGATAATTCCCTTGGCGGAAGCGTTAATTCCTGTGAAGAAGCCATACCCTCTGCCTTTATACTGCGAATACTCCTCCGTATGCTCCCGGGTAAACACGTTGCGGTTGGAGGTATATTCATCCACTGGCCAGAACAGGCCCAGCTTGGTCAAGGAGGGAATCATCCAGCCCCGCGCCATACGGACCATATCCCCTATAGGTTCCCCAGCAATCAGGGAAGCCGCTACCTTATCCTTTACCTGGCCATAATCAATTTGAACATATTGGAGGTCGAAATTATGCTTTTTCTTCAAGGCCTCCAGATTGGCGAGCTTCTTCACATTGTCAGGAGTATCTCCCTTAATGCTTTCATCCACCCAGCTGACCATCTTCAGGACCCTGCCCCCCATATCGAAATCCAGCTCCTTCTTGCCGGAGCCAGGAGACGGCGACGCAGATGTGGTAACGCTTTCTTTTGGTTTCTGAGTGGAGCCTGAACTGTTGCTGCACGCCGAAACCAATAACAAAACAAAAGCAAAACCTAACGTCAGCAGCTTGCGAACCTCCATATTAAATCCCCCTTAGCCTTTTCTTGAATGTGCTTTCCACTATTCATGAACAGCATTTCCAATAAAAGCATAACTGGTTTTCTTCGGTGAGACCATAGAGAAACTAAATGCCACTTGTAACTACTAAAGTTTTTTTATCCGTGGGAAATTCCAGAACAATCATTTAAGCTTACAAGCATGTCTGCACATTTAAAAAGTACAAATCAGATTTAGTTTCTTTATGGACATTTTTGGAAATTGTAAGCATAATACGGTTGTAAGTGACGGAATGGAAGATTCCACCACTTTTGAAAGCGATTCATCAGCTTGTTGGAAGGCTCACCCAAATCATGATCAGGAGGTTTATTAATGAGAGCAAAGAAACTCTGCACCCTGCTGCTTGCCGCTGTTCTGCTTGTCATCGTACCAGGTTTTTCTGCCGCCGCCGCTTCAACCCATCCCACTGTAGAGGTACCGCAGCAGCAAGTGAAGGCCCCGGAGCCGCCGGTTCCCGCTCCACCGCTTCCCAATCCGCCGGCCCCGGAGCCGCCTATTGAGCTCACTCCCATTCCGAATGAAATGGCCAATGCCATTAAGCTGCGCCGTCCCGTTTCCAATGAACAGCCCATGTGGATTGTCCATATTGATTCCTGGAACTATGCGGACCCGCAAAAAATTATCGATCTGATCCCGAAGGATATCCTCCCTTTTGTCGTCTTCAATATTTCTCTGTCCATTAACTTTGACACCACAACCAAGGAATGGAAGATGGTGGAGTACGGGTATGAAACAGCCAAGTCCTGGCTGAGAACCTGTGCGGATAATAATGTCTGGGCGATGATCCAGCCCTCAAGCGGCGGCCAGTCTCACTTCCCTGATTATGATGACAGCACGGATTATGAGAATACCGTGTTCGCAGAGTTCTACCGGGACTATCCGAACTTTCTGGGATTTAACTACTGCGAACAGTTCTGGGGATTCGAGCTGGCTAACTTCCCGATAACTCCTGTAGAGCGGTATGAGCATTTTGCCAGATTGCTGAAATTAAGCAATAAGTATGGAGGATTTCTTGTTGTCAGCTGGTGCGGCAATCAATATAGCCAAAGCATCAACCCCATCGCTATGCTCAAGCGTGTGCCCAAATTCGAAGAGGCCAGCCGCACATATGCGCAGAATTACATCCTGCTGGAGAAGTATACAACCCGCTCCTATAAAAATGATATGGAAAGCCTTGTTCTGGGCGCCTATCTCTCCGGTTATTCCGGGCAATACGGAATCCGCTATGATGAATCCGGATGGAGGAATGATAACGACGAGAACAAGGACTATACGCTGGCAACCGGCCTGTCCGCTCATCTGGAGCGGTATCTTCTCAGCGGTATGACTGTTATCGACGGTCCGGAGCTGATCTGGGCGGACGACTTCAAAGAATTGTCTGCAGGTGTAACAGAGGACGGATATTCCACCCGCCGATGGAGTATGTATCCCCAGTTCCAGAACGTTATGATTGATATGTTCCGCAAGGTCCTGGACGGAACCATACGGATTCCCACTCGTGATGAGGTTATCAAACGCACCAAGGCGGTCATCATCCATGATGTAGACTCGGGGGATAATGATGCCAAGTACAGCTCTCCCACAACCTTATCCGAGGGCCTGTACCGAATGGATGGGGATGGAAACCTGCAGAACAACATTTCCTTCTTCAAAAAAACAGGACGGTACCCTGCAATTCCCACTGTGTACCAGTTGAAGGACCCTTTGGCCAAATCCTTTGAAGTGCAGGTCAAAAAATCCGACTATGCAAGCCGCTGGCCTGATATTGCATCCAAAGTAACGGAATTCAACAATCTGTTTGCCAGCGAATATACCGGAGATATTTTTGCCGGACGAAATGAAAACAGATGGATCGTCTATAATCCGTACAAAGCGAATCAGACTGCCTCCGGCTCCATTCCGTTCCAGTACAATACAGCACAAAGCATTGATTTGACCCTGTCGCATTATAGCTCGGGCATCCTGAATGAATATCGGGATTCCGTATCCCTTTACCTCAATAATTACGATAACAAATTGGATCAAGGACTTAAAACGGATGTTATCCGAATCAATGGAAGCACGAAGGAGCCCGGCTATACTTATACGGACAGAGGCGTTAATCAGTTGGCCAGCCAGGTTACCTCTCAATGGGAAAACGGCGTATTTACGCTTACCGTTCAGCATAACGGTCCTGTGGACATCCAGATAAAGGCGAAAGGAACAGCCGCCGGACGCAAGGTTCACTATAAGAAGGCCAAGATTGTCGCTCCGAAGAACCCCCCTGTCTATAAGGGAGCACGCCAGTATGAAGCGGAATTCTTCGATTATAAGAATATTGCGCAAAATCTGACCCAAGGGGCCCAGAAGGGTATCCTCAATTATACGGGTCAGGGTTACATGAAGGTAGGAAGCGACGCTGCTGCCTCAGTCCGGGATGCCGTGTACACGGACAAAGCGGGAAGCTTTACCCTGAAGCTTAAATATACGGTTACCGAAGGAGATATTAACACCCTCGACCTGCTTGTGAATGGTCAGAAGGTATCCAGCCCTCTGTTAACCAAAACGGCGGATTTGAGCAGCTGGGCCATCTATGAGCAGCCAATCCAGCTGTCCAAGGGCAAGAATACCATTGAGTTTACGGCCAATGCCGCATTGGCAGGCACATTGTACTTCGATAACTTTACGGTTGAGGGGGATTTCGGAGGCAGACGTCCCTGACTATATAAGCGCAATTGCACGCACAAACCCGCACAGGGAGGGAGCCAAGCTCCCCCGCCTCTGCGGGTTTTTCGTGGTTATCGGGCCTTCCCCTCCACCCTGCCCCGCTTCACCTTCGCGGACAGCCACACCCTGCCGGGTCTGCCCTTGACCAGACGGGAAATGCGGATGCCGTAGAGCTTCTCCGCCAGTACCGTCTGATGCCGGACCAGCACCTCCGCCTGGCGCCTGACCTGCTCCGCAGCCTCGGGAGATTCCAGCGTCAGAGCCGCGATGCTCTCCAGCATATCCGCCAGGGCATGCTGGCTCCGTGCCAGCGAACCGAGGATATCCAGCCGGATTTCCATCTCCCGCTCCTTCGGGGTCATGCGTCATCTCCCGAATCACCGAACAGATCGGCCAAACTTCCGCCTCCGGACCCTTCCGATTCCGCCTTCTGGATGAGAATCCCCAGATTCTTGGCCAAACCCTGCTCCATCCGCGTAATGCCGGCAATCACTTCCACGATATTCTCATGCAGCTCCAGGGCATTCTTGTGGAATTCCTCGCAGCCGGGAAAGCAGTTTTCGCGCATGTGCCCGCATACCCAGCTCCGGCGCTGCTCCGCCTCCAGCGCCTTGGCTTCCAGAATAACCGAGATATGCTCCTGCATCAGCGCCGATGATTCCAGCATGTCGAGCAGAGTATCACTGCGTTTCATGAATGCCGCCTCCTCTCATTCTTCCTCTTGGCCTTGAAGCTCCTTAACCACCGGCTCCAGATTATCTCCCAGCGCATCCTCCAGATCAGCCAGACCATTCAGATAAACAGCAATGTTCTTGGACAGATCGATAGACTGGCTCTTCACGTCCTCTACTCCGGCCCCGGCCATATGAGCGTGGGGTATATTAATCACCAACCCTGCCGCATGACAGGCCAAGTCCCGCTCCGCCTTCAGAATGCGGGCCAGCTCCCGTTGAGATTTGGCCATATGGTGCAAGATCCAGTCGATGCGTTCGTTCATTCCCTCACTCCCTTTATTCTCGGAAATGTGCAACCCGTGTACCCGTCATTCACAGCATATGCAGCCGGCCAAAAAGGGGAACAAAACAGCCGTTGTCCTCCTCCTCCCGCACCGGCCAAAAATCCCACCCGGTACCGGGCGGGTGTCCTGAACGCGCCATACACAGGCCACGTAGGATAGTTTATCGGCGCCGCAGGATTCTGCTAGCAGGCTTAGGCCTGGTTCGGCGCACGGGAGACCTGTTTCTTGCGAAGGAGGAAATGGCATGAAAGCACTAGTCACGGGAGGTGCCGGTTTTATTGGCGCCCACCTGGCCAGGGAGCTGTTAGAGCGGCAATGGGAGGTCCATGTAATAGATGACCTCTCCACAGGCCATGCTTCCAAGGTTCCCCTGGGAGCAACGCTTCACCAGATGGACATCCGCCAACCAGAGGTGGAGGAGCGGATTGACCACATCCGGCCGGACATCGTATTCCACATGGCTGCCCAAGCGGATGTCCAGCGTTCCATCAAGGAACCGGATACAGATGCCACCATCAACATCACCGGCACGGCCCGGATTCTCAAAGCATGTGTAGCGGCGCAGACCCGCAAGCTGATTTTCTCCTCCACCTCCGCCGTTTACGGGGAATTGAGCAAGGACAAGATCACCGAGGGGGATCCCCCCCAGCCCATCTCCTTCTATGGCATGTCCAAATGGGCCGGGGAGCAATATCTGGAGGTGTTCCGCCGCCTGCATGGCCTGTCCTACACCGTGCTGCGGTACGGCAATGTCTACGGTCCCGGCCAGACGGCCAAGGGCGAGGGGGGCGTTATCGCCTTGTTCATGGAAAAGCTGGCCAAAAACGAACCCTTGCGGATTCACGGCGATGGCGGCCAAACCAGAGATTTCATCTACGTCAAGGATGTGGTGGCAGCCAATCTGGCTGCGATGGATGCCGGCGATGGAGACACCTTCCAGATCAGCACCGGGAACACCACCTCAGTCAACCAGATCGCCCAGCTGCTCAAGGAACTGCATCCGGCAGACGTTCCGGTGGAGTATGGGCCTGCCCGGCCCGGGGATATCCGGCACAGCTGCCTGGACAGCGCCAAGGCGCAGAAGCATCTCCACTGGCAGCCCTCCGTCAGCTTCCCGCAAGGGCTTGCGGAAACCTACCGCCACTGGTTTCCCTCCTCCGGCAGCCGGACGAAATAAGCGCAGAAAAAACGGCCCAGCGGGCCGTTTTTCTTTGAGGCAATCTGTATGCAGGCTTAGAGGAGCTGCTTGCTTCAGGTGCCGTAAACCGCTCCCTCCAGCCCATAAGGCCCGACAATCCTCGCCTTCAATTCGGGGGAGGCAACCGTGAGGAAATAGGAAACCGTGCCGGTTTGGCCGCTTTCCTCATATTTGGTCCGGGTGTGGGCCTTAAAGAAACAGCCCTCCGTCATCTGGTAGACGACAGGACCCAAGGCTGAATTTCTGCGGATTCTGATATCCAGCTCGCCCATATCCCAATCCAGCGGTTTATCCCAGCCGATCTCCAGCAGCAGCATCACCCGGTCCGCCGGCACCAGGCCGGACAAGGTTACAGAGGTCAGCACAATTTCACTTGCCCCAATGGGAAAGGGCTGGAATTCTCCTTTTTTCGCTTCTGTTTTGTAGCCTGATTTTTTATGCATCATGATCACCTCACAAGGATTGGAGCATGCCAATAAATTGGTGGCAATACAGATCCGGATTGAAGTTATTCACTACATGCTGCTGGGCGCCGGCCCGGATAGCCTCCCGCAGCCCCTTGTTGCCCATCAATTCCTTCGCTTCGGCAACGGCATGGGCGATATCGCCCAAATGATAATACTTGCCCGTCAGATTATGGTAGATGGAGGTGGAAACACCGTCGGAATTGCTGGTGAGCACAGGACAGCGGCAGCTCATCGCCTCCAGAAGCGCGTATGGCGCCCCCTCTACCTTGGAAGTCGAACAGAGGAAGCCGCCCGAATCGCCGATAACCGAGAAATAATGCTGCATTTGTGCATGAGGCACATTGGAGCGCACCGTCAGACGTTTGCCCAGGTTCAGCTTGCTAATCAGCTCCATGAATTTCTCCCGCTCCTCCGGTTGGGAGAGCGTGTGATCCTCAAACATCCACAGCTCCAGATTGGGAACCTGCTCTGCCAGCTGGTGGCCGATATGCAGGAATTCCCTCCAGTTCTTGTTATCCTCGATTCGCCCCAGCCAGGCCATGACAGGAGCATCATGCTTCGGCGCTGCCCGGTAGGTGAAGCGGGTATAATCGAAGCAATTGTTGAATTTAAATTGAGGCTTGCCGGGAAACAGCTCACTGAATAAGGCATCAATGTGAGGTGTACAAGGATTGAGCAGCCCGTTGGCATACGCATCGATATAAGGGGCTGCCAGAGTCAGCTGCTCGCGGGCCACATGTTTGGGGCCGTAGCCCTGGATTTCCAGCACCAGCTTGCCGGTATATCCCAGGAGGCGAAGCCGGGGAAAGGCCAAATGGTCCGTGACGGCGACCACTGCATCGAACTGGTAGGTATCCAGAATATGCTTGACTGCAATGTCATCCGTGGTGACGTATACCGGGAAATCCGTTGAATTCTGCAGTCCCGCCCCCCACCGGTAATACAAGCAATGCCCTTCGATGCCATAATTCCGGAGGGCGCGGCACCGCTCCCGGTTCAGTGTCTCTACCCCTCCGCTGGGCACATAATACACGAACAATACCTTCATAACGTTGGGCTCCCCTCCTCCCTTTTTAAGGCAATCGAATAAAATCCTCCTGGCTGTAAACGGCCACCACATTGCCGTTGAGCTTGGCGTAGGTAATAATGCCCGTCGTGGCATACGAATTGATATTGGTCACCAAGAGCATGGAAAAGGGGATCAGATTGGTGGGAATATCCGGCACCCATACAGAGCCGTATGCTGGCACATGATGCAGCGCCACATACCCGACCGCACCGTTGTAGTACATATGCAGCAGAAAATCAAACTCCTCCGCACCCAGATTCTGTACCGACAGGTCCATGGTCGTAATATAGTTTGAGTCGATCTTCCCGCCTGCCATAGTTTCCAAACGCATGATGGACAAGCCGACAACCTCCTTTTATAGAGACGAATGGAGCTGTTTGAGTATTCCCTCTTATTACTTTATGCACAAGGGCAAACAACGGCAGGGCATTCATGGAGTGGAGGAACCCAACTTCGTAAGGTGAAGAGCGGCCAGGAGATGAACAGATTTATTTCACTGTAATCTATAAGTGTACAATCACAGGACAACGGCGGCGCATTTACTATAAAAGAAAGGCATCTTATCCCATTCCCTTGCAAAGGAGCGAGCCGACGTGAAGTTGAGCGATCTGAGAGGCGAATATGACGCCATATTCAGCCTGGGTGATTTATGCCTGGCTTCCATTCAATTGGAAAAGTATAACCTCCGGCCTTACGCCGGTGTGCTGGACTGGATGGCCTCCTACAATCTGTCGGACGTCAACCGATTGTTGGCCAACCGGTTCGCCGGATTTATGAACTACCCCAATCTGAAGGTGGTGGGCAACGCCAGCGACAAGCTCTATCTGGTGCTGGAGCAGCAGTACAACTTCTTATCCAACCATGATTTTTTCACCGCCAACAATTTCCCGCCGCATCTGGCCGCCTACCCCGAAATCAAGGCCAAGTACGACCGGAGAGTGGCGCGTTTCCTGGAAAAAATGGAGACGGCCGACCACATTCTATTCATCCGGACGGAAGGAACCTACGAGCAGGCCAGAGAGCTGGAGATGGTGCTCTCCAAGCTGGTTAAGAAGGACTTCAAGGTGCTGCTGATCCAGCATGACCCCAATGTGGCAGCCCTGATAGAGAATAACTGGCCCCTGCGCCGCATCTGCTCCATTCAGCTTCCCGGGCAGGACAAATGGGAGGGGAACCATCATTATTGGGAGAAAATCTTAAGCGGCATCCAGCTGCGGACCTCCTGATCCACACACAATCGGCCAGCGCTCCCCCGGCAGTTCTGACTCCGGCGGTTGCGCTGGCCGATTGTATGAGGACGTGTCTGTGACCGCCCTGTTATTTCTTCTGGATCAGGATCATCGTTTCTTCATTGGGATTGCAATCCAGAGGATAAACATTGATGGCTACAGGCATGAAGGCAAAAATCTGCGTCATCACCTCATTCCAATCCACCCAATGGTTGAGAAAGCCGTCATGATGCTCTACACCGCTGAAGGTGGTGGAGCTCAGTCCGTAGAAGAAATTGACCAGTATATATTTGGAGCTGATCCGGTACAACTCGGAGAAGCCGGTCCCCCAATCCTGCAGATGATTCAGCACATCCTTGCAATATACCAGCTCGAAGCTCCCATCCTGAAACGGCAGCTTGTGAATGTCGCCCTGTAGGAATGTGCCTCCGGGATATTGGTTGGTGCAGTAATCCACCATATTTTGGGTCATGTCCACACCCGTATAGTCAATGGCGGGCCGGCTGCTGACAGCACCGACATAATCCACACCGGGCCCGCACCCAACCTCGAGCATCCGGTTAATATTCAGCTGGTTAAGCAAAGCTCTGTACAATTGCCGGACCGGCTTGTTGTATCCTTCATTGGCGGATTGCAGAAATTCTTTAGGATTGACATGCTCCCAATAGTTGTTCACTGTTTGGTCCTCCTCTCATTTTTGCGGTAAAAAGGTATAGATCGCCATATCCGGAAGCAGGTAATCCTTGGGCAACCTGGAATAAATCTGGTTCCAGACGTAATAATCCACCCATAGGGGATCGCTGGTTTGAATGGCAAACCTGCGGTTATACAAATCCCCAAGCACCTTGAATCGATCATCCTGCATGCTTAAACCCCCTTTAATCCTCTGTCAGGCCTTGCCTGAAGTCTCCATGACCCTCCGGTACACATCCAACAGACGTCCGATCATCAGGTCCAGAGACCAGTGGCTGCGGGCCCAGGTTTGAGCCTGCTGCCCCAATGCGGTTCTGAAGCCATCATCCTCCAGCAGCTGCCTGAGCTGCTGGAAGAGCGTTACCGGGTCCCCCACCGGAGAGATCATGCCGGTCACCCCATGCTCGACCATCTCAGGCAGACCGGCCGCAGAGGATACCAGAACAGGCAAACCCGCCATCTGCGCCTCCATTACCGAAAAAGGCTGGTTATCCTGGAGACAGCAGTGTACAAAAATGTCCGATTGGCTGAGCAAGGCGGGGACATCAGAGCGATTGCCCAAAAAGGCCACCTCCTGCTGGAGGCCAAGCCTCCGGGCCTGGTCCTCCAGAGCCGCCCGCTGGTCCCCGTCCCCCACAATCCAGCAAACCCAATCAGACCGGGCTTGCTTCAATGTAGCCAGCGCATCGATCAGAATATGGACACCCTTGATAAAAACCAGGCGGGCCGGAAAAATAATCACCTTTTTACCCGGGGGACGCACAGTATCAGTGCCGGCGGCAACCTTTTCCCAGAACGGACCGGTATCCAGCCCATATTGGAATACCGCCACCTTTTCGGACGGCACCCCGAATTGGTTGATCAGCATATCCCGCTGCCAATAATTAGCCGTGATGGACAGATCCGTCCCGGAAGCCCCGTAATATTCGATCGCCTTGAAGTAGTTAAAGGCCGGGCTGTTCTCGTGGATGCCCAGCTCCGGATGCATCTGGAAGTGGGAGAACATCTCCGTGGCTACCGAGCCGTGAATATGGGATACCAAGGGTGTTCCCTTCGGCTTGACCCGGGACAGCGCACGGGCTGATATCACATCCTGGGTGTGGATCACATCATATTGCTCCAATCCGAAGTAAGCGGCGGAGAGCTCGAGACAATAGCGGTCATATTCGTTCTGCCAGATTACCGGCTGCTCGAACATATGGGGGAAGAGGGTTGGGTTCAGCTTCGTCTCCAGCATGGGATACAAATATTTTTTGTCCAAATAAATCCCTTTATTATAGAGGTGGAAGCTTTGGTAGTCGGGACTGTTTCCCAGTACATCCACCTCATGCCCCATCCGCTCCAGCCTGTTCCGGATTTGGTTCATGAAGGTCCACACGCCGCCGATATGGGGAATCAGCCAATAGGTCGCCAACAATATTTTCATTCATGGTTCCTCCTCGCCGTTACAGGCGTTCAAGCAATTGCTGCATCCGGTCCTTATAAACCGCATGCACCCGGAAGAACTCCTCCAGCAGTTCCGGCCGGTAGCGGATAGAGCCCATTTGGTCATGAAACCGGTAAACCGTCAAGGCCTCCGGCAAATAGTGCAGCTTGACACCGTTAATGGCAAGCCGCAGCCACATCTCATAATCCTGGGTATACGGCAGGTTTTCGTTAAACAAGCCGTATTTGAAAAACAGCTCCCTTTTGCACATCATGGTGCAGCCGTTAATGGGATTGTAATTGGCAAGCAGCCGGTAAATATCGTTCGGGTATGTGATGGGGGTGCCCGCGAAGCTCTCCGTCACCACATCGTCCTTATCCATGACGGCGTAAGCGGTGAAGGAAAACTCCGCAAGGCTGCGCCTCATAAATGACAGCTGGCGGGCCACCTTATCCGGCTTATACAGATCATCCGAGCTCAACCAGGTCACGTACTCGCCTGTGGCGTTCAGAATCCCGAAATTCATGGCGCTGGCTGTTCCACCATTGCCCTTGCGGTAATAGAGAAGGCGGCCGGCGTAAGGCGTAATCAGCTCCATATGCCGGGTTGAGCCGTCATCCACCACGATAATCTCCAGGTTGGGATAGCTCTGGTCCACCACGCTTTGGATGGCCCGCCCGATATACGGACAGTTGTAAAAGGGAATGACGACCGTAACCTTCGGATTCATGCCGCGCCTCCTTAATACGGCGTTGCCAAAGCCAGCGCCTCCAGCCGGTGGCGGAAGGTATTCTGCACAGCCTGGACTTCCGCCAGAATATGCGGTTGAAACCGCATGGTTCCCATTTGGTCATGCCAGCGGTATTTAGTCAGAGGTTCATCCAGGAAATGGATGTTCACACCGGACAGCAGCGCACGGATCCAATATTCATAATCCTGAGTATACCGCAGGCTCTCGTCGAACAGGCCTACCCGCGCCACCAATTCCTTCTTGAACATGATGGTGCAGCCGTTGATAGGATCGCAGGTGGAGAAGGCCCGGATGAATTCGCTTTGAGAGGAATAGCGGGCCGCCTGTGCGTGAGCCGTCACATGCCCCAATTCGTTGATCTGGTCGAAGGCGGTAAAGGATAGGAGGGAATTATATTGCTGCATAAATGCCAGCTGGCGGGCAATTTTGTGGGGGTAGAACAAATCGTCGGAGCTAAGCCAGGCGATATAATCGCCGGAGGACATCCGGACACCGTGATTGATGGCGCTGGCTGTTCCTCCGTTGGATTTGCCCAAATAATGGACCCGGGAAACGAAGGGATTGATTCTGTCCTGATACAGTGTGGAGCCATCATCCACAACGATAACCTCCAGGTTGGGGTAGGTTTGCCCAAGGGCGCTGGAGATGGCCTGTTCCACGTAAGGATCATTATAAAATGGAATGACAATGGTCACTCTGGGAAGCATGGCATGGTTCCTCCTCTTCGATCTGGTACGGCGGGCATACTGCCTATGTCAAAGCCCCCTGTAGAAATCAAGCGCATCCGACAGCGATTGGGCAAATGGGATGGACGGCGACCAGCCCAGGCTTTGGGTCACAGCGGCATCCATGGGCAGCGGCGGGGGCAGCGGCGCAGTTTGCCCGACCTCGATGGGAAGGGTAATCGGGGTCAACCCCCGGTATGTGGCCACCAGATCCCCAAGCGAACGCATGCTGCCGGAGCAGACAGGGTAGACGGTGCCGGACTGGCCGGTCTCCAGAATGATTCGGTACGCGGCTACGGCATCCCGGACGTCCAGATAATCCCTCTCTTCATGCCACGACGACAGACGGAAGACGGAGGCATCGGTACCATTCTCCCAACGGGCGATCCGTGCGGCCAGAAGACCGCAGATTCCGTTGGAGCGGCCGGGGCCAATCAGGTTGGAGGGTTTGGCTATCAGCACCTCCTGGCTGTAGAGGAAGCTCCAGGCCTGAGCGATAAGGACCTGCATGGTTTTGGCCAGACTGTACGGGTGCAGAGGCTGGGGGGAATCGCTCAGGTCAAACCCCAGCATGGAGCCTGCCACCAGCAGCCGGCAGCCGGCAAGCCCCCGAAGAGCCTCCAGTAAATACAGGGTAGACAGGAGATTGGCCTCCATACACCCCAGCGGATCCTTCCATGAATCGCCCACGGCATTCCTTCCGGCCAGATGCAGCACGAAGCGGGGCTTCGTTTCCTCCACCAGCCGCTTGACCTCCGCCTTATCGGTGAGGTCGCATACATAGAGACGGCCCTCAGGCGGCTCCCCGTCCTCCCTCCGGACGGCTGCTGCCACCGAATAGCCAAGTGCGGCAAAATACCGGCAGGCATGGCGGCCGGTAAAGCCGCCTGCCCCCGTAATTAAAACCGTGCTCTCCTTCATTCGTGAAGGAAGCCTCCTTTAATCAGAAGCTCCCGAATCTCATTTTTGTCCATGAGGGATTGGCTGGAGCAGAAGCTGCTGATTTCGGCCTTGGGATAAGAGGCATACCGATTCTTGATACCAGGGATTTCCAGCGTAGGCAGAATCACCAGATACTGCTCGTCGAACAGAACCGTGGTCTGGCTTTCGAATTCGGTCAGCAGAATTTCATGGATTTTCTCGCCGGGCCGAACGCCCAGCTCCACCATCTCCACCTCCGGCTTGCCCATGGCTTCACCCAATACCTGGGCCAGATCGGTAATTTTGCAGGTGGGCATCATCATCACGAAGGTTTCCCCGCCGATGCTGGCTTCTGTTGCCTTGAACAGCAGACTGATGGCCTCCTGCAGAGTAAGGAAGAAGCGGGTCATGGCCATATCGGTAATGCCCACCCGTCCTTTTTCCCGGATCTGCTTCATGAACAGATGGATGACGCTGCCGTTGGTCCCCAGCACATTGCCGCCCCGGACGCAGACGAATTCCGTATCCCCCTGAAGCAGATTGGCATGGATGATCAGCTTTTCGCCGATGGCCTTGGTCATGCCGTAGAAGTTGGAGGGATTGGCGGCTTTGTCGGTGGAGATGTAGACGACCTTCTCCACCTTATTTTCAATGGCGGCCTCAATCACATACTGAGTGCCCAGCACATTGGTTTTCATGGCCTCGTAGGGCTGCTCCTCGCACACCGGTACATGCTTCAGCGCAGCCAGATGGAATACATAATCAATCTGTGCGCATGCCCGGACCAGCGCTTCCTTATCCCGGATGTCCCCGATGACGAAGGTTAGTCTGCGGTCCTCGAAGGTGCGCATCATGGCCACCTGACTGGATTCGTTCCTCGAGAAGATGATGACCTCCTTGGGTTCAAAATCCAGCAGCTGCCTGACCAGCTCATACCCCCAGGAGCCGGTGCCGCCTGTCACCAAAATTCTCTTGTCACGAAACATAACCTTTCCCTCCTAATAAAAATTTGACAACCTTGGCAGATACATCCGTATCCAGATACCCTTGCGGGCAATCCCAATCCGTCGGCATGGCCATCATCACCTGGGCGGCGCTTTCAATGCGGTCCGCATCCACCCCGGATACCACATTGCTGCCGCAGTCCACCGTCTCCGGCCGTTCGGTGCTGTTGCGCACCGTCACCGTCGGCACTCGGAAGATGCAGCATTCCTCCTGAACGGTTCCGCTGTCTGTGAGGACGCAGGCCGCATGCTGCTCCAGCTTGACGAAGTCGAAGAAGCCGAAGGGCTCGTGGAATTCCACCAGCGGATGAATCTTCAGATCGCTTAATGCGGACAGCCTGGACCGGGTCCTGGGATGGACAGAAAGAATGATCCGCAGTGCAGTATTTTTGGCGATGCGGTTCAGGCCTTCCATAATCTCCCGGAGCGGCTCCGCCCGGTCCACGTTCTCGGCCCGGTGGATGGTAGCCAGGAGATAATGCCCGGAGGCCAGCTCCAGCGTCTCCATCACCGAGCTTGCTTCGATCCGGTCCCGGTAGTGGGACAGAACCTCGTAAATGGGATTGCCGGTGAGGATAATCCGGTGGCTGGGAAAACCCTCCCGAACCAAGTGGTCCTTGCTCTGCCGGGTATACGGCATATTGTACGAGGAGATGGCATCGATCACCCTGCGGTTCTTCTCTTCGGGAACGGCCAGATCATAGCAGCGGTTGCCGGCTTCCATATGCACCACCGGGATACCCATACGCTCCGCCAGAATGGCCGACAACGCGCTGTTGGTATCTCCCAGAAGAAGCACCTTGTCGGGTTTCTCCGCCTGGAGAATCTCTTCGATCCGTTGGAACATAATCGCCATCTGACTGCCGAGGGATTCCTGCTTCTCCGACAATACATAATCCGGCTTCCGCAGCCCCAGCTCCTTGAAGAAAACCTCGCTTAAGGAATAGGTGAAGTTTTGCCCCGTATGAATAACGGTGTGTTTGGCTGCAAGCTGATCCAGTTTTTTCATTACGAGAGAGAGCCGGATAATTTCCGGTCTGGTGCCCAGAACCGTCACGATGTTCATACGATCACCCGCTTTTTTTGATTTTCCTCCGTTTGGCGTGGCCGGCACTCCCTCTGGAGA
The DNA here is from genome assembly GCA_023388055.1 of Bacillota bacterium. Classification (GTDB taxonomy): domain Bacteria; phylum Bacillota; class Bacilli; order Paenibacillales; family NBRC-103111; genus Paenibacillus_AR. The sequence goes on along the minus strand of JAEWGW010000017.1, from coordinate 34,662 downwards.
CTGCAGCGCTTCTTCCCTTGCGCCCGGCGGCTTTGGGGGAGATCCGCTTGCCTTTGGGCAGACCGGATCTTTTCTTCCGGGCCAGGAGCCGCTGCCCCTTGCCTTTCCAAGCCTTCAGTGTGCGGCGGCGTCCCCTGGTCCGGCGGGAGCCGGCCTTACCCTTGCGCCCGCCCCGGCGGGCAGTCTGTCTTACGGGCAAGGGCTGGCCAATGCCCAGAACACCGCCCATGGGAATCCGGCCCAGATAACCGTCATCCAGGGTAAGCACCTCGTCAAACCGGAAGCCCTTGGCACGGAACACGGACTCCTCTGAGAAAAGATACCGGCAGCCGTACTCCAGCAAATAAACGGCAGGGGCTGAGCCCCTCAGCAGCAGAGCTGGCTTCTGCAAAAGCGCTTCTTGGGGCAGCGGCCGGGGACCCAGTGCCGGAAGAGTGCCGCTGGCCTCCTGCAGCCAATCCCCCAGCCTCAACCGGTAGGAGCCGATCCCGAAGGCTTTCTCCACCGCGATGGTGTTGCGGGCACCCCAGCTTTGGACGAAGGGGCCTTTGACCAGAAGAGAACCCACGGTGTCGACTAACCCCCGGATATTCCCCTTCTCCACCAGGTAGCTGCCGTTGCCGGTCAGCGTCATGATTTCACCCAGCCCTCCGGAGTTGTACGTCACCACCATCTTGCCGAAGATCAGCCCCTCCAGCGCCGTCATGCCGAAGCCCTCTTCAATCAGGCTGGGGATAACCAGGATATCCATGGCCGGATAAATCTGCTGGATCTGCATCTCGAACGATTGGAAGTAAAAGCGTCCCAGAAGTCCGGAGAGACGGATCTGCTCCAGGCACTTGGCGTAATAGCCCACATCCGTCATTTTGCCTGCCACCATAAACCGCAGATCGGGGTAGGTGGCCCCCAGGTCAATGGCCATCTGGATGAAATGCTCCAGACCCTTGTTGGGATAAATATCCGAGGATACGTATCCGATCACCCGGTGGGCGTCATTCCAGCCGATTTCCTCGCGTTTGCTGTTACGGTAGACGGGCCACTGCTCCCGTTCCAGCTCATGGTCATTCCAGGAGGGGTACAAGATGCGGATTTTGCCTTCCCCCGGGGTTCCCCGGAAGGGCTGGAGTGAAGCATGGGATATGCCGATGATCCAATCCGAATACGCATTGATGATTTCCGTCGAATAAGACGTATAGCGGTTGCTCTGAATCTGCTCTGTCATCATCCAGCCTACGGGAATTCCCAAGGAGCGGGAAATCCAAGCCGGCATCAGATTAACACAGGTGTTGACAATGGCCAGGTCCGGGCGCCGCTCCAGCATCAGAGTCAGAAGCGACTGGACCGCATCTCCGTTATCCCGGATGAATCCCCCCAGCTCCTGGCGGAAATAAGGCCCCGGCGCATATACCTCGTAGAAGTTGGGGTACGAAATGACGATGGTGGAGATGCCTCTTGCTCTTGCCTCCGCTGCAAGCAGACCTTCGCTGGGCACCACCAGCGTGCAGTCATGACTGCCCCGCAGCTCGGTGGCAAAAAACAGCAGAAGCTTCTCCGCTCCGGTAATATGCGTGTCGGAGCAAATGTGGGAAAACAACATGATGTTCAATCGGATGGCGGTCATGTTTGGCGTATCACCTCCTAAGAGTTTTGCGGACAGGCGAAGACCGGAATTCCGGCTTCCGCCGGCCGCAGCCCCTTCGACGAACAGACCCCATCGGCGTTTGGCGGGTGTTCTGCGAATAGTACAATATATTAGGGAGACAACCTACTGGGCACGACAGTTGACCCTCCGGCATTCGTACAAATTTTGGAATGGCCGGTTTTGTCCAAAATGGGGAAGCCGCATTTTCCCATAAAAAGGCGGCGAAACGGGAATAGGGAAGGCCGCTTCCATTATTCCTTGCTTCGCCGCCCCAGGAAGGCGGTCTGACAATGGGCGGACCGGCCCCGCTTCACTATGCCAGGAAGCTCTGCCCATCCTGCATCCCCTGGGCGAAGCCCTGGTTAAAGCCGGTATCATACCCATTGTTGAAGGCCGCGAGCGCCTGGCGGGACATTCCGCCCGGCTGTCGCCTTTTGGCCGCTTTTACAGCGCGCGGAGCCTTGGTGGCCGGTTTGCTCCGTTTGGTTCTCCCCTTGGCGGCAAGAGGCTTTTTCGGTCTGACGCCGAGACCCTTTCTTTTGCGTTTGGCTTTCATGCGTTTACCTCCAGGTTTAGGACTGGCGGGTCCGAGGGACCGCCAGCGCATGACCGTTATTCGATGCGTACTTTATCCTATGCCCGAAGGGACAGCAATCCCTCCGCTTACGCCCTTTGTTGAAAACAAAAAAAAGGCCCGCCCGGGATAACCCGTTTGCGGAGCCTTTTGCCACACATCAGTCGGAATAAGCCTCGGCGTTGAAGCTCTCCGGTCCGACTCTCGTCGGGAATACCTCCAAGCCGGGCGCGCTGACAAAGGCCTGGTAAACCAGGAAGCCGTCATTGGGCGGATTGTAATCGACACCGTTGGCTGTAAGAACGGTTGTGGTCAAAATGAGGGTGCCCACCGGCAGGGTTTCGGTAACGGAGAATACAAGGGTGGGGACACCGCCCACTACCCGAAAAATAGTAATGGTAACAGGTGTCAGGACGGCAATTAAACCGGATACCGTTACAGTTGCAGTAAAGTGCACCCGCAAATTGGCGCCTGCGCCGGCCACGTTCAATCCGAGAGTACCGAACAATTCCGGCGTGGCGCTTACCGGGATTGCGATCGAGCCTGCCGTACTGGCGTTTTGCGATACCTGTTGATCTAACAGAATGGCCATAGTTCCACCTCCTTCCCTATTACTTCTATAACATATGCAGGGTGAATTGGAAGGAATGGATTTTTATCCACATGGCTGGAAAAAGGCGCTTGGTCTATTATACGGATTCTCCCGGGAATACGGTATTCAGCAGCTGGAAGAGTCTGGACCGGAAGGAATGGTCCCGAAGGGTGCGGTGAAGCCCCCGGACGGCAATCCGGTTACGCTCCGCTTCGTTATGGAGGTAGTAGTCGGCCAGATTCACAAATTCGGCAGCGGAGGCATAAGGGATGATTTCCTGGCCCGGGGTATAATACAAAGCCAGATCCTCCCGGACATCCGTCAGCTGAAGGGCTCCGCAGGCGGCGATTTCATAGGTGCGGGGATTGATAGAGCGGCCTTCGATCTTCCTTGCATTTTTGCTGTAGACGGGATCCACGGCCCCCCGGTGCATGTTGATCACCAGCTTGGCACCATTGTAGAATTTGACTGTTTCATCCACCGGCGTCCATGACAGCCGTATGCTCTCCGCCAGCCTTTGGTAGCCGGCCAAGCGCTCCCATAAAGCTCCGATGATCACAATCCTGTGCCGGGCCAAAAAGGGAGTGATTTCATTGAAAAAACCGATCCGGTTGGGAAAGCCGTTGCCGATGAAGCAGATATCGCTATGGTATCGGTTCTCCACCGCCATCGGGCGGTAGATGTCCGTGGAGGCGGCCAAGGGCAAATAATGGGTCCGGAGATTGCCGGCTTGACGGTAGAACTCCACACAGCTGAGCTCATGGGTAAATACATAATCGTATTGGACGGCCACCGAAGGGGTCCAATCGGTAAAATAGGGATCGTCGGCAAACCAAACCGCCGTCCTGATGCCCTGGGCGCGGATCTGGGCCACCATCTCCAGATGATTCTCGGGGAACACATGAAGACCGTTCATGACCAGCACCAGGTCGGGACGGAGCTCGGAAGCCAGGCGGTACAGATCTCCGGGATTACCTGTATACGGCTCGCGGACCAAGGTAGACAGCGCCTCCTCCACACCCCGGTCGATGGCTTCGAATCCTTGCCGGATGTACAGCACCCGCAGAGGCAGAACCGGATAAACCGGCGGATTTACGGTCTGCAGGACACTCTGGCAGCACCCCGTCCGGTAACCGTGGGACCGCCCGGCGGCATAACCGGATTCATAGCTTAAGGCGGATTGCCTGGGTTTCCTCCGCCCTTTTCGTATGCTCATGTGTATCCCCCGCTTCCTTCAGATGTACCGGGACGGATGGGCCCTCATCCAATTCCGCATCTCGGCAAGCATGGTCCGGTACTCCGGAACCAGAAGGGCAGCCTCTGTTCTGGTGCACCGGAGCGTCCGGTCCTGGCGGAAGCGGTCGTCGGGCACAATAACCGCATCGGTTTTGCCGAACACGTCCTGGAATAAACCCAACAGCTCGTATTTGCTGACCTTCTGGGGAGCGGTGAGATGGACCAGCCCGGAGGTGCCGGCGGCGAGCATCTGCTCCACGGATTTAGCCAGCTGCAGTGTCGTAACCCCGTTCCAATAGACCTGTGTGTACCCTTTGACCTCACCCTGCCGGGACATAAACCAGTCGAACAAGCCGATCCTGCTGCTGCGGATTTCCGGCCCGATAATGGAAGTACGGACTGTCAGATGCGGAGGATGACGGACCTCGCCCATAGCTTTGCTGATCGCATAAACGGAGCTTCCGTCCGGCAAATCATACTCCGTGTAGTCCCCCTGCTCCCCGGAAAACACACAATCCGTGCTGATATGCACCAGCTTCCCGCCCCATTCCTCCAGCTTCCGCCGAAGCAGATGGGGGAGAAGACCGTTCACCTGGTAAGCCAGCCTTTCATGCTCCTCCGCATCCCGGTTCAGAATGCCTATAGCGTTCATCACTACATCGGGACGCAGCTGGTCCAAGAGTGCCAAAACCTGTCCCTCATCTCCGGCATCCAGGTACAAGGCATGGGGATCCTTCCTGTCGCGGGAGGTATAACTAACCTCCCACCCCTCTCTCTTGCGGAAATAATCCACCAGCACATGGCCCGCCATACCGTTGCCGCCCAAAATGCACAGCTTCATCACGATCACCACCTCGTGTCTTCATGGAATTTAGTCTGCAAACACGCTGCTCAAAAGCGATTGAATCCGTTTGTTGTACGTATGGTCGGCTAATGTCCGCCGCAGCCCGCGCAGGGCAATCTCCCGCCGCTCATCCTCGTGGTTGAGGTAATGCCGGATCTTCTGCATACATTCCTCGGGAGATGCGAAGGTGACCACTTCCTCGCCGGGCTTATAATAGTTCAGCAGATCACTCCGTTCGTCGGTCATCTGGAACGCGCCGGTGGCGGCAATCTCGAAGGTCCGCGGGTTTACCGAAAGGGCGGGAATCTTGCGGACATTGCAGTTGTAGGACTCGTCGTCATAGGCTCTGTGCACATTCAGCACAATGCGGGAGCCGTAATAAAACTTGGCTGTTTCCTCGGGGGTAAGCCACACGCCGGACTGGATCCGGGGACCCAGCCGTGTGAAGGCGGGCAGACGCTCCCACCACCATCCGGAGATCAGAGAGTTGCAGTTCTCCAATGCCGGCAGGATTTTGCTGACGAAGGAAACCCGGTTCCAATAGGCGGAGCCGATAAAGCTCACATCCCGCCGGTAGGTGGTTGCCACAGGCTGTGGCCGGAATACACCCGGATTGGCCCCCAAGGGCAAATAATGGACCCGGGAGCAGCCGATGGACTGGTAAAAGGGAACGCAGTTCAGCTCCAGGGTGAACACATCGTCGTAATGTACGGCAATCTTCTCCGTCACATCCACATAGTACGGATCATCCGTGAACCAGACCGCTGTCCGCACCCCCCTCATCCGCAGCGCATCCACCACCTGCACAGGCAGCTCCATTCCCTCCAGAACCAGCACCAGCTCCGGCCTCATCTGATCCACCAGCTCCAGAATGGGCCCGAAGGGCGATACGGCAATGCACTCTCTGGCATTCGCTTGCAGGGCCTCATATACCGCCTGATCAATGGGAGAATAGGGGACACCCTTGCCGGACATAACGAACAGCACCCGGATATCCCATACGTTCGTCACCTGGGGAGGCGCCTGAATCAGAACCGAATTGCTCCTTCCCCAGCTGTAGCCGTAGTCGAAGCCCAGCCGGAAGCCCGCCGCCCGTTTCTCCTCCAATGCGGCGGCTGATGTCGTTACCGCTGCTGAGGAGCCTGCAGGCACAGGACTCCGTCTGGTTTTCTGGACAGGCAACCGCCGCCGGACCTGCCGCTTCAATGACCGCTTCATGGCCATATCCCTCCATTCCTTGGTAAATGTCCGTGTATGCTACCCAGACATAACATGGTCCCTGCTGCAGCAAAAGTGGCTACTTTCGTGGTATTCCCGCACCGCCGGTGCTTGTGATCAGCCTGTTGACCGCTGCCAGCGATTCGAAGGTACCCGCATCCATCCACCAGCCCTCCAGAATATGATGGGAGAGCCTTCCCCGGGACGCATACACATTGTTCACATCGGTGATTTCCAGCTCTCCCCGTTTGGAGGGATGAATGGAACGAATGATCTCAAATACGGCATCATCATAAAAATAAATCCCGGTTACGCTGTAATGGGACGGCGGATGCTCGGGCTTTTCTTCGATCCGGCTGATCCGGCCGTTGGCCAGATGGGGGACTCCGTAGCGTCTGGGGTCCTCCACCTCCTTCAACAGCACCGCCGCCTGGCCGGCCTTGCCCCGGAATGCCCGTATAAAGGGGGTCAAGGAAGCCTCGAAGAGATTGTCTCCCAGGATCACCACGAAGGATTCCCCCGGCTGGAGGAAGGATTCCACCAGGCCTAACGCCTGGGCGATTCCCCCTGCGTCATCCTGGATGCAATAATGGAGTGCAACTCCCCATTCGGAGCCGCTCCCCAGCAATTCCGCAAACTGTCCGGCGCTCCCTTTGCCCGTGACAATGCATATGCTTGTGATGCCGGCTTCCTTCAGCTTGTTGATCCCGTGCATAATCATGGGCAGCTGCCCGACGGGAAGCAGGTGCTTGTTGATAACCCGCGTTAACGGATAAAGGCGTGTGCCCTTGCCGCCCGCAAGAATAACTCCCTTCACCGGCCTTCTCCTCCTTCAGGTGCTCATATATATTGGCGGGGATCAATCCCCCACTTATCTACAAATTTGCGGTAATTGGTTTCAATCAGCGCTATGAGCGATGCATTGTCCTGCTTCCGGAAGCTGACGCTTCCGTGGTGATGCACGAAGGCATCTCCGGCCATCATCAGCCGGAAGCCCGCCAGCCTGATCCGGTAGCAGTAATCGTCATCCTCGTAATGCCCCGGTGAAAAACGCTCATCCAGAAGGCCGATCCGCTCCATTACCTCCCGCTTGAACAGCAGGCAGAAGCCTACCAGCCGTTCGATAGGGATACGCCGGGAAGGGTCCGGAGTATTGCGCAGGGGAGACCAAGCATGGAACTCCTCCATCGTGTTGTAGGGCACAGCTTCCTGCTGGCGGCCGCTGACATAATTGGAGCAGGGTCCTGCGGCGCCTGTGTCGGGGCTTTCGTCCAGGCACTCCAGCAAATTGTCCAGCCAGCGGTGGGTCACCACCACATCATTGTTCAGAAGCAACAGGGCATCCCCCATCGCTATTTTCAAGCCTGCATTACAGGCGGCGGGAAATCCGGCATTGTCCGGGTAGGAAACAAACGCCAGCCTCTCCTGCACACAATAGTCCAGGGTTCCGTCTGTGGAGCCGTTGTCCACAACGATGATTTCATACGGTGTGGAGGTATACGCGCGGATGGACTCTACACAGGGAACCAGAAGCTCCAGCCCGTTGCGGGTGGGAATGATGATGCTGGTCATTCGCATGTGACTGCCCCCTTCGCCGCTTCCCGCTTGCGCAGACGGTCCGGAAACCGGGAGCGCGGCCCGGTGGCGCGGAGATGCTCGTGGAGAGCCTCCAGCCGGTCTCCCATAAGCACCTCGGGCCCGACGCCGGTTGGATACAGCTCCTGCCGGATGCCTGCCCTTCTGTACGGAGAGGAAGGCAGGGGCACCACAGCGGCTCGCAGCCCTTGGAGCAGAGCGGCGGTTTGCGCCACCGGCGGCACAGCCAGACTGGCGGCTCCCAGCCGGTCAAGGGCTCTCCGGGAGAGGGCATGGGGACAATGCTCCAGGGACGCAGTCCCCAAATCCCGCCGGCCCTGGGTCAAATTCATGAATTCCTTCAGCATGGCGGCCGGATCTCGCCCTCCGAAGGGCCCCTGCTGGCCGGGCATCGCCGATACCGCCAGATCATTGCCTTTGGCAATGGAGGCGATGAAGGGCAGAAGCTGTTCGGCTGGAACCGGGTCATGCTCCTCCAGGAAGAGTACAATATCCGATGCGGCAAATCTGGCACCGGCCGCCCGGCCGCCACCGTAGCCCAAGGACTCGGGATAATGGACCAGCACAGGGCCGGCGGGGTGCTCCCGGATGAGCCGTCGTTTGTCATCCGTCAGGCCGCCCGCCACAACAATGATTTCATCCAATGCCAGCCGGCCCAGCTGCTCCAGAACAGCACTTATGGACGGATGGCCGGAGGCGGCGTGAATCACGGCGGCAACGCTCCGCTCCGTCGGCAGCGGGAGTCTCCGGCTCACTGGCAGGCCGGAGGCCTTGGCATACCCCAGCATAAAGCTGCGGGCATGCTGGAGGTATACCTTTCCCGGCCCGCTGCGGGACCGGCCGTTCCACCAGCGGGCCCAGGCCCGGCTGGCCGCCGCTGCCTGCTTGCCGGCGGCGTGGGTGCCCCGGACAGCGGAGCGGCCGGCGGCAGCTCCTGCCGCACGGGCGCCCAGGCGCCGGGAGGACTTAGCCGTGAGGCGGCGGCCTTTGCCCCGCGCTCCGGCGGAGGGCTGGGGCCGGCGCCCACGGGCACGTCCCGCTTTGGCGCGGGGTTTGCCCCCGGCGGATATGCGCACCGGGCGGCTGTCACCGGCGGAGCCTGGAGCGGCAGCTTTCTTTCGGGTTAACACAGAGGGACGTGCAGGGATTACAGGTTTCACCGGATCACATCCCTTCGTTTGGGCAGGTCGGGAAACCGGCCACGGGGACCATCTTGCGCAAGCAGCCACCCGATAGCCTCCAGATGGTCGCCCAGAATCAGGTGCTCCAGCGGGTCCTGCCCGTTTTTCCGCCTTCTCCGTCTTGTTGGATTGGTGCTGCCTACCTCCACATAGGAGGCCGGCACCAGCTTCAAGCCTGAAGCGGAGCCGATGGCCTGGGCCAAGGGGGGAACCGCCAGATGTTCAAAGCCGATCCGTTTGGCTGCTTCCCGGCTCATGGCATGGGGAATGGCGGTCAGCGACATACCTTTGAGCTCAGGTTTATCCAGCACAGCGTTCAGTGCGTATTTGGCCAGCACCACACTGTGCACCTGCATCCGTTCCACAGCCCCGGAATAGGTGTTTAAGGCAATATCCGCTCCATTCTCAACCGCCGTCACAAAGGTACGCAGCTGGCTGCCCGGAATGACAATATCCCCGTCCGTAAATACAAGAATCTCGCCCTTGGCATGAAGAGCGCCGATGCTTCTGCCCACATCATGGCCCAGCGGCTCTGGAAAAAAGAGCACACGCGCCCCAGCCTCCTCCGCCAGCTGGCGGGTGCCGTCGGTGGAGCCGTTGGACACCACAATGACCTCGGCTTCCGGATGTACGCTTCTTGCCGCCCGGATCACCGCCTGAATGGACCTTCGTTCGTTCATGACGGGTATAATCACGGAAACCTTGGGCTGATCGGCGTTTTGGATGGGCAGCGGCCGCCCCCCTGCCGGGACGTCCAAAGCGGCGGATTTCCGCCGGAACGGAGCTTTTCCTTTTCGGGTTCGCTTAACTTGGACCAAATATGCCACCTCCGAATGTCCTTGGTTTCATCCTATAGTATGTAACCGGGAAAAGAGTGTAACGGCTCTTGCACACTGCGGGCGCAGGCGGGCGCAGGCAAAACCGGGACACCCGCCTTTTCCGCAGCAGCAATCGGGCTTACGCAGCTGTCTTGGGGCATGTTCAACTCACCTGTGCCAGTTTCAGGCGGATGCAACGGGACAGGGATCCAGGGAGGCGTAGGGTTGGGCAGGGGCAGGAGTTGAAGCCCGGGGCTAGGGGCGTGGGAACAGTGATGCGGGATGGGGGCCGGGGGTCGAGGTGCGGAAGGTGCGGGAGTGAAGCTGGGAGAGCCGGTTGTACGGATGGGAGCTGGAGGTAAGTGGTGCGGAAGTGGAAACCCTGGGTTAGTGGAACGGGAGGTGCGAGGTGAAAATATATGAGCTAGCAGAATGGAAGGTGCGAGATCGAAGTTGAAATAGCAGGCGATACGGATAGATCGCTGGAGATAAGTGGTGCGGAAGTGGAAACCCTGGATTAGTGGAACGGGAGGTGCGAGATCGAAGTTGAAATAGCAGGTGGTACGGATGGGAGCTGGAGGTAAGTGGCGCGGGAGGTGTGCAGGAGTAATTTGGGGGAGTTCAAAGTAACCTTCAAAATTTGTGAAAGTGCAGCGTCTGCCCGGCATTTTCGTTGATGGTGACGGTCCCGCTGGACCATGGGCGATTCTAACGGCGGTGAACGCCGTTATTCTGGATAAAAAGCCTGTCTCAAAAATCTAACGGAAGCCAGCGCCGTTATTTGCCTCAAGCCGGGCCCCAAACCGACCGAAAGGACCAAATAACGGCTCTGGCCGCCGTTAGAATAAAAAAGATGGTTAAATTAGCAAAATAGCGTCTTTAACCGCCGTTAGAAAAAAGAAAGTACGCTCATGTGCTTAACCCTTCGCCGGAAGGAAACAGAACTGCCCTGCACGGATGAATGTCCGTACAGAAGCAGTCCTGTATTCAATACTCGCTAAGCTGCTCAGCTCATGGAAGTGGCAATCCAACTGACTGCACCGGAAATATCGCCGCTGATTTTGGTCCGCACCAGTTCGACGATGGCCCGGTCGGGATGAAGCTCCTTCAACACGGCGTAGCAGGCCGGATGATTGGTCATGGCTACCAAAACATAGTTGGTGTCGGGGTAAGGAAGGCCCAGCGTAATCTCCAGTTGGCAGATTTCCTGCATGGCCGGAAACCGGAAGGAGAATGCGCCGCATTGCGGCCCTACCGTAATCTGCTGCAATTTCTTGCGCAGGGAAGGGGTCAGATGCTCTTCGCTTACGCCTTCCTTGGCCAGCTTGCTTCCGTCCACCGCTCCGTTCGCCAGCTTGCTGCCGGCTACCGCTCCGTCCGCCAGCTTGCTGCCATCCACCGCTCCCTCCGCCAGCTTGCTGCCGTCCACCGCTCCGTCTGCCAGCTTGGCGCCGGCTACCGCTCCGTCGGCAATTCCGGTGCTGTCGATTATGGCTTGAAGGGTGTTTCCTGCTTCTTCCACCCATGTATGAGCCTGCTTCAGCATGCCCGAAACCTCCGCAGACAAGTGCCGCAGGCCGATGATGCCGTCACGCAGATGGCGGCTGCCGATGGTTTCCTCGGCCAGGTGCACCCCGTGCACAGCCCCCTCCGACAGCTTCGCTGACGTGATGGAGCCGTCCTGCAGATGCTCCTCCAACACGGCAAGTGTGCTGATATGCTCCGAATAGATCGCATCATTGTCGATGTGCTCGCTGCGGATGGAAGCCAAAGCCACCTTTTCCGAAGTGACGCATTCATTGCCCAAATGTTCACTGCCTACCAGGAGGTTCACGATTTGAGCCGCATCCAGCTCTACCGCACCCAGGTGCTCCGTGGTAATGCTCCCGGGTTGAAGATGCTGTCCTGCCACACTTCCCGGGAGGAGATGGCGGGAGGTTACAGCGCCGTCAACCAGATGGAAACCGCCAACAGCCCCTGGCGACAGCTTCGCGGCATTCACCGCCCCATCCTGCAGATGCCCTTCCTGGATGACCCGGGCGCCGATATGGTCCGCACCGATGGCCCCAGCCCGGATATGCCCGCTGTGAACCGAATCCGCAGCCAGCTTCTCCCCTGTCACGCTTCCGTTGCCCAACTGCTCTGTGCCGGCCACAAGATTCACAATGTTGACGGCATCCAGCTGCACATTCCCCAGATGAGCCGTAGTGATGCTGGCCGGCTTCAGGTGTTCGCCGCCCACACTGCCGGGCAGAAGATGCCGGGAGGCGATGGAGCTGTCACGTACATGGCGGCCGCTGACCGAACCCTCGGCCAGATGGGTGCCATCGATGGCCCCTTCCGTCAGGTGACTGCCGGTGATTGTTTTTTCCGCCAGCTTCGCTCCGGTAACCGTCCCATCCTGCAGATGCTCCGCAAGCACGGATTGGGGGCCGATATGCCCGGCAAGAATGGATTTGTCCCGGATATGGCCGCTGTGAACGGAATCCAGAAGCAGCTTCTCCGAGGTGACGCTGCCGTTGACCAGCTCCTCCGCCCCAACCTGGAGATTGACGATGCTGCCCGCATCCAGCTCCACAGTGCCCAGATGGGCGGTGGTGATGCTGCCGGGCAGAATATTCAGCCCGCTTACGCTGCCGGGAGCGAGATGCCGAGCAGCTACAGCACCGTCACGCAGATGGCGTCCCTCTACGGAATGGGCGGCCAGCTTGCCGTCGGTGACCGTACAATCCGCCAGGTGAAGCCCTTGGATGCTGGAGGGAGCCAGGATGGATGCGTCGATGTAGCCCGCTCCAAAATGCTCCTGCTTGAGAATCCCCTTCTCCAAATGACTGGCGCCGATGGAGCTGGGCTGCAGATGGAAGCCATGAACCGCACCCGGCTTCATGTGCTTGCTGGCTACAGCCTCCACTGCCAGCTTGTCGCCGGTAACTGCACCGGAGGCCAGCTTGTCGGTTGTCACCGCCCGGTTATGCAGATGGGCTTCCCCGATGGAATCCGGAGCGATCTGGTTAGAGCCTACTCCGCCGTCAGCCAGATGTTTTCCCTGCAGACTGCCTTGGATTACCTGCTCCCCGCCTACGGAGGAGGGAGCCAGATGACGGAAGCCTATGGCCCCATCCGCCAGATGACGGGAGGTGACAGAGGCCGCACGGAGCTTGACGCCATATACGGATTCGTCAGCCAGCTTGTCGTTAGTGACGGCATCTTGCTCCAGATGGTAGCCGTGCACGGCACCCTTGGTAATGTGGTAGCCCCTCACCGTTTCCTGCTTCAGATGATCGCTGCCGATAATATCCACCGCCAGCTTTTCCTCCGTCACACTGCCTTTCACCAGCTTGTGGCCTGTAACGGAGTTAGCCGCCAAGGCCTGCTCGCCTACGGAGCCTGCCTGGATCTGCTCGGCGCCTACGGAATCCGCCGCCAGCTTGTCGGCGGTCACGGAGCCCTTGGCCAGAACCGAGGCCGTTACACTGTCCTCAGCCAGTTTATCCGCCGTCACCGCCCCGCTTGCCAGATGTACGGTACGGATTTCATCCGCGGCAATATGGGCTCCCACGACCGAGTCCGCCGCCAGCTTCTCCCGGGTTACCGCTTCGTTGGCCAACGCCGGCGCCCCTACGGCACCCGGCAGAATTTCCTCGGCGCCCACGGAGCCGATGGCCAGCTGTCCCAGAATCACGGCACGCTTACGGATAGCGGAGGTGCCCACGCTGCTGTCCGCCAGCTTCTCCGCCGTCACCGATCCTGCCTGCAAATGGGAGGTGCGGATTTCGTCGGCTCCGATATGCGTTCCGCGAACCGCCTCAGCCGCCAGCTTTTCGCCGGTGACCGCCGCCTTCTGCAAGGCGCGGGTTGTGACCGATTGGTCATCCAGATGCTCCTGGACTACCGCCCCCTGGCGCAGTTGGACAGGACCCACCTCACCTCTGCCGATTTTGCTCTCGGTAACCGCTCCATCCTCCAAGTGGCGGGACGTGACGGAGAACGGCTGCAGATGCCCGCTTTGCACCGAATCCGCCTTGAGATGGCGTGTTTCCACACTTTCGGAGCGCAGCTTTTCCGAGGTGACAGCCCCATCCGACAGCTTCTCCTCCAACACGGAGCCATTCCCCAGCTTGGCGGAGTTGACTGCCCCGTTCACCAGTTGGGATGCCCCGATGGAAGCCACGCCAATATGATCCGGCCCGATGGATTGGCTGCGCAGATGCTCTGGCCCAATGATGCCTCCAGCCAGATGTTTGCCTTCGATTGCACCCTCCTCCAGCTGCATGCCGCCGATAATTTTATCCGCCAGCTTCTCCCGGGTCACACAGCCGTCCACCAGTTTGTCTGCGGTGATGCTGTACAATCCGATTTTGTTAGCCGTTACAGCCCCGTCGCGGAGATGCTCCGCCCCTACGGATTCGTCCGCCAGCTTATTGGAGGTAACTGCCCCAATGGAAAGCTTCCCCTCCGTTACAGAGTAATCCTCCAGCTCCTTGGTACCCACTGAGCCCGGAACAATCTTTTCTGACGTGACGGAGTGGTTCGCCAGCTTGCTTCCGGTTACAGCCTGATCGGTAATGTCATCGGTATAAATGATGGGAGCCTGGGGAGTTTCGGTTTTCCGCTCCAAAAGCTTGCCTGCGTCGGCTTGCTTGGGTTTGGACGGAACTGCCGCCACATTCCGGATAACGGCTTCCTTGGCCGAGCGGATCGGACGCTCGGGCACAATGGCCTTGTGGATGCTGACTGTCTCCTTGACGGCAGGTGTCTGGACCGGCGGAGCCGCGGGTTCGGGCGGCTGCTCCCGGATGTCAGCGGCTGCAGGTACGGCCGGTGTTACGGGCGCGGCCGGCAGCGTTCCTTCCGGGACCACATGCCTCGGCGCTTCCGGCACAACCCGGGATGACGGTGCCGGTGCTGCTTCCGCATCATTTCCGGGTGCCCGTTCCGGCTGCTGCCGTCTGTCTCTGGTGTTTCTGGTTTCCGCAGGCTGTTCATCCAGCCACCGCAACTCAGACTGGTGGGCGTTGACGACGGTGCCTTTACCCGCATCCTTGCGTTCCCTGCCGACAGGCAGTTTTTTAGGTTTCATGGGGCTCTTCCCTTCCATTTGTGCTATGGGCGAATGGTTACAGAACTAGTCATCTGTAACATATGCCAAACACCCAGATGCAGGTTCCTTGAACCTCTGGAAAATAGGCGGATACCCATGAATCATTTTTTTTTCAAAAAACCAAACCAAAGCCGGCCAGCATCAGCCAGCGGACCGCTGCCCCCTCCCAGGTAAACTGCTCCCGCACGCGCTGGGCCGCCTGCTCCCCCATCCGTCTGGCCAGCTCTTGATCGGCCAACAGCCTCCCTACCGCATCGGCAATCCCTCCGCTTAAATATCCCACGGGAACCAGATAACCCGTTTCCTCATGAAGGATAATTTCCCGCATACCGCCTGAATCCGCCGCCACCACGGGCACCGCGGAGGCCATAGCCTCCACGTTGACCAAGCCGAAGGCCTCCCGTCTGGGGGAGGGCATCACCGCCACATCCGCCAGCCTGAACCATTCCGGCATCTGCTCGTGCGGGACATAAGGCACGAAGCGCACATTCCTGGGCAAGGAACGGGCCATACGGTGGAGCTTCCGTACATAATCGGTGGTCCGTTTGGAGCCATAGAAGGCGCCTCCGACTACGACCAGGACCGCGTCGGGATACTGTGCAGCCAGCCTGGGCATGGCCTCCAGCAGATGGTGGACCCCTTTGATCTCGCGGAGCCTGCCCGCATAAAGGATGATTTTTTTGCCGGTATACCCCATGACCCGGAGCTTTTCCTCACGCAGCCGCGCACCTTCCCCTTCCCATCTGGGCAAAAACAATCCGGTGTTCACACCGGGATACAGCACCTGCAGCTTATATGCCGCTTCGGGAACCAGGCGGGAAATCTCCTCCTCCAGATAACGGCTGTTGACCAGAATCCGCTCCACATGGCGGAAGCAGTTCGCCAGCTCCTGTCTCCCGATATGCTGCCGGGAAACAAAGGTCAGGGAATGCAGGGCCAGCCAGACCCGGCTTCCGGGCAGCGCTTTTTTGACCGCCCTGGCCATTCTTGGCCGATTATCCACTTGGATTAAGTCAACTTTCTCCTGCCTCAGGCTTTTGATGACCGCAGATAAATAGTTCCTTCTGCCCGACGGGCGGAGATACCGGACAGGTCCCCGGATTTCCCTCGCGGGTATTCCCGGTGTGCGGATCCCGTATACGGTGCAATCCGTATACACGCCGAGTCGGTTGGCCAGCTCCTCCATCACCTGCTCCACAGAGCTGCTGACGCCGGAGGGAATAATGAAGGAACCGGGGGAAACCAAGGCAACCTTCGGTTTAATCATCACGGTCGGCACCTCCTTTTGCAGTAGCTTCTCCTACAAGCTTATGCGTAAAAAGGAATGGCGGCTTAGACAAACATCCATGCGGATTCGCCCGGAAGCCATATTCTGTTGGAGAGGAGGGTGGATCATGAACCAAAATCGGTATGTCGGCATTCTGCTGAATGCCTCCGTGTACGACCGCTTGTGCCAAGGAAGAAGAACCGGCCATGAACAGATACCCTTTTTTGAGGAAGCGGCCGCCGCTCATGGTCTCGCAGTCTGTTATCTGAAGCTGTCAAGCTTAGCGCCGGGGCGCCCGAAACATCATGTGCCTGCGCTGGTGCGCCAGGGCGGACGGTATGCCAGGAGGGTGGTGGAAACACCTGCTGTGATTCATAACCGCGCCATCCATTTGGATTCCCGCTCACGGGCCAGACTGGAGGCTCTCTCCAGAGAAGGTTTGGAGATTTTTAATTTGCATACCCGTTACGACAAATTACTGCTGCATCGGCTTCTGGAGCAAAGTCCGGTGATTCGGCCGCATTTGCCCTTAACGGAGCCGGCGCAGCGGGCGGTGCTGGAGCGGCTGATGCGGGAATACCCCGCGCTTATCATCAAACCCTCCAATGGCAGTGTCGGACAAGGCATTATGCTGCTTAGCCTGTCGGAGCAGGGCAAATGGCGTTGGAAATACCGCTCCGCCAAAACAGGCGCCTGGCGCTCACACTACTTCGGCAGCCGCCTGCCGGTAGATCTGATCCGCAGACTCAGGCGGCGCAGCTACCTGGTGCAGTATTTTTTGCCGCTGGCCAAGTATCAAGGGTGTCCCTTCGACATCCGGGTGTCCGTGCAGAAGAATGAATCGGGCTTGTGGCAGACAACGGGAATGGTGGCAAAGGTGGCCCGTACCGGAGCATTTTTGACCAATGTGGCTCAAGGCGGGAAGGTAGCGACCATGGAGCAGGTATTTGCCGATTTTCCCGGCTGGAACGGCGTGGAGCTTCAGGACAGAATCGGCCAGTTATCCTTGCAAATTGCAGAGTTTTTGGGCGAACGGCTGCCCGGCTTGGCGGATTTGGGATTGGACATGGGCATTATGGAGGATGGTCATCTGATCTTTATTGAGGCCAACGGAAGAGACCAGCGCTACAGCTTCGGCGAGGCGGGAATGCACGAGGTTTGGAAGGCGGTATACCGCAATCCCCTGGGATATGCCCGTTATTTGAGCAACGTGGATAAAACGACATAATAATTTCATTGGAAGGCAAAAAATTTTCGTGTACAATAAAGATATGAAAAAAGTCACTATCGCCAAAATTTAATCTGGAAGGAGGACAGATCTATGAGCTCATTGGATCCCCGTCCGGAATTCACCCCCAGCAGCTATCAAATCGGGCATTTTCTCTCTGAGGAGAATGTGTCTCGTCTGGAAAATATTATGTATCCCCAGAATGCGCCCGAAGGCTCCCACGTGTTTTGGGAAGGCGACAAGGCGGAGAAGCTGTTTTATATCCGAAAAGGCCAGGTGAAAATCACCAAATCCACTGAAGACGGCAAGGAACTGATCCTTAACATCCTTCAAAAAGGAGATTTTTTTGGCGAATTCGGCGGCTACGGCGACATGCATTACGGCTACAACGGAGAAGCCATTAAGGACAGTGTCATCGGCGTTGTCCAGCAGAAGGACCTGGAGATTCTGATTTATCAGCACGGGGACTTTGCGGTTGAATTTATGAAGTGGATGGGACTCATGCAACGCACCACCCAGTCCAAATTCCGGGATTTGATGCTTTTCGGCAAAACCGGCGCGCTTGCCTCCACCTTGATCCGGCTGACGAATACCTGCGGCGAAAAAAGCGAGGACGGCAGCATCAAACTCGCCATCAAGCTGACCAATACCGACCTGGCCAACATGATCGGCACTACCCGCGAAAGCGTCAACCGGCTTCTGAGCACGTATAAGGAAGAAGGCGTGATCAGCTACGAGCAAGGCCAGATTATCATTCACGATCTGCTCTATTTGAAAAGCATTGTGAATTGCCCGAATTGCCCTCCGGAAATTTGCCGGATTTGAACTTTTTTATACTTACCTCTTGCACCGGATGCGATCCCACGCATTCCGGTTTTTTTGCGTGTGGAGGGTCTGTTTTCCGCACGAGATAACCGGTGTCACCTACGTTAAAACGTGGACATCCGCCGCGGCTCTCCGGTTAGTGTAACGGACCGACGATCCCTTATTTCCCCCGTTTCCCGGTTTTTCGAATTTTCGCGGACTCACAGGCCGTTATTTAGTCGCCAACCCGCCAGTTTAGGCGATTTTTAGCCAAATAAGGGCTTCTGTGTCCGTTTGGCGGATAAAACAACCATTTTTCCCGAAATAGCGTCCCCTGTGTCCGTTAGCCTGCTCCCTAAACCACTCTTTTCGAAAACACAAAGAGACAGGTTTCCCTGTCCCTCTGCGGTAATTATTTATAGGGGCTCCCCCAAAAGTAATCGGACTATGCTGCGAAGCTTCCCTTCACTTTTGGGGGATTTATATTACTCCTTGCCGTAGAAAGCCTTGCGGTAGATGTCGGCCAGCTCGGTAACCAGCGGCATTCTCGGGTTGGCTGTGGTGCATTGGTCTTCGAAGGCGCGGTCAGCCAGATAGTCAACCTTGGCTTCAAATTCCTTCGCATCAATACCGGCTTCCTCGAAGGTTGCAGGCAGGTTCAGCTTCTTATTCAGACCTTGGATAGCCTTGATCAGGCTGTCGATGGCTTGCTCAGTGGTTGCAGCAGGCAGCCCCAGAACACGCGCGATTTCGGCATAACGCTGGTCGGCGATGAAGTGGTCATATTTCGGGAACGAAGCGAACTTCGTCGGTTTGGTTGCATTGTAGCGGATAACATATGGCATCAGGATGGCGTTGGTCCGTCCGTGCGGCGTATGGAATTCAGCGCCCCATTTGTGGGCCAAGCTGTGGTTGATGCCCAGGAAGGCATTGGAGAACGCCATACCTGCGATAGTGGATGCATTATGCATTCTTTCGCGGGCAACCGGATCACCGGCATAGGATTTCTCGATGTTTTCGAATACCAGCTGGATAGCCTTCATAGCCAGGCCGTCCGTGTAATCGTTAGCCATGATGGACACATATGCTTCGATGGCATGAGTCAGAACGTCCATACCGGTATCGGCAACAAGGCCCTTCGGCAGTGTCAGCACATATTCCGGGTCAATGATAGCTACGTCCGGAGTCAGCTCATAGTCAGCCAGCGGATACTTGGTGTTGCCTGCATTCTTGTCGGTGATAACCGCGAAGGAGGTTACCTCCGAACCGGTACCCGAAGTAGTCGGGATGGCCACAAACTTGGCCTTTTTGCCCAGACGGGGGTATTTGTAGATCCGTTTGCGGATATCCATGAACTTTTGCTTGATAGCAGAGAAGTCGGTGTCCGGATATTCGAAGAACAGCCACATGGCTTTAGCTGCGTCCATTGCGGAGCCGCCGCCCAGTGCGATAATGCAGTCCGGCTGAAAACGTTCCATCATAGCGCGGCCGCGTTCTACCGTTTCAACGGAAGGATCGGGCTCAACCTCAGAGAACACTTCCACATAAACCGGGTTTTGGCGCTTGCGCAGGTAATACTCGATCTTCTCTACATAACCGAATTTCACCATCATCGGGTCAGTAATGATTGCGATGCGGGAAATGTCCGGCATCTTGGACAGGTATTGAGTTGCACCCTTTTCGAAGTAAATCTTCGGCGGTACCTTAAACCATTGCATATTCACAGTACGGTACGCCACCCTTTTCACATTGATTAGGTTAACTGCAGTTACGTTGGAGGAAGTCGAGTTTCCGCCGTAGGAGCCGCAGCCCAAAGTCAAGGAAGGCAGATTCGTATTGTAAATGTCGCCGATAGCGCCGTGTGTGGAAGGAGAGTTGACGATAACACGGCCGGTTTGCAGACGGTTTGCGAAAGCAGTGATCACGTCTTGATCATTGGAGTGGATCGCGGAGCTGTGGCCCATGCCGCCGAATGCAACCACTTCAGCCGCGCGTTCGATGCCTTGCTCTGCAGTCTTTACCTTGTAGCAAGCCAGGATCGGGGACAGCTTCTCGGCAGACAGCGGGAACTTGGTGCCCACGCCGCTGATTTCAGCGATCAGGATCTTGGTGTTGGCAGGAACCTTCAGGCCAGCCATCTCGGCGATCTTCACGGCGGATTGGCCGACGATTACCGGGTTAACGGCACATTTCTCAAGGTTGATGGCCAGCTTGGTCAGCTGCTCGATTTCTTGCGGGTTCAGGAAGTAGCAGCCTTGGTCGGCGAAGCACTTCTTGGTTACTTCATAGATCGGCTCTTCGATGATGACGGCTTGCTCGGATGCGCAAATCATGCCGTTGTCGAAGGATTTGGACAGGATAATATCGTTAACTGCTTGCGCAATGTTTGCTGTTTTCTCGATGAATGCGGGCACGTTGCCTGCGCCTACGCCCAGAGCAGGTTTGCCTGTGCTGTAAGCAGCCTTCACCATGCCAGGACCGCCAGTAGCCAGGATCAGGGACACACCCGGGTGGTTCATCAGCAGGTTGGTTGCTTCAATAGAAGGAGCTTCAATCCATTGGATTGCGTGCTGCGGAGCGCCGTTAGCTACTGCTGCATCCAGAAGCACCTTAGCCGCTGCGGAAGAACATTTTTGAGCGGAGGGATGGAAGGCAAAGATAATCGGGTTCCGGGTTTTGGCAGAGATAATGGATTTAAACATGGCAGTCGAAGTCGGGTTGGTTACGGGAGTTACACCTGCAACAACACCTACAGGCTCAGCAACCTTCTTGAAGTTTTCGTACGGGTTCTCTTCAATAACACCGACGGTTTTTTCGTACTTGATGCTGTGATAGATATATTCCGTTGCAAAAATGTTCTTGGTGATCTTGTCTTCGTACACGCCGCGGCCGGTTTCTTCCACTGCCAGCTTAGCCAGATACATATGCTTGTCAAGCCCGGCAAGCGCCATTTCTTGAACGATCTTGTCGATTTGCGCCTGATCCAGCTTCATGTACTCTTGATAGGCTTGCTTTGCGCGGGAAACCAGAAGATCCACTTGTTCTTGAACCGACATCTGCTCTTTTAACTTGGTTTCTTTAACTGCCATGTTAATCTCCGCCTCCTAGAGCTATATTCTGGGTTATGTCGAATGCTTCACGTTAGTATGATACTTATCACAGTATCATATTGAACTGGTAAAAACTAGTGTGAAGTTTGATACGATTTTACGTGAATAATTTCACAACTTTTACGTGAATAATTTCACAACCCTTTGATGATTCTGATTATAGCTAAACTTTTTGCATTCGTAAAGAGTGTACAAACGCTTACATTAAAAAGATTTTATTTTGACAATTGATTGCGTTTTCATCATTCGTTTTCACGTGAAACTTTGTCCAGAATGTGACATGGAAGGTTAAATCTTTATTATTCCGATGCTATGGCTCCGAATGTTCGGAATTACCGTGTAATTTTGTCTAAATTATGCTGCATATACGGATTTGGATGAGTAAATTGAAAATACTGGAAATCGGACTAGCTGATGGATTTTTCATGCTGCAGACCTGTTTTTTCATTCGTTACTCCCTTATTGTCCATTACCCCCTTCCCTCAGGATCCCGATAGACCGGAATAGTGGTGGATGTTCTTCGGCAGATAAAGAAGAACATCATCGGTTGTGGGAAGGAAGCTGCTGCTCCATAGTTGGCTTGTTCCTAACGGACAGGGGATCCGTTATTTCTACTTTTTTCGCGCTTTTGCCGATTTCGCGGACACAGGAGGCGTTATTGTGCCCGTATCACCTACAAACCACTCTTTTTGCGCCGAATAACGGATGCACGGTCCGTTGGTTTCGGAAACCACTCGTTTTGAGGCAAATAACGGAACGTCAGTCCGTTAGGCAAACGCCGTCGTAGGGCACCGGTAACCGGGCAATCGCGTAAGCGGAAAGCCGGGTAAGTGGCAGCCCGGGTAGCCGGGTATCCAGGTAGCCGGGTATCCAGGTATCCAGGTATCCAGGTATCCCGATATTCGGATATTCGGACAACCGGTATTTGGGCAGCCGGAACCGGATAAACAAAAGCTCCAGCCGCCTGTAAAAACAAGGCTAGCTGGAGCTTATTAACGGGTGAAATCGGCCTTCCAATAGCAGGCAGTCTCGCCCTACCAAGTTATCACCGGCGGTGAACCCGGCACCGGATTGACCACCATATCCATAACGGGGACGGCATATGCCACCAGAATCAGCAGCACCACCACCGCCATCCATACGCCCCAGCGCTCGAACAGACGGGGTGCAGGCGCGGCTCCCTCGGAAGATTCGGCAACAGGAAATTCAGTGCTTCCCCTTGGCGCCCTCAGCAGCCGGACCACATTGACAACCATCAGCAGCACACCTGCGAAAAGAATGGTGCCGCCCACCGCCATCGCTACATAATAAGGCATCCACAGCACACTGTCCGGATGATCGCCATAGGTGGTATACGCTGTGCGGCGGGGAGAGCCCAACAGCCCCACCGTATGCATGGAGCCGGACATAAACACCATCCCCACCAGCCATAACACGGTCTGGATCCGGCCCAATCGATGCATACCCGGAGTCAGCTGCTTTCCCAGAATCGAAGGGATCAGCCAATAGGTGATGCCGAAAAAGGTCAGCGCAACCGTTGTTGCCACTGTCAGATGCAAATGTCCCGTCACCCACAATGTGTTATGAACCACCGCGTTCATCTGGTTGGAGGCATTGATGATGCCCCCTGCACCGGCAGGGATAAAGGCCAGCATACCCATAAACGGGGCAAAAAACCGGACGTCCCGCCAAGGCATGAGCCGCAGCCAGCCAAACAGCCCCTTTGCCCCCAGCTCCCTGCCGCGCAGCTCAAACACGGCAAAGGTGGAAAAGGCAGTAGTCAGAGTAGGAATGATGACCATAAAGGTCAGCACCACCTGAATGTACTTCCAGATGCTTGGAATACCCGGCTCCATCAGCTGATGGTGAAAGCCCACCGGAACAGAGAACACAAGAAACAGCAAAAAGGAAAGCCGGGCCAGCGGATCGCTGAATATCCTGCCGCCGATCACCTTGGGAATGACCGTGTACCAGCAGATATAAGCGGGCAGCAGCCAAAAATAAACCAGCGGATGGCCGAAATACCAGAACAGGGTCCGCGACAGCATTACATGCACCCGGTCCACCCAGCCGAAGGACCAAGGGATCAACAACGCGATCACCTCGAAGGCGACCCCCAGCGTCGCTACCATCCACAGAGCCATGGTAACCGCCGACATAAACAGGAAGAGAGGCGTAGTCCCGCCGGGATTCCGGCGTTTCCAGACCCGCAGGCAATAGAACACGCCCAAAGCAGGCATCCAGCTTCCGGCCACAAGCAGCACCAGAGCGATGTAGAACCAGGGGGAAGCCTGCATTGGCGCATAAAAGGTATAGAGCACCGTCGCCTGGTCCAGCAGGATCAGTACGGTGCCAAGAACAGTTCCCACCGTCATCAGGCCAAAGCCCGTCCAGGCCAGCCGCCGAGCCGGGGAGGGCAGAGCTCCACCCAAGGCCTTCGAGCAGCCTGCCAGCAAAAACCCGATAATGAAGTATGTAGTGAAAATTAGTGCCATCAGCACTCCATGTGCCGTCAGCAGCTGGTAATAGCTCATGCCGAAGGGCAGCGCCAGATTCATCCCCCGCGCCATACCCTGGAGAAGCCCGGCGAGACCGCCGATCAGAAGGGCCATAAACGCAGTCAGCACAAATGCAAGGACAACGGATGCATCCCTGCGGTCAATCGATCCTTTGTGGACGGTGGAACTCACGCCGGCACCCCCTCTATTTCACCACAATCCGGGTGGCCATCAATTCATGGCTGATCCCGCAATATTCATTGCACAGCACCAGGTATTCCCCCGGTTTATCGAAGGTATAGGTCATGTGGTTGATTTCACCGGGCACCGCCATCAGATTCACGGTAGTGCGGGGAATGGCGAAGCCGTGCACCGCATCCTGGCTGGTAATATAAAAGTGGATCCGGGCGCCCAGGGGTACCTCCATATCCACCGGACTGAAGCCGAAGGCAAAGGCCAGCACATAAGCATTGTACTCATTATCCCCGATTTGGACGAGCCCCGGCTTATCAAAAGGAGGCTCCGAGCTGACTGTTACCGGATCTACAGCATGGGTCCCATGGCTTCCGGGCGGCTCCATTCCCATGGCAAAAGCGCCGATGCCCAGCACCGTCAGAAAAACGGCCAGCATGGCAATGCCAAAGGTTAACCAGATTTTCTCCAGACGGTGTATGGGCATCTAATAAGCTCCCTTCGTATACGCGGCAGGCAGCCGACATCCAAGAAAGCTGTTACCCTTTCCGCGATAAAAACAGAATAAAGACCAACAGCCATGTAAGGGCCAAAAACCCTCCCAACAGCAAAACTGAAACGAAGGTTCCCTTCAGGGAAACCTCCTTGCGTTTGTTGTCTTCAGCCTGATCGGGCTTGCGTTCGGTATCCGTCATGGGCTGCCTCCTCCCGGATGCGAAATAATCATCATTCAACCATGCTTGGCCACTTCACAGCTATGAAGTCCATCACAGGCCGCCCGTTACTTCCGCCGGCCCGCTTTATGAAAGAACGGCGCCGAGCCGCTTTTGGCCAGCCGCCGGATCAGCGCCTTCCGGTCCACCAGGCGCAGCCCATAATCAGCTGCCGACTTCCTGGCACGCTCCGTAAAGCTGGTATTCGCCAGACACCACAGCTCCGCCTCTCCTGCCGGGTGGGGCGATTCGTTCAGGGTATTGGCCGCTGCGGCCACATACTCGCCAGTCAGACGCCGCCGGGCCGTATGCAGAATCACCTGCAGGCAGGTGCCCGCTTTTTCCAGATAAAGAATCGTACCGGCGTCAGCGGAGCGGCCTATCTGGCTGCTCCACCCTTCTCCTTCGCACACATGGGCTATGTATTCGGCAAAGCCGGTATCATCCAGGGCATCTACCCGTTCGATCTGGGAGTTGGCGTAGACAATTTCGCCGTGGAGGCGGTAGAGGCGGATGCCGATGTAGAGGCTCTGGACCAGAATCGCTGCGCCCAGAATATAATTGAACCACGGATCGCCGACACTGGCATCCAGCTGCCGGAAGATGGTCATGTTGGCCACAAGCAGCAGTACACAGCCGGCGGTCCAGGTAATGGACAGCTCCAGGGAGAGCTGCCGCTTTTTGGCGGGACGGGGCATAGGCTGTATCCTCCTTTATTTAATACGAATGTGTCACCTCTTCGGCCCCGCTTTCACTGCGGGTGATGGCCGCCAGGCCACAAGGGAATCTAACGGACTCCATAAAAATCTAACGGCGGCCACAGCCTCTATTTGGGAGATAGCGTCTCTCACGGATCGCGCACGTAGAAATGCTACTCACATCCTCATCCGAAATGCAAAAGTGCATCTATTAGGTAATCAAATCTCATTTTTACGATCTATCCTGCAAAAGTGCAGTTATTTTCCTTAGATATGAGCAAGATCTACCCAGCAGCGGAAAATAGATGCACTTTTACATTTGGGGTGTAGGGGGAGACGGAATTTGAGCAGAATAGATGCACTTAGCAATAAAACACGGCCGCCCGTGGACACATAGCTGCCGATTGCCGGGCTCAGGGCTCACATTTCACAAAACCGTCTATCATTATAGCATAAACGGCCTGCCGTCTCTCCCTGGACTTACGTCCCACAATATTGCCTGGGAAATGCAAAAAGCCGGCGAACAGCTGCCGGCTTCTGAAGAGAATCCCTCTATTATTGAAGATTGGTAAAGGCATCCTTGGCGGCAGGGGCTTTTTTGAGCTGCCCGGCATTGTTCAGCCAGTCGATGATCCTTTGCCAGGAGGCTTCCGTTTGGGAGCCGAAGGGTTCCTTGCCCGCATCCATCAAGGGAAGCAGGATATCCAGACTCTTCTTCTCCACCTCAGGGTCCAGAGGGAAGTCCTTGTTTTGCTGCTCCAGCAGGTTTTTCAGGGACGCCTCGGGATTTTTCACGGTATATTCGTAGCCCTTGGCGGCTGCCTCCCAGAATTTCTGGTACACCTCGCGGTTTTTCTTCAAGCCATCCTCACTGGACGCCAGCACCAGCTCATAAAAATCCGGAACCCCGTATTTCACCGGGTCCAGGGTGCTCAGCTTCACACCCTCCTTCTCCAGCAGCAGCTTCTCATGGTTGATATAACCGCCGATAATGGCGTCCACCTTCTTGGTGGTCATGGCCGGAATCAGGTCCCAGCCGATATCGGTGTACTTCACCTTGGCCGGGTCTCCTCCGTCCGCCTTCACCATGGTGTTCACAATCGCTTCATCCAGAGGAATGGAGGGATAGCCGATATTTTTTCCCTCCAGATCCTTGGGGCGTTGGATGCCACTTTGCTCCAGAGCGAACAGCTGGTTCAAGGGATGGCGGACAATGGCCGCCAGAGACACCACGGGGATATCCTCCGCCCGGGAGATGGAAATAACCGTCTGATAGCTCAGCGCCAGATCAGCTTTACCTGCAGCCAGCAGCTTCACGGCGTCGTCCGTGCCCGCCGGGGTCTCCAGCTTCACCTTCAGCCCCGCTTCCTTGAAGTAGCCTTCTTTTTCCGCAGCGAACAAAAAGGAATGCACCGCGTTGGGGTACCAGTCCAGCAGCACGGTCAGCTCCCGCTCCTGCCCGGAGCCGGAGTTGGAGGTTTTGCCGCAGCCGGCAGCCGCAAGCGCCAGAGTCAGAGCCAGCACCAGCAGCTTGCCGGGGCGGGCGGTTTTTTTAACGGATAATTGCATGGTTTTCGTCTCCTTCTAAAAGTTAATAAAAGACGTATTGCGCCGGATTCTCACCGGCCGTTCTGCCAGCGCACCACCCGCTTCTCCAGCAGCAGCGCGGCCAAAAACATAGCTATGCCCAAGCAGGACAGCACCAGCACACCGGCAAACAGCGCCTCGGACCGCATTTGGCTGGAGGCCCGTTTGGTGTACATGCCCAGCCCGGAATCTGCGCCCAGCCACTCTCCGATGGTGGCTCCCCCGATACTGAAGGTAGCGGCCACCTTGAGGCCGGTGAAGAAGGACGGCAGAGCGGAGGGGATTTTGAGCTTGCGGAAAATCTGACCGTTGCTGGCCCCCATGGTTTTCATCAGCTCCAGCGTGCCCGGATCGGTCTGGCGGAAACCATCCACAGCCCCCACGGTGACAGGGAAGATGGTAAACAGAATGACCACCGCAACCTTGCTCCAGATTTCATAACCGAACCACATAACCATAACAGGCGAAAGCGCCACAATAGGAATGGTTTGAGAGGCAATAACCAGAGGATACAAAGTCCGTTTGGCCAGCCGGGAGCCTTCCATAAGAGAGGCCAGCAGCACCCCGAACAGCACCGACAGGAATAATCCCAGAAGCGCCTCCTGCAGCGTGTACAGAGAATGGCGCCACAGTAAATCCCGGGTATCCCAGACCGAGATCAGCACCCGGGACAGACGGGGAATGATGTAACGGGGGATGTCCAACCATACAGTGGCCGCCTCCCATACCCCAGCCAGAATAAGCACAAACAGAATGGCCGGGCCGTATTGACGGAGCCAAGCCTTCATACGCGTCCCCCCCCTTCCTGCGTCCCTCCGGAATTCTGCCCAACCGGTTTGCCTGCCCGTAAAAGCTGCAGAATCTCCCGTTTGGCCGGCAGCAGGCTGGCGTCCAGCATCGCCTCACTCTTCCGGGGCCGCCCCAAGGGCACCCGGAATTCCTCCAGACGGCTAATCGGCGAGGTGCCGGCCACCAGCACACGGTCGGAAAGAAACAGTGCTTCATCCACATCGTGGGTGATGAAGAGAATGGTCTTCCGGTGCTCCTCCCATACCTGGAGCAGCCATTCCTGCATATCCAGGCGGGTCATGGCATCCAGCGCGCTGAAGGGCTCATCCAGAAGCAGCAGCTCCTGGCCGGCAAGCAGCGTCCGCAGGAAGGAGACCCGCTGCCGCATACCGCCGGACAGCTCGGCAGGCAGGCGGTCGGCGCTTTGCTCCAGGCCGAAGGAGGGCAATAGCTCCCTTACCCGCCGCCGGGCCTCTCCCTTCGGCATTCCCCCTACCTCCAGGCCCAAGGCGGCATTGTCCAGCACGGTGCGCCAGGGCATCAGCCCGTCCCGCTGGGGCATGTAACCCGCCAGGCCCAGACGCTTCGGTTTGCCGCGGAGCGGAGCGGTGAAGCCTGATCCGGTTCCGGCTTCCGGTTGGGCTCCAGCTCCAGCACCGGCTCCGGGTAAAGCTGACTCCCCGCCGGATAAGCGGATTTCTCCTGCATCAGGCTCCAGCAGTCCGGCGATGAGCCGGAACAGGGTGGTTTTGCCCACACCGCTGGGAGCCAGCAGGGAGACGAACTCCCCTTTTTGGATGGAGAAGGAAAGATTGTCGAACAACAGGCTGTCCGGGTCAAACCGGTAGGTCAGCCCGCGCACCTCCAGAGCCGCCACTCCCGGATCGGGTGTATACGCAGCCTTCGGCGGTCCTGCTTTACCTCCCTGATCACAATCAGTCATACCGGCCATTCCTCCATCCGGTAGGCCATCTCCCAGAACAGATATTCGAAGCGCGAGGCGGTCACGAACCGCTCCGTCAGCACCGCCAGCTCCCCTTCGGGAAGTCCCTCGGCCAGCTGGTTCATCAGCTCCATACACCATTCATTCAGCTTGGCGAATTCCTCGGAGGCATACATCTGCACCCATTCTCCGTAGAAGGGATGCTCCAATGCCCCCGGATGGGCGGCGATGGCAGTACCAATCTCGCAATAGCTCCAGGTGCAGGGCAGGAGTGCCGCGGTCAGCTCTGCCAGATTGCCCGCCGCTGCTGCGTTCAACAAGTAGGACGTATAGGCTGTGGTTACAGGTGCCGGTTTGGTCTCCTCCAGCTCCTGCCGGGGGATGCCCAGCCGTTCCGCGTACTGGCGGTGCAGCTCCATTTCCACATTCAGCGTGCTGTCCAGCAGCTTGGCGAACAATCCCATGGTGTCCAGATCCTTGGCTTTGATGCTGCCGTAGGCGAACATCTTGGCATATTCCTTCAAGTAGGCGTAATCCTGCTTCATATAAAAAGCAAACCGCTCGGCTGCCAGCGTCCCGTCCCGCAGCTCCGTCAAAAAGGGATGCTGGTGACTGGCCTGCCAAATATGAAAGCTTGCTTCATGCAGCTTATCGGTAAACGTCGTTGTCATTGATTTTCTCTCCCTTCGGTTTTTGGGCTGTTGCACCAGACGGCAATAAAGCGGAGCAGGCTTTCGGCAAAGGTTAACAACTCGGCCACGGACACACTCTCGTTCACTCCATGCGCTTCCGACAGGAGCCCTGGCCCATAAATGGCCGCGGGCACACCTGCCTCCGACAGCCAGCCTGCGTCAGTAACGGAGGGGCTCATGCTGATCTCCGGCTTCCGCCCCGCCGCCTCTTCATGGCATCCAGCCAAACATTCCAAGCCCGGGTGCTGCCGGTCCAGCTCCAGCGAGGGGAAGATTTCCCCCCGGTCCTCAATCATCGAACGGCCGCCCCACTGGAACAGGGGAGGATGCTCCCTCAGCCACGGATCGGCCATGGCCGCGTGATGGATAAACGCCTCAATCTCCCGGGTCACCGCCTGGTAATCCTCATCCGGATAAAGATGCACCGTGATCCACAGCCGGCAGGTATCCGCCACAAAAGCGGCATGCCGCCCGCCCTCAATTACCGCGGGATTGATGGTGGTGGCTCCCGGCGGGAAGCCGGGATAATGCTTCACTACCGCCCAGTGGCGCTCCAGCTCCTGGAGGCAGCCAATGAGCTTCGCCATCTTCTCGATGGCGCTGGCACCGAACACACCGCCCCCGGCATGAAGCAAGCTGGCCCGCATCCCGTCATGATGCACCTGAGGGCTCTGGACCGTCAGCCAGCCGGTGATAACGCCTCCCTGGCCCTGGATGGCCAGATTGCTGGTGTCCATCACCACGGCATAATCGTACCCGTCGGCCAGTCCCCGCTCCGTGATGGAGCGTGTGCCGGCTTCGCCCGCCTCTTCGCCTACGGCACTCTGGAACTGGAGATTGCCTCCCAATAGGATGCCCTCATCCTCCAGCATGCGGATGGCCAGCAAGGCGGCGGCTAAGGCGCCCTTCATATCCGCTGTGCCCCGGCCGACGGCCCAGTCACCTTCCACACGGAGTCTGAAGGGATCACCCGACCATTCCCCGGGCTGGCCCACCTCGGCCACATCCATATGCCCGTTCAGGATCAGACTGCGGCAGTTGTCCGGCCGAATCCCCGGCTTGATCCCGACCACCACCGGGTCCCCGGGGTACAGCTCCCAAAGGCTGATGCCAAAACCCGCCGCCTCCAGCTCAGCCGCCAGAAAGCCCTGGGCATCGGCTGTATTCCGGGCAGGAGGACTGACTGTGGCATATCCCACCAGCCGCTCCAATATGGCAAGCAGCTCATCCCGGCTTTCCCTGATCCGGTGAACAGCGCGCTGCAGCTTCGCCCCGTCCAGGGTTTCCGATCCTTCCCGTACTTCCGGTTTTCCCATATGTACGCCCCCTTCGACCTTTTTGCCCAAAAAATGGGCTTCCGGCGCAAGAAAAAACCCTCCGAGAATAGACGAAGGGTGTGGTTTCGTTGTATTCTCTACGCCAGCATTACCTGGTTCAGATTAACGGTCAGGAACAATCGGTTCCAATCTCAGCCGGACTACATCCAGCCCCCGTAAACATGTATTCAGTTACATCCACTATACCGGATAGGCGCCCGGTTGGCAATTGAAACGTTGTGCTTATGCCTGGCTAGGCCTGTGTTTAATCGGAGCCCGGCCCGTTCCTCCGCAGCAGGAGCAGGTTTCCGTCAGAAGCTCGTCCAACGCCGGACGGACCTTCTTCCGGGTGATTTCCACCAATCCCAGCTTGGTCCAACCCACCACCTGAACCTTGGTGCGGTCCTTCTTCATGCAGGTCTCCAGCTTGTCCGTCACCAGGCGGCGGTGCTTCTCCTCGGCCATATCAATGAAGTCGACAATCACCATCCCGCCCATGTCCCGCAGGCGCAGAAGCCGGGCAATTTCCTCCGCGGCCTCCATATTGGTTTCGAACACCGTCTGCTCCAAATCCACTGTTCCTGTGTATTTGCCGGTGTTCACATCGATCACCGTCAGAGCTTCCGTGGGGTCAATCACCAGGTAAGCTCCGTTCTCCAGCCAGATCTTGCGCTTGTACGCCCGCTCCAGCTGCTCCTCGATTCCGTAATGCGAAAGCACAGGCTCCGGTCCCTCATACACCTTGACCCGGTCCTGCAGCTCAGGGGCCATGGCACAGATTTGGGCGCCGATCTCGTCGGCGGAACGCCCGTCATCAATAATGAGCTCCTCCACAGAGTCGGAGAACAGATCCCGGACAAGCCGGGGAATCATACCCAGATCCCGGTACAAAAGCGCTGGCGCTTCGGCAACGGCTGCCCGACGCACCAGGCTGGCCCAGATGTCGCTTAAGATGGCCATGTCCTTTTGCAGGGACTCCTGGCATTCATTCTCGGCCACGGTGCGGATAATAATCCCGTCCTCCGGGGGTTTGATCTGCATGCCAATCTGCTTCAGCCGGGTCCGTTCCGGCTCGGACTCAATCTTGCGGGAGACCGCCACATAATCCGCATGGGGCAACAGCACCAGCCAACGCCCCGGCAGGGTAAAGTGGGTGGTCACCCGGGCGCCCTTGGTGCCCAGCGGCTCCTTGCGCACCTGGACCAGGATCTCCTGACCCTCCCGCACCAGCTCGGTGATGGAGGGTTTGACCTTGGGTTTTTTCTCCAGATGAACCGGCAGCAAATCATCAATATAAAGAAACGCATTCTTGCGCAGTCCGATATCCACAAACGCCGCCTGCATACCCGGCAGCACATTCACAACCTTGCCCTTGTAGATATTGCCGGCCCGTTCCCCTTCCGCCGGCTGCTCCACGAAAAACTCGGCCAGTCTGCCGTCCTCCATCAACGCAACAGAGCTGGCGCCGGACTCATAACGAACCACTATCCTTTTCAATACGCTATTCACCTCATTGCCTGTTTCTCCATGTAGATATTGTAGCATAAGAGGAATGTGACCACACTAACCGATTTTTTCCCCCTTGCCGCGGCTTCGCCCGGGTCCTATTCCTCCACGGCCTCCCGGCGGGCCCGACAACCGGGACAGATACGCCCGCAGCAGCCTGTCCTCCGGGCATACCTGCAGCACGTCTCCCGTCCGGTCCACAATATACAAGAGATGATGCCGCTCCCGCTTGAAGCGCCGCAGCACCTGGGCGGGCTCCTGGTCGAAGGGCACCACCAGCATCTGGGGAGGGCGGCCGGCCCGCTGCATCTTGCGGCAGCTTTCCTCCCGGGTGACCAGGAACCGGAAGAACTGATAGGGCAAATGTTTGATGCTGTACCAGTTGCTAAAAAACAGAAACAGCCCGATAGCCAGCAGATTCAGGTGGACACCTCCTGCGGCATAACGCGCCAGCGCTGCAATCACCATCGTCAG
This sequence comes from Bacillota bacterium, assembly GCA_023388055.1. Taxonomy (GTDB): domain Bacteria; phylum Bacillota; class Bacilli; order Paenibacillales; family NBRC-103111; genus Paenibacillus_AR. Next base: position 2,043 of record JAEWGW010000017.1, on the reverse strand, counting down.
GGACAGCAGCAGGCTGGTATGCAGGACCGCCGACAATACCTTGTGGTACGGCAGCAGATAGCTGAGCATCCCGAGCACCAGCTTCCCGCCATCCAACGGAAGCACCGGAAGCAGGTTGAACAGCCCGATCATCAGGTTCGCCTGCAGAAAATAGGCCCAATAATCCGCCGATTGTCCCGGTCCCCATTCCAGCATCAGGAGGGCAAAGGCGGCCATCCACGCATTCTGCAGCGGTCCGCACAGCGCCACCACCATTTCTTCCTTAGCCGGAACGTTGGCCGATTCCTCCATCTCGGCCACACCACCGAAGGGAAGCAGCTGCACCCGCCTGATCCGCCAGCCATAGGCCCGGGCAGCGGCAACATGGCCCAGCTCATGGATGGTCACTACCCCGAATAAGGTCAGCATTTCCGCGAAATAACCCGTCCACACAGAGAACAGCATCAGGATGAGGAATAGCGGATGAAGCCGGTATACGATGCCTCCCCATTTAATCAAAGGTTACCACATCCAGCGGATCAATGAATCGCTCATCCTTCATAACTGCCAGATAAACATTGGCTGAAGCGGCTTCCACCTCTGCCAGGGCATGACCGATGACCTCTCCGGCCTTGACCCAATCCCCCGTTTGCCACTGGGCCGGTTTCAGCCCGCCGTAAGAAACCCGCAGCCCGCCGGAATGGCGGATGGTCACCAAATAGCCGAAGCCCTCCTTCGTGCCGGCGAATTCCACTCTGCCCTGATCCAGCGCCGCCACCTGGGCGTCCGGCTTAACCGCCAGCCATATCCCCTCCTGGTTATTGGAAAAAGGCTTGATCACGGTTCCCCGCACCGGCTGCACCAATAGCGCTGCAGACCCGGGAGCATGAACCTTCACCGCATTCTGGCGTTCGCCGAAGGCAGGCAGAAAGGAGGGGGCCCCGCTGAAGGTGCTCTGGTACCAGGCCGCCGCCCGGCTGAAATCCAATTCTTGGGTCAGGGCTTCCGTTACCACCGACTGAGCCCTGCGGGTCCACCCGGCATCCCACTGGAACATCCCCCACACTCCCGCAAAAAGAACCCCCGCCAAAATCAGCTTGGCCCGGAACAATCTGACAAAAGGGCCGCGCCCCGGAGAATGCCCGTTATGCCCTTCCCCCTCGTAGGGGCCGCCCGGAGCATTCCGCTCCTCCTGTGCATACCAGGCCAGCAGCTGCTTTTGCCGCTCCTTCCAGGCCAGCTCCGGATCACCTCCATGCCCGTTATCCGGCTGGCCCCGCATATATAACGGCAGACCGGGATGCGCCCCGCTGCTGCCCCGTAAACTGTCCTCTGCGGATGCGGGCAATTCCGGCCTCTGACCGGGTACCGGGGGTGATCCCGCCCATCGATCTGCCGGTGAAAATCCCTGCCCTGCTACCGGCGCCGGAGCCGATCCCGTCTGTTCCTGGCTGCGGCTTTGAAGCTCCCTCAGCCGGCTTTGCCGCCTTCTTTGCACATTGGCCTTTACCTCCATCTGCCTCACCCTCCTTTAGAAGCCTCGTCCCTTCTATGACCTGTCAGTTCATCCTATGCCTGTCCCCGGAGCATTATGAGAACAGAACGTAGCCTAATGTTCGCCGAATGCTTGGATGAGCTGGGTCGGGATCGGGTGGGGTGTGGGCGGGGGTTGGAGGATAGCTAGACTGGAGTGGATGGGGTAATGGCGGAGCCCCAACCTCTTACGGACACCAGATCCGCTATTCTGCCATATATCAGCCATTTGCCGTTTTCGCGGACTCAGGAGACGTTATTACTTGGTTTGCTGCACCAAACCGGCACTTTTGCACCATATAGCGGCTCCTCGGTCCGTAAGAATGTGAAAACACCGTTTTTGCGGTAAATAAGCGCTCCTCAGTCCGTAAGAATCAGCCGAGTCAGCGGGGATCAACAGAGAGGCGGCGGGGAATCAGCAGCGAGCCAACGGAGAAGCGGTCATCGTCCCAGGAAGAGCGCACATTGGTGGTGTTAGCGGGACAGTGGGATGGGCAAGAGCGGGCGTTGACGAATGGCTGGGACTGGATT
>JAEWGW010000001.1 GCA_023388055.1 Bacillota bacterium | reverse complement strand
AGCTGATTGCTCAATTGTTCAAACGTTTGGCTTCATTGTTTTGCTGCTCGTTGTTCAGTTTTCAAGGAGCTCGTTTGTTTCCTCGTCGTTCTCTTCTTCAAGAGGCGACTTTTTTAATATACCACATTGTCATGCATCTTTGCAAGCATTATTTTTTAGTTTCTTGCTTGCCTTGCTTCTTTTGCTCATCCGCTGTGTTTCTTGTCTCAGCGGCGAAAATTAATTTAACATATACGGACAGGATAAGTCAAGAGGTTCGACAATATTTAATTCGAATCCTTAAAAACCCCATAATGAATTTCCAGCGAAAACAGCTCTTCCTCCGCCGGAACGGCTACTTCCTTAATGATGGATTTGCGGGCCAGTTTATTCAGCATAAGGGGGATATTCGCTGTAGACATCCCCTTCAGGAAAGGATGTGCCAGCAGCTCCTGCACGCTTATGGGCTTCTCCGCCTCCCCCAAAATCCCGATCAGCAGGGCACAGCAATCTTCCATTTTGGACATGACGGAAAATTCGCAGGCCAAGAGAACCAGCTCTACACGCTGCTTCAAGGTTTCCGGGCTCTCCGTCAATTCCTCGTACAGCTTGTACACTTCAGGGTTGCGTCCGCGGATCTGCTGCCACATGGTGATTTCGGGAAGAACATCCTCTTCAATAAGCGTAATCCGTCCCCAATGATGAATGGCCCGCAGCAGACTGCCGTAAGCATCCAATATCTCATCGGCGAAGATGAACTCCTTGCATTGCAGGGAGCGCTTCAGGAATAAGGAGAACTCGCTGAGAAGCTTCTGCTGCTTGAGCAGTGCGGGATACTTCAGGAAGGAGGCGCGGATCCCCTCCAAATAGTCGTCCCGGTCCACCCAGATGTCACCCTCTATAATCAGCCGCGTAACCGCCCGGTCATTGCGCATGGCCAACAAGTGTTCGATGTGGCCTTTGGACAGCCGCCGTTCCTGGATGCGAATACCGTCCTGAATATAGTGATAAGTGGATGAAGCAGGGCTTTCATCCTCCAATACGACAATCAGGAGCAGGTCATTGCCCTCTGTGAGCACGGAAAAGCCGCTGGCATTCCATAAAGCCACAATTCCCAATAAGCCGCGCAATTGTGCAAGGCCGGCAACAAGCTGCTCTTTTTGAGTAAGGATCTGGGCGTTCATTCATGTGTTCCCCCATTCATGCAATCCGTCCGTATGCAACCGGCAAACCGCCAATGGCAAGCCGCACGCTTTTACACTTTTCTATTCTACGCGGACTTTCATTTTTCCTTCTTAGAGATCACATGTTCGCAAAAATATTTCAACATCCAGTTTCAGGATAATTAAAAACGGACCGGAGGAAAATCTCCAGCCCGCACGTAACGGTACAAAGAATAAGAATTATGGCCGTTTCTCCAGCGTCTCCTTAATCAGAGGCCAAATGCTCGCTTTCTCCTGCCCGCGGCTCCAGGAGGCGACTCCCGCCAAATCGTATTTTTTCACCAGCTCTATCCGCTTCTTCATGGATACCTCATCCTCGATCCAGATCTTCACGGTGGTACTGCTGTCTTCCTTGTACTCCACATAATTTTGGCCGGAGGCCTCATCCAAAGTAGGCTTCAGCTTTTTCTCGGCCAGCAGCTTGTCAATCGATTCCATACCTACAGCCTTGGAGGTGACGGTGGTTTTGCCGTCCTTGGTTTTCTCCGTCCAGATCCGGGTGTAATACGGTACGCCCAACAGCAGCTTGGAGGCCGGAACGTCGTCTTCCTTCATAATCTGTACAATTCCCTTCTCCACCCACGGCAGAGAGGCTACAGAGCCCGCCACAGGGCTTGATCCCCAGTGCTCATCGTAGGTCATCACCATCATATAGTCCACCGACTCTGCCAAGGCTCTGCGGTCCAGGAACAGGGAATAGGTTTCGGAACCGTCCTTCACCGTTACATCCACCGATACAACCGCCCCCTGTTCATGCAAAAAGGGCGCAAGCTCGCGGATAAACTGTACAAAAACCACTTTATCCTTCAGATAGACATTTTCGAAATCCACATTAATGCCCTGCAGCTTATAAAGCTGGACGAAGGACACAATCTGACGGATCATGTTCATGCGTTTGTCGTAGGTGGACAAGGCTTCCGACGTCCGTTTAGGGTCAAAACCGTTGTTGAACAGCGCCCATACCTGCAAATTCTGGCTCCGCGCCCACTGCATGAAGGAGCTGTCCGCGGTTTGCTTGATCGTCCCGCTGCCATCGGCCAGCATAAACCATTGCGGACTGATTACATTAAGCCCCGGCATCGGTCCATACTTGGTCGGGTCAGGGGTTTTGTTATACACCTGCTGCCAGGTTAAATTGATTTTGCCGCCTACAGGCTTCCATGGCACATACGGAGTTTCCGGCTTGGCCGGCTCCGGCAGCACCTCAGGCTGCTCCAAGGTCAGGTCCTGCTTGCGCATATAGCCGGTATAGCCGTTTTCCAGCTGGACGAAAAACCAGTCTCCCGCATCCTTCCAGATCATCACCCGTTCACCCTGGGGTAAATCGGTATAGATATCCGCCTTTACCGTAGGTCCGGTCCGCAGGGCACGGGTTTCACCCGGTTTATCCCCATTCTTCTTGGCGGAAGCCCATGCAATCGCGTCTCCCTTCTTATGAACGATAACAGCGCCTGTGTCGGACGACTGCCTCAGCTCAATCGGGTACAGCTCCTTCAGAGGCTCGATGGGCACATATACGGTATCTCCTTCTTTTTCAACGGGAAACTGGAGATTGAAGGGCTTCTCATTAATGGTGCCTGTCAGTTGGCTGGTCTTCAGCCGGATCACTTTCTTGGCCGTGGTAACAATAACGGATTGGCTCTCCGCTTCATAATGAATAGTAGGATCGATTAAAGTCCGAATCAGCTCGAAAGGAAGCTTCAGCCCGTCACCGCTGCCTTTAGCGGACGGCTTAAGCTCCTCTCCTTTATAAAATACGGGATTGCCCGGCTCGTTGAAGGTATAGTCTCTATGTTGGCTGCTGGGCCAATATACATGCCAATAATAAGCGGCAGCACCGGCAAGCGCGGCGGCAAACAACAACAGCGCAAAGGTCCGGAGCAGTCCTCTGACGGACAGACGTCTGGCGGATCTCAAAACGTTTCGGTCACATCCTTCCGTATGATGGTCAACAAAAAAGACATGCCCCGCTTATAGAAAAAAACAGCGGCATGTCTATTATACTACACGATCCGACAAAAAGAAGTCACACAAAATCAGTGTTTGGTAGGATTCGCACATTCCTTGCACAGTCCGTGAACCTCAAAACGATGCCCATGAACAACAAAACCTGTAGATGCCGCGGCCATTTCTTCAACTGCCGAAAGCGGCGGATGCATGAAGTCCACCATTTTGCCGCAATTCTCACATTGGGCATGATAATGATGGTCCATATTGGCATCAAACCGGCTGGAATCATCGCCATAGGTCAGCTCCATAACCAGACCGGCTTCAATAAAGACCTTCAGGTTATTGTAGACCGTTGCGACACTCATGCTGGGAAAACGCTCTTCAAGCGCCTTGTAGATATCATCTGCTGTAGGATGAGCGGTAGAATCCAACAAAAAAGAAAGAATGGCATGCCGTTGGGGGGTCATCCGTACCCCGGTTGTTTTTAATTTATCCAGGGCCTGTTCAAAACGATAATTCATACTTTCACCACCTAACAAGTATTTGTCAAGAGTCATTACTATGTTAAACTCATTGTACGGGTGGCGAAAAGTGATTGTCAACGACGTTCACCAATCTGTAAAGCTATTGGACAGGCAAATTAGTCTAAACTGTTAACGTAAATTTTATTGTTCGTGTCCATTTTGATCTGGTGCAGGCCAGTGCCTAATATTCCCGTGATTTTTTTACCCTCAACAGTCAGTGGCAGGTTCGTGTTGATGGAGCCGTATGAGGTGGAGCCTTTGACTTGTACGTCGGCCAAAGCGGGAATATGCAGTTCGATGGAGCTGGTGGTGTTTTTGAGGGTGTAGTCCCCGCCAACCTTGCCTACAGTAATGGAGATGGTTCCATTGGTGGCATTGGCCTTAATACCAGCCTCCGCATCCACCACCGTTATTTTACCGTTGAGTGTCTCGATATCCGCATCCCCTTGAACCCGGTCCACCTTCACCGCCCCGTTGGTGGTATCCACCTCGAGCTTTCCGTCCACATCCATAACCGTCACGACCCCATTGGTTGTTTCCACCGAGGCGTCTCCCCCGATTTGCGACACGTCCACCGCTCCGTTAGTGGTATCCGCTGTGATGTTTCCGTCAATGCCCGCTACCGTAATCGCTCCGTTGGTGGTTCTCACCATCAGCACTTCTTTTACCGGCACATGCTCCGCAATAACCTTGCCGTTCAGCAGCTTCAGCTGATAGTCCGCCTTTACAGCCTCCGGCACTGTAACCTGCAGATTAACCCGAGGCTTGCGTTTATTAGGGAACCCGCCTGTATACTCCTTGGCATTGGTCATAATCTTGAAGGTGCTGCCGCCGGAATAATCGATGGTGGATTCCTCTGCAATCCGGGCAGCTTCCGGTTCATCCACTTTATCCACCCATATCACAGCCTGGATGATGATGTCCTTTACATTGCCGCCGCGGATTTCCACACTTCCGTTGGGGTTCTCCAGCTCCACCCGCTCTACTCCCTTGGGGAGGGGAATGGCCAGCTCAGGTTTATTGAAGCTGTACCCGCTTTCGGAGGAAAAGGACAAATTCAGGGTGCTGATATTGAAATTCAAATTCCCCAGCCAATCCTTGGGCAGACGGTCAGCCTGGGTAATCCCTACCACCACGGCCGAAATCAGCACGGACAAAACCAGACCGCCCCAATCCAGCCGGAAGGCCGTTTCTTTTTTGCGGTAAATAAAATTAAACAGCAGATATTCTACACCAAGCGTGATTAGGAGTACCGGCCACCAATCCAAAAGCAGTGCCATATATCCGGTACCCCGGGTTTGATCCAGCAAAAGGAGCAGGCCCACCGACAAAAGCAGAAGCGCCGCTGTATACCGTCCCACCTTCAGCATGATTCCATCTCCTTCCCATCCTTCACCTGTAACTGGTCTGGAACAATACTATCTTTTTTTGGATTCATTCAAAAACAGCAGAAGCCCCACACCGATCAGCAGCACCGCGCCTACATAAGACCCCATAATCTTGAACAGGTCCTCCAGCCAGGCCGGTTTGGCAGAAACCAGAAACAGCACCACGCCGATTCCCATAAAGCCGATCCCAAACACGCCGGCATGGATTTGCTTGCCCAGTGCATCAGTGCCTGCAGGCGAAGGCGGAATATGCCCTGCACGTACAGCCTTGCGATAGGCATTCACTTGATCAGTGGATTGCAGCGCATCGAACAGACTATAGAAATACGTTACCGGAATTAAACAGCCCAGAACCACAACCAGCGGCAGGTAGGTATTTCCGCTAAAGCTGTTGGCTTCCGTGGCGAACACCATGGCGGCTATGTTGAAAATAAACATCAGCATGATCAACAGGCCCTTTTGCATCAAGCCCAAATAAAAATGCCCCGTGCCGGGGACAAAAAAGGAGAATAGCCCCGCAAGGAACTTCCGTTTCAGGGGCAGGTTCAAAAACGGGTCCATCTCCGGATACCCCATATTGGGATAACCAAAAGGCTGCTGTGCCTGCTTGCCCATTGGGATACCCTCGTCGAAATAAGTGCGCCCGCCGGTATATGCAGGTCCGCTTTGCTCTGGAAAATCCATGTTTTATCCTCCTCTGAATATGTATTCACGTTTTAGGGCGTGTCTGAAAACTCCGAGGGGAGCAGATTTTAACGAATTTTCGTTCATGGCAAGGCACTTTTCTGCAGGCGTACCGGGGGTACGTCAAGGAAAAGTAACGCAGCAAGGGACGAAAAGGCGATGAAAGATGCCCTCAACGAGTTTTCAGACACGGCCTAATTAAAGCTGCCAAACCACTGGCCTACAACCTGAAGCGCAGCGCCCAGTCTGCTGAACACATGGATTTCCAGCGACGCTTGGTCCAGCACGACCATGACCTTTAAAGCTCCGCTGGCCACAAACAGGTACGTAGCCGCAGCCGCTACCATGATGTTGACAATTTCGGGGCGCAGGATCATTCTCCGCTTCGCCGGCACTTCCTGAACCGCCCCGGATGCCCGTTGTTCCGCCTCCAGCCCGGCTATCAGCTTGGAGGTGAAATCAGCGGTCAGCGATTCCGCGGCAGCGCTGTCGAGAAGAAGCTCCAGCCTTTCCATGTCCCTTATGCGGCGGGAGCACAACGGGCAAACCTCCACATGTGCGGATATATGCTGCTGTTGCTCAGGAATCAGCCTTTGCTTCCGGTACTGTTCGAGCTGTCCGTCGTTGGGATGCACTGTCTTCATGTTGATCCACCTCCAGCCATCGTTCTTTGAGAAGCTGCTTCCCCCGGTACAGGCGGGTTTCTGCGGTTTTCACCGGGATTTGCAAAAGCAGGGCCACCTCGGACAATGCCATTTGCCGGTAGTGATAAAGCACCAGCACCTCCCGGTATTTGGGCGGCAGCCCGGCCAGGATGTCCGCCACCGTTTGACGCTCCTCGGACCGTACAGCCTCTGCCTCAGGCTCCTCCCGGGAATCGGTAAACCACCCCTTCAGCGCTTCCAGCACCGTTGTAACGGGACGCCTCTTCTTCATGCGGAGATGGTCCCGCACCGTATTCAGGGTTAAGCCATACAGCCAGGTGGTAAACCGGGCGTCTCCCCGGAAGTCCGGCAGATGTCGGTACAGCTTCAGAAAAACCTCCTGAGCCAAGTCCTCGGCGGTTTCCCGGACCTCTACGCGGCAGCGGATAAATTGGAAAACCCCGTTTTTGTGGCGGTCCACCAAAACGGCGAAGGAGTCCATGCTGCCCTGACGGACCTGCTCAATCAGTTGTTCATCCGCCAGCTGCTCCATGCGCTCACCTTCCCCTGACCCGGCCACGTTTTTTTACATCATTCTATTAGACGCCGGATTTCCGGCATTCCCTTCATAATTGGTTAAAATAATGTGAAAAAGTTTTTCCGGGCTGAAGTGGGGGCTCCCCCAAAAGGTATCGGAATTCGCTACAGAGCATTCGCTTCACTTTTGGGGGACGGAATTACGCTCCGTATTCTACGTAAACCCCGGAAATAAACTTCAGCTCCCGTATTTCATCGGCAAGAAGCAGCGCCTTCATACCCTTGGGCAGCTTGACGGACATGGTGATCCGCAGATCCACATTATTTTCGTTGCGGTCATCCTCCTCCGTGGACAGCCGGATGATTACCACCCCCTGCCGCTCCAGAAGAGATGAGATTTCGTTAAGTACACCATGAGTGCGGGTCGCATGGATTTTTAGCAGATAAACCCGCTTGGAGCTGAAGAACCGCTTTTCTACCGCATTCAGCATCCAGAGACTAAGCAGGACCATAATCGTACAGAGGATCGCCGGAAAATAAAATCCCGCGCCGGCAGCCAGTCCAATGGCGGCAACCACCCATAAGGAAGCGGCCGTGGTCAGGCCGGTGATGGAAAGCCCGTTGCGCAGGATAGTGCCTGCACCCAAAAAACCAATTCCGCTGATAACTTGTGCAGCCAGTCTCGCCGGGTCCATATTGACGCCGGGTTGTTTGGCGAATTCCGGAAAGCCGTGGGCGGACAGCAGCATGATTAATGCCGATCCGAGGCATACCAGAATATGAGTGCGGAAGCCTGCGGCACTGCTGTTGCGCTCCCGTTCGAATCCTATAAGCCCGCCCAATACCAGGGCAAGCATCAGCCGTCCGGCCATGTAAAGCGGATCAAGATGCCAGGGACTCATGGCGATTCAGCTCCTGTTCACAGATGGTTTGTCATTTCATTGTAAAGTTATATTATAGCAAGGGGGACCGGGAATAAAAACAGACGGGCAATTTTTTTGTTGCTCACAGTCCAAAAGTAGCCTACACTCTAGTTTAAAGGTTTCAATTAAACAGAATTCCACGAATGGAGTGTGCCATTAAACGTGACCAATCATATAGAGCGCCGTCAAGAAGTGCTGGTTTTTGCCGCCGAAACGGCCTTTCATCTGACCCGGCTGGCAAGCGGCTTCTGGTTTCACCGGGATATGCGGGACAACCTGTATTATGCCATGCATCTGTACGCTGCAAGCACGGATCCGGAAGTAACCGTATCCTTTCCCAAGGATCAAGGAGCCCGGCTTGGAGAAGAAATGCTGCTTCTGGTGCTCGAGCTTCAAATAAAAGAACCGGATGCTCCTATGTACGGGCATTGGCCGCTGAATTTGGGGAATGACCCCTTTACTGCGTCTCCCCACACCTTGCCCGTCGAGCTGTTAGGATCGCTGATTGCCTGGTATCATCATACCTTTGGGGCAAGAATGAGCCTTGAGCTGCGGAGCGCCTTCGAGGAGGCTATGCGGCACGCATATATGGGGGATTATTACCGGAAGCCTGTAGAATATTTTAACCACCATGAGTCCAAGTACATTGCCCAGCAGATCATTTGGGGAGAGCTGTTCCGTGATGAGATACTGGCGGCGGAAGGAAGGGCCAATCTGGGCCTGCTGCTGGATACCATCCGAGTGAACGGCATGCGGGAATACAGCGCCCTGCCCTGGTTCTGGCATTGGATCCAATCCTTCTCCTGTGCCCGTGCGCTGGTTAAGGATGCGGATACGCTCCAGCTTCTGCATGATATGCTGGATTACCTGTGGAAAGTTCGGTCCCTTACTTACCTGAAGGGAGCATGGGCCGGGCCCCACTCCCGCGGCTTGGGCCATGATATTCCGGCAGACCGCAACACCCTGCTGGATTATGTAGAATACGGGGATTTCCCCTTGCCGGAGTCCATTGCACGTTTGGAGGCAGCGGGGATTTTGCCTGCATCACCCTCTACGAAAGAAATTACCGCCTCCGCAGCAGCCAGAAGCGATGTGCAGGAGGTGCGGCGTCTGATTCCCGTCCATCCGCAAAATCTGGCGGAGGGCTGCCTGCACAGCTATACGTACATGACACCGGACTTCGCTGTAGGCGGAGTGTGGGAACGTGCAACGGAGTTTGATAACGAGCAGCACCGTTGGGACGTGACCCTGCCTGCCAACCGGGACGGAGGCGTCAATAAGGCGTTTTTTTTCCGGCCCGGCAACGGTTTCTCCGAGGGGGACTACCGGCATGAGGGCGGCCTGTCCCAGGTGCTGCTTCACCGCAATGTGGCGGCTGCCCTGTTTGCACCGTCTGAGGAGCATGCGGAAACGGAGCTGATTCTTGGTGTGCTGCCCAAAGGTGACTGGCTGTTCGGCGACCGGCAGATGACCGGGCTGGTGGAGTCCGTATATCTGGTAGCGCATATCATGAACCCTTATACCTGTGTGGAAAATGAGGAGCGGGGCTGTATTGAAGTCAGGTCCGAAGGGGGAGTCAATGGTGTGGCGGTAGAGGCCTTTACAGCCGGGACCGCTTCAGCCCGGGGATGGAGCAGCTTGACCGAGGTGGCTGCCGCGGCAAACCGGCAGGCGCAAGAGGGAATGTTCCACAGCGTGGACGGAGTCCTTCAACTTAAAGGTAAAACACTTGCAGACGGCACGGAGCTCCGGCTGGACATCTCAACGGATGGGTCCGTAAAGCTGCGGACCATCAATGGAAGTCCGGTGTCCTTCGAGGAGTACACTGTCGCGTTATAAGCCTCAGCCGGCATCACCGGACGCTGCCTGTACGCCAGGCTTCGCGACCATTTCGTTCAGCGTAAGCCCGCCGATGGCGGGATGCTGCCGGATGGTCTCAAAGCCGAAGCGGCCGTACAGGGCCATAGCCGGCTCATTGACGGACACCGCCAGCACGACGGTGTCCAGCCTCTCGCTGGCTGCCAGCTCCAGCACACGCTGCAGCAGCGCCGATGCAATGCCGCGGCGGAACATCCCCGGCTGAACCATCAGCCGGCAGATGTGCAGCCGCTCCGGCCCTGGCGGAGCCGCCAGCAGCGAAGGCTGCTCACGCTTCAGTGAAACCGCGCCAGCCAGCCCTGCCTCCGTGAAGAAACCATAATAGACTTCTCCCGAAGCCCGAACAGACTGCGGGGATTGCAAAAGAGGCGGAATGTCGGCCAGGCCGACCAATTCCGCCTCTTTTTTGTATGCAGCCGCCTGAAGGGCAAGGAGCTCCAGCATCTCTTGGGTATTGTCCAAATCGATAAGCCGGACCATGCGTCTTCACTCCTGTCAGCTGTTGCTTAGCTTAACACCTCAAGAATAAGCTTGTTGGCCAAGGCCGGGTTAGCCTTGCCCTTAGAGGCCTTCATGACCTGGCCCACCAGGAAGCCGATGGCCTTTTCCTTACCCGCCTTAAAATCAGCCACGGATTGGGGATTGTCTGCCACGACCTGCTCCACAATGGCTTTGATAGCCCCTTCGTCACTGATTTGGACCAGCCCTTGCTCCTCAACAATCTTTTCCGGGTCCTTGCCGGTTTCCAGCATGCCCTTAAAGACGGTTTTGGCGATTTTGCCGCTGATGGTCCCCTTCTCAATCAGGGAGATCATGCTGCCGAGGCTTTTGCCCGTTACCTTCGTTTGGGCAGGATCCAATCCGTTGGCGTTCAGGTAACCCAGCAGATCACCCATAATCCAGTTGACGGCCGCTTTGGCATCGGTGGTGTATTGGAGACTCTCCTCAAAAAGATCGGCCAAGCTCTTGGAGGCGGTGATTACCTCGGCATCATAGCCGGACAAGCCGAGCTCCTCTGTATAACGGGCCTTCCGGGAATCCGGAAGCTCGGGAATGCTGCCGCGGACACGGTCCTTCCACGCATCGTCAATATGCAGGGTCACCAAATCCGGGTCCGGGAAATACCGGTAATCATGGGCCTCTTCCTTGCTCCGCATGGAGAAGGTTTTGCCCTGGGCATCATCATAACGCCGGGTTTCCTGAACGATTTTGCCGCCGGAACGGAGCACCTCCGCTTGGCGAATCTCCTCGTACTCCAGCCCCTTCTGCACACCGCGGAAGGAGTTCATGTTCTTCAATTCCGCCTTGGTGCCGAACTGCTCCTGGCCATAAGGGCGAAGGCTGACGTTGGCGTCGCAGCGCAGGGAGCCCTCCTCCATCTTCACGTCGGATACTTCGCAATACTGCATAATGGTGCGGATTTTCTCGAGGTAAGCTCTCGCTTCCTCCGGGGAGCGCAGATCCGGCTCGGAAACGATCTCAATCAAGGGAGTCCCGCCCCGGTTAATATCGACGAGAGAGGCATAACCGCCGTCCACGTGATTTAGCTTGCAGGCGTCCTCCTCCAGGTGGACCCGGGTAATGCCGATGCGCTTCTCCACACCGTTCACTTCAATATCGATATACCCGTGTTCGCCGATGGGCTTGTCAAATTGCGAAATCTGATACGCCTTGGGCAAATCCGGATAAAAATAATTCTTCCGGTCGAATTTGCTGACAGAGGCGATCTGGCAGTTCAAGGCCATTGCTGCCTTCATGGCGTAGTCCACGGCCTGGCGGTTCAGCACCGGCAGCACGCCGGGATGTCCCAGGCAGACCGGACAGGTGCGGGTATTAGGCTCGGCGCCGAAGGAGGTGGCGCAGCCGCAGAAAATCTTGGTTGCGGTATGCAGCTCCACATGGACCTCAAGGCCAATGACGGTTTCATACCGGGTTGCGGATGTGGTGGTCATACGGTTGCCTCCTTGATGTCGGCGGCCAGGGAAGGACGCAGGGTGTGATAAGCGGTGTTTTGCTCAAAGGCATGGGCGGCGCGCAATACGGTTGCCTCATCCAGCGCCTTGCCGATAATTTGCAGGCCTACCGGCAAACCGCCGCTGTGGCCGCAAGGAATGCTAATGGCGGGAATGCCTGCCAGGTTCACCGGGATGGTGAGAATATCGTTGAGATACATAGTGAGCGGGTCGTCCACCTGTGCTCCAATGGGGAAGGCGGTGGTCGGCGCCGTAGGCCCGATAATTACATCATAATTTTGGAACACCTTCTCAAAATCCTGGCGGATCAGAGTCCGGACCTTCTGCGCCTTCAGATAGAAGGCATCATAATAGCCGGAGCTTAATGCGTAGGTACCCAGCATAATCCGGCGTTTCACCTCGGCGCCAAAGCCTTGGCTGCGGGATTTTTTGTAGAGGTCCAGCAGATTCTCGGCATTCTCGGCACGGACACCATAGCGGACGCCGTCATAACGGGCCAGGTTGGAGGAGGCCTCCGAGGAAGCCAAGAGATAATATGTAGCGACGGCATATTCCGTATGGGGCAGGGATACCTCTTCCCACACAGCGCCCAGGCTCTCGTATACCTTAAGGGCAGCCAGCACCGATTCCTTCACAGCCGGATCAACACCGGCTCCCAGATATTCCTTGGGCACCGCAATGCGCAGCCCCTTCACATCACCCGTCAGGGCGGAAATGTAATCGGGAATCTCCACCTTCAAGGAGGTGGAATCCTGCCCGTCATGTCCGGCAATGGCCTGAAGCACATAAGCGGCATCCTCTACATTTTTGGTCAAGGGACCGATTTGGTCCAGGGAGGAGGCAAAGGCTACCAGGCCGTAACGGGATACCAGGCCGTAGGTAGGCTTCAAGCCCACAATACCGCAATAGGAGGCAGGCTGCCTGATGGAGCCTCCTGTATCCGAGCCTAGGGAGAAGTATACCTCGCCTGCGGCCACAGCTGCTGCCGAACCGCCGCTGGAGCCGCCCGGCACATAGGCTGTATTCCAAGGGTTATAGGTGGGATGGAACCCGGAGTTTTCGTTGGAGCCGCCCATGGCGAACTCGTCCATATTGGTTTTGCCCACCAGTACAGCTTGGGCGTTCTTCAGCTTGGACACGGCCGTCGAATCATAGATGGACTGGTAGTTGGCCAGAAATTTGCTGGCGCAGGTGGTCAGCGTCCCCACCGCGGTCATGTTGTCCTTTATGCCTGCGGGCAGACCAAACAGCAGTCCCCGCTCGTTTCCATCCTTAAGCTGCTTGTCCAGCACAGCAGCCTGTGCCCGGGCATCCTCTTCATATAGATGAAGAAAAGCGGAAACCTGGGGCTCCACATGGGCAATCCGCTGGTAAGAGGCATCCACCAGATCGGTGACGGACAATTCTCCGCCCGTAAGCTTGTCATGCACGTCCTGCAATCGCAAATCAAACAATGACACGTGTAACCCTCCTAGAGTTTTCGCATGGGCGAAAACTGGCATCGTAAGCATCAGCTGCGTAACCTCCGCTATTTTCGCGGAGCGAAATTCTCCTTATTCCAAAACCGCCGGAACCTTGAATTGGCCGTCCTCTTCCTCCGGCGCATTCAGCATGGCGACCTCTACGGGAATCGAAGGCTTCACGGTATCCTCCCGCATCACGTTAAACAGAGGCACCGCATGGCTGGTCGGCTCCACGCCTTCTGTATCCAGGGCATTCAGCTGCTCCGCATACTTCAGAATGGCGTTCAACTGGCCGGCATACACGTCCTTCTCCTCCTCAGTCAGCTCCAATCTGGCCAAAGCGGCGACATGCTCCACATCTTTTACAGTTATGCTCATCACTGCACCCCATTTTTCTCCAAAATACTTCATTCCATTATAGCCTACCGGAAAATTGAACTCAATTGCCGATTTCCAAAACTTCCGCCGCCGCACAGTTACCTCGGTTTAGCCCCCGTCAGAACTCCGTGGCAGGACCCATTCTAACGGCGCCGAGTGTGCCGAGAATTGTGGAACCCTGCATGTTCAAACTTTGTGTCCTATAGGGACGCGCATGCGGGAACGTAACTCCCATCCTCTTCCGAAATGCAAAAGTGCATCTATTGGGTAATCAAACCTTCGTTTTTACGGCCTATCCTGCAAAAGTGCAGTTATTTTCGACGGGTAGGAGCAAAATGTATTCCGCGGCGGAAAATAGATGTACGTTTACATTTGGGGCCCAGGGAGAGGCGCAATTCCGGCAGAATAGATGCACTTTTGCAGGATAAGGCTAGATTAATCTGCAGTGAATAGACACAGCCCTCACTTCCGTTAGAGTAACATTACCTTCCCCGGCCCGCTGCCATACAACTCCCGCAAAAAATAAAAAGCCGCCCCCCTGCTCCGGAGAAACGGCTCAACCAATTCAAACACTCTTAAATCCAGGCCTTCAGCCCCACCTGGCGGATAAAATCCTCTCTGCTAGTGACTTCCTTATTGCCATCTGCAGGAGGATTCTCCTCCGGGTCACCGTTCATCAGCCGGCGGAATAACGCTTCATTATGAGTAGCCAATGCAAAATCGATCAGCGCCTCCCGCTCAATACGCTCGGCCTCCTGGGAAAGCAGCAGTTCCTCCGTCTCTATATCACTGCCCGTCACGAAAAAATGCTTGTTTGTTTTGGGCACGCGAACCACATATTCGAATACATTATCCGGATTCCGGTCATACGCAATGATGTATCCGTGCTCTCCAATAGGCAGGTTTTGCTCAAAGCTGTCGGTGACAATAAATACCTTTTGACCCAATGGCAGCATACCGACTCCTCCTTTGCCTGGCCCGGATCAACCGCGCACAGTCTAGTAGCCTATGAATTTGCTTCTTATGTTACTAGAAAAATCCGGTTGTGTCCAATTGAAAGATCCGCACAAAAAAGCGCCGCTCCCGTAAGGAGGACGCTTGCTCTATTCCTATGCACGCCGCCCCTTTCGGCGGACGGTAAAATAATACACAAGTAAAGGAAGCGGGGCGTGAATGAGTCCCCAAAGCCCCCATAACCAAGGGAAACGGCCTCTTTTGCGGGCATCGATAAATAGATACAACGCTTGTGCGATCAGAATCGGCAATGCGAGTACAATAGCCCAAACTTGTGCATCCGTCATCCTTCCCTCACCCTTTCCTTTTCCTTTTCCTTATAAGCCAATATGGCCGGGAGCAAAAAACCTGCCCCATACAACACCATAAACAGCATCGGCACCTTGAACAGCATAAGCCCCATCACGCCAAGAAGTGAGCAGGCAGCAACCAGAAAAAGCAGCAGATCCCTCACGAACCGCTTCCGCAGCATACGCCGCTGCTCCTCCAGCCTCCTGGCGAAGGCAGCGGGGTCCGGTTCGGTTATGGAAACCGTCCGGTCCAATGCATCCAGACCGGAGCGCAGGAGCTCCGCCAGCTGCTGCTCCTCCTTCTCCGCAGAAAGATGTTCATCCTTATTCATGCCTCCAGCTCCTTTCGCAAGGTCTTTACTCCGTTATGGACCCTGGATTTCACCGTACCTGCGGGAATCCCCAGAATCTCCCCGATTTCCTCATAGGCATATCCGTAATAATGCTTAAGAATAACCGACACCCGATGCTCCTCATCCAGTGCGGCAAGGGCCTCCCAAATTTCCGTACCGGTTTCCCCTGACTGCTGCGCCTGCCACCTAAGCTTACGTACAGCTTGCTCCTGCTCCAACAGAACCCGCTCTCTTTTTTGCTTGCGGGTATAATCGATGAATAGCCGGGAGGCGATGGTCATCATCCAAGTGGAAAATCGGGATTTCCCGTTGTACAGCCGGATTTTTTCCATGCAGCGGAGCATGGTTTCCTGCGCCAGATCCTCCGCCAGATAAGGCTGCAGGGTGATTTTGACCAAATATTTGACCAAAAAGGTATAGTGAGTCTGCAGCAGGATTTGCATTGCTTGTTTGTCTCCGCGCCCGGCCTGCTCAATGAGCCTGCTTTCCTCGCCGTCCTGCAAGAATATCACCTGCTTTCTTGAACCCGCGGTCATTCGACTATAATACGATTGCCAAACAGAGATCGTTCATTGCGCAAGCTAAAAAACAGCCCACTCCCCCAGTTTAACTGGCGGCGGACTGTCTCGAAGCTTACAGCACCAGCTCGGCGCTGCTTTTTACCGTCCAATATACAGGCTTCAATATATTGTACATCCGGGGATACCGGACCTCAATGATCATCACAACGCCGGGCCGGTTCAAGGTGACGGCGTACTCATATGCGGGCTGCTCGTACCGGTACGGAAAAGTATGCTCCGCTCCGATCACCTCCAGAGCCAGCACCGACACCTGCCCCTGCAGGAACGTATCCGGCAAAGGCATCAGACCTTCATCCAGCCGGAGATTCTCCCGCAGGTACAGAAGGGCCGTTTCCCTGGCCAAATCCTTATCCAGATCCACCCTGCCCTCGGCCAGCCGCGCCTTGTCCACAGCTTGGGCCCCCGCATGGGCTGCCCGGTTAACACCATGCTTCAGATCAAAAAATTGATGCATGGCCAACTCCTCATCGGCCTGCAGCGCAAACAAGGACATGCAAAATGCAACCAGCAATATAAACAGCAAAAGCTTGTTCATGGCACATATTCGCTCATTTTCATTCCTGTCGCCCCCATCCGGTCCGAGCTTCCCGGGGAGCTGATCCCCAGGAGCCGGTCGACGCCGAACAGATTGCCGTAGGGATAGGTAATCACCAGCCGGAGGCCCTCGCCCCGGGGAAGAGGACGGTCGGGGTCCATCGGATTCCGTCCGGATGGAGTTGTTACCGTATAGGTCAGCTCATCCCGGTTAAACCCCACCTGGACCAGCCGTTCCCGGGAAGCCTCCAGCATGGTGCCGTCAATGTATCCGTAAGCGCCGCTGGCACCCACCTCAAGCAGATAGTCCGTTTCCTTCTGCAGCATGGCTTGGCGAAGAATAAGAATATGGCGGTAAACAGGGGAAAACATCAGCCACACCAGCATCAGCGAAAACAGCAGAAACACCAATATTTGCTTCATCGTATCAAGGGTTCAGCCGTTCGATAACGGGATGAACCCTGCCCCCTCCATCCCGCACCCGGCTTTCCATACCGTCAGGACCTCCAATGCACGCCTGGTAGATCAGCACAATCACCGCCGTCAGCAGCAGCACAATCAGCAGCTCCTTCATAAGACAGACACTTCCCCTCTACTCATCACGGCGATATCAAGGAGGTGATCTGAGTGTTAATGGACGAACCCTTGCCCTCAATGACCGCCTTGGTGCCGGTGGACGGTGCCGTAATCACTGTGGTGAACATCACCACAACAACGATCAGAAGCATGACTGTCATCAAAATATTGCGCATGAAAATCCTCTCCATTCATAACTGGTATATGGTCTTAATTCAAACCCTGAAACAACCGCTGTCCTTCCTGAACCCAGGGGTATATAAAAATTTGAAAGGTGTACATGATGGGAAGGGCCGCAATGACGAATAGCGCATACGAAGCCGATTCCTTGCGGCTGTCCCGCAGGAGCTCCAAACGCTCCTTACAATCATCCACCCGCCGTCTGAGCAGATGGTAATAAGCTTCGTTATCGTACAGCCTCAAATAATTCAGCGTTTCGGCAAAGCCGTGTCCCTCCTCCGTCCCCAACCGGAGCCGGAAGCCTTCGATAGCCGTTTCCGCATCCTGATACCACTCATTCAGCAAAAGCTGCCAGTCCTGCCTGATTAGACGGGTATAGGTCATGCAGCGCATCAGCTTCGCGTGCAGGGGCAGAGGAGAAGCGGCAAAGTACAAAAGCTGCCGGGAAACAGCGTAAATCTCCTCCATAATCAGATTGGCTCTCCGCTTCTGCAGCTGCTCCAGAAACGGGCGGTCCAGCCATAGACAGCACAGCAGTCCGGCCAGCACAGCCATAACCACGTAGGGAGATATGCTTAAAAGCTGTGCCAACGCATCCCGGAAAAACCACACGACCAGCAGAAGCAGGAGAATAATCCCCAGCGCCGCCCTTCTTCCCAACCGGTACCACTCCGGATGCACTCTCAAGCCCGCAGCCGCCAACAGGTGCCTCCGCTCTGCATCCCGTTCGCTTCCGTCCCGTCCCGGCCTGATTCCAAGCAGCAGGGCCAGCCAGTCCGGTGGGGTGGAATGGGCTACGCCCCCCGGCCGGGCGCGGAAGCGCACAATCCGGGCAGGTCTGGATATCCCTTTTAGCAAATACAGGATCGCAGCATAGCAGGAGCAAACCAGCAGCACAAGCAGCCCCGCCAGCACGCCATACATCGTAAACTGTTCCATCTTTTCCTCCTTACACACGCCTGATGGACAAATAAATGCCCATTAAAAGCGAGCCAAACATCAGCACAACCGCATTCAGGAGCATGTTTTTGCCCTCGGAGCTGTAGAAGTAAAAACGAACGGAATTTTCATAGTTCAGCTTCAGGTTTACGCCCATAAACAGTGCCAGAAAAAATGCCGGCGAAAAGCTGGCCAACCGGATCTCCAAAAGCCGGTTCCGGGCACGCTGATCAAAAAGCTGGGCCCGGCGCATATCATCGATCAGCTCCTTCAGGCCAGAGGCCATATTCAGCCCCTCCTGCAGGCCCAGCCGCATCAGATTGGCGAAATAATGGGCCCAGATATGGCCATGCTCCAGCTCGAAAATACGCAGAGCATCCTCCGGCTCCCTGCCTGCGGAAAGATTCCGCTGCAGCTGCTGGAAGCTGGGCTTCACGGAATAGGCCAGCCGGTCCTCGGTAATTACCGCCTGCAGCACATTGCGGAGATTAGGATGCTCCGTCAGCAAAAGCTGCTGGTAAAACACCTCGGCGGCAGGCAAAAACTGCAGCCGGGTGCGGAGCTGCCGGGAAAGCAGCTTCATTCTGAGCACCAGGTACGGCGCAATTCCGCAAACCGGCCCCAACACCGCCACTCCCTTCAGACTCTGGAAGAAGAACACCCCCAGAATGATTCCCGTCAATAACAGAAGCAAGCAGCAGGTGGCAAAAGCGCTTACGGACGGGAAGAAGCGGGTGACCTCCATCATGTCCTCCAGATGCCTCCGGAAGGGAAGCCGATGGAAGAACCGTTCTGGGGCAATCTTCTCCTTGCCGGAGGACAGCCGCGAACGGGCGGCATGCCGGTTCCCCAGAACCAGTGCAAGACGCCGCAGCGTAATGAACAGCAGCATAAACAATAAGAGCGAAAGCGAACCCTGCAGGATCGTCAGAAGCACCGATTCAGTCCTCCCTTCTCCCGGAGACGCTCCAGCTTGGCATACCCCTCAGGGTTTGCCTGCCGGATTCGCTCCCTGGACCGCTCAGACAGCCCAAGCGGGTACTGCCAACTCCCGGAAGCGGGATCGTACCGGACCCAATCGCTGACCGTAACCGCTCCTTCGGCAAAGGAAAACTCGCCGATGCGGGTAATCCGGCGTTTCCCGTTAACCAACGCCATCTCGATTCCGATCTGGGTGACATATTGGGCAATCCGCCGGACCAGCCTGGCCGGCTCCATAGCCCGGTTCTCCATCAGGCACATATCCGCGATGGCATCCGGCGCATCCTCCAAGGCACTGGCATGAACAGTGGTCATGCTGCCCTCATGGCCCCGGGTGCAGGCCCGGACATACAGGGCGGCATCCTGATCCCGGATTTCCGCATGAATGATCCGTTTGGGGGATTGCCGGAGGGCCAGCTTAAACGCCTGGGCACCGTCATGCTTAGGATCATCCTCGTCGATCTCGTACTCCACACAGTTCTTCTGGGGGAAGTCCCGCTTAATCCGCAGCTCATACCGGGATTCGATGGTTACCAGCCGCTCGTGGTCGGGCATTTCCCGAATCAGCGCCTTGATGAGGGTGGTTTTGCCCGAATTGGTGGAGCCGGTAATGACCAGATTGAAGGAGGCGCGCACCAATATCCGCAGTAGCTCCGCCACCTCCGCTGGAACCGTGCCGGCTTCAGGCCGGGACAATTGCTCCAGGTCGAACAGGGTCTGGGAATAAAACCGGATGGTCAGCGTTGGGGCCGAGGTAAACCCCATACCCGTCATAGTAACCCGGGCACCGTCCAGAAGGGTGACCTCCGCCCATTTTTTCCGGACATGGAGAGAGTCACCGTTAAACAGCACCAGATTCTGCTGCAGACGCTCCAGCTCCTTGGCGGATTGAAGCTTCACTGGCGATGGGGCGGGGGTTCCCTGCCGCACCTCAAATATCTGCTCCCCGATTACCTGAATCTCCTCCAACCCGGACCTGTTGCGGAGCACCGTATCCAGGACATTCCACCCGATCACCTCCGCAAACGCAGCCTCCGCAAGGCTGGTGTACCGGGTGGAGGGCGGCGGCGGGCGGTGGATTCTTTTTTTGGCCAATAGATCCACAATCATGCCCATAATGGCCCGGCGGGCAGGCTCATAGCCGATGACGGCCCTGTTCAGAGTATCCGTGTAGATCCGGCGCTCCTCCTCCGTTTTCCCCCGGGGAGCCGCCAGCTCCTTGCGGACCTCGTCCATCAGCGCCCGGAACCAGCTGTCCTCCCCATCCAAACCGGGAGATCCGCCTCCGCTCCTGCGGCTTTTTTCCTCCTCCAGCTGGCGTCGTTTGTCCGCATAGGAGAGGACGGAAAACCGTTGTTCCATATAAACCTCCTTATGGCTGCAGCCTCATATTCATTGATTTCTGCGGGGTGTCCGCCCTCCCAGGAAAAGCCGGCTTTGCCTTCCGAGCAAAGCCCATATCCCTTCCGCAGAAGCCGGCTCCTTGGGGGTCACCCCCAGTTCACCGCACAGAGGCAGAAGCGCCTGGGTAAACCAATCATTGCCGCCGATGTATTCGGCAAGCCTGCCCTGGCCCAGCAGCCGCCTGAGCTCCGGGTCTGCCTTCACTACAGCCGACAGACGCATGCCCGTTTCCTTGGCCGCATCCTGCGGGGTCAGGCCCTCGCCGCGGTTATGCTGGGTTACCGCCAGCAGGAATCCCTCGGAGCTCATACCAAACAGGGGAGCCATCTGCTTTAGGCCGCGGTTCACGTCCTCCTGGAAATGCCCCAGCTCCGGGGAAGTGACCAGAACGCGCTCATCGGCCTGCATCAGCGCCGCAAGAGTGGCGGCGTTATCCCAATAGGCATTGACCTCCACCACACAGCGCGGAAAACACTGCGTTGCCATGTCCAGCAGATGGTTGATGTCCTCCGGCTGAAAAAACTCCGCCTGCTCCCGCTGGAGCGAGCCGAACAGAACGTGAACGCCCGGCGCTCCTTTTACCTGTACCATGCGGGACTTCAGGAAACCGGGGGTCAATCCCCCGGAGCGCATTTCCGCCCGGATCTGGTCCACCCCGGGTGGGCAGGGCTCCAACCCCAGATAATGGTGCAGCTTCGAGCTTTTCAAATTCAGGCATATATACCCCACCGGCTCACCTGACAGCCGGGCCAGCTGGACAGCCGTGCCAAAGGCCACTACTGTTGTCCCGATATTGGGGGTGGAGCCGGTAAACACAATCAGCTTCCCATGTCCGTTCATGGCTTCTCACCTCCTTCCTCCTCCGGCTTGGATGCGGACAGGAAGGCGATCACCAGCTTGTTCTGCTTCGTCCCGCAGGCTTCGTCAATCACGCGCCATTGGTCCTCAGTCAGGTTCAGATTCAGCTGCTCCGCCTTGCCATTGGCATCTCTCCGGGAGGTATACAGCTTCTCCTTGTCGTTATTCACCTTGGCAATAATGCTGGGCTCCTTGGGATCATCCACCTCTGTATTGGCGGAGGACTTGACGGAGGCCACCGTTACCGCCTCCTCCAGCAGGCGGACCGCGCCGCTTTTGCCGGTTGCGTAAACCGCCACCTGATCTCCCGCCCGGATTCCGCCCGGAATGGACAGCACGTATTCCTTGGGGACGGGGAAGGTTGCCTGTCCGGGAGCAGGCAGCAGGGAAAAGCGGTCTATCTTCCAATCCAGGACAGGCTCACGTGTACCCAGAGGAACCAGCGCCCATTTGCCCACAGCGGATTCCACTGTCTCGAGCATACCTGGACGCAGCCCGCTTTTGACAACGGTGACCAGCTCCAGCATTCCTGCTTCCAGCCGGGTTCCGGCGGGAATAAAATCCTTCGGGGCCACAATACGCACCGTTTGCTGCAGCTCCACCTGCCGGATCAAAATCATGTACACCCCGTAGACCAACAGCACCGCCAGCAATCCCGCCACAACGCTGTAGCCTAAATTTCTTCTTCTGGTCAACGTTCCCTCTCCTTTATGCCGGACGAAAAAAAGGACGCAAACCGGGGAAATTCCCAAGTTTGCGTCCTTCGCAAAACTAATAATCCGTTTATTCAAGTGAGGTTATCTTATCAGACTTGTCCGGAATACGTCAAGTAAATATTTACAATATTACCGGATAAAGCTTCCACCGTACAGGTAGCGGTATTCCCAGGTTTTGCCGCTGATGGTGTCGATGCGCACACCGCCGGATTCGGGCGAATAGGTATGCAGCATTTGCCCGTTGCCCAGATAGATGGCCACATGGGTTACTTCCTCAGTCATGGGGTTTACATTGGCATAATTCGAGGCTTTGGAGCCGGCGTAGGACATAAAGAACATCAGATCGCCGCGTTTCAGATTCTTCCAATCCATCTCAATTCCGCCCAGCTCCTGAACATATGCGGCCTGACCGCGGGAGTCGGCAGGAATGGCAGTTGCGGTCACATTCCAGAAGGCCTGCAGCACAAGGTCGGAGCAGTCAAAGGTGGTAATGTCGTAGCGGGTGGAGCCGAACTCATAAGGCGTGCCCATATACTTCATGCCTTCTGCGATAAAGGCTTCAATCAGGTCCGACTGGGACAGCTTCATTTTGTAGACGTTGGTATTCAGCTTTATGTATTTGGCGCCGGCGCTGGCATACCCCTCGACGCCTGCGGCATCCCTGACTTTAAACCAGCTGTCGTTGGCCTTCTCCAGAACCAGCAGCTCTTCGCCCTTCGTGAGCATACGGACGATATCGCCTGAGGTGGATGGGGCTTTTCTCATATTCACACCGTAAATGACTTCTGCGTTGCTGACGATCTCTATATATTTGTCGCTGGCGGAGACATAACCTTGTTGGCCGTTCTGATCTTCGATCCGGTACCAGTAGGGGTTTATCTCCTCCAGGACCTTAACCGCTTCGTTCTTCTTGAGCACCCGGATGGCGGAGCCCGAGGTTGAAGGCTGGGACCGGAAGCTGACGCCTGCGATTACCTTGCCCTTCGTGGGGACCTCGTCCTCGGCGGCGGCAGTAAGGGGAAGGAGCATGATTAGAAATGTGACAGCAAGAAGCAGAGACAGGGTGCGTTTCATCATGTGGAACCCTCCATTAGGTATAATGTCGAAGTCATCGAAAGAGCACTCTTCCAGCCGAAAGAGTGCCCCTGAGGGTATCTTCTTTTCGGCAGCTGGCTGGCATTCCGTTTGAGCGGAGAAGCCCCTGTAGCTTTGCGTCACCGGCTTTCGCCGGGTTTGCCTTTATCGGAAACCGGGTCGTCGATGTCTTCGTAATCCCATTATAAATTGAGGGGGTGCTTGTCGAATATAGAGCAACAGACTCGATTTATGTCATTTCCTTCATGCCCCGGTACCTATTGACACACTGAGAAATTTTGGAAGCTTTGTGGTGCTTTCGCCTCCGGGAGATTAATCTCCTCCTGCTTCCCGGCCGTATCAAACAGCATCTTCTTGCGGAACTCATTAGGGGAGCACGCCTTGAATTTGCGGAACATCTTGTAGAAGTGGGCCATGTTGGACATCCCCACCTCTTCCCCGATCTGCGAAATACTCAAGTCCTTGGTGAGCAGCAGCCGCTCGGCCCGCCTGATTTTTTTGAGGGTAATGTAATCCACGAAGGAAATCCCCATGGTTTTTTTGAAATATTTCACAAAATAGTGGTAGCTCATATTGGCCAGCTTGCAGGCTTCCTCCACCTGAAGCTTGTCGCCCAAATGTATATCGATGTAATCCAGAACCGGACGCAGCCGGATAATGTCGGAATTCTCCCGGGAAGGGATGACCTTCCGTGAATCCGCGCGGAGCAAAGACAGAATGATCTGCTTGATCTGGATGCTGATGGCGATTTCGTAGCCGTCCTGCTTAGCCAGAAATTCCTCATTGATGGATTGGATGCAGCCGGCAACTGTCTGCCGCACCTCATGGTTTTCCTGGAAGATGTAATTCAGCCTGCTAAGAGGGACGGATGGATCGGCAAAGTAGCGGTAATACGGCAGACCGCTGTTCTCCAGATGCTCCTGGATATCAAATTGAAACACCAGATAAGAGCCGTTGTCGCAGGGATAATCCGTGTGCAGCTCATTGGACCCGATAAGAATCAGCTCTCCGGGCTGCAGGACAACGGGGGTTTCGTTGAGATAAAAGCCGTAGCGCCCCTGGAGCATCAGAATCAGCTCGATTTCCTTATGGTAATGCCAGCGCGTCACCTTCTGATACGGCTGGCAGGAACGGACGGCGTCAAAAATCTTCACCGCCAAAAATGGATGCTGGTACTGTATATTTTCCCGGATAGATTCCATAAGCGCCTCCGCATTCAAACCCTGTTGTTCCTTATTGTAACATAAGCATCCTGCGGAATAATACGGTGAAGCCTAAAGCGTTTTCTTTTGATGCCCTGCGCTGTCCGTTTTTCCAGTGAAATGCACAAGAATGTCCGTTCTCTTCCTCCCGGAAGCCTGCTATAATTAGAGCATGACAGACTATTATGGAAGAGCAATAAGCGGAGGACAGCGTATGGAAAGGCGTTTTGTGGCTGAAGCGGTTATGCTTGCGATATACGGCCAGCTCTTGGTGCCGGCCCAGCCGGTTGAATATGTAATGCCCTACTCCAGCCTGATGGAGCTTTATGATTTACTGGAAAGCCCTGAGCCCATCATGTCCATGGAGGAGGATGACACCTTTGTGCGCACCTACATCAAGGGACTGATCGGCTTTTTCGAGGAACCCTTGAACAAGAAGAAAATTGAGCGTGCCTTGGCTTCCCCCTGGAAAAAAAGCCCCGGTCTTCTTGTGAATGAGCGGGTTTCCATTACGGTGGTATATGCTCTGGAGAATGCCGAATACGGGGAGAAGTTCGATCCCATCGAAACCGATCTGATTCTTCTGTCCCTAAGAGAGAAGCTTCCTATTCTTACGGATCAGCTGGAATTCGTGGATAAGCTGATCCGCACCTCCGTACCCGTGCAGGTATTTGACATTGAGGATTTCGAATACGCTGTAGAAGCGGATGTGCCGATGGAGTTTTAGAAGGAGCCCTTGGCCCTGACAGTTCTGTCAGGGTTTGTTTGATGCCCTGGAATCGCCTGTAATCAGGTGTTCCGGGGTTTTTGCTTTTTTCCGCGGTCTATAATCCGGTGCTGTCACAGTCCGCTGAAAAAATTACCAATGAAATAAAACTTTGTTGTATGCAATCGAATATTGTCGAATCAAAACCTTACATGATATGATGCAAAATATAATCATTATAATTTTTTAATAATGATAATAATGGAGGTGGCTTCTGCTTACCCATTCTTCACTCAGCGGTGCATACATAAGACTGCAGCATGAACGATGACATTCAGCCCGGATTTGAACACAACCATTAATCACCTGATGAAGGAGCATGCCTCTATGAAATGGTTCATGAATTGGAAAACATCCACTAAGCTTATCTCCGCCTTCGTCCTCGTCGCTATCGTGGTAGGTATTGTCGGATTGTATTCCATCCGCAATCTGGGTCTGATGAACGATAACAGCAAGCAGCTTTACAACAGCAATTTGATGTCCATCCAGTCTCTCTCCAAGGCCGAAATTTCCTTTTTGAATGTGCGGGTTCTGACCCGGGATGTTGCCACCTCCTCCAACAAAGCGGACAAGGACCGCTTAACCGGCCAGATTCGGGAACAGAACAAAAACGTGCTGGACCAAATTGAAGTATACCGCCCTCTAATCATCATCCCTGAGGAGGAGGCTGCTTTGAAGGAGCTGGACAGCCTCATCGGACCCTATTACAAAATGCTGGATACCGGCATTGAGCTGGCCTACAAAAGCGATATTTCGGAATTCCAGCAATATCTCAGCACCACCTTGGCGGTGGAGGGCAACAAAATCCGTGACCTTCTGGATAAGCTTATGGAAATCAATGTCGCCTTGGGTGATCAAGCCAATAACGACTCGCTCCACACCTATTCCGACTCCCGCAATATTACGGTAGCCCTGGTATTGTTTGCCCTCCTGTTCAGCGTCACCCTGGGGTACGTGATTGCACGGCTGATTTCTAAACCCCTGAATCAGATCGTCACCCTTGTCGCCAGGGTTTCCGAAGGAGATTTGCGGGAGGACGCCGATATTCATACCAAGGACGAAATCGGCCAGCTTGCCAACAGCATCAACGCTATGATTTATAATCTGCGGAATCTGATTGGCGGCATCATGCAGTCCTCCCAGAGTGTGGCCGCCGCCTCGGAGCAAATCTCCGCCAGCACCCAGGAAATTGCCAGCGGCAGCACAACTCAGGCGCAATCTGCCCAGTCCATTTCCGCCATGTTCCGGGAGCTCACCCTTGCCATTAATTCAGCAGCCCAAAGTGCCGAGGA
Organism: Bacillota bacterium; assembly: GCA_023388055.1. Taxonomy (GTDB): domain Bacteria; phylum Bacillota; class Bacilli; order Paenibacillales; family NBRC-103111; genus Paenibacillus_AR. The sequence continues at coordinate 16,144 of JAEWGW010000001.1, read as the reverse complement.
AGCGGCCGAGCTGTCGGACAACACCGTGCAAACTGCCAGCCAGGGTGAGGGCATCGTCAGAGCCTCTGCCTCCGGCATGCAGAATGTGAACGCCTCCATGAGCCTGCTGGAGGAGGATTCCCGGAAGATCGGAGCGATTATCGAGGTCATCGACGATATTGCCGACCAGACTAATCTTCTGGCCCTCAATGCGGCTATCGAAGCCGCCCGTGCAGGTGACCAGGGCCGGGGCTTCTCCGTGGTCGCTGACGAGGTCCGCAAGCTGGCCGAACGGAGCAGCGAGGCTACCAAGGAAATTACCACCATCATCAAGGCCATGCAGGAAAATACACGGCACAGCGTTTCCGCCGTATCCGATAGCGTCGCTCAATCCGAAGAAATGAAGGAAGCCTTCCGCAACATTATCCGCACCGTAGACAATTCCTCCCAGAAGGTGAATGAAATTGCCGCCGCCTGTGAGGAAGAGGCTGCCCAAGCCTCCAGCGTGATGAGATCGGTGGAAGCCATCGCCGCTACCAGTGAAGAGACAGCTGCGGCCTCGGAGGAAACGGCTGCTACCTGCCAATCCCTTGCGCATCTTGCCGACGAGCTGAATGTCTCCGTGTCCAAATTCAAAATCTAACAGATTCGGGTGTGAGCTTATGGCTACCGTTCAGCAGGACCAATACATCGAAATGACCGTAGGCGGCGAGAATTACGCCATCAAGATTGAGGATATCCACGAGATTATCAAAATGCAGGCGGTCACGGATTTGCCCCACTCCAAATTTTATGTGAAGGGGATCATCAATCTGAGAGGAATGGTGGTTCCGGTGGTGAGTCTGCGCAATATGTTCGGGATGGCCGATGAGGCCTATACCAAAGCTACCCGGATTGTGGTTGTTCATCACCAGGAGGAAGCCGTGGGCATTATTGTCGATCAGGTCAATAAGGTGACCACGTATCCGGAGGTGCAGCCTCCGCCTGTCCAGATGGGCAGTGTGAACGGCGCGTTTTTTTCCGGGATAGGGCTCCGGGGACAGCATTTGGTCGGCATACTGAAGCTGGATGAAGTCCTTCTGCAGGAATAAGGGGACGGGAGGCACAGCATAATGGAGGATCTTTCAGCCTACCGCGAGGCATTCATTGGAGAAATGGTGGATCAGTTGGAGCGGATGGAGCATTATCTGCTTCATTTGGAGCATGACACATCCACGGATACCATTCAATCGATTTTCCGCACCGCCCATACTATTAAAGGTTCTTCCGCCGCCATGGGCTTTGATGAAATGAAGTCTGTCACCCATGAGGTGGAGCATCTGCTGGATATGGTGCGCAGCAATAAGCTCCAAGCAGGACGCAATCTGGTGAATCTGTTGTTCGAGGCCTTGGATCATCTGAAGCTTCTGCGCGACGAGTATATGGGGGAATCGGCTTTTTCGGATATCGCCACATTGCTGGTCAAGCTGCGGGGGTTTGTGGAGAACAGTCCTTCCATGGATGGTCCTAAAAAAGAACTGAAGGAATTGACCGGACTGACCTTGGAGCAGTCCCTCCGGCTGGAGGAGGCCCGGGAAACCGGGTGCAGCATTCTGAAGGTGCAGATGAAGCTCAGCTCCGAATGTATCATGAAGGGTGCCCGTTATTACCTCATCATGCAGGATGTGCAGGCAAGATTCGGGGCTGTACTTTATTCCGATCCGGCAGCCTCCGAGCCGGGAGCCGCATTCGATGATGAAGCGGAGGAAGCCTACAGCCGGGCTGTGTTTCTTCTCGCCACCCGGGAGAGTGCAGAGGCGGTGGCGGCCGGCTTACGCGCCCATTCCGATGTGGAGGCAGCAGCAGCCGAGGTTTATCAAGCGCAGGCTTCCGGCGGACCAAAAGCCCCTGCCCCTGCTCCTTCCTCCGCCGCCAAAGAGCATCCGGCCTCTCTTGAGGAGAAGCAAAATAAAGGCCCTCAGACCATCCGGGTCAGTGTGGAGCGGCTGGAGCATCTGATGAATCTGGTGGGGGAGCTGCTCATCGACCAGACCTCACTGGCGCAGCTGAAGCAATCCGTTACACGTTCCCACCGCAATGAGGAGTTTGTAGAGCGGTTGGGGGATATTTCGGACCATATCTCCAGAACGGTGGGAGAGCTGCAGGATAGTGTGATGAAGGCGCGGATGCTGCCCATCCGGCATCTGTTCCAGCGGTTCCCGAGAACGGTCCGGGATCTCTCCCAAAAGCTGGACAAGGAGATCGAGCTGGTGCTGGACGGAATGGAAACCGAGCTGGACCGGACCGTTATTGAGGAAATCGGAGACCCGCTGATCCATCTGCTCCGCAATGCGGTGGATCATGGCATTGAGACGGCGGACGTCCGGCTTGCCCGCGGCAAACCGGGGAAAGGCACGGTGCGCTTAAACTCCTACCATGAGGACAATCAGGTCATTATTACCGTAGAGGACGACGGCGGCGGAATCCGACCGGAGGCCATTCTGGAATCAGCCCTGCGCAAGGGGGTTGTGACGGAGGAGGAGGCAGCCCATCTATCCGACCAGGACGCCATTCACCTGATCTTCCGCCCTGGGTTCTCCACTGCCGCCCAGGTCAGCGAGGTGTCCGGACGCGGTGTGGGGATGGACATTGTCCGCAGCCAGATCGAACGGCTGAACGGGATGATCCACATCGATTCCCGGCCCGGCACAGGCACCCGCTTCACCATCCGCCTCCCGCTTACCTTGGCCATTATTACAGGGCTGAAGGTGAAGGTTTCCCAACGGGATTATATGATTCCGATGACCAATGTGGTGGAGATTGTCCGGGTGTTGGACAAGGACATCAAAACCATCCAGGGCCAAAGCGTGCTGGTTATCCGCAAGGAAACCATCCCGCTGGTCTCGCTGAGCGATGTGCTGAATTATGAACGCCCCCTCAAGCAAAAGAAGCATCAGCCCATTGTGATCGTGGGTTCGGCCGAGAGGAAAATCGCCTTGGCGGTGGATGAGCTTCTTGGCAATCAGGAGGTTGTCATTAAGACGTTAGGCAGCTATTTGGGCAAAATCCCCTATGTGGCCGGAGCCGCGATCCTGGGTAACGGACGGGTGGCGCTGATTGCAGAAATCTCCTATTTGTTCCAGATGATGAAAAGATAACTGAAGGCTCTCCGGCTTGACGGCCGGAGAGCCTTTTTGGTTTTTTTATGACACAGGGGCGTGGGTTCAGAGGGGCTCTTTTCCGCAAAACTCGAAAAATCATATATAAATTCCCTGCAGCCCCTTACTGTTCTACTTACACCCCGTTGCCTGCTCGAACCATTCCCAGCCGAAGCCCACATGCTCCGGCTTGTGGGAATCGGAGCCGTATACAAGGGGAATTCCTGCCTCGCGGCACTGGTTCATAAACCACTCCGGCACATACGGCTTCCCGCAGGTAGGCACCCGGAGCCCGGCGGTATTCACATCCAGACCGATGCCCGTCTCCGCCAAGAACGGCAGCAGCCTCTCCAGCCTGCCGCGGATGAAGCTGTCCTCCAGAGGCGGAAGCACACTCTGGAATTTCTCGATCAGATTGATGTGGCCGATGCGCACTCTGCCTGGCAGGCCGGATGTTCTGGCCCATTGGATCGCCTGCTCCACATGATCATAATATTCCGCCGCCACCGCTTCCATGGAGCCGTAATGCTCCAGCAGCCCCTCGCGGAAATCCTCCGACGTAAAATCGATACACCGCATCCCGCCCTTGCCCGGCAGGTAATGGACCGACACGACAATATCCTCCAGGATGTCCAGCCAAGGCTCCAGCATCGCCTCGGAATACGCAGTCGCGCCATGAAGGTAATCGACCTCCAGCCCTGCCGGGATATCGATAATCCCCGAATAACGCTCCTTCATCTTCCGCACATAGCGGAAATACTCCGGAAGCTCGGCCAGAGGCATGGCCAGCTCCTCCATCAGCGCCGGATTATCGATCCACCCCTTGGGCAGAGGCGGATGCTCCGTCATGGAATACCGCTGAAACCCCTGCTTCACTGCCTCTTGTATGTATATTTCCTGTGGTTCCGGGCTGCCGTGCCTGCAAAAGCGGGTATGGGTATGTCCGTCCCACTTGATCATAGGCGGTTCTCCGGCAGGGGAAGCCACTTCAGCACATCCTGGATCCGGTTGTCCCAAATTTCCCAGCTATGGCCGCCAGGCCCTTCCGCATAGGTAAGCTCCAGGCCTTTTTCCTGCGCGTGGCCCCGGAACCGGACATTGGAGTCATACAGGAAGTCCTCGGTGCCGCAGAACTGGTACAGCTTGGGCTGCTCCTTCCCGCAATCGGCCAGATCCGTGGCCAGCTGGAACAAATCCGCCGGTGTGCCGTCAATTCCCCCGTAATTTCCGAACAGCCATTTGAACTCATCACCGGGTTGGGCCTGAATCGCCCACTTCACATCCATGACCCCCGACAGACTGGCTGCTGCAGCGAAGCGGTCGGGATGGGTCAAGGCCAGCTTCATGGCCCCGTAGCCACCCATGGACAAGCCGGCGACATAGTTATCCTCCCGTTTATCTGACAAGGGGAAGAACGAACGGGCAAGAGCAGGCAGCTCCTCGCTGACGAACTGCCAGTATTTGTGGCCATTGGGCATGTCAGTATAAAAGCTCCGGTTCACGGCAGGCATCACCACAGCCAGTCCCAAAGCGGAGGCATACCGTTCAATGGAGGTGCGCCGCATCCAGATCGTATGGTCGTCGGATAAACCGTGGAGCAGATAAAGCGTGGGATGTTTGCCGCCCCGCTCGGCGGATTCCATGCCGATCTGGTTTTTGGCCACCTGGGGCAGAATCACATACATGGACGCCGAGACGCCCAGAGAATCCGAGAAGAAATGACAGTCCATAAATGCCATGATATTGCAGCTCCTTTTTGAATAGAGGGATAATGGAAAACAGTCTCTACGGCAGCACGTACACAATGATAGCAAAAAAGTGGCAGATGCTTCCGCCCAGCACAAACAAATGCCAGACGGCATGATGGTAGGGAAAGCTGCGCCATACATAGAAGATGGTGCCCAGCGTATAGAACAGTCCCCCGGCGATCAGAAGAATGACCCCGCCCTGCGCCAGGTTATGGGTCAGCGTATTCCAGGCGAACACAATGATCCAGCCCATAGCAATATAAAAAATCGTGGAGGTGAACAGAAACCGTTTGGTGAAAAAGGCCTTAAAGGCGATACCCGCCAATGCGATGCCCCACACGATGCCGAACAGGGTCCAGCCCAAGGGCCCGCGGATCACATTAAACAATAGCGGTGTATAGGTACCGGCAATAAACAGATAGATGGAGGAATGGTCGAAAATTTCGAACAGGTCCTTCACTTTGCCCTCGGGAAAGCTGTGGACCAAGGTGGAGCAAGTATACAAAATAAGCATGGTAACGCCATAGATGGTGAAGCTCACCACATGCCAGGCACTGCCGTCCAGACTGGCGAACACCACCAGCAGAACCAAAGCCGCGACACTCAGCAAGGCTCCGATTCCATGGATAATGGCATTGGCGATCTCTTCGCGCCGGGTATACACGTGTGTGTTTGCCACTGCAAATCCTTCCTCTCCATATGCTTGATCCTACCCATTATACTCCAATCCGCAGCCCAAAAGCACCCGTCTGCAGAATAATAGAACCCGTTGCTTTTGGCCTCATCCGCACCTATCATAGAGATATTGAGGCAATCGGCCGAAAAATTTGAGGGTTCCGGGGTGTTGTGGGATGTGGTGGTTATGGATTGCCCTGCCGCTGATTGCGGCAGCTGTGGCATTTGGCGTTGCCTTGTGGCATTTTTCCGACAAGGTGGTGCGGATCAAGGTTTGGGACGGGGAACGGATCCTCCGGTTCGAAACGGACAGCGGTGTGCTGGACCTGGCTTATCTGGAGGCGCTTCCCAAGGAGGATGTGACGATTACCTCTCCCTATGGGTATGCCCTCTCCGGCTGGTTCATTCCCTGCGGTGCGGACAGCAATAAAACCGTGATCCTGGCCCATGGCGTAACCCGCTCCAGATTGTCCTCCATCAAATATGTGGAGCTGTTCCGCAAGCGCGGCTACAATGTGCTGGCCTATGACCACCGCCGGCACGGTCAAAGCGGGGGAACCTCCACCACATACGGCTTCTATGAAAAAGAGGATCTGCGCGCCTGGGTGGACTGGGTGTTCCGGCGTATGGGTCCCGGCGCGGTGGTGGGCACCCATGGGGAATCCATGGGCGCCGCTACCGTGCTGCAGCATGCTGCCACAGATGAGCGGCTGCGATTCTGTATTGCGGATTGTCCCTACTCCGACATTGTGGGACAGCTGAGCTACCGGCTGAAGGTAGAATATCCGGGAGTTCCCGTGTCTCCCACCATCCCGCTGGTGGCCCTGCTCTGCCGGCTGCGCACCGGTGCACGGCTGGATTTGGCCGAATCCCTGCGCAGTCTTCCGCTAGCGGGCACATCGGTGCTGTTTATCCACGGGCAGGAGGACAGCTACATTGAGAAGCGAATGACCGAGGAGATGTTCCGGCTGAAGCAGGGATCGAAGCGGCTGTACCTGGCTCCGGGCGCGGACCATGCGGAAGCGTACATGAAAAACCCCGACGAATACGATCGTATCGTCGGGGAGTTTTTGGAGGAGGCCGGCCGGCGTATAGGCGAGCTGTAAAAGTGCAGTTATTTTCCGGCAAGTCGGTTCGAGCCGCCGGCCGCCTGCAAAAGTGCAGTTATTTTCCGTTGAAAACCCGGTTGGCCGGTTACGGAGCGAATTTAACTGCACTTTTGCAGGATGAGGCTCCCATTGGAGCCCTCCCGGCTAAAATAGCTGCACTTTTGCATTTGGGCAGGCAGCGGCTAAGCCTTACCGCCCGCTCTGAAGCGCCGGCTCCTCCTCGGGAATGGGTGTATACCGTCCCGGCCAGAAGGACCACTTGCCGAGAATCCGGGTCAGTGCAGGCACCAGGAACGGTCTTACCACAAAGGTATCCAGCAGCACGCCGATGGCGGTAATGATCCCGAAGTGAACCAGGATCTGAATGGGCAGGGTGCCCAGCACCGCAAAGGTACCGGCCAGAATCAGGCCTGCGGAAGTGATGACCGAGCCGCTTTCCATAACGCCCTCCCGGATAGCACGGGACAAGGGCATGGTGCGGCTTTTTTGCCAGATGCCGGAGATCATGAAGATGTTGTAGTCCTCACCCAGCGCCACCAGGAAGACGAAGGCATAGACGGGTATGAAACCCTGGATGGCGTCGGCACCCAACAGATAATGAATGACCAGCCAGCCCAGCCCCAACGCCGAAAAGTAGGACAAGAGCACGGTGGCAATTAAATACACTACTGCTATGATGGACCGCAGGTAGACCAGCAGCAGCAGGGCAATCAATATAATGACCGCCGGAATGATCACCGAGGCATCCCGGTCACCGGTCTCACGGGTATCGTACTGGGTGGCCGTTTGCCCGGAGATCCACACCTTCTCCGCAGGCTCCCCTACGCCGGAAGCGCCCAAGGCTTTTTCCATGGCATTGTAGAATTGGGGAATGGTATCCATGGCCTCAGCCGAATATGGGTTCATGTTCAGCTCTACCTCATAGGCGACGAGGGTGGGGTCTGTTTTGCCCGCGATAGGGTCTGACACCTTGCTGACAAAAGGCAGTGCCTTCAGCGCCGCTGCACCGTCTACCTGCTTGCCGTCGGTGTCCAGCATGACCTTAACGGGTGCAAGCTCACCGGGGCTGAACTGCTCGGCAATCACCGCAAAGCCCTGGCGGGATTCCATATCCTCCGGGAACGAGGACAGGGTATCAAAGGTGTAGGAGATGCGCGGCGCGAAGGATGCCAGCACCCCCAGCAGAATAAACGCGGATAAAGCGACGGTCCACGGCTTTCTGACAATCCAGCCGCTGAAAATATTACTGTACGGATGGGGATGCCGTACCGGCGGAACAGGCTTGCCGGTGCGGGCCGCCCGCTCCTCCTGCATCTGCCGGGTCCGCGGGATGAAAGGAAAGAAGGAGGTCCGGCCGAGCACAGCCAGCAGCGCGGGCACCAGCGTCAGGCTGGCAATGCCCATAATCAGAATGGATAAGCTGAATGGAATGGCGAAGCGGTGATAGGCTCCGTATTTAGCCAGAAGCAGCGCCAGAAGCGAAAGCACAACAGTAAATCCGCTCATGGCGATGGCGCCCGAGGAATCGCTGATGGCGTTGAGCAGAGCCTTGGTTTTATCCTTCTCCTCCTTCAGTGTCTGCCGGAAGCGGGCGATGAGGAAGAGGCAATAATCCGTTCCGGCGCCGAACAGGAGCACCGTCATAATGGACATGGCCTGGGAGTCCACCTCGATCCAGCCCATGGAAGCAATCCAGCCGATAAGGGGATTCACTACGGCATAAGCAAAGCCTACGCCCACAATGGGGATCAGCGCCAGGATCGGCGAACGGTAAATCAGGAGCAGAATAACCAGCACCAGGAGCACTGTGCCGATCAACAGGGAAACATCCGCGCTTCTGAACAGTCCCACCGCATCCACCTGGATGCCGACAGGACCGGATACCCGGGCGCTCAGCTCCGCACCGTCGGTTTTGGCGGCGAAGGGATCTGCACCCAAGAGAGCTGCTGTTTTTTCCTTCAGGGTTTCCAAGTCGGCTTTAAGCCCCTCTGTATCCACACCCTTTTGGAAAATGACGGGCAGCACCAGTGTGCTCTGATCCTGTGACAGCTGGCTGCGCAGCGCCTGGGGCGGCATATTGTGCAGCGGCGGCACCACAAGCTGGTGGGTCAAAGGCTCTTTTTCCAATGTGCGGGTTACATTCTGGATACCAGCCAGATCTCCATCCTGCATCCCGCCGGAGCGATGCCATACCAATAGTGCGGGCACTCCGGCGTCACTCGGGAACTCCCGTGCGGCTAAAGCTTCGCTGACAACAGATTGTGTATCCGCGGGCAGATTGGCCGCGTTGTTGTTTTCCTGGCTTTTGGCCGAGGGCAGAAGCATGCTTAACCCGCCCGCCAGCAAAATCCAGATCAGAATGGTGACCCATTTGGTGCGGGGGCCGGCTACCGTACGGCCGTATTGCTCCCATAAGTGCTTCTTGGACATGACCAACGCTCCTTTACCGATTGCGGCTTATAGCTTTCAAAGCTGCTTTTATTTATAATTAATATAACAATCCCATTATATATACCGACGGGTTAATTATTCAAGGGGAAGTGAAGGGTTTGGATCAAAAAAGAAAACGTCCTCCCGGACGTCCGCCGAAAAGCCCGGAGCCACAGGCCGGAATCGAGGCGCAGCTCCTGGAAGCGGCAGCACGGCTGTTTATGGAGAAGGGCTATGAGCAGATCTCTCTGGAGCAAATCGCGGTAGACTGCCAGGTGACCAAAGCGACGATCTATTACTATTATTCCAATAAAGCGGTGCTGTTTACCCAAGCCGTGGTTCATTTGCTGGGTCGTGCAGCCAATATAACGCGCCTTATGCTGGCCGGCCCCGGAACACTAAAGGAGCGACTGGTCCAAATTGCCACCGGACATCTGGCCGAAACCCGGCCTGATCTGATGACCATGCTGAAGGAAGCGGAGTCCCGGCTTTCCCCGGAGCAAGTGCAGGAAATCCATGATGCGGAGGGCCGGATCCACCATATTATGGCGGAGGCCTTTCGGGAGGCTGCCGGCAGGGGGGAGCTAAAGCCCTTATCCCCCAGTTTCCTGGCCTACTCCTTTTCCTCCCTGCTGATGCTGGGCAACCGCGCTGTGCTGATGGAGCAGTATCCGTCTGTACGGGAATCCGCCGAAGCGATTGTGGAGCTTTTTTTGGAGGGTGCTGCCGTTTAAACGATCTTCAATCTGTGTAAACCATATAGAGCCGTCCGGACATTCAGCCTTATTCCATGGCTGCTTGTCCGGGCGGCTCTATCATTATGCTCAAATGTTTGGGAATTATTTTGGTAGAGAAGGTATAGAAGCGCAAAATCCGGCCATGCTAGTAATCATACAGCTAGCCATTGCAAGATTCATAGATTGTCTCATACCGGCGGTGTTCTGCCGGAAAACCAATTCATGGAGGATGATGGATGCGATGAAACGCCACATGCGCTATACGTTGCTGCTGATGCTTCTCCTGAGTCTTGTCTCCCCCTGCGGCAGCGCTTCTGCCCGCCAATTGCTCAGCGATGAGGACTGGGATGTCCATATGGCACCAGCTGCCGCGGCGGAGGCTCACTCTTTAGACCTGATAACCATTGCTGACGAAATGGCGGCTCCTGCACCAAAAGTGGAAAACTTAACCTATGTCGTCAGTTCAGGGGATACGCTCTCCAAAATCGCCGGCAGCTTCGGCACATCCGTAGCTATGCTTCAGGACTGCAACGACATATCCAACCCCAATTTTATCCATGTCGGCCAAAAGCTTAAAATCCCGGAGATGCCTGTACCGCTTCTGGAAGGCAAGGAGCCGGTAATTGAACGGGTCCTCTCCACAACCCTTACCGCTTATACAGCCGGCGCTGAATCCACAGGAAAAACCCCCTCCCATCCCGAATACGGGATCACCTACAGCGGTGTGCGGGCGGAGGAAGGGCGTACGGTAGCGGTAGATCCCAAGGTTATTCCGCTGGGCTCCACCGTTTATATCGAGGGGGTAGGCATCCGCAAGGCGGAGGATACCGGATCGGCCATTAAAGGGTCCAAAATTGACGTATACATGAATGACGTGGGCGAAGCCCGAACCTTCGGCGTCAAGCGTAATGTCAAGGTGTTTGTGCTGGCTTCGGCGTAAGCCGCTGCACCCGGAATACCCCGCTGACCGGGTAATGGTCGGAGGGGTACCGGCCGTTATACTTGGAGCGGATCACATCTCCGTGCAAGGGCAGCAGGCCAAATCCGCCGAATAAATAATCGATGGGTTTGCCCAGCCGGCCGCCCAGGAAGCCGTGATGGGTTTTGCCTGCATGCTGGGGATCGGCGAAGGCATTGGCCAGGGGGCTGCTCTCCCCCTCCAGCTCATCCTCTCCCGAGAGGAAACGGATAACCGGATGCTCGGGCCCCGCGTTGAAATCACCAGCCAGCAGCACAGGGGTAGGCCCGAAGCGCTCCTGATGCTCCCGGATGGTTCGCCAGACCAGCAATGCGCCTTGGCGTTTGGCGGTGCGACCGATATGGTCCAGATGGGTATTGTACATCAGAATGGTAACCGCCGGATCCTTCACGAGCTTCAGCTTGGCCCAGGTGCATATGCGGGGATGCCGCGCATCCCAGCCGATGCTGCCCGCAACCTGGGGCTGCTCAGACAGCCACAGCTGGCCCCATTCCAAGGGAACCAGCCGTTTCCGGTGATAAAAGATGGCATTATGCTCGCCGCCGCCATCCTTGTTTCGGCCCGTCCCCACGTAGCCGTATTCCGGCAGTAGCGGGGAAAGCTCCGCCAGCATCCGCCCGGTCAGCTCCTGGAAACCCACCAGACAAGGCTTCTGGGCGGCCACGGCCAAGGCGGCGCTCTCTCGGCGGAACACCCACGACCGGTGGAAATCCAAGAACCGGCAGACCCGCAGGTTAAAGCTCATAGCTGTTATTTTCACGGGGGGATTGTCATCCTTTCAACCGCATTCGTTCTCTATATTATGAGCCTTATGCGGCTGCCAGCGCAATATGGATTCCAAGGTCAGCCGGATTTTCCTGTTCCCCCATAGGCAATCCCATCCATCTGCACCTTCAAGCCGGTGGGGCCGCCATGATGGGCGAATTCGGTGGAAATGGTTTTGCGCGCCGGATACACGCCCTTGAATCTGCGCTTGAACACCGCCTCCATCACGGGAATATCCCAAACATCCCGCAGAAGCACATCCAGCTTGACTACATGCTCCAGAGTCAGCCCCACCTGGGCAAGCCTGCCGCTCATATCATCCAAAGCGCCCTCCACCTGCTGCTCTACCGTTCCGCTCACATTGCCTACACAAAAATTGAGAAAAACAAAACCGCCTGCCTCCACAATTTCGGAGTAGGCGTATTCCTCATGTATATGGCTTCTGACGATGCTTCCCGTGTTATTGTTCATGTTCATCCGCTCCTCTTCCCTATTATCCGTTGTAGGGGTCTGTCTGACGGAGTGGTGGTGAATAAATATTTATCAGGTTTCATTCCTTACCGGGAAAGGAGTGTCTTGGATGCTCAAACACGTTTTGTCGGCCTTGATTGAAAGAATATATAAGGGTTCAAAGCCGCCAAAAAACTCGCTCCCAAGTCACTCCTTCCCTCCCAGTCATTTCACATAAATATTTATTCATTCCTTTGTTTTGTCAGTCAGACTCCCAACGGATGAGCCTATTATAGGAGAGGAATCCGGACAGCTGTATGTCGTCATTCGGCAGAACGGTACAAATTCACAATATCCCTGGCCCGGGATAGCAGCTCCTGCCTGACGGCCTCAGGCTCCAGAACTGTAACCCTGCCTCCCAGCTCCAGCAGCACACCAAACCAGCCCCGCTCGTTTTCCGGAAGGGAAAGCTCGGCCAGCAGCGTGTGATCCTCAGCCGATCCACTGATGCGGGCAAACGGAAAGGACTCCTCCACCAGAATCCGCACCTCCGGGGCAAAAGCCAGCTTCATCTGCACGTAAGGGCGTTCCTTCTCTGCTTCGGCCCACTGCTGCTCCGCCTGTCTGTGATCCCGGGAAACGGATTCCCCGGTAACGGCGAGATTGCGGATGCGGGACAGACGGAACAGCCGGTAGGCTTGTTTTTCGCAGCAATACCCTAAGAGGTACCAGGCATACCATTTGTAAGTGAGCTGCACAGGCTCCACCAGCCGCCGGGTGCTGGCCAGCTGTGCGTTCGTATAGTCAAAACAGACGGCCTTGCCTCTGCGGATAGCCGCATCCAGGGCAGCCAGGCGGTCCCCCGCCTCAAGCCCCTCCCGCAATACGCTCAAATCCAGCTGCAGCCGCTGTTCCGCTGCCATGTCGTCGGGAGTGAGGGAGAGCATTTTTTCCAAGGCGGCTCCCACCTCCCTGCTTTGGTAAGCAGAGTCAAGGCCTCTAAGGGCGATGACCAGCTGGAGATAATCCTCGGCGGTGAACAGCTGCCGGCTCAGCTTGTAGGTATCCATGATTCTGTAGCCTCCGGCTGTGCCTAGGATAGAGGCTACCGGAATACCGGACAAACCCAAGGTTTCCATGTCCCGCTGCACCGTACGCATGGAAACCTCGAAGCGCTCCGCCAGCTCCCGGGCGCTGACCGTGTCCCGGTTGAGCAAATAGATCAGCATCCCCAGCAATCTGTCGATTTTCATCCGGCTGCCCCCTGCCCGTTGGGGACGATTCTACAGCTCATGGACGGTGACCTCGCTGCGGACCATAAACCGGGCATTCACCCCGGCCTGGCCGATTCCTTTGGATATGTAATACGTCCCCTGCGGGGAACGGTGCAATCCTTTGTAGATGCCCTGGGCCGGAAGCTCGCCCTTAGGTTTGAAGCGGAAGAAAAAGGGAATATTCAATTGTTTGCCGTGGAGATGTCCCGACATGAGGTAATCGTAGCGTTTCCCGATATGCGGGACCACATTGGGATCGTGGGTGAGGACGATAATGGTGTCGGTGGGTTTGGTCTGGCGGAAGGCCTTGCCGATTTTGCTGTGGCCGGTGCCGAAATTGTCGATACCGACCAGAGTGCAATCCGGCAGGCGGAGTGCTTCGTTGCGCAGAAGAATAATGCCATAACGGCTGAGCAGCTCCAATAGCCGGTTCATGCCGCTTTTCATCTTATAGTCATGGTTGCCCAAAACCGCATAAACGGGCACACCCGATGCGGATATAACCTTCAGATAAGGCTCCAGGCGGGGCAAATACCAGGTTTTACGGGTAAAATCCCCTGTCAGCGCAATCCAGTCCGGCGCTTCCTCCCGGATTGTCCGCTCCAATCTGCGAGGGCTGATCCGCAGCTTCTCCACATGGATGTCGCTGATCTGCAGGATCTTCTTGTTCAAGCCGATGGGGTGGCGAATCCGTTCCAGCTTGAGCCATTGGGTAGGTACAATCAAAAATCCGTATCCCGCCAGAGCGGCAGCCGCTCCCGGAATGATCCATTCCAGCATAGTGCGCCTCCTTCCCGCCGGTTGTTTGCCACATGTCCCGGGAAGGACCTACCTTCAATAAACCGGGGCCGGCATACATACAACCTCATATGTATATGCGTTGAATTCTATTTTACCGCAGGATTGGCAAATTCCCAAAGGAATGTTGCGATAAAATCCCGTTTTGAAGGTCAGCTTCGCTAATTCGACAGGCACTCTCCGCTTGCAGCAAATGCAATACACTTCTGTATGCATAGGACGGTTCTCCCCTTTTCCCGATATGTAGCCACCATAGTATAAAATATGGTATGATACGTTACGGATCAACATTTTCTCCATAATACGAAACATTTCGTATCATGTCAAATCTTTTTGTCCATTCTTGTCGGGGATTGTATAATGATTGCGAATTATAATATGCGGGGTGATACATTTTGGAGAACAATGCAAATAAACGAATTTTTGCTTTTATCGGGTCCTATGCCGAAGCAGAGGAAGATGGTGTGTATGTAGGCCTGTTTCATCCGGTGCATGGAGAATTGACCATCACCGACCGTATACAGGGATTGAAGAATCCCACATTCCTGGACGTTGATCCGGAAAAGCGCATCCTGTATGTGCTCTCTGAGGGCCAGACGGGAGGACGCAGCGGGGTGGCGGCCGCTTTTTCTATCGATCCCGAAAAAGGGAGTCTGACCGAGCTGAACCGCGAGCGTACGGTGGATTCCCCCATCTGCCATATACAATTGGACAAAAGCCGCAAGTGTCTCTTTACGGCCAGCTACCACGGCGGATTGGTGGGGGTAAATTCGGTGCTGGAGGACGGGCGGATCGGCCCCTCAGCACAGGTCCTTACACATACCGGGTCCAGTATCCTTCCCGCCCAAACCCAGGCCCGGGCCCATTCGGTGTTTGTGGACCCCGACAATCAATTCGCGGTGGTGTGCGATCTGGGTATGGACAAGATCGTCAGCTACCGGATCGATCCGGAAGCCCCATCGCTGACAGAAACAGCATCGGTGGATCTGCCGCCGGGTTCGGGGCCGCGGCATTTTGCCTTCCATCCGGAGCTGGCTGTGGGTTACTCCATCAATGAGTTGAGCTCCACCATTACGGTGTTTCGTTATAACCGGACAAGCGGTGCCCTGATACCGGTTCAGACCACCAGCACGCTGCCAGAGGATTTCACTGGCGAAAGCGCTACGGCGGACATCCACATTACACGGGACGGACGTTACGTATACGGCTCCAACCGGGGCCATGACAGCATCGCCGTCTTTGCTGTAAGCCCGTCCGACGGGACACTGTCGCCGGTGGAGCATGTACTCACCCAAGGCGGCCATCCCCGCAACTTTGCACTGTCGCCGGATGACCGGCTCTTGCTGGCCGCCAACCGGGACGGCAACAATATTGTGGTGTTTGAGCGTGACGCAGAAACCGGCCGGCTGTTGGCCAACGGCCGCAGCCTGGTGCTGCCCAAACCGGTTTGTGTGAAGTTTGCGGACTTGTCATAAGCGCCAGAGGTAAATTTGAGGTAGAGTAAGTAGCTCTGTGTGCGGAGTGAATGCTGCTATATGGCGGGTTAGTGAGTGGTAGATGCCTGCTGCGTGGTGCTGTATGGCGGGTTAGTGAGTGGTAGATGCTGTCTGCTGCGTGGTGCTATATAGTGGGCTTAGCTGCGGGAGATTAGTGGTGTGCTGTTGTATAGCGGTATTGTGAGCGGAAGCCAGGCTTCCGCTCTTTTTTTGCGTGGGGCGGGTTTTGACAAACTAGGGTCTTAGTCTGTACCAGCCTCCACTGCGCGCTAACGGAACTCAGAAGCGCTTAAACGCGGAAATCCGACTGTTTGCCAATTTAACGGAACTCAGCGACCGTTAGAAGCCTGTTTTGACGCCAACGGTAAGCTGTAAGCCCTGTAAGAGCTTCTGAGTTCCGTTAGGCTCCAAACAAACCGGATTTTACCCGCTAAGGGCTCCTGAGTTCCGTCCCTCGTAATTAGGGGATAGCTCTCGAATGCTCACTCATTCGCAGGATTTCAACTTCTTGAACAGATGAGGATCCACTGCCAGGGGAACGCCGGGGGGCGCCGTTACCTTCGTTTT
>JAEWGW010000031.1 GCA_023388055.1 Bacillota bacterium | reverse complement strand
GTGCATGTTGATCTGCTGGTTGGATTTCCATGATCTTCACTCGTCTCGTTTGGTTTCCCTATTACTTCGATGTCCGAGTAGGAATTCCTTTCCAATACAAGAGAAACTTTAGTTGAACCTATATAGTTGGAAAGACACATATTATGTCAATCTTTATAAGCCAGGTGTACGGGAAAGAATGATTAAATATGCAATTAATAACGGCTGGAAACCACTTGAAGACAAACGAATCCTAAGGATTTCAGATAGTAGTTTACTAATCGATGAATTATCTCTTAGAGACTTATAGCTTGCAGATCCCATGAAATGGAGGATAATTGTATGTTAATAGACTCGAATGAGGACATTATTCGCAATCATTGCAACACAGCAATCGAATACGCCAAAACATTAAATAAGCATTTAGATTATTCAGAGGCAAGCCTTGCTGATGTGGAAGAAATTCTTGATCAGTATTTCGAGGACCTAAGCTCGAAAAATCCGACTCTAGATGAAGTTGAATCATTGGCCATGATCTGGGGGATCTATTTGGGTGAAGTTGTAAGAATTCACAATTCAGAAAGATGTAATTGGCAGGTTGAGGATGTGATTGGAGATGGAGAGGAGCCGTATTTGCTAATTGAGCAGATTAAAGCCCGTCCCATATATAAAGTCTATAAGAGACTTATGAATGGTCCTGAAGATAATGTGATTTCTTTCTATAATGTCATTAAATACAAGGTCATCGAAAAGAATAGAGGTTCGTGAAGTTTGGTTTCCAAAATGTAAGAATAATTTAACAAGCAGCAGTGGGATGGTGAATGTTATCAAAAGTTTATGCTATGTTGTTTTGCCAGATAATTTGTTAACCAATGAAAAAACCATATATGCATTTCTGGAAAGCCACATCGCTGTTTATAATTCGGAGCTGGAGGTTGAACCTTATCAACAATTCTTTTCAAAAGAAGAAACTGTAGAAATTGCAAAACAGAAAGGATTTCATCATCTGGTGGAGTTTGAGGAATACCTGAAGGTTCATGGAAAGGATGAAGGAATAGAGAACGAATTATACTTTTGGATCACCACGTTTAATCTACAAGGGCGTTGGGATGGCTACCAGCTTAAAGGTGTAGAAAAAGGATTTGATTTAATGAATAAAGTGTTGCCCTATTCTGTAGTCACTCCGGATGGGGTGTGGTACTCTGAGGCGGATTTCGGATATAAGCCCATTTTGGATTTCGAGAACCACTTTAACCGGCATCCCGATAATATTGAACCCGAAAAAAAGTGGAGGGAGTTTTTGGAGGGTTTTTTTCAAGAGTATCGTAGTGAAAATATGGCTGTGTTGCAGGTGCACTCATAGAGATTCTGGTGATCTGCTACTTCACAATATATAGGGAGACATGATATGGAATGTAATGTGCGGGGTGTACAGGTTTATTATGAAATGTATGGTGAAGGGACTCCCATCTTAATGATACATGGGTGGGGAGTGGATCATCGATTGATGAAAGGGTGTATGGAGCCGGTTTTTCATGGACAGGATGCGAAATGGAAGCGGATCTATTTTGACCTGCCCGGTATGGGGAAAACCAAAGGGGAATCATGGATTAAGGGCTCGGATCAAGCCTTAGAGTTGATTCTGGATTTTATTGATGCTGTGGTCCCCCAACAGAGCTTTCTCTTGGCAGGTGAATCCTACGGCGGATCTTTAGCCCGGGGAATTATTCATAAACGTGCTTCCCAGGTTGACGGTCTTCTCTTAATCTGTCCTGCAGCAGGAGGAGGGGGAGCGGAGTATGAAGTATTGGAAAAGGATGAAGAGCTGCTACACTCCCTTTCCCAAGAGGATCGGCAATGTTTTGAAGCTGAAGGAATAAATACGATCCAAACAAAACGGGTATGGGAGAGATTCAAAAAAGAGGTGCTTCCCGGTTTAAAAGCAGCCGATTCGCTATTTCTGAAAAACTATCAAGGAAAATTCAGTTTTGAAGTAGACGCTCTTAAAAAGAAATATATGAAGCCCACCCTGATGTTAACGGGGCGGCAGGATTCTATTGTCGGTTACCGAAGCCTGTGGAGCCTTATTGATTTGTATCCCAGAGCCTCCTTTATGGTTCTGGATAAAGCGGGTCATGCGCTGCAAATCGAACAGGATATTCTATTTCAGGAAGCTGTCAAGGAATGGCTGGATCGAGTTTCCTCTTGTGGATGATGAGTGCAGGTGGGTTTCCCTCAGAATATAGAAAAAAATGCAGAAGTCCAAGGAGAAGATACATCGCATGAAAAAGCTCATTTTGATTTGCGGAGCGAATGGGATCGGCAAGTCCACAGTCAGTAAAGCACTTCATAGTCATCTTCCTAACTCGGCCTGTATCGATAGTGAATATTGCTGCAGCATAAATCCCTTTGAGCTCAACCACCACACCATTGAGCTTTTTAAAGCCAATATCAGCGCGTTGATGATGAATAGCCTGGCATGTGATTTTATCGAAACGGTCATATTCCCATATGGATTTCATGGACCGCGAAAGGACATTTTTGATTCGGTTATTCAGACTTTGCGGAATAGCCCTATCGAATTTGAGCTTCATCCCGTCATTCTGGAGTGTGAGGAATCGGAAAATATCAGAAGGATGCGAAACGATAACAGGGATGAGAAACGAATTGAAAGAGCCATTACACATTCCAGGTCTATATATGATGATTTGGATTACCCCCGGATTAACACAACGGATCTGACTGTTACAGAGACCATGGACCGAATTTTAAAGCTCATTAGTGTGTGCCCGAATGCGCCGCGGACATAGTAGCAGGAAGAAAGGAAGATTTGACCATGGAGAAACGCTTGTCTAAAGATGAGGTCATTCTGCTGGCTTTTCAATATGCACCATAACCCGGACCAGGTATTCCGCTGAATTCTGCAGGACGACCTCATCCTGCAGATATTCTTCATAAGCATGGCCGATGATGGTGTAATGCTGCTTGTGTATATGCTCGAATATGGGCGGGAATATCTTTTCCGTATCTCCATAATCCGCTCTGGCGTAGGCAACAAGGTAATAACCCTCCGGCATGTACTCCTGCTTGTGATAGACAGTCTCCATCTGACTGAACATATACGCAATCCAATCGCCATCTCCGCGTATCATATCCTCTTTATCAATTATCACGCCGTTGGGATATCCAATCGGCGCATTTTCCCGTTGCAGCCGCTTTTGAAA
The DNA here is from genome assembly GCA_023388055.1 of Bacillota bacterium. Taxonomy (GTDB): domain Bacteria; phylum Bacillota; class Bacilli; order Paenibacillales; family NBRC-103111; genus Paenibacillus_AR. The sequence continues at coordinate 101,468 of JAEWGW010000031.1, read as the reverse complement.
ATCCTCCCATAGCTCCTCGGAAAACTGCTTTTTGGAGGAATGAACGCGTGAGCTTAGCAGAAGAGGCGTTTTATCCTGCCAAACGACGTACATCCCGGTTGTATCCAGGTGCAAGGAATGACGAATATTTTCGGCCCGGCGCATAATCATTTGTTTGGCCCGCTGCAGCTTTTCGATCTGGGTTTGGACCAGCTCCTCCTGCTTGTCGAGCAGTTCTAACGTCCGGGCAGGCGTCCGGTTGCTCAGATGCTGCTGAATTTCCTCCAGAGACATACCAAGCTCCTTGAAGATATGAATCACACCAAGGGTCTCCAACTGATTGCGATGGTAATAACGATAGCCGTTCCGGGCGACGAGCATCGGCTTGAACAGGCCAATGGTATCGTAATAGATAAGTGTTTTACGAGCGACCTCCGATATTTTGGAAAATGCACTGATGGACAGCAGTTCCGCTTGCGGCATGGTATCCTCCCGATCTGAAAAGCATGATTGACTGTATAGTTACTATACAGTATATAATAACATCTATTCCTTCCGTTCAGCCACCTTTGGACGGCAGGAATAGGGTGTGATTTCAAAAGAGGAGAATGGTTATGCTGGGGAAGCTGCTGCAGAGTGTAAGGGAGTACAAGAAGGAATCGTGGTTTACCCCCTTGTTTTTGCTGGGGGAGGTTGCGATGGAGGTTGCCATTCCGTTTTTTATGGCAGAATTGATAGATCGGGGTATTAGCGGCGGGAATATGAATGCCATTTATAAATATGGAATCATTCTGGTGTCGTTCGCGCTGGTATCGCTTCTGTTCGGCTCACTTGCCGGCAGATATTCCGCCATAGCGATGTCGGGATTTGGAAAAAACCTTCGTTATGATCTGTTCAATCATGTTCAAAGGTTATCCTATTCCAATATGGATAAATTTTCAACCTCAGGTATTGTGACGAGATTAACGACGGATGTTACGCATGTGCAAAACGCTTTTCTCATGGTGATCAGGATCGCTTTCCGCAGCCCCGTCATGATGATTTTTGCAACCATTATGACCTATCGGATTAGCCCTACCATCGCTCTCTGGTTTCTGGCCATTGTACCCCTTCTGGCAATCGGCATGCTGCTGATTTTGAAGTATTCCTTTCCAATATTCGAACATGCCTTCGGCGGCTACGATGATCTGAACAAGGTCGTTCAGGAAAATGTCCGTGGCATTCGTGTGGTGAAATCCTATGTGCGGGAAAATCATGAGATCTCCAAGTTCCAGAGCGTATCCAACCGGATATTCGCGCTGATGACAAAAGCGGAGCGACTGCTCTCTTACGAGCTTCCGATGATGCAGTTTGTGCTGTATGGCATCATGCTTCTGATTTCATGGATCGGCGCAAAGCTGGTTGTCAGCGGCTCCATGTCGACAGGAGAGCTGACAAGCGTATTTGCATATTCCATGCAAATCCTGATGAGCCTAATGACGCTTGGTATTGTGATTATTATGGTTGCCATTGCCCGGGCATCTGCGGGGCGGATCAATGATTTACTGAAAGAGCAGCCTGACATCACAAGCCCGGAGGCTCCTGTAACTGAATTGAACAGCGGTGACGTGGAATTCCGCAACGTTTCATTCCGGTATTCCGCCGAGGCGGAGAAATATGCGTTGTCCGGCATCAATCTTGTTATCCGATCGGGCCAAACGGTGGGCATCATCGGCGCGGCCGGCAGTGCCAAATCGACGCTGGTACAGCTGATTCCCCGCCTTTATGATGTGAGCCAGGGTGAGGTTCTTGTCAGTGGAAGGAATGTGAAGGAATATGATCTGCAGCTGTTAAGAAGCAAGGTCTCCATGGTGCTGCAAAAAAACGTATTGTTCGAAGGCACGATTAAAGAAAATCTTCGTTGGGGTAACGAAGCAGCTACCGACGACGAACTGATCGAGGCTTGCATCGCCGCGCAGGCCCATGATTTTATCTCATCGTTTCCCCTGGGATACGACACCCGTCTGGCTCAAGGTGGAACCAACGTTTCCGGCGGCCAGAAACAGCGGATTTGCATTGCCAGAGCTTTGCTGAAAAAACCTAAAATTATGATCTTGGATGACTCTACAAGCGCTGTAGATACCCGAACCGATGCTATGATCCGGAAGGTGCTGCAGGATGGTATTCCCGATACGACCAAAATCATCATTGCCCAGCGAATCGCCTCCATTCAGGATGCGGACCAGATTGTCATACTGGATGATGGCGAATTGGCGGATGTAGGCACCCATGAAGAGCTCCTGGGCAGAAGCAAGATTTATCAAGAAGCCTACGATTCCCAAACGAAGGGCGGTGAGGCCGATGTCTAATACCAATCCCAATCCCGATACTAATCCTGAATCCGATCAAGGGAAGAAAACTGAATATTTGAAGACAATCAAGCGTTTGCTCGCTTATTTTAAATTCTACAAGCTAAGGTTCGCTCTAGTCATGGTGCTCGTTCTGGTCAGTTCGGCCGTTTCCGTTGTATCCGCCTCATTTTTGAGACTGCTTGTGGATGATTTTATCGTTCCCTTATTGGGAAATCAACATCCCGTATTTGATGCATTGTTTCGGGCCTTATGTATTCTTGGCGTGATCTATGCAATAGGAACGGTCAGCACCTTTGTCTGCAAAAGGCTGATGATTACCATTTCGCAACAAATCATGAAAAAAATCCGCGACAATCTGTTCAGCCATATGCAGAAGCTTCCCGTCAAATATTTTGACCGCAAGGCGCATGGTGACATTATGAGTCACTACACCAACGATGTAGACACACTCAATATGATGCTAACCGACGGACTGCCGCAGCTGTTCTCCACCGTTGTCACGGTGCTTGTGGTATTTGGAACGATGCTTTATCTGGATATACCACTAACAATTGTAGTAGTAGCCGGCGCATTTTTTATGTTATGGATGACGAAGACGTTAGGCACAAAGGCAACACAGCATTTTTTCCGGCAGCAGGAATCGATAGGCGTTGTAGACGGTTATATTGAGGAAATGGTTCATGGACAAAAGGTGGTTCAAGTGTTCGGACGCGAAGGTAAAACCATGGAGCAATTTGCCGTGCTGAACGAAGAATTGTACAAAAGCTCCGCTACAGCGAATACCTACTCTAATATCCTGATGCCTCTTAACGCTAATTTTGCAACCTTGATCTACGTGATGGTTGCGATCGTTGGAGGTGGCCTGTCCATATCCGGGTGGGACAAAGGCTTGACGCTGGGCAGCATCGCGGCTTTTTTGAGCTTGTCCAGAAATTTCACGATGCCCATTGCCGAAATCTCCTCTCAGATCAATATGTTTGTAGTGGCGATTGCTGGAGCGCAGCGGATTTTTGAGATGATGGATGAAGCTGGCGAGGAGGATGAAGGACAGGTTACTCTGGTGAAAAACGAACGGCTTGGCGGCTGGTCGTGGAAGCTGGAGGACGGCTCTTCTGTTCCTCTGAGAGGCAAGGTTGAGCTTAAGGGAGTAGCCTTTTCGTATGATGGCAGCAAGCATGTGCTGCAGGATGTTACGCTTTATGCCGAGCCGGGACAGAAGCTTGCTTTTGTAGGAGCTACCGGTGCCGGAAAAACGACAGTTACCAATTTGCTAAACCGCTTCTATGATATTACGGAAGGCGAAATCATTTACGACGGAATCAATATCGATTGTATGAAAAAAGCCGATTTGCGCCGTTCCCTTGGCATTGTACTGCAGGACACCCATCTGTTTACCGGCACAGTAGCCGACAACATCCGGTACGGGCGGCTTGAGGCCAGTGACAGCGAGGTTATAGAAGCCGCAAGACTATCTCATGCTGCAAGCTTCATTGAACGTTTGCCGCAGGGATACCACACCCCGCTGGATGGGAGCGGTAACGGACTGTCCCAAGGTCAAGCCCAGCTGCTGGCCATTGCCCGGGCGGCTATTGCCAATCCTCCGGTTATGATTCTGGACGAGGCCACGTCATCCATTGATACCCGAACGGAAGCCTTTGTGCAATCCGGGATGGATAATTTGATGAACGGCAGAACGGTATTTGTCATCGCACACCGTTTGTCCACTGTTCGCAATTCCGATGCCATTATGGTCATGGAGAAAGGGCGGATTAAGGAGCGTGGCAATCACAGTCAACTAATCGCCCAAGGCGGAATTTATTATCAGTTGTACACGGGAGCTTTTGAATGGGAATAAATTTATGGACGAAATATAAGTGAACGAAGAAGGCAGCTCGGAGCGATCCGGGTTGCCTTTTTTGATGCGAAAAGGTAAGCATCTGCAGCCTGAGCCCGGAATTTCATAATATCGGTCACGCTAACCCATACAGAGGTCATGGTTGCGGCAAATTCCATTCTTTACAATAAGGTTGAAGGCCAACTGCTTCTACTTGCATTATGGAAACGCTTTCAATCATGAATGGGGAGAGTGAATGAAATTGTCCAACCGGAAGATTTTTGGACGCTTTACCCGTATTCTAGTCATCGTTCTGCTAACCGGTCTGCTCCTGCCGTTAGGACCGGCGAGGGGACAGGAGCAGTTCCCGGCAGCTGCGAATGATGCTCTGTTTACCGATCATTTATTGACGCCGGATACGGTTCCTCCCACAGCGCCGGGCGCGGTGACCGCTTCCGGGATTACGGATCATTCTCTGAACCTGCAATGGACTGCCGCTACTGATCATGTGGGGGTGGTTGGGTATGATGTATTCGTAGGGAACACTCTTGCGACGTCTGTTGTTAACAGCACCTATTCCTACACACTGACGGGATTAGCTCAGGATACCCTGTATTCCCTGTCTGTAAAAGCCCGCGACGGAGCAGGTAATGTCTCCGTTGCCGCCGGGATTTCCGTTCGTACGGAGCCGATCAAGGCCGGAGACGCCTTGGTGGTTGAAGGAACGGAGTATGTCGCTAAATACACGAAGAAATGGAGCTTCAATACAGACGGCAAACCGTGGGCTGGTGATGGGCCAACCTGGGACGGATTCAATGCCGGCTGGGAGCCGAATCCGTTCAACGGAAATGATCCGGCCATGAGCCTGACGCTCCGCCAGAACAGCAATGGACAGCATGTGCAGAAAAGCCAGCGGGCGTCCCTTGGATTTACGGCTGCTCAACTGCAGGAGGTGGTTGGCAAGGAAAATGTCCTTGTCCGGGTGCAGCTGCGCCGCTGGCAGCCGGACGGCTGGGATGCAGGGTCCTTTATCTACTGGTCGATGGATACCGACACAGGAACAGAATGGAAGGATCTCCGTTATGACACCATGAAGGGCAGTGCCGCTAACGGCGAGACCGAGAATTACTATTACAGCGGAACCGACAGGCGGTTCACCAGCGACAACGGCCATGTGCCGGTAGGAGTGTTCATGGAGTGGGACCAGGCCAGCTGGAACAAAGGGTTGCCTGTTGGCACCAAAACGTACATCGATGATATTTCCTGGACCATCTATGTGAATCCTCAAGGGGAACGTCCGGCTGCCCCAACCGCACCGGTGGTCAACAATGTCCAACATACCTTCGGCTGGACGTATACAGCAGGGTATGGGGAAGCGTTCAAGTACGAGTATAGCCTGGACAGTGGTAGTACCTGGCAGACCGCTACGGCTAATCCGCAGCCGGTGGGGAATGTTTACCGGGCAGCCGGAGCCGTGCAGGTGAGAGTAAAAGCGGAGGCGAGCACTGCCGGTTTGGCCGGTTATGTGCTGCTGTCTGACAAGACCTTTGTTAGGCAGGCGGTTAGGGGCATTGCTCCCGGCACCGAAGGGGCGGAAACGCTTTGGAGGATTGGCTTGGCGGATGCTTCGGCAGGCGAGTTCGGTGACTTTGCCTCCGGGGGAGGGAATGTTTCCATTCCGGCAGATTGGGCGACACGGACCGGGTGGCTGGATTTTGCCAAGGGCCTAAAGGCAGACACCAATGGTTCAACGACACTGACATTTCATCTGGAGCAGGTCCCTGCGTATGGGCTGCGCTTCAGCTTCAAGACGCTGGATGCGTACAAGTCTACACCCCAGCTTGCCGTTTATGCCAACGGCATCATGGCGGGGCTGGTCCAGGTTGCGGGGATAAACGGCAGCAATGCCGTGGATGCACAGGGCTTGCCGCTTGCTTTTAAGGAGACTTATCAGCTTTATATACCGAAGGAGCTGCTGGTTCAGGGCGCCAATACACTCAAGCTTCAGATTGACCGGGGCTTATATGCCGACAGCTCAGGCGATCCTTATCTTTGGCTAATCTGGGATTATCTGAAGCTGGAGCGTCTGACGGAAGAGGCTGTTGAACCGCTGCATGGCCGTTATATCCACATGGGAACCAATATTAGCGACGTGTTTGCATTCAGCAACAACCAGGCCCGTATGCTGCCGCAGCTTACGGAATGGCTGGGTATCGCCTACAGCGGCAACTGGATGCGATTGCCGTTCTGGAGCGGAGGCCCGGAGAATTGGAGCAGTGACGGCCGGAACTATCTGCTGACCCTGCGGGAGCTGAACCTGAATCCGCTGATGGATTATTTTGGCGGGGAAATGAAGGATAATGCCCAACTGAAGGCGGGAACCGTTCCGGCTTCCATCAGGCAAGGCTACGAAGAATTTGTTGCGAAATTCGGTGATTTGTACACCGATCTGGAGATTCAGAATGAGCCGGGGCTCTTCGGCTGGTCGCAATCCTCCATTCTCGCCCTGGCTCAGTATCTTCAGGAGACGAAGGGCGGACTGCAGCCCAGCCTGAGGATTATTGCTCCCGGCTGGGCATATTGGCCAACCAACGGAACGCCTGCCGGTTGGGAGAGAGATCCTGCCCAGCGGCGCCCCATCGAGGAACTCTCCGATATGACCAACGGGCATAGCTATGGCGGCAGCGGCGTTTCGCAGGCGCGGGGAGGCGTCCTGCCGGAAACACTCCTGACCTACCCGGAGGGAAACGGGTCTATTCCCAAGGAAATGGTCATCAGTGAGACGGGGGGAAATGACAAGCAGGTTGACAGCACGATGTTTGGCACCTATAACAACCGTTATGCCGCTGTATTTGACCGTGAGATGCGGGCCAATATCGCTTATGCGGATCATATTATTCAGCATGCCGCATTTTTCAAGGAGGGCTCGGAGGACCCGGTTGTATTCGGTTTGTTCAATCATAACATCAACTGGAATACCCACCGTCCCGAGGAGACAGTTGCCTGGCCCAACAACCACGAGGCGGGGGAGACCCGCCTGAAGACCTTCCGTCGACTGGCTGCAGCCTACGCTACACATGGAACCCCGCTGGCCTATGACTATACGGTTAAGTCGGCGGTTATGAACAAGAAGGTGATCTTCCGGGCGGTGGACACCTCCGGCCTGGGTACCTCTGCAACAGGAGCAAGCTCCGATAAGGTTCTGCTTAATTTCGTCAGCTTCGAGAAGGAGCCGGTTACCGTGAGCGTCTATGTCCGCATGCCGGAGGCGGCGGTGTATACAGGCAGCCGTTATGGGGAGGGAGATGCCTACGCCCAAGCCATGGTACGGATTGGCTCTCTCCAGACAGATGCAGGCGGTTATCTGACGCTTGAGGAAACGGTTAATCCGGGAGAAACCATTCAGTACATTTTGGCGAAAAAGGACCTGGTTCCGCCCTCTGCCCCCGCCGGACTGACAGCAGAAGCCGTTTCCTACAAGCAGATCCGATTGTCCTGGTCTGCAGCGGCAGACAATGCCAAGATCGCCGGGTATTATATTTACCGGGGAGGCGAGCGGATCAATACGGTTCCGGCCGCAGTCCGAACGTACTCCGACTTCACCGTTGCCCCCTTATCGGCTTATACCTACAAGATCCAAGCCTTTGACGAATCGTACAATGTGTCCGGGTTTTCTCCCCTAAGCAGTGCGTCTACTCCTGCCGAGCCTAAAACGCCGGGAACGGCTATTGCAGGCGGGATGCGGTATGAAGCAGAGGCGGCTGAGCTTGGCAGAGGGGTAACGCTTTTCCAGGATGCGGCTGCATCTGGTGGAACCGGCATCGGTAATACCCAGGGAGGTCCGGTTACGCTGATGAATATCGATACCGGAGCGGCAGGCAGCTATGTTCTGACCATCCGCTATGCGTCAGCAGAGGAATCCAAAAAACAAATCACAGTCAACGGCGTGAATAAAGGAACCTTCACCTTCCCCAAATCGGGAGGCTGGAACGGAAGCGGAATGTACAGGGAGATGCATATCAATATGCAGTTGAATCCGACGCGCAATGTTATCGAGATCAACGCGGCTGGCGGAGGTACGAATATGGATTACTTCGAGCTGAAGCCGGGGGAATATATTCCGACACCGGCATGGACAACAGTTCCACATGACAGCAGCTACATCGAGTACGCAGGCGGTTTTGCAGCGAATATTTCAGGAGCCTCTCACGATTCAGCTACAGCCGGTGCTACCGCCCAATTCGCCTTTAAGGGCACAGGCTTTTCCTGGTACTCACGGATTCAGTCCAATATGGGCAGCGCCGAGGTGTATGTGGATGGTGAGCTGTACCGTACAGTAAACATTCCCGAGGCAGGGCTGGAGGGCTTCGATCGTGAAATTCTCAGCGTCCAAGGATTGGAGGACGGACTCCATCAGGTACGGGTGCAGGTGAAGCAGGGGACCGTAGCGGTCAATTCCTTCCGCTTCCTTAGTCTGCTGGATACGCCGGTGATGCTGGGGGCCGATCTGGTTGTGACCGGTGTATTCTGGTCGCCAGAATTTCCGGAGGTGGGTGAAGCGATTACGCTGCATGCGGTAGTGAAGAATACAGGAACCAAGGCAACCCCGGAAGGAAATATAGTGGGGGGCATATTCCGGATCAATGGGGGCACCGCAGCCTGGACGGACACCTATAACCTGGCTATCCAGCCTGGTGAATCGGTTACCCTTACCGCAAACAGCAGCTCCAGCGGATCACCGACATGGCTGGTCCCGGCTGCCGGCACCTACCGCCTGGGTTTCCTGGTGAATGATATCCACCGCTTTAGCGAGATGGATTTCGACAACAATTATCTGGAGGAGACGCTTTACACCAGTGAACCTCAAGGCCAATAAATGGCGGGTTTCGAAGCAGGTGGGGAATCATCCCAATCTTTCGTGCCGGAATTCCTTTTGTATGGTATAAAGAGGTGGAGCATGGTGACTAGAGCATCTGGATTAGACTGACAGAAACAAGGCTGCTGCCGGAGGGATTCCCATGTATCATGTTCTGATTGTGGATGATGAGCCACTGATTTGCGGTGCGATCAGCCGGTTTCTGCTTCGTTCGGAGTTGGGCATAAGCCGTGCTGAGACGGCGTTAAACGGCTTTGAGGCCCTTGATTATTTGCGGATGGATAAGTTTGATTTGGTCATAACCGATATTCAGATGGGAGGGATGAACGGAATCGAGTTAATGGAGATCATTTTCTCGGAGCATCCCGGCATCCCGGTCATCGTCATTTCGGCACATGAGGATTTCAAATACGCTCAGCAGGCGCTGCGTCTGGGTGCGTTGGACTACCTGATCAAGCCGGTGGAGTCCCAGCATCTGAGCACTACGGTGGGCAAGGTGCTGGGCAAAAGCCGCTCCGATTATTTAAGCAGTATGGAGAATGGCGTCCGCCAGAAATATGCCGTGGAGCAGCTGGTTACTACCCGCACCATTATCCTGAACGAATGGCTTGCCGAAGGCGGGATGGAGTGGAACAGCTGCGAATTGGAAGCCATTTTCACGGATTTGGATATTTCGTTGCCGGGTCCTTACTATTGCGTGCTGAAAACTGAGCTGGATCTCCATGAGGGCGGGAGCCGCCGGAATACCCGCTTTAGCCTCAAGGACCGGAAGCTGCTTTCCTTTGCAGCCCTGAATATCATTCAGGAAACCACAGGGAGCTGGGATGCCTTCAGCTTCTATGGGATGCATGAGGGACTTATCAGTATTTTATCCGTCAGCGAGCAGGAATACCGAGCCTGGGGTGAGGAAGCAGCCGCCCAAATCCAGCTGCTGGCCCGGAGCATCTATGGGAATATATCCAACTATCTTCAAATAAAAAGCTCAATCGGGATCAGTCGTTTCCACAAAGAGCCCAACATGATTCCCGCTCTATACAAGGAAGCGAAGGAGGCCTTGGAGACCCGGGGGAAGGGTTGGCTGGATCTGAATGTTTACTACATCGGTGATTTGGAGAGCCGCCTGGATAAGCTCATGATTTCCTGGCAGCAGCAGCTGAGCGGGATGGTCAAGGAAATTCGGAAGCTGTCAGATTCCTCCCGGGCGGTGGAAATTGCCGACGGACTGCTCCAGAGCCTCGTAAGCATGGATATGCCGGAGGACCAGCATGCAGGCTGTTTGCTGCAAGCAGCCTATTGCCTGCATGGTCTGTTGTCCGAATACCGCGATGTATTAGAGGAGGAGGAACGGCCGAAGGAACCGCATTCCTTGGCTTTAGTGCTCGCTTCGCCGGGCCGTCGCGAAGAAATCCGAGATTACTTGGCCGCCCTGGCCAGCATGATTATCACAGGAAACACGCGCCGTGAAAATTCCACGGTGATGAAGGCGATCCAATTCATCCGCGGCTCTTACGCGAACAAAGGGCTCAAGCTTCAGGATGTTGCTCGTGAGGTACATCTGAGTCCCAATTATTTCAGCTATCTGTTCAAGAAATCAACAGACAGAAATTTGTGGGATTATCTGACGGAAATCCGGATGGAGGAAGCCAAGCGGCTGTTGGAACATAGTGATAAGAAGCGGTATGAGATTGCAGAGATGATCGGATACGAATCCCCGGAGCATTTCAGCAGAGTGTTCAAAAAATATTATGGCGTCAGTCCGGCAGAATACCGGAAATAGTCATGTATGAGTCGGCAGGAATTGTTCATCGCAGGGTAGAGGCACACAGACGAAACGGCGGAGTCACAGGAGGGGGTTATGCAGCATGCAGCTCAAGCATAAGGTGATTTCGTCGTTTCTTGCCTTTATCGTCGTTCCCTTCCTGATCGTAGGCGGATTCTCTGTTCGGAAGTCCCAGGAGATGACCAAGGAGCAGGTCAGCCTGACCATGTTCCGGCTGGTCAAGCAGAACGCCATTACAGTCGAGCGTACCCTATACAACATGAACGAGAAGACGCTGAAATTTATTGAGGAGCATTTTATTGAAACGGCCAAAAAGCCCATTGATCCGCAGACGATCTCCAATCTGTCTGAATACAACGCGGTCAGCGACTTGATTTCCGACTATACACTGGACGGAACGCGGTATGCCCTGTTCGTGCCGTTAACCGGTCAGGTGCCGGAATATACACTTGACTCCGGCAAGAAATCCGGGCTGATCTATACCGTACCCGCCACACTCCCCGACTATTATGAGGAAGCGGCAGCCATGGGGGGCAGCGGAATCCTTCGCATAGTCCCGCTGAGTGATTCCGGCGGCCCGACAGTATGCTACATCCGCGCCATTATGGACCCTCATAGCTCATCACGCGTATTGGGTGTGCTGTATGTAACCCATCTGGAGACGCTGCTGTTCAATGATATCTGGGATTCACAAATCCCCCCCGAAACCCGGAGCATTCTGGTGAATGAACGCTTCGAAGCCTTGGCCTCCGTGCCGGACCTGCAGCTTGGCAGCACAATTGAGCTTCCCCGGAAAATGAAAAGCGCCAAGGATGAGTACGCACTGGAAAAGTGGAACGGCAACGACATGCTGTTTACGGTAGCATACAACCAGACCTTTCGGATACGCCTGATTTATGAGGTGCCGGAGCGTATGATCATCGGGGAGCAGGCGGACTATCAGAAGATGCTGCTGTTCATGATGGTGCTTTGTTTCCTGTTCGTGCTGGGTTACCTGGTGTACCTCCTGCGGCTCATCCTCCATCCGCTGAACAAGCTGTCCCGCATTACCGAGAAATATGAGCCGGGAACCACCTTCAGCCTTAGTACCATGCTGTCCCGCAACGATGAAATCGGCAAAATGTACGGCTCCTTCCAGCGTATGACCCACCGGGTAAACCAGATGGTGGAGGAGAGGTATCTGCTGGAGATGAAGCATCAGGAGATGGAGCTTATTACGCTGCATACCCAGATTACACCGCATTTGCTGTACAATACGCTGGATTCGATTTATTGGTCCGCCATTGACAGGGATGCGCCCGAGCTGGCGCGTATGGTCAAGGACCTGTCTTCCTTGCTGCGGATCGGCCTCAGCCGGGGCAAGGAGCTTGTGACCGTACGGGAGGAGATTCAGCACATCCAGGCGTATATCCGTCTGCAAATGCAGCGTTATCAGGAATCCTTCCAGGTACACTGGGATATCAGCGAGGATGTATTGGATGGGATTACCCCCAAGGTCATTCTGCAGCCGATAGCCGAAAATGCCATTTTGCACGGAATCGGCAAGATGGACGGTGAGGGGGAGATGTGGATTCGCGCTTACCGGCAGGAAGCCGTTTTTATTTTCGTAATAGAGGATAACGGCTTTAAGCCCGCCGACCCGGAGACTCTCCACCGGCAGATGATTAACGGAGAAGGAGAGGGCTACGGCATCCGCAACGTAGACCGCAGGATCAAGCTGCATTTTGGCCCGTCCTACGGAATTGTGTACTCCTTGCGTCTTGGCGGAGGAACACGGGCGGAGATTCATTTGCCATTCCCCCCGTCCGAGCCCGAACCTCTATAGACAGACTTCCGTCAACCGGGAGTCTGTTTTTTTATCCTTCCTTTTAGGAATATCAGTCACAATAATGAATATACCCGTCATCGTCACCCTGTTCCTCCGCTTCTATAATAAAGATAACCAACAACCCCATACTGCTAGCGAAAGGAGGCGCTTACATGAACCATCCCGCTTCAGGCACCGGGACTATACCGGCTGAACGAATCAAGAAATATGCCCGGGCAAAGCCAGCTAAGAGCCGGCGGCTTCTGCGGACACTCAACATGTATAAGGTGCTGTATATGATGTTTATTCCGGGGCTGCTTGTTCTGCTTTTGAATAACTATCTTCCGATTTTCGGGGTATTTATCGCCTTCAAGGATATCAATTATGTGGATGGACTCTTCGGAAGTCCGTGGATCGGCTTCCGAAACTTTGAATTCCTCTTCAGCAACCTTGATGCGATCCGGGCAGCACGGAATACCGTTTTGTATAGTGTTGCTTTTATCTCCCTGACGATGGTTTTTGCCTTGGCTGTAGCCATATTGTTCAACGAGCTTCGGACCAAGGTGCTGGCTAAGTTGTATCAAAGTATCATGATTCTCCCTTACTTTCTCTCCATGGTCGTGGTCAGTTATTTGGTGCTCGCCTTTCTAAGTCCGGAGGGAGGTTTCCTGAACGTCGTGCGCTCTTCGCTGGGACTCCCGGAGGTGAACTGGTATGCCTCACCCGCTTATTGGCCGCTTATCTTTATCCTCATCACCCTGTGGAAGGGCATCGGCTACAATTCCATCGTCTATATTGCTGGCATTGCGGGCATTGATTCCGAGTATTACGAGGCGGCGGTGATCGACGGGGCCGGACGATGGAGGCAGGCCTTCAGCATCACACTTCCCATGCTGAAGCCCCTTATCATTATTATGATGCTGCTGTCTCTGGGGAATATCCTTGTATCGGACTTCGGCCTCTTCTATCAGGTGACCCTGAATTCGGGCATGCTTTACCAGACCAGTGATGTCATTGACACCTTTGTGTACCGTGCGCTGATGAATCTGAATGATATCGGTATGTCCGCCGCGGCAGCCCTTGTCCAGTCCATTGTGGGCTTTGCCATGGTCATTGGCTCCAATGCTTTGGTACGCAGGATCAGTAAGGAAGATGCGTTATTCTAAACAAAAGGAGCGCCGACATGTCAGCACACACGCTATCTGGACGGGAAAACATTGCACCGCCCGCTGCCCGTTTGTTCATCCAACTATTTTTCATTCTGTTTTCTCTGGCGTGCATCATTCCCTTGGTCCTGGTTATTGCAGTATCGCTAACAAGCGAGTCATCCATACTGGAGAACGGATACCGGTTCTGGCCCGGAAGCTGGTCGGTCAGTGCTTATACCTTCTTGTTCAAGGATTTTTCCACCATTGCTCATGCTTATGGAGTCAGCATTGGGCTTACGGTAACCGGAACGCTGCTCAACCTGCTGATCATGAGCCTATATGCTTATCCATTATCAAGAACCGATCTTCCATACCGGAAAATTTTCACATTCGTTCTGGTGTTTGTTATGCTCTTCAATGGGGGAACGGTTACCCGTTATCTGGTTTATTCCAGAGTGCTGCATCTGAATGATACGTACTACGCACTACTGCTTCCGCTGTTGATGATGCCGTTTTATGTGATTGTGATGAAGACCTTCTTTCAGACCACCATCCATCCTGCTATTCTGGAATCAGCCAAAATCGACGGAGCTGGAGAGCTGCTTATCTTTGCCCGGATCATCCTCCCGCTGTCCCTGCCTGTATTGGCGACGGTCGCGCTGTTCAGTACCATTAATTACTGGAATGATTGGTTCAATGCGCTGCTTTTTATCAATGATCCCAACAAGCTCCCGTTACAGTATCTGATGGTGAAGGTTATGAACGATGTGCAGTTTATTAAGGATCAGATGAGCCAGGTTACCCAGGTAAAGGTGATGATGCAGGACCTGCCCGGGGAAACGCTGAGAATGGCAATGGTTGTGGTGGGTATCGGTCCTATCATACTGGCTTATCCTTTCTTTCAGCGGTATTTCATTCAGGGACTTACCGTTGGCTCCGTCAAGGGCTAATCCCGGGGACGCCCGGTTGGCATACACATGCGTTTAAGAGGAAGCTGACACATACGTTTAACAGAAATCGGAGGGGTTACTATTGAAAACAAGCAAGATGCCTCATCTGCTGCTGGGACTAAGCTTAGCTGCTGCAATGACATTGTCAGCCTGCGGCAACGGGAACAATGACACGAACAGCGCAAACCCGGATAAGACAACGGACTCGCCTGATAAAAGCGCAGTACAGGGGCTTGAGCCGTATACGGTATCCATGTATTTCCCCGGCTCACCACAGAAGGACCAGCCTGTTGTTGAACAGAGGCTAAAGGAGCTCTTGGCCAAAAAGCTGCCGAACACATCCGTTAAATTGAATTATATAGATTGGGGAGCCTTTAAAGAAAAGACGAATCTGATGCTGCAGACGGGAGAGCCCATGGACCTGCTCTTCGCACCGGACTGGACCTCGTTCTTCTCCAATGCGGCAAAAGGCGCCTATCTTGCTTTAAATGATGGAGCTCTGGCAAAACACGGCAATCTGCTGGCTAAATACGGAAAAGGGATCAGCGAAACCATCAACCCTACATTTTTAAAGGGACCTGTGCTGAATGGAAAATTGTATGCGGTTCCAACCAACAAGGAGCTGTCCCAGGGCAGGGGTTTTGCCTTCCGTAAGGATATCGTGGAAAAGTATGGCTTTAACGTTAAGTCGGTGAAAAATCTTCAAGATGTGGAGCCATTCCTGAAGATTATAAAGGAGAAGGAGCCGGATATGTACCCTGCTTATTCCAACAAGCAGGATTCCTTGGTTGATTGGGTACAGGATTACGGCTACCAGGAATTGGGCAATGGGGCATATGTCAACCATACTCTACAGGGCGGTCCTGTTATCTCCATCACAAAAGAGGAGTATCAAAAAATTGACTTGGAGAAGTATCAGCTGCTCTATGATTGGTACACCAAGGGTTATCTGAACAAAAATGCGCCGACCACTCAAGAAAAGATTGATGATGTGAGAGGGGCGGGGAAGCTGTGGTTTATGACCACCACGATTTCTCCGGGACGTGCAGAAGCGTTGCGCATCAAGAATACAAGCGGCAAGGGACCTGAGTATTTCGAGTGGGAGGTGGTGACGGCGCAGCAACCCCTTGTCACAACCTCAGCGGCTACCGGCTCGCAGTTGGCCATAGCCCGTTCCTCCAAGGACCCGGCCCGCGCGATGATGGTGCTGAACCTGCTCTATACGGATAAGGAATTCCTCAATACGATTGTGTACGGCGTGGAAGGCAAACATTACACCAAGCTGTCCGATAACAAAATCAAGCTGACTGCCGATTCCGGCTACAGTCCGGGGAATTCCTGGATGGTGGGCAACCAATTGGTCAATTATCTGCTGGATAACGAGGTGGATAACAAGTACCAGGAGTATGTCAAATTCAATGAAACGGCAGAGCAGTCGCCTCTGCTGGGGTTTACCTTCGATCCTGACCCGGTCAAAACCGAGGTTGCTTCTTACAGCACCATCGAGCAGCAGTACCGTGATATTCTGCGTACAGGCTCAGTAGATCCGGTGAAGGTCCTGAAGGAGCGCAACGAGAAGATCGACAGCTCCGGTCATAAGAAAATTGTGGAGGAGGTACAAAAGCAGCTGGACGCCTGGAAAAAAGCAAATCATAAATAGATTTACAGGTTAGCCTGTAATTAAAACGGAAGTCTCAGGAGTGACGGAGGCTTCCGTTTTTCGTATAATTCATAATAGCTACACATGGTAAGGTTAACATCAGATTGGTGGTGATTTTCTATGAAGCTTCTTGTTGTTGAAGATGACAAGGATACCAGTGACGGGATTTGCGAATATTTTAAAGAAGCGGGATATGACGTATGTTCCGCGTATGACGGTGTACAAGCCTTGGACTATGCGAAGCGGGATGCGTTTGATCTCATTATGCTGGATGTTATGCTTCCCCGCCTGACCGGACTGGCCGTGCTGCACGAATTGCGCAAGGTGAGCGGTGTGCCGGTTATGATGCTTACTGCTATCGGAGATGAATATACGCAGGTGGCCAGCTTTGACGGGATGGCGGATGATTACGTCACCAAGCCGTTTTCTATCGTGCTGCTTGGAAAGCGTGTGGAGGCGCTGCTCCGACGGGGCAAATACCCCGATGCGTCCCATCAATGGCGCTACAAAAACGTGACGGTAGATTTTACCGGCTACACTGCCGAAGGACCGGATGGTTCTATTGATGTTACTCCCAGAGAAATTATGGTGCTGCGGCTTCTGGTAGAATACAGGGGAAGGGTGCTGACACGCACGCGTATTTTGGATGAGCTGTGGGGAGATGATAAGCCTGTTTTTGACCGGACGGTAGATTCCCATATTAAGAATTTACGGAAAAAGCTGAATCTGGATTGTATTATCACTGTGACCGGGGTGGGCTACAAGCTGGAGGAAGATCGATGAAGATTTTCCCGAAAACGTTTTTTTATACGCTGGCCTTGCTGGTGTTCATTGCTTTGCTTGCTAATGGACTCATCTATACCCTGATGCCGGGGGTCTATACAAAACAGAAGCAATCGGCTCTGACGTTACAAGCGGATCAACTGGCACAGCAGTTGGAAGCGGCAAAACGCGAAGAGATTTCCGGTCTTATGGGAAGCTTTGCTGTAAGTGGACAGACAAATATTGTCATTGAGGTTGGCGGGGAAAAATATGCACTTATCGTATGGAGCAATGGTTGGAAGTCGGAGGGAAAGGTAGCTACGTATGTGACGGTCGCACCCAACTCGGCTCCTGAGAATACCGAATCGTCTGTAAATACGGTCACGATTGACAGCAACAGCGTGCAAAGCGGCATCGCGACAGTTTCGGGAGGGAGCGCATCTCCGGACTACAATCTGGCGCAAACCCTCAAGGCGCAGCGCAGCTTCACTATGGGGGAAGAATCGGGTACACTGACCCTATCCATGACACTGGCTCCTGTTGAAGAGGCTGTTGGTGTCATTTTGTCGCTGCTGCCTATCTCTATTCTCCTGTGTGTCGTACTTGCCATCGTATTTTCACTCCTGTACGCCCGGGCAATCACCCGTCCCATCAAGGCGATGTCTGAGGTAACCCGCCGTATGACCCTGCTTGAGCGGGAGGCGCTATGCCCCATTACCTCCAAGGATGAAATTGGAAACCTTGCCGAAAATGTGAACGGACTTTATCATAATCTGCTAAGCACCATAGATTCCCTTGAAGCGGAGCTGAAAAAAATTGCGGCTGCAGAAAAAGAAAAAACGGATTTCCTCCGGGCTGCCTCCCATGAACTGAAGACACCGGCAACGGCGGTCAGCGTTATTATGGATAACATGATTCTTGGCATCGGAAAATATAAGGACCACGCTCAATGGCTTCCGAAGTGCAAGGAGCTGGTGGACAGCTTGTCGGAGAAGCTCCGTCATATTCTGGATGCCACGCGTCTTGAAGCAAGATCAGAACCGTACATTACTGAAAGTGTCGAAATCTTTTGCACGAGAATCCTGGAGCCGTACATCATTCTTGCTCGCGCCAGGGGACTCCAGCTTTATATCGACTGGAGCGCATCCTTTTCCGTAACAGCACCCCTGGAGCTGCTGGGAGAGGCCCTGTCCAATATTTTTTCCAACGCCATTCTGTATACTCCGCCAGGGGGAGGATTCTCCGTATATTGCAAAGGGAGGAGCCTTATTGTAGAGAATGAATGTGTCCCCATTACAGAAGAGCAGATCCCCCGGCTTTATGAACCCTTTTACCGTCCTGATGCTTCCCGCAGCCGGGAGACGGGAGGCAACGGACTTGGACTTTACATTGTAGAGACGATATTGAAACGTCTGGAATTGAATTACCGTTTTGAGCCGATGACTTATCCGGAAGGTATGCGTTTTACCATTCATTTTTGAATTTCATATCCGCTACACACAGGCTTCATTATGGCTCCATTCATCTGTACTATGCTTAAAGCATAACAGTGAATGGAGCTGATTTTTTTGAGAATTGACCTACAGAACCTGCAAAAAAACTATAAGGGGGGAAAAAGCGCGCTCAAGGGGCTGAACCTGACGCTGGCCAGCCCAAGCTTGATCGGACTTGTCGGACCCAACGGTGCGGGCAAAAGCACGCTAATGAAGCTGCTGACGGCAAACCTCCTTCCCAGCTCTGAAGAAATAATGGTTGACGGACAGCCTCTTACCAAACAGGAAAAGCTGCTTAAAGCAAGTCTCGGTTATTTGCCACAGGAGTTCGGCTTGTTTGAGGACCTGACAGTAGCGCATTTCCTGGACTATATGGCTGCGCTGAAGGGTATTGAACGAAACGCGGTGCGGCATGAAATTGACAGGGTTCTGACCCTTGTCCATTTGGAGGACAAGCGTAAAGCTAAAATCCGGACGCTGTCCGGCGGGCAAAAGCAGCGGGCAGGCATTGCGCAAGCCTTGCTCGGCACCCCGAAGCTGCTTATCTTCGATGAGCCTACCGTAGGACTTGACCCGGCAGAGCGTGTGGCCTTCCGCAATTTATTTATCCATATGGCCAAAAGCTGCCTGGTTATTCTGTCCACTCATATTATCGAGGATGTTCAGTCTGCCTGCGACCATCTGATTGTCCTGAATCAGGGAGAAGTTCTGTATGCCGGCACACCGGATGAGCTGATGCTGCAAAAGAAGAGCGTTTCGCTTGAGTCAGCCTATATGGCACTTGTGGGCGGGAGGGAGACGGTATGAATACGGCGTCAAAGCTGCTGGGTGAGCTGCGCAGGATGCTGACGGAACGCCTGACCTTGCTTGTCATTATGCTGAATGCCGTCGGAGCGGTTTGGTTCAGTCTGAACGGAACCGGCAGAACCGCTTCGGACGCCTTTATGATCATCCCGGCCCAAAGCAGTGCCTTTCTAGGCGCGTTTCTGTTTTCGCTGCTTTCCCTTGCCCAGATGCACCGGGATTATAAAAATAATACGGATGCTGTTGTGCTGACCTGTACTGATCCCCTAATGCATCAGGTAAGGCGTACGTTGGCGCTCATTGGCGCCGCGGTGGTCACAATGCTGTTGGTCACTCTATTTGCGCTTCCCTTCGGGATTGCCAAAACCGGCGTATATTTTCAGCCTGCCACCTTTCTGACAGCATGGTTCATCATTTATCTGGGTGCGCTTGTGTTTGCGGTGCTGCTGTCCTCCGGGTTGTATATGCTGACCCGGCGCGTGGAAGCGGCGTTCGTTATTATGGCGGGGCTGATCCTTCTATCTAACAGGCTGGAAACCATGTTCGTGCAAAATCCCAATTACCTTTTGTATTGGGTCCAGACGACTGCCGGCAGCTTTTCTGATGTGATTACCAACCGGTTTCATATACGCATGCTCCTGTGGAACCGTCTGTTCGGTATGCTGGTATCGCTTGGTGTGTGGGCGCTTGGCCTTTGCTCACTGAGGCGGTATGGACGCGGAGTTTTAGGCTCGTTTTCGGCAAACAGCCGCCGCGTATGGACACCCCTGCTTCTAACCGCCGCGCTTCTGCTGTCTGGCGCCAGCTACGTGTATGAGCCCATATTCGACGACTCCAAGCCGATCGATCTCCAGAAAATGATGGGTGCTGGCGCAGGCGGCGCTGGAGCGGCAACTTTTTCCATTAGTTCACCGGAGGTAGGGAATCCGAAGCTTACGCTGACAGACAAAAGCTTCAAGCTGGATATCAATGGAAAGAGGGGATCATTATCCGGTACTGCCAGCTGGAAGGTGGAAAACGCGGACACTGCTCCGCAAACCTTGCCCCTCCAGCTCAATACGGGAATCCATATCGACAGCGTGATGATTAACGGTAAGAAAAGCAAGGCTGTCCGTGGTGAGACGGGCACGGGAAGTGAGGCGAACTGGAGCGTTGAGCTGCCCGTTGGCCAAACATACGAGATAGAGATTGCCTATTCGGGACGTGTGCGTAATGATAACTCGATGCTCCAGAAGGTGACCTTTGGCATCGCTGACGGCTATGTTTCTCTTCCTTCCCTGGGTGTTTCACCGATACTGGATATTCAAGTTGCCCCAACCCTTGCTTTATCCGGCACCATTTTGCTGGATGATAGCCTTGACCCGGTTTTTCCCAGTGGCAAGGCGGTGAGAAGCCCGTCGAAAGAAGGCAAAAGCCGGTGGCAGTATGAAGGAGCTGCAGGCAAGCAGGGGACCTCTCTTTTTGCGGCCGAATATATGACGCGAAGCTTCGAGGCTGGAGGTCTCCCCATCGATTTCAAATATTTCAAAAAGCATGACCAGTCCATAACGGATATGGATGCTGTCCATGTAATGAAAGCGGCTATCGACTATTTTACTGAGACTTATGGTCCCTTGGTATTCAGGGGAAAGCTGACCATGCTAGAGCTTCCCTCCTATTATAGAGGCGGCTTTGCAGGGGGCAGTATGAGTGCAATGGACGAAACGAGCTTTAATGCGGAGGGTTATCTGTCACCCGAATCCCTTACTCCTGACTCAGGCGGAGGCATTGATGTGTTGATCCATGAAATTGCGCACCAGTGGTGGGGACTTGGAAGTATGCCGGTTCCGGATGGTGTCTCCAACTGGTCGCCCGAGGGAATCACCTGCTACAGCACCTACAGCTTCATGAAGCAGCATTTTGGGGAGGAGTACGCCAAGGAACGGTTTGTAAAAGCATGGCAGCATGGGTGGGACAGGTACACGAATGCCTTCTACGTTCAGAACCCGGAATACCTGGAGAAGCTGTCCGCCAAGAATATCTCGATAATCACGGGGGAGTTTGCAAGCATGAAGCAATACGACATCATGCCCCTTATGATGCTTCAGGGAGAGACAGCGTTGGGCGGAGCCGGAGTGTTTCAGAAAAAACTCTCGGAGCTGTACAAAACACATATGATGAAGCCTGTCACCTACCAGGACTTTCTGACGGCAACCGGACTTACAGAGGAGGCGATGGAGCTTGAATAAACGGATCGTGTTTAAGTATGAGCTTAACAGACTCCTGCTCTCAAAGGAGTATATGCTATTGCTTGCCGCAACACTTGCATACAGCGTGTCGTTGCTGCGAACCACTGTGCTATACGGCAGAGATTACACTGCGCCTTTTTCCCAATGGACCTTTAGCGGCTATTACCTTTCGGTAGCTCCCATCCTCTTCATTCTGCTGCTTCTGTTATGTGCCCGACAGCTGAAGCCGTCTGAACGCAGAGCGGAGATCATTGTCGGTTCTACCCCTATGGTCTTGCCAGTCATCAGGCTGCTGCGGTATGGAGCAATTGCTTGCGCATTTCTCATTGCTGCGGCATTGCCTATCCTATTCTGCTTCGCGCTGTACCGGATGGTGTTTGACTATACAGATGTAGGCATTCTGTTTTGGCTGGGAATCCTTCATCTTGTGGCTCCGGCCATCCTGTTGTTCGGCCTTGTGATGCTAGCAGGTAGAAAGAAGGAGACGGTGGTCTACATCATGATAGCAGCTGTTTTAATCGTTCATATTTTTGAAATACCCATACCCGGTGTTATCAATAATTCTGGAAGCACAGTAGCGTATGACAATGTGCTGACCCCCGCTTTTATCGTGCAGCAAGCGGCCTATGCTGCAGTTGGAGCAGCATGTGTAGCTGTATCGCTCTTTCTCCCAAAGAAATCTAGAGCCCGCTAATAGGATATGATAGAATCGGCTTAAAGGATGCTTCGTTTGCCTGTGGGCGCTGCTGCCCACAGGAACAATGAAGTATATTGACATCCGGAGGAGATGTATACATGCAAATTCAAGGGATTAATCACCTATGCTTCTCGGTCTCCGACTTAGAAAGATCAATTGCATTTTATGAGCAGGTTTTTGGAGCCAAGATCTTAGTCAAGGGCAGAAAGCTTGCTTATTTTGATTTGAGCGGAATGTGGATAGCGTTAAATGAAGAGGCGGATATTGAACGAGGTGAGTTGAATTCATACTCTCATATCGCATTTTCCATCTTGGATGATGATTTTGAAGCTTTTACTACTAGATTGAGGGAGTTAGGTGTACATATATTACCTGGAAGAGAGCGAGATGAAAGGGACAAAAAATCCATTTATTTTACTGACCCGGATGGGCATAAATTTGAGTTCCATACAGGCCAGTTGGCTGACAGGATGGATTATTATAGGGAAAGCAAAACGCATATGCAATTTTTTGAATAAAAAAGGGAAGGAGCCCTCATTATGAAGCTGTATGCTATAAAATTTGGTGAATCCCAATTATACGCAAAATATGTCTATCGGGATATACACACGGATGAGAAAATGCCGATCTCTTGGTCGTACTTTTTGGCCAAATATGATAATAAAACGATTCTATTCGATGTGGGTTTTCGGGACCGAGCTGATGCGGATCAATGGGGTATAACCTTGTTTAATATAGAGGATGAAATTCGCGAATTAGCGGATTTGAACCGGGTTGATGTTGTATTTATCACTCATAGCCATTTTGACCATATCGACAATATAGATTTATTTCCAAATGCCTTGATCATTATCTCTTATGATGAGTATGTCCATGCCCTCCATCATGGGAAAGAAGCTGTTAAGGAGAGACTCCGCGGCGAAAATGTATTGACCATTAAAGATGAGTATGTCCTTGACAAAAAATTTAAGTTCAAGGTCATTGGCGGCCATACCGTCGGTTCTTCCGTCATTTATTTCGAAGAAAATGATAAGCACTATGTAATCACCGGTGACGAGTGTTATATCTGCAGCAATCTCATGGAGAATCGACCTGTAGGAACGTATGCAAAAACAGAAAAGAATGAAGCTTTTATTAAGGATGCTCTTCAGAAGGAGCTTATTCCGTTGCCTTATCATGATTTGAATCTGTTTCACACCTATAAGGAGGTTTCACGTCATATTGTCCAGATTATTTAAGCACTCCACTCAGAATGAGTTGCTGACAGATGTCTTCTGGATAGGGGGATCTCCCTGTTCGGGCAAAAGCACCATAGCAGAATTACTAACAGTAAAGTATACTTTCACCTATTATAATTGTGATGAGGCCTATTCCAGTCACGTAAGTAGATGCCGCCCTGAGCTTCAGCCGATTATGACGAAAGTAAAGCAGTTGTCCTTGGATGAGCTTTTCTCGCGGCCTGTTGACCAGCAAGTTATTGAAACCATCCAGTTTTATCAGGAGGAGTTTGAGTTTATTCGGGAGGATGTAAAGTCCCTTTCTTCCTCCCAACCCATCTTGGTAGAGGGAGCCGCTTTACTGCCTCACCTGGTGGCTCCTTTCCTGGGCACAACCAATCAGGGGATATGGATCATTCCCACACCAAGTTTTCAGAAGGAGAAATATTCCAAACGAGACTGGATTCAGTCCATTCTGGAACAATGCCGGAATCCAACACAGTCATTTGAAAATTGGATGGACCGCGATATTGCCTTTGCACAATGTATCCATCAAGAGGCAGCAGATCAGGGCTTAAAGGTTATGGTCACCGACGGAGGTACGACTATAGAAGAGAATGCGGCCCTTGTTGAAGCACACTTTCAGTTAAAAGGGGGGCCAGAGCATGAAGAAATTGATCATTATTAACGGCCCAAGGGGAGTTGCTATTTATGCTGGGAAGTAAAGGGAATAACTACATTGATTTTCAATCCATAATAGGCAAAAGCTTTACAAAATATCCTGAATTTCAGGAAATCCAGAAAGCGAATAGTGAGGAGAAGAGATACATCCAAGGCCATAATGCTATTCTTTTCAAACATGATCAGTCATTCAACTTCTTTGGAGTGTTATGCAAAAAATCTATTTTCAACTGGAGATTTAATGGGTTGATTAGTTTGAAAGGATTAGACTTTAACGTGTCTAGTCCTGAACTTATCCATTATTATCTGCACACTCTGGGTAATTGTCTGTTGTTTACAGCAATATATGATAACGATAAATGCCACCGCATTAATATTAACTCAGAAAAACCGGAGGGCTTTTATCTAAAGGACTTTAATAAGACCTTTTCATTTATGTTATTAAAAAAGAAATTATCCTATACAGTTCAGGTCTATAACTCAGAAGAATTATTGATCATGAATGACGAGATTAGTAAGGACATAATTATTAAATTTGTTTGAGATGGTGATGGGGTGAATACATGTCCGTAAGCCAAGGCTCTTTTACAATAATAGTTAATAGAGAACAAGATAAATTGTTGTTGGTAAAAAGGAGGGATGTACCGGTATGGGATTTGCCTGGAGGCAGATTGGAAACAGGCGAAACGGATATTGAGTGTGCCATTAGAGAGGCTAAAGAGGAAACCGGGCTGGAGATGGAGATAATACGAAAGACGGGATGTTATTATAGGTCGTTGTATCAGGATACTCAGCATATCTTTGTTGGAGAAGTTATGGGTGGGAAGCAGATTCATACTGGGCCGGAGACCGCAAGTTTGGAATGGTTTCCCTTCGGCAAACTGCCATTGTTCATGGTTCCAAACCGAAAGGCTCAAATCTTTGACTACCTGAGGAAAAAGGAACAACAAAATACTGTGATAGAAGACTCCAAACTCATTTATTTTCTCAGGCGGCTGATTAAGAGATACAAAAAACTAAAAAGAAAAGAAAGGTCTTCGTCGTAAGGGAGAAGCTGTAGGTGAATTCAGTGAAAAAGAAGTTAATCATTATTAACGGCCCCATGGGAGTTGGAAAAAGTACGGTTAGCAAAGGGCTGCATCAATCACTTCCCCAGTCAGTTTGGCTTGATGGTGATTGGTGCTGGATGATGAATCCTTGGATTTTTACAGAAGAGAATAAAAAGATGGTTGAGCATAATATTATGTATTTACTTCGTAGTTATTTAGATAATTCCACTTTTAACTATATTATATTCAGTTGGGTTCTGCATCAAGAAGAATTAACACAAAGGCTTCTTGATGGCATTCAAGATTTTGAGTATGAGCTAAGAAGATTTACATTAACATGTACTCACGAAGCATTAAGGGAGCGGATGTTACGGGATAATCGAACACTGGAGCAATTTGAAATAAGCAGCCGCAGACTAAGACTATACGAGGAAATGAAAACACTTCAAATCGATACTTCTACCATGAGTAGCGATGAGGTAATAAAAAGAATGAAAGAACAATTATAGAAGAAAAGGCCGAACAAACATTCTGTTATTTTGTGGATGTATATGGTAGAATAGGATTTATGTAGTGTGGAAGCAGTAGGAATATTCGCAGAGGTAAGGTAGGTGAAACGGAGATGCATGTAAATTTTTATGAATTCAATAGTATTGATGATGATAAGTTGAAGTATGCAGTTATCTTGGCCAGATACAACAATGAGTGGATTTTTGTGAGACATAAGGACAGATCTACCTGGGAGATCCCTGGAGGAAGAAGAGAGCGGAACGAATCTATAGAAGAAACGGCAAAGCGTGAACTCTATGAAGAAACAGGTGCGAAGACTTTTGAGCAATCCCCCTTGTTTATATATTCTGTAACACATGATAGCGGCGATGAATCCTATGGAGGTTTATTTTACTCGGAAGTGGCGGAGCTCGGTTCCTTGCCTCTTGAAAGTGAGATTGGGCAAGTTAGCTGTATGAAGGAGCTGCCGAGTAACTTAACATATCCCTCCATACAACCAGAATTATGGAATAAAGGTTTAAAGAAGCTCTGTATAAGAGAAGATCGAGATACTTAATCTAATATGATTAATCACAAGAAGTGAGGATGAATGGTGAGCTATAAAGCTATTTTGATCGACCAAATGACTGCGTGCTACAACGATAAGAGCTGGTTTTTGCCTCTCAAGGAAATCCTGGCAGGATTAACGGCGGAGCAAGCTGCAGCAGAAAACGAATGTAAACAATCGATTTGGAAAATCGTGAATCATCTTCATTTTTGGAATGAGAAATGGCTGGAGAGATTTAAACTTGAAGTTATCGAGTCTACTCATTCAGACAATGAAGAAACGTTTTACTTGAATCCCCATGGTATAAATGATTATGCGTGGGGAGAAACGGTAATCAAACTTGAGGCGGTATATGAAAGCTGGATAAAGGAACTTCAGGATTGTGAAGATTCTAAACTAATGATAACCATCCCTACATATTTCAATGCTCCGTGGTGGGGAGTCGTATCCAATGTATGCACCCATAATGCCTATCATATTGGTCAAATCATGCTGCTCAAGAAGCAAATGTTAGAGAAATAAGGAGATTCAATGGAGATTCATGTGGATTTTATTCGTATTACCAGAGAGACCCCCAAGCATTGCACCGGGTTTCTGGATGCAGGCTCTTTATACATGAAAGAAGTAGCCCCCGATAAATCCGTGGAGATACATAACAGGTTTCTGAATAGTATTTTGGACCGTCAAAACGAACAGGAACGATGGTTAGTAGGGATAAAGGTAAATACCCATATGGTTGGCTTTGCCCATTTTAAAGTAGATCGAAGTGAGCGTGTGGGATGGGGATATATCATGGAATTTTATATTATCCCTGACTTTAGAAGAAAGGGTCTCGGCAGAATGCTGTACGGATTTATAAAAGAAGAGTTTAGGAAGTGCGGAATTCATAATATTTGGTTGACTGCCAATCGGGAAAATGGGGAACCGTTCTGGTTCTCAATTGGATTCATGGACACTGGAGAAACCGAACATGGAATGAAAATTCTAGAGATTTCACTATAAATGAGAGCGTATTCTTTTAATTGAACTTTTTGAGGGGTATTCAAATTCCGGAAAGCGGGAGGATGGATATAAATGGGGTTCAAAGCAGTTATTTTGGTGGTGGAGGATGTCAGGAGATCCAGAATGCTGTATGAAGGTTTACTGGGATGCAGGGTAGAGGCAGACTTTGACATTTATAATGTTGGTTTTGAGGGCGGTTTTGCACTTTATAAAAAATCGTTTTTTGCTGAACTCATTGATCATGATGAAATTGTAACCAATGCACACAATTTGGCTGTGTATTTTGAATTTGATGATATCCATAGGCTTCGGGATACGATACTTGCCAATGGATTTGAGCTTGTGCATGATATCAAGGAACAGCCTTGGGGCCAAAAGGTTTTACGTTTCTATGATTATGATCATCATATCGTGGAGATTGCGGAGAATATGGATCAGGTGCTGGCTAACATGTATCAATCCGGCATGTCCGAATCTATTATTGCACACAAGACAGGTTATACGGAAGATGAGGTCAGACGAATTTTGAACAGTCAGATGGAAACGGAAAAGGAGGAACTGTCTTGATTACACCCGTCATCCATTTTCCGGGAACTTGTTTGGAGGCCATTCGTTTATATGAGCATGCATTTCGCGCGTCCGGTACAGAGATCCTGTTGTATAAGGATGCACCTGAGGATAGCGGAATGGTTGTCACCCGCGAAAATGCTGAACTTGTGATGCATGCAACACTTACGTTGTGCGGCACAAGGTTTAATATGAGTGATGCAATGGAGGATCTGCGTGCAGGAAGTATGGTTTGCTTTAATGTGTTTCTGGACTCAGAGGAGGAATTACGGCACGCCTTTGATATCTTAAGCCGGAACGGAACGGTTTTACAAGAGATTGGCCATCAGTTCTTCAGTACGTTATATACCGTTATCGTGGACCAATATGGTATTCGATGGCAGATCATGCTGTTGGAGCCTGGAAATCCGGAGTAACACCAGTGGGTATCCACACACAAAAAAACCATCGGTCATCTAATGACCCATGGATTCGTATGCCGATTTTTTTCAAGACCTTATTCAACATCATAACAAATCGCCAAGTATAAGTCTATACTTTTTTTGGGATTTCATTTACCATCTTGGTATTAACCAAAGATATGGAGATGGTAAAATGATTCAAGAAATATGTGTCAATCATGCGGTTACGTATGAGTATCCCCCGGACGGAGGAACCATCCCGATTATTGACCCATACGATGGATGTACGGTAGGCTGTCCATATTGCTTCCAACTGGAGGATGAAAGCTGGAATCTCGACTTGAAGGTGAAGCTTAATATTACGGAAGTCCTTCAGCAAGAGCTAAGCTCCTGGAGTACAACGGAGCCTGTGTATATCGGCAGTAGGTGTGATCCATACATGGGGATAGAACGGAAATATGAGTTGACGAGAAAATGCTTAATGGAAATCCATAAGCTCAAACTGAAATGTATGGTGACAACAAAATCAAGCTCGAGGCTTATCATTAGGGATCTTGATATCATCCAAGCAATGGGAGATCAATTTACCTTGCTGTTGGGGCTGTCTAATCTCAATCAGCTCACTAAGGTGGATGATATGTCAGTCCTGGGCAATATACAAACTGCCAACGAATTGCATCGAATGGGCATTCATGTATGGGTGTTTATTACCCCGGTTCTGCCTGGGATTACGGATGTGGATGCCATGATTCACGAGTTGGATGAAGACATACCGGTGTTTTTAGACAAGGTCAGAATGAAGCCTCATACGAGGCCTGCCGTTACGTTGGAGTCTTATATCGGGCGTCGTTACCCTCATTTGGCAAACACATACCAGGATATTATTTATAACGGCAAGGATATTTATTATGATCGTATGAAAGAAAAGTGTAGTCAGGACAAGAGAATCCGTTTTGTATTTGAATAATGTAATGTACACTCTAAAGGGCTAGGTAAAGGAGTGAATAATACGATGATCGATATGAAAAATCTTATTGATTTCGTAAGGCCTTTTTATATCACCAAAGATATCATGCATGATTTAAGTCATATCGATAGAATGGTAAACTCGGCCAATAAACTGTTAACGTATTATCCTGAGGTAACAGACAGCGAACTGATTTTATATGGATGCTATTTTCACGGGTTTATTTATTTGGAGGAACTGCTAATCAGGGATTATCTGGAACGACAAGGATTGAACAATGAATATATAGAGAAAATTATTAAGATCTCTTGGGAATCGCAAAAAGATGAAACTCCAGAAACGCTGGAGGGAAAATTACTTCATGACGCTCATATGATTGAGGGCGGGAAAACCTATTTAATTGTGAAATCCTTATGCACCGGAACCGCCAGGGGACAGAATTTAGAAGAAACGATGGAATATTTCGAGAAGTACGTGCTTGGTAAAGGGGAATGCTATTTGCCTGAAGCCCAATCCATATTTACGGAAATGCAACAATACGCAAAGGAATTTATTAAGGATTTGAAGGATGGTCTAGATAAAAATGAAGGTGCCCTATAACTTACAATTCGAAAAATTGTGCCATGTGTTGGAGCTTGGGCAAATCGTACAACCACCCGCAGCTATTACAGGCGGGTTATTACATAGAATGTTTGCTATGGAAACAACCAAAGGGAAATATGCCGTCAAAGCACTTAATCCGCAGATTATGGCCAGACCCACAGCGAAGAACAATTATATTCTATCGGAGAAGATTGTCCGAATCGCCTCCTCCCGTGTACCTGCTCACCCTGCCAGGATCTATGAAGGGTCATTTTTGCAAAATATCGATGATCAGTATTACATGGTTTTTGACTGGATCGAAGGATGCAGCTTGAAGACGAGCGAGATTATTACGGATCATTGCCGACAGATAGGCTCCCTCCTTGCTGAAATTCATACAACGGATTTTTCTCAGATTGGTGCAATGAATGAACCTGCTAAGCTCTTGCAGCCTATCCAATGGGATATTTATTTGCATAAGGGAAGAGAGTCAGATTCTGTGTGGGTGGATCTATTGCATAGTAATCTTGAACAGCTGTCAGCGTGGAATGAAAAGGCGTTACGATCATCCGGAATGTTGGCAGCGGAGAAGGTGTACAGCCATAGGGATTTAGATCCGAAGAATGTGATGTGGAACCAGGGGCAGCCTGTTCTCATTGACTGGGAGTCTGCCGGTGAAATCAATCCTGCCCATGATGCAATCGAAACAGCTGTTTACTGGTCTATGAATGAAGCGGGAGGAATAAGCAAGGATAGGTTTCTGGCTTTTATGGATGGGTATCAAGAGGATTATGGGAAAGTTAATGACGATTGGGAAATGGTGCTGGAGTTAGGTTATCTCAGCAAGTTGGACTGGCTGGAATACAGTCTCAAACGCTCTTTACAGATTGAATGTACGGATGAACACGAGCAGGAGATGGGAACCCGTCACGTGATCGAAACCATACATGCACTTAAGCAATATGAGGAAATGACCTCTATTCTGGAGGCGTGGTTAATGGAGTTGCGTTAACAAACATTGCCCTTACGGATCCCATGGGGAAACGAAAGGGTTGTTTGTTTTAAATGACATCCAGGATGGGCTATGTTGATATATGCAGAAATTGGATTCGCTTGTATACTTAAGGGAGAATTCTGCATGAAGGTGGGATGTTCTTGTTTCTGTATGAAGCCATAGACGAGGAATGGTTGGTGAAGCTGCGGGCTTACCAGTTTCGTAAACCGTTGGAGGACGGACTGCCTCCTATGCAGCATTGGCATGTGAATCATAACAAGCAGCAGGCTTTATATTATATTGGCTGGGTTTCCAACTCGATATTGAGAAGTAACGGCGAGGACATGTATGAATTCGCCTTCTTTGTGAAGGACCAATGTGTGCGTGTCACGGCCTACATATTTCCAGACACTTCCAGGGACAAATGGAACCCGGCCAATAAACTGGATTTTGACGATGCTTCCTATACCGGATTAACCCGGGAAGAGGCGCAAACGGATATACAGGAAGCCATAAGAGCCTATTTGGCAAATCCTCGGGGAAGAAGGCAACCTTAATGGGATGTTGAACGTATATAAGTGAACAGAAGGAGCCTACCGGTAATCCAGAGAAAGGATTTTTACCGCGGGCTACAGGAAAGGAGGCAACCATGAAGCTGATTGACCTGACTCATATGCTTCAGGATCGGATTCCGGTTTATCCTGGAGATTCGGAGATGAGCTTAACGCAAACGAAACATTTGGAAGCCGACGGATTTGTTAATCATGAGTTAACGATTAATATGCATACCGGGACCCATATTGATGGGCCGATGCATCTGACAACGTCAGGGTTATATCTTAGCGATTTCCCGTTAAATTCGTTTATGGGGAAAGGGATTGTGTTGGATGTATCAGGCATGCAAACCATTGAGTACCTTGAAGCATACGAGGATTTGATAAGCGAAGGCACAATCGTAATTTTGTATACAGGTCATAGTCAATACTTTGAACAAGAGCTGTATTTTGAACAGCATCCTGTTCTATCGAGAGAGTTTGCGGAGCTGCTGGTTCGCAAAAAGATAAAAATGATCGGGGTAGATACACCTTCCCCAGATCAATATCCCTTCGAGATCCATAAGCTTCTATTTGAGAATAGCATTCTGATTGCTGAGAATCTTACCAATCTTGAAGAGCTATTGGATGTACCGTCCTTCGAGATTATTGCTTTGCCGCTTCATATCAAAGCGGATTCAGCGATAGCTCGTATCATTGCACGGGTAGACGAACAAATGTGAGTGGCCTGAGGACTGTGTGGGGTGTAACGGCAGTGAGAGCCCTTATTTCATCAAAAATACCCCCTTAAAAAATCTAACGGCGGCCATAGCCGCTATTTGGGCAAATGACTCCGCCACCAGCCCTGTTTTAACCAAATAACGTCTCCTGCTTCCGTTAGATTTTGCAAACCCCCTTTTTGAGGCAAATAGCGTCTCTCACCGCCGTTAGAAACATGGCTACCCGTTTTCACACGCAGATTACAGTAGATGGTGGTTGGGCACTGAGGAAACGAAGGTTATGGAGGTTGTAATTTTATGAAAAGGGAGGTTTACCGTATGAAAAGCATTAAGCCAGGCCGTGGACCATCTGCGATGGGAGCTGTTGGAAGTGTTGCTGTTGGGTTGTTTGGGGTTTTCTGGACCATCAGTGCGGCTAGTATGGGCGCCCCTATCTTTTTTATGTTTTTTGGGATTATTTTTGTTGGTTTAGCCATTATGCAGGGGATTTATCACTTCAAGAATGCGACGGGTCAAAACCGGATGTCGGTCTTTGATATTACCGATCATCGGGAGGAGCCTGATCCGCTGAATCAGTTTGTGAATCAACGAAATAGAAGAAGCAATCCTACATTTTCTGAAATCGATCCTGCAAGGAAAGATGGGCAGCTGGAATACTGTCCGTATTGCGGAAACAAGGTTATGGAAGAAACCTACCGGTTCTGCCCAAAGTGCGGTAAAGAAATCAGCGGTTAATGTGGTATAATGGGGTACTTGAACATTACAACCGCAAACCGGAGGCGCGATATGCTGACTTTTGAACAGAAACTGGCTGTACTGGATTCCTACCCGGAGCTTGAACGTAAGGATGTTTCGCTGGGCCGGGTCAATTACCACTTTGAGGAGAGCCGCCACGACAAAAAAACCATTGCCTATCATCTGCACCCCAATGGCAACGGTTTTGTATACGCAGGGCTGCTTAAGGGTTATCCCGTTGATAATAAGGGACTTGTGAATATCCGCGAGTATTCCGAGGCCGAGCTCCGCTCTCTGCTGGATGCCACGATAGCGGCAATGGCTGGTTTTGAATCCACCGCTCCTGCGCCCACCCCTAAGAAGGCGAAGATGCAGAATAGCCATTGGACCGATGCGGACGGGAACAAGCTTGAACTGAAGCATGAGGAAGATATGTGGTATCTGTATGCCGGAGCAAACTTGGATATGGCCTTCGAGACGGTGCAGGAAGCTGAGGAGTACCTGGCAGAGGAAGGTTTTGCTCGCGCCGGCGAGTGATCTGTCATAAACCGTCTGCATCTGAATTGCATCACTAAAGAGATAGCCTGCACGAACCGTTAGCTGTTGTACGGATCGGGCGGGCTTTTTTTTATAACCCTAGTGTAAGCGTTTGTATGAAAATATAGCTATCAGAAAAGAGGTGTGATGCCCATGGGTTTTGAGCTTGTGGAAGCTACTATACCGCAAATCCAGGCGGCTATGGAATCCGGTGAATTGACTGCCAAACAACTGGTTCTCTTGTATTACCAACGAATTGCGGAGCATGACAAGAACGGACTGACCATCAACTCGGTGCTGGAGCTTAATCCCGACGCACTGTTCATCGCGGAAGCGCTGGATGTGGAGCGTGCTGCGTGGGGACCGCGCAGTCCCCTTCATGGAATCCCCATACTGCTTAAGGACAATATCAATACCGGAGACAAGATGCATACCAGCGCAGGTTCGTTGGCTTTGGCTGATTCGTTTGCGGGAGAGGATGCTTTTCTGGCAGCCAGATTACGTGAAGCCGGAGCAGTCATCATGGGCAAGGCCAACATGACGGAATTCGCCAACTTCATGACCAACGGCATGCCTTCAGGCTACAGCTCCCGCGGCGGTCAGGTGCTGAATCCGTACAACATATCCACCCCAACAGGCGGCTCCAGCGCAGGCTCGGCTGTGGCAGTGGCCTGTAATTTCTGTACCGTGTCCGTAGGCACGGAAACCTCCGGTTCTATTTTGAACCCTAGCAATCTTGGCGGTATCATTGGCCTCAAACCCACGGTGGGTCTGATCAGCCGTTCCGGCATTCTGCCATTGTCCAACTCCCAGGATACTGCCGGTCCCATGGCCCGCACGGTGCGGGATGCGGCGCTGCTGCTGAATGCTCTGGCTGGTGAAGATAAGGAGGATGCCGCCACACGGGCAGGCGCTGGAAAGCGGCATAAGGACTACACGGCATTCCTCTATACAGAGGGGCTGCGGGGAGCACGCATCGGCATCCCGCGGGACTATTATTTTGAGGAGCTGACGGATGAGCAGCTGGCCATCTTCAACGGGGCTGTGGAGGTTATGCGTGGATTGGGCGCAATAATCGTTGATCCGGCGGATATTCGAACGGCGCGGGAGATCAAATATTCGTCAGTGGTGTTGAATGAATTCAAGTCCTCCCTCGGTGCTTATCTGGCCAAACTCGGTCCGGGAGCCAAAATACGCTCGCTCAAGGATATTATTGACTTCAATCATGCCCATCCCGTGCAGACGCTTCGTTATGGACAATCTACGCTGATCGATGCCGAATACACCACCTCCGGAACACTCACAGAGCCCCAATATTTAAAAGACCGGCTCACCGACCTGCGGCTGTGCAAGGATGAGGGAATTGATGCTACGATGCGCGAGTTTGAGCTTGATGCGCTGTTGTTCCCTGCTGATTTCGGGGCACGGATTACTTCTCGGGCAGGTTATCCCTCTATCGTCGTTCCCGCCGGGTATACCTCGGCCGGTGTGCCCTTCGGCATAACCTTCGCCGCCCGGGCGTATGAAGAACCTCTGTTAATCTCGCTTGCGTATTCTTTTGAACAGCATCATAACATCCGCCGTCCTCCATCGCTGCGCAGCTTCACATAATCCCCTTATATCGAAGGCTCCTGAATTTGTTATGCTAACAAAACTGTGATAATAAATAACACTTTAATAACAAAACTAACAAAAAGAATGGGGCAACCTTAATGGCAAACACCACCTTAACTTTGACGGAATGGCAATTTCGCGGGTTAGAAGAGGAAACCTGGTATCCTGCGGTAGTGCCGGGCTGTGTGCATACGGATCTGCTGCGGAACCAAAAAATTCCTGATCCATTCTACAGAACCAATGAACGGGAGCTGCAATGGATCGATAAACAAAGCTGGGACTACCAAACGACCTTCGATGTTCCGGCAGAGTGGAATGCAGGAAGCGGATTGGAGCTGGTTTTTGACGGGCTGGATACTTATGCGGATGTTTATCTAAATGAACGACGGATTCTGTCGGCAGATAATATGTTCCGCGGCTGGAGGGTAGATGTTCAGGAATGGGTCCAACCCGCCGGCAATGTGCTGCGGATACGGTTTCGTTCCCCTGTACTGGAGGATCTGCCCAAGCTGGAGAAGCTTGGTTATGCCTTGCCGGCTGCCAATGACCAGTCCGAAATCGGCGGTTTAGGGGAGAAGAAGGTCAGCGTATTCGCCCGGAAAGCCCCCTATCATTATGGCTGGGACTGGGGCCCCCGTTTTGTAACCAGCGGAATCTGGAGGGAGGTCAGGCTGGAGAGCTGGTCCGGATGCCGGATTACCGATTTGTATATCCGGCAACGGGAGGTAACGGCAGAGACGGCTCAACTGACTGCCATAGCGGACCTTCAATCGGATGGTCCAAAGGATGTAATGCTGCGCCTTTTGGCGGGGGCACAGGTGTGGAGCCTGCCTTTGCATCTGGAGGAGGGGGTTCAGACAGTCCGGTTGGAGGTGAGCATAGACCGTCCGGATTTATGGTGGTGCAACGGGCTCGGTGAGCCAACCATGTACACCTTTACAGCGGAAATCTGCGATGTAGCTGACGAAGGAACCGTTTATGCGGAACGGTTTGTCCGCACCGGCTTGCGCAGAGTAAGGCTCGTGCAAGAGCCTGACTCCTATGGGGCTTCCTTTTATATCGAGCTGAACGGGGTACCGGTATTCGCCAAAGGCGCCAATCATATTCCGAATGACAGCTTCCTGACGGAGGTAACGGGGGAGCGGTACCGGCATGAGATTATGTCAGCGGTGGAGTCCAATATGAATATGCTGCGGGTGTGGGGAGGCGGCATTTATGAAAACGATGTCTTTTATGAGCTCTGTGATGAGTACGGGCTACTGGTATGGCAGGATTTTATGTTTGCGTGCAGCATGTACCCGGGTGACCAGTCCTTCCTTACCAGCGTCCGGGAGGAAGCGGCGTACAATCTCCGCAGATTGCGCAATCATCCCAGTATTGCTCTTTGGTGCGGCAATAATGAGATGGATACGGCTTGGTCCCAATACAATGAAACAGGGGGATGGGGTTGGAAAAAGCAGTATACCTCCGCGCAGCGGGAGCAAATCTGGAGCGATTATGAGGCAGTTTTTCACCGGCTGCTTCCTGAAGCGGTAACTGAGTTTGCTTCAGGCGCCGCATATTGGCCATCCTCTCCGATGGTTTCCTTGAGCGGGGACGAAACACAGCATGCTACCTCCCATTCTGCAGGAGGCGATATTCATTATTGGGGGGTCTGGCATAGCGGAGATCCATTCGAATCCTACAATGTAAATCTGGGGCGTTTTATGAGCGAATATGGCTTCCAGTCCTTTCCGGAGCTGGATTCTGTCCTGCGTTATGCCGTTCAGGAGGATCTGGAGCTGGAATCCGAGGTTATGAGAGCGCATCAGAAAAATGGGGCAGGCAACCGGATCATCAAGGGCTACATGGACCGTTATCTGAAGGAGCCCAAGGACTTTCCCAGCTTTCTGTATATGAGCCAGGTGCAGCAGGCTTTGGCGATGAAAGCGGCGATTCACGCCCACCGAAGGAAGAAACCCTATTGTATGGGCAGCCTCTATTGGCAATTGAATGATTGCTGGCCTGTGGCCTCCTGGGCTAGTATGGATTATTATGGCAGATGGAAGGTGCTGCAATATGAAGTGAAACGCAGCTTCCAGGATGTGATGTTGTCCATTGACGGCTCGGTTGGCGGTTATCTGGACATTTATCTGTTGTCGGACAGTCCAAAGCCCGTTAGCGGACAAATGACCGTGGAGCTGTTGGGGCTGGAGGGAGGCTGTCTGCGTTCCTGGTCCTTACCTGTTGGAGTGGGAAGCCATACTTCGGGCCGGGTGTTTACACTTCCTGCTAATGGAATGCTGGACGCAGCTGATCCGAGGAAAGCGGTTGTGGCCGTCCGGCTGGAGCAGCAGGGGCAGGTGCTTTGCAGTGCGGAGCATTATTGGGTTCGGGACAGGGAGCTGGAGTTACCCGCCCCGCACATTCAGATAACAGAAGAGACAGGCTCGGAAGGTCCCCGCTTCACATTGCACACCGATGTGCTGGCCAGACAGGTGTGGCTTAAGGCTGAGGCAGAGGGAATCTTCTCCGACAACTTCTTCGACTTGATACCGGGCCGGCCCAAAACAATTCAATTTCTAAAGCGACTACCGGCGGGCAAACGGTTTATTCCCGGTCACCCTGGTTGTGTAACGATCCAATCCATGACGGACATGATCTGAGATGCAATATCTAAAACCGGGCCGTTCTTCACGGTCTGGTTTTTTGCAGCAAGATATATGAAATATTTGGGTAAAATCGTATACTGGAGAGAAAGGAGGAAGCGTATGGTAACTGCCTCAATGGCCAAGCTGATTCATTTATTGCCCGCATTCTGGAGCCATTCAATATCTAAAGTGATTATCCGGAGATACCTGCAACAATATGCCGATATTCATATACAGGGTGGGGAGCATTTGCTGAACCTCCAAACTCCGGTAATTTTCATATGCAATCACTTAAGCAATTCAGATGCATTGGTGCTGGACAAGGTATTAAAACAGATCAACCCCACCTTTGTGGCCGGGGAGAAGCTGTCCA
The DNA here is from genome assembly GCA_023388055.1 of Bacillota bacterium. Classification (GTDB taxonomy): domain Bacteria; phylum Bacillota; class Bacilli; order Paenibacillales; family NBRC-103111; genus Paenibacillus_AR. The sequence continues at coordinate 63,420 of JAEWGW010000031.1, read as the reverse complement.
ACAACGCAGTAACCGGCATGGGTTTGAATGTCATCAAAACGACGACTATTAAGCCGAATACCGCCGATAAAGAAGGCTTGACCAACATGATCAAGCTCATTAAACAAGGCGAAAGCCTGCTGATTTTCCCGGAAGGAACCCGTAGCAGAACCGGAAGCCTGATTGAAGCGAAGAAGGGTGTTCTTCTTGTTGCCAGAATGACAGGGGCACCGATCGTTCCCATCGGGCTGCGCGGGACAGAACAACTGCTGCCCATCAACCTGAACGGGGATATGCGGACAGAACGTTTTCATCCTGCAGAGGTGTTCATCAGCATTGGCCAACCATTCGAATTGCCCAGAAGAGCTCCGGAACAGGATAAAAAGGAGTATGACGATTCCACCATCCAGCTGATGATGAGAAAAATCGCTGCGTTATTGCCGGAGGAGTACCGGGGTGTATATGGATGATATGGAGGTTCAATTAATGGAATGGCTCAAAGACCTCAGTATTCACATACTGGGCATCATTGTTGGCGGGTTAATTGTGTACCGGATTGTTAGATGGCAATTTGAGGATGATGAAACCACTGTTAGCCGCAAAAACCGCTTGCTTCTGAAGGAGAATATCCGCCGGGTTCATGCTGAATTGAAAAGGAATCTGGAGAGGATGATCGAATTAAAAGGGCTTCTCCATAGCAATTCCCCGCTACCTGTGGAAACATTGGATTGGGGGAAGGCCTATGTAGAGGCAAACTCTTTTTTTGCCTTTCATCATTTGCGCAGCTCCTCACTCTATATGCTTCTGCCTGCGCCATTGGAAATTTACTTGTATGACTCCTATTCCCGGTTGGAGGAGTTCCAGAATGGCTACAAACTAGCGGTAATGGCGCATCCTAATATGCAGGAATCCAGCGTTCCCAAGATGGAAGCGGCTCTAAATGAACTGATTCAATCACTGGAAACCAATCTGAAGCAGATGGAGGATTTTCTGTAGAAAAAAGCTGGAAATGTAAGGGACCCGATCACACACAGTGGTGTGTAATTGGGTCTTTTTCATGCAGAGTGGCTGAAATAGCGGAAACGTTTTTCCGCTAAGGGAAACTTCATAATTATTTAATCTTTTTGCAGCCGCTTCTTTAAAAAGTAGGCCCTATTCTAGAAAGAAAGGGGGGACCGGAATGAAGCGGATCATGATATTGTTGGTCATTTTGATAGTAGTGGGATGGGGGCTGTGGCGAGGTGATTGGCGGACAGACTCCGTTAGTGTGATGGAGGTGCAGACCCGGCAGACGCCAACCGCCGGAGCCGGAGCTGCGGATAGAATGTCCATCCATATAACCAAGGATCAAGTGTATAAAGGAAACCTGCTTTTGGTGAACAAGGAGTATGCTGTGCCAAAGCAGGGAGCTGACCTGAAGAACATCCGGTTAAGCGGAACAAAGGAGCTGTCCAGCCGGTTCAACCTGGCAGACAGCTCCGTTCAGCTGACGGATTCGATGGCAGAGCGGCTTGCGGTTATGTTTGAAGCCGCCGAAGCGGATGGCGTGAACCACTTCCGCATCAACAGCGGGTACCGCAGCGAAAAGGAGCAAAAGCTGCTTTTTAAGCAAATGGGAGATCAATACGCCATGCCGGCAGGCTTCAGCGAGCATAACACGGGGCTTTCGGTGGATATCGGTTCCACGCTCATGGAGATGAGCAAGGCTCCGGAGGGGGAGTGGCTGCAGAAGAATTCCTGGCAATACGGGTTTATTCTGCGTTATCCCAAGAGCAAGACGGAGATTACAGGCATCCGGTACGAGCCTTGGCATTTCCGCTATGTGGGGCTGCCGCACAGCGCCATTATGCAGCAAAAAAATCTGGTGCTGGAGGAATATCTGGACGAGCTGAAGGAAAAACGGTCTATGACCGTCAAGGTCGGCAAGGACAGGTATGGACTGTTTTATTACCCGGTCTCGGAGGATACAACCGTTCAGGTGCCGGCCAAAGGCCGGTATGAGGTGTCGGGGGATAACCGCGAGGGGGTTATTGTAACCGTTGTTCTGTGATGCCGCGGGTACATGTATGACAGAGATGAAATCCATTCCTCCCCAAATCTGTTACAATGCTAGTATGACTTTCACTAGTATGGAGGAACCCATGAAGCCCGTTACCATTCTGATTGCAGAGGATGAACCGGAAATTGCCGATTTGATCGAGTTGCATCTGGTCAAGGAGGGCTACCGCTGTCTAAAAGTGGCCAACGGACAGGAAGCGGTGCACACGGTGCAGACAAACCCGGTGAATCTGGCCATTCTGGATATTATGATGCCCGTGATGGACGGATACGAGACAACCAGGCGAATCCGGGAGCAGCATCATCTGCCGATTATCTTTTTAAGCGCCAAAACCTCGGATCTGGATAAGATTACAGGTCTGGTGCAGGGTGCGGATGATTATGTGACCAAACCCTTTAACCCGATGGAGCTGGTTGCCCGGGTGAATGCGCAGTTAAGGCGCACCATGCAGTTCGCATCCGCCGCCCCGTCCAAGCCTGTGCTGGAAGCGGGAGGATTGGTGATTTATCCCGAGGAACGGACGGTGTATCTATACGGCAAGCTGATTGAGCTGACACCGAAGGAGTTTGATATCCTGTCCATGCTGGCCACCCATCCCAAGAAGGTTTTCAGCTCAGAGCATATTTTCCAGCAGGTGTGGGGGGAAGCCTATTTCGAAGGGAGTAACACGGTGAGTGTGCATATCCGTACGCTGCGCAAGAAGCTGGGGGAGGATATGCATAAGAACAAGCTGATCAAAACAGTCTGGGGTGTAGGCTATGTATTTCAAGAATAGGTTCGTCCGAAGCTTCCGCTACCGGATGATAATGTTGTTCGGGTTAAGTATGCTGTATTCCGGCGGCTGCACCTACCTGCTGTACAAGATCCTCCAGTTCTATTACCATACGGTCCGCCGCGAAAGCCCGCTGTATCAGCTTCGGACCTTCATCCGGAACATCGGAGATATTAATTTTTTTTTGATTGTATTTATCCCGCTGGCGGTTATCTTCTTCCTGCTATTGACTAAGCCGTATCCTGTCTATTTCCGCGAAATTTCCCAAGGCATCCGCCAACTGGCCGAGGGCCAATTCCATAACCGGGTGGAGATTCCGGATGGAGACGAGTTTGGCGATATCGCCAGGGATATCAATCAGGCGGGAGCCAATTTGCAGAATGCTCAACAACGGGGAGATTTCGCCGAGAACAGCAAGGAGCAGCTGGTGCTGAATTTGGCTCATGATTTGCGGACGCCGCTGACCTCGGTTATTGGTTATCTGGATATTCTTCTCAAGGACGAAGAGCTCAGTGCCGAGCAGGTGAAGCACTTCACGGGAATTGCCCATACGAAATCGTTGAAGCTGGAGAAGCTGATCGACCAATTGTTCGAGATCACCCGGCTGAATTACGGGAAGTTGCCGATCCAGCAGCAGGCTGTTGATTTGGGCGAGCTGCTGGTGCAATTAAGCGAGGAGCTGTATCCGGTTTTGGAAAAGCATAATCTGGTTTCCCGGCTTCATATTGCGGAGCGGCTGACGGTGCAGGGAGACGGGGATTTGCTGGCCCGGGTATTCGAAAATCTGTTAAACAATGCGGTGCGCCATGGGATAGACGGTCAATATGTGGATGTGTACGGCAGGCTTGAGGAGCAGGAGGCAGTGATGCAGGTCGTTAATTATGGGGACCGTATCCCGGCAGAGGAGCTTCCCCATCTATTTGATATGTTCTTCACGGGAGACCGGGCGAGAACCAACCAGGACGGAGGCACGGGATTGGGTTTGTTCATTGCCCGCAACATTGTGGAGCAGCATCAGGGTGTGATTTTCGCACAAAGCAGCCCCTCCCGTACGGTATTTGAGGTGCGTTTGCCGATAATGGGCATCATTTGAAGGATGAACCCGACAAGCCTCTCCTTCCCGGTTTAGATGATTCATGGTAAAATATTGGGAGTTAGTGTGGGGAGGGTTACCATGAACAAAAAACTGTTGCTGAGCGGTGTATCCTTACTGGTGCTTATTGCTGTCGTTATCTATACCGTTCAACCGGGGAAAGAAACTACCAACCATCATTATGTTTTCACGGGCGCAGGCGAATATTGGTCGGCTGAATATGAGGTTACGGCTACAGAAACCTTTCACGAGAAGAATAACAAAACGGATTATCGTTCGAGCTCCTCCGGGCATTTCAAGCTTCTGTATAACCGGGAGCTTCCCGAATTATCGGGGCTTCGTAAAATTGCTTACTCCTATAAAGGAACACTGGTAATGGGGGAAGCGGTACGGAGGAATTCACTGACCCCCCAAAAAGGAAAGAGGTCATAAGCCGGTCTGCCGGGGGCGGCAATGGCGCTTTTGAAAGGAAAGACTCCAAAATCGAGGTTACTGTGGAATGGCAGGGTAAAACAGAGACGTTTTACTTGGTGAATAAGTGATGAATCGAGGTGTTATGGGATGAAGAAAATAATGATCGGCGGTTTTTTATTTGTTTCAGGCATCTTATTATATACCGGAATCCGCATTGCAGCTGTCCTTTATATGAAGGAGCTGAACGGATGGTCAACCCCTCCGGGGAGGTACGGTACGGCATTGGAAGACATCGGGGGCAAAAAGGATATTGCGGTTTCGCTGGGATTATGCACGTTGGGGATTGTGCTGATGTTATGGGACGGGGTCAAAAAGTGGATTGAAAATATCACGGCAAAGCAAATGAACAACCCCCAGGAGCCGGAGGATGAAAAAATAATAGTCTAGGTGGGGTTTTGTCGAGTGTTGCATTCTGCCTGGCATGGTGACCAAAGCGCTAACGAATCTGAGCAGCGCTATTTGCCCGGATTGGGGTGTATATGAAATCTAACGAATCTGAGCCACGCTATTGGTTCGAATTGGCGCCGAAATGCCTTGGTACCTGGCGAATAGCGTGTTACATATTCGTTAGATTTTTATTATGCCTGTTTTTCGCGAAATAGAGCGTCTCAGGTTCGTTAGGCCCATTAGAGGCATGAGACGCATGAGGCGCATGAGGCGCCCGAGCCTCACAAGCCGCACGAAACTCACGAGCCGCACGGCTTGGAGCCGCAATAATTAATACTTTGTTAATACTTCATTTAGAAGGAGGCAATACCTCTCCGATACAATAAATCGTAAGGAAACGTTTCCCCACTATTTACCTAAACAAAAGGAGACTCACTATGAAGCTTAACAAAAAGACGGTAACGGCCCTGTCCTTTACCCTGGGCGCCACCCTGTTCATCTCCACCGCCTTCGCCGATGCCCTGATCGGGTCCGGCTACGACCAGTTGAAGAGCTCCATCAAAACCACCGCTTCCCAAATGGAGACGGGGCTCCCCAATTACACCATGGAAGCCATGTACACCATGAAGAATAACGGAGAGACCTTTATGGAGGTTTCCCAGCGGACCAAGTACGACAGCGCCACGAAAGCCACAGAGAATACCTCGGTTACCCAATATGGAAAGGGAGAGCCCACCCAGAATTATTCCTATCAGGATCCGAACCGCTCCATATGGAAGGGCAGCTTCGACGATGCTTACAATGTTACCGAATATTCACAGCCTCTCCCCAGCAGGGACCGGGCGTTCCGGGACCCCTTCAAGGAGCAAGGTGCAGCCGAGCTGGAGAAGGTATTCGATGCCATCGTGGGTAATCTGAAGGATTATGTCCAGGCGGAAAACGGGACAGACGGCGGCAAAACCTACTCGGCCAGCTTGTCTGAGGCCCAGGTGCCTGCCTTGGTGAACGCGATTGCTTCCTTCGGCTTTAAGAAGATTCTGGTGGACGAAGGCCGCTCCAACAGGGATCTGAATATTCCGCAGATCGAAAGCGATATTTATGTAAAGAAGGTTACCGGTTTGGCTTCCCAACAAAAGTCGGGTACGCTTGAGAATATAACCGGGGAAATCGTGCTTTCGGGCAAGGACAAAAACGGCAATGTTCATGATCTGTCCGTTGGGGTAACCGCGAGAATGACGGCTGTGGGTGATACCAAAATTGTGCTGCCTGATTTGACGAATGCCAATGTAACCAAGGCGGAACAAGGAGACAACGGCTTGAGCAGCAGATATGTGGGCAAATATAAGAGTAATATCGTCATTGAGAAGAACGGCCAGTTCGTGAAGGCCGGGGAGCGGGTGCTGGAGATTACCGGTGTGGAACAAGGCCGCGTTATCGGCACATTTACCGAGACTATCAAACCGGAATTCGAAAAGGAAATTGGCGAGCCGCTGGTATTTACGTTTAATGAAAAGTCGGAATCGGGTAATGGCCCATCTTACACCTTTACAACACCAGCCGGGGAAAAAGGCTCCTTCCAGCTGTTCCCGAACGGCATGGGCAATGTGTATATGCATACCCAGGAGCTGCCGGTTTCGGTGGCCAAGCGTATGGACAACTTCGGAGGAGAGATGAACCGCGTATACGAATAAGGGGTTTCTGCGGGAAACCGTAAAAAGGGAAGCTGCTGCGGCAGCTTCCTGATTACGCTTATAGAGGAGAGAGTGCCGCGTATGCAAGCTGTTATGGAAATCACCGGATTAACAAAGATGTACAAGAATGGCCGGGGGATCCGGGATATGGATCTGACCGTGCATCAAGGGGATATCTTCGGATTACTCGGGCCCAATGGGGCAGGTAAAACCACGGCCATGAAGCTCATCACGGGTCTGATCAAGCCGGACCGGGGGGGAGTAAAACTTTTTGGAGCCGATGTGCAGGAGAATATGGTTCAGGCCATGAAGCACGTGGGCTGTATTATCGAAACAGCGGAGTCCTTCCCTTACCTCACGGCGAATGACAATCTCAAGCAATTCGCCCGATACTACCCGGGAGTGGACCAAGCCAGAATTGATGAATGCCTGGAATGGACAGGACTCATCAAGTACAAGCATGAGAAGGCGGGCAAATTCTCCCTGGGGATGAAGCAGCGTCTTGGAGTGGCAGCGGCGATTCTGTCCCGGCCGAAGCTTCTGATTCTGGATGAACCTCTGAATGGCCTGGATGTGGAGGGGATGCTGGCTATGCGCAAGCTGATCAAGCATCTGGCTGAGGAAGGAACCACGTTCCTGATCTCCAGCCATCTGATCCATGATGTGGAGCTAACCTGCAACCGGATCGGCGTGGTGTACAACGGCAAGCTGGTTCATGTGGAGTACACCGACAAGATTTTGTCCGATTATTCATCCTTGGAGAATTACTTTGTCAGTGAGGTGGAACGCAATGGACGGGTTTAAGGCTACTCTGCAGAATGAGCTGGTGAAGCTGGTCAAAAAGAAAAAAATCCTGGCTGCCGTTATTTTTTCCGTAATCGCCGTATTAACCGGTCAACTGGCCGTCACCACCATCAAACACGGATTGGGTCTCCGGGTGGTAGGCAGCACCGAATTTCCGTTGGTGGTGCTGTCTCTGATCAGCTACACCATCCTTCCGCTGTTTGCTACCTTTGTGGCGATTGATATGTTCAACGGCGAGTTTTCCGCCAATACCATGAAGCTGACGCTGCTGCGTCCGGTCTCCCGGTTCAGTGTGTTCTGCGCCAAGGTTGCCAATTTGGCCATATTCATTGCCGCCAATCTGGCATTGGTGATGGTTCTCTCCCTGTTGACCGGGATCATATTCAATATGACCTCCGTCAGCTTTATAGGCGTCTGGAGAGTGTTTTTATCCTACGGGGCCACATTTTTGCCTATATTTGTTTTCGCGCTTCTGGTGGTTTGTCTGGGCAATGTGCTCCGCGGCGGACTGGCGGTATTTTTCCTGTCAGTTTTGGCCTTCGCTGTATTGTGGGTGCTGGGGGCATTCTTCTCGGTTTATTCCAGCTTCTTCATCACCTCTATGTTCGATTGGTACACCCTGTGGATTTCGGATACCCTGAATTGGGCCAAACTCCTGCGCCAAACTCTCATTCTGTCAGGATGTGGTATAATGCTGTTTACCGCAGGCTTTTATCTGTTTGACAGGAAGGAGATTTAGGGCGTATATGCACACCCTAGTGGATTCGCCATGAATTTGACCAGACGCTTCTATGTGCTGAATCTGTTGACGGTATTAGGCGCCATCGGAATGACTCTTCTGGCGGCTATCGTGTTTATTGCCTTCTACACCAAGGTTCTTGGCCGGGAAACCTACCTGGATGGGGTGTATAAGGCTTATGAGGTGAAGTATGCCCTGCAAGAGATCAAAAATGAGATGCAGACGTATACCTTCGAGCAGCTGTCCAATCCCGCCTTTAAGCAGCAGCTGACCCTCCGGGTGCGGGCCGCCGGCAGCGAAGCGGTGCTCCTCCGCAACGGGGAGACGGTTTATGCCACCATGACCCTGAATTTCATGGATGTGGCCAAGCTGCAGCATCTGGCGGAAAGCTCCATGGACCCGGACACCTTCCAGTTGGAACGGAAAACCTATTTTTATGATAAAATCGTCTATTCCCTGCCTTCCGGGGCGAAGGGGGCTCTGGTGCTTCTGTCTCCTGTACAACTGAACACCGGCTTCTACAAAACGCTGGCGCTGCTGTCGGCTGCGGTGTTTATCCTCAGTCTGCTGCTTCTGAACGCATGGGTTTCCCACCGTTTCTCCAAGGCGATTATCCGCCCGGTTTCCCGGTTGAAGGGCGCCGCGGCGAAGATCAGCGAGGGAGATCTGGACGGCGGCATTGCCGAGGAGGGGGAGGGCGAGGTCCGGGAGCTGGGCAGAACCCTGGAGATCATGCGCATCCGGCTGAAGGAATCGGTTTATATGCAGCAGAAATATGACGAGAACCGCAAGTTTCTCGTTTCGAGCATCTCCCATGACCTGAAAACTCCCGTCACCTCCATCAAGGGATATATAGAGGGGATTCTTGATGGCGTGGCCCGGACACCGGAGAAAATGCAGGAATATCTGGAAACCGCCCGCTCCAAGGCGGAGCTGGTCAACACGCTGATGGATGACCTGCTTTTGTACTCGTCGCTGGATTTGAACCAGCTGCCCTATCATTTTGAAGAGACGGATCTGATCCTTTACTTCGAGGATTGTATCGGTGACAACCAGTATGAGTTCCAGCAGGCCGGGGTAAGCCTGGAGCTGGTGGTGGAGCTGGAGAAGCCGGTGAAGGTCCGCATAGACAGAGAGCGATTCAAAAGAGTGGTCCAGAATATTCTCGACAACGCGTTGAAATATATGGATAAGCCCCGCGGGCAGGTAACGGTAATTCTTAGAGATACCCGGACCTCAGCCATTATCGAAATCCAGGACAACGGCAGAGGGATACCGGAAGCGGATTTGCCCTATGTGTTTGACCGTTTCTACAGAGTGGACGCGGCGCGCAAGAATGCAAGCGGCAGCGGCCTCGGCTTGGCCATTGCCAAACAAATCGTAGAAGGGCATGAAGGAAGCCTGTGGGCCCGGAGCGAGCCGGGTCAAGGCACACGCATGATTATTTCCCTGAAGAAAAGCTGATCCCATGGAGGCTAACATGGATACTGTAACGAAGAACATCCTGATCATTGAAGACGACCAAAGCATCGCCCTGCTGCAGAAGGATTATCTGGAGATTTCCGGGTATGCGGTAACCGTTGCCGCCAGTGGTCCGGAGGGGCTTAAGGCGATGGAGAAGACGGATTATGATCTGGTGATTCTGGATATTATGCTGCCGGGTATGGATGGTTTTGAGGTGCTTACCACCATCCGTCGGCAGGAGCTGCTGCCTGTCCTTCTGGTATCTGCCAGGGGGGAGGAGCTCTACAAGATCAAGGGTTTGGGCCTTGGCGCGGACGACTATATCACCAAACCCTTCAGCTCCGGCGAGCTGGTCGCCCGGGTGAAGGCCCATATCCAGAAATTCGAACGGATGAAGGAAAGGTTCGGGAACGGTCCGGAGAAGCAGAGCCTGCAGGTCCGGGGCCTGGAGATCGAGAAGGAGGCCCGGCAGGTACGGATAAACGGCCAGGAGGTGCTTTTGCCCCAAAAGGAGTTCGACCTGCTCCTGTTTCTATTTCAGCATCCGGGCCGTGTATTCAGCAAGGAGGAATTGTTTGAACGGATATGGGGCTTTGATGCGACGGGAGATATCTCTACCGTAACCGTCCATATCGCCCGGATCCGGGAGAAGATTGAGGAGAATCCGTCGAAGCCCCAATACATCGGGACCGTATGGGGCTCCGGTTATAAGTTCCTGACATAAAATCACTAAAAAGTGTATAAACCTGACTAAAAGCTGGATTTCATTCCATCAGCCGCCAGCGGTATGATCGAGACAGGACCCTAAGGGGATAACAAAATCGATGATACAGCTGGAGGTATGGAAAATGTCCAATCAGACCTATGAAAAATTCGAACCGCTTCACAACGCCCGGCTGCTGCTGGGTTATTTGACGTCCATGGTAGATGAGAAAATCGACAATCTGCCCTATTGGCTGATTCTACCTCACAAAAAACCTGCCGAAGCGGCCCACTGCCGTGTGGATGATGCGGAGTTGGTCGGCTCCTGGTATGAAGCCATCGACGCCGTCCGCAGCATGCTGGGTACGGAGGATGGGGCTGCCGTCCAAGCATCCTTCCGCAGACATGTGATGAAGTCCTGGGGCGAGCATGGGCTGCGTTTCCATGAGCCGTATCCTTGGACCCATACCAATCACAGCTCCTTCCATGAGATGGGTTACATTCTGCCTGCGCTAAACCGGATGGTGGAGAAAAATCCCGGTGATGCGGAAGCAGAAAAAAGAGCCTCGGAGCTGGTCCGCGGAATGCGTACCCTGGTTATCGAACGGAAGGTCAGAACCTTCTGGTCAGGAGACTTCGAGGAGAAGGAGCCTATCTACGAATTTCCCAATGATGTGTATTTGAAGGAGGGAGGCTTCGATCTGAGCCGGCATACAGGCCGGGGCGAACAAGCCATCCGCAATGCCATCATCCTTCATTCCCTGGTGCGGAGATACGAAATCGCTCAAGATGAGGTTGCGCTTGATTTGGCTATCGGCTTGGCCAATGACTTGTTAGGGCCGTCGCGTTATTTCAACTATAAAATGGAGTTCTTCGGCCATGTCCATTCGGCAGGCTGGGTGGCGTCAGGGCTGGTCCGGCTGGGCCGGATAACCGGCAACCCCCGTTATATTACGGCAGGCAAAGGCATCTATGATTATATCCGCTCCTTGTCCTCCTCCTTCGGCTGGGTGCCCGAATATGCCCAGTGGCATCCCCATCACGAGGAGCACTGCGAAACCTGCTGCATCAAGGATATGATCGAATGTGCCAATGAGCTGATTCTTGCGGGATATGAGGAATATTGGACGGATATGGTTCTGTTCGCCCGCAACCAGCTGGTGGAAAACCAGGTGAAGGTATCCTCCTATGTGGTGACGGACAATACCCTGCCCGACAGCGACGGGCTGACCTACCGGGATATTGACAAAAGGATGATCGGGGGTTTCACGGGAGGCTCCTTGGTGAATTCCATCTCGCTGTCCAAGTTCCGCTCCATTGCCGGCTGCTGCGTGGGTATGGCGCCGGTTGCTTTGGAGATTGTCTGGAACCGCTCCGTGGAATTCCAGGAGGGGACGGTGTACGTTCATATTCCTTTGGACAAGGACACGAAGGAAGCCACCGTGCAGATGGATTATCCCGAAGCAGGTCGTATAACCGTTACACCCAAGCGGCCATGTGATGTTGCTATCCGGGTGTATGACTGGATGGGCCCGGAGCTGCATGGAAGAATCAACGGAAAAGCCTGTACATTTGCAAGGGAGGGCCATCTGGCCGTATTCCGCAGCGTTAGTCCGGGGGATGCTGTGGAGCTGGAGCATCCGTTGGATACCGTAGTGGTGAAGGAGAATGTGCGCGGGGAGGATTATGCGGTATCCTGGAGAGGCTGCGACGTAATCGATATCCTCCCGCGCGGAGAGCATCTCCGGCTGTATCAGCGGGATCTGCGTATTCCGAAGTACGTTCCGTCCGCGGAGGATGTCCAGTTCTCCGGCGCGGCCAATTATGGACCGACCCAGCAGGCGCAAAAGAAATAACGGAAGCCTTTCGCTGTTATAATAGAAGCGGAGTTAAACTCAACCGATGAAATGGCGGGAGAAGCACATGGCCAATCACATGAGCGAACGGATTATTTATGAGAATCCCCTGCAGCCTGTCCGGGTTTTGCATCAATTCCGGAATGAGCGGGTTGTGGGCAAGTGGCATTACCATAACGAGTTGGAGCTGATTGCCGTTGTCCAGGGGGAGTTCAGCATGTACACCAAGGACAAGGTGTTCCGGCTGTCCGCAGGGGATGTGGCGATTATCGGCTCCTTCGAGCCCCATCATTCCTTTAAGGAAGCGGGGGAGATGGAGTATATTGTGCTGCAGTTCGATATATTCAAGTTTCTCGGCCAGGATATGATCCCGTACATGAAGCATTTCACGGAGGCAGGGCGTTTGTACAGTCAATTGAACACCATTTTTACGGAGCTTCCGGAGGTCAAACGGCAGATATTCTCCTGCATCTGCGAGATTGCCACGGAATTCACCCTTAAACAAAAGGGTCACGAAATCGCCATCCACAGCCTGCTCTACAGAATTATATTGGCCCTTCTGCGCAACGACAACAGCTCCCTGATGGACGCCCAGCCGGCGAAGGAGCTGGCCAAGCTGGTCCCGGTGCTGGACTACATCGACCAGAATATCGGCAGCCGGGTGGACATGAGAACAGCGGCGAGAATGATGAATCTGGATTATTATTATTTCGGCAAATATTTCAAGAAGTTCATGGGCAAGACGTTCGTCGAATATGTCAACTCCCTGAAAATTGCCAATGCGGAGCTGCTCTTATTGACCCGGGATATCTCTGTGCTGGAAGCGGCCTGTCTGGTAGGCATACCGAATATGACCAATTTCTATAAGATTTTTTACAAGCATAATCAATGCTCCCCCAAGGAGTTCAGGAAAAACCACCTTTTTTAAGAGAGTACAAAATTGATTTAAGGGAGTACATTTTTCTTGCTTCCTCCGGCGGCTATAATAAAACACATGAGAGCTCCTTACAATAGACGGAGGGATGAGGAAAATGAAAGCGGTTTTAGACAGCTCCCCGGAATACGCCGCAGTAAAAAGGAAAAATAAATTTCTGCACAATCTCAAAAGAGACGCCCTGTTGTACGCGCTTCTTCTCCTGCCCATTGCGTACATCGCCATCTTCAAGTATGCGCCTATCTATGGATTAGTTATGGCTTTCCAGGATTACAATATTTTTGAAGGGATCCGGGGAAGTGAATGGGTTGGGCTGGATGTATTCCGCTTTATATTCTCCCAGGACAGCTTCTACCGTGCATTGAAGAATACACTGGTTCTGAATGTGCTGGACTTGATTGCAGGATTCCCGGCCCCGATTCTGCTTGCAGTGCTGCTGAATGAAATTCGGCAGGAGAAGTTCAAGAAAATGACTCAGACAGTGCTGTATCTGCCCCACTTCTTGTCCTGGGTCATCATTGGCGGTATGGTGTATCTGATGTTCTCCAACAGCGGCATGGTGAACAATTTCCTGGCGGGTATCGGCTTCCAGAAGATCGAGTTTCTGTCACAGAAGGTGCCCTGGCTGATGACCTACATCACCGTGGGGGTATGGCAGAACATCGGCTGGGGGACGATTATCTATCTGGCAGCGATTACCGGCATCAACAAGGAATTGTATGAGGCCTCCGATATTGACGGCTGTAGCCGTCTCCGCAAAATGTGGCATATTACCCTGCCGGGCATCAAACCGACCATCAATATTCTCCTGATTCTCCAAATCGGCAGAATGGTCTCCATCGGCTTCGACCGTCCATTCGTCATGGGGAATTCCATGGTCAGCGAATACGCCGATGTTATCAGTACCTTCGTGTACCGGGTAGGGATCAGCTCGGGCGACTTCTCTCAAGCAACGGCAGTAGGGCTGTTCCAATCGGTGGTCGGGTTGATTCTTCTGGTCTCCGCCAACTTCATTGCCGAAAAATTAGGGGAGGATGGGATATGGTGAGTATGGTGAAAACAACAGGGAACCAGAAAAAAATGAAACTAGCGGATATAGCGATTATGATCTTTATTGTGGCCTTGTCCATCACATGTATTGTTCCTTTTCTGTACATGATAGCGCTTTCCTTCAGCTCCAACGAAGCGATTATTGCCCAGAAGGTAGGTTTATGGCCGGTTAACTTCACTGCCGAAACCTATAAAACGATCCTGACGGATGTGGATATGCTGTACACCCTGGGCTACAGTATTGTGCTTACGGTAATCTACACGGTAGTGTGTATGTTCCTCACCATCTGTGCGGCTTATCCGCTGACGAAGAAAAGGCTAATGGGAAGAAACTTTTTGTTGACGGCACTGGTGTTCACCATGTATTTCAGCGGCGGCCTGATTCCCTCCTATATTCTGGTCAAAAACCTGGGTTTGATGAATACGGTGTGGAGCCTGGTGCTGCCGGGAGCCATGAGCGTGTTCAACATGATCATTCTGAAAACCTTCTTCACCAATCTCCCGGAGAGCCTGGAGGAATCAGCGGCTATTGACGGCTGCTCCGATCTGGGTATTCTCCTCAAAATTGTGCTTCCGCTTTCGCTGCCCTCCATTGCCACCCTTAGCCTTTTCTATGCGGTAGACAGATGGAACGGCTTCCAGGATGCCCTGTTCTACATCACCAAGAAGAATCTGTATCCCATGCAGATGAAGCTGTATCAGATTATTTCCGCCAATCAGCAGCTGGACAGCCAACAAGGGGGCGAAGGCTCCTTGGGTACCTTCATTGTGCCTGAGTCGTTGAAGGCCGCCAGTGTTATGTTCACCACGATTCCGATCCTGCTGATTTATCCCAAGCTGCAGAAGTATTTCGTAGACGGAGTAATGACCGGAGCGATTAAGGGCTAGTGGGAGAAGGGTTCTGCAGATTCGAAACAAGGGGGTGATTCCCGGAACGGCGGATTGTAGAGTTGGGAATGGTGCAAGGCAAGGGCTGTACGGTGTTTATGACCATACAAGCAATAGGAGAGGGTGGTTGAAGGTGAATACAGGCGTAAAAAAAGCAACGGCAATTCTGTTCAGTACGGCGCTTCTGGCCGGTGTGGCGGCAGGCTGCGGCAGCGATGACAACAAAAGCGGGGACACAGCATCCCCGGCAGCATCAGCGGTGGCCTCCGCAGCGCCATCCGGACCTCCTGTCACCTTGACAGTAGAGGTATTCGACAGAGGGGTACAGGGACAGCCGGACTTGAACAATAACACCTGGACCAAGTATGTGAATGAGAAATTCGGCAAGCCTAATAATGCCATTGTCAAATATGTATCCGTCCCCCGTTCCCAGGAGGTCGACAAGCTGAATGTGCTGATGGCCGCCAACGAAGCGCCCGATATTTCCTTCACCTACGATGGAACAACCGTAACCCGCTTCGCCAAGAGCAACGGCCTTTATACGCTGGATGAACTGATGGAGAAACACGGCAAACAGCTGAAAGCCTACTTGGGCGACAAGGTGCTTACCTACGGGAAATATCAGGGCAAACAAGTATCGATTCCGGCCAAACGTACCCTGATTGCCTGGGGCGGCATGTTTATCCGCCAGGATTGGCTGGATAAGCTGGGCATGCCGGTTCCCACAAACCGGGATGAGCTGCATGCAACACTGATTGCCTTCCGCGACAAGAATCCCGGAAATGTAAACGGTGTCATTCCGTGGGCGACAGCGGCGGCAGGGATGAACTATGGCTTCGGCAACCTGGTCCAATCCTTCTGGGGTCCCATGTCGGAGGAGGAGTTCGTCACCACGCCCAACTGGCTGAAGCCCGGCCATAAGGATGCCTTTAAATGGTTGAATAAGCTGTATAATGAAAAGCTGATCAGCCCGGACTTTCCCCTGGATAAAACAGTCAAACAGGCTGATGCCGATGTAACCAACGGCAAGGTCGGCTTCTACGCAGCCAACTGGGATTATCCACTGGGGCAGAGGATCCGTGAACCGCTGAAGCAAAATGCTCCGGACGCCAGATTTGTTCCAATAGATGCCTTCAAAAACAACGAAGGCAAGTATCTGAAGGAAATGTACAATGAAAACGGACTATTCTCCTTCATTCCCAAAAGCAGCAAAAATGCCGATTTGGCCATGAAATATCTGAACTGGATGGCCAATCCCGAGGTGCTGTTCTTCCTGCAGTTCGGCCAGGAGGGTGTGAACCATAAGATGGTCAACGGTATACCCCAAGGCATTGCTCAAACCGGCGAAAATATGCAAATGAGCAATTTGAACCTGGATTATACCCTGATTGTTAACGGCGCCGAACTGGGCGACACCGAGAAGAATGTCAAAACGTATGCCTCCACTCTGGCAACGGGCGATCAAAGCTATGAGAAATTTGCCGTAGACTCCTACAAAATCAATATTACCGACGGATATACGGGCTTCTACTACGGCATTCCCAATGATTCTGATGTGAAATACGGCAAAACCCTGGGAGACATGAACAAACAAATGATTGACCGGCTGGTGGTAGCCAAACCGGCAGAATTCGATGGTTTGTATGATAAGCTGGTGAAGGAATATATGGATGCCGGCGGCAAGGCCGTGCAAGAAGAGAACATCAAGAACTATAGAGAAGTGAAGGGCAAGAAGTAATGTGACGTATACGGATAAACCAACGTTTGGTTTCTAACGTGGTTTATCCGTATTTGCCTATCCGTTGACGGGGATGGCAGGTTTTGCTATTATTCGGAGGAATCCATGCGGGAGGGGGGATACCCTTGTACAAGGTAATGATAGTGGATGATGAAGCGTGGGCCATTAGAGGAATCCGCAGCGCATTTGATTGGGGAAAATACGGGTTTGAAATTGCCGGCCAATTTACAAGCGCTTACAAGGCATGGGATGCTATCCAAACGGCGGAGCCCGATCTGGTATTTACGGATATCCGGATGCCGGACATCTCCGGGCTGGAGCTGATGAAGAAGGCCAAAACACTGGGGCTGGGCACGGAGTTTGTGATCGTGAGCGGCTATGCGGAGTTTGAATACGCCCAGGAGGCACTGCGTCACGGTGCGCTGGACTATTTCCTGAAGCCGTTGGATCTGGATATGACAGATCCGTTTATTGCGAAATTATCCGTGCATTTCTCCCGCAAGCGGGCGGCGCGCAACCACCTCCTGCTGGATGCGCTGACCTCCGGGGATGAGGAGGATATAAGCCGTCTCCTGCCGCACAGAACAGGCACGGCCGGACGGCATTACCAGGTGTTGGCCGTATATTTCCGCGGGGAATTACAGGATGTTCCCAGACTGCTGCTGCCGGGCGGTTTGTCCGTCGCCTCGTTGGAGGTGGAAGCCGGCGCCCGGAAAATGCTGATGGTCCGGATGGCGGAGGATAAGGCCTGCCTGGAGGAGCAGTGGGGGGATTTCCCGCTTCAGGAAACAGGCATCCATGTGGTGGGCATCAGCAGCATTTCCAGCGAGCTGAAGCATATGGGCAAGCTGATTAAGGAAGCGGACCTGTCCGCCTCCCGGGTGTTTTTGGAGGATACGGCGGGCGTGGTTCCTTACGAGCCCAAGCTGCATCTGGTGAAGCCGTATATCGTGGAGATGAACCGGATCATCCAGGGCAATTCATTTGAGGATCTGCAGGTGTATATACACGGGGTGCAGGCCTATTTCCGGGAGCAGCGCCTGGGGATGGGCGAGGTGGTGTATCTGTGGAATCAGGCGGTGGGGATCCTGATCAATGCCTATTCCGAGGAATTGAAGGATATGGAGCTGGAATTCCTGAATTTCACCGAGCTGCAGGAGCGTTTCGAGCACTTTGAATCCATGTGCAGCTTTTTGCATGACGTTCTCGCCTCCATCCGGCAGGGGAACAGCCGCTCCTTGCAGGAGGGGGATATCCAATCCTGCTTCAACCAGATGGTGGCGTATATCGACGGCCATTTCGACCAGAAGCTGTATTTGAAAGACTTGTCCGCCCAATTCTATATTAATCAGGTGTACTGTTGTCAATTATTCAAGAAGAATCTGGGCAGAACCTTCTCCGAATACGTGTCGGAGCTGCGGATCCGCAAGGCTCGTGAGCTATTGAAGCAAACCGACATGACCATCGAGGAGGTGGCCATTGAGGCCGGATATGTGGATTATTATTATTTCAATAAGGTGTTCAAAAAGCATTGCGGGATGACGCCCACCAAATTCAGAAAAAGCGGGATTGCCAACACGCTCTAGAAACGGAGTGGTGCGCATGAGGATCAGCCGGCTGAAATTAAAGCATCAGATATGGCTTATTTTTTTGTTCTCCATTGTCATCTTCACTGTGATGGAGCTTTATTTCTTTTACAGCTTTTCGAATTTGACCCAGAAGCGGGCGGCCAATTATGGCAATCAGATGATGGAGCAGACGCGCCGCAAGATCGACGGGGTATTTAATGATATCCGGGTCAGCACTAGCATTGCCGTCAACAGCAAGCTGATTCAGGAATTTACTGTCGTGGACGATGATTACAAACGGTCTTTTGATAGCGGTCCGTATGCACTGGATCTCATGGAATATATGAGGTCCTTTAATTCGTACGTAAACGGAATTGTCATTAATGACATCCGGGGAAGGCGGCTGCAC
Organism: Bacillota bacterium; assembly: GCA_023388055.1. Taxonomy (GTDB): domain Bacteria; phylum Bacillota; class Bacilli; order Paenibacillales; family NBRC-103111; genus Paenibacillus_AR. The sequence goes on along the minus strand of JAEWGW010000031.1, from coordinate 44,813 downwards.
AGTCTCGAATCCGCCTCCGGCGATATCTTTTTCCTGAACGATTATGAGTCTTTTATCCGCATCTATAAGGAAAATCCTGCGCTGCGGAATAAAGGCATGTTCACCACGATTCTTAACAACGACCGGACAGGAACGGAGCAGTTCTTTTATATAGCACCGATTGTAGAGGCGATCGGGGGAATTCATTTCTCCCAGATCACAGGCTACTGTACGGTCATGGTCAATATGGAGAAGATGCGGGGGCTGGTGGAGAATACGGAATTGACGCCCAATTCCACTCTGTATATTCTGAATAACCGGGATGAGATCATTGCTTCCACCAATACCAATGCCCGGACAACACTGTTTCGGGATGTACTGGCCATGGACAAGGATACCCTTGTGGATGGTGTAAAAACCACCATTGACGGAGAGGATATCCTGGTTCAGGTGATGAGGCTGGAGCAGGCGGAGGGATGGCGGATCGTGAGCATGATTCCGGTGCATGAGTTGACCACGGATATGAATCCCATGCGTAAGGCCAGTATCATAGTGGGAATCGGAATTATTCTCAGCCTGATTGTGATGGGCAGTTTTTTTATGAGCAATCTGATGCGTCCGGTGATGGGACTTGTAATGGATATGAAGAAGGTGGGCAGGCGGGACATGGGCTTCCGTATTAAGGTGCGTTCTACCAATGAGGTGGGTTTATTGGCCTGTGACATTAACCGGGTAATGGATGAAATGGAGGATATGGCGAGGGATATGGTCAGCACCCAGGCCAGGTTGTATGAGTCAGAGCTGAGTCAGAAGCAGGCGGAATTTTCTGCCCTGCAAAGCCAGATTAACCCCCACTTTTTATATAACACCCTCAATTGTATCAGCAGCATCGGGCTGGAATACGGAAGCCGGGAAATCGCGCAGATTACCTCCTGCATGTCCAAAATCTTTCGGTACAGCATCAGAAAAGACGAGCTTGTGCGGATTAGGGAGGAGTTGGAATGTATTCAGGCATATATGAATATTATCTCCATCCGGTACGAAAATAAGTTTGATATGGACATCCATGTGGATGAGGCGCTGCTGGAGTTGAGAACCCCCAAGATGATTCTGCAGCCCATTGTGGAAAATTCCGTGTATCACGGGCTGGAGCGGATGGATGCCGGCGGGCAGCTCCGGGTTAGCGGCAATGTGGACGCGCATGGGGATGTATGCTTCCGGATTACAGATACCGGGAAGGGAATGGAGCCGGGAGAGCTGGCTGCCCTCCAGGCGAAGCTGAACATGGAGAATGCCGAGCCTGCACAAAATGGACAACCCGGGAAAAGCATCGGGTTGTCCAATATCCACAACAGGCTGAAGCTATTATTCGGTGAACAGTATGGCATCACCATCGAAAGCCGGAGCGGTCAAGGGACAACGGTGACCCTGAAGCTTCCGCAGCTATTCTCTACACCGTAATGGCTACCCGGATGTCCTGGGGATAATTGCCAAAGCCCTTGCCGAACAGGCTGACCCCTCCGCAGTGGGCGGCGGTTTCGGGGCAGGAGATACGCAGGCGAAGTTCCTGTCCGGCCCGGATATTCAACTGGCTGATCCGGATGCCGGAAAATTGGACACCGTCAATGAAGGTCCCGCTTTCGGTGATAGACAGCGTTTTCTGCAGTCCGTATTGAGTGTCCACCCACCAGGAAGGGGTATACAGCCCCCGCCTGCTACCGAAGTCGCCGGGACAGGTCCAGGTGGCAACCTCCAGACCGTTGACAGCGAAGGTAATGTCGGACGGCCAATTTTCGTTGTAGCGGGGAGCCTCGGAGCAAATCTCCAGGGAAACGGTGAAGCCGGTGGCAGCCTGGTTTCCTACCAAATAATTGGGGACACGGTATTCCACGAAGCCGCTGGCAAACCACAGATGCTCGGCTTGGGTACGCTCCGGGTCATCGAAGTAGCGGGGATCGTCCATCATGCCGATCCGCTTCTCCGAGGATGCCAGCCCGCAGGTAGGGCGGACTTCATAAGCACTGTATTGGCCAACCGGCAGGTCGACGGTGAAGCTGTTGCGGTCAGGCTGCTCCTCTGTGCCGCTGCCAGTCCGCAGCAGAAGGGTCAGCTCATCAATTTTCAGTGTGCAGCGCTTCTGGGTGCCCCGTTTGCCTACGGTATTCTCCGTAGCTACAAGACCAGCTTCCTCCAGCTTCTGAATATGCTTGGTCATGATAGCCGAGGAAAGACCAAGAGCCTCCGCCAATTCCCCGATATTATAGGCTTTCTCATTCAATAGCTCGATAATGCGAACCCGGGTCTCCGAGGAGAAACACTCCAGAACCCGCATGTTGGCTGTAATGACATCCAGTTTCATCCATTCACTCCTCCTAGATCCTTCAATTATATAACCTAGAAGTTAAATAATCAACTTGATGTTGACATAAAGAGAGCGGTTGCTTATCATATTAACTGTAAAGTAATGAAGTTAATCATTCAATTACACAAATGAGGAGAATGTGAGTCATGACACAACCAATTCTGCGGACGGAGTATCCCCGTCCCCAATTCGTCAGAAACGCATGGCAGCATTTAAACGGAGCATGGGAATTTGAATTCGACGATAACCGGGTTGGAGATGCAGGGCAGTGGCATACGGGAAACCATGCCTTCAGCAAGCAAATCCAGGTGCCCTTTACCTATCAGAGCAAATTAAGTGGTATCGGCGAAACCGGCTTCCATGATCTGGTCTGGTACAAACGCAGCTTCACGGTTCCGGCGGAATGGGCCGGCCAAAAGGTGATCCTGCACTTCGGCGCAGTGGATTACCAAGCTACCGTGTGGGTGAACGGACGGCAGGTAGCGTATCATGAAGGCGGCCATACACCGTTCCGGGCGGATATTACTCCGGCTCTGCAGGATGGAGCAAATACCGTTGTGGTCCGTGTGGAGGACTTCAGCAAGGATGTAACCCTGCCGCGGGGCAAGCAATATTGGAAGGAGGATTCCGCCTCCATCTTCTATACCCGGACAACCGGGATCTGGCAGACGGTATGGCTGGAGCCGGTGGCGGACCTTCATATCAAGAAGCTGAAATTCAAGCCGGATATTGACCGCAATGAAATCCATATCCGCACCTTCCTCAACCAGGTCCCTGCCGGCTGCAAGGCAGAAGCGCAGATTGAAATCCGCTTCAAGGATGAGTACCGGTCCGTGACTACCTTCTCGGTAGGCCATTCAGAGGAAGCACGCACCATTAGTCTCCATGATTTTAATGATCACGGCCTGGGCCGGTGGTGGTCGCCGGAGCGTCCCAATTTGTATGATGTGACCGTTACCCTGCTGGTGGACGGGGTGGAAACGGACAAGGCAGAAAGCTATTTCGGCATGCGCAAGATTGCTGTGGAATCGGGCAGACTAATGCTGAATAACCGGGCGTATTTTATGCGGCTGGTGCTGGATCAGGGTTACTTCCCGGACGGTATTCTGACCGCACCCAGCGACGAGGCCTTGAAGCAGGATATTGAGCTGGCCAAGGAAATGGGCTTCAACGGTGCGCGGAAGCACCAGAAGATCGAAGACCCGCGTTATCTGTATTGGGCGGACCGGCTGGGGTATCTGGTATGGGGCGAAATGGCCAATGCCTATGCCTATTCGGAGGAATATGTGCGCAAGGTAACCGCGGAATGGCAGGAAGCAGTGGAGCGGGATTACAACCATCCGGCGCTGGTGGTATGGGTTCCCTTGAATGAGAGCTGGGGTGTGCCCAACATTCTCATCGATGAGCGGCAGCAGCGCCATGCCATGGCCATGTATTACATGACCAAATCCCTGGATGATACCCGTCCAGTTGTTTCCAATGACGGCTGGGAGCAGATGACTACGGACCTGCTTACCATTCACGATTACGAGTGGCAACGCGAGGAGCTGGCCAGCCGCTACAGCACTCTGGAGCAGGCACTTGGTATGAAGCCCAGCCGCAAGGAGCTGTTCGTTGGCGGTACGGAATATGCAGGCCAACCTCTCCTGGTCACCGAGTTCGGCGGCATCGCCTACAAGAAAAGCGAATGGGAGGGCTGGGGCTACTCTGGCGCGGACAATGACGAGGACTTCCTGGCGAAGCTCGCCGCGGTGGTGGAGCCCTTGCTGGAAACACCAGTGATCCAAGGCTTCTGCTACACCCAGCTTACGGATGTGGAGCAGGAGATCAACGGCCTCTTGACTTATGACCGGGTGCCCAAGGTGCCGCTGGAGAAGATCAAGGAGATTTTCGGCGGGAAGAACCGGTACTTCTAAGGAGCGTACGCATACACGGTAGAGAGCGTTACCCCTTGTTCATCCGTTAACGGACAGGGAGGCCGTTATTTCGCTCAAAAGCACCCGTTTGGCGTTTTCGCGGACACAGAGGACGTTATTGCATACTTTTCCGCGCCAAACCAACGCTTTTTGCCCAGATAGCGGATTTCCTGTCCGTAACTGATGACAAAACATCGTTTTGGAAGCAAATAAGGGCGCCTCGGTCCGTAAGTAGCTTCCCAAGACCTGGCGGCCATTGCGGGAAACGAATCCTGGAGCATCCGCTCATACACGGGGAAAACGCTTCATGTATTCGCTTGGTGTCACTCCCGTAATCTGCTTGAATACTCTCCCGAAATATGTAGGGTTGGAGAAACCCGCTTGTTCGGCAACGCCTTGGATGGAATCCCGGCGGAGCTGAAGCAGGCGGGTTGCTTCATGTATCCGCAGCATGTGGACGTATTCCACCAGTGTTTTGCCGGTGGTTTTTTTGAAGAGGTGGCAGAAATAGTTGGGAGTCAGGCAGCAAATACGGGCAGCTTGCTCCACCGTAATGGGCTCGCGGAAATGCCCGCCCAGATGAACCAGCAGGGCATCGATGCCGATTTCCGGATGCCCCATCCGCTGTTGGGGACGGGCAATATGCTCCGCGGACGGATAAACAAGCCCCAACGCAGCAAGCAGCTCCCCTTTGACCCGCAGCTCGAAGGCGATGGTTCTATGGGTGAACGTATGGAAAATACGCTCCAGGCAGCCCTGAAGAGCATCGGTTACCGGCTGGTCCTTTCCATAAAAGGCAGGAAGCCGGATATCCTCTGACAGCAGCGGGCGGATGTACTGGGCCTCCGTAGAATCCTGCGCCCCTTTCAGAAGCGCTTCGTTAAAAACCACTGCATACAGCTCACTGCCATGCTCCGTGGGATAAGCCGCATGGATCTGCCGGCGGTTCACCCACGCGGCCTCTCCGGCGGCCAGCTCCCGGGAGACAGCACCAACCTGCACCTGGAAGCTGCCATTGGTCACCAGGATCCATTCCATATGCTCATGCCAATGGGGCGGAATCATCATCCGGTCCGGAAAATGAATATGAAACACATTAACCGGAAACGTATGATCCGGTATTTCCGTATGCTCCCGCTTCCAGGAATAGAGGCTGCTGTCCACCTGCATGGTTTTATCCTCCCGCCAAAAAACGTAATATTGTATGGATATCGCGTAATGGAGCACATCGTGCCAACCTTCGGCCTTCGTTATAATGAGGGCGTAGCTTCATTATAGACTGAATGGAGGCCAACAGCCATGTTTCGTATGGAGAAGGAACGGTTAGTCTGGGAATATGACCACGAGCTGGTATGGATCGAACCCTGGGGAGCCAATGCGCTGCGGGTGCGGGCAACCTGCTCGGATATGCGGGAGGAGGATTGGGCGCTGCTGCCCGCAGCCGACTCACATGCCGACATTGTGATTGAAGCGGAAAAAGCAACGATCACCAACGGCAAAATAAAAGCGGAGATTACCAAACAAGGCCAGCTGTTCTTCTACAATCAGCACGGCAAACGACTGCTGAATGAAACGCAGCATACTTACCAGCTGAAGTACGGCGGGCGGGAGTTTAAGGCTCATCCCGGCGGCAGCGACTATTCGATCAGACTCCGTCTCGAAGCCGATCCGGAGGAGAAGCTCTTCGGCATGGGCCAATACCAGCACCCGTTTCTGAATCTCAAGGGCTGCTCGCTGGAGCTGACCCACCGGAACAGCCAGGTGAGTGTGCCCTTTGTGCTCTCCAGCGCTGGCTACGGATTTCTGTGGCATAACCCGGCTGTAGGGCAGGTCCACTTCAGTCTGAATGTGACGGAATGGAGCGCACCCTCCACCAAGCAGCTGGATTATTGGATAACAGCCGGGGATACTCCCGCGGAAATCGAAGAAGCGTATGCAGGTGCCACGGGCAAGGTTCCCATGATGCCGGAGTACGGCATGGGCTTCTGGCAGTGTAAGCTCCGCTACCGTACACAGGAGGAGCTGCTGGCAGTGGCGCGGGAGTACAAGCTGCGGCAGCTGCCCATTGATGTGATCGTCATCGATTTTTTTCATTGGACCAATCAAGGGGATTGGCAGTTTGATCCGGAGTATTGGCCGGACCCGGAGGGGATGGTGCGGGAACTGCAGGGGATGGGCATTGAGCTGATGGTTTCCGTTTGGCCCACGGTGCAGACCGAGAGCAAGCATTATGCCGACATGCAGGCCAAGGGCTACCTGCTCCGGTCGGACCGGGGTGTACGCACTCAGTTCCAATTTCTCGGGCAAAATGCGATATTTGACGCTACCCATCCGGAGGCCCGCCGTTATCTATGGGAGCTGATCAAGCACAACTATTATGACAAGGGGATTCGCGTGTTCTGGCTGGACGAGGCGGAGCCGGAGCTGAGCGTCTACGACCATGATATCTACCGCTACCACCTGGGCTCCAGCCAGCAAATCGGCAATCTGTATCCGGTGAAATACAGCCAAACCTTCTTCGACGGGATGGCAGCAGAAGGCCAGGAGAACATTATTAATCTGGTGCGCTGTGCCTGGGCGGGAAGCCAACGCTATGGTGCGCTGGTCTGGTCGGGGGATATCCATTCCAGCTTCGACACGCTGGCCATTCAGGTCAAAGCGGGTTTGAGCATGGCTATTGCGGGCATTCCCTGGTGGACCACGGACATCGGCGGTTTTCACGGAGGCAACCCGAATGACCCGGCTTTCCGGGAATGTATCGTCCGCTGGTTCCAATACGGCGCCTTCTGTCCGGTGTTCCGTCTCCATGGCGACCGGATGCCCTTCGTCCCGCCAACCGGAACATCAGGCGGCGGAGTATGCGGCAGCGGGTCAGACAATGAGGTGTGGAGCTACGGGGAGGAGGCATATGCCATTTTTAGAGAGTATATGCTGATGCGGGAACGCCTGAAGCCGTATATCACGGGTTTAATGCAGGAAGCCCATGTGAAGGGAACACCGCCCATGCGTCCGCTGTTCTACGATTTCCCGGAGGATCCCGCCGCGTGGGAGGTGGACGATCAATATATGTTTGGCCCTGATCTGTTGGTTGCCCCGGTAGTACATGCAGGGCAGCGGAGCCGCAGCATATACCTGCCTGCCGGAGCGGAATGGCGGCATGCCTTCGATGGCGCGGTGGTGACGGGGGGACAACGGATCTCCGTGGATGCCCCACTGGAGCAAATTCCCCTGTTTGTACGGGATGGGGCGCTTCTGCCTCTTTTTATGGTAAAATAAGCAAAGCTTATTGACCTGAGAGGAGACCATCTGTGGAGCCTGTTATTAAAAAGCTGGGGGATGGGGAGCGGATCCCTTATGAGCTGCTGCTGTTGGCCGACCCGTCCAAACCGATCGTGGAGGATTACCTGGCCCGGGGAAGCTGCTACACGGCAACTCTGGCAGATGAATATGTAGGCGTGTTCGTGTTATTGCGGACTCGTCCGGAAACAGTGGAGATTGTGAATGTGGCCGTAAGAGAGGATCAACAGGGTCGGGGCATCGGGAAAAGGCTGGTGCAAAAGGCGCTGGAAGCCGCCCGGGAGCTGAATGCCAAAACCGTCGAGATCGGAACGGGCAATTCCAGCATCCAACAGCTGGCGTTGTATCAAAAGTGCGGTTTCCGGGTGGTGGGAATCGATACGGACTTTTTCGTGAGGCATTACGAGGAGCCCATCTTCGAAAATGGGATTCCGTGCAGAGATATGATCAGGCTGCGGCTGGAGCTGTAAGCTGCGCACAGAAGCTGGCCGCGGACATGGCAACCAATAATGGTTTGCCCGTGGGCGCTAAGACCCCGAAATCCACTGTATGGTGGACTCCGGGGTCTTTTTGGCATGAAAAGTCCCTCATGCCGCGGTTCCCGCCGCATCGTAAACCGATGCAATACCGGAGAAGGGACCATGTTATGACAGGGTAACTTTAAGCTTTTTTTAAGGTTGGGGTGATATAGTGAAGGTCATCTCAAATCGGATTAATGGGGAAAGGAGAGCGAATGAAAGCAAAACGGTATTGGATGTCGTGTCTGTTGTTCGTCGTTGTTTTGGCAGCCGGGCGGTTTCTATTGCTGCGCGAAAGTCAGCTGCTTCATTTGAATGGGAATCTGCTTATGGCCATCGGATCGGATGTGCTGTTCGGATTGTTCGTCATGGCGTTGGTTTATGTCACCAAAAAGGTGAACCAGGTGCTTCCCTATGTGCTGGCCATTCCCATGCTGCTGTTGTTTCTGGCCAATATGGAGTATATCTACGCCATGGGAGATGTAATTAATCTCCGGGACCTGTTTCAGGCGGCAGATGCCCAATTTCTGCAGGGGACTTTTTCCCATTTGAGCTTCCCGGTTTACAGTGCAGTGCTTTTGGCAAGCCTGGTGTTCATGATTCTGTCAGTGGACCGGCAGAAAATCGCCTTCCGCTCCTACCGGATCTCGCTTCGGCAGCTTCTATTATATGCGGTTGTTTTGCTTACAGCGGAGACCGGGCTTATCTTCCTGATGGGCAATAACTGGGAGCGGGTCAGCTTCACCCAAGCCTCCCTTCATAACGGCATGGTGGATCTTTTTTATCAGAAGGAGCTGGTATTCTCGGATTTTCCCAGTGACATCGACAGCCAAATCTACGGGGTTTCGCAGATCAAGGATGGGGCGTACCTGCTGCCCGCGGATGCTGCCCAACCGAAGAATATTCTGATCGTGGCCATGGAAGGGATTCCGGGAGCTTATCTGGAAGCGAACCAGCAGTATTTTGCCGCGGATCATAAGGTAAGTCTGACCAGTCTGGAACGGATTCGGGACCAAACGCTATTGGTGCCCAATTTCCTGACCCATAACAATCAGACCATCCGGGGGCTGTATTCCCTCCTGAGCGGAGGATATCCCAAGCTGGACGCCTCTACGCCGGATGCCTACGAATATATCCAGAATCCGCAGAGTGTGAGTATGCTTCCCCAGGAGCTGAAGGCGCGGGGCTACCAAACGGCGTTTATTCAAGCGGCGCCGCTGGATTATATGTCCAAGGACCAATTTATGAGCACAGCCGGGTTTGATACCATTATCGGCTCAGAGGGCTTCACCCCGAAGATTTCCTTCGGTTGGGGTGTGGATGACGGTGCATTCTTCGAGCAGGTTCCCGCGTATCTGGAAAAGTTGAATGAAGGAGATGACCCGTGGTTTGCCACCCTGCTGACGGTGGGGACCCATCACCCGTATGCTATTCCGGCGGAGCTGGAAGCGAAGGTTCCGGACCGGAAGGAGGCCTCCGTCCGTTATCTGGACGAATCCCTGTCCCGGTTTATCGAGTATCTGCAAACCTCGGATGTGGGCAAGGATACCATGGTAATTTTCACCTCGGATGAATCCCATGGTGTGGCCGGCCAGCCGTATGGCTCTAACTGGGGCTTGTGCCTGGTTTATTCCCCTACCTTCACAGGGGAGATTGTCAATGAGGGAGCGTACGGGTTGAAGGATCTGAAGGGCTCTATCCTGGATTATGTGGATCAGGAAACGGAGTCGGAGGCCGTGGGCCGAAGCATCTTCCGTTCCTACCAAAAGGAGGAGCCGGTCTTGTTTGCCAGCCATTACAGCGGGGATGTATTTTATCTGGCTGCCAAGGGCGAGGTGTTCCAGCTGGATAACCGCAACCGGCTGTATGCCATCCATTCCCGGAACGGCCAGCTTTTCTCCAAGGAGTATACCCGCACCCGGGTGACGGACAATACCATGAAGCAGAGCTTGACCATGTACAAACAATATCTCAACCAGTCCATCATTGATCCCTATCAGGAGCTGGTGATCATCAGTGACAAATCGTTCGAAGCAGGGTGGGGGGACTATTTCTCCATTACAGGCGGACAGTATCTGACCCTGCCGGCCCGGTCATATGTGACCATCACCATGGATTACGAATGGATGAACCCGTCCGATGGGGATGAAATCAGCTTCTATCTGGATGCGGAGTCGAATCCGGAACGGCTGGGGAGAAAAATAGTGGACTCCTCCATGGCTGGACAAAATAAACTGGTGTACACCTTTTACAATGAAGAGGAGCGGGGCTCCTATAACTTCACGTTAAGGGCCAGCATGTTCGCCAATACGGCCGCCTTCAAGGTGAACCGGCTGACTGTTCATTTTCCCATGGACAAACCGGAGGAGGTTACGGGGGCTTCCGCCTTCGACATATACGGGTTATAAAACACTTGGTTATACCGAAAGACGAACGGCCGCTTAATCCCTTGTGGAATAAGCGGCTTTTAGCTTTATCTATCTTATGGTGCCCAATGCCTTTTGCCAGAATCGGGTTTGCCTGAATACAAGTGACAATAGGTAAAATAACAGATAACCGATGGCTCCACCGGTGAAATTCTGGATCAAATCATCGATATCTGCAGATCGGCCAATATAATATTGGAGTATTTCAATGCTCAAGGAGGTCAGCAATATACAGGCTAACGTCATTATACAACGGCGTAATTTAGGGAACACGGCTGGGAGCAAAAAGCCAAGGGGCACGAACATAAGGATGTTGGCTACAATCTGAGTTATCATTTTTCCCGATCCCATTGTCCACGTTTCATGCCGCCAGTTGAAAGGAATGACATTCAGCATTTTGACCGGAGGATGAAATAAATGACCCATTCGTAGACCATCCACGATATCCAAAAGCAGCGTCGCACACGCGATCACGCAGAGGATGCCTACTAACCCTATATAATGAAGCTGCCTGATCAATGGAATCCGATTCCTCAGCCAAAAATAGAAGGGGATATACAATACAGCTGCAACACCAATCAGCATTAAACCCAGAACGATATAGCCTACCAAATCTTTCAACGTGAATCCTTCCTTTCGTCAATTGACATTCATATCGGACCTTTCCTGATTATACCAATTTAGTTCAAGGAGTTTATGATTTTTTTCTTCATAAATCATTAAGATTTTCCTAATTTCAGGAATTTGAATGTATTTCTTTAACTCGACATGCAGATGTCAGGTTATATGAGATATTATACACATGAGGTGAAGAGGATGCAGATTAGCCGCTTGTTCGAAATCGTATATCTGCTGCTGGACCGGAGGGTCATTACGGCCAAGGAACTGGCGGAGCACTTTGAGGTTTCCGTCAGGACCATCTACCGGGATATCGAAACCCTATCCGCAGCGGGGATTCCTGTATATGCCAGTCAAGGCAAGGGCGGCGGAATTAGGCTCATGGAGCATTATGTGCTGAATAAGTCCATTCTGTCGGATGCGGAGCAAAAGGAAGTGTTGTTCGCCCTGCAAAGCCTGATGGCGGCGCAGCATTCCGAAGCGGACCGTGTATTATCCAAGCTGAGCGGCGTATTCCATAAAAATGCGGAAAGCTGGATTGAGGTGGATTTGGCGCCTTGGGGAAGTGACAAAAGGAAGCCGGAGCCCTTTACCATACTCAAACAGGCAATTTTGGGCCAACGGATCATTGAATTCGGTTATGTGAACACCTCCGGGGACAAAAGCAGGCGGAGGGTGGAGCCGGTGAAGCTGGTTTTTAAAGTAAACGCATGGTATCTGCAGGGCTTCTGTTTGACCAAGGAGGAGCTGCGGAGCTTTAAGCTCTCCCGTATGTCGGACCTTGAAGTAACCGGGGTGAGCTATCCGGCGAGAGCTCCGGAGGAATTGCGTGAACCGGAACCGTCCAAGCCAACTCAACAATGGGTGGATCTGAAGCTGAGATTTTCGCCCCGCGGCACCTACCGGGTTTATGATGAATTTAAGGAGCAGCAGATAACCCGGCATGAGGATGGCTCCTGTACTGTGGACACCTCTCTGCCCGAAAGCAGCTGGCTAATCCACTATCTATTATCCTTCGGCGCGGAGTTGGAGGTGTTGTCCCCGCTGCACATCCGGAGCAGTCTTCAAGCGGCAATTACGAAGATGCTGGAGAGTTACTCTGGATGACCTGACACAATGCCGTCAAGTTACGCCCCGTGTAATGGGGACCATGGTGAGAAAAAAGCCAAAGTACCTGGAAAAGGGTGAAAAGCAGATGACGGGAATGAATATGGGCATGAATAAGGATGCGTCAGGATACAGAAACGAGCTGGCGGGTAAAAGGGTCCTGGTGACAGGCGGTACGGGTGGCGGTGTATTGGCGAAGCGATTGTGAGGCGGCTTGCAGATGCGGGGGCGAGGGTAGCTACAACGGCACGGAAACGAAGGCCGCCGAACGGCTGATCCACCGGATGGCTGATCGGCTGGCAATCGATTACGACGGTGCGCGGCAGAATTTGATGGACTCCCTGGGCGGCATTCCCATCGGCCGCACCGCCAGACCGGAGGAGGTAGCCGAGCTGGTTGCGTTCCTGGTATCCGACCGGGCCTCGTACATCATTGGAGCGGAACATATTATCGACGGGGGGATTATCCGGAGCGTTTGATGAGGGGCGAGTTGTTAGAATGGTCATTGAATTTATTTATTTTAGGTGGTAGCTTAAAAATGGCTAAATACGGAAGAAAGGAGTTGATCTATATGTTCTCAACAAACGATGAGGTGCGCTGCTTCTGACGAATTAGCCTTCGTTTGGAGCCGGCTGCCTCGTGAATGAGGTGACCGTTATGATGCTGCTCCTTTCATTTGAAACCAACAGAATGAAGCTGCGGTTTTTAAAGATGAACGATTTACCCGCTATTCATAGACAGTTTTCCGATCTGGAAATGTGCGCCTACTTTAGTGAGCCTCCCTGCAGTTTGCAGGAAGCGGAGGAAATTATCAGGCATTATCAGGAATCGGAAGGGAAAGGCCATTTGCACCATGGCATGTTCGATAAAATAAGCGGAGCTTTTATCGGCACTTGTGGTTACCACTATAGAGCAACGGAGCAGAATGAGTTATGTATGGCCTTGCTGCGCCAGGATTGGCGTTAAGGATGCGGCCGCTTATTCCTTTAGGGAATGAGCGGTTTTTTATTTGTCTTTAAGTGTGAGCCTGCCCCTGCAGTCGGAGACATTTTTCATATGCAAAAAATGGTTATGCTTGTATACTGAGGTGGACTATTGGCATAGAAAACCAATGAACTGTGGTGGTGGGGCGTGTTAGGCTGTTCGTGTACTGGAACGTTTCGGAGGGGTGGAGTGGCGCTTGCGCTAACGGCGGTGAGAGACGCTATTTGCCCGAAATCGGGTCCCTTCAGATTCTAACGGCGGCCACGGCCGCTATTTTGGCTCAGGCAGCTGGTTTGGGCCAGAAAAGCCTGCAATAAGAGCGCTCACTTCCGTTAGAAATGAAAAAGGTGGCTTTTCAGCGGAATAACGGCTCTCACTTCCGTTAGCGCTCCGGTGCCGGTGAAGAGCCATTCAAAAGTAACATATCGACATCATAGAGAGGGGGATGGACCGGTGTTAACCAACATTTATATGGTGAGGCATGCGCAATCAGATATCCGCATTCGTGAAGATGCCATTCGCCCGTTGACTCCCAAGGGTTTGGTGGACGCAAAACGGGTTAGTGAAACCCTCATTAGCATGAATATCAGCAAAATCTTCTCCAGCCCCTATCTGAGGACTGTGCAGACCGTGCAGCATTTTGCAGAAAGCCAAAAGCTGTCTATTTGTCAGATGGATGATTTTCGCGAGCGAGCGGTGGGCGGATGGGTTGACGATTTCCAAGCATTCAGCAGAAAGCAGTGGGAGGACTTTACCTTTAAGCTGGAGGGCGGAGAGTCATTGAAGGAAGTGCAGGAAAGAAACATCAGGGCGCTTCTGCAGCTTAAGAAAGAGAACGAAGGTTTGAATATCGTCGTAGGAACACATGGTACCGCATTAGGGACAATCATCAACTATTACGATTCAAGCTTTGGTTATGAACACTTCTGGAGCATCGTTGACCGTATGCCGTATATCATGCATTTTCAATATCAGAGTGAGGATTTGGTGAGTATGCAGGAGATCGAACAAAAGCGGGGCGTCCAGCATCAGTTGTACTGACTATCGGGACCCCCCACTAAAAACAATTTCAAAATCTCATTTAGGTTTTTACTATGAAATGAAATGTGACATTCATGCTTCTGTTGGTGCCATTACCAAATGTTATTGCCCAGTTGTTTCCTTGAGGATAATTTAAAGTCGGAACAGGAACTCCAAAGTTATCCCACCACCCACCACCTATAGCCTTTTGGGAACCAGTAGCAAGAAAAGTGAATGTAAAATTTGTGAAACTGGGGACAATTCGAGTGAATTCAAACCTAAAGAATCCATTCCCGAGATTTACGGCCACACGAGCGCGTTTTGATGTCACAGAAGCTTTTCTTGCCTTTAATTTCTTAAGAGTGGCTTGCTTCTTCCAAGTTCTTTGAATGGGTTTTGTTTTCATTTTGATTCCTCCTTTTTCTGTTTGATATAGTAAATGCAGAAAAATTTGGAAGGTGTGGTGAGTCGTCTATTATAAATAAAATCGTGATAGATTGTTAGATTATGAGTGTGCATAAGAAACTGATTTTAATGGTTCAGCGTTAATTCCAAGAGATTTGACGTGTGCCAGTAACGATGCGATATTGAATGGAAGAGGTTAATTGAATCTATCTGGTGCCTTCCAAGTTACAATTCCGTGTATATCTCCATCACTTAACCTTACTACGATTCTTCCGATGCATTCATTTACATATCAACTGCTTCATCTCCTTTACTGGAATAAAGAGAAAACGGAAAAGAGGATTATCCATGCAATTTTACAAAGTGACAGATCAGGATAAAGAACTTATTGATGCGGCGCTTAAGGTTTTGGAGCGTAATTTCGATGACGGGATTTATCATCACACCGTAGGTTCTGCTATTCGATGCAAAAGCGGCACTACATACACTGGTGTGAATTGTGATGGAATTCATGGATCATGCGCAGAATTTATCAGCATTGGCACGGCCATTACTGCAGGTGAACGTGAATTTGATACTATCGTTGCTGTTCATGAAAAAGCTCTTAATAGCTTAGTCCCACCTTGCGGGAACTGCAGGCAGATGTTACTGGATTATTGTCCGGATGTGAAGGTGATTTTGAACGATATGAACAATAATATTGTGAAGGTTGGAATTAGGGATTTATTGCCGTTGGCTTATGCCAGGGTAAAATGCTAGATTAAATCTTCTTCTGATTTAATTATAGGGGTGCTTAAGTATGAAGCTTCTGTTTGTCTGTAGTCGTAACAAGTGGAGAAGTTTGACCGCGGAGAAAATTTTGCATGGAGTCAATGGCTACGAGGTGAGATCCGCTGGAACAGAAGATGGGGCAAGGGTAAAAGTTACGGAGGGGCACATTGGCTGGGCGGATTACGTGTTTGTGATGGAAAAGAAACATGCGTCCAAGCTGAGGCAGAAGTTTCCGGAGAAAATAAACAACAAACGATTAATTTGTTTGGATATCCCGGATGACTATTCCTTTATGGATGAAGATTTGATTGAAATATTAAAATCGAGGGTGTCTGAATATATAGAAGTTCCTGAATAAGATTATTGAAAGCCCATATCATTCTACCGAGGTTGTGGTAAAAGCAATGTATTTTCATCATCGGAAACATCTTTTTTATTCTGTTTTAACCGTTTTGGCTCTTATGGGGTTGTTTCATTTTTTTATGGGGGCAAGTCTTCAGCAATTCGTCTTTATCTTGGCGCTGCTATCAGGTGTAACCCTATTTGGACTTGGCTATTATTGGAGACTTGAGGGAAATCAGATAATCAAATATATATGTTTCAGAGAGGTATGCAGAATCGATATTCAGCAAATTCAAGGGATTGAAGCTATAAAGATTAAGGAATTTGACAAGGTACATTTTGAAATTGGGAAAGGACCATTTGAGGATAAGTACCGGTTTATCTTAAAAGACGGCTCCACCTTTACCTCTTTGCCCCAGTGCAGAAATAATCAAGGCATTACTATCGGACGATATCTGCACAAAATATATAAAATCAAGCTTATCGAAAAAGAAAAGATCAAATATTTCAATGCTTAAACCATAGTGGGAAAAATATAGTAACCCCGATCATAATGAGGAGAAGCGGCCTATGGGAAACATTCAAATGAAAAAGGCGGATGTTCAGGATGCTCAGATCATTTCCAATCTCATTCAGAAATCCTTCAAACAGCAAGTGGATGTATTACAGATAACCGATATGGATTACCCAAGGTACGTTGCCTTTGAGTCCACAGGAATGGCGCAGGAAAGATTGCAGAGAACGGAAGTTTATCTTTTATTGGAGCATGATACTCCCATAGGTACGATCGGTTTTTCCCAACAAGGCCAAACGGGTTATATAGAGCGGTTAGCTGTCATTCCTGAACACCGCGGTCATCAATATGGACAGGTATTGCTGAGGTATGCAGAAGCCGAATTGTATGGGATGGGCTGCACCAAAATCAATCTTACAATTGTGGCCGGGTTTCATCGTTTACGGGCTTACTATGAAAATCTCGGTTATTCGTACTATCAAACAAAACCTGTTTCTTCCTTGCCTTTTGAAGTGGCATACCTAAGTAAAGCGATAACAGGAATAAATCATTTTCGTGACAGACGAATCCGTTATACGCTCAGCGAATTTATACAGGATTTACAACACATATTACAAGAAAACATAGTCAGTGTGTATATATATGGATCCGTTTTATCTGATGATTTATGTCCTGGCTATGGGGACCTGGATTTCTTAGTCATTGTGAAGCAAAATCTCACCAATCTGGAAATTGAAAGGTTAATAAAGCAAAGAATCAGCTACAGAAATGAATATACAAGCCCATACTTCGGAATGTTGGAAGGCGCGTTTTTGCCGCAAGCTTTTCTTTGCAGGGAGAATGGAACAGGTTTGTGGTGGGGAACGAAAGGTGAAAGGATGTGGACAGAAAATCTGCTTGATCCGTTTACGATGTATACTCTGAGGAAGCAAGGACTATTGATTTATGGGGAACCCCAACATCATCTTTTTCCGGACATGTCGCGGGAAGCAATGGTTTCCTTTCTCCATGATTTTTTGATTTGCATGAGGACATATGGTAAGGGAGGAAGCTTGCATTCGATTGATTGGCTTTTATTAACCGCCAAATTCATGTGTTGGTTCAAAGAAGGGGAAATTGTATCAAAGAGTCAAGCGGCAGATTGGGGATTACAGCATATAAAAGGGCAATGGAAGGAACAGCTGCCATTGGCAAAGGAATTAAGGAAATATCCTGAGAAGATTAAACAAGCCGAATATGCTTCCTGGATCAGCAATCTTGGCCCTGTAATTAGGGAAGCTGCGGTAGAATTCGAAAAATTCCTACTCGGCTGCATCTTCATCTTCGTGGCATTTGTTCTTACTGGGGAGGCTATGTGCTGATGAACGAGAGAAAGTTGGGTGTTCAAGCGGTATTTATGGATCGGGACGGGACAATTGGAGGAACCGGGCATTTTATTCATCCCCGGGATTTTTCGTTGTACCCTATGGCCCAGGAGGCCATTGACCTTCTCAAGGCTAACGGAGTCCCGGTATTTGCAATCACCAATCAGTACCGGATTTCCCGGGGAGAAGCGACGGTGGCTGAATTTGAGGAGCAGTTCAGGCAGTTTGGTTTCGACCAGGCCTATATATGCCCCCATGAAGAAGAATGCCATTGCCGCAAGCCAAAGCCGGGAATGCTGCTTGATGCAGCCCGGCAATACAGCCTCGATCTGACAAAATGTGCCGTGATCGGTGACGTAGGGGATACCGATATGCTGGCTGCGCACGCTGTTGGTGCCACTAAAATTCTGGTCCGTACCGGTTGGGGAGAAGGTTCTTTAACAAAATTTAGGACGAAATGGGCGGGAACGGATCCAGATTATATTGCCAATGATGTTTTGCATGCAGTTCATTGGATTTTGCAGCGTGCCAAACTGTAACCGTTTTAGGGTGCGAAATTTCCATATTCATGTATATTTGAGCTACCATTTCGGATATGACTGGTTTATAGTTGTAATAGATTCGGAGCGTTATTAAGCGCCGCGGCTCCGAAGCTTCTATGACACCAGGAGGGATCTAACTTGAATGCTATAACTCAAATTGGAATTGATGCAGGTGGAACGCTGATTAAGATTGCCTACATAGATGAAGGGAAATTGGAGTTGATCAAGTTTCCGACCCGGCAGATGGCGAAGGCTGTGGATTGGCTGAAGCAGCATTTTCCCCATGCAGAGTATTGTGTCACGGGCGGGAAAAGCGAGGTGCTCCAAAAGCGCCTGGAGCAAAGCGTCAAGCAAATTGTAGAGTTCGAAGCCACCTGCAAGGGGGTGCTCCGGCTGCTGCAGGAAACGGAGAACGCTCCAACGGAATTCGTGCTGACCAATGTGGGAACCGGCACCTCCATACATATTGTGAAACCGGAGGAGCACTTCCGGATCGGCGGAACGGGAGTTGGGGGAGGAACGATGCTGGGGTTATCCAAGCTCCTGACCGGGGCAGGGGAGTTCGGCGAGATTGTCCAAGAGGCTCCCCACGGAATGCGCGAGAAGGTGGATCTCAAGGTCAGCCATATTTATGAAGGGGCGGTGCCGCCGATTCCCGGCGACTTGACGGCGAGTAATTTCGGCCATATCCCCCATTCTCCTGAGGAGTTGAATCCATCCGATTTGCTGGCCTCTGTCATCGGGCTGGTGGGGGAAACCGTCACAACCGTAAGTGTACACGCAGCCCTGCAATACGGCGTTTCCTCCGTGGTCTATATCGGATCATCCTTCATCGGGAATGATCTGTTGAAGAAGGTCGTGGTGGATTACACCATTCTGCGGGGCGGAACTCCCATCCTGTTGGATAACGGGGAGTACAGCGGAGCGATCGGGGCGTTGTTATCGTTAGAGGTATAAGAAATACCTATACGAAAATGAATGCTGGAGGAGATTCAATGAGCAATTTTGAAGAAGGGTTACAATTAATCGAAGAAAAGTTCGGCAATGGCAAAGACAATGTTATTTCCCTTGCGACGATTGCACGGGAGCCAGGTACCAACGGGATGCACCGCCCGGTTGTCCGCAGTGTGGACGCCTATTACGAGGACGGCACCTTCTATGTAGTTACCTACAGCAAGTCAAACAAAATGCAGCAAATCGCAAACAACTCGGAGGTATCGGTTGCAGGTTGTTTAGAGATGTTTACGGCCAGTGGAAGAGCAGAAAACCTGGGTTGGGTGCTAGATCCCAATAACGCCGAAATCAGAACCAAGCTCCGTACAGCGTTTTCTGAATGGTACGATATGGCCAACAACGAAAAAGACGAAAATTGCTGCATTTTAGCCATCCATCTTACGAAGGGAACCTTAAACATCAATCATTGGGAAAAATTATACCACATGGATTTTGTGAATAAGACCCATATGGAAAATGGGGGCATTTTTTAAAGACAAGGCTATTTAAAGCTCATTGTTGATTAGAGGTCATAAGCAAACCGCCTATTTTGGGTTGTTAGGCGGTTTGCTGAAATCAAATGAACTACTCGTAACAGGAATCGTCCCAGTACGTATCCATTTAATAGCCTGCAATACGAGGGGCGATGAATTGGTAGAAGTTACTTCATCAAGAGCGAGCCAAATAGCCCCGTTTGAATCTTGTCCTTCGAACGATTCAACAGTATCAGGTATCTCTTCTAAATCAACATCAACTTCATATAAAATTGCAATATGATGTAAATTTTCTACTGTATGATCATGTAATGTCCACGTCACAGTAAAATCACTAACCCCAATATTATTAACATTTCTAACTGTATGTCCTGTTTCTTCCCGGAGCTCTCTTGTGATTCCTTGCTCTAAGGTTTCCATCTTTTCTAACCGACCACCAGGCAAATCATATTTCCCTGAGTAGGGACCTAAAATTTTTCGAATAACTAAAAGAGAGCTATTAACCACGCAAATTCCATAGACCCCCATATGTCGATAAAAATTGTCGATGATGTCAGCCACCTACCCTTCCTCAAATGTCGAAGATTTACTTTTATCTGATTCACCTTATTCGCCACTGTGTTTCCATTATCCTTGCTATCCAAGTAGCGGAACCAAGTCCAAGTAAAATGTGGCAGACTTTCGCTGCAAGTCCATATGGCAAAAAATGCCTAAAATGATTATTAATGCTGTTTTAACAGTGCTGGAAGAAGTCAATATCCCATTGCTGCCGTCTTTTCTTATTCCCCCCTTATTATAAATATTACCTAAAATGCCCATAGTAATATTAAAAGGTGCAGAGGTGATGATGGGTGGAATATTGGTCAGAGGTCATAAAGCGTTTGGATCTTCATGCCAAAGGGGCTTGGGTAGTATACGGTACAGGCGCTTTGCTCCTTCTGTTAGCACTTCTTTTCAAACGAAAATTGACTTGGCGGGAATATTACGTGACCTTCGGAATAATCTCAACGGCAGCATGATTAGGTAATATTGTATTATTTTTCCAACTGGATCTACTTGATTCTGGAGACCCCTCCATCGGTGGTATTGCCGATATTATCGTATTTACCTTCGCACCGTCCAGCATGTCCTTGTTATTCTTGAATTTCTACAAGCCGACCATAAAGTGGGCCATGAGCATCGGCTTTACGCTGCTGGCCGTTGCTCTGGAATACTGGCTGGTGGCGGTTGGATTCTTTACGCAGAAGGGATGGCAGGTCTGGTACTCCATTCCCTTGTATTTTTTGTTTTTCTTCTTTTTCCTGCCCTGGCATCTGCGTTACGTGCGGGGAAAAGGAGAGATCGTCGTAACCTATACTTCAAGCTCTTTCCGGAAAAAATAGCTGAAGGGACAAATAAATCAAAGTTTTGATTCCTTTCCCGTGTATTGTATTAAAATTACATAAAAACCTGTTCTGTCAAGTTCTGAATAGGAATAGATATGAACCAGCAGTGTAAAAGGTGCACATTTTGCAGCTGCTGCAAAACATGGTCGGGAATCCCCCGGTACATGCACACGTGAATCAGAAAAAATCGGATTGAAAGGCAGGAATGTCCATTGAAAAAATGGTTAGTCATGATGTTATCCGCATGTTTGGTGTTTCTCAGCATCGGGGTTCATTCCGCAAGCGCAGCACCCAATGTGGTCAACAGCACCATATTGGTAAAAGCCGGAGAAACCTTCGATGGCAAGGGTCAAACCTATGTAGCCAATCCCAGTACGCTAGGCGACGGCAGTCAGGCTGAAAACCAGAAGCCCATCTTCCGTCTGGAAAATAACGCAACTCTAAAAAATGTCTATATTGGCGCCCCGGCTGCTGATGGCGTACATGTATATGGAAACGCCACCATCTCGAATGTCACCTGGCTGGATGTAGGGGAGGATGCCCTTACGCTGAAATCCTCCGGCACTGTGAATATTACAGGCGGCGGAGCGTACAAGGCCTATGACAAGGTGTTCCAGATGAATGCGTCCGGCACCATTAACATTAAAAATTTCAAGGCCAACGATATCGGCAAGCTGGCCCGGCAGAATGGGGGCACGTCATATACGGTTGTATTTACGCTGGATAACTCGGATATCTCCGACGTGAAGGATTCCATCTTCCGGACGGACAGCAGCTCCAGCTCCGCAAAAATTACCAATACCCGCTATCATAACGTTCCTACATTGTTCAAGGGTTTTGCCAGCGGTAAAACCAGCCAGTCGGGGAATACCAAATATTAAGTTTTTAACTTAGCCGTCATCAAATGACATGGGCAGCCTGTTCTTCGTTTTCTAGAAGAGCGGGCTGTTTTGTTATATTCAAAAATTCCTGTACGAAGCGGGAATGACTGGTTTATAGTGGAAACATGTGAGAACGGATCAGGAGGAGGGAGATTTTTGAGGCTGGCTACGGAAAGGTTCCTGCTGAGGGATTTTGTTGAAGAGGATTGGCTTCAGATTCATATCTACTGCTCTGACGAAGAGGTAACCCGCTATACATTTTGGGGGCCAAATACTGAAGAGCAGACCAGGCAATTTGTTGATGCTGCTATTCAAAGCCAATTCCAGCTGCCCCGGACAACTTATGAAATGGTCATTGTCGATATATCAACCGGTGAGGTAGTGGGGAATTGCTGTCTCAAAGCGGAAAAATCCAATGCCGAGCTTGGGTATAACATCTCCAAAGCCCACTGGGGCAAAGGCATCGCCACAGAAACGGCCCGTTCCATGCTGGAGTTTGGCTTCCGGGAATTGAAGCTCCACCGGATTTATGCTACCTGCCGGCCGGAGAATACCGGCTCCTATACGGTAATGGAGAACATAGGCATGAAACGGGAGGGCCACTTAAGGGAGCATTTTATGAAAAATGGGAAGTGGCAGGATTCTTACCTGTACTCCATTCTCGAGAGTGAGTATGTTTGAAGAAGCGACAAAGGAGAACTAATATGTTTCTGGAAAGCCAACGGTTAATCATCCGGCCCTACACGCCAGAGGATGTCCAAAAGCTGTACGGCGTTTTGTCCGACCCGGAGACGATGGCCTTCTGGCCAAAGCCGTTCAGCCTGTCTCAGGTGGAGGATTGGATTCACCATAGAGGCATTGCAGAATATGGGGATGGTATGGGCCGGTGCGGTATTTTTTTGAAGGAAACAGGGGAACTGATTGGGGATGCGGGCATTGTGAGCCAGGACATAGATGGCAAGCAGGAATATGACCTGGGCTACATTATCCATGCCAAATATTGGGGACGTGGTTATGGAGGAGAGGCTGCTGCAGAAATCATGAGGTATGGTTTTGAGAATCTGCAGCTGCCGCGGCTGTGCGCCAATATGCCGGCGAACCACAGTTCCTCCCGCAAGGTGGCCATTAAACTGGGAATGTTGCTGGAGAAGGAGTTTATCAACACAAGAAACAGGGATGTGCTGACCTGTTTGTACAGTAAACATAAGGTGTGAGCGTATCAAAAACAGACCATCTGCAGAAGCGGACGGTCTGTTTTTCGTAGTCATGCTGATCGTGCTGAAGATTTAGAGCGCAGCGGTTTCCCGCTTGAGCCATTCCTTGTGGGCATCATCCAGATGGACGGACAGCTTATCGTACACCTGCTGATGGTAGGCATTGATCCACTCCAGCTCGAAGGGGGAGAGAAGTGAAACATCAATGGCATTCCGGTCGATGGGCAGGAAGCACAGGGTTTCAAAACGCAGGAAGGAGCCGAACTCCGTGGTTTCGTCCCGGATGACCAGAAGCGTATTCTCGGTGCGGATGCCGTGACGGCCTTCCTTATAGACACCGGGTTCTACGGTGATGCTCATGCCGGGCTCCAGCCTTACGTTCAGCAGCTTTTGGCTGAAGCGGTGGGGCTCCTCATGGACATTGGAGAAATAGCCGACTCCGTGGCCGGTGCCGCATTTGTAGTCCAATCCGTTGTCCCATAAGGGCCTGCGGGCCAGCACATCCAGCTGGGAGCCGGTGGTGCCATACAGGAACTTGGCAGTAGATAAGGCAATGACCGATTTCAGCACCAGCGTAAAGTCCCTGATCTGTTCATCTGTCAGCTTGCCCAAGGCAAGGGTGCGGGTGATGTCCGTGGTGCCGTTCAGGAAATGCGAACCGGAATCCAACAGATAAAATCCTTCATTCTTCAGGGTATATTGAGCATCCGGCAGAGCCCGGTAATGCATCATAGCAGCGTGATCACCATAGGCGGAAATAGTGGAGAAGCTCAGATCAACGAACAGCGGCAGCTCCTTGCGGAATTCCAGTCCCTTCAAATCTGCGTCGGTTTCGGTTACGTCCTGCTGCGGTACAGTTTCCTTCAGCCACTTGAACAGCTTGACCAGCGCCACTGCGTCCTTGATATAGGAATCCCGGATGTTGCGGATTTCCACTTCATTTTTGATGGCTTTGACCGGAGTGACCAGTCCTTCGGAGATGATTTTCCGTGCAGACGTGGCAATGGCGCGATAGAGGCTGGCATTGGTTTTCTCCGGGTCCAGAAGGATGGAGGTGTGATCGTCCAGCTTGCTCAGGAAGCTGTAAATCTCCCCATACCCTTCCATATGAATGCCATCCTTCAAAAGAAGCTCCCGTTCCGCTTGGCCAACCTTGTGCGGTTCAACGAAGAGGTAAGCCGCTTGTTCGCCGATCACGGCATATGCGGTCACATAAGGATTATGGGGAATATCATTGCCCCGGATATTAAACAGCCAGCAGATTTCATCCAGCACCGGCAGCAGATAGAAGTCGGCACGGCGGGCCTTCATAGCTTGGCGGATCTCCGCCAGCTTCTCGAGCCGGGTTTTGCCTGCATAGACGGCATCATGTATGTAGAGCTTGTCAGCGGGAATAGCAGGCCGGTCTGACCATACTGCTCCAACCGGATCCAAATCCGTGCGGATGCTCACCGACTTGTCTGCCAGCAGGGCGGACAATTTATTGAAGGCACTCACCGATAGGCTTCTGCCATCCACAGCCAAACAGCCGCCTTGGGGAAGGATCTCTGCCAGCCATTCCTCATGGCTTTGCACACCAATCTCACCCATTTTGAAGAGCCGGATGCCGCTGCCCTCCAACTGGTTCGCTGCTTGAATAAAGTATCTGCCGTCGGTCCATAAGCCCGCATCCTCCCGGGCAATCACCGCGGTTCCGGCCGAACCGGTGAAGCCGGTAATCCACTGTCTGCTTTTCCAATGCTCACCCACATATTCGCTCATGTGAGCGTCGGCGCTGGGCACCAGACAGGCATCGATGCCTTCCTTCTCCATCCAAACTCGCAGTTGACTAAGCTTTTCGCTGGTATTCATGTGCAACGTCTCCTCAGATTGACTTGAACAGATAATGGTTCTCTACGAGAAGTATAACAGAATAATGCCGGTTTTCACTTCAACGGGGTGAAACGGTACTCTGATGAAGAAATAGATTCCGATGCTGTTTTTTCACACCATTCCTGCAATTTCACACATGTCTGCGCAAATTTCGTACAGGAGAGACACTCCCGTGGCGGGTTATAGTGAAGGGGAGACACAGCAGTTAGTCCGTGCGGATTGGGGGATACACGTTGGCTGATATAAAACGGGAGCAACTCGTGAAGGAAGCAGCAGATGCAGATGGCATAACTGGCATGCCGGCTCAACGGAAAGCAGTAGATACAGAGATTATAAACAAGCCGGCCGATCCGGATAAATCCCGGGTGGTGGATGTAACGGACTTCGGTATTGTGCCGGATACCGGGGAGGATCAGGCCTTGGCCGTGTACGGGGCCATTCTGCATTGCCGTACCTTACCGGAAGCAGTTCTGTGGTTTCCTCCGGGACGTTATGACTTTTGGCCGGAGCTGGCTTATGAAGGGATCTTTACCATTTCAAACCATGATAATGATGGCAGCCGCCGTGTGGCGTTTCCGTTGCAGGGGATGAAGAATTTCACGCTGGAGGCTGCAGGAGCGGAGTTTATTTTTCATTCGCTGATCATTCCTTTCTGGTTGGAGGATTGTGAACATGTGCGGCTCACCGGCTTCAAGGTGGATTGGGACATTCCCATGATGGGCCAAGGAACAGTCACAGCATCGGGTGAGGATTGGTTCGACATTGCACTGGATGATGGCTACAGCTGCCGGGTGGCTGATGGAAAACTGGTGTTTCACGGTGAAGGCTGGGAGCGTAACGTCTGGGGACTGCTGGAGTTTGATCCGCTTAAACGTGCGACGGCATATGGAAGTGCAGACCAGTGGAGCTATGACAGCTACGGCGTCTTGAGTGTAGAGGAGCGGGGGCCAGGTGTGATCCGGTATACGGGAAACCGGTCCGCACGGCGCCCGGTAAACGGCAACAAGATGATCTTCCGCTGCGGGCTGCGGGACCATCCGGCAATCGCTATATCGGGTTGCAGCGGTGTACGGCTGGAGGATGTGACCCTCTACCATACGCTGGGTATGGGAGTGATCGCCCAGAACAGCAGGGATGTTAGTCTGCACCGGTTTCAAGTAACGCTGCGGCCTGGGACATCAAGGGTATACAGCACAAAAGCGGATGCCACTCATTTTGTGTATTGCAGCGGGACGGTGTCACTGACGGAGTGTTTGTTGGAGTACCAGTTGGATGATCCGTGCAATATTCACGGCATCTATGGCAGTATTGTCCGGCGGCTGGCATCGGATACGCTCCTGGTCCGGCTGGTGCATGGGCAGCAGCAGGGGATTGAGATCGCGAAGGCGGGGGAGTGTCTCACCTTTATCAGCGGGAAAACCCTGCAGGCCTGCGGCACTCTGGAGCTGGCTGCTGTGGAGCGGGTGAACCGGGAGTATCTGGTGATGGTGTTTGCCGGAGAGATTCCGGCTGAGGTTGGGCCTGGGGCTGCGGTGGAAAACCGGGAGCGTTCGGCGGATGTGGTGATCCGGGGCTGCACCGTCCGCAAGAACCGGGCCCGCGGGCTGCTGTTGACCAGTCCGGGCCAGGTGCTGGTGGAGGATAATGACATTAGCGCCCCGGGTGCAGGCATCAAAATCTGCGGCGATGTGAATTTCTGGTTCGAGTCCGGAGCAACACGCCGGATTGTGATCCGCAACAACCGCTTCGGCGATTGCAATTACGCCTATCCCAGCTGGGGCAAGGCGGTAATCGACATTGATCCGGTGGTGAAGAATCTTGATCCCCGTCATGGATATTACCACGGGGAGATTATTATTGAGGGCAACTGGTTCCGGACCTTTGACCGGGGGCTGGTGCGGGGGCATTCCTTGGCGCGGCTGGTGTTCCGGGATAACCGGGTGGAGCCGTCAGGTACTTATCCGCCCCATGGCGGTGCGGTGGAGGCGGTGGAGCTGCGCGCATGCGGCCAGGTAGAGGCCCATGGGAACAGCTTCGCGGGACAGCCGGGAATGCTCCGGCTGGAGGATCATTTGTTGGAGCTGAACGGTGAGATGCGGCTCGGGAGTGTGTAGGAGCTACCGTGTAGTGCAGGACTGGCAAGGTGGGACGCAAGTGCCTATGCTTCTTTGCTGCCGAAGGGCGGGTGTCGCATCCAAGACCGAAGAACGGAGCGCCTCCCACATTTTGAAACACGAAAGGAGCTCCCAGCATGAACCGATGGGCGGATGCCTCAGATTACGGCTTTCATCCGGAAGCCTCAGGAATTGAAAATGCAAAAGCGCTGCAGATGGCGTTAGACCGGGGAGGAACCGTTACCGTTTCCCGGCCGGGTCTATACAAGCTGGCGCAGACGGTGTATATCGGCAGCAACACCAGCCTTATTTTCAGTTACGGAACGACGGTGCAGAAGGTGAACGAGGCCGGGCCATTTTCCCATGTGCTGCTGAACAAAGGGGCGTTAACCCGCAGCTGGGACGAGCATATTTCTGTTGAGAATCTCCATATTCAGGTGAACGGCATGGATATCCGGACCTTCCGGGACGTGTTTGGCCTGCATGGGCAGATTGCCTTTTTCTACGCCAGGGATGTACGGATTACAGGCTTCCGCTGTTATGATTTGGGGAGCGCTCAATATGGCATACATGTTTGCACCTTTCGGGATCTGCTGATCCAGGATGTCATCATGAAAGGAAAGAAGGATGGCATCCATCTCGGCCGGGGCAAACGGTTCCGGATCAGTGACGGCCGGTTTGACACCTATGACGATGCGGTAGCCTTGAACGGCCATGATTACGATGTGGGTAATCCGGAGCTGGGTTGGATCGAAGAGGGTGTGATCGAGCATTGTTACGATCTGTCCAGCGAGGATGAAAGTAAGCCCTGCGTCGGTTATTTCTGCCGGATTCTGGCGGGGGCTTGGACGGATTGGCGGGAGGGGATGGAGGTACAGAAGTCGGACACCGTGGTATCGGAAGGACGTCTTTACCGGGTTAAGGCGGAGCCGGATGGGCAGCGTTACATTTCCCGTACCCGCCCTGTACATGAGCAGGGCACTGTTAGTCTGGACGGCATCTCATGGACAATGGTTCAGCACGATCCGGTGTATACGGCAGGAGTGAGGAATGTGTCCTTCCGCCATATTTATCTGCATAAAGCCCGGCCTGCCTTTTCCGTCCACTTCGACAATGACCGGTTCAGCCGCTCCTATTATCCCGGTGCACCTGTCCCACGGCAGGAGCATCTGGTGTTCGAACAAGTGCGTGTGCTGCACAGCCACCCCACTCCATTCCTGCTCATTAATACGCCGGTGGACATGGTGAGCATCCTCCATTCCGTACTCCGGGATAACGTAATCCGTTTCACCGGGAACCAGGCGATGGAGCAAGTTCTGCCTACCACCGTCCAGTTGACGGGATGTATACTTCAGAAGCAAGGGCAGATGCTGCTGTTGTCAAATGAGGTGGACGGCAAGGAAATCCGTCTGCTGACGTCCGGGAGTGTTCAGATGGAGGAAACCTTCTCCGCTGTTATCCATCAGGGAACGGGAGCCGTGCGGGTAGATTCCGATCTGACGGGCCTCCAATAACCTTCCACCCTACAGCAAGCCAAGCTTCATAAAGGAAGAGCCTTCTTTTGGACAAAGAAGGTTCTTTTTGTTCAGACACACCCTAAGAGTTTGAAATTTCTGAGAAAATATAGAATTTTAGGTGTGTTTATTTTACACTGAGGAGTGTTCTACATCTAACGAATTTCACCTTGCCGGCAAATTGAGCGCAAGAAGACGAATGGTCACATACCCTATTATGAGCTTTCGCTTTAGCAAAAAGGGGAGCTCTAATTTCACAACGGTGAAGGGTGTGGCATTCCAATGATTTACCGTGCAATCTTCGATGCTGTAATTGATAAGGATTTGGGGAAAGAAGCAGAGCTGTTAGGCAATTGCGGAGGTTCTCCCTTACCTTCATTTGGAGTAGAGATTCCCGCCGGTAGAACTATTCTGAGAAAAGGCAATGCAAGAGCGGCTGTAATTCTTGGTAACAACGACGCCTCCGAATGTATCGACAATATGATCTCGGTCAGCAGGGCAACGGCCCGGACATTGGGTCTGATCAACAAACGGCGGTATCGCCTCCGGTATAACACGGCCGACCGGAGTATGACCTTTGTGGCCAAACCGGTTTCACGCACGAACATAGCGGTCCGGATCGGAAATACAGTGGTCGAAGCTCCACCGGATGGTCAGCCGGTGTTTACCTCGATTAGCGACAATGAAATATTTGTTTCCGCTATTGGTACTGTGGCCTTGGGGCTGATCAAATACCCGCTGCAGATGAGCCGCGGAGCTGTCACACAGAGCTTCCGTCTGAAAGTGGGGGAAGAGATTTTTGTGGAGTCTTTTTTGCAGGTTACACCGGCTACTGCCCGCAAATTTGGTCTGACAGAGGGGGTTACCCCCACCTTGTTCAATCAGATCAGCTCTGTTCTCCGGATAGATCCCGGCAAGTAAATGCTGTCCCAGGCGGATGCCCCCAAAGCATGATTGAGCCGAACGGTTTTACACCTTTTGGGGGTAATCCGCTTGAAGAATAAAGGAGGAATCGAAATGAGCATTGTCCAAAAGCTGGAGCACCTGATTCATACTATTCCATCTAACCTGGAAGAAATTGCAGTAGAGGAAGCGCTTCATAAAACAAACCCGGAGAGCTGGTCCAAGCAGGAAATTCTCGGCCATCTCTGTGATTCCGCCACGAATAATCATATGCGGTTTGTGAATATCCTGCTGGCCTCCGATCCAGTCCGAATTGAAAAGTATCAGCAAAATCAATGGGTTGCGCTGCACGGTTATTCAGCAAATTATACGTACCGGGAATTGATCATGCTGTGGACCTTTTTGAACAGACAGGTGCTGAATGTATTGAAAAATGGAACTGCAGAGGATCTCGCCAAACCTGTGACATTGGATGACGAAATCACCGTCACCTTAGGCTGGCTGATGGAGGATTATGTCAACCATCTGCTGCATCATATGAAGCAGATTGTAGGGAAAAGCATAATAGAATAATACCTTAGAATATCCGGATATTACGGGGGGAGGCACAAACATTGGCGGAGACAGGGGATAAGGTTGTCATCGGGATTGACGGAGGCGGTACACAGACGAGGGTGATGGTGGCAGATTTAGACGGAAGGGTGCTTTCTTACTTAGAGCATGGCGCATCATCCATACATAAGGACGTAAATGCCAGCCGGAATGTGCAGCAGGCAATCAAGAGTGCACTGGATCTGGCCGAAAAAGATGTGTCCCAGGTAGCTATGCTGACAGCAGGAATCGCCGGTTTTGATGCGGAGGCAGATTTGGAGTGGGTGCTTCCCCTGACAGCTGTAGAGAACCTGGATTGCCCGAAGAAGCATGTAAATGATGCGGTAGTGGCGCATAGCGGAGCATTAGGCGCGGAACCGGGCATGATTGTTATAGCCGGAACCGGATCTATCATCTACGCGGTAACCGAGGACGGTCAACAGGTCCGCAATTATGATCTTCATCATTATGCGGCTAGTGCTGCCCGGTTTCTGGGGTATAACGCCGTTTATGAGCTGTTGGCAGGTTATGGCGGTGAAGGGGACCAGAGCCTGGTACAGGAAATCCTTGATTATTGGAGGGTATCCACCGTCGAGGAATTATCCGGGCTTGCCCGCCGCGGGTTTGTGGAAGACCGCCGGGAGCGGAACAGGATATTTGGCGAACTGGCGCCTATCATTACTGGAGCTGCTGAAGCGGGCAGCCCTTTGGCGCAAAAGGTTTGCCACCGGGCCATCCATGAAATTGTAGTGGGAATCGAAATGCTGGGACTGTACTTCACCCAACCGGAAGTGAAGGTTTCCTTCATTGGAAGTGTGGCCAACAGCGGGTATTTCCGGCAGCAGCTTCATTCCCTATTGAAATCTGGCAAAAACAAAGCCTACACCCTCGTTCAGCCTGTTTTCTCCCCGGTGGCGGGTGCGGTTTTATTGTCGTACAAGCAGCTCTCCATCCCCATCGGGCCGGAGCTGCGGAGCAATCTCCTGCTTCATCCGTGTGCGAGAGGAGTGTAGAAATGTTTAAACATCAAATCAATGAACGGTTGGATTTGCGCCTCCTCCATTACCGCCACGCAGAAGAAATCTATGCTTGTGTGGTGAGGAACAGAGACCATCTTGAACCATGGTTTCCATGGGTAAAGCTAACGACAGATTCCGAAGCGATTCGCAAATTCATTGAATCTGAACTCTATTTACGTTCCGTAGGAGCTAATCCTTATGTTCGTCAGGAGATGACTTCATGCAACGGATTTTGATTGTCGGGTCTGGTGGTTCAGGCAAATCCACATTGGCAAAACAACTGGAGCATGAGCTGGAGCTGCCGATGGTTCATCTGGATGCGTACTATTGGAAGCCTGACTGGACCCCAACCCCGAATAAGGAATGGGATGCTTTTTTGGAGGAGCTTGTGCAAAAAGAAGCCTGGATCCTTGACGGGAATTTCAGCAGGACCTTGGATATCCGGCTGAAGCGGGCGGACACAATTATTCTCTTGGATTATTCACGATGGATAACGGTTTACCGGGTCCTCAAAAGACGGGTCATGTATCATGGCAAAACAAGGCCTGACATGAACAAGGATTGTCCGGAGTCCCTGGATCTCCAGTTCCTGAAATGGGTGTGGAGCTTCAGAAAAACCAAAATACCCGGCATCATGCAGCAGCTAGCGAAACACCCGGACAAGAACATTGTCATTTTGAAATCGCCAAAGGATACGAAGCGGTTCCTTCAACGGATAAAAAACTCAAGCTAGTTGGAGGTATGAACATGAAAAGGGGAAAGAATATACGGTCCATTTTGTTGAGCATCATAGCGGCATCCATTATATTAACTCCGATTATTTATGTACAGGCCAATAAGCGGATTTACGCCAAGCGGGTAACCCGGTACTTGGTGGAGGAAAAGCATTACCGCAAAGACGAAATCCAATCAGTAAAAGGAGTATGGGGGAAAAAGCTGCCTTCGTTTTATGCGGTGGCCATTTTTAAGGACGAGCCTCAGGTGGAATATGTGTATTTTGCCCATGCTGATATCGGCCAGTTTGGATTCCAAGCAGTTGGCCCCGTAACAGGTGTCGAATTGCAGCAAAAGGATGTCAAGCATTACGAACCCCGGTGAAAGGAGCCCTCATATGCGTGTACGGCAAATGACCACGGCGTATCTGTTTCACGAAGACGAGGTGTTGATGATCAAACGCAGCTCCAGCCGGGTTTTTAATTTTGAGTTTTGGAGCGGGGTTGGCGGCCATATAGAGCCGGAGGAAATCAATGATCCCAAGGTTGCTGCCTTGCGTGAGATTTATGAGGAGTCA
This sequence comes from Bacillota bacterium, assembly GCA_023388055.1. GTDB lineage: Bacteria > Bacillota > Bacilli > Paenibacillales > NBRC-103111 > Paenibacillus_AR. The sequence continues at coordinate 12,377 of JAEWGW010000031.1, read as the reverse complement.
GGGCTCATGCAGCAGGAGATCTTTGGTTTTTCCTTGCGGTACATCCTGCTGCGGCTGAAGGAGGATGAGATTCGCCAGCAATACATCTACTTCGGTCGGACAAAACGGAAGGATTGCATTTCCTCCGACGAAGGGGAATTGTTCTGGATTAAGCAGGAGGAGCTGAACCAACTGCATATGTCCACCCTTAACCGGTTGATGCTGGAGGATTACTTCCGTAATCCCGCCGGGACCGGGGTGAAGGTAGGCACTATTGCCATTGGCGATAATGGGGAGCCCTATATCCAATGGGCAGAGCTGAAGGATCCGATGATGTTTTGATAAGGAAGCGGGCGAGTGCCGAGGAATTTTCTCGGATTTGCCGGCTTCTTTTTTATGCCAAAATCTCATTCCTGGTCGCTGATCTCCTTGTTTTGCTCTCGGCAAGTCCGAACCAGGAGCAGCATTCATAAGCAAGCGCGGACATCGAATTAGGCCGATGTTGGGCGCGGGATACCTATGGGAAGATGTGACACCAGGATGGAGGGTCGATATGGGATGCGGGAGGGGGGGCGATAGGGATGCTGGGGAAAGCTAACGGACTGACGAGACGTTATTTGCTCCAAATCTGGTGTTTTATCCATTGTGCGGACCGTAGAGCCGTTATTTGGCTCCACACCTCCTGATTCATGGCGTTTCAGAGGATATAGCGTCCCCTGTGTCCGTAAGATGCCCAAAAGTGTCCAAACGGGCGAAATAAGGGATCGTCCGTCCGTTACGAGGATGAGGGTCTGTCCAATTGCAACCCATGTGCTTCAGATAACCTCCTTGCAAAAAACAGCCAAAGGTGTTGCGAGGATTATATCCTGACAGGATGTCCCGCATTATAATCAAAACGATAAAAATACCAGATAATAGGAGGGGGTTAATGAAATCAACGAGAGCGGCATAATCGGATGCAGTAAGCAAGAAACCGCCCGAAGCCTCATGGCGGGGATAGGGCAACGGAAGGATTCCAATCATGTTAGGGGAGACGCACATGTACAAACGGTCCAAATCGCTTATATGCAAAATACTGGTGCTTGTTTTGCTGGCTGCTTCATTGGTCAGTCCGGGGAGTGCCGCCGTATTGGCAGCGGGAGACACGACAAACAGCAGAAAAACGGATGTGTGGGATTTTGGCGGTGTGGAAGCGGCGGGCAGCCATTATACCAATCATATTACACTGGACACACTCAACGGTTTGACCGCCAATGTTCAATCCGGCTGGTTTAAGGCAAACACTACCTTCGGTGATCTGACGGTGGTGACACCGGGGAATTACCACAGGCTCTATTACAAAGGCCCATTATCCTATGATCCGACCAAGAATCCCACTGTCAAAAGCTTCCCGGACGGTTATACCAATGCAGGGAGCATTTATTCCGCGGGTGCAGGTGACGATACAGTTCGCTACATCCGCATCGACAATGTGCAGGCAGGCGACATCATCACCCTTTACGGGTTTTCCACAAATACCTCAGGTACGGAAAAGCCACTTGTCAATTTTGCATTAACCAGCGCAAGGACTGGGAAAACGATCCTGAAAAATAGCGATATTGTCCTGGGCAACGGGGACATATTTACGTTTCCGGCGGCAGAATCAGGCTCCCTGAAGATTTATTTCACCAATACAGGAACCTACAAGCCTAATGTCGCTAGGATCACCCGTACGCCCGGTGTAAATGTGAACGGTTTATTAAACATGAATGGGTATGCGCTTACAGAGCATGAGCTGGTTTTCCAGAATCAACAAACATCCGGTATTCATACTGCCACTCTGAACCAGGACAGCACCTTTGATGTGACACTGCCTGCGGGGTACACCTACACCGCTGCCCTGGTGAATGTCAGCTCCGACTATTCCATCTCCGACCAGTCCAAAACCCTAGCAACTACTCTGGCGGATATCCCCACCGGAATCGGAGGCATTACCCTGGATGTGGCCAAAATCTCCATGGCCAAGGTCAGCGGGCTCTTGTCAGGGTTTGACACCGGCTATGATCTCAGCCCATTAAAGGTGCTGCTGACTCCTTCGGCAGACAGTCTTGCCCCAGCGGTTGAAGCGGCGGTAGATAAGCTGGCCATGACCTATTCAGCAGATGTGAGAGCAGGCATCCCGTACAATCTAACCATATCCGGTGTGAATGATTATGATATGACAAGCGGAGGCCAAGTCCAGATCACCACAGGCACCACCCAGGATATTACGGTCACCAGGAAGCCTGTCCACACAGCAACCGGCGCTTTTGTAGGGCTGCCCGCTTCCGTAACCGTTTCCAGCATTGCTTTTTCCAATGTGGACGATGGTTATGTGTATCCCGGCACCACCCAAAACGGAGTCTATACAACCAGCCTCAGAGACGGCGCTTATGCCGTGAAGGCGGTAACCTCCGACGCCACCTATACGACAGTAGGCCATGTGGTGGTTAACGGAAGCAATGCTGTGAAGGACATCAAGTTCTCCTCATCAACACCGCTGCCTGCGCTTCCTCTGGTCAAGGACTTGTATGTGGGGGATCCCTCCAAGGAAAACAACTTCTCCACGGTTAAGGAGGCTCTCGCATCCGCTGCCCGGATGAATCCGAAAAACGAGCAGGAGCGGATTACCATCCATATCATGCCAGGCGTGTACCGGGCACAGTTAAAAGTTGAAACCCCCTACATCAGTCTGGTAAATGCAGCCCCACAGCAAGGGGAAGTGAAAATCACCTGGTACTATGGCGTGGGTTACGTATATTACAGCGCCAATAAAGGCTATTACAGCGAGGACCACGCCTTCGATAAATTCCTCAAGGGAAATGTGGACAAATGGGGGCCTACCGTATATGTCACCTCTAAGGCGACCGGCTTCCGGGCGGAAAACATCGTATTCGAAAACTCCTTCAACAAGTACATCACCCAGGAGGAGATCGATGACGGCGTACAGGTAGACCCGGTTTCCCCCACCAATTTAACCGTCAGAACCATGGCCCTGGACGCCACCTCCAGAGGAGCGACGGAGAGAGCGGCTGCTATCGCCATTGAGGCGGATCAGTCCGAATTCTACAAGAGCAAGTTCTTGTCCAACCAGGACACCTTGTATACCGGAGCGGTCCGGATCTACTTCAAGGATAGCTTTATCGAAGGCAACACGGATTATATTTTCGGTGACGGCAATGTGGTCTTCGATAACTGCACCCTGAATTTCGCCGGATACAGTGACCAGGATTCATCGGGGTATATTACAGCCGCAAGCACCGATCCTTCCCGCAGCGGATATCTGTTCCGGGACAGCACCATTACGGGAACCAGCCACGGCAGCTTTAAGGCCCAGGGTTTCTTCGGACGGCCGTGGAGAACCAATGCCGGAGCCAAATTCCTGGATTCCAAGCTCCAGGAGCCTTCCGTGATCGTGCCCCAGGGCTGGTCGGGAATGAGCGGCAATACGCCGGAAAACGCACGTTTCTTTGAATACAATACCACCGTTGATGGTACACCGGCGGATACCTCCGCCAGAAGCAGGTATCTGCTTAACGGGGAAGCAGCGGTTACGGATGTACGGCAATATTTTGGCAGCGACTGGACACCGGTTCATTATACCGAAGGAAGCGTAACGGCCCCTGTATTGAATCCGGACATCGCAACAGGTCAAAATCAGGCCATGCTCCATTGGCAGCCTGCCCAATCCAGCATCGGATCCGTGATGTACGCTGTCTACCAGGACGGACAGAAGGTAGGCACCACCACGGACACAGCCTATACTGCAGGCAATCTGGCTCCCGGTACCACATACAGCTTCCAGGTTACCGCTGTCAATACAGCGGGCAATACAGCAGCAAGCGCTGCGGTACATGCCACTACAGCTGCGGGGCACGGCGTTCCTGCCGCCCCGGTGCTTACAGCAGTTCCCGGTGACAGCAGCGCGACCATTAACTGGAACACGGTAACAGGCGCTACCTACTATACCGTAAAAGGCATGAAAGCAGGCGGAACAGTCTACGACTTGGTGTACGGCATTCCCGCACCCACGGTAACCTCATACACCTACTCCAATCTGATGAATGGCACTGCCTATCAATTCGTTGTCACCGCCTCCAATCTATACGGAGAGAGCGCTGCGTCCAATACGGTCACGGTTACTCCAACCGGAGAACAGGGCACATTGACGTTCACCCCTGCGGATTTCACCGGAGTGGACATTGGAGAGCCGAATACAGCTGGCTATTCCGGCTTTAATGAGGATACCAATGTGTTCACCCTGACCGGGGCCGGCACAGGCATTATCAAAACAGCCAACGGCCGGGATCAATTTTACTTGAAGGCGGTCAAGCTGACGGGAGACTATTCCATCAGCGCCAAAGCCACCTATAACAGCGGGCTGTTTGGACATATGGCTCTGACCATCCGGGAAAGCCTGGACCCCAGCAGCTATCACTACACCCAGGCTGCGACTAATACAGGCGGCAGAAAAATGTTCCGTTATAACGGGTCCTCCAATGGCTCCAACACTACGATGCCATTAGGCGGGACAGCCTATTTGAAAATCACCAAAACCGGCGACAAGATCGTCTCGATTCTTAGTGCCAATCCCATACCGGAGAATCCGGTAAGCTCCGAGACCTTATCTTTTTCCACAGCCACGGCCAAGGAACTGGGACTTGACGCCAACGGGAATCCCAAGGAGCTTTATGCAGGTCTGATGGTAAGCTCCGGTAACGCCGCTTCCCCCATGACAGCCAGCTTCGAGGATGTGCGGATTGTTATGGCGAACGGTACGGTGGTGTTCGATTCCAATGCAGGCCAGCCAGTGGCGCCGAAGAATGTGGCTTCCAAGCCCTACGATAAAAGCGCGCTAATTTCCTGGTCGCCCCTATCCACGGCCACCTCGTATACAGTGAAGCAAAGCACCAACGCCAACGGTCCGTTTACGGATGCGCAAACCGTCAGCGGTTCTGTGTATCAGGCGATGATTGCCGGTTTGGAAAACGGAAGAACCTACTACTTCGCAGTGACTGCCAGCAATGCCAGTGGGGAAGGGGTTGCTTCGGAGGTTGTGACTGTTGTCCCGTCTGCTGCTGCTGTTATGGCTCCTGTTATCTCCATGACATCGGCTGCGCCAGCAAGCCAGGTATTCAGCGCCCTGGTGGCGGTGAGTGGTTCGGTAGACAAGGACAGCACACTGACCATTACCAACAACGGAAGCATTGTGAAGCCTGATGGAATTCGCGACAGCCTCCTTTTGCCGGCCAACGGAGCCTTCAGCACAACCCTGATTTTGAATGAGGGTGTGAATGAAATCATGATTAAAGCAGTGGACACCTACGGCAATGTGTCGAGTATCAAGTACACCGTGACCTACACCTACAAGGCAGCCCAAATCGGCTTCTATCTGGCAGACGGGCAAGCGGTAACCAGCCTGGCGGCGGGAGAGGAGCTTGTGGTGAAGGCAGCAGTGGAAAACTATATCGCTTCCGCGCAGGATGTTGTGCTGGTGATCGGCCTTTACGATGAGCATAACACCCTGGTGAAGATGATATTCAGCGCCGAAACCCTGGCCAATGGAGTGTCCGACACCCTGTACGCCAAGCTGAGACTGCCCGGGGAAGTGGCTGGATATACGGTCAAAGCCTATATCTGGGATAACCTGTCCGCTGCACATTCACTATCCGAAGTTGTTGTACTGAAGTAAGGCATATTCCAGGAGGAACCTTATGCGAAAAAAACTCTTATCCGCTATGATGGGCGCTCTGTTAAGCAGTTCGATTCTGACGGGGGCTCTGCCGGTTCAGGCAGCGGATGCACCGGCAACGATTCCGGCTTTTCCCGGAGCCGAAGGCGGGGGCATGTATGCCAGCGGCGGGCGCGGTTATGATGTCTATGAAGTGACGAACCTGAATGATTCCGGTCCCGGCTCCCTGCGGGATGCGGTTAGCGGGGATAACCGGATGGTGGTGTTCCGTGTATCCGGCACCATTCAGCTTAAAAGCGGATTGGGCATCAATGGGCGGAAAAATATAACCATCGCCGGCCAGACGGCGCCGGGAGACGGCATATGCATTGCCGGCTTTAACACGGACATCAGTAATTCCTCCAATATCATCATCCGGTATCTGAAATTCCGTCCCGGCTCGGCCAATATCTCCAGCGAGCCGGATGCTATTGGCGGGCGCGGCTCCAGTTACCTGATGATTGACCATGTATCCGCAGGCTGGTCCACGGATGAAACCATGTCCTTTTATGAAAATGACAATGTGACTGTGCAGTGGAGCATTATCAACGAAAGCCTCACCTTGTCCGGCCACGTGAAGGGAAGACACGGCTATGGGGGGATCTGGGGCGGCAAGGACACCACCTACCACCATAATCTGATGACCACCCATACCAGCAGGATGCCCCGGATCGGCAACGGAGCCACACCGGGCAGCATTACCATGTCCAACAATGTCATCTACAACTGGGGCTTTAACAACACCTACGGCGGCATGACCACTCTACTCTCCAATGTGATCAACAATTATTACAAACCCGGCCCGTCTACCCTCCGTTCCGTCAGGGAGCGGGTCATCAATCCCGGCGACGGGGAGTTTTATGTCAACGGCAACTACATGTTCGGCAGTCCGGAGGTAACAGCGGACAATAACAAGGGCATTCAGGACCGGATGTCCACCACTGTTATTTCCCAAACCCCGTTCCAAAACGATGGGTATACCAATGTGGCCATCGAGGATGCCGAAGCTGCTTATCAGGCGGTGCTGGCCAGAGCGGGAGCTGTTCTGCCCCGGAGAGATGCCGTGGATGCCCGGCTGGTGGAGGATGTGCGCAACGGAACCGGCAGAATCATCAACCGGGAATTCGAGGTCGGCGGGTACCCCGTGTTGAAATCGGCAGATGCTCCGGTGGACACGGATCATGACGGGATGCCGGATGCCTGGGAGGAAACCAAGGGGCTGGACAAAGCCAATCCGGCTGACGGAAAAGCCATTACGGCAAGCGGCTACAGCAATCTGGAGCTGTACCTGAACAGCCTGGTTGATATGTCCTATGCTCCGGAGAATCCCATTGTGAAGCTGGTCACCCCCACGTATAACGGACTTTTTGAAAAGGGCGGCTCCATGCAAATTAATGTGAAGGCTTCTGATGCCGACGGCATTGCCAAGGTGCAGTTCTTCCAAAATGATGTGCTTGTGGGAGAAGATGCGGAAGCGCCCTATAGCTTTACTCTGGATAATTTGGAGCCGGGAACGTTCTTCATATCCGCCCGGGCCTATGACACCAAAGGGAATGCGTCCCAGTCCACCTCCATGCCGGTGCATGTGAACGGGCCTCAGGTGGAAGCCCCATGGTTAACGGCAGATATCGGTAACACACCGGTGAATGGCAGCGGCAGTCTGGATGCCTCGGGAGTGTTGACTGTGAAGGGTTCAGGCAAGATTGCGGGTAAGGCGGACAGCTTCCACTATGTATATCAGCCCATTATCGGCAATGCTACCTTGACGGCTAAGCTGGAATCCATCGCGCTGCTGGACAATAACGCCATATCGGGTCTGATGATCCGGGAAAGTCTGGAGCCGGATGCCCCGCTGGCGCTGATTAGCACCTCCATCATCAAGGCGGACCGGGATGAGAACGGCAACGGAGATAAAGACGATACCTTCTATGCCACTTTTTTCTCCTCCAGAATGAAGAGCGGTACGGATGCGTTGACCCTGGGCACCACCGACTATCCCCAGGACCGGCTGCCGGCCTTGACGGATAACACCTTACCCATTTGGCTCAAAATCGAAAGAGTCGGTCATATCATCACAGCGTATACCTCCTACGATGGTGCGTCATGGAAGGAGCTTGCCAAAAAATCCTTCCCCATGGGTAAGGAAGCCTTGATCGGGTTTGCAGTCGATGCGACCCAGCCGCAAAATGCGGATGTGTACTACAACACGGCAAGGTTCAGCAATATGAAGCTGTCGGATTCCTTCACGGTCCTGGGGCTGGAGCTAACGGATGCTTGGGGTAAACCGGTGGAGAGTTTGACTCCGGGTTTGACGGCTGTCGCCTCTGTCACTGTTCAGAATCATTCCATTACTCTGGAGGAGGCAGTGATAGCTATTCAGTTATGCGATGCCAATGATGAAGTTTTGGGCACCACCTATGTGAAATCCAAATTTGGGCTGGATCAGACCAAAACCGTTCAAGCAGGCTTCAGCACTCCGCTGAATCTGGAGGGGCTGAAGGTGAAGGCCTTTGTTGTAAGCAACGTGAATGCGGAAGCGGATGTCATATCCAATGTAGCTGTTGTGGAATAGAGCAGGGACCAAGTTATTTAGGACAGGAGAGGGCGTATGAAGAAAACAGGGCAACAACTCATGCGGGCTTTTGCAGCATTGCTGGTTATGGCAATGGTATTTGTCCATGGGGGGATTGGGCAGGCTGCGGAATTAACGGTGACGGTCAACCAGTCCGTGGAGCAGAATCTGGCATCATTCTTTGTAAAAGGCGCTGCAGGCAACACGCAGGTGTCCATTGTGGTCATGCAGAAGCAAACCCGGTCCATCGCTTATATGGATCAGGGAATAACAGCGGGCGGAGAGGTGCGGTTTTCCACACTGCTGCCCAAAGGCGATTACACCGGTTACGTGAGCACCCCAGGGACAGCGAAGGTGATGCTTCAGGATTTCAGCATTGAGAAGGAGGAGACCATCACCGGCTTCAAGGCATTGAAGTCTGTTAAGGTGGCGAAGGGCTCCCGCGCTGTGCTGCCCAGCACTGCCATTGCAGTGTTTGACAGCGGGGCTAACCGGGAGGTCGGCGTACAATGGCCGGACGTACCGGGAACAGATACCCCCGGTGAATACAACGTCTCCGGCGTGGTGAACGGGACCTCGTTGAAGGTGGAGCTGAAGCTGATTGTCAGCGGAGTAACACCGACACCAACACCGACATCGACGCCCACATCTGATGATGATTCAGAGGCATCCTCGGGCGGGCCTGCTCCGACGCCGACACCTGTTGCCACTCCAGCGGCTTCGCCGGGTGGGGCCGCAGCGATTAAGGCGGCTGCTGTCCTTGACGGCACCACTGCTAAAGCGGAGATTACCCCGGATGCCATCAGCAGCGCATTTGCCAAAGCAACGGCGGACAGCAAGGGTATCAAGAGGGTTGAGATTGTGATCAGTGAGGTAGCAGGAGCCAAGGCCTATGAGCCGGTGCTTCCGGCAAGTGTCCTGACCAGCGGCAATACCAGCCAGGTGATGAAGGTGACCACTCCGGTGGGAGCAGTTGAGCTGCCGGGGAATCTGCTTTCACCGCAGCAGGCAGGCGGGATTTCTTCGGTTTCCCTTGTAATGGGAGCCATCGGCACAGCCGGTATAACAGACCCTGCTCTAAAAGCTGCGGCGGGAGACCGGCCGGTGCTGGAACTGGTGCTGAAGGCTGGAGGAAAAGCAATTGATCCCGGACAACAAGCAACACGGGTCAAGATTTCCATTCCGTACCAGCCTAAAGCTGGGGAAGCGGCAAATCCGGAGCATCTTGTCATCCAATATGCGGATGGAGAGGGCAATCTCCGGAGAATCCCCAATACCAAATATGATGCGGGTACGGGGATGGTCACCTTTACCGCAATCCCTTCCGGCCAATATGTCTTGACGTATGTAGTCAAGAGCTTCGCCGACAGTGCGGGCTACCCGTGGGCAGAGCATGCCATCAGTGTTTTAGCCTCCAAGGGCATTATTGAGGGCAGCTCGGAATCGGAGTTTTCTCCTGCGGCATCCATTACCAGGGCGGACTTTCTGGTCCTTCTGGTCCGCACCTTGGGACTGAACGCTGATTTCACGGGCAATTTCAGTGATACCGGCCCCTCCGATTATTACTATGAAGCCCTGGGCATTGCCAAACAGCTGGGGATCAGCAATGGTGCGGACGGCAATGCGTTCCGTCCTCATGACCTCATCTCGCGGCAGGACCTGATGGTGCTCTGCGCCAGAGCGCTGCAGTTGGCCGAGGTGATCGGTAAACCCGGCGGCGCCGCGGAGCTTGCCTCCTTCCAGGACAGTGCGGATGTGGCCGCATATGCCAAGGAAAGTATTGCCGCTATGGTCAAAGCCGGGATTGTAGCCGGCAAGGGTGAAGCCTTGGCTCCGCTGGACCAGGCGACCCGCGCAGAAACCGCGGTGATCATGTACCGGATTTTTAACAAGCTGTAGGCATAAGCGCTGGCTGGACTGGGGGAGGCTATCCAGTTGGTCGGCCAGTCCCGTCTGGCCTCACCAGTTGGTCAGCCTGGCGGGCGGTGAGCCGGACTCCAGAGCCCTTATTTTCTCCCAGCATGTACTTTTGCGGATTTTACGGACACAGGATGCGTTATTGCTCCGGAAATCTGCTCAAGCCGGCTCCTTTTGCCCGATTAACGGCTCCTGAGTCCGTGAGATTCATAAAACGGCGATTTTCCGCCAATTAGCGGCTTCTCTGTCCGTTAGGCTGCTATAACCGAGGACTGTCCCGAAAGTCATGACAAATGGCGGGGGACAGCCTCTTTTTTGTGCAAACGGGGAGGTATACTGCTGTAGAATCAGTGATTGCCGCTCTCTTTTCTATACGCCTCAAGGCAATCCCGGCATATACAGGCCTTCCCGCGGCGCTCTGCCGGAACACGGTCCCGCAAGGCTTGAGGAATCCGGGCGGTCATACACCAGCAATTGTATGGATCTTGTCCAGCGGTCACTGCGCACCCGTTGGCCTGTCCGCATAGAGGGCACCGGTCATCGCCGGTTTGAGAGTCAGAATGGGTCAACATGAAGCGCCCCCTTAGATGTTTTTCGTAAAATGAGTATAGCAAAATCACCGGAAAAGGGATATAAAGAAAGGTAGAGACGCAGTTGTCTGCAGTAGATGGAACAGAAAGCGGAGGATACATATTGATGGGAGCAAGTGATTTTTTTACGATGGAGCAGGTTGCGGAGGGAATCTGGGCGGCGGTTGTGGTTCCAGGCTCGGGAGCCCTTGGCAATGCGGCTATACTGGACTTGGGTGACAGGACAGTGGTGGTAGATACATTTATGCTGCCGCAAGCGGCGCAATACCTAAGGGAAACGGCGGAGGCACTCACAGGCAGAGCCGTGGACATAGTGGTGAATACACATTTTCATGGCGACCATCATTATGGAAACCAGGCCTTCCCGGGCAGCATCATCATTTCAACCCAAGGAACCAAGGAGCTGCTGCAGGGTTATGGGATTCCCCAAGTAGAGGCGTGGCAGTCTGCCCTGCATAAGCAGATCACCGGATTCGCGGAAACCAAAGCCAAGCAAACAGACGACCGTATAAAAGCTGCTCTGGAAGCGGAAATTGCAGACAAGGAGCATCTGTTCTTGGCTGTTCCAACCATTACGAGAGTGACGGCACAGCTTACCTTCACGGAGGAGCTAACCCTGCACGGCTCTGCCCGTACGGCCCGGATTATGTCCTACGGTGGAGGCCACACCCCAAGTGACGCATTTGTGTATGTGCCGGAGGAAAAGGTGCTGGTGGCCGGCGATCTGGTTCTGGGCAGCCACCATCCGGCCATGCTGAACGGGGACTCCGTTTCCTGGCTCCGGATTCTGGTGCGTCTGCAGCAGGAGCTTGCTATTGACTGCATCATACCGGGACACGGACAAGCAGCCGGTCCCGACTGTATAACGGATATGAAAAACTACCTCCAGGACATCCAGGCTTATGCGCGTAAAGCTGCGGAGAGCGGTTTATCCCTCGACCACTGGCTCGCCCAAGGAATACCGGCCCCATATGATACCTGGGGAAGCTCCCACGTTTACGAATGGAATTTCCGCTGGCTGTTCGATCAGTATTCAGCAGAACGCAAGGAGGGAAGCGGTGTATGAAGCAATATTCCTGTACAGAGCATCCGTTTCAAATTTGCGGCTTGGTGCATCAACTTCTTCCTGGAAAGTTTTGGCGGCTTCCGGAAGCCATGCTAGAGCAGGTACCGGATGGAGTGGCGGCAAGAGCCGTTCATCCAATAGGGGGACGGATCCGCTTTCGCACCGACTCCATGACCGTGACGATCCGGACGTTATTGCGAACCAACGTGGTGGATTGGGCTATTCCTCTATCTGGCTCCGCCGGAGCGGATGTGTATGTGGGGCGGGGTAACGCCGTCCGTTATGCAGGAATCGCCGCTCCTAAGGATTATGTGAGCCAAACAGGCACCCTGACCTTTACCAAGGAAAAGGTAATGGAGGATATTATCATCCATCTGCCTAGTACTCAGTAACCGCAGAAAATAATGGTAATACTCGTTCCAGCCGATATATCCAGTAAAAAGGATAAGAGGGACTGACGATGGAAAAAAGATGGATCGTTGAATTAAGCCAAGAAGAGCGACA
>JAEWGW010000026.1 GCA_023388055.1 Bacillota bacterium | reverse complement strand
ACAAACCCGCTCGACTTGCATGTATTAGGCACGCCGCCAGCGTTCGTCCTGAGCCAGGATCAAACTCTCCATAAAAGTGGTCCCGAAGGACCGTTATGTTAAGCTGATTGCTCAATTGTTCAAACGTTTGGCTTCATTGTTTTGCTGCTCGTTGTTCAGTTTTCAAGGAGCTTCTTGTCCAGTGCTCTAAAACTTTATCACATCGATTCTATTAATGCAAGCATTATTTTTTCGATCCTTGCAGCTTTTTGTCGATGCTGCCGTCTGTTTTGGCGGCGAAATCTAATTTATCATGTTTGGCACAAGAAAACAAGAGAGAAAAGGTGTCTATTATGTGACGCCGCCGTATTTGTCCAACTGCCATTTCGCCAGCGTTCGCAAGCACAGTCGTTATTCATCGAGTTATGCGCTCGCCCGGGAAATGAACGCTTATTTCATTTCCCGATAATATGTACGATATAAAGAAGCAATACCATTAACCCCCCGCCGACGGCTGAGCTGATAATATTCACAGCGTCGTTGTTCATCCATCTCCACCCGCGGATCAGGATAGTCCGGCTGGAACAGTGGCTGTGGCCCTCCACTTCAAGACCACACTCCGGGCAACGGTAGAGGGCCTGAGCGCTTGCACCAAGCACCGAATCCGCATTGGAGGCTAACCAGCCTGCAGCCATCGCAGCAGGTATAATCACCCAGCTATATCCTTCTCCGCCAGGCCCCCACGGTACTGATGAAGTGGATAAACCTGCTAACAGCATACCTAATGCACCAATGAATAACCCGCCTGCCAGAGAAGCTCCCCAGCCCAACCAGCTGACTGCTCCAGAGGTGCCTTTGCTCACCTGCTTGCCAGTTAATATGGAACGGGGGAGCTTCCTGCTTAACCCCCCAATTTCGGTCGCCCATGTATCCGCGGTTACGGCCGACATCACACCGAGGTAAGCTGCAGGCCATACCCACATATCCGGTCTCCATGCGGCCAATACACATAGAAGCGCCCCAATCCCGCCGTTGGCAGCGACCTGCCCCGCATCGCGCCGGCCGGATTTTTCATACTTCCGCTCCGCTTGCGCCTTCTTGTGCTTTTTCCACTTGGTCAAGGCCGACGAGGATACAAAGAAGCCGATCATCAGTCCGAACCACGGCAAGCTTCCTAGAGCATACAGCACTGTTCCGACTCCTATAGCTGCTGCTGCACCGGTCAGAGACAAGGATCTTTTCCAATAAGCTGCTGTTGCAATGAACAAGCTGCCCGCCAACCCCAAGAACCAATTCATGACGGACGTCCTCCAAGCTCAATTCGTGATTCTCTGTCAAAAATATAGCTCTTAACAAACGCAGCCAATTCCCGTGTGTACGCTTTGGGTACCGTAAATTCAGGTGTCTGGGAGGAATAGCCCTTTACCTGCAAACCTGCCCGCTTCGCCAGCAATTTGGCCCGGAGCATATGAAAGTCATTCGTAATCACTGTAAATGACACAGCAGCAGGATCAATTCCCTGTTCCTTGAGAATCTCTCTGCTGAACCACATATTTTCCGCCGTATCGGTAGAGTATTCCTCCAGAATAAGCCGCCCCTCCGGAATGCCGCGGGCAACCAGATACCGCTTCATCGCCTCCGCCTCGGACAGATCCTCTCCCGGTCCCTGCCCCCCGGATAAAACGGCACGGACCTCCGGATACCGGGTGAGATACTCCACTCCCCGGTCCAGACGGGTTTTCAGCGACAACGAAATAGTTTCACCTTTTACCCGGGCGCCCAGGATCAGCAGATAATCGGACTTCACCGGTTCAGCATTTCGGCCGGTAGTCCATATGGCGATAAGCAAAATAACGCAGGCCAGTCCCCCAATGACAACAGCAGATTGGACAATCCGTAGGAGAACCAGGGCTTTGCCCATGAGTTTGCGGTGCCTCCAACGGAAAATCCAATACCCCATTCCTGCCATAAGGAGTCCGGCAATCACCTGAAGGATATTCCACGTATCCCGTTCCCAGCCACTGCCCCTGGTAAACCCGATGAGGTAATAAAGACTGTGAAACAAACCTGCGGCAATAACGAGCAGCCCTGCCGCGGCTAACATAATGGCCCTGCGGTTTCCGAATTTCATCACATAAGCTCCTCCGTTACACTTGCTCGATTTCAATTAACCACATTAATTATTAATTCCGAAAAGTTAAATAGTGTTATTTCCTGCCAATCCCACCTAACCAGTATAAGAAAAATCAGACGGACAAGGCAACCTTATCCTTTGGAAAGCCAAAAAAAGGATGGCAGCGGCATACACCTGCACATCCTTTCTTCAAGGCAAGAACTGTCTCTTTAATACACAACCTCCGGGCAGGTCCGCTCCAACAATCCCTTCAAGTAAGCACTGACGAGCCCGTAATTGGTAAACGGTACACGCTGGGCCTCGGATTTGGCCATCCGTGCCATCAGCTGCTTGCGGCTGAAGGAGCATGCATTGCAGTGGAGAACCATTTTGTATGGAGTCAAGTCAGCCGGAAAATCCAGCCCCGAAACCACATCAATCAATAAAGCCCCTCCCGCCTTCTGGTGCAGCTGCTCAGGCAGAAGGCTTCTTGAAGTCTCCCCTTGAGTTTCATGGACCTTGCAGGCCTCGGCAATCAGAACCCGGTCACCGGGCTTCAACGAGTCTACAGCCTTGGCTCCATCGATGAGCATCTGCAGATTCCCCTTCTGTCTGGCTAGCAAAAGGGAAAAGGTTGTCACCGTACTTGAAGGCGGTGCGGCCGCACAGACGGCCTCAAGCAGCTCAGGGTCGGTAATGATGAGCTCCGGTGCCTTATTCAGATAAGCCAGTGTGGGAACCATCTCCGTCTCCGTTACGCTAATAGAAGCAGCGCCTTGATCAAGAATATCCCGGATGATCTGGCTGTGGATATTCGGCAGCCTGAAACGTGGAGCCTTCATCTCATCCTCCGTTACCAGCAGCACCAGATCCCGCGGCTTAACCAAATCACCTACGATGGTATTCCGTTCAAACTCAAAAGGAGCCGTCCGCCGGATAGATTGCCTGACCCGGTTAATATTCACCCGATTGGAGGCGCTGATTTTCACCAGTGGTATCTCATCGAATTGCACCCGGATCGGCTCGGCATCCACATAGCGGTCATCGATCCGGTTGATGATCCCCAATACAGGTATATGGCGGTTGGCCAATTCCTTGTACCACCGCTTCTCAAGTGTGTAATCTTCATTGGTATCCATAAACATCAGGAGGGCCAGATCCGTCTGGTCCATAACCTCCAGCAGCTTCCGGCTGCTGCTTCCTCCCAGCTCGGTTTGCTCATTGTCCTCGAAGCCGGCAGTGTCGATGAGTACAACGGAACCTACAGGGTCAAGCTCCATCGGGTAAAACAAAGATTCCTGGGTCGTGCCCGGAGAATCGGCAACTGCAGAAGCATCCGCTCCTGCAAGCGCATTCAATAATGTAGACTTGCCGATATTCTTCCGGCCAAACAGGGCAACATGCAACCGATTGCCTGAGGTCGTTTTACTCATCACTCTCACTCCTCCACTGGGATAAAATCATCATACCTACGACAGATTTCGTGAATATTTTCACATTCTAGTTCAAAGATCTAAAGTTTATAGTTCAAAAATCTGAAGTTTATTGTAAACGGGGCCATTGCGCATGCAGCCAACCGCCCCGTATACCATTTCCCGTTATCCTAAAATCTCAAATCCCGCTCTCCCGCCTCAATGCGTTCCATCCGGGAAACAGCCGCTTTTCGGGCGGCTTCCTTGGGGATGCCCTTCAGGCTTTCTTCAATCACACGATTGCCCAACACCTTGGCTTCCTCATCGCCGTAATCCAGCAGGAATTCCTTAAAGGTTAACAAGGCATTCGGCTCACAAACGTTCTGGATCTGGCCGGATTTGGCCAAACGCATAAACCGGTCACCGGTCCGCCCTTCTCTGTAGCAAGCCGTGCAATAGCTGGGCAGATAGCCGCCTTCGCAGAGGCTCTTGACAATTTCCATAGGTGAACGGTGATCGCCGATTTCGAACTGCGGTTTCTCGTCCTGGTTATGCAGCCGGTATTCCTCCACATAACCGCCCACTCCCGTACAGGAGCCGGCACTGATCTGGGACACGCCCAAAGCCAACACCTCGTCACGGAAGTCCGATTCCTCTCTGGTGGAGAGAATCATGCCTGCGTAAGGTACAGCAAGCCGGAGAACAGCAACAATCTGCTTAAATTCCTCATCGGATACCAGATGGGGATACGTATCCAGATTGACCCCTTCCGCTGCCCGTATTCTCGGCACTGATACGGTATGCGGCCCAACACCGAAGGATTCCTCCAAGTGCTCGGCATGCATCAGCATGGCGATGGTTTCATATTTATACTCATACAGCCCGTACAGAACACCTACACCCACATCATCAATCCCGCCCTGCATCGCACGGTGCATAGCGGTAGTATGCCAGTTGTAGTCATGTTTAGGTCCTTGGGGATGGTGTTTTTCGTAGGTTGGTTTATGATACGATTCCTGGAATAGAATGTAGGTGCCGATCTCGGCATCCCGCAGCTTCTCGTAATCCTCCACGGTTGTGGCAGCAATATTCACATTGATTCTGCGGATGCTCCCATTGTTGACCTTAACGGAATAGATTTTGCGGATACACTCCAGAATGTACTCCATGGAGCAGTTCTTCGGGTCCTCCCCCACCTCCAGGGCAATCCGCTTATGACCCAGAGACTGGAGCACCTCTACTTCCTTCTCCAGCTCCTCCATAGTCAGCTTGCGCCGCTTGAAGTCGGTGTTGGAATGTTTGTAGCCGCAATAATCACAGTTATTGACACAATAATTGCTTACATACAATGGTGCAAAAATAACGATGCGCTTGCCGTAAATTTTTTCTTTAATTTCCTTGGCTGCCGCAAAAATACGGCTCCAGATCCCTTCATCCCGCACATGCAGCAGCACAGCGGCTTCCTGGTGAGTTAACCCCGTACAGCTTCTCGCTTTGTCCAACAGACCGTTGATGTAGGTATTGTCAGCTGCCAGTGCCTTTCCCTTCTCGATGGCATCCACAATCTCAGGATCCCGGATGACCTCATCCGCATGAAATACCCGCAATTCTGCCGTTTTTACCTCTTCCATGGTAAAACCCTCCCGTCTATAAAGAAACACTCCGCTGCCCAGAAATAATAGGGGCTTTTTTCCGGCAAACGCCCTGCGAAAACAATGTGACGGTAGACAACTTCTAGCACTTATTCATAACCGACTTGACATTGATGCCTTCAATTTTGCCTAGCTTGCCGGTTAATGAACTGATTTCGTCTGATGTCGCATCCACAACAAGGGTGATGACGGCGGAAATACCGCGTTCTTTATAGGGAAGACCCATTCTGCCGATAATGACGTCCATGCTGTCATGCAGAATCGCATTGACCTTGGCAACCCCATCAAATTCCTGAACAATGATATTTATGACACCGATTCTCTTGCTCATGCAAGATTTCCCCCTCATGCTTAGACTCATCCTTGCAATTAGGTATAGACTTATCCGCCGGCCCCGGAACACTCCAGGACCGGCCGATGGTTCGTTCATGATCTTAATGCTTAGCCCGCTTCACATAATGCGTGTGCAGCAGTTCATGGGCAAGATGTCCGTTGGGTTTGCCCAGGAATTCGGAGTACAGCATTTGGATATACGGATTCTTATGGGACTTGCGGAATTGCAGGGATTGGTCCTCTTCATAGATGGCCTTGGCCCGCTCCTGCTTCACATTAACAGCTGTTTGGGTCTTGGCATTCACGATAGGCTGTCCGCCGCCGGTGACACATCCGCCGGGGCAAGCCATCACTTCGATGAAGTCATAATGCTTCTCGCCGGATTGGATCAGCTCCATCACCTGACGGGCGTTGCCCAAGCCGTGGATAACGGCGGTTTTGATCTTCCTGCCGTTGGGCAGCTCCAGCTCATTCTCCTTGATGCCGTCCAAACCGCGTACTGCGGAATATTCAATGGCATCCAGATCCTTGCCGGCCAGGATTTCGTATACGGTACGCAGAGCCGCTTCCGCCACACCGCCGGTTGCTCCGAAAATAGCGCCTGCGCCGGAGCCAAGACCCAGCGGGTTATCGAAGGTATCCCCGGTCAGATTGCGGAAGTCGATGCCGGCTTCCTTGATCATTTGGGCCAGCTCGCGGGTAGTCAGGACATAATCCACATCCTGGAGACCCTCGCTGGAAAGCTCCTCGCGCTCCCCTTCGAATTTCTTGGCGGTACAAGGCATGATGGAAACATTGACGATGGACTTGGGATCAACGCCTTCCTTTTGAGCAAAGTAGGACTTGATCATCGCCCCTTCCATTTGGTGAGGAGATTTGCAGGTGGAGAGATTATCCAGCATATCCGGGAAATTATGCTCCATGAATTTCACCCAGCCCGGACAGCAGGAGGTCATCAAAGGCAGATTTTCGCCGGAGGTCAGCCGGGAGATCAGCTCGGTACCCTCTTCCATGATGGTCAGGTCGGCGGCAAAGTTGGTATCGAACACCTTGTCGAAGCCCAGCTTGCGCAGAGCAGCTACCATTTTGCCTGTGACACGGGTGCCCATGGGATAGCCGAACTCCTCGCCCAACGCCACACGGATGGCGGGAGCAGCCTGCACCACCACATATTTGGCCGGATCGGACAGAGCCTTCCACACATCATGGGTATTATCGCGTTCGGTCAGTGCACCTACAGGACAAGCGGAGATACATTGTCCGCAGTTGACACAGTTGGTTTCTCCAATGGGACGGTCATAGGCGGTGGTCACCTTGGTTTCAAATCCGCGGTGTGCAAAGCCGATGGCATGTACCGTCTGGACATTGCTGCAGGCGCCGATACAGCGTCCGCAAAGGATGCACTTTTCGGAATCCCGAACGATGGATGCGGAGGAATGGTCGATGCCGGTTTTGGATTTGGCTCCCTGGAACCGGATAGTACGGACGTTCAAGTCCTTGGAAACGGATTGCAGCTCGCAGTTTTCGCTGCGGTTGCAGGTGGTGCATTCCCGGTTATGGTCGGAGAGCAGGAGCTCCACAACGGTTCTGCGGGCGTCCCGTACCTTCTTGGTATTGGTTTGAATTTTCATGTTGGGTTCAGCCTTCAGCGTACAGGACGCGATCAGGCGGGGTCCTACCTCCACGACGCAAACACGGCAGCTGGAGGATTCACAAACGCCCTTCAAGTGGCAAAGGGTCGGAATTTCAATTCCCACATCACGGGCCGCTTCCAGCACAGTTGTGCCTTTGTCGACTTCCATTTCGATGCCGTCTATTGTAAGTTTCACTTTTTCCACCATAGTCACCTCTTCCCTTCCTTATCCTCTCAAGATGGCTTTGAACTTACAGGAATCGAAGCAGAGCCCGCACTTGATACACACGGATGCATCCAGCAGATACGGCTCCTTCACCTTGCCGGAAATGGCATTCACCGGACATTTTCTGGCACAGAGGCTGCAGCCTTTGCACAGGTCGGGATCGATGGAGTAAGTCAAAAGATCCTTGCAGACGCCGGAAGGACACTTGTGATCCACTACGTGAGCCAAATACTCATTGCGGAAGAACTTCAATGTAGAAATAACCGGGTTCGGGGCGGTGCCGCCTAAAGCGCACAAGGATGCATTCTTGATGTTCTCGGAGAGATCCTCAAGGATCTCCAGATCATCGGCCGTGCCTTTACCCTGTGTGATATTCTCCAAAATTTCCAGCAGGCGTTTGGTCCCTACACGGCAGGGCGTACACTTGCCGCAGGATTCATCACGGGTAAAGTCCAGATAGAAGCGGGCTACGTCCACCATACAGTTGTCCTCGTCCATGATGATCATACCGCCGGAGCCCATCATGGAGCCCAAGCTGTTCAGGTTATCAAAGTCAATGCTGCAATCCAGATGCTCCTCGGTCAAACATCCGCCCGAGGGTCCGCCAGTTTGGACAGCCTTGAATTTTTTGCCGTTGGGAATGCCGCCGCCGATTTCGAAAATGACCTCGCGCAGGGTGATGCCCATGGGAACCTCGACAAGACCGGTGTTGACGATTTTGCCGCCAAGAGCGAATACCTTGGTGCCCTTGGATTTTTCGGTGCCGATGCTGGAATACCATTCGGCGCCCTTCAGAATAATCATCGGGATATTGGCATAGGTTTCCACGTTGTTGATAACGGAGGGTTTCTTCCACAGGCCCTCTACCGCCGGGAACGGAGGCTTCGGATTCGGCATACCGCGTTTACCCTCAATGGAGTTCATCAGCGCTGTTTCTTCTCCGCACACAAACGCTCCTGCGCCAAGACGGACCTCAATGTCAAAATCGAAGCCGGTTCCAAACAAATCCTTGCCCAGCAACCCATGCTTCCGCGCTTCATGGATAGCCACGAACAGACGTTGTACCGCAATGGGATATTCAGCACGAACATAGATGAAGCCTTGGTTGGCGCCGATGGCATAACCGCCGATAGCCATAGCCTCCAGCACGCTGTGGGGGTCGCCCTCCAGAATGGAGCGGTCCATAAATGCGCCCGGGTCCCCTTCGTCGGCGTTACAGATCATATACTTCTGATCGTTTACCTGCTTGGCTGCGAATTCCCACTTCGTCCCGGTGGAGAAGCCGCCGCCCCCGCGTCCACGGAGACCGGATTGCTTCATAGTGGCAATAACTTCCTCAGGCTTCATGGTGGCCAGCACCTTGTGAAGCGCTTTATAACCATCCCGGGCAATATATTCCTCAATCTTCTCCGGGTCAATCACGCCGCAGTTACGGAGTGCGATCCGCATTTGCTTTTTGAAGAAGTTAACGTCGTTCAGCGGCTTGATGCTGCCGTCCTTCTCTAAAGCTTCCTTATACACGAGACGCTTCAGCACGTTGCCCTTCAGCAGATGCTCCTCCACCAGCTCGGGAACATCCTTGGTTTCAACACGGGCGTAGAAGGCGCCTTCGGGATATACGATCACGACCGGGCCCAGCTCACAGAGGCCGAAGCAGCCGGTACGGACGATTTCGATTTCATTCTCAATGCCGTGATTCTTCAATTCCTGCTCAATCGCATGCAGAATCGGCATGGAGTCGGACGAGGTACAGCCTGTGCCGCCGCAGATCATCACGCTCTTACGGGTAACACTGGAACCGCCGTTTTCCTGACGCTGGACGACACGGGCGATCGTATTGTCACGGATAAGCTCCAGTTCTTGAATGGATTTCATACGATTCCCTCCTTATTTATAATCCTTAAGAATTTTCGGGACGTCGACAGCGGATACCTTGCCATATACCTTTTCACCGATGGTCAAAACAGGGGCAAGGCCGCAAGCGCCTAGACAGCGGGTAGCCTCCAGAGTGAACTTGCCATCCTCCGTGGTTTTGTTAACCTCCACCTTAAGCTCCTTGACGAAGGTATCCACAATGGCTTGGGCGCCCTTAATGTAGCAAGCGGTTCCCATGCAGATGCGGATAATATGTTCGCCCTTGGGCTCCAGCGAGAAGAAGTGGTAAAAGGATGCCACGCCGAAGATCTCGGATAAAGGAATATTCAACTCCTCCGATACGATCTCCAGCACATGCTCCGGCAGATAACCGTAAGAATCCTGAACCTCATGCAGCACCGGGATCAAAGCGCCCTTCATGGGCTTGAAGGTTTCAATGGTCTCTCTGATTTTCTCTAACCGCTCGTCGGCAACCGCTGCACCGCCGCAACAGCAATTTTCTCCCATAGTCGATCCTCCTAATGTTTATCTTCTAAGTAAGACAAGCCTAGTTTTGTTATTGTAAGCGTATAGATAGACTCGCGGTAAAGCGGCCCTCCACGCTTGTTGCGATGAAAACCCCGCAGGGACCGGCTGCGGCATTTCTTGCTGCCGGTCCCTGTTTGGGGGAATTGGTGTTACAAGAGCGGATTTTCGTGCTTTGCCTTCAGGCGCTGCCATCTGCGCTCCACTTCAGCTTCGAATTCAGCCAGCATTTCCTCTTCCTTGGCCATATGCTTGGACTTGCCCATGGACTTCAGCCAATCCAGCACCGGCACCTTGCTTCCCTTCGCTTCGGGATCGTACGTAATGTTGGTTACACCGTTCTCGATTTCATACAGCGGGAAGAAGCAGGAGTCCACGGCGGTTTTGACGATCTTTTGTCCCAAGCGGTCTTCTGTCTTCCAGTTCAACGGGCAGGTGATCAGAATCTTGCCGTAAGCACAGCCCACATTCTGAGCGTACCAGTGAGCCTTGGCAGCCTTCTGGATCAGGTCCATCGGGTATGCCTCGGAGCCGGTGAACACGTACGGAATGTTACAAGCAGCCATGATCTGAGGAGTGTCCTTATGGTGGTAGCCCTTGCCCTTCTGCGCCTTGCCTACACCGGAGGTGGAGGTCATGTGGCCCAGCGGTGTGGAATAGGACAATTGGGAGCCGGTGTTCATGTAGCCTTCGTTGTCATACTCCAGCATAATCATCTTGTGGTTCCGCAGTGCTGCACCGATGGCAGCGCCCATACCGATGTCCATACCGCCGTCGCCGGTGACCATAACAAAGGTAATATCGTCGGAGATATTCACCTCGCCGCGGCGCTTCAGCTCCAGGAAGCCTTCCACCATACCGGCAACGGTAGCTCCGCCGTTTTGGAACAGGTTATGCACGAAGGATTGCTTATGCGAAGTATACGGATAGGATGTGGTAACTACATAAGCACAGCCGGTTTGGAAAAGGGCTACGATATCGCCCTCGATGCCCTTGAAGAACAGCTCCAGTGCAGGCAGTACGCCGCAGCCGGGGCAAGCGCCGTGTCCGGGAGCAAACCGCTTTGGTTTCTTGGTCAGGCTGCGCAGCGGCGGAACCTTGGCCTTTACTTTGCCGGTGGCTTCATCTACCGTAACCGAGATCAGGCCGGTATTGTAGGACTCACCGTGCAGAGGCTCGATGACGATTTGCTCGGCAGCATGGCCTTTGACTCCCGGATTATGTCCGAAATAATCAAAGGGCTTCTCGGCATATCCTTTGTCAGCAGCGTCAATGGCAAGCTTGAAGAATTCTTCCGCGTCCTCACCATAGAAGTCCTTGCCGCCCAGGCCGAAAACCCGGCTTAGGATAATGGTCTTGTTATCGGGGTCTATTTGCAAAGCGGAACGGACCTCGTGAGTCATGTTGCCGCCTTGAGCTCCATAAGAGTCAGCACGTTCGCCAACCAGAAGGGCCTTCACATTCTTCAGAGCCTTGCGGAGCTGCTCGGCCGGGAACGGACGGATAATGTTGGGGCGGATTACGCCTGCCTTGATGCCTTGAGCGCGGAGCTTATCCACCACATCCTTGGCGGCTTCGCCTGCGGAGTTGAGCAGGAACAATGCCACCTCGGCATCCCCCATACCGTACATGTCAAGAGTCGGATACTCGCGGCCGGATAATGCGGCATATTCGGTTTGCAGCTGTTCGTATACCTCGCCAGCCTTATAAAGTGCTTCGGATTGCTGGAAGTGGTTATTAATGAGGTCGTCGCCGTTCATATGCGCACCGATGGAAACCGGGTTGCGCGGATCGCTTACATCAGGGAATTGAGCTGGGCGCTCACCCACGTAGGCTTGAACTACCTTACGGTCCTTGAAGAGGCTGACTTTTTTCTTTTGGTGAGAGGTGAAGAAGCCGTCATAAGCCACGATTACCGGCAGGCGGACTTCGGAGTGCTCGGCCAGACGCAGCGCCATGATGTTCATGTCGTATACAGCCTGAGGAGTGGAGGCAGTCAGAACGATCCACCCTGTATTCAGGGTGTAGTACAAGTCGGAGTGGTCGCCGCGGATATCCAGAGGACCGCTGACGGCACGGCACACCAGGTTCAGCACCATGGGGAAGCGGGTACCCGCTTGGTTCGGCAGCTGCTCCAGCATATACAGAAGACCTTGGGAGCTGGTTGCGTTCAGAACCCGTGCTCCGGCTACAGCGGCGCCATAGCAGATACCGGCTGCGCCATGCTCGCCGTCGCCTGCGATGAGCTGGATATCATGCTCCCCGCGGGTCTTCATTTGATCCAGATATTGGGCAACTTCAGTGGAAGGCGTAATCGGGAAATATCCCATTACATGATAATTGATTTGTGCGGCTGCAGTGGCCGCCATTTCGTTGCCGGACTCAAAGGTGGTAATCTGCTCGGCGGCAGAATGCTTCAGTTCATTCTCCAGAATAGCCATTACTCAAGCTCCTCCCAGTACGAAATTAAAACGGGACGGCACACGATGCGCTTCGGCATAGCCCACTTCTTCGCGGAGATCCTGCAGAGCACCTGTCGGGCAAGCATCCACACATTTCAGACAGCCTTTGCAATATTGGTAATCGATTCCCTTCAGAACCATTTGCATAATGCCGCGTTTGTTGGGCTCTTCCTCCCAAACGAAGCACATGTCGCCGCACACGACATCACATTGGGCGCAGCTGATGCACTTCTCGGCATTAAACTCGGGGATAAAGCCTTGACGGGAACCGCTCATGTCCTTCAGTACAGTATTGGCTTGAGCCAAAATTACGCCGCCCAACGGCTGGGACTCATAACCGTACACCGTAACGGCACGCTTGAAGGCTTTGCCTACCGCATCTGCCGGAACCTCATAGGTCTTGAACTTCACTTCGTTATATCCGCGGTCGAAGGTGCGGATGTTCGGCTCCACCAGATGGGGATACTTCTTGCCGAACGTGCTGCGGATGGTATTGCGCATATCCTCAGGATCAAGGAAGTCGCAAATCCGGTACAAGGCGCCCAGCATGGACGTATTGACCTTGGTCTTCTCTTCTACGGCAATGCCCATGCCGTCAACAACAGCCAGCGTGCCGTATTCCAGCTTCAGATCCTTGCGGATTTCGTCAAAATCACGTGTGGAGTTCACCAGCACGATGCCGTCGGCGGGCAACCCGCTTACGACGTTGACCGTTTTGTACAGCTCCTCATGGAAAATACCGATAACATGCGGCACCTCAATGGGGCTGTGGTCGCGAATCTCCACTTCCGGCTCCGTAAAACGGACGAAGGTTTTGATGGGCGAACCCTTCTTCTCAGAACCGTACGAGGAAAAGTTGGAGCCGTTTAAGCCCATTCCCAGTACTCCGGCTTCAGCAAGCATTTTGCCTGCAAGGTTGGCGCCAAGGCCGCCAATGGATTCGAGACGAATCTCAAAAAATCCAAGCTCATTTTTCTTAGGTAAGGTAGACATCTGGTTCCCTCCTATTTATTAATAACAGCCGACAAGACCCGGATGTGAAAAGAGCTTGAATGAGATCGTCCGTCCGCTGGTATTGGATTGCGTTAGTGCGGCATGCACTGTTTCGCCTTTCCGTCTGGCTGTCATACTGCTTATATGAGGGGGTTAGGTGCATTGCCTTTTGCGCTGAGAGAGCTTGAACATCGGTCAAAACAACATGATTTCGACAAAAAGTCTACACAAATCTTCCACATTCCTGTTTTCAATTCCTATTATAAGATCCAATAGTGAATCATTTCACAAGAAATTTGACAATCTGTTGAACTGCCCCAAAATCCTGTTATATTGGTGAAA
This sequence comes from Bacillota bacterium, assembly GCA_023388055.1. Classification (GTDB taxonomy): domain Bacteria; phylum Bacillota; class Bacilli; order Paenibacillales; family NBRC-103111; genus Paenibacillus_AR. The sequence continues at coordinate 160,844 of JAEWGW010000026.1, read as the reverse complement.
AATATATGGATTTAGAGAACCATTCTCAGTTATAATTGAATACTTTATGAATCTGAATAATGATTCTCAATGATAACGCATTCATTTCCGGACACGAAATAGACAAAAATAGGCAATTGCGGTTTTATCAGCAGTCTCCCTTCCCCCATATACCGCCGGACCAGGTGCATTTTTCCGGACAACAAAAAAAGAACTCCAGATTGGAGTTCCTTGGGTACCGGTGCTTAACCGGACTGAAAAGCCGTTATTTTGCAGAAATACGGGCTTCTGGTGATTTCGCGGACACACGGTACGTTATTTCTCCGCCATCCCGTCCAAACCAGCTTTTTCCCGGCACATAACGGCTCCTGGGTCCGGTTCAGATAAAAAATAGCGTTTTTGCATCAAATAACGGCTCCTGAGTCCGTTGGGGTAATCGTAACCGCGTTGGGTACCCGCATGGGGACAATCGCGACGGTGAACCGCCCCTCCCTGTCGAGCTAACGGAAGCCGCAGCACCTATTCCTACAAGCAGAGCTCAAGGCCGCTCCAAGCCAGCCTGATTCCCTCCGGCAGCTCCGGCAGGTTGTTCAGATCAATATCATGAGACATATGGGTGAACCAGGTTTCACCCGGCGCAAGCTCCGCCACCAGTCCGCAGGCCTCCACCATATCATAGACCGAACGGGTGTGGAATTCCGCTTCTTCCTTATAAAAGCTGGTTCCCAGAATCAGCAGCCGTAAATCCTGCATATGCCGCTTCTCGGCCTCGCCTAATGCTATAGAGTCGGGACAATATACCCAAGCCCTCTCCTCCTGCTGGAACCGGTAGGCATAGGAATAGCCGTTTTTGCCGTGGTTAACCCTAAACGGGGTAATGCTCCACCCTAACAGCTCCAGCCCGGGTTCCACCTCCACAAAACGGAGCCTGCCCTCCACCCAGGGGAATTGACGCCTGATGATGGCTAACACCTCCTGAGGAGCGTAGAGGTCCGGCTGCACCTCTGTCCACCGGCATAAATCCGCCAGCTCCGGAAGACCACCGATGTGATCGAAGTGGGCGTGAGTAATCAGAACGCTGCCTACTGTCCGTTGGCCAAGCGCCTCCATCTGGCTCCGCCAATCGGGACCGCAATCCACCAACAGCTCCTCCGCCCCATTCCGCAACAGAATAGATGAACGCAATCTTCTATTATGGCCGGTGTTCCGAGCTTCGCTGCAGACTCCGCAGCTGCAATAGACCCGTGGCACTCCCATGGAATCCCCCGTACCCAAAAACTGAATGGTTGTTTTAACATTATGCATGATGCAACCTCCAAGATGGCAGTCGTCAGCATCCGCCCGCTAGTCCAAGCGGCCGTAGAACCGAAGCCAATGAAGGCGTTCGCAGGCTGACGAACAGTTGTGTTTACGTTATAATGAATCGGTAGACCAGAGAGTCAGAGAAACCTGCTAAGGAGTGTTTTCCCATGTACAAGCTGATTGCTGTTGATTTGGACGATACCTTATTGAACGATCAATTGGATATTACAGAAGGAACACGCAGCGCCATCTACGCCGCTATGGAGCGCGGGGCTGTGTTTACCATTGCGACAGGACGAATGTTCGCCTCCGCCCGCAAGATTGCCGCCAAGCTGGGGCTGGAAGTCCCACTGATTACCTATCAGGGAGCCCTGGTGAAGCATGCCTCCGACGGAACAGTCATCTATGAGCGGAATGTTCCGCCCGAGGTCGTCCGTTATGTATTCGAGTACGCTGCGAAGAACGGCCTGCATCTTCAGGCGTATCACAACGATACCTTGTTGGCCAAGGAAGAGAATGAACGGTTAAAAGGCTACGCCAAGCTGAACAACATTGCATATGAAATCGAGCCCGACTTCGACCGGCTGGCCGAAAAGACCGCTCCCAAGCTATTGATGATCGATGAACCGGAGGTTCTGGACCGCGTGCTGGTGGAGCTGAAGGCGGCCGTCGGCGACAAGGCGCATATCACCAAGTCCAAACCCCACTTTCTGGAGATCATGCATCCGGAGGGAACCAAGGGCCATGCATTAACCCGCCTGGCAGAGCACTACGGCATCAAGCAGGAGGAAACCATCGGGATCGGCGACAGCTGGAACGATCATGAGCTGGTGGAGCAGGCCGGGTTGGGTGTAGCGATGGAAAATGCGGTAGACTCGTTGAAGCAGGTGGCAGACTATGTGACGCGGAGCAATAATGATGAAGGCGTACGCCATGTTATCGAAAAGTTCGTGCTGGAAGACCTGAATTAACTGGGACTTACTTCAGCTTTCCGTCTGTGGCGGAATTGTAATACCGGAGCCAGTCGATAAAATAGTACATCTTCAGAATGTAGTCTGCGGCGCAGGCCGACAGGTCATAAGGCCGGACCAGCTCATCAATGGTGCGCTCCAGATCCCAGGACAGTCTGTACAGCTGCTTCAGGAATTCCTCTTCGGTCCTGGGCTTGTACAGATCGGTTCCGTGGGAAAGCTCCACATTCTCCAGAATGAAGCCTTTATAGTATGGCAGAATATTCACATACGTGCCATGGTCGCGGTAGCATAGGCCCGTGTACTCATAGGGCAGCCAGAACAAGTGATTTTCCTTGTCTGGGAGCATGACGGTATAAGCGAGGTTTACGTTCAGCGCCACCGGATAAGGGGCATTCTGAATGGAGCCGCGCCGTATATGCTCCCAAACATTTTCCAAAAAGCTCATATTGCACCTTCCGATCAAAAGTATGACATCATCCGTTTATAGCATAAGGCGTACATAAGACAGAATCAAGCGCAAGCGCCGGAAGATTCAACAATTTTGGGGACAAAGGAGTGATTTTGTTTATGAAGAAACATATTTTTGACACCATTGACCGCCTGTCTCCCGTTTTGAAGGAAACCTCCTTATTTATCGGGAACCATCCGGAGCTGGGGCATGAGGAATTCCAGGCAGCGGAGAGACTCACTGCGCTTTTGGGTGAGCTGGGGTTTGATGTGGAGCGCGGAGTGCTGGATATCCCTACCTCCTTTATCGCCCGGTATACCTCACCGAAGCCCGGGCCGGTGATTGCCTTCCTGGCGGAGTACGACGCCCTGCCGGATATCGGTCATGCCTGCGGCCACCATCTGATCTGCACCATGGCCATCGCGGCTGCCGCCGGGCTGAAAGCGGTTATTGATGAAACCGGCGGGGAAATCCGGGTGTACGGTACCCCCGCCGAGGAAACCAAGGGGGCTAAGGTGCCCATGTCCAAGGCCGGATTGTTCGATGATGTGGACGCTGCGCTAATGGCCCATCCATACCACACCTATGAGCATTCCGGCACCTCCTTGGCCATGGATGCAGTGCAATTCGAATATTTTGGGAAAACCGCCCATGCCGCCGCTAACCCTTACGAGGGCATCAATGCGCTGGACGCCGTTCTTCTGCTGTTTAACTCCATCAATGCCCTGCGCCAGCAGCTGGAGAGCCATGTCCGCATTCACGGCATCATCACGGAAGGCGGAACGGCACCAAACATCATCCCCGAATATGCCGTCGCTCAATTTTATGTCCGGTCGGGAAACCGTCCCTATACCGACGAAACCGTCCGCAAGGTTATCCGGTGCGCCGAAGGAGCCGCTCTCCAGACGGGAGCCAAGCTTAAGGTTACCAATTATGAATTCTCGTATGATGAGTTGATGACCAACCAGGAGCTGTCCGAGACCTACACAAGGAATCTCACAGCATTGGGCATTGATCCCGGAGCAATCGAAACGGGCAAGGATCACGGCTCCCTGGATTTGGGGAATGTTTCCCGCCGCTGCCCTGCGATCCATCCTTATGTGAAGGTCATTGATGAGAAGCACCTGCTGCATACCGTGGAATTCCGCGATCTTGCTTTGGCGGACAGAGCTCTGGAAGGGATGCTGTTCGGCGCCAAAGCCCTTGCCGCCACCGCTTATGACGTATTGACGGTTCCCGGTCTGGTGGACAGCATCCGCCAAAGCTTCCGGGCCTCCGTCAAGAAAGAGGCAAACGGACAGACTTGATGATTGCTCCTATGCGGTTATAAAGCATCGGGTCCTCATGGTCGCGGAACAGCTTGTATTGCGGGCGGGTATTGGCTTCGATGAGCCACAGCTTCATATTCTCATCGATGCCGATATCCAGCCCCAATTCAGCGACCAGGGGAAATCTCCTCTGCATGGCAGCAGCAATTTGCCGGGATAGCTTCTCCAAACGTTTCTCCAGCTCCAGAATTTCCTCCTCCTGCATTTCCTTACTCTCCTTCAAGGCTCCGGAAAACGTAAGTGAGCTGCCCCCGCGGCAGTGGTTGGTTACAATTTGGTCCCGGACCGCCAGCTTCCCCATCACACCCATATAACGCCAGGTTTTGCCCGGCCGGAGCAATAAAGTCCGGAAATCGATGGGCCTCTCATCGATTCGGATCAGGGATACCCCCTGCTGCACGATGTATTCCTTCTGCCCAAGATATCCCATGACTGTACGGTACACCTGCGGGAGCTCCGCAACCGTACGGGTTTCGGTTGTCTGAATTTCTGTTTGTCCTTCCTCCAAAACCGATATCTTGACCACTCCCCTGCCTCCTCCGCCACAGCTGGGCTTCACGAAAACAACAGGATAGCGGCTTAAAAAATCAAGCAGCGTTTCTTCCTTCAATACTGCGGTGTCAGGCAAAAACTCCCGTAGAGCAGGGTCGCGGGCCAGCACTAGATGCTTTTGCCATTTGCTCCAAGGGTATTTCCGTGACAATAAACTCATGGATGCTGCCTCCATTTCGAATGTGACCTACCGCCTGGTTCATACTATGCTTTCACCTACCAGGTGGTATGGTCACCTGTCCCGTTGCCCCCGGGATGGATGACAGCATGCTTCATTTGCACAAAAAAACCGCAGATTATCCTGACAGCCAACCGGCTTCAGGCATCTGCGGCGTAAAGGAATTTTGTTATGCTACGATTTCCAGCTCCGGTCCGTCAGTTCGGAAATATGGTCTACGCGGAGTTTATCCAGCCATTCGGCCAATCCGCCGATAATGGTGGGACAAGCGTAAGGATCAACGAAATTGGCGGTCCCTACCATAACGGCATCAGCACCGGCCATATAGAATTCAATAACATCCTCCGCGCTCATAATGCCCCCCATGCCAATGATGGGAATATTCACAGCCTGGCTGACCTGATAAACCATCCGGATGGCTACAGGCTTAACTGCGGGGCCGGATAACCCTCCTGTTTTGTTGGCCAGCACCGGTTTGCCGGTTTTCAGATCGATCCGCATACCGAGAAGTGTGTTGATCATGGTAATGCCGTCAGCTCCGGCCTGCTCCACGGCCTTGGCCATTTCCACAATGTCGGTTACATTGGGGGACAGCTTCACATAGACAGGAACGGAGGAGGCTGCCTTTACCTTGCGGGTCAGCTCAGCAGCTGTCTCGGGAACGGTGCCGAAGGCAATGCCCCCGCACTTCACATTGGGACAGGAAATGTTCAGCTCAATCGCCTTCACATTCGGGGCGCCGGAAATTTTCTGCGCCACCTCCACATATTCCTCTGTGGTAGAGCCTGCTACATTGGCAATAATCGGTAGATCAAATTGCTCCAGCCACGCCAGCTCATTGCGCAGAATCCCGTCCACGCCCGGGTTTTGCAGGCCGATGGCATTGAGCATACCCGCCGGTGTTTCCGCTACCCGGGGAGTTGGGTTGCCGTATCGGGGCTCTCCTGTAGCCGCCTTAATGGCGATGGAGCCCAGCAGATTCAGATCGAAATATCCCGCGAATTCTTGCCCGAAGCCAAAACAGCCGGATGCGGGGATGATCGGATTCTTCAGCTTTAACCCGGGCAGCTCTACAGCCAGCCGGGGATCGTTTGCTGCTTCAAGATTGGCCATCTCGCTCACAGAACCACCTCCCCGATAGGAAAGACAGGTCCGTCGCTGCAGATCTTATGATACTTCGTGCCAGTTTCGTCCCCCTGCACCTTGCAGACACAGGCATAACATGCACCAATGCCGCAGCCCATACGCTCCTCCAGCGACAAGAAACCCTTGTGGTCCCGGTAGGCCGTATCCAGCGCCTTCAGCATGGGAGTAGGCCCGCAGGCATAAAGCACCTGGAAGGACAAGTTATGACGGAGGATCATGTCTGTCACAAAGCCCTGTTCTCCGGCGCTTCCGTCGACTGTCGCCAGATAGGTTTCGCCCAGCGCCTCGAACTCTTCCTTATAGAATACATCCGCCGCAGAAGCAAAACCCAGGACATGAATGACCCGGACTCCTCTGGCCAGAAGCTGCTTGGACAGATAATAAAGCGGCGGCACGCCGATTCCGCCCCCAACCAACAGTGCCGTATCCCCGGGTTGGGCCTCATCAACAGGAAATCCATGGCCCAATGGGCCTACAATATCTACAGCCTGTCCGGCTTGTTTGGCGGCCATCTGCAGAGTACCCTTTCCTTCCGCCCGGTAAATCATGGTAAACCGGCCATTCTCCACATCCGCCTCACAGATGCTGATCGGCCGCCGCAGGAGAGGATCATTGCCGATCTCCGCCTTCACATGTACGAACCGTCCGGGCTCGGCCATATTCCGGGCCAGTCCGCCCTCCAGCACCAGCTCGTATACATGACGCGCCAACTGCCGCTGGCTTACGACACGCATCATTTCCTTGCCCATTGTCTCTTCCGCCTTCCCGTAGGCATATGCCCAAGATATCCTGAACATTATAGCACCTGCATACAAGGAGAGTCCATATAGAAGACACCATTTTCACAAGATTTAGACGCAGTTCCGCCATTCCTTCATTACAGGCAGATTACAGCGTGTTTACATTTTGCGACGGAGATTGACGCAGTTAGACCTTCGGATTCATACTATAAATAAAGGTAACGAAAGCCCCGGCAGACCAGATTATTCCAGACAGCTAAGGGAGGGAACTCATATGAGGGTCATGTCATCCGTTCACACAGCAAGAGGTATTGTAAGCGTTCCCATAAAAAAACGCGGCATCCTTGCCCGCCCCCGCTTCTGGCTGGCTCTCCTCCTGTCGCTGACGGCATCGGTGCTCGCCTTGACGGTTGCCTTCCATGCCTACATCGCCTGGCTCCTCGCCCGGCCCATCATTGCACCGCTCTCCTCTAATCCGCTTGAAGCCATCGGTGTCCCGTACGAAGAAGTCACCTTCCCCAGCATCAATCAAACCTCCAAGCTGGACGGCTGGTACCTCCCTGCGGAAGGAGCTTCACGCACTGTCATCTTCTCACATGGCTACGGCGCCAATCGGGAGGAAAGCTGGGTGCCGATGTATGATTTGGCCAAGGCTGCCCATATGCAGAACTTCAATGTCCTGATGTTCGACTACGGCTTTGTCCACCCGGAGCAGGTAGTCACCGGCGGTGTTCAGGAGACCTTCGAGCTGTTGGGTGCCATTGATTTCATCAAGCAGAAGAACGCCAAGCAAATTTTCATCTGGGGCTTCTCCATGGGAGCCGGAACCGCACTGGGCGCCGCGCTGCAAAGCGAGGACATTACCGGCATGATCCTGGACAGTGCCTTCATCCTGTCACCCGATACGCTCTACCACAATATCCGGCAGCATGCCGACTTGCCCCGTTTCCCTTCCCTGCCCCTGATCCGGATGTTTTTCCCGGTGATGAACGGAGTGAATATGAACCAGATTCCCTACGAAAAAATCCTGCAAAACACCTATAAAATTCCGATGTTCATGATTCATGGCATGTTGGATGAAAAAGCGCCGTATGAGCAGGCGCAGATCATTATGGATAATCAGACTGCCCAGCAGCCCCTGTCCAAGCTTTGGCTTTTGCCAAAAGGACACCATGAGCTAATCTACAGCGTGAACAAGCGCGAATACCTCCAGAAAACCCTCTCCTTCCTGGAGCAGGTGTCCCGGACTCGTATCCCGCCGGCCAAAAAATAAGAAGTGTACGGCGGAATCTCCGCTGTACACTTCTTTTATTGTTTTTGCTTTTTCAGGGGGCTCCCCCAAAAGTAACAGGAATAAGCTGCATCGCTTTACTTCACTTTTGGGGGATTGGATTAAGCGAAGGAGACCAAAATACCGCCTTTGCCTGCATAGGTGCCGATAACCGGCCCCATCTCTGCCACAATCACATCTTTAAAGGGGTAGCGCTTCAGAATCATCTCCATGACTTCATGAGCCCGCTCCTCGCAATTGCTGTGGCCGATGGCAAGCACCTTCTTCTCGAAATCATGTCCGGCCTCGCCGATCCGGTCAATCATTTTCTTGATGGCATTCTGGGTGCCGCGGACCTTCTCCAGCACCTCCAGAGTACCTTCCTCGCTGGCACACATCAGGAGCTTGATATTCAGAACGGAGGCAATGGCGCCGCGGACCCGGTCCAGCCTTCCCCCTTTAATCACATTCTCCAGAGTATCCAGTACAAAGTAATTCTTCACCTCGGAGATGCTTCGTTTCATGGTCTGCACCAGATCATGCATGCTGTGCCCTTCCTTCGCCATTCGGGCCGCCTTATAAACTAGAACCCCCAAGCCCAAAGAAGCATTCTTGCTGTCCAGCACCTCAATGGGAAGACGCTGGGGATGCTCCTCCTCCACCATCGTTTTGCCCATCACGGCATGATGATAGGTGCTGCTAAGTCCCGAGGACAGCGCAATGCAAAGAATCTGCTCGTTAGCGTCCACACTCATAAATTTGTTGAAGAAGGTACTCGGCGATGGACTGCAGGTTTTGGGAAGCACACTAGACGAACCGAGTTTATTGTAAAAGAGCTCCAAATCCATGTCAGAATCGAAATGCTCATCCTCAAAATGAACCGGCAAGGGGATCTGTACGATGCCCAATTGCTCCAGAATGCGTTTAGGCAAATCTGAGCTTCCGTCGGTAAATATCTTAATGGCCATGTGTTCACTCATTTCTACGAAAGATGCAGGAATAGCTTTAGTATAACGGAAAATCGGTGAAAATAGAAGGAATTTGTCGAAAAATACGGGAATACGGCAAATTAATCCCGGGACGGGTAATAATAATGCTCTGCGGTTATCCCGCTTTTCCCAATGTCCATCATCCCGTAGGAATAGAGCGGCTGACGGCGCTTATCCGTAGGGGAACCGGGGTTAAACAAGAGGATGCCTGCTTTATGCTCCAGATAAGGAATATGGGAATGGCCAAAGACAACCGCCTGGACATCCTGTCCTTCAAATGCATCAAAGGCTCGGCGTTCCGTGGTTTTACCGTACCCGTCACCGTGAATAAGCCCGATGCGGATACCCGCGGCCTCCACGATCTTCTTGTAACCGAAGCGGTTGACAATGTCCGCTCCGTCATTGTTTCCGGCTATCCCTTCAACCGGAGCCAGCTTCTCCAGCTCCTCGGCTACCTTGGGGGAAACCCAATCTCCCGCATGAAGGATCAGGTCCACTCCCGACAATCCCTTCAAAAGTTCCCCCGGAAGCCGGATTTCCCTGCGGTCCGACAGGTGGGTATCCGAAACAATACCGATCCTCAAGCCATCACCCCATAGTTATGTGTTGTATATATAATTATGATAGATGCGGCAGGCAATTTCAACTTTCTGAAGAAGGAAACTCCCGCTGTCTGGAGACGGAAAAGCCCGTCCATCCCGGGACGGGCTTCATCAATAGAATCAGAGCACCTTGCTGAGGAATTCCCGGGTGCGGGGATGTTTGGGCTCTGCAAATATTTCTGCAGGCAAACCCTCCTCGGCGATGGTTCCTTTATCCATAAAGATAAGCCGGCTCCCCACCTCACGGGCAAAGCCCATCTCGTGGGTTACCACCACCATGGTCATCCCTTCTGCAGCGAGCCGCTTCATAACATCCAATACCTCGCCGACCATTTCCGGATCAAGGGCGGAGGTGGGTTCATCGAACAATAGCACGTCAGGCTGCATAGCCAAGGCACGGGCGATGGCTATCCGCTGCTTCTGACCCCCGGACAGCTGTGCCGGGTAGCTGTTGGCCTTATCCTCCAGGCCGACAGTCTTAAGCAGCTCCATGGCCAGCTTATCCGCATCCTGCTGGTTCATTCCCTTCAGCTTCCGCGGTGCCATAGTAATATTCTTCAGGACAGTCAGATGCGGGAACAAATTGAACTGCTGAAATACCATCCCCATCTTCTGCCGCAGGACATTGATATCTGTCTTCTTGTCAGTGATATTCACTCCTTCAAACACAACCTCGCCGCTGGACGGGATCTCCAGGAGGTTCAGGCAGCGCAAGAAGGTGCTTTTACCCGAGCCTGAAGGACCGATGACTACCACAACCTCGCCTTTGGCGATATGGATGTTCACATCATTGAGCACATGGTTCTTGCCGAAGCTTTTGTGCAGCTGATTGACCTTAATCATTGGGCGGTCATCCTCCTTTCAACCAGACTGAGAATCTTGGAGAGCGGGAAGGTCAGCGTAAAGTAGATAACGGCAGCTACCAGAAGAGGCTCCATCGAGAGATAAGTGGCGCCGCGGATCAGGTTGGCACTGTACATCAGCTCGGCCATGCCGATAACCATAACCTGGGACGATTCCTTAATAATCACGACAAACTCATTGCCCAGAGCCGGCAGAATGTTGCGGATGGCCTGAGGCAGAATGATATGGGTCATAGCCATTCGTTTGGGCATCCCCAAGGAACGGGCAGCTTCCATCTGGCCCCTGTCCACTGCTTGAATGCCCGCACGGAAAATCTCTGCCACATAAGCGGCGCTGTTGATGGTTAACGCAATGACGCAATACGCAAAATCCGGCAGAGCCAGTGCATCGCCCGGAAGGCCCACCTTAACCAAGAGCCATTCCACACCGTTGGGAAGGCTGTAATATACGATTAGCAGCTGCACCAGAAGCGGGGTGCCGCGGATGATTTCAATGTAAGCGGATGCCAAAAAACGGATAAACCGGTTGACGGACAAACGCATCAGGGCAATAAACATCCCCAGGATACCGCCGCATATGACGGTGAAAAAGGCCAGCTTAATGGTGGTCCAGGCACCTGTCAGATAATAGCTTCCATATTCGTTCATAAAAGAAAAATCCATTGCCAGAAATGCAGTATTCATCTTATCCCTCCATATCCTCCCTGGTGGCATGCCGAAGGGGAAAACAGCGGAACAACAGCCGCCGTTTCCCCCCGTTGCCATGCAATTGCATTATTTCTCAGACAATTGGAAAGCTTCATCCACCAGTTTGTCAATGGTCTTGTCCTTGATCATTTTGTCAAGGGACTTGTTGATTTCGGCAGTCAGGGTATCATTGCCCTTCTTGATGGCAATGGCGGAGCCGGCTTCCTCAGCCTTGGGCTTCACGCTGCTGATGACGAGATCCTTGTTCTTGTTCACATAGCCATTGGCTACGGGAGATTCCATAATGATGGCATCAATCTTCTTGTTCTTCAATTCCAGTGCCAGATCGGTGATTTTGGCAATGGACTTGATCTTGGCGCCTTGGAGCTGCTCCTTGGCGATATCCTCTTGGATAGAAGCGGTTTGTACGCCGACGGAAACCTTCTTCAGATCATCCATGGACTTGAACTTGTCCTTGTCGTCCGCACGGATCATGATTACCTGTTGAGCGGTGTAATAAATCTTGGAGAAGTCCACACTCTTCAGACGTTCTTCATTAGGCGTCATGCCGGAAATAACGAAGTCTACCTTGCCGGCGTTCAGAGCAGGCAGCAGACCGTCAAATCCGATATCCTTGATCTCCAGCTTCACACCCAGATCCTTGGCAATGGCTTTGGCGATTTCCACATCGAAGCCGACGATGGTATCCTTGCCGTCAATGTTCTTGTGGAACTCGTACGGCGCGTAATCTGCGCTGGTGCCCATGATGATGGTGCCGGCCTTCTTGATGTCGGCAAGCTTGTCAGCTGCGCCTGCAGTCGGGGATGCCGGGGCAGTGGAAGCTGCTGTAGTAGCGGCTGCCGGAGCAGAAGCGCCTTGAGTTTTGTCCGATTCCTTGTTTTTCTCGCCGCAGGCGGCCAGCATGGCCAGCATCATAACCGCTGCCAGGAGAATTGTCAATTTCTTCATTTCGATATGCACCTCTTCTGTATATTCATTCATAACGCGACTTGTATAGTATAAGAGGTATTAGAAGAATTGACAACCGGTTAAACGTGACACTTTTATGGAAATCGCCTATTCCGGAGGCTCGAGGACAATCCTGCCTTCCTCCACCGAAACCCTGACCTTGTTTCCGGCGGTGCTGCTTAAGCCCAGTGATTCCAGATACCCGGAGGGGATTTGCAGCCTTCCCGCCTTGTCCAGAACAGCATATTCCACATGGGATTCCTCTTCTGCCGCATCCCCCGCCTCCAGCTCCTCCAGCTCCTCGGAGTAGGATTTGCGCCGGAGGATCTCCGAGGAGGTTTTTCCGTCGCGGATGGCCACCACCCGGTCCACCTTGCGGGCTAACAGCGGGTCATGGGTGACGATGACAACGGTCAGTCCCAGGTCGCGGTTCAATTGCCGGAACAGATCCAGGATTTGGGTGGTCATCTTCGAATCCACCGAACCGGTCGGCTCATCCGCCAGCAGCAGCCGGGGATCATTGGCCAAGGCAATCGCGATGGCAACCCTCTGCTGCTCACCGCCCGACAGCTGCTGGAGCCGGTTATGTCTGCGGTCCGCCAACCCTACCGCCTCGAGAAGCAGTAATGCTCTCTCCCGTCTCCGCCTCCCGCGGAGAAGCATAGGCAGCTCCACATTCTCCTGTGCCGTCAGGTATGGTACCAGATTCCGCGCATTATTCTGCCAGACAAACCCTACGGTTTCCCGCTTGTAACGGACCAGTTCGCGCTCTGTAAGCTGCAGGAGATCCGTTCCGTTCACAACAAGCTTGCCTGCGGATGGCCGGTCCAGCCCGCCCAGCATATTCAGCAGTGTGGATTTGCCGCTGCCGCTGTTGCCGATAATAGCCATCAGCTCCCCCTCCGCCACCTGCAAGTCCAGACCCTGGAGAGCAATAACCTCCAGCTCCGCGGCTTTGTATATTTTAACCAGATTATCGCAATGAATCATGTTGTCAGTCCTCCCCCAATTTAACGGCCTGATGAATCCGGAGACGGGAGAGCATAAAACCCAGAACAGCCAACCCAAAGGCGACCATAGCCGACACTACCGCGTACAGCCTCAATTCGTCAGCAGCCTTGAAGATGACCTGGAACGGCAGTGCCTGGTCGGAGAAGTTAAAGGAAAGCTGGAAGAATGGGACAAACAGCTTGCCTGTCACCGCTCCGGTAAAACCACCGATCACAACCGCCGCCCCGGAGGTCAGCAGAAGCTCCAAGGCAATCATGCCTACCAACTGGGGAAGAGTGATGCCCATAGCCCTGTATATGCCATATTGCAGGGTTCTGCCGGAGAAGGACAGGAGCCAGTACAGCAGAAAGCCGATCAAGCATATTCCCGCAGAAATCATGAAGCCCAAGGTCATGGCGCCGTTTAATGCCATCCGGAAAGGATCCTTCCTGGAGTCACTCACATCCTGGGCGGTATTGACCACAGAAACCAAAGGGAGCTTTTTCTCCTCAATGCTTTTGTATATCTCCTGCAGGGACGCATCCGGCTTCAGCTTCAGCCATACATGGTACGGCTCCATTGCAAGCGTGCTTTCCAAGTAAGAGAGATTCCCCACCACCAGCTTGGGTTTTACCGGCTTATTCACACTTCCTGCCTGCGGCGTCTGGGTTTGGCTTGCGGATTGCTGGGAGTTTGGGTTCCAGGTTGGCCAATAGTCCACGATCCCGTAAACCTGGACAGTGGCATAAGCCGTTCCGTCCCACCGGACAGACAGGCTGTCTCCCGGCTGCACCTTGAATTCCTCGGCGATGGAGCGGGATATGAGGACAGCCGCCGGATCCTGTGCAAGGATGTTCAGATAATCATAGAAATGGTGATCCAGCAAACGGTCCCGCATCCAGGAGGTCCGGCCGAAATCATCGGATTCGATACCCATGATGGTCACTTCAGCATTGGAGGATTTTTCGACCAAATCGCCTTTCCGACTGAATACCCTGGCTGTACCTTCAATACCGGGCAGCTCCGTGAAGGGAATAAATGGCGGCTCACTGTACTGGACACGCTTTGAGGTGTTTACTTCACTGGATTTTTCCTCCCCGTCGGATTGGGGCGGCGCATCATTCTCCCACTTGGCCATCAGCACCAGATCGGCCCCGTTCCTATACCGGATCTGATCCTCCGCATTCTGGTTGATGGTTCTTGCAGCACTGGCCCCGAACAAGCCGGTAGCCATCGTCATGGCCAGAAACAGCATGATAAACTGATAGCCTGTTGCAGAGCGTCCAACCTGGATCAAGGCTGAATATGCCGGCGGTGACCACCACCTGCGCCCAATCCGATAAAGCAGCCGGATGGCTAAGGGATATATCCGAAGCAGCAGCAGACTGAAGCCAAGGATAAAAATGGCCGGAACCGCAAACAACAGAGGGTCTACCTTAAAATCCATGGAATTCAAGCCAAGGGCCTGCAAATCTGCAGTTCTTCTGCGGAAGGAATAGATTCCGTATACAGAAATACCCAGCAACATAGCATCCAATCCGAATTTGTGGGCCAGGCTGAGTGTCCGCACCCGCGCCAATTGAACCTTGTGGCTGACAATGGTAGTCCGGGTGGCCAAAAACACCGGCACCAGCAGCATCACCACTGAGCAAATCGCAGCAATTCCCGCGTACCGGTACGCTTCAGCAGTCAGAGACGCATCCAGCTTGGCCCGCTGGACAAACTCCAGGAAACCGTTGGACGCCCCCAGCGCCTTGGCAATATATAACCCCAGGAATGGTCCGATCCCCATGGCAATGGCCCCTAGCAACAGCGCCTCCGCGGCATAAACGCCCATAAGCTGTATCCGTCCCGCCCCGCGGCTGCGGAGTACGGCGATCTCATTCTTTTGGCGTCCTACCGTCAAATGGGCAACCAGCAGCAGATAGAAGCCCAGCATAATCAAAACCGGAACATTCAAGGACCAGAGCATCAGGCGCAGCCTGCTTTCCTTGCCGTTGTAGGTTTTCAAAACGGGTTCGGCAGCCATGGACACATAACTGGTGCCGAAGGTCCCGGACAAGAATTTGGCATGATTAACTCTGATCTCCAAGGGGGCTTCCGCATAATTGATCTTCAGCCCGGCATAATCCAGATTGGCGCGCCAGATCATAAACTGCACCCTCATAACGCCATCTTTAGTAAAATTCTCCTCGAACAGCTCATAGGGAATCAAAAACTGCTGTTCGAATTTATTCTCCTGAAAATTCCAGTATAGCCCCTGCTCATCCTTATAACGGATTACGCCTACAGGCACTACCCGGACCTCGCCTTTTATGCTTTGATCCCGGAACACAAATTCCGTACCGATCACCATCTTCAAGCCGTTCAAAGCATCCTCTGTCACCAGTGCTTCATACACGCCATCCTTTATTTCTTTGGAAGGGAGGCGCCCGTCCACAAGCTCGATATAGTTTTCCATACCGGACAAGGCTGCAATGGAGGCCAGACGCCTCACATTGGGGTCCGCTTTTTGCGGGTCTGCCGGAACGGCAGGCAGAGTAAGCGTTTCACGCTGTACCGTATAGGTTTGAACAGGCATCCCCAGCCTTGGCAGCACCTCTTCCTCCATGTAGCGGTCCGCTTCCTTCACCTGTCCGGCCTGATCCTCAGGACGGTAATTCAGAACTGTGGCGGAAGCGGAATACGCTCCCGGATAAATGCGGTTCACGGTCTGGGAAGCCTCCAGATCCTTCAGAAGCATCCGTTGCAGGATAGAACCGGTATAGATGGGCATGGAGCTGGCCAATCCCACCGTGATGACAAGGCCAGTCAACAAACTCAGCTCCAGCCACCGGTTTTTGGCCATTTTGCGCAATAACATGATGAACAGCGCCACAGGGCACCTCCTCTCGTCCCCATCATCATCAATTACTGATGATGACTCTTTGTCCTTCCTTCAGCCCCTGCCGAATTTCCACATCCGTCTGGGTTACAATACCCTGCTCCACGTCTGCTTCCTTCCTGCTCTGTCCATCCAGGATCTGGACATAGTTGCGTCCGCCGTAGGAGCGCAGGGCACCTCTCGGAATCACCAGAACATTCTCCCTCATCTCTTGGGTCAATGTGAAGTAAACACTGCTTCCCAGGGACGCATCCTCGGGGGGATTCAGGATAGAGAAATATAGGGACTTGGTGTTTTTCTCCTGAAGCGCCTTATTGCCGGCTGCTGCGTTGCCCACAGGCGCTGTCGAGGGGGTCTGCAGCACCGTGCCTTTATATTCCTCATCTCTAAAGGTAAAGGACACCTCCATCCCTACCTCCACTCCAGCCAGGTCATTGCCGCTGGAGGATTCATAAACTAAATTCACCTTCTTGGGATTGGAAATGCCCACAACGGTACTGTAAGCCTGGACAGAATCCCCCGCTTGAAGCGGAGCGATGAAAGTGACAACGCCGCCAATGGTTGAAACTAATGTGGTACGCTTCAGCTGCTCCTCCAGACTATTCAGCTGCAGCTGGGCACTTTCCAGATCTATTGCCTTTAACCGGAACGCTCTGGCATTGCCGGGCTGCTCTTCTATGGTCTGCTCAAGTAGAATGCGTGCTTTTTCCACTGTCAGCCGCTGCTGCTGCAGTTTGATCTCCAGGTCTCCCGACTCGATCCTCGCCACAGCATCACCAGCTTTCACGGTGTCCCCCAGATTCACCACCATTTCCTTCAGCCGCCCGCCGGATTCCTTAAAGGAGAGCTCCTGACGTTCTGCAGGGGTAAAGACAGCGCTTCCCTTCAACTGCCGGGCGATGGACGCACGTTTCACCTCGAACAGCTCTATGTTCTGCTGCACCGGCTTGACTAGAGGCGGCTTGAGTGCCTCCTCCTCCTTGGGCAGAAGAGAGCAGCCTGCGGTGAAAAGCGTTAAACCGGCAAGAGCCGCAAGCGCTGTCATAGAAAGCCGGCGGCTGCACCGGGTCTTGCACAACCCGATTGGCCGGATTTGCCTGCAATTATCCTTCATCGACAATTTGTCCATCCTCCAATGTGTATACATGATCGACAATTTCCATAATGGCGGGATCGTGGGTGGTCATAACAATGGTCATGTTCTCCTGTGCCACCAGATCCTTGAATACCTTCATCACCTGCAAGCCCATACGGGAATCCAGCTCGGCGGTAGGCTCGTCAGCCAAAAGCAGGACCGGCCGGTGAGCAATGGCCCTGGCGATGGCTACCCGCTGCTGCTCCCCCCCGGATAATTCGAAGGGACGGTGATGCATACGCGGAGTCAATCCTACAAAGGACAGTGCCTCCTCAGCCCGATCCCGGCGCTGGGAGGATGGGATTCCAGAGATGCGCAGGCCGAACTCCACATTCTCATAAGCGGACATCAAAGGAACCAGGGCGAAGGATTGGAAGATGAGCCCCAGACGGCTGCGCCGAAGCAAGGTACGGGCCTTGTCGGAGAGTCCTGTAATTTCGGTGCCCTCCAAATAAATAGAGCCTTCCGAGGGTTTGTCCAACGCCCCCAGAAGATTGATCAGAGTGGTTTTGCCAGAGCCGGAACGCCCCTTCAGCGCTACCAGACGCCCGTGGGGCACGGACAGGCTGGCCCCTTTCAGAGCGTGTACGGCGGCAGCGCCGCTCCCGAAGGTGCGGGTAACGCCAAAGGCTTGCAGCACCGGCTCCCTGCCGGGCGTACTTGCATGTGGTTCAGGCAGGGCCATGATGATTCCTCCTGGTGGATATGTAGTCAGATAATGGCTCATCCGTGAGCATTCCCGGATGGCCTCTTCAATGTAACCTGTTGCCGGAAAAATAAAAAGACACCCTTGTCGGCAAAAGGTGTCTTTTTGTTGGGTAATCACTGAAATTTCTTCGGCGTTAACCCGGTCATCCGCTTGAAGGCCTTGGTAAAGATTTTGGAGTCGCTGTAACCCGCCGCTTCCGCCACCTCATATACCTTCATCCGGCCTTCCTTCAGCATCTCCTTGGCAGCCTCCATCCGGA
Source organism: Bacillota bacterium (assembly GCA_023388055.1). Lineage (GTDB taxonomy): Bacteria > Bacillota > Bacilli > Paenibacillales > NBRC-103111 > Paenibacillus_AR. Next base: position 142,840 of record JAEWGW010000026.1, on the reverse strand, counting down.
TGCGGGACAAAGCCTCACTTAGGGTTTCACCGGTTTCCCGGCTGTACAGCTCGCTGAGATAGCTGCGGTTGAGCTTCACATGCTCTGCGATCTCCGCTGTGCTGAGATTGCGGGAGTAGTTCTCCTGCATGAATTGCCGGGCCATCCGCACGAAGGGATTGGCGGAGGGCTGACTGCCGCTGCCAGCCACTGGAAGGCAGAGCAGCTCTTCCACCGCCTGCCCGAGCCAGGCGAACAGGGCTTGGGCATTGGGTGCGGCGGAGGCGTCCGCCACCAGCTCCGCCCGTCGCCGGGAATAGTCTCCTCCGGCGCCCGGGTGTGGAGTATGCTGGCGGACGGCATCCTCCGCCAGTACCACGAGCTCCGCCGCAAAGGCCAGGAGCTCCCCTGCCGGCGGCTGCGCCGCCAGCACGTGGGACGCCACCCGCTCCAGCTGGTGGCGGACCCCGGCGGCGTTGCCGCCGGCCAAGGCGCGCAGGAGATCGTTGCGCGCCTCATAGGGCAGGGGGGCCACCGCAGCGGCCACCGCAACCGGTGCTGGCGGAGGCTCCGCCTCCTCCGCCAGCACGGTTACCGGGCCCGGCGTACGCGGGCCCGCAAGGCTTGAGCCGGGGCGGAGCTCCCCGGCGTAGAAGTGCCGGTGCAGCCGCTGCTCATGCCAGCCGGCCAACAGCTTCAGCTCCGTGAGTCCGGCAGCCGCCGGACCTGCGCTGACCACCGCCCGGCAGCCGTCCTCCAGGGCTGCCCGCAGCCGCTTGGCCAGCGCCTCCGCACTGGCGGCCCGCCGGGCATGCTGCTCCTGCCGGGAGGCGCTCCGCTGCAGGCCATAGAGCACCAGCTGCTGCTCCCGCAGGCGGATAACCGCCACACAGCCCGTCTCCACGGCTGCAGTCTCAACGGCAGACGACGCTGTTTCATGGGCCGGGAATACCTTCACCACTACCACCGCCAATTGCCCTCCGTCAGCAAACAGCTCCCGCTCCAGCTCCGGTTCAGCAGCTCCCCCCGCCACAAAAGCACCCGTCCGGCGGGATAAACGCATCAGCTTGGTTTCTTCGTTTTCCCGCTGCCAACGGAGCTGCCGTTCCTGCTCCTGCCGGCTCTGCAGCAGCGACCTCCGCATATTCCCCAGCACCTCCAGGAGCTGCTCCGGCTCCATGGTAGGCTTCAGGAGATAATCCGCCGCCCCCAGCTTCATGGCTTCCTTCACACAGGCGAAGTCGTCCAGGCAGCTCAATACCAGAATGCCTACGCTGGTCTGGGCCTCGCGGATGCGCCGAATCAGCTCCAGGCCGTCCATCCGGGGCATCAGAAGATCCGTCACCACCAGATCCACCGGATGGTCCGCCATATAGGCCAGCGCTTCCTCGCCGTCTCCGGCCTCCCCCGCCAGCCGGAAGCCATGGAGCTCCCATTCCACCAGGGTGCGCAAGCCCTGGCGGATAACCGGCTCATCATCCACAACCAATACATTCATGATGCTTCCTCCTCATTCCGGTGGACAGGCAGGCAAAGACGCACCGAGGTGCCCTCCATGGGTTTGGCGACAATGCTCATGGCATAATCCGGTCCGTAATACAGCCGGATTTTGTCCCGGATATGGCGCAGGCCGATTCCGCTCATCCGCTCCCTCAGCATACCGGCAGATGGCGCTCCCGGACGGCGTTCCATATTGTGGGAGGTGTCGCTGCTGACCGAACGGTATACCTCCTCCTCCATCCCGATGCCGTTGTCCGCCACCTGGCAAAACAGCAGTCCACGCTCCACCCAAATCCTTACCTCGATAACTCCTGCTCTGCGCAAAGGCTCAATGCCATGAATAACGGCATTCTCCACCAGAGGCTGCAGCAGCAGTCGCGGAAGCAGGCAATGCTCCGCCGAAGGGTCAATCTCCACCTCCAGCCGGATATGTTCCCCATACCGGAAAGCTTGGATGGCCATGTAGTCCATGATTAGACCCGCTTCTTCCCCTACGGTGATAAAATCGCCCTTCTTCCCCAGGCTGGCCTGCAAAAGCCGCACCAAGGCGCTGACCGCTTCGCTGATTTGCGGCGTTTTGTGGAGCTTGGCCACCCATTTGATCGTATTCAGCGTATTGTAGAGAAAATGGGGATTAAGCTGGTACTGCAGCGCTTCCATTTCCGCTTCCTTCTTCAGCGCCTCCTCCCGTTTAACCTGGCGGATTAAATCCTCCAGCCGGTTCAGCATCTGATTGTAGCTTTCGCCCAGCTCATTCATTTCCTGGCTGCCGCGGGAGGTCCAATACGCCTTCAAATCCCCCTTCTCCGTTCGTTTCATCAAGGATTGCAGCTCCCGGAAAGGCCGTGTTACCCAACTGGACAAGCAGAAGGAAGCCGCTGCCGCCAAAACAAGGGTTACGGCTCCGGCGATTGCCGCCCATCTGATCAACGGCCCGGAAACTGCCTGCAAGCGGGTATCGCCCATAACCAGCTTGGACGTCCAGTTTAATTCTCTGTAGCGGAACGGCAGGAGGGATACCTCCTGATTTCCGGCTGCCTCAATAATCTGGTTTGCCGATCCATTAGAGGCATACAACACCCCTCCCGCTCCATCCTCCAGGGAATAACCGGCATAGCCGGCCCTGTTGGAATCTGCACCGGCAATATTCTCCATACTTGCCGTCACTGTAATAGAGCCGGTTGGCGCTACCGAAGCCAAACCGTTTACCGGAAGGAGATACTGCAGCCTCCCTCTTCCCGCCGAAACGGATAAGGGCTCCCGGAGCATACGGAACATCCCTTGCGTCTCGCCATCCGTCCTGTCCGAAGCACCGCTGCTTCCGTTTACAGCTTGAGCGCTGCCCACCGGAGATATTGCCGCAACGCTTCCTCCGGCACCACCGCGTCCATAACAATAGATCCGGCCGGCCTGTTCCTGCCGGACACATATTTCCTCCGCCGCCTCCGTACGGTCCAGCTCCCGCCTTAAGGCAAGCGACATATAGTCCTGATAGTCCCTGGTCTCCTGCGGGGTTTTGACATATGCCGGGTCCAAAAAACGCTGAACCGCATAATCCGCTGCTAAGGCATGGGCCGCTTGCTCCATTTCATCCAACCGGTGACGGGTTTCCTGCAAAATACGGTTATGGTCCCGGACAAAAGGTTCGGAGAGTGCTCCCTCTGTCAGATGGGACGCTTTTATAACTGTAAACACCAGTGCAGCAATAAGGGGCACTACCCCAAGCAAAAGCAGCCCGCCAAACAGCCGGATGAGCAAACTCTGCGAAGTCAGCTTTTTGCGGTGCATAAGAGCAATCTCCTTCCGGGAATAACCTGGTCCTGGCCATCTTCAATTCTACTAGGTACTATACCGAATCCTGCCCATTTGCGCCAGACCCTTCCTCACACCGGCACATGCAAACAACCCCCCATCCGTTTTTTGGAAAGGGGGTTGTTTGGAATTAACGGAGCGGAAGCTCGTTGCCGGACAAAACCGCCGGGCTGATGATGGAGACCTCCACCCGCCGGTTTTGGGCGCGTCCTTCAAGCGTGTCATTACTGGCAATGGGCTTGAATTCGCCGAAGCCGGTGGAGCTGAACCGCTTCTGGTTCACACTGGTGTTGCGGAACAGCTCCTTCATAAAGCTTAAGGACCGGGCAGTGCTTAAATCCCAGTTGGAGCTGTAGGTTTTGGTGGTAATAGGTACATTATCCGTATGGCCGGAAACCGTTACCTGGTAATCCGGGTAATTGGTCAAAATATTGGAGATGGCGTCAGCCAGCTGCTTTGCCTCCGGCTTTACGTCCGCGCTTCCCGAAGCAAACAGCGCCTGGTCGCGGATCGTAATCATCACATAGTGGGACCCCAAGGTGGTATCCAACTGGGTACTGAGACTATTCTGGGAAATATAAGAGTCCATTTGCTGCTTCATTTCGTTCAGACTTGTCTGTTCCTTCAGGGCTTCCGCCGCCTTGGCCGCTTCCTCCGCCCGCTTTTGGGCATCCTGGCTGCTGCTGTCGCTTCCTGCGGCACTCTCTTCATTGGTCCTGTCCGGATTTTTGAAGGGGCCGGAGGTATCCTCACTGGTGGTATTCTTGGATTCGGCATCGGCATTGCGCGAAGGCTGGACGACACCGAAGAATTCCAGGAAACCCTTGCCGCCGTTAAATGCGCCCGACATGGATTTGGCCAGCTGGTCCAGCTTTTTCTGGTCGGTCTGAGAGGTGGCGAACAACACGATGAACAAAGCGAGAAGCAGGGTCATCAGATCGGCATAGGGGATTAGCCAGGACTCGTCCGCATGCTCCTCATGCTCCTCATGCCTTTGCTTCTTTGCCAATGGCTGCTACCTCCCCTTTGGCGGATTCCTTGGATTCCCTGGCATCCAAATCCCGGCTGCCGGACGGCAGGAAAACCAGCAGCTTCTGGCGGATGGAGTTGGCCGAGCCGCCCAGACCGAAGGTAATCAGACCTTCCACCATCATCAGCTTGATCTCCACTTCCTTCTTGGACATCCGCTTCAGCTTATTGGCAATCGGATGCCACAGCACATAGCCGGAGAAAATCCCGAAGAGGGTGGCCACGAAGGCGGCGGCTACAGAGTGTCCCAGTTTGTCGATATCCTTCAAATTCCCGAGTGCGGCGATCAGACCTACAACGGCGCCCAAAACGCCCAGCGTAGGCGCATACATGCCCGCTTGGGAAAACAGCTGCGCCCCTACCTTATGGCGGTCTTCCATGGCATGAATATCCTCCAGCATAACATCGCGGACAAACTCACTGTCACTGCCGTCAATCAGCATTTTCATACCATTTTTGAGGAAAGGATCTTCTACGGTTTCTGCCGTTGCTTCCAGAGCAAGAAGTCCTTCGCGGCGGGCGATCGTGCCCCATTCGACAAACTTCACAATCAGTTCTTCTTTTTCCATGAGCTTGGGCTGTGTGAAGATCAGCTTGAACAATCCAGGCAGCTTCTTCACATCTGACATGGGAAAGGCCATGGCTACTGCAGCGAAGGTTCCCAAGAAGATAATCAGCAGCGCAGCGGGATTCCAAAGCGCGACAGGACTTACCCCCTTCAGAACCATCCCGACCCCGATACCGATTACGGCGGAGACCAATCCCAAAAGCGTTGACTTTTCCATCGTTCCAACTCCCAGCATGTTTTCTTTGTCTTTAGCATATATCGGAAAAAACGCAGCAAATGTTGAGACTAAAAGAGAAAATCACGATTTATGTCGAATCCATTGTAACTGCGGCGTATCTATAGTATCATATTTAGAATCTCATTTTTCTAAAAAAATGAGAAGAATTTGTTCAAACAGGAGGCGTTGTTTCGAATGAACGTGCATGAGGCCATTTCACAGCACTCCCGTAAACAGCATGAGCATCTGCAGGAGTTTGAGCAGTTGGACTATCTGAGGGAAGAGCTGATCCAGGAAGCGGTTGAGTTATGTCTGAAAGGGGAAGCATTCTCCACGGAAGCAATCAACCAGGTTACGGCACGTATTATCGAGCATGCCAAAAACGGCATTTCACCGCTCCGCCAGTTTGTCAATGAGGATATGATCAGAGACTATGTCGAACAACTGAAGAGGGAGAAGCAGTAGCTCCCCCCTCATCACATGTAAGCCCCGCAACTGCCAGACTTGGCCTGCGGGGCTTTGTTTGATGTTTATTAAATAATGGACTGTTTAATCCGTGAAGCCAACAGCGCGACGGCAATTTCATTCTCGCCGCCCTCGGGCACAATCAGATCAGCATACCGCTTGGACGGCTCAATAAATGCCTCATGCATGGGCTTGACCGTATTCAGGTATTGGGCAAATACGGAATCGAAGCTTCTTCCCCGCTCCCGCATATCCCGGTTAATCCGGCGTAGCACCCGTACGTCCGCATCCGTATCTACAAACACCTTAATGTCCATTTCCTTGCGGAGCGGCTCATCCGCCAGCACCAGAATACCTTCCAGCACCACAACCGGAGTCGGCGCAAGAGGAATGGTCTCCTCCGTGCGTAAATGCTCAGAGAAGGAATATACCGGAACCTGAACGCTTCTTCCTTGGCGGAGCTCCTGCAGATGCTCAATTAACAGTTCATTGTCAAAGGAATTGGGATGATCGTAATTGACCTGGGCCCGCTCCTCCTTTGTCAGATGCGGCTGATGTTTGTAATAGGAATCCTGTGATAGTAATGCAACGTGCTCTGTGCCGATCCGTTTCAGAATGCGCCGGGCTACGGTGGTTTTACCGGAGCCTGTGCCTCCTGCAATGCCGATGACTAGCATGACTGGCCTCCTCAGAATACAATATCCTTTTCTCGCTGTGTGAGCTTGCGTGCGGATATATCCAGAACGATTTTACCTCCGGAAATTCCCCAGATCCGGCTGGCGTAGCGCTCCGCGTGCTCCAGGCTGCTGATGGCGCAGATCACAGTAACCTGATCCCGCTTGCAAACATTCCGCAAATCCTCCATCACCCGGTTTTGGGCCTCCGGCTGAAGTCCCTTCAACGGCTCATCAGCAAAAATCACCTTGGCTCCTTTGATCAAAGCCTTGGCTATCCCGACCCGCTGCTTTTCCCCGCCGGACAGCTTGGAAACGGGCTCACGGGCCTTATCCAACAGCCCCACCTTCTCCAGAAAATCCATAGCGTAGACATGCTCGTCCTGGGACTCCTTGCGGAACACCCGTCTGACCAGGGACATATGCTGGTACCGGCTGTCCAATACATTTTTCAATGCGTTTTTGGACGGATTCACATCTGGATTTTCCGTAAGAAAGCCCCATTCCTGCCGGAGCGAGTAGGCCTGGAAGGGGTTTATCCCGCTAATGTCGCGGTTGTTATAGATGTATTGGCCCTGATCCCACTTCTCCCTCAGGGACAGGCAGTTCAGGAGTGTCGTTTTGCCGCTTCCGCTGGCCCCGATCACTGCGATAAATTCGCCGTCATCCACCTGAAAGCTCACCTTATTCAAAATTTCCGTGCCGTCTTTCCACTTCTTCGAAAGATTGCGAACGGTAAGCATGTGCGGTTTTTCCACCTTTCTGTCGGTAACTTGCCTCTCCTTACTTGTCTTCCCCAAATTATAACACAATTCAAAACCTTCCCCAAAAACGGTCCTTACGGATTCGCCGTCACCCGGCCATCCCCGGTAATCGGAATTTTGTCACCCAGGTCCGGCGGTTCCGGCTTCCAGATGCGGGACAGGTAGAAATCCTTGTTGCGGGCCAAGACCTCACGCAGCCTGTATTTGTCCATATCCCGGTAAGAGCGTTTGTCCGCGGCCACCCCGTAAGCATCCAACCCTAAGCTTTTGCCAACAAAAACAGCTCTGCTCAGATGGTACTGCTGGGTCACGATGATCACCCGGTCCACATCAAACACGGCCTTGGCCCGGTACATGCTTTCGTAGGTGGAAAAGCCTGCATGGTCCATAAAAATAGCGGAGGCGGGAACCTTCCGGTCTGTCAGGTAACGCTTCATGGTCCCCACTTCATCATAATCCACGCTGCCATGGTCGCCGCTGACCAGAATCCGGCTGGCTTTTTTGCTGCGGTACAGCTCCAGCGCCGTATCCAGACGGTCCTTCAAGATATCCGAAACCTGGCCGTTGCCGAAAACGGATGCCCCCAGGACAAGAATGGCTGTGGCATCCGGCGCCTCATCGGGCTCGACAATCCTGGATTTCACGCTGACCACCACAAATCTGTCAATAAACAGTACAATGGCCGCTGCAGCAGCCACTATTGCAACAAGAGCGATACCGATTCTACGGAGCCACTTGAACATATCCGCCCCTACTCCAGCAGCAACTGATAAAACAGCACATCCTGCCACACGCCGAATTTCTTGCCGACCTCGCGGAAATTGCCGATATAATCGAATGAAAAATATTCATGCAGCCGGACACTGACCTCATTGCCGGCCGTAATCCCGCTGATTACCGTATGGAAGCCGTTCTGCCTGGCCAGCTTGAGAATTTCCTCCATTAATGCCTTGCCCAAACCGCGGCCGCGGCAATCCGGCGCTATGTATAAAGATAACTCCACTGTGGATTTATAAGCTTCCTTCTCCCGGAATTTGGACAAGGAGCTGTAACCGGCTACCCTGCCGTCCACCTCCGCAACGATAAGGGGATAAGCACCGCCGTAATGACCGAACCAGTCCATCCGTTCCTCCAGGGTCTTCTCCTCCAGATCGAAGGTAGCCGCCAGGTTCCTTACCGCATCGTTATAAATCTCCAGAATTTCAGGCACATCGCCTTGAACAGCATCGCGAATCATCGTCATGACACGTACTCCTTTTATGCGGGGATAAACAACGTTCAACTGCGGACGGCAGTCTCTGCCTCTTCCGCTGATTGGAGCTGGTAGCGGACCTCCGAGCGGTTGCGAATCAGCAGCCGCTCCTCCAGTACGGTCTGTGTTCCGGTGTCCAGAACCAGCCGCCAGATTTCATTCTTCCGGTACCACATCTGCCCCTCCTGCTCGAAGCGGTGGTTGCGCTCCTCGATCCGGTATTCCCGTTCCATAGGCCGGGAGCTCTTGATATCCCCCTCCAGGAACTTTTCGGACAGCCACAAACGGATTTGAAATTCCATGTCCGTCGGGTTATAGAAACGGAGGTCGAGATAGTTGTAAAAAATGGTTGTCCCGCTGCCGAAGGGAAGGGTCCGCTGGTTGTCCGGAAACAGGTCAAAGCTGTGGTGATGGCGCTCAGCCACCTCCAAGGGGGTATGCATTCCAAGCCAAAAGATCAGGTTCGCCAGCTGGCATAACCCGCCTCCGGTCCCGGACCCGACTTGGCCGCCGGATATGGTTAACCCTTCCAGATACCCCTTCTTGGCTGTGGGCCGCCCAACCAGCTTCCATAGGGAAAAGGTTTCCCCGGGCCGGATCACCACTCCGTCAATCTCCTTGATGCTGATGCCCAGATTAACCGCCTTGTTATGCTGCAATTGCGGGTCGGTCCCTGCCAGCGGCCGGAAAATCAGAGACTTATGCTTAAGAATCCTATGGGAAAATGAGGGCGAGCCGATTTTCCCGGCAAAACGTATACCCTGGCGCCAATCTGCGATGTTTCTTCCCCATTGCAGCTGTCTTACGCGGAGGGGAGTGACCAGGGGGATGCGGCGAAGACTCTGCTTCAACCAACCTTGCATCCGGTTCGTCTCCTTAACTTACAGATTGGGAATGGCCCAGTCGATCTCCCCGATTCCCTTGGCGCGCAGGAAGGCATTGGTCCGGGAAAAGGGTTTGCTGCCAAAAAAGCCCCGGTTTGCCGCAAAAGGGCTGGGATGGGCCGACTGGATAATCAAATGCCGGGGATTGGTGATAAGCGGCAGCTTCTCCTGGGCATTCTTGCCCCACAGGATAAAAACAACCGGCTCCTCCCGTTCATTCAGAACGGATATCACCTTGCCCGTAAATTCCTCCCAGCCGATGCCCCGGTGGGAATTGGGGGTGTCCTTGCGTACCGTGAGGACAGCGTTCAGCATCAATACCCCTTCCTTGGCCCAATGGGCCAGGTGCCCGTGGTTCGGGATGGGGCAGCCGATATCATCGCGCAGCTCCTTGTAGATGTTCTGCAGAGAAGGCGGGACGGCGATACCCGGCTTTACGGAAAAGCTGAGCCCATGAGCCTGTCCAGGTCCGTGGTAGGGGTCCTGACCGAGAATAACCGCCTTCACCTGGCTGTAATCCGTCAAGTGAAAGGCGGAATAAATATCGAACATATCGGGATACACAATCGCCTGCCGGTATTCCTCCGCCAGATATTTGCGCAAGGACAGATAATAGGGCTTTTCAAATTCCTGCTCCAGCATGGGAAGCCAATCGTTATGTAAAATAGCCACTTGCCTGCACTCCTTTGTTTCATGCTCCTTCTATCTTACATGAAACAGTCACAAATGGCATTAACAATCGAAAAGAGCGCGGTACTGTTCCATCATTGCCCGAGTATCCCCTTCCCCCTGGCTAAGATTTCCCCTGCTTGCTCTGAGCGGGTCCAGATATTCCTCCAGCCGCCGTGCGAAGCCGTCCAGCTCTTCCATATCCGCTCTCCACTCACCTGCTTCGTGTATGGCTTCCAGCAGCTCTTCCCTGCGCCGGACGCATAAGGAATAAACCTCATCCACCAGCTCCTCCGTGAGACGAAAGGCAGACACAAAAGCTAACAGGGTTTGCCGTGGCCCCGAGCAAATCCGCAAATACCGGGGATATCCTCCGAATTCCCGGCAATGGGCGGGGTACCACTCCCTGGAGAAATACCGCCGGAGACGCTGTTCAACGCTTTCCTTGGAGCGGATGCCCAAATAACGGGCGATCACCTCCACATTGCTGTCCGTATCCCAAGGACTCCAGATCCGGCCCAGCCAGAGCTTCAATTGAGGAAGCCATTCGGTGTCCGGAATCAGCGGGGAGCCGGTGAATGAAGGGTCTTCTGTTGTTAACATGGAATATGTCCCGAGTATACAGCCTGCCGCATAAGCCAGGAAGGACTCGGCCGTCTCCTTCAGCTCGGGCTGCTCCGTTTCCTCATGTTCCCCGTCCGAGTACCCGGCCAGCGGCTTAAGCCCATAATGTCCGTACACCAGCCGGTTGATAGCCTGCTCCAGCTTCTCCGTCTCGGCAGTTCTCCGGCAGCGCAGCTCCCAGCTCCGCTGAAGGCTGGCCTCCACTGTATCCTCCCGGCAGGAATGGGCCGCCGAATGTCCCGCATAATCGCAGGAACGCTCCGATTCATCCCATTCCGCTTTGGCGAGACGCAGGCAAGCCTCACCCAGCTCCGTCATGCGGGGATCATGCAGCAGCGCCTCGTCAAGCGGAAGACGCGCCACGTCTCCCGGCTGGATGTTCAAGGTCGGGTTCATCTGGGACAGCAGTATGGCGGTAAATTCCGAGTTCAGATAAGCCAGCAGCGCAGGAAGGGTTTCCTCCCTTCCCTCTTCGGGAAACAGACAGGAGCCGCCGTTGTCGAAAAGAAACCCCCGCTCCAGCAGCCGGAAGCCCGGCTTTCCCGTGGAAACCGTAGACCAGGTAATCCCCTGTCGGCCAAAATAAGCGTAATTCCGAAGATTGGACCGGCTGTCCTTGCGGATGGCCTCTCCGTTATTCCGCCAGAAAACCACGAAATAATGATTGCCGTACCATTTTTGCGGGCCGCCTCCTTTGGCATACGGAAACCAATGGGCCAACGACGGGTCGGCGCAGCGGAAGCTTAATTGCTCCTGCGGTACCTCATGCCATAACCGGACATACCGGTCATTGCAGCCGGTATCCATTCCTTTTTTGACCGCATAGTACCGGTCCAGAGGCGGAAATCGCCGAAACAGCAGCGCCCACTCCTCAGACAGCTCATAGGCCATCCGCATTCCCGGTATTTGCCGGAACATGGCTTGGGGAGCTTTATATGAAGCGGTATTCCCACAGTTATTGCGTTTGTAGACCTCCTCCTTGTGGGAGGAGGGCCCTTCCGTCAGCTTCCAAAAGCTGCCCGCAGCATTGGGGGAAGGCGGCGTGTTGTGCAGGACAAAGCTCACCGTCTGCACCACCTGACCGTTGTTATCCGCGAAGGCCCTTGCTCCCAAATGCAGCAGGCTGACAAGGGTTTCCCGGGTCAATATACCGGTGCGCAGCTCCTCAAAGCCAGAGAGAAACATCCACGATTGCGGAGTAATAGCACCGAAATATCCGAATGGGCACAGGAATTCCAAACACCGCTCCAGGAAAGCGGCGAACAGGTCCGCGGAGGTCCGGGGATAAGATTGATCGAGGAAATCACCCAGCTCCTTATCCATATTCCGCCGACCCAGATATGGAGGATTGGTGATAACGGCATGATGCTTTCTGCTTAATAATCTGTAGTGGTCTGCTGCGGACGAAGTCCCGGCCTCCCCGGGTGACACCGCTTTCGGTTCACCTTTGTCCAAGCTGCCAAAGCGGTATCCTTTATCCCGGGTAATTGCTTCTATACCCCATTCCACATCCTCATGGACAATAGAAGGTGCCACGGCAGCAGCCTTTTGCAGCAGGATAAAGCGGCATATGTCCACCGCCTTGGGATCGATATCCAGGCCAAACAACTGGCGGTTCAGAATCATCCGCACGGCCTGTACCGGTTCTATTCCGGCTTCAAGGTGTATGTCCATCAAAACATCGAAGGCGGCCGCCAGCAGATGACCGCAGCCGCAAGCCGGATCAAGGACCGTCCATTCCTCCGGTCCACCCGTTGCGCCAAAGGATTCCTCTATATCGGCACTCCGGTCATAATAAGTCCAGCGGCCGGTAAGACCGGTTTCCGGGCATAACCGGGTCCATAAACGTCCCAGTGTATTTTCCGTCAAATAACGGGCGATCCATTCCGGTGTAAAAAGCTGCGTGACGGCAGGAATGTCATCATGACTGGCTTTTGCTCCACCTTTAAACATGTGAAACAGCCGGTCTTTTTCCGGTGTGAGCCAATACTGGTACAGCCACCCCGGCAGCTGCGGGTCCAGCCGCCAATCCTGAACCGGAATTTCGCTTAATAAATAAAGAGCCTCGTCCCTGAACCCCGCTGGATACACATCGGGAAAAGAAGGCTGGAGGCTGTTCCCGGCGACCCACGTTTCAACTGAAACCCCCGCTGCCCGTGAAGCTGTCTCCATGACCAAATGGATAAAAGCGTCCGAGGCCTGCTCCGGAGATACCCGTCCCCCATCCTCCAAAAACCTGCGGAGCTCGTGGGCCACCTTGCGGTGGAACTGTCGCTTCACAGCTTTACGCCGTCTCCCCAGACGGCCTGGCCCAAGGTTTCGCCGATGGGATCGCGGATCACCAGCTGGGCGAACCGGTCGTATGCCGTTTCGGTTTGGTTGATTAGCACCAGCCGGCTGCCGCGGTAATATTGCACCAGTCCGGCAGCGGGATTGACCGTCAGCGAGGTGCCGCCAACAATCAGCATGTCCGCCTCCCGGATGGCATTCACCGACTGATGGAGAATATCCGAATCCAGCTGCTCCTCATAAAGGACTACATCCGGTTTAATGAGGCCGCCGCAATTTTTGCAGCGGGGGACGGTCCCTTGAATGGCCAGCAATTCGGTCAAGGTGTAACCCGCGCCGCAGCTCAAGCATCCATTGCGGTGTACGGAGCCATGCAGCTCCAACACCCGTTTGCTGCCGCCCAATTGATGCAGGCCGTCAATATTCTGGGTAATGACCGCCTCCAGCTTGCCCCGCCTTTCCAGCTCGGCCAGTGCTTTATGAGCTAAATTCGGCTTGGCATCGGGATACAGCATCTTGGTTTTGTAGAAGGTGTAGAATTCCTCCGGATGGGTGAAGAAAAAGCTTCTGGATAGCATCTCCTCCGGTGAATAGGCTTGCCGGCTTTCCGTTTGATACAGTCCCGTTGCGGACCTGAAATCGGGAATCTGGCTTTCCGTAGAGGTGCCGGCCCCGCCAAAAAACACGATCCGGCTGCTTAGACTGATCCATTCACGAAGCGTCTCCAACGTTTGCTTTTTTTCCGGCATGCCGATTCTCCTCCCTTGTGTGCACTTATCCAAAGATTGCTATTATTATAGCATAGACAAGTGTTTCTTCAGGAATAAACGAAAACACCGGACCAAAGCGGCCCGATGTTGTAGCTACAGATTGAGTTAAAAACCCGTTTACGCATTGCGGAAGCTGCAGGATGTCAGATGGTCATTGACCATACCTATGGATTGCATGAGGGCGTATATGGTGGTTGTCCCCACAAATTTAAAGCCCTCTTTTTTTAACTGCATACTGATTTTATCCGATAAGGAAGTGTTTGCCGGTACATCGGATCTTGTTTCCCAATGATTAATGATGGGTTGATAATCCACATAACTCCAGAGAAAAGCATCTAATGACCCGTATTTTTCACATAAAAGGAAATACATGTTGGCATTATGGATGACCGCGTTCACTTTTAAGCGGTTTTTTATAATACCGTCATTTCTTAACAGCGCTTCTATTCGACTCTCATCGAATGTAATGAGCTTATCCGGGTCGAAATGATCGAATGCCTGACAAAGAGTATTCATCTTGGTTAAAATGGTGGCCCAGCTTAAACCAGCTTGCTTTCCCTCCAAAATAAGCATCTTGAACAGCTCTTTGTCATTATGGACCGGTTTTCCCCATTGGGTATCATGGTAATTCTTTTCCAATTCGGATTTGTTTGCCCAATCACATCGTATAACATCCATATGTGTAATTTCTCCTATACAATCCCATTCATCGTTTTATGTGACTGCAGCGGCAAAACCCGATTGCAGCTGGTACATGCCGAAGTATTTGCCCTCGATAGTCATGAGCTGGTCATGGTTCCCCCGCTCCGCAATCCTGCCGTGATCCAGCACCAGAATTTGATCCGCTTGCCGGATGGTGGACAGCCGGTGGGCAATCACAAAGGTGGTTCTGCCTTGTTTGACCACATCCAGCGCCTTCTGGATCAAGCTTTCCGTTTCGGAATCGATGCTTGCCGTGGCTTCATCCAGAATAAGAATGGCAGGATTAAAGGCCAACGCCCGGGCAAAGGAAATCAGCTGGCGCTGCCCTAACGATAGGGTACTGCCCTTTTCCACAACCGGTTCGTCAATGCCCCGCGGGAACTTCATGAACATGTCATAAGCACCCACATCCTTCAAGGCCTGAATGACGCTTTCCCGGCTGATGGAAGGATCATCCAGACTGACATTGGAGGCGATGGTTCCGGTGAACATAAACGGATCCTGGAGCACGATGCCCATATGGGCCCGGAGGTGCTGGCGGGGCAAATCCCGGATATCCCGGCCGTCGATGGTGATGCTTCCCTGCTGGACGTCGTAAAAGCGGAAAAGCAAATTCATTATGGAGCTTTTCCCTGACCCCGTATGGCCTACCAGCGCCACCGTTTCTCCTTGTGCCGCCTGAAACCGGATATCCTTCAGCACCCATTCCTCATCTTTGTAAGCAAAGAAAACATTGTGGAACGCCACCTCTCCCTTATACCGGGGGATGGTCCCCTCCGCTACCTCGTCACCTTGTTCATCCAGCAGCTGGAATACCCGCTCAGCAGACACTCTGGCCGATTCCAGATTGGTCAGCTGGTTCACAATACCCACAATAGGCTGGAACATCCGGTTCATATAATCGATGAATGCGTACAGTACACCCACCGTCACTCCCGTACCAAAGGAACCCTTCCAGAAGGTCAGGATCAGGACCAGAAACAGCACGTTGCGGACCAGGTTCACCAGATTATGCGAGGTGAGCGAATTCAGATTCAGGAGCTTGCTTTGGTAGCCGTACAGCGCCCCGTTATGAGCCTCGAACTCCCCGTTGATGGAGGGCTCCCGCCGGAATGCCTTAATAATCGGCATCCCTTGAATGGATTCGTTGATCATACCGTTGATGTCGGAGATTTTCGAACGGATGGCTTTATTGTACCGGCCTGCATAACGGCGGTACAGCGCAATCCAAATGACCAGGATCGGCACGATGGGCACGGCGATCAGCGCCAGCCGCACATTCAACAGGAACAAGGCGGTAAGAATCGCCGCAATATAAATAATGCCGGTAAAGAAGTTCGCCAGCACCGCCACAAACAGCTCGCGGACCGCCTCGGTATCATTCGTGACCCGGGAGACGATTTTACCTGCAGGCAGGCGGTCAAAGTAGCTTACCGGCAGCCGTTGAAGCCGGGCAAACACATCATCCCGCATCCGCTTGACGATCCTGTTGGCACTGGTCTGCAGAAACAGCCGCTGACCATAGGTAAAGCCTGCTCCTACCACCAGAAGGCCGAAGTAGGCCGCCGCCGACAGAAGCAGCGCAGGGATCTCCGGACGGTAGAAGGGATACAGCTCCGCAGCAGACAATGCCTTCGCCGGATAGCTGGCGCTGCCCCAATCCCCTTCGATGGTGACCGTACCGCTGTCAGCGGTTTTGCGCCCGTCCGTACGCACCTGTCCATCCAGCCAATAATAGGTCCGGCCGATTTGCAGGATCTCCCCGGCCGCCCCTTGGGCTTCTCCGGCTTCAACATGATCCTGGCGTTTATAGTAGGCTCCGTTGTATTCCGCGGTGTAATCATCCTTTTCAGACACCTGATACCACGTATTCTCAATGCCCATGATATGGGTATCAATCATTCGTTTGGCAATGATGGGCCCGGCCATTTCCGTGCTTACCGCCAAAGCCAGAAACACAAGGGCAAAGATAATCATTTTCTTGTACAGCAAAGCGTAGCCGAGCAAACGCCTGCCTGTGGATTGCATGGAGATTCACCCCTTATCGTAATAACTTGGTCCGGGCCACAGGCCGGATAAGTTATGAGAGCTTCGAATTTGGCAGAGCCAAATTGAAGGAAAGCTTTACTCTGGAATAACCTGGTCCGGGCCAACGGCCGGATAGGTTATGACAGCCTCGAAATCGGCAGAGCCGATTTGAGGGCCGCTTCTTCGATTCGTCTTCATGATACTACCGTTGGGCACTTCCCAACTGCTCTCAGACCGCTTCCCCGCCAAGAGCCTCCTCCAGCTTCTGGCGGTCAAATTGCTCCTTATACCATCCGCCCAAACGGACAAGCTGGTCATGGGTTCCCTCTTCAATCACACGTCCGTCCTCCAGCACCAGGATGCGGTCGGCATGCTGCACCGCGGACAGCCGGTGGGTGGTAATCAACGTGGTTTTCCCCTGGCGCTCCTGCCGGATGCCTTCAATAATTTCGGCTTCGGTCCGGCCGTCCACAGCCGAAAGCGCGTCATCCAAGAGCAGAATCTCCGGGTCGGCGATCAGCGCTCGGGCAATGCTGACCCGCTGTTTTTGCCCGCCGGACAAAGCCACACCCTTTTCCCCTACCAGGGTATCCAAACCCTGCGGCAGAAAACGGATATCCTTGGCAAAGGAGGCACGGGCCAGGGCCCGCTCCAGGGTCTCTTCCGAGGCCTGCTCCGCTCCGAACAGGATGTTCTCGCGAATGGTTTTGGAGAAGAGAATAGGCTCCTGCGGCACATAGCCGATCCATCCCAGCAAGGATGAAAGCCCGATGCGCTGGATGGGGATGCCGGAAACAGAGATGTTCCCTTCTCCTACCGGGTACTCCCGGAGCAGCTGCTTAAGGAGTGTGGTTTTGCCGCTGCCGGTTTTGCCAACGATGCCGAGGGTTTCTCCCGGGTGCAGTGCGAAGGTTACGTCCTGCAGATTATCCGCAGCGGAGGTCGGATACCGGAAGGTAACTTTCCGGAATTCGATGGAGTCCGGCTTCTCCACTTGGGCGGGGGCATCGGGCTCCCGGACATCCGGAGCATAGTCCAGCGTTTCCGAAACCCGGTCCAGGGAGGCATTGCCCCGCTGCATAATATTAATGAGCTCGCCGATGGCGAACATCGGCCAGATCAGCATGCCAAGAAACACGTTGAAGGAAACCAGCTCACCCAGAGTAATTTCGGTTTTGAATACCAGAAACCCGCCATAGCAGATCCCGATGATATAGCTTAAGCCCACCAATATCTTCAGCGTAGGATCAAACATGGCGTCAATCCGGGCAACGGCAATGTTCTTATCCAGCACTTCTCCGGTTTTGTCGCGGAAGCGGCGGACATCAGCCCCCTCCTGGACAAAAGCGCGCACCACCCGCACGCCCGAAACGGATTCCAGCACCTGGTCATTCAGCTCGCCGAAGGCATTCTGGGCCTTCATGTAACGCTCGTGGATCAGCTTGCCGTAATGCTTCATCGCCCAAGCAATAAACGGCAGCGGCAAAAGCGCCGCCAGCGTCAGCTTCCAGCTGATAACCGCCACCATCATCACCAGAATGGTGCTCATATAAATGGTCGAGTCTGACAGAGTCAGTATCCCGAAGCCTACGGTGGTGGAAACCGCCTTCAAGTCGTTGGTGGCCCGGGCCATCAAATCTCCGGTACGATTCCGTTCATAGAAGGTCGGTGTCATTTTGAGAAAATGGCTCATCAGCCTGCTCCGCAGCGTCCGTTCCAGAACAAATGCTCCGCCGAATAACTTGTAATGCCATATGTAATTCATCAAATACCCAACCACAGTAACGGAAGCCCATACGATTGTCATCGTCATAAATCCGTTGCCGGACAGGGTCCCCTGCTGGATGCCGTCAATAAACAAGCCAATAAGCCTCGGCGGCAAAACCTCCACCATCCCGGCCAGGGCCAGAATCACCAGGGCAACCGAATACCGTTTCCATTCCAGCCGGAAGAACCAGCCGAGTTTGCGCAATACAGCCAACATGGCTTATATGCACCTCGCTTCATCCATGTCCGCCTGTTCAATGCGAACATTTATTCTCTTTCCAGAATCTTACCATGGGGCCGGATAATCCGCAATCCCCTATCTGCGCTTCCCACGGGAACAAACTGAACTCTACCATGCCTGCTGCAAAAGGGTCAACGGAACAGCTTGCTATAACGATTTTTTCCGAGAGGACAAGGGCCGGTTTCCCTGAGCCAATGGGAGAATATGCGGCAAGGGAGCCAAATAACCCCCCAAACGAAAAAAAACCGCCGGGCCGGCAGCATATACTTGGCCCAAGCGGGATTCCCTGCTTTTTGTTGCCTTTATGCGGATTTACACCTCAATGCTCTCACCCGGCAAAAGCGGCGCACAGCGGAGGCCCGCCTTCTCACACGCCGAAGCGAAGGCAAAGCGGTCCTGCCGGATACCCGGAAAGGTGTCGTAATGAGCGGGAATCACCAGACCCGGACGGACCCATTGGGCAGCCAGCAGGGCTTCCTCAGGACCCATTGTGTAATTGTCTCCGATAGGCAGCGCCGCAGCATCGATCCTGTGCAAATCACCGATCAGCTTCAGGTCCCCGAAAAGTGCGGTATCACCGGAGTGGTAGAAGGTTTTGCCGCCCATAGAAATAAGCGCTCCGGCCGGCTCTCCGGCGTACAGAAGCTGCCCGTTATCCGATACGGAGCTGCTGTGCCGTGCGGGAGTCAGTTTAACGGAATAACCCTCCGTGCGGTAGGTGCCGCCCAGATTCATGCCGTGAACGCCAACTCCCTTGCTTGCGCAATAATGTGCCAGCTCGTGTATGGCGATGACTGGACAGCCGCATCTGGAGGCAATCTCCAGTGTGTCGCCGAAATGATCGTCATGGCCGTGGGTCAGAATAACGGCGTCCGCCTGGACCTGGTCCGGCTTCAGCCCGGAGGCGGGATTTCCCGAAAGAAACGGATCCAGGATGAGCCGCACTCCCCCATGCTCCACCATAAAGCAGAAATGTCCGTAAAAGGTGATTTTCATATCCTTTTCCTCCCGTCTGGTCTGATGAACCTCACGCCTGCCGGCGCATCCGCTTCTCCATATCGGAAGCGGCATCCAGCGCCGAATTGAAAATCTTCTCTGTTTTGGCGGAGTGGCCGGAGGACATAAACTCCAGTCTGCCGCTTCCGCCCCCGGCAAGCCCCGCTTTATCCAGCGTTGCCTTCAAGTGGCGGACGGTTCCCTCCGCCCCGTCAATAAGATCGGTGCCGGCGGGCAATAGCTCTGCAAAAACGGGCCGGAACAACGGGAAGTGGGTACAGCCCAGCACCGCTGTGCCATAACATTCCAAGTCGAAAGGCGCAAGCTCCCTCCGGAGATATTCCTCCGCCAGCGGACCGCCGAAAATCCCCTTCTCCGCCAGCTCCACCAGCCCGGGGAGAGCCAGGTGATCGACGATGTGATGCTGATCCACAGCCGACACCAGCTGCTGGAATTTAGCTTCCCGCAGCGTCAGGCTGGTGGCAAACACCAGCACCCGCTTCTCGCTTCCCGCTGTCCGCATTACGGCCGGCTTCACCGCCGGCTCCATGCCGATGATCGGGAAGGTGTATGTCTCCCGCAGCGCCTTCACCGCGATGCTGGTTGCCGTGTTGCAGGCAATCACCAGCGCCTTGATGCCTTCCTCCACCATCTGCTCCACGGCAGCAAAAATATGGCCCTGCACCTCATCCTTGGGCTTTTCGCCGTAGGGTACATGCAGGGTATCAGCATAATATAAATAGTCTTCTTCGGGCATGGAGGCTAATGCGCGGGCCAAAACCGTAGCGCCGCCTACCCCCGAATCAAAAAAACCGATGCGCATGTTATCCCACCTGTTTGCTTCAATCCGCGCAACAGCTGCTGCCGTTGCGGCTGCTTGTTGATTTGACCACAGTTTTCCTCATTGTAACAGGTTTTTTCCGAAAAAACTATGAATGGGGCGGAACGCTGCCTTGTATGCGCCGCATATTCGTATTACAATTAGCACGTATTCATGTATCATTTATCTGAATTCTGGAAAGTCAGGTGCCCTTTAGTATGAATGTGATTGTCTATGATTTGGAGTTTACCGTCATCCGCAAGCAGGAATGGCTGGCCGAGATTATCGAGATCGGCGCCGTCCGCGTCCAGGAATTGGAAGGGCAGCTGAAAATAACGGATTCCTTCCAGACCTTCGTCAAACCCTTGAGGGACGCATCCTTTAACCAGCACACCACCGCCTTCACGGGCATCACCTACCAGGATATCCAGAATGCGCCCGCTCTCGGGGCGGCGATTGAAGCCTTCCGCAGCTGGATCGGCGCAGGATCGTATTATATGTGCGCCTGGGGCCCCGATGACAAATACCAGCTGGTGAAAAGCTGCAACGAGCACAAAATCCCCTTGGACTGGATCCGCAACCACAACGACATTCAAAAGCAGTTTTCGAAAAAACGGAGCGGAGAAGGCACCTACCGCCAGATCGGCTTGAAGAAGGCGCTGGAGATGCTGGAGATCGGCTTCGAAGGCTCCCACCACCGCGCCGTGGACGATGCCGCCAATACCGCCAAGGTGTTTATCGCGGCTTACAGCGATTTTGAGCTGGCGGAGAACAATGCCGCAGATGAATCCATCTACACCACACACACCGTATACGAAACCGGCGATTCGGAGCCGAATCTTCCTCTGGGCAATTTGGCTGAGCTGTTGAAGGCCATGCAAAAAAAGGGTTAAGGAGCATCGCTCCTTAACCCTTTTCCTTTTGGGCCATACCTGCTTCGATCAGCGGCTCCACCCACAGCCGGAAAAAGATCCACGACAGGACCAGCAAAATCCCCCCGCCCAAAAAGGGCAGCGCATAATGCTTGCCGGCAAGAAGAAAACCTGCCGAATAAATCGCCGCGGAGGCGCCGATGCTCCTTGTGACCTGCCGGATGCCCGCATATGCATTGCGCTCCTCTTCGGAGGTGACCGACATGGTATGGGTGAGCACCAGATTGTTGGAGACGACGGTGGCACTCCCTCTGACCAGCAGCAGAAGAGAGAAGGCTGCCGGAGGCACCGCCGCCGCAAGCAGCAGAGTTCCCAGCAGGTTAGCTGCAAATACAAGCCGGTAGGTGCGACGGATGCCAAGGCGCTCCAGACAAACCGGCATTAGAAATGATCCGATGAATTGGGCCAGCCCGTTTAAGGTAAGCAGCAAGGAAACCATGGTATCCGGCCAATCCATGCGGAATTTGACGATGATATTCTGGAACGGCTCCACAAAATTGATGGAAGCCGCCAGCAGAAAATTCATGGTGCAGAAGATCCAGACCGCCTTGCCGGGCAGCCTCAGCTTGCCCCGTACCCGGCTGCTTCCCGAAACGGTGGACGGTTCCTTAGCTGCGGCAGGAGCTGCCTGCTCCTGGGGGAACAGCGCCAAGCGGAACAGGCCGCAGGCCAGAATACATACACCCGCCGCCAGCAGCGACCATTGGTAGTCCGTCCGGGCCCCGCCCAATAACCGGGGCAAAAATCCGCCTGCCAAGGTACCGATGCCCATAAACAGAGTGAAAACGGCAAACAGCATGCTGAAGCCGCGGGTTTCCTCCTGCCGGGATACACTGTAAGAGTACAGCAGCTGGATCTCCGTTGTGACCAACAGACACATACCCACGGACTGCATAATTTGTGCGGCGAATAAAAGCCAGAGCTCCGTTGCAAAGGCAAACGCTCCGTAACCGGCCCCCATCAGGCTAAGCCCCAGCACCAGCAGCTTCTTCCTGCCGTACCGGTTTGCCAGGAGGCCGCAGGGAATGGAAACCACCCCCATACAGATATTGCCCACTGATGAAATGGCACCAAGCTGGGTTTCCGCCAAACCAAGCGCCAGAAGATGGAGATTGAGCAGCAGCGTGGCTATCCCCAGCCCGATTCCCAGCAGCGTCTCCGTGGCCAGAAACCGGCGGACGCCAGGGGAAAACTGCATCATATCCGATAAATAAGCTCTCATTACACCAACTACCCTGCCCTTTCCCAAAAAACAAATATCCATCCAGTTTACATGCTGCGTCAGATATAAAAAAGGGAAATCCGCCAAAAGGGCCTTTTCCCCTTTTAGGCCGAAATAAATAAACAGCCCATCCGCTCCCCGGCAGCCGGAGAACGAACGGGCTTGATGAACGGAATCAGGACAGTGTCTTACGCGAAGGCAACCTCGGCAATCTTGATGCAGCTGGTAGGACAGCTTTCAGCAGCTTCTTCCAGTGCTTCAACCAGATCTCCTTCAATGGCGGTTACACCCTTGTTGTTGTCGCCTTCCAATACTACCTCAGCCAGGCCTTCTGCGTCAAAATCGAAAATTTCGGGAGCGGTTGCTCCGCAGGAACCGCAAGCGATGCATTCGCCTTTTTCAACAACTGTATATTTTGCCATTCTGTAAACACTCCCTTTTCCAAAGTTATCCTCTCCCTAAGTTTATATCATAAAATCGAAAAAAACTTCCCCCTTGACAGGGGGAAGTGTGGCTAAACTGTGTCCAAGCTCTGTACATATTATGATAGTTGAAATCGATTATCATACAGCCAGGAACATATCCAAATCTTCTTGAACACTTCCGATTCCGGCGATGCCGAAGGTGTTCACCAAAACGTTGGCCACGTTGGGCGACAGGAATGCAGGCAATGTCGGTCCGAGGTGGATGTTCTTCACGCCCAGGTACAGGAGGGCCAGCAGCACGATCACTGCTTTTTGCTCATACCAGGCAATGTTGTAGGAAATCGGCAGCTCGTTGATGTCGTTCAGCTCGAATACTTCCTTCAGCTTGAGGGCGATTACGGCCAGGGAGTAGGAGTCGTTGCATTGGCCGGCATCGAGTACCCGCGGAATGCCTCCGATATCACCCAGGTCCAGCTTGTTGTACTTGTACTTGGCGCAGCCTGCAGTCAGGATAACGGTATCCTGGGGCAATGCGGAAGCAAACTCGGTGTAATAGTCGCGGCTCTTCATACGGCCGTCGCAGCCTGCCATGACGAAGAAACGCTTGATGGCGCCGGACTTCACGGCTCCGACTACAGTGTCAGCCAGACTCAGCACGGTTTCGTGAGCGAAGCCGCCGATAATCTCGCCAGTTTCGATCTCAACAGGAGGCTGGCAGGTTTTGGCTTGCTCGATCAGTGCGGAGAAATCCTTGGCTCCGCCTTCTTCACGGTCGGCGATATGCTGCACACCCGGGAAGCCTGCTTGACCTGTGGTGTAAATCCGGTCCTTGTAGCTGTCCTTCGGAGGAACGATGCAATTGGTGGTCATCAGGATCGGGCCATTGAAGCTGTCGAATTCCTTGTCTTGCTTCCACCAGGCGTTGCCGTAGTTGCCGACGAAGTGCTTGTATTTTTTGAAGGCGGGATAGTAGTGGGCCGGCAGCATTTCGCTGTGGGTGTACACATCCACACCGGTGCCTTCGGTTTGCTTCAACAGATCTTCCATATCGCGAAGGTCATGGCCGGAGATCAGGATACCGGGGTTTGTGCCTGCGCCAATGTTGACCTTGGTGATTTCGGGATGGCCGTAAGTGCTGGTATTGGCAGTGTCCAGGAGGGCCATAACGGAAACGCCCACTTGGCCGGCTTCCATGTTCAGGGCAATCAGCTCTTCAGCGCCCAGAGTGTCATCCAGTGTTGCTGCCAGACCTTTGGCGGTGAAGGCGAATACGGCATTGTCGGTATATCCCAGCTGATAAGCATGCTCGGCATAAGCAGCCATCCCCTTCAGACCATAGGTCAGAAGCTCGCGGAGGGAACGAACGTCTTCATTGCCGGTAGCCAATACACCAACAGTGCTTGCCTTGGCATCCAGATCGGCTTCTTCATATGCGGACCATACGGCAGCTTCCGGAAGCTCAACCGGGAATATAACGCCAGCGGCTTCGGCAGCCTGCTTCACTTCTTCACGCAGCTCCAGAGCCTGGCGGATGCGGTTAATGAATACTTCACGGTCAAAGTTGGCATTGGTGATAGTCGCGAACAGGCCGTCCATGATAGCTTTGTCCGTGGCTTCCAGATTCACGCCTGCTTTGCGGGCTTTCACACTGTAATAGGAGATCCCCTTCAGCACAAACAGCAGCAGATCCTGGAGATTGGCCACATCGCTGGGTTTGCCGCACACGCCTTGAATGGTGCAGCCTGTTCCCTTCGCAGCTTCCTGGCATTGATAACAGAACATATTGGACATTTTCCTGCTCCTCTCAAAATCTATCTATTTTTTCTTTCACGTGCATCGTATTTAGGGGGATTGCTACGAAATGAGTTGGCCGTCGATGCCGACAGTCACTTCCCGGTAAGGCACAATCGTCTGGCTCGAGAGCATCGCCTGCTTCACCGCTTGCACAATGCCGCCGCAGCAAGGAACAGACATACGGACCACCGTGATGCTTTGGATGTTGTTCTGCTTGAGAATAACCGCCAGCTTCTCGGCATAGAAGGCATTGTCATCCAGCTTGGGACAGCCGATCACGGTAATTCTGCCGCGGATGAAGTCCTGGTGGAACTTGGCATACGCGAATGCGGTGCAGTCCGCTGCCACCAGCAGGTGGGCATCCTGGAAGAACGACGCCGACGGGTTCACCAGGGTAATTTGCACCGGCCATTGCTGCAGCTCGGATGCCGGAGCCCCGCTCTCTATCGGAGCAGCCTTGGGCGGTTCCTGTACAGGAGCCGAAGCCATGGCAGGCCGTTCAATCTTCCTGGCCATAGATCCCGGACATCCGCCCATACCATGATGTCCATGCTGCAATCCTTGGTTGTTTTGTTGACCATGGTGATGATCATGATGCCCGCCGTGTCCATGGTGGCCTCCCCCATGAGTGTGTCCGCTGTTTGCCTGCTTCAGCATTTGCTCCCGCTTGAGCTGGGCCATCCGCTCTTCCACCGCAGCCTCATCGAAGGCTTCCGCTTCACGCTCGAGAATCTCAATGGCGCCCGTCGGGCAATTGGGAAGACATGCCCCCAGACCGTCACAATACATATCGCTGATCAGTACCGCCTTGCCATTCACAATTTCAATCGCGCCTTCGTGACAGGCATCCACACATAATGCGCAGCCGTTACACAATTCTTCATGGATATGGATAATACTCCGTTTCATTGTCCGTTCACCCTTTCCGGGAATCTGCCCGCCCGGTCCGGCAGACATCTTGTCGTTGCTTTTATTACATTTAGTATAGTAGACTGAGTCTAAATAAACGGTAACGGATGTTACCGGCACATTCTTGTCACAGAGGTGTCACATTTATGAACGAACTTGCCGAAGCCCTCAAGAAGAATATGCTGTTCCGGAACAAAACGGAGCAGGAGATCACCGCCATATTGGCCAAAATAAACCCCACCCTCCGCAATTATTCCCGCAATGAGCATATTGTCAGAGAGGGAGAGCCAGCTGAACGGATGGGCATTGTCATTAGCGGCATCGTGGAGGTCCAGAAAATGTATTCCACGGGCAAGGTGATGACCGTATCCCGGTTTTCCACAGGCAGCACCGTCGGGGAAGCGGTGATTTTCTCCAAGACCAATACCTACCCGGCAACCGTGATTGCCGCCGAATCCGCCAATGTCCTCATGTTTACCAAAAAAGAGCTGCTGGCCTTATTCGCTCTGGATACAGAAATTATGGCGCTGTTTATGCAGAACATGTCTGAACGGCTTATTTTGTTGAACCAGCGGATTGAAATTCTTTCTCTGGGCACACTCCGCCAGCGGATTGCCCACTTCCTGATCAAGGAAATGAAACAGCAAAAAACGGAACGCATCCGCATTCCGTTCAATAAAAGGGTATGGGCCGAGCATCTGAACAGCGCCAGACCTTCCCTGTCACGTGAATTGTGCTACATGCGGGATCAGGGCTGGATCGCCTTCGACGATACCACGGTGGACATTCTCCAGGTGGGTGAGCTGGAGGGACTGCTGCAGTAAACCCTGCCACTCCGCCTCCAGCTCATCGGGAGTGTCCCACTCCGCCGCATGCCCGCCGCCCGTATGAATAACCTCCCCTGTATCCCGGTCCAACCGGTACGCCTCCCCCCAAACACGGCCGTGCCGGGCAATGTCCCGGACCGCGCGGCCAATGTTCGCGACCTCCTCCTCCGACATAGCCGGGTGAAGGGAAACTCGCACCCACCCCGGCTTCCATTCCAAATTCCCGTTCAAAATCTGATGATGGATGTAATCCGACGCATCCGGTCCAATTCCGTACAGGTAATGACCGTAGCTCCCTGAACAGGAGCATCCGCCCCGGGCCTGGATCCCGAACCTGTCGTTTAAGAGCCGTGTCACCAGCTTGTAATGCAATCCTTCTATATGAAAAGAAACAATGCCAAGCCTGCGGCGGTGCTCTCGCTCCAGCACATGGATGCCCGGGCAGCTGTCCAGATACGGCCACAGTACCTCCAACAGCCGGTTTTCTCTTCTGAGCATAGCGGCTGTTCCCATTTCCTCCTTCAGCTTAATACATAACGCCGTACGCACTGCCTGTAAAAACCCCGGTGTCCCCCCATCCTCACGCTCCTCCGCGTTCCCCAGATAGGTCCGTTTCCCCCATGGGTCCGTCCACATCACCGTCCCGCCGCCGGGTTCATCCGGTACAGGGCTGCCCAGAAGCCTCCCGGCCATAACCAGCACACCGCTGGTGCCAGGGCCTCCCAGAAATTTATGCGGTGAAAAATACAGCGCATCCAGCCACCCTCCGGGAAGCGGCGGATGCATATCCATGTCCACATACGGCGCAGACGCGCTGTAATCTGCGAAGGCCAGCCCCCCATGACGGTGCATCACAGCTGCCAGCTCCGCAATGGGCGTCATCAGCCCCGTCACATTGGAGCAGGCGGTGAACGCTCCAATTTTCAAGGGCCGGTCCGCATAACACGATACAGCGCAATCCAGCACCGCGGGGCTGACCAAGCCGTTCTCATCCGGGGGGACCATTACCACCTCCCCGGTAGTTTCCAGCCAGGAAATATGGTTGGAATGATGCTCCATATGAGTAATGAAGATAACCGGACGCTCCGCCGCCGATAGGCATAGCCGGTCCTGCAGCCCTTTGGGGGCGCGGATTTGCAGGAGCCGCTGAAGCTTGTTCACCGCCCCTGTCATACCCGTGCCGCAGAACATAAGCACATCCCGTGAAGAAGCATGAACATGACGCTTAATGATGCTTCCCGCCAGGGAGTAAGCCATGGTCATCGATGCCCCGGTAGCGTTGGAATCCGTATGGGTATTGCCGACCAGCGGCCCTATGTAACGTTCCATATATTCCTCGATGGGCCCATAGAGCCTTCCGCTTGCGCACCAGTCTGCGTATATCATGTTTCGGGGTCCGTCGGGTGTGCGGATCATCCGTTCTCCACCGATGATATTCCGCCTGACAGCGGCAAAAGCGGCCGCTTCATCCTGTAACCCGTCCGGTATCCCGTCTGTGTTTGGCATATGCTCCGTCCCTTCCGTTCTAAGTCATACCAATCTTCTTCTTCACTTTATGCAGGAAGGAGAAAATGGGCACAAGCGTAGACGGGGCAAATGTCAAGACATTTTGACGCGGAAATTCTCATGAGATTCTAATAAACGCTTTCTATTCCAGATATTGCGCGGGTTTGCTGCGTTTGTGCCAAATTCAACCATTTTTAGTTCTGTTATACTGGCGTTAGCCCGGTAAGCCAAGGCAGTATATCGCTTACATTCCCATCCATGGAGATCTCCCACAACCCCGGCTGCCGGGCAAAAATCCCTTTTTACAGGAGGTATCATCATGACTATACGTACTCGCATTCTCCGGCCATTGGCTGTTATTGGACTCAGCGCGGCTCTTGCCTGGACAGGCCTTGGCTTGGCACATCCGTCCCATGCATCGGCAGCCACCAGCTCCGCGACAATGGAGACGGAAGCGGTTGCCTCCATTTCGGCCACCAAAGCTGACAGCGTCATTTCCATCGGCGGACGTTACCTCGGCACTCCGTATAAGTTCGGATCGCCGTCCGGCGTCACCTCAACATTTGACTGCTCGTCCTTTACCCAATTTGTCTATAAAAAAGTAGGCATTTCTCTGCCGCGGGCATCCCGCGACCAGGCTAAGGTAGGCACTTACGTTTCCAAAAGCAATCTCCGCAAAGGTGACCTGGTGTTCTTCTCCACCAGCAAATCCGGGGGTAAGGTAGCCCATGTGGGGATTTATGCCGGTAACGGTCAAATCCTTCATACCTACGGTGCAGGCGGCGTGAAATACTCCAGCCTGAATTCCTCCTGGTGGAGCTCCCACTATATCACTGCACGCCGCGTCCTTTAAGCACACCACATAAGACCACCCTATTCGGGGTGGTCTTCCTGCATATATGACGGCAGCTTCACAGTGACCGTGGTTCCTGTCCCCCAGCTGCTTGCCAGCTCCACAGTCCCCCCATGCTCCTTCACAATTTGTTCCACAATGGACAACCCTAATCCGCTGCCGCCGGTCCTGCGGGTTCTGGCTTCATCCACCCGGTAGAACCGCTCGAAAATCCGGGGAAGATGGCGCGGCTCAATACCTTCACCCTGATCCGTAATATGAAGGACCACCCACATGCCGTCACGCTCCACACGGATCTCCACCGGCAGCCCGCTGTATTTAATGGCATTATCCAGCAGATTAATCAGCATTTGCTTCAGCCGCTTCCCGTTGCCAAGCACCAGGAAATGGGCGTCCGGTTCCGTGTGGAGAGCAATTTCCCGTTGGAAGGACAGACTCAGCTCCTCCGCTGTTTTGCCGGCAAGCTCCAGCAGATCCACCTCCGTGTAAGGGGTATCCGGCTGGTTTTCCTGACTGTCGGCAGACTGGAGAAGCCCTTCCACCAGTTCCTTCAGTCTGTCCGCCTCCGTTTGGATAGCGTCTACCGCCTCCTTCCGGATGACGGGATTTTCGCTGCCCCAACGTTGAAGCATACCGGCATAACTTTGAATCACAGTCAGGGGAGTGCGCAGCTCATGGGAGGCATCCTCCACAAAATGCCGCTGCCGCCGGTAATTCTCCTCCAGCCTGTCCATCATGCGGTTAAAGGTGCCGCCAAGCCGGCCGAACTCGTCATCCCCCTCCGCAAATACCGGATCCAGCCGGGTAAAGCTGCCGCTCTGTTCAATCTGCTCCATGGTTTCCGCCAACGCTTCCACCGGTTTATAAATCCATTTCACATAAAAAAATGCAGCGAAGATGGCGACGAGAATGCCCACTAACGTCCCGGAGCTTAATGTAATCAGCAGAACCCGCAGATATCCCCGGGCCAGGTGAAAGGATTTTCCCAGCTCCAGCACCCCAACCTGGCGTTTGCTTTTCACTGTCAAAATGGGCACCTGGATGTAAATTCGCCGCTCTGCCCATACCGGTACGACCCTTGTATGATAAGCAGTCCGGTACACCGGGGTATAAGAAGCCAACGCGGGGTCATTTTCCACATGGGAGCGGACTGTGCCGGACGGGTCAATAATACGGATCATCATCCGGTCGCCCAAAAACTCCCTAAGCAGCTCCGGCTCCTCCCAGGCTTGCTCGGTGCGCACCTCCGGCTTGCGGAGGATGGTCTGGGCCCGGGTCCACAATAGCCTGATTTCGGCGTTGGTGCTAAAGCGCACAAAAAATACATAAATCAGCAGACTGAAAAAAACAAGGATAGAAACTAATCCGCCAATGGTATATATACGGATTTTCGTTTTCAGCTTCATCACTTACGGCTCCTGGATGCTGTATCCGACACCTCTGACGGTGGCGATCAGCTTTTTCTTGAAGCCCTGGTCTACCTTCTGGCGGAGATAGCGGATATACACATCCACAAGATTGGTCTGTCCGGCAAAATCAAACCCCCATACCTCGGACAGCAGCGTTTCCCGTCCTACCGGCTGGCCCTTGTGCTTGAGCAGATAAGCCAACAAATCAAACTCCCTGGGCGTTAAATCGATCAGCTTGCCCTCCCGTTGAACCTGTCGGGTTTTG
Organism: Bacillota bacterium; assembly: GCA_023388055.1. Taxonomy (GTDB): domain Bacteria; phylum Bacillota; class Bacilli; order Paenibacillales; family NBRC-103111; genus Paenibacillus_AR. The sequence goes on along the minus strand of JAEWGW010000026.1, from coordinate 112,648 downwards.
ACGTCCGCCGTTAATGCATCCACCTTAAGCAGATCCTCCGGCGCAGGTGTTGCCTCTCTCAGCCTGGACCGAATTTGGGAACGGATCCTTGCGGATAATTCCATAAAGTCGAAGGGTTTGGTGACGTAATCATTGGCACCCAGGTCCAGCCCCCTGACTTTATCCTCCACCGCCTCCCGTGCGGTCAGAATCAGCACCGGCGTCCTCGAATCCTGGCTCCGGATCCCCTCCAGCACTTGAAACCCGCTTTGCCCCGGCAATTGCAAATCCAGCAGGATACAGCTCCAATCCTCCCGGATTGCTCTGTCCAAACCCTCGATGCCGTCTGCAGCCAGCTCTACAAAATACCCCTCATTAATCAGCTCCAGCTCCAAGATTCTTGCAATCTTCTGCTCATCCTCAATGATCAAAATCCGGCGGTTCATTCGGTTGTCCGCCTCCCGGCTATGTGCGGCATCCGCCGCTTAGAATGTTTCCCTATTGTTCCACCGCCACCGATAAAAAAACAGCCCCGCCGGAATGATTTCGGCAGAGCTGTTAAATCCGTATAAGTTATGCTTGTTCCTCATCTGTATCGCTATCGCCGGTGATTCCGGATTCTTGCCGGAGCTCGGCAATTCTGGCTTTAATCTCCTCATGGGTAACAGTGCTGAGTAAGGAGGTAGGGTAATCCAGCGCCTTCTCCATTTGCTCAATGGCATCCCCCGTACGCCCTAATGCTTCCAGTACCAGTCCATAGTTAAAGTATGCTTCCGGGAATGCCGGCTTCTGGCCTGCCAATTCCTCATAAATGGCCTGCGCTTCCTCGTATTCGCGGCGGAGCAGCCGGGTCTGGCCCAGATTGTCTGCAATGACCGCGCTTTTGTTATTATAGTCGAAGGCTTCCTGGTTATAGGCCAGTGCCTTGTCCAAATCTCCGGATAAAATATAAAAGTAACCCAAGCTTCCATAGAGGTTAGTATTCTTATAATCGGCTTGGGCTTCCTCCAGCATGGCTGTTGCTTCATCCAGCCTTCCCTGCTTCCATAGCAGCAGCGAGGCGTTGGTCAGATAAGCCATTTTTTCTTCCCTGCCCAAGGACATACGCTCCACCCGCACCAGAATTTCCTGGGCCCGCTCCAGTTTGCCCAGACGGAGCAGCAGGAAGCTGAAGCCCAGCAGATGCATGGCCTTGCAGTTCTTTTCGGCAGCCGCCTTATTCAACCACATTAACGCTTCCTTCTCCTTGCCCTGCTGGTAGTTCATGTTGCCCAGATAGGCAAAAAAAGCGGATTTGTTGCGGATGAACGTGTAGACCACAAGGGCTACGGCCGCGGCAATACCCAACAGAATGTGGACCTTCAGCAAGAAAAAGATCACAATCAGGGGCAAAGCGATTTTAAGCAAACTCATTAGAAGCTTCATGTTACACGGTGCCTCCCACATCATAATGACAATATTCTTTTATGATAACACAATGTGGCAGGCCGAATCATCCTTACGTATTCAAGCCTTCAAGTTGCGGTGAATCCAGTAGGAATAAGCGGCTGGGATCAATACCACCACTGCAACAGCAGACAGGACCAAAGGCAACGTCCAGCTTCCAGGCAAGAAGGCGCTCACCACCAGAATAGCCCCTCCAGCCATCCATATAGGGCCTGCCATCCGGTGGGTTTTGCGCCAGACGGTTTCGTTGGCGAGGGTCCAGGGGGTCCGGATGCCCATGGTATAATTAAACCGGATTTTGCCCATGTAATTGCCCAAGAGCATTAACAGCAGTCCAATAAGCGGGCCTGTGACCATCTGAACATTCATATCATAGCCCAAATTGTACATAACCAGGAACATGCCGATAATCAGCATAAAGAAGGACATGCCCCAACGGAGCAGATTATAAACACCCTCAAATTTGGTATAATTCTCGCTTTTGGGATCCACCCTGCGGGATACCTTTAAGATCAGCGGTACGCCCAACCCCAGAAAAAGGAGCATGGCAATCGCCGCCGGACGGTCCATCATACCATCCACTTCATTATAAGCGTTAAAGTGGGTGCCCATTCGCTCCGGCAGCTTATTGTAATTGATTAATGCCGCTATAGTCGGAATCAGGCCGATCAGCATCATCATAAAATCCTTCCGGTCCCATTTCATCCTTTATCCCTCCTTGGTTTCCTCTGTATTTTCCTTACCCAGCATATCCAAAAACCAGCCCATTACTTCCTCAAGCACGGATGTATTAATGGAGTAGAGAATATGCTGCCCTTGGCGCTCGTCCAGCACCAGCCCCGCTTGCTTCAACGCGTTCAGGTGATGGGAGATGCTGGGTTTCGTCATGTTAAAAAAATCGGCAATTTCGCCGGCGGTGCGGTCCTTCTCCCGGAGCAGCCGGAGAATTTGGCGCCGCGTGGGGTCGGATAAGGCTTTAAAGGAATCGTTCATCGCCAGGCTCCCCTTAATTTAATGTTTAGCCAATCGTCTAAATATCTGCTTGCTTTTATCATAATGCTCTTGTACACTGCTGTCAATGGGCCTGCTCCACCCCACAATGCCAAAATAGAATATAAACTGCGCCAGAATGAAAATATCTTTTGAAAGCCACTTTTCATATAATGACTGTAAGCTTGAAACAACAGGAAACCTTCAACCTTAACGAAACAGGATGTGAACGGCGATGAAGACATATGGCATCATCTTGGTGGGGTGCGGTTACATGGGGGCCGTACACCTGGACAGCCTTTATAAGCACAACCGGGCCCGGATTGTCGGCGTAGCCGATTTGCGGCCTGAGAAGGCACAGGAATTCGCCCTCAAGTATGGAGCTGAGGCTTGGGATACCGATTACCGCAATCTCCTGAAACGGGAAGACGTGGACATCGTCATCATCGCTACATATCCATCCACTCATCTGGAAATCGCCAAGGCCTCCATTGCGGCAGGCAAGCATATCCTTTGCGAGAAGCCCATTGCGGGCAACATGAAGGAAACCGAAGAGTTCATCCGGTTGGCCGGCTCGGCCAAAACCAAGGTGCTGGTGGGACATATTCTCCGTCACAACTCCACCTACCAGCGGGTGGCCGACATGATCCGCTCGGGAGCCATCGGCGCCCCCCTTGCCATGCGGATGTCCCAGGTCAAACGGACCCATAATTGGGAGTCTCATCTGGCGCTTTTGCATGATGCTTCTCCTATTGTAGACTGCGGTGTCCACTATATCGATGTGATGCGGTGGGTGACAGGTGCGGAAGTGGATTCCGTCAGCGGCGTAGGCCAGCGTCTGGATGCCGGTGTGCCGGAGAATACCTACAATTACGGCATGATCACCATGAAATTCACCGATGGGTCCATCGGTTATTACGAGGCCGGTTGGGGACATACCATGCCCAGCGACAACCTGAAGGAATTTATCGGCCCCAAGGGCCGCATCCGGATCATCTATAAGGACCAGCGCCCCAAGAGCGAGCAGCATCTGGGCAACCTGATCCGGTTCGAGCATTATCCCAGCGGCACCCGCGAGGATATCAATGTGGACTATACGCTGAAGCCGACGGGTGTCCAATTCGAGCATTTTGTCGGGATGATCGAAGGCACGAAAGCGGCAACCCCGACGCTGGAGGACGTGTACAAGGCCATGCAGATCACCCTGCTGGCGGACCGGGCCATCCATGAAGGTCGGACGCTCTCCTTCGCACAGCCGCCAATTTATGCGGTGAAGTAAAATGCGGAACCTCAATTGCACAAGCAAGAGCCGTGCCGGTGGGCAGGGCTCTTTTTTTGATGCGGTGCCGGTGTGAGGATGGGCCGTGGGCGATTCTAACGAATCTCACAGCGCTTATTTGGTGAAAAATCGGCTGTTTGCCAACGTAACGAATCTGAGCCGCGCTATTGCTTACGTTCAGGTTCCTTTCAGTGTCTTTGAGCCGGAATAAGACGCCTCAGGTTCGTTACAACCGGAAGAGGGGCCATATGAGCGAAATAGCGTGGCTGAGATTCGTTAAAAAATCCATACCCCGTTTTTCTACCCACTCTAACGGCGGCCAGAGACGTTATTGTGGGGCAAGCCGCTCCTCCTCTTCTCCAATCCGGGAAGGATCGATCCGCTGAAACAGCAGCTCCACCGGCCCGATGGCCTGCCCCGCAGCTACAGCCGCCAGCGCCCAGCGGGGCTCCGCCGCCGCCACGCCCAGCATACGCCGCAGCTTGGCACTGCTGAAGGGCAGGAAAGGCTCCAGCAGATTGGCGAAGTTGGCCATCCACTGAACGCAGATATAGAGCGTTTCCGCACAATGACCGGAATCCTCTTTTCGCGCTGACCAGGGTTTGCGAGCGTCAAAATATTTGTTGGCGTCCCGGATGGCTGCGAAGATCCCCTCCAGCGCCTCCTTCATTCTTCCCTGCTCCAGACGTTGGCCTGTTGCCAGATAGAGTGCGCCCACCTCCTCTGCCCAGCCTCCAGGAAGCTGACCATGGGGAACCCGGCTATCGAAGGACTTGGCAATAAACGCCAGCGTCCGGTTGACGAAGTTACCCCAGGCTCCCAGCAATTCACCGTTATGGCTGTGGATGAACTCCCGCCAGGTAAAGTTCGCATCCCGCTTCTCCGGGCCGTTGGCGATCAGATAATACCGGATGGAGTCGGGATCATACCGGGCCAGCAGCTCCGGCACCCATACCGCCCAATTGCTGCTGGTGGAGAACTTGCGCCCCTCCAGAGTCAGATATTCGGAAGCGATGATCCGGTCAGGCAGATGGAGCTCCCCCGCACCCAGCAGCAGCGCCGGCCAGATCAGCGTATGGAAGGGCACATTGTCCTTGCCGTGCACATAATAGGCCGTTATCTCCCGTTCGCCGGATTCCGCGGCTCCATCCTCCGCCGGGTCCACCCAAAAATCCTGCCAGCGCTCACCAGTCTCCTCCGCCCATTGCCTGCTGGCCGTCCAATATCCGCTGACCGCTTCAATCCACACATAGATCTTCTTGCCCTCCGTATCCGGCAGCGGTACATCCACTCCCCAGTCCAGATCCCGGGTGGCCGCCCTGTCCAGCAGTCCCTCTGTCAGATACCGCCTAGTCAGATAAACTGCATTTTCCCGCCAATGGACGGCTTTCTCCGCCGCGTAAGATTCCAACTGCTCCTGGAAACGGGATAAAGCCAGGAAATAATGCTCCGTGGGCCTCCACTCCACCGTCCGGCCGCACAGCTTGCAGACAGGCTGCAGCAAATCCGCCGGGTCCAGCAGGGTAGAGCATTGCTCACACTGGTCGCCCCGGGCCTTGGCACCGCAAACCGGGCAACCCCCTTCCACGTAACGGTCGGGCAAAAACCGCCCGTCCGCAGCGCAATATGCCTGGCTGACGGTTTTGGGATACAGATAGCCGTTACCCAGCAGCTGCAGGAACAGCTCCTTGACCCCCTCGTGGTGAAAGGACTGATCCGTCCGCGTATACCAATCATAAGAAAACCCCAATTGCCGGAAACACTCCAGGAATTCCGAATGAAACCGGCCGGCCACCTCCCCTGGGGTGACTCCTTCCTGAGCCGCAGATACCGCCACAGGGGTACCATGGCAGTCACTGCCGGATACATACAGCACCCGGTCTCCCTTTGCCCGGTGGTAGCGGGCCAATACGTCGCCCGGCAGAATGCCGGCCACTCTTCCCAAATGCAGCGAGCCGTTGGCGTAGGGCCATGCCCCGCCGATAAAAATCTGAGCCATGCCAATTCCTCCTTTTCTAAAATGAAATCCCAAGGAAAGCAAAAAAAGCCCTCATCCCACAAAGGGACGAGAGCTATGGCTCACGCGGTACCACCCAATTTTCACGAATGCCTCGCGGCACTCACCTTTTCGGGTACGGCGCAAAACCATGCGAGTATACCCTAGCTTTAGTAACGGATGCAGGCTCCGGCGCAGTCTAATGCCATAAGAGGCTTCGGTGCGCAGCTTCGAGACCATGTTCCCCCGGCTGTTCCATGCCCCTTCTCAGCTAACGGGGCTCTCTGTAATAGACATGACCGCGGTACTCTTTCTCTTCACAGCTGTTCGGTTATGAAATTAGTTGAATTATAAAGCGGAGCCCGGCGAGTGTCAAGGGTGGCATTGCAGGACCACAGTCAAGATGGATGTTGGCATCCGAGAGAACGGGTACCTGGAGCATCATTCCCCCAGCCTACCCCGCACTTCCTAATATCCCGGCCAGCTCTGCAAAGGAGCGGACCGTATAATCCGGCTTCTGCTCATGCTCCCAGGTTTGACCGGTGCGGTTGATCCAGCATGCGGCGATTCCTTCCCGTTTGGCCCCCAGAACATCGGATTTGGAGTCCCCGATATGGAGAATATCCCCGGGCGGCACCTGATAATGGCGGATCAAATCCTTGAATATCTTGTTGCCGCTGTCATTCTTGTAGGAGAGGCATTGCTCGGAGGTGAACAGCCTGGCGCCGTAACCCCTGTAGAAATCCGGGATCATGGCATCATCGGCATCACTGGTAATACACAGCTTATACCGTCCGGCAACAGAGGCCAGAAAATCCAGCGTATCCTCATAAAAGTGGGCCAGCCGGTGCTCCCGGAACAGGATCTCCGCAGCCTCCTGATGGCTGTAAGCAATCCCATATTCACGGAACAGCTCCTCGAAGCTGCGGCCATAAATGTCCCGCAGCAGGATGAAGGCCTCCGACTCCCTGGAGTGGGTCCACTCCTTCATAAAACGAGTCTGCAAGGCAGTGGAATGAGACCCCGCCTTCTCCGGGCGGAACTGCTCCGCCAATATCGCTCCCCAGATTTGATTCAGCCTGCTATTCACATTCACCAGCGTCTGGAACATATCCAGACTGATCACCTGAACCCCCATGCTCCCTCCTCCAGTCTCCTTCTGCCGCATTCACCATTCTATTCAACAGCTCCGAGAAATCCCCATATCCGCCAGCCCTCTTCAAAAATGCTTGCGGAAGCCCTCTGCCCCTTCGTCCCGGTAGCCCAAGCTTTCATACAGCCGGTGAGCCTCCACCCGCTGCTTCCCGGAAACCAGAATCACATAATAGCAATTCCGCTCCTTCGCCCGCTCCTCCATCGCCAGCATCAGCTGCCGGCCAATCCCCAGCTTCCTGTGGTTGGCGGATACCACCACATTCTCCACCACCATAAACGGACGGCAATCGCCGGTCAGATCCATACAGACAATTCCCATGGCCGTTCCCGCCAGCTCCCCTTTATGGTAGGCGCCAAGCAGGATATACTGCTGATCCTCCAGGATTTTACGGAAGGTCTCGCCGAACAAGGCATCGTCGGTTTGGGTACCCGTCAGCTCCTGCAGCAGAAGAGACAGCTGAGCTTGATCCTCCGTTTTCATCGGCTGAATCGCAATCAACGGCCCTCCCTCCCCTCTGCAAAAAAAGCCCTCAGCTCATCCACGGTTCCCGCATAATGGGTTGGCTGGGCTGCCAGAAGCTCGGTCCCGCTGCCATACCCGTACCCCACGGCAATGGAATCCACTCCATTGGCTTGAGCGCCGATAATATCGAACTTCCGGTCGCCGATCATCACGGTTGTCTCCGGGTCCAGTTGATGCTGCTTCAGAATGTGGGCGATAATCTCCCCTTTTTCAGAGAGGGTCCCATCCAGGTTGCTGCCGACAATCTCATCGAAGAATGAAGCAATTCCGAAGTGCTCCACAACCGTTTTGGAAAAAACGGTGGGTTTGGAGGTGGCGACAATAAGCTTGCGCCCTTGTGCCTGAAGCAGCTCCAAAAGCTCCCGGATCCCGCCGTACAAGAGATTTTCATAAAGGCCGGTTACAGAATAGTATTCCCGGTAAGCCGCTACCGCAGCCTGGGCATCCGCATCGGAGAAGCCGTAAAACTCGCGGAATGATACGGCCAGGGGCGGTCCGATAAAACACTCCAGTGAATCCAGGTTGTCAACCGCAATCTCGGCTTTGGCCAAGGCATACTGGACTCCTTTGGTAATGCCAATCTTCGGGTCGGTCAAGGTGCCGTCCAAATCGAACAAAACGGTGGAATAACCTGAGTTTGACATGATGCGTTCTCCTTATCCGATACTGTTATGAGTGCCACAATCTGGCCGATTCCACAAACCGGTTTTCCCGGAAGGTCATGCAGTACACGTCAGGCTTGGAAGTTTTCATCAGAAAATCAAAGTCGTATTTGCTGTCAAAGTGTCCCAGTATCAGGGTCATCACCATGCCGTGGGTGCCGATAGCAATTTTTTGGCCGGGATGGGCTTCGAGAATAGTGTTGAATGCTGCCATTACCCGATCCTTGGCAGCCGTTAGGGATTCTCCCCCGGGCAGGGCATAATCCGGTTCACGGAACATCCGGGAAACGGTGGGAATAAGCGTATCATCCTGCATAATGGCGTCACCGCCCACAAAAACCGTTTCCTTCAAGTCCTCCACAGCGGTTATGTATGTTCCGAAAGCTTGCGCCAATGGCTCCAGGGTGAGGCTGGCCCGTTGATAGGGACTGGAGTAAAAGGCGTCGATGCCCTCATTACTCAGATGCTCTGCGATCCGCCGGGCGTCTGCTAAACCCTGTTCCGTCAACCCCCGGTTGCGTTCGCTCCCTTCTTTTTTGGGAGACTGGCCGTGTCTGATCAAATAAATGCTGGTATCCATACGTCCTCCGATCCGATGTGTCGGGCAGGGTTTCATAGAAGCCACACCCGTCTGTGAAGTCACACCATCTGTCTATTTTCATGTACCAGTCTATCATAAAATTCCAGCCCAGAATAGAACGGTTGTTCTTTAGAGGGTTGACATTATGATCAGCTGGATTATAATTCAAGTAAACTGTTAGTTTACTTTTATGCATGCATGCGCAATATATGGAGGTGCGGGGACAATGGGAATCGCAGACCGCAAGGAACGGCAGAAGGAAATCCGCAGAACGGACATTGTCGAAGCGGCGGAGCGGGTTATTTTTGCCAAGGGGTATACTGCCGCAACCATGGATGATGTGGCTAAGGAGGCCCAATTCAGCAAACGGACGGTGTACATCTATTTCAACAGTAAGGAGCAGATCTACTTCGAAATTATGGCCCGGGGTTATCGGCGGCTCTTGGAGCTTTGGGAGCAGGAGGACGACGGTTCGCGGCTGGTGGATGCACCTGGGGAAATCCGGCGGCTGGGATGGCTTTTTTACCGGTTCGGCGCAGAGTTCCCGGATTATTTCCAAGCGATAATGGAGTATGAGAACGGGGAAATGGATTTTCTCAAGGGGGTACCCGATTCTTCCCGTGAGGAGTGCTACGCGCTGGGGGAGAGGATTATGGAGCGGCTTGTCGCCGCTTTGGACCAGGGGCTTGCGGAAGGCAGCCTGCACTTCGAGGGCGGACCCCGCCGAACTGCGCTGGTGCTTTGGGCAGCCATTGTCGGCATCTTCAACATGGCCCGCAGGAAAAAACGGTACCTGGAGCACTACTACCAAACCACGGAGGAACAGCTGATTGCAGAAGCCTTCGATCTGCTGCTGCGCTCCATTGCAGTGCCTGGCGGAGGAAGCTTGTGATGGAAAAAAGGAAGGTGAAGCGGATGTTAGGGAGAATTGCGGCAGCGGTCAGCGGATGTGTTCTGCTGCCGGCGGTTGTGCTGTCTGCGGCCAGCGGAATTTTCAAGTCCCCTGCTTATCTGGAGCCTTGGCAGAAGGATTATTACCAGCAATTCCAGGATGTGCGGGTTCAGGCAGCGGCTCATGGCCTATTGGCGGCCAACGGGCATAATATGCAGCCCTGGTTCATCCGGACCGACGCCGGGGATACCGGAGTTTTCTACCTGTATGCCGATTCCTCACGGCAATCTCCGGAAGTGGATCCCATGGCCAGGCAGATGATGGTGACGCAGGGAGCCTTTTTGGAATATGTGCGGGTTGCCGGGGTAAGGCTTGGATATGCCGTAGACATCAAGCTTTTTCCCGACGGGGCGTATGATGAAGGGCGACTTGCCGAGAGTATGGTCCGGAAGGCTGTTGCCAAGGTCACCCTCCGGAAAGCTGCTGTTTCCCCTTCCCCCTTCTATTCCTTCCTATTCCAACCGGATACCAACCGTGGGCCTTACCGGTTAACCCCCTTGACGGATCAGGAGACGGAGACACTGCAGGCATTGGGGACGGATAAGCTGGCGGTGGAGGTAATCCGTAACAAGGTTGACCTCGGCAGACTGGGCGGATATGTCATGCAGGCTGCAAAGGCGGAAGCCGGCGTTCCCCGGGTAATGGAGGAATCGGAGCGGATCTTCCGTGCCAACGAATACGCGAAAAACCGCTACCGCTACGGCTTTTCCGTGGAGGGGCAAGGCACCGCCGGTATGATGAAGCATGTACTTCAGGGGGTAGTTACCCTCTTCCCTTCTATGAACCGCGGCCAGGGCGCTTCCAACCGGTTTGTGCAATCCACCCAAGCGGCAGTTGATCATACACCGGCTTATGCCATCATCCGGAGTGGGGACAATAGCCGGGAGAGCCAGGTTCTCAGCGGCATGCTGTACAGCCGTTTGGTATTGCAGGCTCATTCCCTTGGCCTGGCCGTCCAACCCCTCAGCCAGGCGTTGGAGGAATACCCGGAAATGGCCGGCATCTATGCCGCTATCCACCGGGATTACGCACCGCAGGGGGGCACCCTTCAGATGCTGGTGCGCATCGGACAGCCGGTGAAGGCAGCACCACTCAGCATGCGGCGGGATGTGCGGGAGCTGTTTAGTGAGGCGCCGTAGGATGACGAAAGGATCAACACCGGGTCCGGTGTTGATCCTATTCGTTTCCTTTTCGTTTCCTATGTAGAAATCGGCTGCCTCGGGGCGCTAACAGAACTGAGCGACGCTTAGAGTGAGAAATCTGCCTCCCGCGCGCTAACGGAACTGAGAGGCTCTTAGCCGAGTTAACCGGGCCAAATGAGGCGCAAAATGTGCGCTAAGAGTCGCTGAGTTCCGTTAAAAAATAAAAGATGTACTTTTCGGCCGCTAAGAGCTTCTGAGTTCCGTTAGAGCGGCGCAGCATGAATTTTCTCGGTAAGGCTAGGCTATTTCCCCTTGTAGGGAACAAAAAAGCGGTACTCGGAAAACACGATAAACTCCAGCTTCCCTTGATCATCAAACTGAAGGTTATAGGTAAACACATTGTCCGGGTTATCCGCTTCTGTAAGCTTGTGAATGATGCGATAGCTTCCGTTGTGCCTTTCCATATAGTAAGAAGCGGTAATGTAATCGTGATCCTCGTTCAAAATAACAGGTTCGCCGTACTTGGCCATAACCTCTTCTATCTGATCACCGATGGAGACCTGCCTGATCGTTTGGAACAGCTCTTTTTCTGTTGTACTCCTGTCGGTAAACATAGCATCCGCAATGCCGTCCCGATAATGGATTTTGATTCCTTCATATTCATAGGAATAATTATAGCCGAATGTACCAATAGGAGCATCCAAGCGTTCCTCTACATACTCCCTGCTGTCTCCTAAACGGATCACCATCCCGTCTGATGCCCTCATCAAAGCAAAGTCGTTATCCGTAAACTCGTTGGGCGTCCATTGCACCGTCGCAGGAGTAGAGCCGGAAGAAGCCAGAGCCGTATTCAAAAATATAGATAGAATCAAATATAAAACCTGCACCTGTACCCGCCCTTCCCCAATTCTGAATCCGCCTACCGTCCTTTAAAACCGATTACACACTTGAAGCGCCTGGTTGCTTTGGCGGCACGCTTCATCCCTTCCTTAGAATCCCATATCCATACCTGGCGGCCGATCCATATACGCACATAGAGGGACTCCATTGTGAAGGGTTTGGCAAAACCTCGGCATTCCTGCTCGGTGCCGTCCGGGTACTCCGTTTCTGTCCGGACCAACCAGCGGTTGCCCAGTCCGATTTCCACGTATCTCTTCACCTGCATGTCCCGGTTTTTCATAGGTCCACATTTCCCCGCTTCCCGTTCCGCCTCCCTGTCACCGGTCCATGACATCCTTATAGAGCTGCGCCTGCTCCTCTTCCTTCCCTGCATAGATGCCCAGGTAATCGTAGACGGCGAAGGCATAATCCACAAAGGCCCGTCCTTGGGCCGTAATCACATGGCCATCCCGGACCACACGCTTCTCAATAAAGTTGTTCCGGGGAAACGGGTCTGCAACGCCCAGCTTGCCGATCCGTTCCACCGAGCAGGAGGTGGTGAAGCTCCGGTTATCCAAAATGCCGGAACGCCCCAAATACTGCGGTCCGTTGCAAATGGCGGCAAGCAGCTTCTCCTCCCGGTTCAGCTTGCGGATCAGCTCCGTCAGCTCCGTCCGCTGCTCCCGGATCGGTCCTCCGGGAATCAACAGCCCCTCTATATCCTCAAGCTCCAAGGCCTCCGCCACCGTGATATCCGGCAGATACGTCAAACCCGACTCACTGGTAACCGCCTCTCTGGCATAACCCACCGTAACCACATGCCGTTTGCCCACATTCCGGATTTTATGCAGCGCTAGTGTAATCTCAAAATCCGCAAAATCCTCCGTAATGACACATAAGACCGTTCCCATTCACATTCTCCTCTGTAGATTTCAAATTTTATTCAGACAGCGGCTTTTGCCCGATGAACAAACCGTGGTTGCTTGCGCCAAGTGCTGATGGGGCCGTGCAGGTTCGAAGATGGTAGTCCACCCACAGCGCAAACTCCTCCGGGGTAAAGTCGTTAACCGCTTGCCGCATATACATGCCGATGCCATCCGTAGCCGCATGCTCCAGACGGAGGATGCCGCACTCTCCGCACAACGCATCCATTTCCTCCGGTAAGTGAAAATACGCATCTGTCCAGAAGCAATCGGAGGCGGAAGCGCTGATTTCTCCTTTTTCCAGGATGCGCTCCATCCATTCCCGGGTCAAATAACGCGGGTCCATCCGCACCAGATGAGGGTAAATGAAAAGCCTGTTCACATAAGCGATTCCCACGATTCCGCCCGGCCGCAATACACGATTACATTCCCGGAGGCAATTGAGCTGGGCGGCCCGGTCTGTAAGATGGTACATGGGGCCCAGACATAACACCGCATCAAAGCTTTCGTCGGCATACGGGGACAGGTCTGTCGCATCTGCCGTTTCAGCAACCATATTGGCAATACCGTCTTTGGCAATTCTAGCACGGATCATCTCTACATGCTTGGGCGTCAGATCCGTTGAGGTCACCTTACAGCCCTTCCCCGCGAAATAAAAGGAATAAATGCCTGTTCCTGCACCCAGATCCAGCAGCTCCGCGTGTTCAGGTATGTATTTGTCCATAAGGTGGGTGGTGGTAATAAACTCCAGCCTTCTGGAGTTATCCGTGGTTAATCTTGCATGCTCATTATATTGCTCGTAGTATTGCACAACCGGATTCATAGAACCGCCTCCGCAAGAAATAAGTTTCTGTACTGCTGTTATGCTCCGTTCCTGCCCCACTAAACATCTGACACCCGGATCACCCGCAAGGTTTCCCCTTCGTGAAAAGAACCCCGCAGCCGCACATGCTCGTAAGGCAGCAACGGATTTGCAATCCGCCGAAGCATCAGCTCCGCAGCACGTTCTCCTGTTTCCCGTTGGAAGAGGATTGGCCGGGACAGATCAGGCAGATGGGACACCGCCGCATTCTCGATGGAAACCAAAGAGAAATCCTCCGGTATGGACATCCTCCGGGAGGCTGCCGCCATATACACCCAGGTGGCCGTGTCGGGAATGGCGCTGAGGACGCAGGTGAAGGCGCCCGAGGCCAACTGCTCCCCCAGCTCCTGCAGCCAGCGGGTTTGATCTTGGCCCCTGCTCATCGTTGTCCCTGCATCCTCCGCCACCTTCATGCCCAATCGGCCAGCCGCATCCAAAAATGCCTGCCACCGGAGCCGAAAGCCTCTGTGGGGGCCTTTGTCCCCTACGTACAACACGCTGCGGTGCCCTTTCCTGTACAGGGCTTCCATGGACTGATGCACAGCATGTTCCACATCCCAGATCACACTGTCTACCAATGCGGCCGACGGCGGATAATTCAGCAGCACCTTGGATATGGGCAAAGCCATCAGCGGCTCCTCCATCCATTCCGGCAGCGTGGCGGTCAGAAAAACCCCGTCCATATAGGGAACGCCGTTGGCGGCCAGCCACTGCTCCAAGGCTGCTTCACCGGGAAGCTCAGGCGGAACAAGCAAAGGATGCAAGGCGCAGCCCAATTCATTCAGCCGCTTCTGGGCCCCCTCCAGCTGATGCCGGTGAAAATCCAGCGTGCCGTCCAAAAGCATACCGAAGCGCCGCGGAGGTCCGCCCACCCAGGGCAAACGCTCTGCAGTTAGCCCCGCTTCCTGGGCTTTGGTGCGGTAACCCAGCTCACGCGCGCGCAGAAATACCGCCTCCCGGGTTTCCTCGGACATGCCCGGAAGCCCGCGGAGCGCTTTGGAAACCGTGTGGACGGTCAAGCCTAACTCTGCCGCCAGCTCCCGGAGCGTGACCTTCTTCCTTCGCGGCATGTTCCTGCCTCCCTCTTCCAATTTGCCTACGTTAAATGTAACAAAAATGAAGCTATATTGAAACGGTTTCATTTTTTATAATGAGGCTGAAATCAACGGGAGGGAAAAACAATGACACAGAAGACGATTGCATTGGAACGCCAAGTGCCCCTGTACGCGGAAACGGAGATTCTTGTGGTAGGCGGCGGTCCTGCCGGTACCGCAGCTGCCATCAGCGCAGCCAGATGTGGACGGAAAACGATCCTTCTGGAGCGTTCAGGCCAATTGGGCGGCATGGGAACCTTGGGGAATGTAAGCATCTATATGCCGGTCGGCAACACAACGGGTATTTACCGGGAGATTGTGGCGGACACGGTGCCGGACGCGCTGCCGGCTACCCACAAGGACTCCATTGCGCCTCAGTATTCGCCTTTTGAGCTGAGACACTATTTGAACAGCAGATTGGAAAAGGAAGGTGTGGAGGTGTTCTACCATACCTCCTTAGTAGCCGTCATAAAGGAAGGAAACCGGGTAACCGGTGTGATTGCCCATACCCGGGAAGGGCTCAAGGCCTTTGCCGCTCAGGTGGTGATAGATTGCACGGGAGATGCGGCGGTGGCCATGGAGGCAGGGGTGCCCATCCGAAGCGGACGGGATGAGGACGGCATGACCCAGCCCATGACTTTGATGTTTATGATGCAGGATACCGGCAAACCGGTTAAGCCCTTTTTGCCGAAGGATTGTTACACCTACGAAACCGTGACGGAATTGCCCCAAGGCAGGCACCTGTACTGGGAGCGGTGCGGTAACGGAACACTCCTGGTGAACATGACCCGGGTGAAGGGCAACGGCGGCCTGATCCGGGATATCAATTATGCGGAGAAGGAAGCGCTGAAACAGGTATTCTCCGTGGCTCATTATTTGCAGCGCAACGGGTTCGAGAACTACATCCTCTCCCATGTGGCGGGACAGACAGGCGTGCGGGAGTCCAACCAGATCGAGGGCTTGTACACGCTGACAGAGGAGGATCTGCTGAACGGCCGGCGCTTCGCGGATGTGGTGGCCCAGACCAACTACGAAATCGACATCCACTCCCCCGACGGCAAAAAAGGAACCGACGAACGCCACATCGACGGCTACGATATTCCCTACCGCTGTATGGTGCCGGTGAAGGTGGAGGGTCTGCTGGTGGCCGGCCGCTCCATCTCCGCTACCCACGTAGCTATGTCCTCCATGCGGGTGCAGCCTACCTGCTACGCCCTGGGGCAGGCTGCCGGGATTGCCGCTTCTTTGGCCGTAGAGGAGAAGCTGCCCGTTGCGGAGATCCCTGTAGACACGCTGCAAAACCGGTTGGGCGGGCAGGGTGTGGTATTCCTGAACCCACGATTCTAGATTATTAGCCGCCCGGTTCAGCGTTACCGGGTGGCTTTTGTCTGTAGAGGTATATTCGAAACATCCGCTGCCCGGTCTAACGGACTGACAATCCGCTATTTTGCACAATTTCCCTCTATTTGAAGTCTCGCGGACTCACAGGCCCTTATTTTCCGATTTTTCCCTTCGTAACCCTCGGTTACAGTCGAATAACGGCTCTACGGTCCGTATAAATGGGAAACGGCCGATTTTTCCGCAAATAGGGGCTTTACGGTCCGTTACGGCATGCGCATTCAGGTAACTTACAGCTTAACCGTCTGACCGGCCTCTCACGGCCCAAAGGCCCCTCACGCCGGGAGCGCGTCCCCTCCACCTCCGCCGCAAAAAAAGCGGCCCTGCTCCACTGGGGCAGGACCGCCACATACTACGGATGCACGTGAAAGAGGCTTTTTAAGATCCGCAGAGCCCTTGCATTCAAACGGAGGGCTTCCTTGATGGATGCTCTGGCTTCCAACAGCTCCCGTCTGGCCCGGCTGGGGTTCGGCACCAAACGCAGATTCTCGTTGATTTCTTCCAAACGCTTCAGAAGCACAACCCGCTGCTTCCTCAAAATGTGGATGGTCCTTCTGATTTTTGCCCATTGCCACGCTGCCATTGGATACACCTCTTTACTATGATGATAGTATAGAAGATGCAATTAACAGCGCATCGGATTGTGCATAACGGCAATTTTGCAAAAACAGGCTTTTATGTATAAAGTGGGAAACAAAATGTCGTCACCGAATGGCCCGGAAACTTCATGACCAGTCTGCCGCTGAAATCGGTAGCC
Source organism: Bacillota bacterium (assembly GCA_023388055.1). Taxonomy (GTDB): domain Bacteria; phylum Bacillota; class Bacilli; order Paenibacillales; family NBRC-103111; genus Paenibacillus_AR. The sequence continues at coordinate 96,031 of JAEWGW010000026.1, read as the reverse complement.
TCCGCTACCAAGACGGTCTCGTATTTTCCCCATCCTGCAACCAGTCCTCAAAAAAAATGCCGAACATATCGTTCAGCGGTACAAGCGGCGATCCGCAATGAGGTTTCCCGGCACAATTGATTATCCTGGTCAAATCCTGACCGATTGTGCTTTTTACTTCAACGACTCCCGAAACGGCTCAGCCGGAAGCAGCCTGCCTTGATGAATCCGGTCCAGCAGCTGCCTGCCGTAGTCCACTACCCGCGCCGACCGGTTCTGCGTGCCCCAATAAATATCGCCCAACCCCATTTTGATGCAGCAAATCCTGATGTGTTCTCTCTTGGCCTCCAATGCCTCCAGACCGTAGCCTTGGAAGAAGGCCAGCATCCCCGGAGTATCCTCCGCGAAATACCGTTCGAACAGAATGGAGAAGGTATCTGCATCAATGCCCCATAGCATATTCTCAAAATCGATCATCCCCGCAAAAACACCCCTGCTGTCCACCATCCAGTTACCGGGCGTGGAATCCCAACTGATGGGAACAGGTCTCACGTTCTCGAATACTCCTGTATGTCGTAGAGCCCAATCCGCCAGCTCCGCTTCGGCAGGGCTCAATAACTCTTGCTCTCTGCAGGAAGCAGCAAGCTCCTGAACCGCAGCATGCACATATTTTACCGGGTCACGGTGGTGGCTGAGCTCGATGGGGTTCCCGTCCTTGTCCGGCCGTCCGAACCATTCACCCGATTGGGAATCATGCAGAAGCCGGGTCAGCTCCCCCGCCTTGCGGTATGCAGCCTGGGAGGCTTCCGGGCTTAGTCCAGCCTCCCGCATAATCGTTCCTTCAATAGAAGTCATCAGAACCGCCTGCCAATCCTCCCCTTCGAATACACCCGCCAGCTCCGGTGCGTGAGCGCCCAAGGGTGAAATCCAGTTCCGGTATGCATATACCTCTGGGTGCCAACGCTGCTTGCGGGTGTACGTCTTTACATAATAATAGCGGTTGTCTCTGTGAGACTGTACTTTCCAGACACCGGTGCGTGGACTGTTGGGCCGATAATTGGCCAGCACCTCATACGGGCCGATCAAGGTGCGGACTTGGCTTTCCAATTCCTGCGGATACAAGGATAAGGGTTCCATGGTTTCTCCTCTCGTTAACTGCGGGTGCGGGTTCGGCTGTGGGCTGATCTGTATGTAAGGGGTGTAACCCCCATCACCTTCTTGAACAGGTGGATAAAATAGGAGGGGTTGTCGTAGCCGATGGTATTGGCGATCAAACTCACCGGCAGGTCCGTGGTGTCCAGCAGCCGGCAAGCCTGTTTAATCCTTCGGGCAATCAGATAATCGGTGATGCTGCTCCCGGTTTCCTCCCGGAAGATCCGGGAGAGATAGTTGTTGGACAAATGCAGGGCTGCGGCCAATTGGTCTACGGAGATTTTTTCATGGTAATGCGCTTCAATCCAACTCATCACCCGTTCCGAATACCGCGCTCCCCGCAAGGGTTTCGGCTGGCCGGTTTGGACGCTGCCCGCAAAGGCCGCTTCCGGCAGATACTGGAGAAATTGCAGAAAAAACAGCTTCAGCTCCTCCGCATCCTCCCCTTTGCCGCCGGAATGGGCCTGTGCATAGCTGTCAAACACCCCCTCCATCCGTTCCGCGTGGCACTGGAGATCATAGGCATGGGGATGCCCGCTGTCCTGGCACAGCGCTTCGAACCTGGCCCGCCGCACGGGAAACTCCCGCAGCAGTTCTGCCGCCGCCAATGGGTCCACATAGAAGATCGACCGCTCATAAGGCTCCTCCGGGGATACCTCCACATACACCTGATGAAGCTGGTACGGCTGGAAGAAGAACAGCATCCCTTGCTGAAGCCGGTAGGTCTGCCGGTTCAGGACAACCGTCCCCTTGCCTTGGTGGACCAGCATACATTCACAGCATTGATGCCAATGGTAATATCCCTTGAAGTGCTTCTCGATGCGGATCCGGTGATCCCAGAACAGGGTGGAGTGGTCAAAATAGACGGGCTCAAACAACTTATTCATCGGACACCCCAGAAGGATAGAATAGTGATATTTTCTCATAGTATGCCATAATTTTCGCCAATACGGCAATGATATAATCGGGATAAATCCGGTTATTCTACTATGTAAACATGAGGTGTCCATATGGAAAAAGTGGCAAACGGCGTTTGGAAGATGAGCTTTGGTGAGCCTGAGCAGCATACGCCTGTCCGGTACCGCAGTGCTCCGCCCAAGGAGGAAGCTCTTCAGAAGCTGGCTGGTTCGGGTCAGCCCCCGTTTACGGAGGAAGAGGTTGCCATCCGGGCAACGCCAAGGGGAATCCTTATCGAGCTGCCCCTTGATGGTGACGAGCATATCTATGGCTTCGGCCTACAGCTGCATGCAGTGGACCATACCGGCCGCAAAAAGGTGATCCGTGTCAACAGTGACCCCGTCGCTGACACAGGAGACAGCCATGCCCCTGTTCCCTTCTATGTATCCACCAAAGGCTACGGGGTGCTGGTGGATACCAACCGCTATGCGGCCTTTTATTGCGGTACCAATCTGCGCAAGGGAGAATCCGAGCACAAGAAGCAGGAGCAGAAGGCCGTCGGCACCTCCGAAATCGAGCTGTACGGTTACCAGGTATCAGAGGGCAACCGTACCGTGTCGGTGGATATTCCCTCCGCACGGGGAATTGAGGTGTATTTCTTCGAAGGACCGGGACTCCTGGAAGCAGTGCAGCGCTACAATTTATTCTCGGGAGGCGGCGCCCTCCCGCCGATGTGGGGCCTGGGCATGTGGTACCGCGCCTACAGCGCCGCCAAGAAGGAGGATGTGATGCGGCTTGCCCGCACCTTCCGGGAGGACGGCATGCCGGTGGATGTGTTCGGTTTTGAGCCGGGCTGGCAAACCAAGGCGTATTCCTGCTCCTTCATCTGGGACGAAGGCCGTTTTCCGGACCATGAAACCATGCTCCAGGAGCTGTACGGCATGGACTACCGTGTGAACCTGTGGGAGCATCTTTTTGTGCATCCCTCCTCTCCCATGTACGAAAGCCTGAAGCCCCATTCCGGAGATTATGAGGTGTGGGAGGGTTTGGTGCCCGACTTGTCCGTGAAGGAGGCCTCCGCCATATTTGCCGGACATCACCAGGAAACCTTCGTGGACAAGGGGATTGCCGGCTTCAAGCTGGATGAATGCGACAGCTCCGATTATGTGCACTCCAATTGGTCCTTCCCGGACATTGCGGCCTTCCCCTCCGGCATGGACGGTGAGCAGATGCATAACCAGCTGGGCACCCTCTACCAGCAGACCATATTGGCCCCCTTCGAGCAGACGGGCAAACGGACCCTCTCCCAGGTGAGAGCCTCAGGTGCCATGGCCGCTCCGCTGCCTTTTGTGCTGTACAGTGATTTGTATAACCACAAGGTTTTCATCCGTGGAGTGGTCAACTGCGGCTTCTCCGGACTATTATGGTCCCCAGAGGTCCGCCAGGCGGAATCCCCGGAGGATCTGGTCCGCCGGATCCAAACCGCCGTGTTTTCACCTATGGCACTGCTGAACTGCTGGCGGATCCCCAACCCGCCCTGGATGCAGGTGGACCGGGATAAAAATGTGGCCGGCGAGTTCCTTCCTAATTATATGGAAATCTGCGACCTGTGCCGCTCCCTGTTCCAGGTACGGATGTCCCTGATTCCTTATCTGTATACGGCTTATGCCCGGTACAGTGAAGAAGGGCTGCCTCCATTCCGGGCCCTGGTGATGGACTATCCCGAGGATTCGCAAACCTACGGCATTGACGACGCGTATATGATGGGAGATTCCCTCTTGGTAGCTCCCATTGTAACTGGCACTTCGGAACGCCAGGTTTATCTGCCTGAGGGGATCTGGCATTGCTTCTGGACCCGCCGGACCTACGCAGGGGGCCAAACCTACACACTTGCACCGGGATTGGAGCAGATTCCCGTATTCGTCAAGGATGGCACCTTATTGCCGTTGGCCAAACCGCTGCCCTTTGTGGGAGATGACGCCGTGTTCCAGGTAGAGCTGCAAGCCTTCGGCAGCCATGCCCGAGAATGCTTCTTATATGAAGATGACGGCATTTCGTATGCATACCGGGAGGGCCGGCATAATTGGCTCAAGGTAGGAGTGGACCAGGAAAACAGGGTCCATGTGGACCGCACCGGCAATTATTCAGGCTGCCGCTACCAATTCACTATTGCCGGAAGCTCTCAATCCGCACAAGAATAGTGTACGAACGTATGAACCCCCGAAACCGCCGCATACAAGCGGGGCTCCGGGGGTTTCCATCTTTATGGACTTCCATCATTATGGACGCAGCGCCAACGGACTATTCTGGACGGTGTCGATCCAAACGCTGGCGATCAGCTCATGTCCGGCCGCGGTAGGATGGACGCCGTCTGCGGTCCAGAAGGAGGCTGCCGCCCGTTTGGAGGCGTCATCAAAAGCCTGCTGCAGCGGAACGAACACAGCACCGGATTCCTCCGCCAGCTGCCGGACCACGGTCTGGTACGCACCCACCAGACTCTTCCACTCCTCCCAACGCTCCTGGGTGGCGCCGCAATTCAGAATAAACGGCTCCATCAGGATAAGCCCGGTTTCGGGCAAATAAACCTTGGTAATCTCCAGCAAATGCCGGTATGAGCTTTCGAACCGGTCTCCGGCGCCTTCCGGGAGTTCGTTCACAATCCGCCATGCATCATTCACACCGATCAGAATGCTCAAGCGCTCCGGATACAGATAGATGGCGTCCTCGTTCCAACGGGCATACAAATCGGAAGCCCGGTTTCCGCTGACTCCCCGGTTCAGGAAAACAGGAGCGGATTCAGCCAGCTCAATCCCCAGCTTGCCTGCAATCCGCGCGGAATATCCATGTCCCAGACTGTACGCATCCGCCCGGTTCCGGCCGGTGTCGGTAATGGAATCTCCTTGAAACAAAACATCGACAGTTTGCTCAAAACGCATTTCCTTGCTCCCCTTTTTCATGAAATGAGATGGATGATGAAAAGGTATTGCTGTAAGCGTTATCGGTAACACGTGCATTATACCATAAGTTTCCGACAGGGAAGTACATGCTTTTCAGCTTTTTTGCCATTTTTGGAGAAGGAATCAGAGGATACGCATGAATTTATCACCTGCCGCATTGCATATAGTAAGCGCCACTTGATATCCGTCTGACGCAAGGAGCGATTCGAATGAAGCTTGATTTGGGCTGCGGCAGCAGCAAGCATGAGGGATTTTACGGGATTGACAAGAGGCAGCTGGAGGGAGTTGATCTGGTATGGGATCTGAATAAGGGGATACCCCTTCCAGATAACTCGGCGGAATGGGTAATGGTTTGCCGCTTTGCCCATGTGGACGATTGGCAGAGCTTCATGTCGGAAATCCACCGGGTGCTGATCCATCGCGGCATTGTCTGCATTCTTGCTCCTTATGCCCATAGCTTCCGTCACATCTCCAACCCGCTGCTCAAACACCGGTTTGACGAACGGTCGCCCAGGTATTGGACCGGCGAATTTTTTCAGCCACCCCAATGTCCTGTATCCCCCGCCGTTGCCGATTACGGAGAGATCCTGGACGTTCCGTTTGATTTCCGCCTGCTGCGTATGGAGCTGTTTTATGCCGAGAGCTTCCGTCCACCCTTTTATGACCATGAGGAGCTGGAAATGCTCTTATCCCTGCAGGTCAATCTGGTGGATGAAATCATGTATCATCTGGTAGCCGTGAAGGAGCGTATTGCTTCGCAGGAGCTGGAGAAGCTGGCCCGGCAATCCTTCCCGGAGCCTGTGTGCGCTTCCCGCTTGCGTATGGAAAAGGAGAGCTGGCCTGACGGAGTGGAAGCCGGTCCTTCCCAACCCTCCGGGGACCCGGAGCCTGTTTTGGCACCTGCCCCCACCTCCTCCACCCCCACCCGCTTCCGCAAGAAGAAGCCGCTTCTCCAACGCAGCCGCAAAAAACGTTCACGAACTCTTCACTAATTTTTCCAGATCAGGTTCTAAAGGACAAACAAAAAGATAACAGGTTTTCCATATAGTGATATGGGCGCGCCTCTGTCTGCCTGCCCATGCGGAATTTTTCTCATGGAGGTGAATATCATTCCACTCATTGTTCGTTCCACCGTCAATGCGACCGGCGCGATTGCCTTTACCGGCAATACGCTGGGTCTGAGCCGTTCCGACACCTCCGGAGTGCCTGGAACGCAGGATAGCATTGGAGCCTTCGTCACAATCAATACGGCATTGCGTTACGGCACCTATCCCTTTGGAACTACCGACCAGTATCTGCTCAACAGTTCCTCCGCTATTCTGAGTATGCCGGTGGGGAGCACGGTGCTTTATGCGGAGTTGATTTGGGGCGGGACGTATTCCAACGGAAACGTCAATTTGACCTCCGCCATCAACAATCCCGTTTCCTTCACCACCCCCGCCGGAACCTTCGATGTGACGCCGGATACCGCTACATACAACCAGTTCGACCTGGGCAACGGCGCATTAGGCTATGTGAGAACTGCCAATGTGACCACGCTGGTAGCCCAGGGGAGCTCAGGAACCTATACCACCGGGCGGGTAGTGGGCACAATCGTCACCAGCAATGACCCCACCGCCAACAACGCAGGCTGGACCTTGGGCGTTATCTATTCCAATCCGGGGCTGCCCTTCCGGAACATGTCGCTACGGGCCGGAGCCGTCCTGGTTCAGGCCAACTCCTCACCGGTAACCAATACCATCACCGGCTTCTCCACACCAACCTCGGGGACAGTAGGAGCAAGAGCATTGTTCAGCGCCCAGGAGGGCGATGCGAACCGTACAGGGGACCAGGCGCTGTTCGGACCTACCGCGACTTCGCTGGTTGCCCTGTCGGGACCCAACAACTTCGCCGCTAACTTCTTCGCATCACAGATTAATAACAGTCTGGGACAATTGGATACCACCGGAACCTTCGGCACCCGCAACCAGACCAATGGTGCGCCGGGCACCAATATTGTGGGGGGCAGGCAGGGCTGGGACATTACCAATGTGGATGTCTCCTCTACACTGGTCAACAACCAGACTACTGCCGTTCTCCGCCTGACGACTTCGGGCGACGCCTATGTGCTTAATGCCAACGCCATCCAGATCGACATTAATGCCCCCCGTGTCAATGTCAGCAAAAGTGCCAATGTGACCGGCGCCTTGTTAGGCGATACGATCCGCTATACGGTAACCATCACCAATACGGGCACAGCCAATGCCACAGATGTTGTTATTACCGATGCCATTCCATCAGGGGGCACCTTTGTGCCCGGCAGTGTTACGGTTGGAGGGGTTCCCCGGGCCAATGCCGTCATCTCCAGCGGTGTATCCCTGGGCACATTAGCACCGTCCGCCTCCTTCACCGTAGCCTACAGCGTCCAGATTACCTCCCCGCCCCAGAACCAGCAAACCGTAAATACCGCCAACGTCTCCTTCAACTTCCAAAGCATACCGGGGGGGCCGGTAACCTCTGCGGTCATCCCGTCCAATTCTGTAGCGATCCCCGTATATTCGCCCATCCTAGTGCTTGCCAAAACCGCCAACACCTCCAATGCCACAGTAGGCAGTACCGTAACCTATACCATTCAGGCCAGCAATTCAGGGAATATCGCCGCTACGACCACAGTCTCTGACCCGATTCCCGCCGGCACCACGTTTGTCCCCAACAGCGTGACGGTCAACGGAGTGACCGTACCGGGTGCCAACATCGCCACCGGCGTAGCTGTGGGCTCCATTGCACCCTCCTCCTCAGCAACCGTCACCTTCCAGGTGCTGGTGCAGAGCCTGCCATCTCCACCGCAGCTGAACAACCAAGCCTCAGCCGCCTACACCTTCACAGTGCCTGACGGCAGAACCTCATCCGGTTCCGCTGCATCCAACACTGTCACCATTCCTGTGGCGCTGCCCAATGTAACAGCTGTCAAAAGCGCCAATTTCACTGATGTTACCGTAGGGGAGCCTGTTACCTACACTACTGTCATCTCCAACAACGGCATCGCTGCCGTCACCAATGTGATTGTTACCGACCCCGGTCCCAGCGGGGGAGTATTTGTTCCAGGTTCAGTAACCGTAAACGGCACTCCGCAGCCCTCGGGCAATCCGGCCAGCGGCATACCCATCGGCACCCTCGGACCGGGAGCCAGCACCACCGTTACCTTCCAGTTTACAACAGCCACCCTGCCTAATCCGGCGCAATTGGTCAACCGGGCATCCGTTGCCTACAGCTCCGGGGCGTTTCAAGGGCTCACGTTAACTAACACTGTCACCATTCCTGTCTTCCAGCCCATACTCAATCTGATCAAGTCCGTCAACCAAACCGTAGCCACTGTGGGAGACACCCTGGTCTATACGGTCGTTGTCCAGAATACGGGCAACTATGCCGCCCAGGTCACCTTAACAGATACCACCCCCGCGGGCACTGTATTCGTCCCGGGAAGCGTGACCGTAAACTCCATTCCTGTTCCGGGGGCTTCCCCGGTCACCGGAATTCCCGTAGGTTCGGTGGCTCCCGGCGGTGCTGTCCGGGTAACCTTCTCTTATCTGCTGCAGACCCTTCCCGCCCCGCCGCGTGTGGTTAACCAGGCCACAGCGGCCTTCTCCTTTACCCTGCCCAGCGGACGGAGCATAACCGGGACGCCAGTGGTTTCCAATATTGTGGATATACCGGCCACTGCCCCCAACGTCACTGTCACCAAAAGCGCCAATTTTACCACCGTCACCTTGAATGATGTTATTGTCTACACCACGGTCATCACCAACAACGGCGCCCAGACTGTAAACAACGTGATCTTCTCCGATGCCATTCCTGCCAGCACTGTTTTCGTCCCGGGTTCGGTAACGGTCAACGGGGTGGTCTCTCCTGCGGCTGATCCCACCACCGGCATGCCCTTGGCCGCCATTGCGCCGGGTGTGACCACCACTGTGGTTTTTTCCGTACGGGTAACCTCCATCCCCAACGCCAATCCGGCTTTTTTGAGCAACCGTGCCAATGTCAGCTATACCTCCGGCGCTTTCACCGGAACCTCGTCGTCCCCTCTGGTCAATACGCTGGCTTACCTTCCTGTCATCAGCGTCGTCAAATCTTCCAGCACCACCAACGCCACGATAGGAGATACCTTCTCATATACGTTGACGTTGAATAATACCGGCAACTACCCGGCACAGGTTACCCTATTCGACGCCCTTGCTCCGGAAACGCAGTTTGTACCCAACAGTGTTATTATCAACGGTTTTCCCAATCCCGGCGTAAGCCCGGATACGGGCATTCCCCTGGATACCGTGGCCGCCGGGGAAACGTATATTGTCAGCTTTTCGGTAGCCATTCTCTCTATCCCCGCCAACCAGACGCTGAACAATACAGCAGCAGGCCCGTTCACATATACTTTGCCGGACGGCAGAAGCCTGTCTGGCTCCAGTACCTCCAACACGACTGCGGTGCGTGTTTCTGCTCCCAATGTTTCGGTTGTGAAGAATGTCAACACAAGCGATGCAGTCAACGGTGACATTCTGACGTATACCACGGTTGTGACCAACAACGGCCTCTCCCCCATTAACAATGCAGTCTTAAGCGACATCGTTCCGCCAGGCTCCACCTTTGTTCCCGGAAGCGTAACGGTTAACGGTGCCCCGGTGCCGTCCGCCTCTCCCGCAACCGGCATCCCAATCGGCACAGTGGCCGCAGGAGCCGCTGCAACCGTGACCTTCGAGGTGATCATTTCTATGCCGGTTCCGGCCATATTATCCAACCAGGCCTCTGTCAGCTTTACATCTGGAGTTTTCTCCGCCTCTTCCTTGTCCAATATTACCCAAACCCCTGTCACCCAGCCGACCATTACCTTGGTCAAAACCGCAGATACGGCATTGGCGACGGTAGGGGATACCGTTGTTTATACCGTTATTGTCTCCAATACCGGGAATGTGGCGGCCCAGCTGACCCTGACGGACATTATTCCGGCAGGCACCACCTTTATTCCGAACACCGTCATTGTCGGCGGAAGCAGTGTGCCGGGAGCAGACCCCGGAGCAGGCATTGCTGTCGGAACCGTGGCGCCGAGTGCAACCATCCCCGTTTTGTTCTCTGTCCTGGTTACGTCGCTGCCTCCCACCCAGCAGCTGTCCAATCAAGCCAGCGCTGCCTATACCTTTGTACCGCCGGATGGACGCACGCTGACGGGCAGTGCCGTATCCAACGTGCAGACAGTGCCTGTCACGGAGCCCAGTGTAGCCATCGTCAAGAGCACCACCACCACAACAACTACTGTAGGAGACACTATTCCATATACAGTGGTAGTCACCAATAACGGAATTGTCGCCATCACCAATGCAGTGGTAACCGATCCAGTGCCTTCCAGTACCTCCTTTGTACCCGGGACTGTTTTCGTCAATGGAGTTCTCGTTCCTGCCGCTTTCCCGCCTGCTGGTATTCCGGTCGGGACAATCGCTCCGGGAGCCTCGACCACAGTAACCTTCAGCCTGCTTGTGAATTCGCTGCCTTCACCGGCGGCTGTCACCAATCAAGCGTCCGTCTCCTTCACCTCCGGGGCCTTCACCGGAACCAACTTCTCCAATACCCTGTCTGTTCCGGTATTCCAGCCGATCCTGTCTGCCGTCAAAACACCCGGTGTCGCAAGCGCGACTGTAGGGGATACCTTGTCGTATACGATTGCCGTTACCAACACCGGCAACTTCGGTGCGGCTGCCGTAGTGACGGACAATATTCCCTCCGGCACCTCCTTCGTGCCCAATAGCGTCATTATCAACGGTGTTCCCGCAGCCGGGGTATCACCCGCTACAGGCATTCCCATCGCAATCGTCAACCCGGGCCAGACCATTCAAGTCACCTTCTCCGTCATCATCGATTTCCTGCCGACTCCGCAGCAGCTGAACAACCAGGCAACCGTAGCCTTTACGTATACATTACCGGACGGCAGAGTCTTCACCGGCTCCATTGTATCCAACACAGCTACAGTTTCGGTAACAGCGCCGAATGTAACGGTCGTCAAATCCACCCCGTCTACCGTTGCAGCCGTTAACGATGTGATTGCCTACACTATTTCCGTCACCAACAACGGCATTACCGCCATCAGCAATGCGGTGTTGACCGACCCGATTCCTGCCGGCTCAGCCTTTGTGCCCGGCAGCGTCACCATTAACGGCGTGCCGCAGCCTTCAGCTGCCCCGGTTGCCGGCATCATCCTGGGTACAATTGCACCTGGAGCCACTGTACTGGTAGGCTTCAACATCACGGTCACCTCCTTGCTGAACCCGGCGGTTATTACCAACCAGGCCTCGGTCAGCTTCACATCCGGCTCATTCTCGGCAACCTCCTTCTCCAATATTGTCAGCACACCTGTTTTTCAACCGGTTCTGTCTGTGGCCAAATCTGCCAGCTCCACCAACGCTACAGTGGGGGATACCATTGTGTATACCTCCGTCATCAACAATACGGGCAACTTCGGGGCGGCGGTGCTTCTCACCGACCCGGTACCGGCCGGCACCACCTTTGTACCGAACAGCGTGATTGTCAATGGCAACAGCCTGGCCGGAGCCGATCCTGCTACAGGCATCAATGCAGGCATTGTGGTGCCTGGCGTACCGGTAACCGTCACCTTCTCGGTGGTTATCACCTCACTGCCGCCTACACAGCAGCTGGTTAACCAGTCTACTGCAGACTACACATTTACGCTGCCGGACGGACGGGTACTGACAGGCGCTGTACCGTCCAATACCTCCACCACTACCATTTCTTCCCCTGCTGTAACCTTGGCCAAGAGCACCACCTTCACCGCCGTGTCCGTTGGCGATGTGGTTCCGTACACCATTACCATCACCAACGGAGGTATTGCCAACGTCAATGATGTGGTTCTGGTGGATCCGATCCCGCAAGGCTCCGCCTTCGTTCCTGGCAGTGTCGTTGTGGATGGGGTTGCCCGTACAAGCGCCAACCCGGCTTCCGGCATCTCCATCGGTACCATTGCTCCTGGCGCCACCGTAACGGTTACATTCAATGTCACGGTCACTTCACTGCCCACCAGCCAGTTCCTGACCAATACCGCCAGCGCCAGCTTTACCTCCGGAGCTTTCTCCGGCGCATCCTTCTCCAACACGGTAAGCACTCCTGCTTTTGTTCCGATACTCTCTTTGGTTAAGGGCTCCAATGTTACAGTCGCTACGGTTGGCGACACCATCGTTTATTTCGTGAATTTAACCAACACCGGCAATGTTGCCGCATTGGCCACCTTGACCGATCCGGTCCCCGCCGGAGGAGAATTTGTGCCGAACAGCGTTGTCGTCAACGGTGTGCCTGTCCCCGGGGTAGATCCAACCGCCGGAATCCCTGTGGGGACGATTCCTCCGGGAGGAACAGCAACTATTACCCTTACTCTGCAGGTGGAGGTCGATACTCTTCCGCCGTCCCAGCAGCTGGTGAACTCCGCGACGGCCAACTACACCTATCTGCTGCCTGACGGCAGAACTCTGACCGGCTCCTCCACCTCCAATACGGTTGTAATTCCAGTATCCTCTCCCAATGTCAGTGCCGTGAAGAGCACTACCGCAATTGACGCCGTATCCGGGGACATCATCACCTACACCATCGCTGTGACCAATAACGGAATTTCACCTGTTAATAACGTGGTACTGGTGGATCCTGCTCCGGTGGGCACCTCCTTTGTACCAGGCAGCGTGACTGTAGACGGCACACCCATTCCTGCCGCTAATCCGGCAGTAGGTGTCCAGTTGGGCTCCATCGCAGCAGGTGCGACTGTTATTGTAACCTTCCAGGTGCTGGTCTTGTCATGAGCATCAACCCGCCGGTAAACAACGTTGTACGGAATCAATCCCACATCAGGTATAGCTTCGGCGAGAACAGCTTTGTCACCTATTCCAATACTACCGATACCCCCCTTGTGGGGCCGCAATTGTTCATTACCAAAGGAACTGCCGCTGTAGGAGCGCAACCGGGTGCACCGGTTGCCTTCTACGCAGTGATCAGCAACACAGGCAATCGCGTCGCCGATGTGACGCTTTATGATCTTTTGCCGGGCAGCACCCAATTTGTGCCGAACAGCGTCAGCCGGGATCAGGTCCCCATACCGGGGGCGGATTTGGTAGCGGGGTATCCTCTGGGCCTTATTTATCCGGGAACGCAAACGGTAATCGCCTACCAGCTGATGGTGAGCGCGACCAGCACTGCCGGACAGCTGGTAAACCGGCTGCTGGCCAGATATGTCTTCACTGCGGGAGACGGCAGGCTGGTTGACGGCGAGGTGTTGTCCAACGAGGTCAGCATCCCGGTTGATCCGGTAAGCGGCGTTGAGCTCGTGATGGTGCTTTCGGTGGATAAAAGCCGTGCTGCGCCTGGGGAAACGCTGCGTTATACGCTGCTGATGGTCAACCAGGGTGTACTGTCTACGAATGCAACTGCCTACATTCCTATCCCGGAGGGCACACTGTTTGTTCCCAACAGCCTGACCGTGAACGGCATATTGCGCAGCGGCAGCTTCCCGCCAAGCGGTATTCCTCTGGGAATCGTTCACCCCCAAGACGAAGTGACTATTACATTCGAGGTGGTTGTGCCGGGCTATGGTGCCGCTTTTCCTGGTCTTATTATGCAGGACCAAGCCAACGTAAGCGCCACGTACACCCTGCCGGGCCAGCAGGAAACGAAGACTGATCAGATTGTATCCAATCCGGTCTCCACAACCTTGTATTTTCCTGTCTTCCAGGTGGATATCTCCGCCATGCCCGGCATTGTTGCGCCTGAGGAACCTGTAGATTTGGTCGTCACTATCGTGAATACCGGAAATCTGGAGGCGGTGGCCGACCTGGGCAGGCTTATTCCGGGGCAGCTCATTCTCGAGCCCGGCAGCTTCCGGGTCAACGGTACCTCCGTATCCAATCCCGAACGCGAAGGTTTATTGCCCCTGACCGTGATTTCACCCCAGCAGCATCTCGTAATCACGTACAGGGCGATTGTCAGCCCGTTTATCGTTAGCCCTACCATTACAGGCAGCGTGGTCCTGTATTACACCTTTACCTTGAACGGAAATTTGTTCCGCGGGGAGGTGTCCTCCAACCTGTACCGGCTGATTGTGGAAACCTTGGACGAATAATTCCTGTTTCAACAGCAAAACCCGTGCGCCCCTGCACGGGTTTTGGTTAGTCTCCGTTTATTCCTGCCGCTTGGCCCGCCAGGCGGTGATTTTGTCCACCCATTCCTTGACCCGTGCCTCGTTCCCCTGGGTGGTGGGTTTGTAATACTGCCGGTCCCGCAGGGATTCGGGCAGGCATTCCATCATGGTCAGCTTCTCCTCCGTGTCATGGGCGTACTGGTAGCCTTCCCCGTAGCGCAGCTCCTGCATCAGCTTTGTAGGGGCATTGCGCAGATGCAGCGGCACCGGCTCCGCTATCATCTGAAGGGCATCCGCCTTGGCGCTGCTGTAAGCTTCATACAGCGCATTGGACTTGGGCGCCAGGGACAGATGGGTCACCGCATGGGTCAGATGGACAGTGCATTCCGGCATCCCGATAAAATGGCAGGCCTGATACACACTGACTGCGATGTCCAGCGCTCTGCTGTCCGCCATGCCGATATCCTCACTGGCGAAACGAATCAGCCGTCTGGCCACATACAGAGGGTCCTCCCCCGCCTCCAGCATTCGCGCCAGCCAATAAACGGCTGCGTTTACATCGCTGTTGCGCATGGATTTGTGAAGAGCCGAAATGAGATTGTAATGCTCCTCGCCGTTTTTGTCATACAAAAGAGATTTCTTGCTGATGCATTGCTCGATGATTTCCTTGGTAACGGTTATGGTCTCCGCATCCTGCACCCCGTTGAGCACAACCATCTCCAGCGTATTAAGGGCCACCCGGGCATCCCCATTGGCAAAATTAGCGATCAGAAGCAGCATCTCCTCCGTTATAACCAGCCGTGTCCAGCCGAAGCCGCGGGGATCGGTTGTTGCTTGCTTCAGCAGCTGCAGCAGGTCCGGCGCCGACAGTGCATGCAACACAAATACCTTGCAGCGGGACAGCAGGGCCGCGTTTACCTCGAAGGAGGGATTCTCCGTTGTGGCACCAATGAGGATAATGCTTCCTTTTTCCACAAAGGGTAAAAATGCATCCTGCTGGGCCTTGTTGAACCGGTGGATTTCATCTACGAACAGGATGGTTTTTTCCCCCATCAGCCGGTTTTGCTCTGCCCGGGTCATAACCTCCTTGATTTCCTTTATGCCGCTGGTTACCGCGCTGAAGTCCACAAATTGCGCTTTGGTTTTATGGGCGATAATCCGGGCCAGGGTGGTTTTGCCCACACCGGGCGGTCCCCAGAAGATCATGGAGGGCACGGTGTCCTGCTCCACCATCTGCCGGAGCACCTTGCCCT
This sequence comes from Bacillota bacterium, assembly GCA_023388055.1. Taxonomy (GTDB): domain Bacteria; phylum Bacillota; class Bacilli; order Paenibacillales; family NBRC-103111; genus Paenibacillus_AR. The sequence continues at coordinate 80,636 of JAEWGW010000026.1, read as the reverse complement.
CACCCAACAGGTGGCCTTGGCCCACATACTCGGACAGGCTGTCCGGGCGCAGGCGGCTGGCCAAGGGACTGCTCCAGGCCCGGTCATCAAACAAGGATTGCTCCTCCATCTCGCAGTCTTCCTTTCAGATTTAATTTTAGAGAGTATACCCTCTATTTTACAGCGTCCGCCATTGCCGTCAACATGGACCCGGAAGGAGTGCCCCATATAAAAAAACACACCTCCCTGGAACCGCTTGTTCCCAGAGAGGTGTGCTGCATGAAGGCCGCTTTATTATTTATGGACTTACTTCCCTGAAGGTGGCATCAGCCTGGAAGGTGGCTTCCATGCCGGCCTGGGCAAACAACAGATAGTTAGCATGCCGCAAATATTTCGCCGAATCCGTCCAGGTCTGGTAGGAGGCTTTCTGCGGATCTGCCAACCCCGCTACCCGGCGGAAGGTGGCCTCGTTCTTGAACGCGGCGGTGCTGTCGTTCTGGTCCAGCCACACCTCGCCGTTGGTGCGGACCCGGAGATACCGGCCCGGGAAGTTGACGGATTCAAAGGACACGCCGGCGGCATCCGTCAGCCCGGCAACCATTTTGAATTGGGCGTCCGCAGCCGGAGTTACATTGGTGTCCAGCCGGACCCTGTAGCTGCTATGACGGACTATCCGGTCCGGGTAGTTGAATGACTGCAGGCGGACGTTCACGGCAATTGGCTCTACTCTCCATTGCTGGTTGGCACCAAGCATGTACCGCCATTGCTGGATCAGTGCGCCTTCGGCGGTGGAATTGCCGGCGGCGTCCGCAGGTTTATTGGATTGCACCGGCGTAATCCGGTGATAGCCCTCTCCGGTGGGGATAAAGGCAAACCTCTGGTTATCCCCGCCGTTACTGGACCCCAACACGAATTTTGCTCCATGCGCAAGCGATCCTCCTGCCACCTCCAAAGCCAAGCCGCTCTGGGCATTCTTAATGCTGTATTGGCCGCCGCCCAGATGGGTTACTGTCCACTGCTGGAGAGCTGCTCCCGTGTAGGTGGACTTACGCACCTGGGTGCCACCGGTGGTTCCGGCCGCTTCCATAACCTTGCCGTCCAGGCGCAAGGAGAACCGGTAGATGCCGTCCGGAATATTCGCTTCGGGGAGTGCAGCCGTACTGCCCCCGCCCGCTGGCCGGGTATACAGTAAGGTACCGAAGCCCAACTGGTCAAAGGTGGAGGGATATTGGATGTTCGGTCCGCCCTCCGGTCTTACCAGAGCCGCTCTTGCGGCAATGTTGGGCACGGAAAGCCCCTTGCGTTTGCCATAATGGTTATAGATCATTTCCCAGATGGACCGGGATTCATTGCGGTTATCAGCGGAAATCACCGAATGGGTCTGCACAGCTCCGTTGGTGCCCGAGCCCCATTCGTAAGCGGCAAAGGGCACATTGTCATCCCCGTTATTGTATTTGGCCACATATTCGGCCGCACGCAGGAAACGGTTATTGGCCCAACCGTAGAGGTCGTCTCCCTGATTCCAGGCCATTTCGTTGACGACGGCCATGAGCCCCACGCCCAATTGGGTATGGGCCTGATCCCGCCCTGACTCCTGCCATTGGGCCAACCCGTTGGGATGGAGAAAAGGAATGGCATTGTAGATAGAGCCGTTGCCCGCCCCATGTTTGAAATACTCCACACCAATGTCGTAAATATCCCGCCTGTCACAGAAAATTCCGATGGCTACGGTTGCCGCCATATTGGCCAGATCCCAGTTGGCCCAATAATTCTGGATGTAGGCGTCATTGTGGTCTTTGCCGTATTCATTGCCGATAAGAAAACGCTCCACTAGCGGCTTGTAAAATACGTTCAGCAGCATGGTCTGCATCTGGCTCAGGTTAAACCCGGGGTAGTCCCGCATCAGCTCCGCTGCATTGGCCAACTGGTACCCATAGAGCCCGGAGGCCAAATACCGGTCCGCATTCCCGGACAATGCAGTCAGGGTGGAAGACCAGGCGTTGAGAATATCACGGGCTGTATCCCCATTTGCGGTATTGCCGCTGATCTTCCAGCGCAGGGCATTCTGGTAGGCACGGGCAGTGTCATTAAATAACAGAGCCACATTATCCCCTGAGCCGCCGCGGATGATGGTTGCGGCAGCACGGGGTGTCCATCCTGCTTGGGATAAGGGGCTATTGACCAATTGGTTCCAACCCTCCAGATAAGGCTGCGTACCTGCGTTGACCATTTGCTTCATCCGGTCCAGGTCCGTCTGGGTATGCAGCAAACCCGGATGGGCAAAAGCCGCAGGAGCTGCCACGGCCCTCTTTTCCCCCACCAATCCGGCCATTCCACCAACCAACAAGCTCAAAACAACGGTAAACACAAGCTACTTCTTCTTCATTGCTTCATCCTCTCCTTCGCTTCAAATCCGGACTTTATCCGGCCATTTCGCTAACCGGTTATTCCAAACCCAGGATGCGTGTGATCAGGACGGCTGCCTCTGCGCGGGTTGTGGGGGACTTGGGGGCAAAATGCCCGCCGTCCTGGCCCTGGATCAACCCGGCTTCATTTAGGCTGTTTACTGCATCAGCCGCATAACCGGCGATTTCTGTACCATCCTGGAAATTCATTCCACCTTTTGTGTGCTGCATATCCACACCCGCCGCCTTCAGAATCCGCATCACCAGCACAGCCATTTCCTCCCGGGTCACCGCTTGGGCCGGACCAAAGCTGCCATCCTCATAGCCGTTAATGATGTGGAGCATCTGTGCGGATGCGATGGAATCGGAATACCACTCACCCTCCCTTACATCCGTAAAGGAAGCGGTTTGACCTGTTTGCACCAGACCGAAGGCTTCCAGCATCATCTTCAGAAATTCAGCCCTTGAGACAGCAGCCCCCGGTGCGAAATGGTCCTCGCTGATTCCATCGATAATCCGGCGGGCAAACAAAGCGTCCACACTATTCTTGGCCCATCCGTAGTCCCCCAGGTCCGTGAAGGCCGAGGCAAATAAGGCCACACCATAGATGCCGTGCTGTTTCAAGGCGAAAACAAGCTCTCCGGATCCAGCTTCATACCTGGAATGGCGGAGAATGTCCAAACGTCCTTGTTGATTGGCAGATGCCGCCACCAGACTGTGCCGGAATTCCCCGGTTTGGAGCGTATATGGAATACGTACCTCTATTTCACCGCCAGACGAAAAGGTGTCCAGGGGCTTTCCATTAGCCGACAAACTGATCTCAAGTACCGGTTTTCCGCGAAGCGCCTGATGGAGTGCAGCCGGCCATTCCGGAGCAGGCACGGTCTTTAAGGAGAGTATCAGACTGTCTTTCCCGGTTAGTCCGGCAAAGAATTGAACCGGTATGTTTAAGGTCGCGAGGCCGGTTTGAAGGGTTACGACATCTATTCCCTGCTTGAAGACTTTGGTCCATGCCTCCGTAGGAAGCTCCAGGGAGATAGAGGCAGCATACCCCTCCGGTGCCAGATCAATTAACAGACGTTTCTTCCGGGTCTCTGCTGCATGGGCAATGGCCTTGTTCAAGCTGGCCTCATCCAGAACGGCTTGCACCGCACCGTTCTTCACGATGGGCTTCATCTTGATCCGGACGCCGTCAACAAGTGCCTCCGTCCCTGTACCGGACGAATTTCCTGCATCACCTGACCAGCCATCCTGGGAGCCGCTTCCGGAGGTATTCGTCCTGGCGGTAAAGTCGTCACTTGCCGTACGGTTCCCCGCCCCATCGAATGCCGTCACCTTAAAGGTATAGGCGGTGCCCGAGACCAAACTGGTGAAGGTATAGCTGTACGTGGAGGCCGTTACTGTACCTGCAGACTGTCCGTTCCGGTACACCTCATATCCGGTGACACCCACGTTGTCGGTGGATGGTGTCCAACTCAGCACCAATGAGCTGGTGGTAACGGACGTAACGGTTAATCCGGCAGGTGCCGAGGGCGGCGTCTGATCCACCGCTGGCAGCGGCCCATCGGGATCTGCCACAGTTACATGAGCAGCAGCCGGTAATGATGTTCCGTACACAGCACCTGAGACGCTAAAGCTGCCCGGAACACTGTACAACACCGGTTCCACCTGATTCCAGACCACCGGAACGGGCAGAACCGTCTTGTTGTTGTAAACCGCATCAACGACACTTGGCAATACAGGCGGTCTGCCTACCGCAGTGCGAACCTCCAGAGGCTTCAGGCTTTCGATAAACGGAAGCCGCTCCAATTGCTCCAGCGCCAGCCGCAAGCTTCCGGCGGTTTCGTCGATTTGCTGCTGCGAACTGGCGTCGCCATGCAGCCGCTGTTCCCCGGCGGCCACGGCATTCTGAAGCGCTGACCGCGTGTTTTCCGTATAATCCCCGGACTCAAGGGCTGCCGCCTCCGCCAACAGCAGCTCCAGCAGAGAGTCATCACGCCATGTTACATTCCCTTGGTACAGCCGGTTTATTTCCTGCGCATCCAGAGCCCGGTTATAAATCACAAGCTCATCAAGCCTGCCGCTAAACAGCGGGTCTGCGGCAAATTGGCTTTTTCCGATATAGTTGAGTCCCGGTTTGATTTCCCTTGGCGTAATGGTCACCAGTGCGGAGGCTTGTTCCACTCCGTTCATAAAAATCCTGCCATTGCCGCCACCCAGCACAACCGCCACATGCACCCATTGCTGAAGCGGAAGCTGCTCCGTGTTAACCACCTGCTCCGCACCACCATTCTTCACGGCAAAACGCAGGGTATTATTCCCCGACTGCGGCGTCAGGAACATATATTGGGTGGTGCCGTTGCCAAAATCGAAGATCCGCTGCCATTGGCCTCCCGCAGACCAGTTTACCCAGAAGGCCACTGTCATTTCGTCATAACCGGCCAAAGCATGCCCTTGGGGCAGCTGCAGATACTGCTGATCCGGCGCGTTCAATTGAATCGCCTGCCCATACCTTCCTTCTACATAAACAGGTGAACCCGTACCTGCTGCAGAAGCAGCGCCGAAGGAATTATCCAGATTACCTTCAAAAGCGTACAGTGACAAAGAGTTAGGCACCAGCGACTCCTCCGCCTTCGCCAGCTCTGCAAGCAGCAGCTGCTTGTTTGCTCCCGGCTTGGGCAATTTCGCCATAATCCGCGCCGCTTCCTTTTGGTACCCATAATAGCTGCCCCGAGTATAATCTCCGGCAGGGAAAAGATGAAGCCCAACCTCCAGACTCAAGGTTTGGTTGGTGGAATAGGTGGTGTTGCTGACGACAAAGGTCACCGTATGGCTTCCGTAATCCGACTGCTGCGGGGTCCACGTTAACGTACCGTTGGCGGGATTAAACGTTGCCCCCTGGGGCACATGCAGAGCCTGATAGACCAAGTTTTGGCCGGACGGATCAGATGCCGTGACCTGATAGGTGAACAGTTGTCTTGCTGTCAGCTGCGCACTGGCGGTCTGCTCCAGCTGCGGCGCTCCCTTCACGGTAATATGGACCGTGTCTGAGGTGGAGTAGGCTCCTGCCGTGGCGGTGAAAACCAGCTTATATACGCCTCCCTGTTCCTTGGAGGGGGTCCACAGAAATACGCCTGTGGAGGGATCGAAGGAAGCGCCTGAAGGAAGAGGGGCCACTGCATACAGGGTTCCCGCCATATTATTCAATGTCCGGACCGTAAAGCTAATCCGGGTTTCCGCATCTGCCGTCACATCCGGAATAGGGGCGATCAAGGGCACTCCTTCTTTGTACGCAAGATTGCCCTGTGCCAGCAGCAGCTCCGCAACTGTCTGATCCACCTTTGCCTGGGTGTAGCTGCTGCCGCTGTTCACCTCATCCGCCGCCACCAGGGCCGCTTGGAGGGACAGCAGACTGGAATCCGTGTACAGCTCAAGGTTTAATCCGGCCGACTGCTCAATCAAATATGTCAGCAGCGTCTTGTCGAGGGAAGCACCATAATAGAATTCCAGCTCCGCAATATTGGCCCCTCCCGACGGCGAATAGTAGCGCAGATAGCGGTAGGGGCTGCTGCCGCTTAAAGCAACCGTGTACCAGTCCAAAACACTGGCGCCGCTGATGGTATGGAGATTGACATAGGATGCTCCGTCTGCGGAACCCTGTAAAATCGCCCCGTTAACCCGGCTGACATATTCATTGGCCGGTTTGCCTGCCCTGCCTGGTCTGGGATAAAACTTGAAGCTGGTTAATGCCTTTTCATTGCCCGCTCCCACATCCACATCGATCCAGCCGGGATTACTTTCATTATCCGTATAGGTTGTTGTGCTGCCGTCGAAGGCCCTCCAGCCGTTGGCAGCGCGGTTATCTGTGGAGCTTCCCCATGATTTATGCGAAGCCGCTACCATATCCGGAGCAAGCACCACCTTCTCCGATCCCGTCGGCAGAGTAGTGCTTAATACCAGCAGCTTCTCCCCCTCCTTCAGCTCATTCAGCAGTTCCAGCTTGTTGGCATCCGGCTGGCCGAAGGCCTCCACAATCCGGTCGGCCGTCTGTTTATACAGATAGTGGCTGAGCCTGGTGTAACCCTCCGGCCCCAGTACCTTGGAGCTGATATCCGGAATGTCATATTCGCCGTACAGCTCTGCCTCCGCAATATTGCCGCTCCATGCCCCGCTGTTGGAAATCCGGATGTAGCGGTAAGCACTCCCGTCCTTGATCTGTTCCCCGCTGATATAGGTCCAGGCATTGTCTGCCGCCCCGGACACAGCCGGAGTCAGGTCGGTCCATACCGCATTATCGTTGGAGCCCTTTACTACAACGCCGTTCATCCGGGCGGCATAACCAGTTCTTGGCATCAGGACCACGGCTTTCAGCCGCACGGCAGCCCCTTCGCCAAAGTCCACTGTGTAAAAGGCATCAGTACCAGAAGCAAGATCACCGAAGGTGGCCGGGTTGCCGTCAAACAGCAGGGAACCCACCTTGTCGGCCGGCAAACCGCCGCTGCCATAGCCTGCGCTGGAGGCCGTGACTGAAGCCAGCTTGGAAACATCCAGATACCCCGACCGGTTGATGTAATACAGCGATGTATTGTCCGTGGTGAACATTACCGTGTCTGCTGTGATCCCCGCAGCCGTTTTGTAGTCGATGGCAAACCGTATTTTGCCCATAGCCATTGTGCTATCCATTGTCGCAAATGCCGTCCATGTCCGCTGGTCCGGTGAAACAACTGCCGCCTGCCGTCCTTGGATGGACACCTGAACCCCCGTAATCGGTTCACTGGAGGTGAAGGAAACGGAAACCGTATCCCCGGTGCTGACTCGTCCTTGAACAGCTCGCGGTGAACTGACAGATACAGACGCCAGCTTGTTATGCGTTTCATGGCGGGTGCCTATAATCCGCAGCTCCGATAATTCAAACATGGTGCTGGTAGGCTCATCATTCATATGCAGCCGCAGAAACCGGTACTGATTCTGGCGAAGCCCCACACTCACCTGCAGCTCCTGCATATCATCCGCTGCAACCGTACGCCCAGGCGTCAAGCGGGTCCAGCTTTCCCTGTCATTGGAGCCGTATAAGGCCGCCCCGCCGATCCGTTCCGGGAACCCGGCCCTCACCTGAAGCTTAACAGCATCGGCGGAAACCTTGAAATCTGCTCCGAAATCGATAATAAAGCTGCGGTCACCGGTCAGATAATAACCTGCGAAGCTGTCGGGAGCATTGTCTACCAAGCTGGCAATTTGGGTGCCGAAGGTGGAGGTGACACCCATATTGACATAATCCATACTGCCGTCATCCATAAGCGGAGTCAGCAGCCGCAGCCCCCGGACCGCACTGTCCAATTGGAATAACTGCCTATAAAATTCCTCATCCGCCGCTGTTTGCAGCATTTGGAGGGACTTCGCATATTGCGCTTGAAAAAGCTCCAAGGTGGCAGAAATATATGGCGTCTCCGGTTTATACGGAGCAATCGCCGCTGCTACCGCTCCTTGGCGGTCATTGGACACGGTGATGCTCACTGATCTGGCCGTGACGGAGGTCCCGTCACCTGCGCTGACCACCAGGGAATAGCTTCCCGGCTGTACAGGCTTCCAGGAGAAGGCTCCAGTGGTTTCATCGAACAAGGCACCCTCCGGTTTGTTGTCCATCTGATAGCCTACTCGCTCTCCCGCTCCCGCATCCACAGCTGAGAAATCATAGGTGAGGGTTGCCTGTGAGCCTTTATAAGCGTACAAATTCAAGTCTGACTTACCGGCTGCAAATACCGGAGATGTCAGCTGCGCCGCCGCATCCAGAAGGATATGGTCAATATCAACAAACGTGCCGTTTCCGGCTGCTTTGAGATAAATCAGATCCCCCAGGCTTTGAAATTCATTCATGTTGAAAACAGCATATTGCCATTGTCCTTTGGTATCCGGCAGCACTATCCCGCTGTCTTTCCAGCCATTCAGCTCTAACCGGGCCGTGCCATTGGTGCGGAACTTCAATGCCACCGTCTTTAAGGCTGTGCCAGATGCCACTAACGAAACCTGGCTGCCTTCCTCCGTTGCCTGAATCCGGACATAAGAGACCCCGTCCTCATCAGTTCCGACCGCAGCATACTCCCCGCCATTCAGATTCGTAGCCGTCCGATACTCCATTTCCTGCAAGCCGTTAGAGGATACCTCCGGCAATGTAGAGGCGCCTTCTCCGGCCGCTTCCTGCGGAATAAACAGCCAATAATCCGCTCCCGCGTCGGGAGATTCCCACCAGAACATATGGCGTTTCCGGAACATATCGGCATAATACGGGGCTTCCTTTTCCAGATCCAAACCCAGGTTGTATTTGTAGTAATAATACTGGCCATACACATTGCCGCCGATCCGCCCCCGATAGTTGCCGGACAGAATCTGATAAACAATGGGAACACCATTGTCATAACGGGCGATAACAGGGGTCCACGGGGTATCATGCCCCAGCATAAACCGGGCAAAATAATCCGATGCAGCGAGAATCCGGTTGCCCAGAAACGCGTAAGCGGTTACAGCATTTCCCGCAGTGGAGATGGTACCCGATTCAGGATCCACCTTCGTCCCCTGGGCCTCCAGCAGCCGGGCCAAAATTTCCGCGTTGGTAAGATCCCCCGCACCATGGGCCTGATCACGTCCCATCTCCACATGCTGGACTCGGGGCGTCTCCAGCGCTTCTCCGGTAGCTTCATTATGCGTCACCAGACGGAACAACCGTTTGATAGCACCGTTCTGCCCCTGGTCGGGAGCCGTAGTATTGACTGTAAACCACTCCACACCCTCTGCATACCTGTCCGCATTGTCACTAAAGATGTATCCCGCCACTGCGCCAAGCAGCGGATACAAATGCTGGTTCATAAATTTATCGTTAAAATGGCAGAAGGTTTCGATCATGGGCGTTATCAGATTGGTTGTAAAATGAGTGGTGTCCTCCACCGTCCATGCCCATTTCGGGTCCTCCCCGGGGGCCCCGGAATAACGAAGAATTTCGGCTGCGGTTACCATCCTGTTCAGCGGCACCCCCATGTGGATATGGGAGTCGGTGAAATAAGAATATTGGGTTGGGTCCATCTGGGACCACAAACGGATGATCCGCATGGCATTGGCCCGATAGCTTTCCTCTCCGGTAAACACATACATCAGCGCTTGTGTATAGGCTCTCAATCCGTCGGCCACAAACTCGCCCTTGCTGTTCACACTGCGCTTCTTCGGATTATCCGTGCCATCCGCATTGGCGCTGCCGAAATTGGCGCTGCCGAATATATTGGCGGAGAAGGCGCTGGAGGCATAGGCGGATTGGCTCATGGTCACGTAATAGGAATACCAAGGCTCCTGCTTCGCGATCACCTGTGCCCTGGCATTCTCCAGAATCTCCTTGGTCAGGCCGATACCGGGATGGGTAAATCCCCCAGCCGAGGTGACAGAGGTAATCACCACCTTATCTGAGCCGGCAGGAACAGTGTCCGCCGCCTCCGCCTTCTGCTGCCCAAATGGCAAATATGCTGCCACCAGTGTTACCGCCAACAGCAGACTCCATAGTTTTTGGAGCTGCTTATGCTGCTTGTTGTTCATAATAAACCTCCCCGCTATTCTTCAAATCGAATATGGTGTGTATGCTGGCCGATAACGAAGTTGCCCGCTTCCGGTGTAAGGACAGTCTGCCCATGGATCCGCAGGTTGCGGAACACAACGCCCTCCACAGTGCGGGTCTCGTCATAACCTTCGATGACCGAGGGATGGGGGCATTCCCCGTCGAAGCTGACATTCTCAAATTCCACATTGCGGACCGCCTGGCCGGGGTGGGGATTATACTTTTCGTTTTGGAGCACCCGGATATCGATCAGACGCCCCAGCTCGAAGGGCTCCACCCGGATATTGCGGAAGCTGACGTCACGAACGGTATTCTTATCCCCAACATTAATGGACATACAGCCCCAATACCCGTCCTGCGGCTCATGATGCTCGAGAATATCAATCTGGTCAAAATGAATATCCGCTATGATATCCCCAATGCCGCCATGATCACCGTGGCAGCCAATATTCACCGGATGGGCCACATCCGCCCACAGAATGGAATTACGGACCGTAACGGACCGTGTATCCCCCTTGAAGTCCCCTCTGCTGCCGTAGATGGCAATACAATCGTCTGAGGTCCGCAGGAACACATCCTCAATGACGATATCCCTGCAGGACATCATATCGATGCCGTCGCACCAGCCACGGGTGCTGAAGGATTTGAAATTGCCGATATACACCTGCTCCGACTGGCCCAGATGGATGCTGTAATGGGGAGGATCAACGGATATAATGTCCTCCACCCGGATATTCCGGGAAAAATCGATCTGTACGCTCCGCCAATAGGTGGTTTTGGCAATATCCCGCAAGAAGATGATTCCCCGTCCACTTATGGTGACATCCTCCACATGCTTGCACAGCATGGAACCTACAAGCATGGCGCCTCCCGCCAGATACACGGTTTTGCCCGAGGGGACCGGCAAAAGCCCTTCCTCCAGCCGGTGAAAACCCGGCCCGAAGTAAAGGACAGCTGGCTCCGGACCGCTGCTCCCCATCCCACTCAATTTTTCAACGAGATCAGCACTTTTATGCACACCTGGTGCAAGGAATACTACACCGGCATCCCCGGGCTGAGGCGCATCCTTCTCCATGCTGTTGGCAAACACATGGAGATTATGGTACCTGTCGCCATCCGCCTCCACACTCAGCTTGCAGGGGCGGTCCAGCCGGAACAAAATCCGGTTTTCCTCCAGCTGCGGGACAATCCCCAACGCCTTGGGCCTAAGTTCCACCTCCCGGGGAGCTCCCCTGCGGCACAGCACCTCCATCTCTACGGCACCTTCGAAATCAAAGGTGACCATACTGGATTTCCGCACCTGATGCATATCCACCAGCACCTCATACGTAAACAGCTCCTGCCATTCCCCATCGGGTACTCTGGCCCGAACCGTATAATCGGAGCTGGCCGGAGCCTCCGCCGGAGCCGGATAAACCTTTAGTTGAGCATTCATATGGTACATCCTGTCCTTCCTTCATGTCTGTACGTCTGTACGCTTGAATGTCTGTATACAGGAAGGACCGGAACACCAACACTCTGCTCCGGTCCTCTGTCTGCCCGATCCTTATTTCTTCTTGCGTTCCTCATATACCTTGGTTACTTCATTGGTGACCTCTTGGCCGCCGGATTTCAGCCAGTTGGCCTTATAGGTATCAAAATCCCCGTCCGTATTGACTTCGCCCAGAACCGCTTTAATGAAATAGCTGTCCTGAAGAGTCTGCAGATTGGTCCAGTATTTCGGCTTGCTGGTCAAGGAAGTGGGCCCGATCAGGTCGGTGATCAGCTTGATGCCGGGATCGGTGTAATACTTCTTGGCCAATTCATCATACACAGGCTTGGTATTAAACTTGGTCTTGGACCGGTCCACACCGCCCAGCATATTGTAGAAGCCGGAGGCGCCTACCTTGTTGCCTGCTTTGTTGGGATCGGTGCTGGCGGTGACCAGATTGGTTTGCGGATCCTTGGTGTAGGTATTGCCTTCCTCTCCGTATTGGGTCAGCAGCCAGCCCTCATCGGAAGTAGATACATATTCCAGCAGTTGCAGGATTTTGGCCAGCTTGGCCTTGTCCTTCACAGCATCCGTTCCGATCAGGATAGGCGCCTGGCGGGCACCGTATGCAATCGCATGAAGCTGTCCGTCGGTGGAGACGATGGAGCCTGGAATATAGCTTAAGCCCTTCTCATATGCAGCTTTGCCGATGTAGCCGGATTCCAGATACGTGTTGCCGGGTTGAACATTGTCCAGCATCCCGATTTTTTGGTTGGCCACCTTCACGTTATTCTCGTTATTATCCGAGGTGATGAATTCAGGATCGATATATCCGGCCTTGTACCATTTGGCCAGCAGCTTCAGAGCGGCACGGGAGCTTTCCGACACGCCGCCATACTCCGCCTTGCCGTCGGCGCCCAACCGGAACTGGTACGGAGCCACATTATGGGCTGCGAAGATGCTGGGGAACAGCTGGTTGGTCAGCTTTCCTCTGCCGCCTAGCCCGTAGGTGTCCTTTTTGCCGTTGCCATCGGGATCATTGTTGACAAACTTGTTCAGCACATCCTCCACCTCAGCCAGTGTTTTGGGTGTGGAGGTATAACCGATCTTCTTCAGCCATTGCTCATTGTAAGCCGGCAGAAAGCCGTTCAACCCGCCCAGATAGACCCGGGGCACCCCATAGTTCTGGCCTTTGTACAAGCCGATTTCCCAAGCGGTATTGTCAACTGCATCCAAGGCCTTCACGTAATTGGGCATATACTGCTTAATGTCCTCCACCGGTACGGGAGCGATAATTCCCTGGTCCGCCCATTGCACCATATCGGTTTCGGTAACGTCCACCGGGAACAGATCGGGCACATCGCCGGAGGCTAACAGGACGCTGAACTTCTCACGCCAGCTGCTGCGTTCGTATTTCACATTTTTGATCTTGATATTCAGCTTTTCCTCCAGCTTCTTCTGGACATAGTTGTCGTCTGTCTCCGGAGCGTTGTAGTTGTTGGCAATGACGATCTCGATAGGCTTCTCGCTTTTGGCTGTGGAGCCGGGCGCTGAGGAAGCGGTTGAATTGTTATTCCCGCTGCAGCCTGCCATAAGGGATGCCGACAGCAGCACCGCCGTAGCGGCAGCAGCAGCTTTTTTTCTTTGACCCATTGTGTGTGTTCCTCCCGTTTTGAATGCGAGTATTATTTAGACGGGCGCCCACTGGAACGCGCCGCTTAAACCGAACTTTTTAACCCTTGAGCGAACCCACCATAACACCTTTGACAAAGTACCGCTGCAGGAAAGGATACAGGATCAGAATCGGCAGGGCCGTAAACATGATCACCGCCGCTTTGACGGTTTCCGGCTCCATGTCCGGTGTGCGCAGAGGCAATATCGGATCTCCCTCTGCCGTAATAACCAGCCGCCTGAGGTAGGTTTGCAGCACAATCTTGTCCGGGTCCTGCAGATAGATCAGCGCGTCGAACCAGGCATTCCAGTGCCCTACTGCAGACCAGAGGGCCAGAGTGGCCAATACCGGCTTGGACAGAGGAATAATCACACTGAACAGAATGCGGATATCATTGGCCCCGTCCATTTTGGCCGAATCCTCAAGCTCTGACGGGATCCCCATATAGAAATTGCGGAGGATAAACATGGAATAGGTGCTGATCAAGCCGGGAATGATGAGAACCCAACGGGAATCCACCAGACCCAGAGACTTGATCAAGAGATAGCTGGGAATCAGCCCCCCGCTGAAGAACATGGTGATGATAATAAACGTCATATAAAAGCTGCGGTGCGGCAGGTATTTCCGGGAGAGCGGATAAGCGGCCAATGACATGGCGATCAGGGATAAGAACGTACCCATCACCGTCCGGAAAACCGTATTGCCGAAGGCCAGCCACACCGTATTGGTGGTAAAGACCTTCTTCCAGGCGAATAACGAGATTTCATGCGGGAAAAAATGCAAACCCGGCCGCAGCGCTTCCCTGGCGGTGCTTAAGGAGATGGAGAGCACATGCAAAAACGGATAAATCATGGCCACACTTAGAATGGTAAAAAACAGAATCAGAAAAAACTGGAAGCCCTTTTCTCCTGCTGACATTTTCATCGTATCCACACCCTTCTGCGCATCACAGAAGCCCTTCCTGTCCCATTTTCTTGACGAAGTAATTGGTGGACAGAACCAGTGCCAGTCCGATGATATTCTTGAACAGGCCCACGGCTGTGGTCATGCCAAACTGCATGCCCTGGAGACCCACCCGGTATACATACGTATCCAGCACATCGGCAACACCGTACACCGCTGGCGAATACAGAGTATAAATCTGATCGAAGCCTGCATCAAGAATGCCCCCAACCCGCATAATCAGAAGAATGGCGATGGTAGGCAGCAGAGCAGGAATGGTCACATGCAGGGTTTGCTTCCAGCGGTTGGCCCCATCCAATACAGCTGCCTCATACAGCTGGGAATCCACGCCCGCCAAGGCTGCCAGATAGATAATGGTGCCCCAGCCTACTTCCTTCCATATGGCCGAGGTGACCAGGGTAAAACGAAAGTATTTCTCCTGCCCCAGGAAGTAGATGGGATCAAAACCAAGCATCTTGATGAAATAATTAATGACGCCTGTCCCGGGGGACAACAGGGAGATCAGAATACCGCCGATGACGATCCACGATAAAAAGTGGGGCAGATAGGAAATCGTTTGGGCAATTTTTTTGAACAGGGGAAACCGGATTTCGTTCAGCAGAAGCGCCAATATAATAGGCGCCGGGAAACCGAAGATAATGTGGTAGGCGCTGATGATCAGCGTATTTCCAATAATATGCCAGAAATCCGGGGACAGGGAAAACAGATACTCAAAGTGCTTCAATCCGACCCAAGGGCTCGCCCAAATACCGTCTCGGATCATATAATCCTTAAATGCCAGCTGGATGCCGTACATGGGACCGTAAGCGAACACCCCATACCAGATCAGGACCGGAAACAACATCATAAACAAATATCTGTTCCGTACATATTGTGTCCAGACCCCGCCTGTTTTCGGGGATGTTTTCCTGCTTGCGGTCCCTTCGATGCTGCCTGCACCTGTTGCATGCTCCGGGTTCATGCGTTCATTCTCCTTTCAACCTCGCGTATTGTTTCTGTTGCCTCCACTCCTCGCTCATAAATATACAAACATGAAAGCGTTTTTTCAATTGTAAAACCATTCAAATCATTGCGTTTTCTTTTAATCGGGCTTGCAATTTCTTTTAAATTTTTGACCGGAACAAAGTATAAAGCCTAGGATTTCATGGCATGACGGTATTGAACAGGGGTCACCCCGTATTTTTGCTTGAACTTGTTGTGGAAATACTGCACATTCTTGTACCCGACCTGACTGGCGATTTCGGTAACGGACAGGTCCGTGTTCTCTTGCAGGATAGCAGCGGCCTTGTCCAGCCGGACCCGGGTCACATAATCGGTGAAGGACTCCTTCATCACCTCGCCGAAGAGCGTGGATAGATAAGCGGGTGCCAGATTGGCCACCTCGGACAAGATGTTCAGGGACAGGTTATCCTCCAGATGCTCGTCGATATAGGCCTTGAGCTTTTGAACCACCTCGGCATGGGCCTGGTTTCCGGATTCCTTCACATGGGCGGCAATTTGCACGGAAAGACTGCGGATGTTGTCCAGAGTCGCATCCAGAGTATCCTTCTTCAGCTCATCAAACAGATTGGAGGGCGGAATCAGAAGCTGCAGCTCCAATTCGATCACCACCTGATAAATGGCCGAGGAGATCTGCAGCAGCGCCAGCTCCACCGTTTCCAGCTGTATGCTCTGCTTCAGCACCTCCGCGAAGCTGTCAATAAACCGGTTGGTGCCGGGAATATCCCCGGCTTTCAGAATGTGCTGGTACTGCTCGAAGGAAAACATCAGCGGTCTCCGAGTGAAGGATTGCAGGGAGGTATACCGGATAATCGCATCGGTTCCATAGAAAAAGCAGTACCGGTAGGCCATCCTGGCTGCCTGAAAGGATAGCGGGATATTCTCTACGGATTCCGCCCAGCTTCCCGTAGCTCCGCCGAAGCGGATTTCCGCCTTGACTTCTCCCTGCAGCCTGATTAGCTCCTGCTGGATTAACAGCTCCTGCTCTGTCCCGTTCTCCCGGGTGTAATAAATAACAGCGGCCTCCGACTGGTTCAGGGAAATAAAGATGCCGGGGATGTGGTGCTCCGACTGGTCGTAATATTCCTGAAGAGGGCCGGAACCACCCTCCAGTAAACAGATGTAGCCTGAGCAATACCTGTAGCCCGCAGGCAGCATATCCATCTGCTCCAGCCCTATGGGGGCGCCAAGCACCAGATTGCGCAGCTCGCTGCGTTTGGATTTGGCCTCCAATAGCCCGATTTTCTCGTCCATATTCCTCAAGGCGTTCCCGATGTATGCGTATTCATTTATCCACACCTGGTTACCCTGACCCGGCCCGGAATGCTGATATACACCACGGATGTATTGGATCAATCCCTTCAAGGGAGTGTACAGCTGTCTGGACATAAAATAGGAGATTATGAGGCCGAAAACCAGCACCGCCAGCCCGCAGACAAACAGCTGGGTTTGAAAAGCCCTGGTGGACAAGGCAAAAGCATTTAAGGGCCGGACCATCACATAGGTCCAATCATTATCCCGGCTTCTGAGCTGCGCCAGCACATACCGGTCCTCCCCGCTGGAGAACTCGTTAACAGGTGTACCGGCCTGCATAGCCGTCTTCACAAT
Source organism: Bacillota bacterium (assembly GCA_023388055.1). Classification (GTDB taxonomy): domain Bacteria; phylum Bacillota; class Bacilli; order Paenibacillales; family NBRC-103111; genus Paenibacillus_AR. The sequence goes on along the minus strand of JAEWGW010000026.1, from coordinate 63,945 downwards.
CGCCAGCTCCTCCTCGGTGGATCCGCCGTTATTGAATACGGGCATGCCGTTGTGATCCAGTATGTACAGCCGTCCTGAGGCATTCATGATTCGAGCCACCGCGTTATATACGTAATTCCGCTCCACATCGATGAACAAATATCCTCTGGCAGGCTCATTGATGCTGTAATAGGGAAGCTTGGTCACGTAGGTCAGCACCTCCTTGCCGTCGCTGAGCACTCTGCCGAACCATTGGCCCGCCGGCAGCTCCGTTACCCGCTCCAAAAAATCCTTGTCCGTGGAATTGTCTGCGGTCATATAAAAATTATTGCTGTCCACCGCATAATCCCGGTTGCTGAAAAAAGCGGTAACGGCCGCCACACCCTCCATGGACTGCTTCTGGAACAGCAGCTCCTCCCGGAATAGGGATATCCGGTACAGGTTATTCTCCCACCCATTTTCCAGGAAGAAGCTTAAGTCCGATTTGCCGTTAAAATAGTAGGTGGACTTGGCCTTGTTCTCCACACTCTCCTCATACTGGCGCAGCAGCGTCTCCTCGGCATATCTCTGGACCGCCTGCAGCCGGTTGTCACTTTCCTTGGTAATTTCCTCCAGCATCAGGCGGTTGGCCCGGGTATACAAATACCCCCCTGCCACCCCCACCAGAATAAGAGTGAAGATTGTGTAAGAAAGAATCAGCCGCGTGAACACGGTATCTTTATAACGCTTCAACAGCCGCATACCCATCCCCCTTTTATGGAAGAGACTGGACGGACAGTCTCTCCCTTCGTTCTTGTCTCCGCAATGATCTCCAGGTCAGCCTTTAGGCGCGCCCTGTGCCTTGTATTCCTGGGGCAGCTTGCCGAAGTGCTTCTTGAACATGTCGCTGAACTGTCTGGAATTGTTGTAACCCACCCGCTCGGCGATTTCGTAGATCATCAGGTCTGTTTGGAGCAGAAGCCTCACTGCTTCCTTCATCCGGATTTCCGTGAGATACTGCTTGAAATTCATTTGGGTATGCTTTTTGAAGAAGCTGCTGAAGTAATAGGGGTTCATAAAAATTTTGGAGGCAGCACCCTCCAGAGTAATATTCTCCATATAATGGTTTTGGATATAGGCCTTTACGGTGACCAGCTGCTGGGTCTCCTTGCCGCCGCTGCCCGACTCCATCCTCCGGAAAATCTGCTCTGCAAATTGCCTGACATAGTCCTTCAGTCCGTCATAACGGCGGGTGCTCCCCATGGCATTCAGATGCTGCTGCATCTCCGGCTCCCCCTGCTCCAGGGAAATACCGAAGCCTGCCAAACCCTCCGCCCACTCCACCACCGTCGCATATGCGGCCATCACTGCCTTGTCCTTGCTGCCTCCGGCATACCGTTCCATCCGCTCAAACAGGATGCCAAGCCCGGTTTCCAGCCGTTCCGGATCCCGCGCCAGAAAGCTCTGGAGAGTTTCCTGCCGGGCATCGGTCATCTCCCGCTCGGAAACGCCATTGGTTTCGCCAACTTCCTCCCGGTCCCAGAGCACTGCTCCTCCCCCACTGCCGGCGAAAAAAATCCGGGTCAGCACTTCTGCAGCCGTCCGGTAGGAGGCCTTAATTCCCTCCAGTCCCTGATGCTCCTGTCCGATTCCTACGGACAGATTCACCTTCAGGTAGCTGGCCGCGCTGCGGATCATGTCCTGGGCAAGGGCCACCAGCGTCATTCCCGGAGGATGGTTAACGATAGCGCACAGTCTGTCGCCCTTGCGGAGAACAATCCCCGCCAGCTCCCGCCGCAGCAGCTCCTCCGCCATATTGCCCACCGCAAAAAGCAGCAGCCGCTTCTCATGCTCCCCCCAGCGGGTATCCTCCGCAGGCAGCTCCGATTCCAGCAGGAGCACGGTGAAGCTCTCATGAATGCACCCCGCCTCCAACGTCCGCAGCTCCTCCTCGGCCTCCTCCTTGCGGATATCTCCATCCAAAAGCCGGTCGAACAGCTCCTCCAGCCGGGTTTTCCGGTCCTTATGCTCGTAGACCGCCAGCTTGCTCTTGAACCGCTTGCCTTCGGACTCCTCCTCCAAAGCAGCCACAGCCCGCTCGACCGCCGACAGCAGCAGCCCCTTCTCAATGGGCTTCACCAGATAGTCCACCGCTCCCAGTGCTAATGCATCCTTGGCATAGGAAAATTCCTGGTAGGCGCTAATGAAGATGACCTTGGTCTTCAGCCCGCGGCGGCCGATTTCCTTCAGCACATCAATCCCCGTGCCATCCGGCATGCTGATATCCGTGATAATCAGGTCCGGCTCTGCTTTTTCCATCAGCTCCAGAAGCCCGCGCCCGGTATAAGCCTCCCCGATCACCTGTATGCCATGCTGCTCCCAGGGGATCAGCTTCTTCAGTCCCTTGATAATAATCGGTTCGTCATCCGCCAGCAGTGCCGTTATCACTGTCCGCCGCCTCCTTCTGATAAGGTAGAATCACCCGCACGGATGTGCCGATATTGGGTGTGCTGTTGATCTTGATTCCATATTCCAGCCCATACAGGGCGGCAATCCGGTCATGCACGTTTTTGACGCCAATCCCGCCGCCACCGCTAGGCTCTGCCGGGGTTTGGCCCTCAAGCTTCTCCCGTAGCCGCTCCAGACACTCCTCCGTCATGCCCGTACCATCGTCATCCACGGTAATGATCAGCCTGTCCTCCTCCACATCTGCGGTGATGCGGATGGTGCCTTTGCCGGTTTTGGGCATGATCCCGTGGTAGATGGCATTCTCTACCAGGGGCTGGAGGGTCAGCTTAGGCAGCAGGCAGCCAAGGGTTTCCCCGTCGATCCGCAGGTCCATAGCCAGACGATGCTCGCCGTAGCGCAGCTCCATGAGCCGGTAATACTGCTCGATGTTGGTCTTTTCCTCCAGAAGAGTGACCGTTTCCTCCCCGTAATCCAGCACATACTTCAGCTGTTGGGACAAGGCGATGATCATGTCGGCCACTTCCTCGTCATCATTAGCCACCGCGCTCATTCGGATAACCTCCAGGGTGTTGTACAAATAATGAGGGCGGATCTGGCTTTTGAGCGCGGTGAGCTCCGCCTGCTTCTGCTTAATCTGGGCCACATACACCTCATCAATGTAGCTCTGGAGGCGGTCGGTCATTTTGTTGAAACCTCTGGCCAGCATCCCGATTTCGTCAGCCGATCTCACCTGTACCTGGGTGTCAAAATTGCCGGACTCCACCCGCGCCATATGCCGGATGATGGTCCGGATGGGATTGGACAGGTTGTTGGAGAACCACACGGCCACAATCACCAGGGAAAGAATGCACAGGCCGATGACAATGGCGATGGTACTTTTAATGGTATTGATCCTACCGAACAGCTCATCCTTGTTGACCTCCCCCACCACACTCCAGGCGGAATTGGGCATCAGATGCTGCACATAGTGATACTCCTCGGAGTCGGAAACAGGCTGAAACATCTGACCGATGGCATCATGCTTGTTGCTGTAAAGAATCCGCCCGGACTCATCCATCACGTACATGCCGTCCTTCTGGCTGATGGTCAGGTATTGGAAGATTTCATCGAATGCGCTTAAGGAGATGTCCACATACAGGCTGCCCACCACATTCCCGTCCAGCCCAGGGCTGCCCACTACGTCAATGAGATTGCGGGCAAAGGTCAGCACCTGGGTGCCGGAGCCCGGGTAATAGTCCTGGTGATGGGTGGGAAACATGATCAGCTGCTTGGGGTTACGGGCCAGAGCCACGCCCCAGTCCGGCGGCGGAAATTCGGAGCGGAAGTCGATGCGGCTCCCGTCCCGGCTGACATCCTGGTAGCTGCCGTCCGGAAACTCAAACGCGGCGCTGCGGATGTGGACATCCGTGGCTACCACTGTGTGCAGGAAATCATCGACAGTTGCCGTCAGCTGGTAGTCCTTGGGGGTGGTCTGCTCCGCCAGCAGTCTGCCGAATTGGCCGTAGCTGCCCTGCTGGCCGAAGGTGTACATCAGCTTGGAGATATTGTTGTATTTGGTGTAGAAGTCGTCTACGTTTTTGCCGGCGTACAGGACCATCTGCTCGAAGCTGTTAATGGAGTACCGCTCCATGTAATTACCGAAGGTGTTCAACGCGAAGAAGCTGAGCACCAAAAGCGGAATCAGGCCGACGGTAATAAAGGAAAAGGCAAATTTGGCGAAGATGCTTTTGCGCAACCGGGAGAACCGGAGTGTGTTCAACGTGAGCCCCTCCCCAGCAGGTGAGTGGTAGGTGATTATGCTTGCTCTATCATAGCAGGTTGGCAGGCGAAAGCCCAACCAGGGTGTTGACCGGCGCGAACGGTCGCGGAACGGTCGCGGGACGGTGGCAGAGCGGTGGCGGGACGGAGTTGGAACAGTGGCGGGACCTTCTGGACAAAATAAGCATCTAGGCTTCTAGTATCCGCAAATTGCTGCACCTGCCGCCTCCCGCCCCCTACAGCGGGAGGAACGTCACGTCTGCCGCATAGCCATTCATCTCGAAATTCCCCTGCGCCGGGTCCAGAATCTCCTCACCATTGATCCGCAGCCCGGAGAACCGGACTCCCGTCACCATCCGTTCCTCATCAAATCCGATTATCTGACTGGGGTTTCGGTTAGCGCCGTTATATTCGATCCCTTCAAACCGGATATCCTCAATCCGTCTGCCCGGCACGGGATTATAGTCCTTATTCCAGATCACCCGGATGTCCACAAGCCGACCCAGCTCAAAATCCTCCACCCGGATACTCCGGTATACCACCCGGCGCACCGTATTTTTATCCCCTGCGTTGATGGCCATGGCTCCCATATAATTAGGCTGGGGCTCATGATGCTCGAGAATATCAATATTTTCGAACAGCACATCCTCAATGGTGTCCCCATCCTTGTGGTGATCCCCATGGGTGCCAATCATTAACGGATGGGCCACATCCGCCCAAAATACCGAATTACGCACCGTCACATACCGGGAGTCTCCCACATAATCCCAGCGTGAACCGTAAATGGCGATGCAATCATCCGAGGTGCGCAGGAACACATCGTCAACTTCTATATGCGAACAGGCCATCATATCGATGCCATCCGACCAGCCGCGGGTGCTGAAGGATTTGAAGTTGCGGATGCGGACGTGGTCCGATTTCCCCAGATAAATGCTGTAATGCGGAGGATCAACAGCAATGATGCCTTCCACCTCAATATTCCTGGAAAACACAATCCGTACACCCCGCAGTGCAGAAAACCGGTGATAATCCGCCAAATAAAGCAGACCTCTGCCGCGGATCACCACATCCTCCACCCGTTCGCATACAAAGGAGCCTGCCACAACAGCTCCGCCCGCCACATAAACGGTGGTACCCGAGGGGATGCGCAGAATCCCTTCCTCCAGCCAATGAAAGCCGGGTCCGAAATACAGCGTATCCGGCGTGTTGCCGGCCGCCCCCTTGGGGGTTTGGGCTAATCGGTAAATATCCTCCGTCCGGTGGATGGCGGGTTTCAGGAACAGCACGTGATCCGCTTCCGGATCAGGCACATCCGTTTCCAGCGGATTAGCGAACAGATGCAGATTGGAGAACCGTTGGCCGTTCACCTCAATGGACAGCTTCTGCGGACGGTCCAGTCTGAAGCTGATCCGGTTCCCCTCCCTGCGGTACCCCATCCCCACCGACAGCGGCCGGATCATTACCTGCTCCACAGGCTCCGACAAGCTTTCCACCTCTACCTCCACGGTCCCCTCCATATCAAAATACACCATAGAAGCGCGACCCACATCATGCATATCCACCTTTACCTCATACACGAATACGTCCTGCCATTCTCCCCCCGGCAACCGGACACGCACGGCAAAATCCTCCCGGCCAACAGCTCCCTTGGGAGCTCCATACACAACTACTTTGCTCATCTGATCGGTTCCTCTCTCTATAGGACATGAACTTCCAACCTATTCTACCTTCCGGGCAGAGCGCCATCAGGATGGTTTTTTTAACGATAACCCCGATTTTTCATCCAAAATGGGGTAAAAACCGCCCCTGAACACTCCAGAAGCGGCTTATGGATGGGTTTACCCTTTGGTGGCGCCGGCGGCAATCCCTTTGACAAAATACTTTTGCAGAGCCACAAAAACAATCAGCACCGGAATAATAGACATGGTAGTTCCGGCGAACACCATATCCCACTGGGAAGCCAGCTCGCCGACGAACTTGAAGATTTCCACAATCATGGTCCGTTTGTCCGAATGGAGGATCAGGCTAGGCATCAGGAAGTCGTTCCAGATTCCTAAACCCTGCAGCACCACCATACTTGCCGTACAGGGACCCAACAGCGGGAATACGATTTGCCAGAAAATCCGGAACCGGGAGCAGCCGTCGATGGCTGCCGCCTCCTCGATCTCCGCCGGAATACCCTTGATGAAGCTGGTGAACAGCAGCACCCCCATCCCCACCGAGCCGGAGATATAAATCAGAATCGGGGCGGTTAAGGTTCCATAAAGCCCCAGTGTACGCATTTCCTTAAAGAGGGGAATCATATAAACCTGGAACGGGATCATCATACCTGCCAGGTAATAAATATAGACCGCATTGCTCCACTTCCGTTTGGTCCGTTCAATGGCATACGCCGCCATAGGAATCAGCAGGATCATGAAGGCAATGGACACAACCGTTAATATTAGACTGTTTAACATAGCTCTTGGAAAATCTGTCTCCATAAGCAAGTATTTGAAGCTTTCCAGATAGAAGCTCGAAGGCAGGGCAATGGCATCCCGCAAAATTTCACCATTGGATTTAAAGGCCGAAATCAGGCTGAAGTAGACCGGGAAGAAAAAGAAGATGCTCAATAAGATGGCTAAAACCAATAATGCGATATCGATCCATTTCTTAGATTTGTTCATCTTACATCTGCACCTCCCGCTGCCGCAGCAACTTGGCCTGAATTAAGGATACGACGAGAATCAGGACGAATAGTACCAGAGACAATGCGGTGCCGTAGCCCTGACGCAGCTCACCGAAGCCCACCTTGTACACGATATACGTGAGGGTTTCCGTTGCGAAGCCCGGTCCCCCGTCCGTCATAACGGCAATCTGGTCGAAAATTTTCAAAGCGCTGATCATCGAAAGCATTACGGATACCGTCATGGCCCCTGCCAGCAGAGGGAAGGTTACATGCCGGAATTGCTGCCAGCCGTTGGCTCCGTCAATAGCAGCAGCCTCATGAAGCTCGGGGGGAATACCCTGAAGACCGGCCAGATAAATAATCATATAATAGCCGGCGCCTTTCCAGACGGTGGTGATAATAATGGCCAACAGAGCATATTTGGGGCTGCCCAGCCAGTCCACCTTCAAGCTCTCCAGCCCGATCCGCTCCAGAAGCTGGTTGATGACACCGAAGTTGTAGTTGAAAATGATGGCCCATACAAAGCCCATTACAATGCCGCTCAGCAGCACCGGGAAATAAAAAATACTGCGGAAGAGATTCTTGAACCACTTCACCTGATCCACCAGCATCGCCAGCATAATGGCCAGAATATTCTCCAGCACCACCAGGGAGATGGAGATAATCAATGTATTTTTCAAGGCATTATAGACACGCTCACTGTGGAACATCTCCACAAAATTATCAAAGCCGATGTAATGAATGGTGTCGCTAACCCCATCCCAGTTGGTGAAGCTCAGATTAAAGCTGTTTAAGGTCGGATAAATCACGAACAAGGTATACAAGATAAAGGAAGGCAGAATGAACAATATCGAGAAAGCAGGCCACTTTTTCTTTTTGGACACCGCCCGGGTTGTTGCAGCTTGAATGGTCTCTGTATTTGCCATACTCTCACTCCTAAGAACAGCAATTTAAGGAAGGGGCAGCCTTGCCCGGGTTTGCCTGGAAGGTTGCCCCATTCCCTGTTTATCTTATTTTCCCGCTGCGTTCGCCTTGATATTGGCATCCCACTCAGCATCGGCCTTCTTCAAATATTCCACGCTGAAGTCGCCCTTGGTCAGCCATTCCTGAGCCATCTTGTAGAACCAGTTGCGCCATTGGGGCGGCATTTGATTTTCTCCCCAGAAGGAGTTGATCTGCAGGCTCTTGATGGTTTTGCTGTCATTCATAACCTCCAGCACCCGCTGCATTTGGGGAACGGCCTCATAGGTAATCGCTTCCTTGGTGGTCGGAATGCCGTTAACAGACTTCATATATTTGGTGTATTGGTCCTTGGAAAAGAAGAACTTTACAAATTCCGTAATCGCCGCTTTTTTGTCGGCATCGCCATTGGCCTTGGTGGAGATGGACCAGCCCTGAAGGGTGTTCAGACCGTTGACAATCACTCTGCCCTTGCGGTCCGGCACAGGGTACCAGCCGTAGTCGAACTTGGGATCAGCTTGGCTGATCTGGGAGAACATCCACGGTCCCGAGAACAATTGGGCGGCTTTGCCGGTTACCAGCATGGAGGCCGTCTGATTGTCCGCCGTGCTCAAGAAGCCCTTTTCCACATAACCCTTGGTGAACAAATCCGTGAAGTCCTGCATGGCTTTCAGCGGTGCCTCGTCCGTAAAGCTTGCTTGACCCTTGGTCCGTTTGGAGTTCCAGTTAGGGTCATCCGCCAGCATGCCGTCCATGAAGAATTTATTAATCCAGAAGCCCCAGTGGAAAATATCCTTGCCGCCGAAGGTGATCGGTGTGATTCCCTTTGCCTTCAGCTTCTCTTGGATGGCCAGGAATTCGTCGTAGGTTTTGGGCTCGGCGGTCACTCCGGCATCAGCATACGCCTTCTTGCTGTAGATAATGCCTTGGGGTGCCGTGCCTGCAATAGGCGCCGTCCAGTTCTTGCCGTTCAGCTTCGGTGCATCGGAGAACAGGCTCAGCCATTCGGCGGGAAGCTCGGCGATTTTGCCAGCTTCGGAGAACAATTGGGTATCGCGCATCTCTACCAGATCGGGGAATTCGCCGACGGCATCCTTGGTCTTCAGCCAATCCAGGTAAGAAGCCATACCGCCTTCGGAGAGATCGGTAATTTTGATATTGGGATTCGCTTTGGTGAACGCCGCTACAGCATCTGCCATGGCTTGTTTGGATGCCGGGTCGCCGGTGGCGTAGCCGATGGTGAAGCTCACATTTTTCTTCGGCGCCGTGCTGGCCGCCGTTGTTGCTCCTGTGGATGCAGCCGGACTAACGTCCGAGCCGGAGGATTTATCTCCGCCGCATGCGGTCAGAACCAGCGATATTGCCATCGCTCCCGAAACGGATACTGCTAACGCTTTTTTGGTAAGTGCCATTTGTATTTAGCCTCCCCTTATATAATCAAGCTTGCTTCCGGAGAACCTGACTGGAATTATTTCTGTTCCCCTTCCGTGATTTAAGACTATCATACCCCCAAAATTTTTAGTATGCGGTTTTTTCAGTTTGATATGCGGGAATTTAAGATGTTTCACCAAGAACATTTGTTCCCGTAAATACAAAAACAAAAAACCGGACACCCTTAATCCGGGTTCCGGTTTGCTATACAGCAAGGACTCACTATGCGCTAAGCCCGTCGGCAATCAGGATGCCGTTGAAATTCTCCGGCCCTACCCGGATGGTGCCCAGGAGGTTAGCGGAAACAAAAGAAGTGTACGTCAGCAACGGTGTCAGCGTCGGATTATAATCAGCTGCGGAGAATGTGATGATCTGCGGTGCAAGAACATCAAGATCGAAGGTAGAGGTTGCCGAATACACGACAGGATCGGTAGCCAAGGTGCCTCTCACTACAGTGACGGTAATCCCTACCAATGCCAATGGAAGCTGGAGAGCGATGGTGCCCGTCAACAGGACCCGAGGAGTGCCTGTGGCCCCATCAGCGTTCAAGCCAATCTGGCCGAAAAGCTGCGGAGTGTTGATGACCAGAATCGGAATGGCAATAGAGTTGGAAGTGCTGGCATTCTGGGACGTTCTTCCATCAATTAAAATACCCAATACAATCACCTCCTGGTGTGGATTCGAAATATTATATTTCGAAGATGCACCAAGGGTGTGCAAGAACCTGCAGATGCAACGGATACCCAGAAAAATCCGCACACGCACGGAAAAATGGATAGCCTTCCCGTTTCATTCACACAAGCCCGGAATATGATAGACCAATAGGACATATCGACGGTAATGGCAGCAGTACCAGCAGAATTGCTCCAGACCCGTCATGAAGGAGCGTAGACCTGATGCCGGCCAAAGTTTCCATTCTGATTCCATTCTATAATTGTCCGTATGTAGACCGGGCTATCGAAAGCGCGCTTCAACAAACCTATCCCAACGTAGAAGTTATCGTCATCGACGACGGCTCCTCCAAACATGTGCCGCTGATAAAACCGTACACCAAACATATCCGTTACATCCGCAAGCCCAATGGCGGCACCGCCAGCGCATTAAACAGGGGGATCCGACTTGCCGGCGGGGCTTACATCTCCTGGCTTAGCTCGGATGATATTTATTATCCTGACAAGCTGGAAAGCCAGATTGCGTTTATGGAAGAACGCAAGGCAGAGGCGAGCTTCAGCAATTTTGACCTGATCGATGAAACCGGGACGATGATCAAAACCGCGGCGGCAGCCAAATTTTCCAATACGCTTGAGCTTCTCCGCCACATGCTCTGGGGCAATCCCATCAACGGCTGCACCGTTGTTGTGTTCAGAAGCCTGCTGGTGAAATTCCAACTGTTTAACGAGAAGCTTCCGTTTACCCATGACTTTGATATGTGGTACCGGCTGCTGGTGTCCGGGACGGATTTTCATTTTATGGACAAAAGCACGGTGCAGTACAGGAAGCATGTCCAAGCAAGCAGTGTCCTGCATATGGAGCAGGTGGAGCGGGAAGCCAACTCTACCAGAGCCCAGTATGAGGAGCAGGTCATCGCCCGAATGATTGAACTCCAATAAACCTAGTAACGGATACTTCCTATTGGGCTGCTGTGGAGCTGCGAAAAACCAGCTCGCAAGCCAGGCTGATTTTCTCGAAGGGTTTATCCGGGTTCCGGGTACGGTCCAGAAGGGCGGCAACAGCCCTTTCTCCCAGTTGCACTTTTTTGACATGGACGGTGGTTAGCGGAACGTGGGCCTCACGGCTCTCTCCGATATCATCGAACCCTGTAACGGACACCTGCTCCGGAACCCGGATTCCCTTCTCCTCCAACACTGCCAAGGCGGCCATAGCAATCTCGTCGTTGGCGCAAACCCATGCTGTAGGCAAGGATGGATGTCCAGCCGGCATTCCGTCCAATTGCTTCTGCAGCAAGCGGATGTTGCCCTCTCTGTCGGTTCCCGAAAGGGGCAGCTTATCTGTATGCGGCTCCACCTGGATGCCCTGCTCCTCCAGCGCCTTGCGGTAGCCCATCCACCTGTCGGTGAAGCTTCTGGAGAACCCTGTATCTCCCAGAAACCAGAAGGCTCTGTGGCCCAAAGCCAGCAAATGTCCGGTCAACGCGGCCATGCTGTCCATATTGGAGGCGAACACCGTATCGGACGGCACCAGGGAATCCTCATGATCTGTCAATACGAAGGGCAACCCCAGACGCTGTACTTCCAATAGCATAGAGGTGGAGATTTCGCCTACGCCAATCACCCCCAGAAGCCGCTCGGGCTTCAGGAGGGTTTGCAGATGCTCCGCCGTGTGCTCCGTCAGAATCAGCATGCCCAGGTTCAAACGGGATAGGGCATAGCCGATTCCATTTACAATGACACCCCAAAACCCCGAATCCATATTCTGCAGCCTAACGTTAGGCATCAATACAGCCACTACCGCCCGTTTGTTTGGCTCTAACCGGAGACCGGCCGAGGCTGCAGAGCCGGATTTAGCATATTCCTCTGCAGGCTTTTGAAGCCTCTTTTGCTTAAAATACCCCAGTTGGGTGGCGGCTTCTATAATCCGCTCCCTGGTTTTGGCACTGACTCCGCTTTTCCCCGCCAAAGCCTTGGATACAGCATATTTGGACAAGCCCACCATATCCGCAATCTGCTGCATGCTAACCTTTTTATCCATGGTAACCCCCATAATCCCTCTGCTTCGCTACAACTTATACTAAAGGATGAAGGAGTTGTTTACAAGAATTTTTGTTAGCCTCTTTTTCGTTGACGTTAGCAAAATGACGGGTTTACACTGATAGCAATTAGCTAACACAGGAGGTAAACCATTATGCAGCCCCAACAGCTTTTGCAGGAGATGTCTGCGGAATTGGACAATATTCTGCAGTTTTGGCTCACGCATACGCAGGATCATAAAAACGGCGGTTTTATCGGCCGCATCGACTCCAACATGACCGTTCATCCGCAAGCGCCCAAAGGCCTTGTACTGCATGCCCGGATTCTCTGGACCTTTGCCCGGGCCTACCGCCACGAGCCCCGCCCGGAATACCGGATGATGGCCGACAGGGCTCTCCACTACCTGGAGACCCGCTTCCGGGACACTTTGCATCCTGGTCTTTTCTGGACAGTGGATCATCTGGGGCAGCCGCTTGACACCAAAAAACAGATCTACGGCCAGGCCTTTTACCTTTACGGCATTACGGAATATATTCTGGCTACAGACAGGACGGAGCTGTCGGATTTAGCGGGAGAGCTGTTTGAGATTATCGAAAAAAGCTTTGACCCGGTGCACAGCGGTTACGTGGATGTGTTTGCCCGGGATTGGTCCCGGGACAACAGCCTGCGTCTGGGCGAGCAGGACCGGAATGCGGTCAAAACCATGAACACCCACCTGCACATTCTGGAAGCGTATACGAATTACTTCCGGGTATGCAGGAGCAGCAGGCTGGAGACTCAGCTGCGGCGGCTGCTGGAGGATACGCTGCAGCATATTGTCAACCGGGAGAACGAACATTTCCTGATGTTCTTTGAAGAAGATTGGACCAGTAAGTCCGATATGATCTCCTACGGTCATGATATAGAAGGCAGCTGGCTGCTGCTGGAGGCTGCCGAGGTTCTCGGGGATGAGGCGCTTCTCGCCCGCACCCGGGAGGTTGCGCTGGGAATGGCGGACGCCGTACTGCGCAAGGGTGTGGATACGGACGGTGGTGTTATGTGGGAAGGCGGCGCAGCAGGTGTGCTGGACGGAGATAAACATTGGTGGGGCCAAGCCGAAGCCGTTGTTGGCTTCGTCAACGCCTGGCAGCTCTCCGGCGAGGAGCGGTACTGGCAAGCGGCGGCCAGCTGCTGGAGCTTCACACGGGACCATCTGCTGGACAGAACCAACGGAGAATGGTTCTGGAAAACAGACCGGGCCGGAACCCCGGCTCAAGAAGACCCCAAGGTTAGTGAATGGAAATGCCCCTACCATAACGGCAGGGCCTGCTTCGAGATTATAACCCGGCTGCGTGAAGGCGTTAACCTCCAATAAAGCAGCGCCGGTGGGCCCAGTATTACGTTGACACAACCCGCTTCTCCTGTACTCAACAACTTTGCCGCCCATATGTACCCCAGTCCAATCGCTGCTCCCGTACTCAACAGACTCCACAAGTGCTAGCTGATCCCATACTCTAACGGACTCCACGGACGCTATTTTGCTGATTATGGCACTGTTGAAATTCTAACGGACTCCAGTGCCGTTATTGCCCGCTTTTCCCCTTGTTCTAACCCACGGCAGGCAACATAAGGTCCATGGAGTCCGTTAGCCACCCAAAAGCAGCGTTTCAGCCCAATTAACGTCCCTCCTGTCCGTTAGCTCCTGCCGGGTATCATCCCGCGGACCCAATTCATATGAAGGTTGTGATTCCATGAGCACCATATTCGAACAACGCAAGCAGATGATCCAACATCGCCACGAGGCCCTGATCACACGTAAAAACCAGCCCCTTTTCTCCGAAAATGGCATCTTCGAACGTTACGCCAATCCCGTGCTGACCGGCGCCCATGCACCCTTAGTCTGGCGGTACGACTTCAACCCGAAGACCAACCCTTATTTCATGGAGCGGATCGGCGTCAACGCCGCCTTCAATCCGGGAGCCATCGAGCTGGACGGCAGGTTTTATCTCGTTGCCCGCATGGAAGGCGTTGACCGCAAATCCTTCTTCGCTGTGGCGGAGAGCGACTCCCCCATTGACGGCTTCCGGCTGTGGGACCATCCTGTGGTGATGCCGGAGACGGAGGAGCCTGATACCAATGTCTATGACATGCGGCTCGTCCGCCATGAGGACGGCTGGATTTACGGGATTTTCTGTACGGAGCGCAAGGACCCCGACGCCGCACCGGGGGATCTCTCCAGCGCCGTAGCCCAAGCGGGCATCGCCCGGACCAGGGATCTGAAGACCTGGGAGCGGCTGCCCGACCTGAAAACCGGCTCCGCACAGCAGCGGAATGTGGTGCTGCATCCCGAATTCGTCGATGGCCAATATGCTTTCTACACCCGGCCCCAGGACGGCTTCATCGAAGCAGGCTCCGGAGGCGGTATCGGCTGGGGTCTGTCGGAGAGCATGAATCCCGCCATCATCACCTCCGAATCCATTATCGACCGCCGCTACTACCATACCATTAAGGAAGTCAAAAACGGCCAAGGCCCTGCCCCCATCAGAACCGCCAAGGGTTGGCTGCATGTCGCCCATGGAGTACGCAATACCGCGGCAGGACTGCGTTATGTAGTCTACGCCTTCCTGACAGATCTGGCGGAACCGTCCAAGCTGCTGCACGCTCCCGCAGGCCATCTGATCGCTCCTGAAGGGGAGGAACGGATCGGCGATGTCTCCAACGTCGTCTTCATCAACGGCCTGATTGCCCGGGATAATGGAGATGTATACCTGTATTACGCCTCCTCCGACACCCGCTGCCATGTGGCTTCCACCACGGTAGACAGACTGCTGGATTATGTGCTCCATACGCCCGAAGATCCGCTCCGCTCCTACGCCTGTGTGCAGCAGCGGATTGCTCTGGTGGACCGGAACCTGCAATACCTCCAAGCGGCGCAGCCTCAATCCTAATGATTAGCCAAAACAAAACCGGTCTTGCCAATAACCCTGGCAAGGCCGGTTTTGTTACTTGTATGTGTGACGGAATCCGTCCGAAAGCACTTGGACGATATAATGAACTGCCGATGTCCTCATTTCGCCCTTAAGAAAGCCACATAATCCGTAACAGCTCCCTTGAAGCCTTGGGCACGCAGATTTTCCTGCTGAAGCTCCCGTAGGGTTTCTCCCGCATGCCGGACAGAAGCAAAGGACCTCGTGGCCAGGCTCGCGGGGCTTTCCCCCTTCAACCGGGCAAACCAGATTTCATCAACGGCCAGAATATGGGCCAGCGCCTCTGCTACCGAGCTGAAGCCCAGATTCACCTCCTTCAAAAACACCTCTGCTGGCAGAGATTCCACATGCCGGATGACCTGTTCGTTGGCCCACATATGATAGCTGTATTGCTGGAGCATATACGCCTTCATGGATTCATTGCCCCTTTAATGGAATTGATTCCGTACACTGCGGATCGAATCCTCCAGAGCCTGGCTGGTTTTAACCTCTACCACCACACGGATTCCCTTGCTCTCTGCAAGCGCGAGCCTATCATTGATGGGAACCTGCCCCGTGTAGAGACGGGCATGGTCCTGCTTCCCGTCAAAATCATGCAGATGCATATGCTTCAACCGATCCAGATAACCCGCAATCACAGGCCCCTCCGCAAAGCCGGTTTTGGCATCATGACCCACATCCCAGGTCAGAGCAAATTCCGGGAAAACCGCCAGCCTGTCCAACGCCTCCCGAATAAACGGCAGGTGGAAGTTGCAGGCATTTTCGATACAAAGCAGAACGCCCTTTTCTCTGGCATACGGGTAAAGCTCCGCATAAGAGGCGGTCAGATTAGCGAGAAAGGTCTCCTGGTGGGCTTCATAAATCCAGATTTTTCGGTCAGGCAGGGTAAAATAAACCCCCGGGTTCAGATGCAGGTTCAGGATTCCGATCTCCGCCCCGCTGGCCCAAGCAATGGCCTCCTTACACCGCTGCACATGACCCTGGCGCATGGCACCGTGGATGGATCCCAGGTCCAATTCCTCCGGCAGATGAACGGTCAGCTCCACCCCGTATTCCCGCTTCAGCCGCAGCAGGTCCGCATAACCCGTCACCTCCGGATTGCAGACCGGCAGATTCATGTTTATCTCTACAAACTCCAGGCCAAGCCTCCGGCATAGCTCCAGATTGTCCTCCAGCCTGGCATATTCCACAAGAGCCGGCATCCCCAGCTTCATTCGGCTTCCCCTCCGTCAGCTAACAATCGATCCAGATGTAATGCCTATCCGCCGTTGACCTGGTTAAGATCCCGTTATTCTTCAACGCCACGTTGATGGAGCCCTGGTTCCCCGGTCTTACGGTCACCAGCACCTGCCCCAGCTTCAAACGCCGGGCTTCCTCCAGCACCTTGCTTAACAGAACAGTGCCGTAGCCCTTATTGCGCTGTCCGGGCCGGATGGCATACCCGATGTTGCCGCCGTCCTCCCTCAGCCTGTCCGTCAGGTGGTGGCGCAGCTTGGCGAAACCCACCGGGTACCCGTCTGCGTAGAGCCAATAGGTGGTGCTCGGCACCATCCAGTCCGCCAGTCCTTCTCCACGGGATACAGCATCCTGACGGACCAGCCATTGCCGGAACTCTACCTGGGAGCATCCGTTCCCGCCGTTAATAAACCCATTCTCCGCTTTGGGAATGTCCTGCAGCATATCATAGATATCCTGTCCGTCTGTTACAGACAGCTTCCGCAGCTCAACCTCCATTGTCTGCCCCTCCTGTTTCTACAAATCCTTCCCCATACAAACACTCTCTTCACTATCGGTATAAGGTGCATACCGTTCCATTTCCGTGTAGCCGTTTTTGGTGTACAGCGCAATAGCCTCCGGCTGGCCATGGCCGGTTTCCAGAATAGCCCGTTCCTTGCCTGCTTCCTTCGCCCAGGTCTCCAGCTCACGAAGTACCTGCCCGGCAATGCCTTTGCCCCTGTTTTCGTCCAAAACGTACATCCGTTTAATCTCCACGATTTGATTCTCTGCTACCTCCCGGAAGCAACCGCAGCCAACCGGCTTTCCGTCTTCATAGGCCACCACGGCCTTGGCACCCAGCTTGATCTTATTAAGAGGCTGAAAAAAATCTCGCGTCTCCGGGTACCTGCGCTCCAAATCCTGATCCAGCAGCCTGATCAAGGTCTCAAAATCCACATCCTCTGAGGAAGTCCGTTTCAACTCTGCCATCATGTCTCCTCTTCTCTCTGTTATATATAGAGAAACAACCCTCCACGGAAATATCCTGCAGCGGGTTGCTTCTTTCTGATGTGATTCCTATCGTACCATGGAGGTACCGCTCCATCAAGAGTGTTTTTCCATTTTCTTCAACGCTTATCGCTCTTCCCGGTATTCAAAATAATCGAAGTCCGCAGGCCTGCGGAAGCCCGTCAGATCCTGACAGCACAAGCCTACGAAGGCTCCTGTGAACCACCCTTCCCGGCAGGCTTCATCGGACAAGGTGCTGGCATCCAATACCGGCCCTACCGGAATATAGCTGTTTTCACCCGTTACCGAATAGGCAAACTGCAGCTTGTCATGATCCACGGACACACGCAGCCGCACCCGCTCCGCATCCTCCGGCAGGGAGATATATCCGGCAGGCTCCGTATACGTATTATTCACAGCAGACAGGATACACAAACAACGGCCGTAATCGTCATGATGAGTAAGATGAAGATAGTAATAGTTCTCCGTATCGTACAGGCAAATCAGCCCCGCCAATTGCTTGTAAATGGTGGGCCGGAACTCCACACAGGTGCTGGCCGTAAAAACAAAGGACTCCCAGCGCCGGGCGATGAGGCTTTGACGGTACTTGGAGCCTAAGCCTTCCCTGCCGTACAAGCGCAGATATCCGTTTCGCTCCGTCAGGGAGTAGAAGGTTTCATCCAACGGAATACGCAAGGACTGGAAGCGGATGTCCAACTGCTCCCCGTCAAAATCATCCCTTGCCGGTTTCACCGGGAAGGGGTGCAGCGGCAGTCCCGGACCCTCCACCTCCGCCTCAGGCAGCCCTGTGCCGTTGGCCAATCTGAGCCAGCCATCCTCTGTCCACTCTACCTTCTGGAGGGCCGTTTCCCGTCCCAGGGTATATTTCCGGTCGCCTTTGTCCGTGCGGTTCTCCAGCGCCCGACCGCAGAGATGCGCCATGTACCATTCGCCGGTTTGGGTTTCTACCAAATCCCCATGACCGGACTTCTGCAGCAGCAGCTCCGGATGGTTCCGGGCGGTCATGATGGAATTCCCTTCATACGCCTCATACGGTCCGTACAGCTCCCGGGAGCGCAGTATGGACTGGCCATGTCCCTCTCCCGTACCCGTATCGGCGGCGAACAGATAATAAGTTCCATTGCGCTTATAAATATGAGGACCTTCGAAGAAACCCTCATGGCTGGCAAAAATCGTCCGCGCTTCCCCCAGCATCCTCTGCTCCGACGGGGAGTATTCCTGAAGCACCAGATGCCCCCTGTACTGCTTGTTCACCCGGTGGTCCGTCACCATGCTGACCATATACTTCCGGCCATCCTCATCATGGAACAGGGACGGATCGAAGCCATAGCTGTTCAGATATACCGGCTCCGACCAGTCGCCCCGGATATCTGCAGCGGTCACCAGGTAATTATGGGTATCGTACATTTTGCAATAAAAGGAATTGACCACCGTGTACACCAGATAAAAGACGCCATTGTCATAGGTCAGGCACGGGGCCCACACCCCCTGGGATGCGCCTACCCCGCGCAAATCCAGCTGGGAAACCCGGTTCAAGGGATGTCCAATCAGCTCCCAGTGGATCAAATCCCGGGAATAGTGAAGCTGTACGCCGGGAAACCATTCGAAGGTGGAGGTTGCGATATAATAATCATCGCCCACCCGGATAATGGACGGGTCCGGATTAAACCCTCGCAGAACCGGATTCTTGATTGTAGTCATGAAATTGTTCTTCCTTTCTTATTCAGCTTCTTCATTCAGCTTCTAATCCTTGCACCGGCCCGCCGCAAGCTTCCGGTGGAGCCAATCCACACTTTTTCTTCCGTTTATCTCATGACTACCCGGATGAATATCCCAGTCAAATTGTCCGGGGGCATTCCACGCAGAGTAATGCGCCTCCAGCCATACAAGGGCCTGCCTGGTAAACTCCACGGGGAAAATCGGGTCCTGTTCCCCGGCTTCCAGAAACAATGCCCGCGGAGCCAACAATCCGGCCAGCTCTGGCTGCTCCGCATCCAGAAGGAGGCCGGGCACATAATTGTCGATGCAATGATGCATCGCCAGGGTGCTGCCCCGGAAGGTATTGGTCCAGCCGCATAAAACAGCCGCCTGGACCCGTTCATCCAATCCCGCCGTAAAGGCGGCAATCAGCCCTCCCCCGGAAAAACCGAACACCCCCATCCGGCTGCCGTCCACATCCGGTCTCGATGCCATGTAGTCCAAGGCTCTCATCGCTTCCAACACTCTCATCCCCGACAGTGTCCGGCCATACATCAGCAGCTGAGAGGCCAAAGTGCCACAGGAGCTGTAATGGGGATTAGCCTTCAACTCCTCCGCCATCCGCCGTTCACCGAAACCCATGATCTCCGGAATCACCACCAGCATCCCCTTGCGGACCAGTTGCACGGCGAACCGGTTATGAATGCCAGGCTCCTCCAGCTCCCGGCCCTGCTCATCCAGACCTGCCGCATCACGCTGGCCGTTGCCATGGCCGTGGCAGGCCAGCACCGCAGGCCATGGACCTTGACCCTTTCTCGGAATCATCACCATCACCGGGACATGGACGGATTCCATGGTTGTATACGTTACACGCTCCAGAATAAAATCCTTGTATTCCGTCCGTTCCAGCAGCCTGGCCTGGAGGGGATAGTCCCTTTCGGGGAAATGGCCCAATGCAGCCTTCAGCCTGCTCCGAAGCCACTCCCGGTATTCCGGCGTGCCGGCTTTCCGCCGGTTCTCCTGTCTTTTGGCTGCCGTCCTCTCGTACAACTGATCCAAGAAAGCATCTGTGGCCCAGTCCGGAATGTTGCTGCCGGTACAGTCAGCTTCATTCTCCAACCCGGTCCCTCCATTCTCCCTTATGGGTTTTTAGCAGGGTGTCCGCTCACTCCGGATAACCCGTCCATCCGCCGAATATTCCACGGTCTCAACCTGCATATCCGTTCCGCTGCCCTCCAGTCCACTCACCCGCAGCATCTGAACCCGGCCGTCGGCAAGCCTGACCGTAAGCTCATCGGGGGAGGAGGCATAAACGGAGACCACCGCCGGTTTATCCTCATACGGTTCCATTACCGTAAGGAATCTGGCAGTTTTACCAGTGGAGCGTACACTTAGCATTTTCCGTCTGGCCGCTTCATCTCCCAAGGGGTAATCGGCACCAATGGAAGCCCCAAACCGGACGGCCTTCAGACCAGTCAGGTCAACTGTTATGATGCCCGCCTCCGCCATATCCACAGGGTTGGCCGGGACCGCCTTATCGAACCGTCGCGCCTGCAGCTTCACCGGACCGCCGAAATAATCCACACCCGGGCCCCAGCCGGGATCGGTATTCTCCGTTACCAGCGGAAGATCGGCCAGATACAGCACCTCACCGGATTCCGTCACGATATACGGGTCCCCCCAGAAGATGGTCTTTTCCGTGGTTTTGCGGACTCCGTGCTCTCCAATTCCCTCTTCCACCCTTACCCGCAGCTCCAGGGTTTCCGCTCCGTCCAAAGAAAGCTCCAGATCATCCCGGCCCAAAATCCATGCGCCGAAGCTGCCTGACGCCAGCACTATGCCGCCGCTGCGGATCTCGTATTCCAGCTGTTTTTCCACCTTGTAATATTCCGGCGGATGGCCCACTATAAGATCAGCCTGAGGCGGCCAGACGGTGTAATAGTCGATGTTCAACGGACCGTCCGCATTCAGCTCCGTCCGGTTGGCACGGTTATCGAAGCCCGGACCGAAGCCCGTCCGGAATTGGGCCTTCACCGGCCCGTCCAGCTCATACCAATCGCAATCCGTGATCAGTTGGGCGCTGTTAAGCGGATTAGGGTCCAACAGCTCCGTATGCTTGATCCGCTCCACTGGCCCTCCCGCTTCTATCCCGGTTAGCCCCTTGCAGTGAAACAGGCAGTCGTAATCATGCACCTCATCGCCTGCCAGATAATCGAACAGAACCACATAGTCGTCGGTGACCACGGTCAGACGCCGCTGGAGCACCGGCTCCGTAAACCCGGTACGGGTAGAATATTCCGGCGGGTTCTCCGGAATGGGCATATACCGCGCTTCATTCCAGGTGCGCTCCGCAAAGCTTTTGTCCCCGTCTACCATCCAGCCGCCGTAAGGGGGATAGGACCAGCGCGCCAGATTCTCCACCGCGCAGGCCTGGAAGAGCCGCCCGCTATGGAACAGCAGCCGGCTGCCCTCGGCCGGGTCCTGCTGCTTCCGGTCCACCACCACCATATTGTGGGTCAAGGAGGTTTGGACATAGAATTTGTACATAAAGGTGTGGTAGCTGTACCAGATATTCTCCGGGTTATAGAAGCTTCGCCCGTACCGCATGACGGACAGCAGACTGGCCCGGTCATAATGGCCATGGGCCCCACCGTGAGAGCCATACTTCACGACTGCCTGGATTTGCTCCTCCGGCCTGCGGCCCTCCGTCTGCGAACGCAGCACGGCCACACCGGAATTGTCGGCATACGCCGAAGACAGAAAAGGCTTGGATGTGCTGGGAACAAGCCCGGGTACGGCATACAGCAGGTCACGGTCCTCCAGGCTGCAGGTAAGCAGAATATCCGCATACTCCGGCTTGCGGTACAGATAATAGGCCAGATCATAACGCCCGTCCATATACCCTCTCGGCGAGATGCCGGGAAGCTTGGACTCCGCTGAATCATTGATGCCGAAGAGCACACCCCGGTAATCGGCAAAAGGAAGCAGACTGTCCCAAATCTGGGTAATGGAGCGGTAATTCAGACGGCTCGGCCCCCAGATGTCCAGGCATAAGCCATCCTTCTCCGGCTTGCCGCCCGGTGTAACCTGACCATAATAGTGGGCGGGAACCCAGGTGTCCGACAGATTGATGCCCCAGGGACGGCAGCTCTGGACAATCTCCGACAGCAGCCCCGCCGACATGAGGTTATAACCCACAGAGCACTCATACCACCAGCCGTCATCCAAAGTACCCTTGGACAGGTGGTCGGTAAATCCTCCTGTTCCATACAAAAACCGCTGCATCCGCTCATAATCCTGAAGCGCCTGGCTGCAATATAAGGCCCCGGTCATCTCGGCCAAGGTCCAGTTGGAGATGCCTCCCACACTTAAGGCCCAATCGATTAACTCCATGAACAAACGGAAGGCCTGCGCCGTATGGGCATGATCCTCCACCGCCAGCAAATCTGAACCTGCCAAGAGATCATAAACCACCGCCGTATGCTTGAAAAATTCCCCTTCATGGACCAGCTCCTGGCTGCACGCCTTCCGGGTCAAGGGATATCCCTCCGCCGGATCAACCACCCTGCGGAGGAACTGCACCGCCTTTTCACCCAGATCCCGTCTGCCCGTCAGCTTCCAGGCAATAACGGCATTCTCCGCCTCATGGGCATGATGGCTTTCCAGCAAATAGTCCCGGGTCCGGCCAGCCGGAAGCACCCACTGCTCGGCACGAAGCACGTACAGTCCGAGCAGGTCCTTGGCCCAAACCTCCTCCTTCACCGTTTGGGCAACGGCCTGCCAGCCTTCTTCCGTATGTTTGATCACCGGGCGGGGAAGCTCCCGCAGGGTGATAAGCTCCAGGCTTTCTGCCAGATCGCCCCGGCCATTGGGCACAACCACCAGCTTTTGTACCTCGTGTCCGCCCGGTGCAACCCGTTCCGGCACCTCCACCCTCACGATCACCTGGCACGTTTCCCATGCCTCCAGCACAAAAGCAGACGGCTGCACCCGGACCGGCATGGTTTCCCAGCCGTATTGCTCCTGAGAAAGGGTGACCGCCTGAGGCTCACCCGTGCAATTGCAGATTAACACAGGATATTCAGCCGTCGCTCCCGCTTGAACCGAACGGGACAGCACCGGGGTATGCACATAGAGCGCAGGTCTTCTGCTGAACCGGATGTTTACAAGACGGATTGGCTTTGCTTCCAAGCTCCCACCGTCTCCCACCGCGGTAATCCGGACGGAACGCACAAACTTCCATCTGCCGGATAACACCTTCCTGTCGTTAAATTGACGGAGTGGAAACACAAGTGTTGTCCGCCCCTCTTCCACACCGGCTACCCGGCAGCTGGATTGGGTATATTCAATTTCCTCCGGCAAGGGAGATTTATCCATCAGCAGTCCGACCTCAGCCTTGACCTCCCATACCCCCGTCCCTTCCGGAAATTCCAGCTCCATCTCAAGGCTGTGCCAATCCCTGAGATCCGCGCTGCATGCATTCAGGCTGACAAAGCCATGCCGGGACCAGTGATTAGCTTGGTGCACACCCGGATATTGCAAATTAAGCAGCTCTCCGGGAATCAGCAGGACCTCCCGCTTGGGGTCCGCCTCCGCCTCTTCCAGCTTCACGCCGACCGGCCGCTGCTCCCAGCTCCTTAAATCCATCACCGTTTCCATCTTATCCGCTCCCTCTCTACAGATGTGGCAAAACCGGCGGCGGGAGTACAGCTCCGCACCGCCGGTTCATGGGGCTTCCCTTACTTGCCGCCCTTGTCCAGGTAATCCTGCACCTGCTTCTTCAATTCTGCGCGGACCTTATCCAGGCCAAGCGCTTTCAATTCTCCGTTCATTTTCACCGCATCCGCTGTCCAGTCCTTATACTGTCCAACCTTCAGCATCTGCAGGAACGGTGTAAACTTGGAGTTGATGTTGGCAAATTCGGATTTCACATTGGTATTGTCGAAGGTGAACTTGGCAAGGGGCGGGGAATAATAGGTATCCGCCTTGGCCGAATATTCCAGATACTTCTTGGCTGTTTCGTCCAGGGATTCGTTGATGCGGATCATGTTGGGGTTCCAGGTTAATTCATACCCCGGGAAGGTGTAGTTTTTGGACTCATCCAGCAGCTTTACCTGATTGTCGCCTACCGCCTGCCAGTGTTTGCCCTCAATGCCGTATTCCAACAAATCATGGTTGGCCCGTTCGCTGAACAGCCAGTCGAAGAATTTCATGGTGCGGTCGATATTCTTGGAGTTGGCGGGAATCGCCACACTGTTATTGGACTTGTAATTGGTGCTGATCGCCTTGGTTTTCATGTCGCGCACATTGGCGTTATATACGAAGAATTCCAGATCGGCTGCGGAATTGGTGTCCTGCAGCTTTTTGCGGTCGGCTGCGAAGCTGGAGATAGTGCCTTCATAAGAAGCGGCCTTGCCGGACATAAAGTAGGCCTTGGCATCCTTCTGGCTCAGCACGTCCTTCTCCAGGTACTTGCTCCACTCGGCATACTTGTCATGGTCCGGGTGCGCGGTTCTCAGCGTGTTGTACGGGGCAGGAAGCTTGCCGTATTCGGAATCCGCGTCGCCGAAGGCCACCACGTCCTTGACGGTCTTCAGGTCATCGGACAACTGGACGAAGAAGTTCACACCGGCAATGCCCACTGGGCGGACGGTATTGTTCTCCGGATTCATGCCGCCGAAGATCTTATAAAACCCGCGGGAGCCGCCCAAAGCAAGAGGCGTCATGCCCTTTTCCTTTTCCAGCACGGTATCATAATACTTCTGCAGATCCTCGTAGCTCTTGACGGGCGAAAGACCGAATTTCTCACGAAGGTCCTTCCGGATATAGATTACGTCGATATCGTAGAAATACTGGGTGAAGGGAATGGTGTAGAGATGATTGTCATAACGCTTATTAGCCTCAATAAATTCCGGCGTAAAGGCTTTTTTGAGACCCGGATAGGCGTCATTGTTAAAATATTTGTCCAGTTGGGCATAGGCTCCTTGGGGAACCAGCTCCTTCAGGTTGGCAAATTCGGCATCGAACACAAAATCTGCCGACTCGCCTGCAGCCATCATGAGCTTGACCTTCTGCTTGTGGTCATTGATGGGGTTCCACTGGATGTCCAGCTTGGTGTTCAGCGTGTTCTTGGTGCGGGCTTCGAATTCGGTCAGTACCGCAGCCATATCCTTGGGGGCATCTCCGAACAGCATCCCCTTCAATGTCACCGCCGGGGGTGTGGAAGCGGCGGAGCCTGCGGATGCGCCGGGGCTGCTTGCGGTGTCCTTGCTGCTGTCTCCACAAGCGGCTGCCGTTCCCAGCAGGGCAACGGACAAAACTGCGGTAGCCATACGTTTAACGTTCATGGTGATCCTCCCTTTTCATTTTGAGCTTGTATATACTAATCCGCTTCAGAAGTTCACCCCGTGAAAAATCAAGATAAATCAATACCCGTTTGATATATGACTTACCGGGAAAAGCGCCTTGGATGCTCTCAAGTCGCTTTTTCCCTCCCAATCATCTTTTGGATATGGGTTAACCATTTTCACCAGATGAACACTTACACGGTATCAGCCTTTTACTGCGCCTACCATTAAACCTTTGACAAAATACTTCTGCAGGAACGGATACAAAAACACGATAGGCCCGATGGTGACCACGGTGGTAGCAAGCCGTACGGTCAAGGCCGGTGGAATGAAGTTGGGAATATTCACATCTGCCGAAATGGCGTTGATGTAATCCAGGTTGGTCATGATCCGCTGAATCAGATATTGCAGCGGATAGAGATTTTTATCGTTGATATACAGCATGGCATCAAACCACTTGTTCCAGTAGCTTAATGCGTAGAACAGCCCGATGGTGGCCATGGCCGGCAGGGAAATGGGCAGAATGATGCGAAACAGGATGTAGGCGTCATTGGCCCCGTCGATTTTGGCTGACTCGGCAATGGATTCATCGATGGAAGCGAAGAAATTCCGCAGCAGGAACATGTTCCACGCACTCAGCATGCTGGGAATGATCAGAACCCAGATGGTGTCCTTCATATCCAGATACTTGGAGATCAGCAGGTACGACGCCACCAATCCCCCGTGGAACAGCATGGTGAAGTAAACATAGAAGGCAATTTTGTTCCGGTATTTCACAGACTTCACCGATAAGGCATAAGCCAAGGCGCTGGTCAGCACCATGGACATGCCGGTTCCCGCCAGGGTGATGAAGGTCGTAACCCCATAAGCGCGGTAGATGGTATTGTCCTCGAAGATGAGCTTATAGGCTTCCAGACTGAAGTCGGAGGGCCAGAACATGTAGCCGTTCTTCAGGATCGACGCTTCGCTGGAGAACGAGCTGGCCACCACCGACCAGAAGGGCATCAGGCAATAGACCGCGAATACGGCCAGGAGGATATAAAACAGACCCTTCAACAGGCGGTCCGACAGGCTTTCCTTGATCATGGCAGGGTTCCTTTCCTTAGAAGATGGCGGATTCAGGGGCAACCTTTTTGGCGATGTAGTTCACGGTGACCACCAGGGTAAAACCAACAACGGATTGCATAAAGCCGATGGCCGCGGACATGCTCATGTCCCCCAGGTCCATCATGGCGCGAAACAGATAGGTGTCGATGACATCCGTGGTCGGATACAGGGCAGGATTCCGGCCGATAATGGCATAGATCATACCGAAGTCCCCGTTGAAGATTCCGCCCACCGCCAGAATCAGAAGCAGGATAATCGTTGGCTTCAGCAGCGGAAGGGTGATGAAGCGGATTTTCTGGAGCCGGGTGGCGCCGTCAATGGAGGCGGACTCATAAATATCCGGGTTGATGCCCGAAATCGTAGCCATGTACACGATGGAACCGAAGCCTGCTCCATGCCATACCTTCAACAGCACCAGGATGACCGGCCAATATTGCGGAGAGGCCAGAAACTGGACCGGACCCAGACCGAACACAGCTAGAATCTGGTTAATGAAGCCCCCATCCGTAGCTACAAATGCGGTGATAAACATGGCGACGACGGTCCAGGAAAGAAAGTGGGGAAAAATCATCACCGATTGGGTGATTTTCTTGAACCACTTGCCGCTAAGCTCAGTCACCATGATGGCGATGCACACAGCGGTAAAGGTATTGAAGGCAATAAACAGCACGTTCAGAAAAACCGTGTTGGTGACGATCCGGATCCAGTCGTCGGACTGGAAGAAAAACTGGAAGTTTTTCAGTCCGACAAACTTGCTGCCCGTGATGCCCTTCATGGCCTTGAAATCCTGGAAGGCAATAACGATGCCGCCCATGGGCAGATAGGCAAATACAAAGAACCATATCATGCCCGGCAAAGCCAGGAAGTAGAGAAATTTGTTTCGGGCAAGCTCATGAAAAAAAGCAGCCAGCCCTCTCCGTTTCTTTATCTTGGTCGGAGAAACCCGCCCAAGCGGGGTTACAGCGGTTTCACTCATTCTGATCCTCCTTTAAGGGTTGCCTCTTGCTTCGTTCCCGTGGCCTAACTATACGCAACTGCCTGCTCCCCGGGGTAGCCCAAAATCCATGCAAAAATCCCGTTCTTCCGCTCCGCAGAGGGTTCAAAAAGTAACAATCGGTTCAAAAAAAGACTTTCCCGCCCGTAGCAACAAGGGGAAAGTCTCCGGCAGAGGCAGACGGCCGGTTTATTCCCCGCTGCTTTTGCGGAAGTGGTCCGGTGTTTTGCCGCTGAATTTTTTGAAGGAAAAGTAAAAATACTTGGTGTTTTCGAAGCCCACCATCTCGCCGATCCGGTTGGCAGGCAGATCAGTTCCAAGAAGCAGGGATTTGGCCTTCTCGAAGCGGTATTCCGTCAGATACTGATTGATGGAGATGCCCTCAATATCCTTAAAAACCTTCCGCATGTAATTGACCGAAAGCCCCCCGAATTCCGCCAGTGCGTCCACGGTCAGATTGCTGTCGGCATACTGCTCATGAATACGTTCCTTCAGCTTCTCCACAATGGCCCAATTTTTCTGGGAGGATTGTTTGTCCCTTACACTGATGGCGGATTCGCATAAAGCGGCCAGCCATTCCCGGATTTGGTCAAGGGTTTCGAACTTGTACAATTGCTGGCCCAGCGCCCCGATATCCGGCCGGAAACCGCCTGCATCCGTGGCAGCGGCCATAGCCTTGGCCGTGCGGGAGACGGCAAACAGCAGCTGGTTCAATAAAAGCATCATCTCATCATAAGAAATTCTGCCCAGCACCGTCATATATTCCTCCAGCGCCGCAGTGGTCCGGGACAGATCGCCCAGCTTCATATAGTCAGTGATCTGCTTCTCCAGTCCGGTGAACACATTGTCCGGGACGGATTCACGGCTTTCCTCCATATCCGCAGGAATGAGGCTTCGCGGGCCCAGCACCATCCGGTAGCGGGAGCCGTTCAGAGCAGTCTGCCAGGAACCCGGCACCTCCTGGAATCCTCTGGCATAGCTGCCCATGGCCACCGACAGGGACAGCTTCAGATAATGCTCCGCATTCTCCTGGATATCCCGGAGAATATGTAGCAGCTCCGGCTCCATACCCTCAGGCTTGTTGAATAGAACCACCACCTGGTCCTCCCCGCCGTCAAAGCTGTAGGTGGGAAACCGCTTGGCCCCAAGCTCATCGGCGATATTGGTAATGGCATATTTCAACAGGGAAATGTCGTTGGGGCTGTAAGGTCCGGCCCATTCATCATAGGAGTCCAGCCGCAGCAGGGCTACCTGGAAACCCGGCTCCCGGAACAGGATTCCGGCCCGGGACAGCTTGCGGGCAAGCTCTGTTTCGTTCCAGCCGCCCAGAGTCAGCTGCCGCAGCGCCTCCCTCCGCTCCGTGTATTGGTAACCGGCCATGCTGGTCTGCAGATCCTGCACCCGGCGCTCCAGATAGCGGAAGGTGCCGGACAGGAGATCGTATTCGCTTCCCGAGCGCAGACCTGCTCCCCCCAGCTCTGCACGGGTGACATTTTGGACCAGCCGGTGGATGGGGCTATAGATCAGACGGATGAAGAAGATGCCGAACAGCAGGGTCAGCACCAGCATGATGGCGGTTGCCGTGAGGATAAACCGCTTCATATCGTTCACCTTTTGCAAAAGAGTGCCGTAGTTGACATCGCCTACGAATACCCAGCCCAGGCTGTCGGATTTCAGATAGGAATAACGGTGCTTCTCTCCCTTAAACACCGTTTCAATGCTCCCCTTGTTACTGGATGAAGCCAAGATCCTCCGGATGGCTTCATTATCCGATACATCGGCAAACATCAAACTGCTGTCTGTATGGGAAATCACCGTACCCTGGCGGTTGAGGATCATGGACTGGTAGGATTTGGTTCCGTTATCCGTTCCGTTCATCACCAGATTCTGGAGAATCTGCTGGTCGAGGTTCAGCACCATGGCTCCGCTGATCGCCCGGTCATCCCGCGTGCTCATATACGCCACGGAGATCAGATTCCCGGAGAACACCTTGGTATCGTACACAAACTCTGTTTTACGCGGGATAAAGATGCTTCCTGTATACACCATTGGATTCGCCAGAAGCTCCAGCATCTTCTGGTCATAAAATTCCTCGAAGGTCCGGACCGTGGTCAACGAGGAGAATACCAGCCTCTGATTGGGATTCACCACGTATACGGAATGCACCATCGGATTGGTGACAGCCAGATCGGATAACTTGGCCCCGATCCGTCCCATCAGCGCCGTATCGAACTCACTGCTGTAGAACCCCGCCTGGATATCCGCAGAGGAATAAGCATTGGCGAAATGGCGGTAGGTGAAGCTGAGCAGAATATCAGCCGTATTGTAGGACTGCTCAATGGCCCGGTCGGTGGACGCCGTCAGCTCCTCCTTCAGGTTATCCGATACCTTGGAGGTGATCACGAGGGTCAGCCCCCCGATGATTAACAAACCTACGGCCAGATAGGACAGAATCAGGCGGATCAGCAGCTTTTTTTCCATTAAAAAGGTCTTGATGGCTTTCATCGGCTCCTCCATAGACAAAGGGTAACTTTCATTATAAAAAAACCGGGACCGGCTTTGGTATGCGGTTTTTTATGTTTATGATGCGGTTTTTTAAGAGAATAACGGGAAGCAGGCATGAAGCCCGGAGCCTCATGCCTGTATGGATCCCTGTTAAGACTGTATACCTGCAGCTATAGCTGCTCCTGACGGAGTACGGCAAGGCCGTAAGGGTGCGATGTAGCATTGATTCCGACGGAATAGCTTTCCGTACGGAGAAGCAGGGTGCCGTCCCGTTCTTTTTGTACCAGAAGCTTCCGCCGGTCCTTTTCTTTGGGATACAGGACCGTCAAAAAGCCTGCCGCCGCATCGGCCTCTGCCCGGATATAATCCATCATGGAGACGGGGTCTGCCGGATTACCGAAGAAGGGAGTTGCACGCCCTTGCTCCAGACGAAGCGATTCAAGAGGAGACAGGAACACGGTCTCCAGATCCACGCCATATGCTCCTTCTGAATAAACCCGGCTGCCTTCGATAACAGGTTGCCTGGAGGCAACAGGAAGACTGAACAGCACCCGGCCGGAAAAATCCCTCACCGTATCGCGGATCATATACAGGTCCGGCTCCTTCAGCCACAGGATATGGCGGATATGCCGCCCTGTCCCTTCGGGGTTGGCAATTTCGATGGTGATGCTCTCCGCATCTCCGCAAAGCACCGTTCCAAGCACCCTGCTCACCCGCGGCACATCCACCCAGCCCCGCTCCAGACTGTAGGTGCCTGCCGTCAAGTTGATGGCGTCTCCCACAGGCTTCGGAATCACCGTTTGTTCCGTAGCAAACTGCAGGCAAGCATGGGAATACGAGGAGATATGCCACTGGGTGCTGCTGTCAAAATACCCCTCAATCCCGGAATCCATCACCAGAGGCACAGAATCCTTGTAGAGGATAAAAGACCCCTGGTCCAGGTGGCCGTGGCCCACCGGCTGCGGACTGGACATCACGGCGAAGTAGCTTTCCTTGCCGGTGCCGTGGCCTTTGCGGAATACATGGATACCTGCATCGGGAAAGGCGGTGGTGGAGCCCAGAACCAACGGTCCTGTGGGCCTGTAGGTATCCCCTTGTCCCAGGATATTCTCCAGGGCAATGCTCTCCCCCCACAGCCTCTTGAAGGGTTTTCCTGCCGCTGCCCAGGTGTGGTACATCAGATCGGCCAATGGGACATCAATTTTGGCCACATCCGCCAGATAGGCGGCAAAAAAGCCGAATTCCCCTCCCCCGCTTAATGCATGATCGCCAAAGGGCGGTGTGCCGATCCTTCCGTCAAAATAGCGGTATCCCGGGGTCTGCACCGAGGCGCTGTAGCCAAACATCCGCAGCAGCGGCGTATCGGAGAACCAATTTTCTCCCAGCACATGATCCGCAGCCTTGGCATACCCTGCGAAACGTTCCAGTGCCGCATGATGGTAACGAATGGATTCCGGCCAGGAGGAATCTGGGTTCACATTCAGCTCCAGCTGCGCCTTCAAAATGCAATGGGCATTCTGGAGCCAGGTATGCCGGTTGGGAAAGTCCGTCAGCGCCATCATCATAAAGCCCGTTCCCGCACACATATCCGTCTGCCAGTTGCTGCAGCCCTCCTGGGCATCATGAGGCATCCATTCTGTACGGTCACGCATATCCAGCATGTACCGGAGCAAATAACCGGTCATGCGGTAGAAGCGATCTTTTTCCTCTCGGGAAAACACACCCGCGCCGCGGATAAGGGAATAGCTGACCGCCGCTGCCGAAAGCATCCTTCCTCCTTGCACCGCACCATAGCTGTCATTGCCCTCGGGACGCAAATTGGTGGCCAGCCAATGCTCCGCCCCTTGGCAGAAGTCATTGAACATAAACAGCAGCTGGTCCTTCACCTTACGGGCATAGGACTGGTCCCCCGTCATCACATACTGGATGGCGTCGCACTGCATAGGCAGGAGAAACCGCCCGCCGGGAATGGAGGATTTGCGGTTGAAGCTGTATTCGAATCGGCCAACGGGCTGGCCGGCTGTATCCAGAAATGTCAGAACCGCCTTCAAGCCGGATTTCAGCTTGCCGTCCAGCTTGGCCTGAAAGGTTACGGTGTACGCTCCTCCCTCCGCAACTGGGACAGTCCGGGTACAGGTCCATGCCCCCTCATCATGGCCGGTGGGGTTGCAAATGTACAAGGAGTGTCTGGTTGTCCCCTCCTGATACCGGGTTTGGACCTGGGAGGAGAGGTTAGCTGTTTCCGGCCGGCTCCGTTCTCCCCCTCCGCAGAAGGGGTATTGATCCTCCCATTTCAGGACGGGACTGCCCTTGCGCGCTTCGGGCCGCCAATGGAGCGGGCCTTCTCCGCCGCCTTCGTCGAAGCTTCCATTGGGAATGGGGAGACTGCCCCCGCTGGCGGACAGGATTTCCAGATTATCGATCCATACATGGCCTAGCCCCTCCTGCTCATTCTCCTCCGACGGCAGCACGAAGGAAACGGAAACCGCCGCCGCCCGCTCCGGTGCTTTGAAGTTGGCGATTTTGTCCGTTGAGCTCCACAGATAAAAATACCGGTTCAGCTCCGTGTAATCATGGCGGCTGTTCATAATCAGGGAGGTGGCCCGGCGGATCTCCTCTTCGCTGTATTGGGCGGCAATGGCGGCGATCCTGTTATACTGCTCCCGGACCAGCAAGTCCGATGCAATGGTGGCCTTCACCTGTTTCAGTCCCTCTGGAGACAGATATAGCGATGCCTCCGGGTCCACATCTGTGCGCAGCAGCCGGGAATGGCGAAGCTCCCGCAGGGCATTGAAGCAGGCCACCACCGCTAATGCTATCCCGTCTTCTCCATTACCGCTGTCCTCCCCGTATCCGCCAAGCGCCTCATCCAGCTTTATGCACGCTGCCTTGAGCCCTTGGATAGCCTCTTCACTGTAACAGCCTGGCTCCCGGCCAGGTTTGGCAGCCGTCAGCAGCTCCCTGCTTTTATCCAATGCAAGGGCAGCCCTTTCCTTCAGCTTCTGTATTCCGCCTGCCCTCATATCCTGCCCTTCAAACCACATCAGCGCCTGCTTCAAGCCATAGCTGGAGTAAACCATGCCCTTCTCCGGAAATGGCGGAACCATGGTGAAGCGCTCTGCGGCGAAACGCACTGCTTCGTCCTCCCGGGGCCGGTAAAATTCCCGGTTGCGGATGAAAGGAACCTCCTTGCCCGCCAAGGCCTCCTCCGCCAATTGAACCATATCCAACAGCGCCGCTTTGGCTCCTTCGGTATAATAACGGCTCTGCCTGTCCAGCAGGCTGCGGGCCTCTTCTATCCAAGCTAGCAGCTGATCTGCGTGTGCCGATTTATTCGTCATATCCGGTTGGCCCATCCTTCCATTTCTTCTTGCCGGTACTGATAGACCGGCGGTTTGTTCAGCCAGTGTATACCGGAAACCGGGGAAGCGATAGGCATGTTTTCTGATGATCCCCCCGATTTTTCATCACCCTGAAAAAATGGACCGATCATGACATTTTCACCCTTTTTCATATAAGCCCACGGCTATTATCTTAAAAAAGAACGGTTTTCTCTGCAAAAACCTCATTCCAAGCGGTGCCTCCGTACACTAGAATGAGGGCAAACACGTAAATATAGAGAAGGTAGGGTGCATACCATGCTGCAGAAGCAGGACCAACAATGGGTGGAAAGTGTCATCCGCAAGTTTACAACCAAGCTGAATTGGGTGAGTGACAAGTCGAAACATAAAACCCCCTATATGTCCGTTAACGGAACCCATGATGACAGAGCGGCGGAGAATCCCAGCGGGTCCGAGGCGGATGGCATCTGCTGGTGGACCAACGGCTTCTGGGGCGGGCTGATGTGGCTCATGCATCATGAAACCGGCAACGGCAAATATGCGGAAATCGCCGCGATATCGGAAGGGTATCTGGACCGGGCGTTCCAGGAATTCTACGGGCTGCACCATGACGTCGGTTTTATGTGGCTGCCCACCAGCGTAGCCCATTACCGGGTTACCGGAAATCCCGAATCCCGCAAACGGGCGCTGCATGCCGCCAATCTGCTGGCAGGCCGGTTCAACCTGGCGGGACGGTTCATCCGCGCGTGGAATGATCTGGACGAAGGGGATACACGGGGCTGGGCGATTATCGACTGTATGTTCAATATCCCTCTCTTGTATTGGGCCACGGAGGAAACCGGGGACCCGCGGTACAAGCAGATTGCCATGGCCCATGCCGACACTGCCTTGACCGCTTTTGTGCGGCCCGACGGATCGGTGAACCACATTGTAGAATTTGATCCGTTCCAGGGCGGTGTAATGCGGACCTATGGGGGACAAGGCTACGGGGAAGGCTCCTCCTGGACCCGGGGTCAAACCTGGGCGCTGTATGGCTTCATGATGAGCTACAAGCACACGGGGAAAGACGACTATCTGCAAACCGCCAAACAGGTAGCCCATTATTTCATGGCCAATATCCCCGATAATGGGGTCATTCCGGTAGACTTTCGGCAGCCTGCGGAGCCGGTGCTGGAGGACGATACAGCAGCGGCCATTGCAGCCTGTGGACTCATCGAGATTGCCAAGGCTGTGCCTGAGGCGGAGCGTCCTGTGTATCTGAACGCCGCGATGAAGCTCCTACACGCGCTGGAGCCCCGGTGTGACTGGATGGAGGAAAATGACAGCATCATGCTGCGCGGGTCAGAGGCATATTTCCGGAACCGGCACCACCATCCGATTATCTACGGCGACTATTATTTCCTGGAGGCCCTCCTTAAGCTGAAGGGCAATGATTTGTACCTGTGGTGAGCAGCTTTTAAGCTGAAATTTCGTTATCTTGCTGTTACACCCCCCAAATCCGCCAAACCAGCCTCATCCGGGTTATACTGGGTGTGGAGGTGATCGGGTTTGGGGGATTTCTATTTACCAGACGAAAAATGGCAGGCCATTCTGAACAATGATGCCGCCTTTGATGGGCAGTTTGTATACGGAGTCAGCTCTACGGGCATTTTTTGCCGGCCCTCCTGCAAATCCAGGCCGCCCAAAAAAGAAAACACGCAGATTTTCGCTTCCTCCCGGGAAGCACTGGACGCCCGCTACCGGCCATGCAAACGGTGCAGGCCCACCGGAGAACGGATGCCGGATGAGGAGTGGATTTCCATGGTGACGGCATATATCCGCCGGCATTATGCCGCCCCCCTTCACCTGCAAACCCTGGCGGACAGCTCCCACAGCAGCCCGTTTCACCTGCACCGGACCTTCAAACGCATCACTGGCCAAACACCGGCTGCATATGTCCAGCAGGTCCGCATCGAACAAGCCGCAGCAGAGCTGCTATCCACGGACAAGCCGGTGTCGGTTATTGGTACGGATGTGGGATTAGCCAATACCCCCTATTTCATTACCTTGTTCAAAAGCCAAACAGGCTGCACCCCGGCGCAATACCGGAAGCAGCACACAGATGCCGTTAAAGGAGGAATGTTGGAATGAGAAGAAACCTAAAGGGAACACCTGTCTATTGGACCCGGTTTACGCTTGGGACATGGAGTCTGCACGTGGCCGCGACAGAGCAAGGGCTTTGTTACGTGGGTTCAGCGGGCCGTTCCTACGAGGAGCTGGAGGATTGGGCTTGCAGGCGGCTTCAAAGCTGCCGCTTAACAGAAGATGCCGGCAAGCTGGCCCCCTATATCGGGCAGCTTACCGGCTATCTGCAGGGAGAACGGCAGGATTTCACCGTTCCGTTGGATTTGTGCGGCACCCCATTCCAGCTTGCGGTATGGGATGCTCTGAACAGCATCCCTTACGGACAGACGGTGACCTATTCGGACATTGCCCGCCTATTGGACAAACCACAGGCATCCCGGGCCGTAGGCGCCGCCATCGGGGCCAACCCGGTGCTGATCACCGTGCCCTGCCACCGTGTTGTGGGCAAGCAGGGCGCCTTGACCGGCTACCGCGGCGGCTTAACCATGAAAACCGGGCTTTTGGAGCTGGAGCGCCGCGGGCTTCTTTCGCCGGTTTGACAGTGGCTGGTCAGCTGTTTGCCTTTTGGGCCATAAGCTCATCCAACGCCTCTTCAATGATTTGCTTCACATCATCTACCGTTAACCCAAGGGCTACGGAAAACTCGTTGTACAGCAGATCCTCGGCCCGCTTCAAATATTTCAGATCCGTTTCATTCAGCTTCCGTTTGCTCAGGATAACCTCGCAGTTCCG
This sequence comes from Bacillota bacterium, assembly GCA_023388055.1. Lineage (GTDB taxonomy): Bacteria > Bacillota > Bacilli > Paenibacillales > NBRC-103111 > Paenibacillus_AR. The sequence goes on along the minus strand of JAEWGW010000026.1, from coordinate 27,935 downwards.
CATGCAGATGGATTTGATGAGCTTCATAAGCGTTTCACAGGTATAATCCTGCAGGGAGGATTCATAGGCATTGGCCAGCCATTTGGTATTGCATGCACTATAATCCTCCTCCTGCAGCTCCGGAAAATGCTCAAGCAGATGCCGGGCTTCTGCGGAGGAGATCACCGTCCGCATCAGCACCTTGGTATCCACAGGAGTATAGATGGTTTCCGTACTGTGCAACGGAGCCAGGGTGTAATAAGATCTGGGATTTTCCCCTGCGGAGAATCCGGGGATTCCCACCTCTTTCACTTCACAAACCCCGCTATTGCCGTAAATGACAAACTCACCTGCCTGGAACATTCGATATCCTCCTATTCCTGGAATATGAAAGCTTGCTGACTTACCCGCATAAACCAATTGTACCATACATGTGTCAAGCCTTTTTTACTCTATGGTACTAAATATACCATAAATTAGCTTATATTTTGATAAAATGCTGCTTTTGCTCCCCAAAAGTGGCTTATTCCTGCGGAGAACGCTCCTTTGGCTCCGCTGGTTTCGTGGCCAGTTTTTTCAGATATAGCCGGGTTAGGGTCAGAATAAATAAAACGGCGAATCCCTTTTGTACCCATAAGTTAAGCTTCGCCCACTTCACCATATCCTCACTCCAGGTCAGATTGGGAAGCTGGATCAACCCAAACATGAGAAATATGACAACCAGCACCAGCAATATATCCACAATCCTGCGTACAATTTTCATTTGTCCACCACTTTTCATACGTTGTTGGTTTATTCTATTCTAATTCATTTCCCAGGTATTGAATATAAAGGATGTACCTATTGACAATTTCTCCTATCAGATTTATGGTTGAATTAATATTCAATCAATAAAAAGGAGGCTCCCCTTATCCCCCGCACACAGGACCAAAATCGTCAAATCAAAGAAGCCACCCGTGAGAAAATTCTCGATGCTGCTTTGCTGCTCTTCGCCCATAACGGACTGGCGGCAACGAATATTGCCGGCATCGCCAAGGAAGCGGGTATCAGCACCGGGCTTTTGTATCATTATTTTGCATCCAAGGAAGTTCTTTTTTATGAGCTTGTCAGCCGTGCCGTCAGCTTTTCCGGTGAAGCCATGTCCCGTTACCGGGGCAACCCGGGGACAGCCAAGGATCGGCTCCAGCTTATCTCCCGATCTCTTACGGATATTCTGCAGCGCGGCACCAAAACCGCACAGTATTTCACCCTGATGCTGCAAGCCGGATTGGTGCGGGACGGCAGCATGTCCCCCCATTTGACCAACTCCACGCTCCCCTTCAAAATTTTGGCCGGGTTAATTGAAGAGGGGCAGAAGGAGGGTACCTTCAAGCAGGGCGATTCCATGCAGCTGGCTATTCTGTATTGGGCTTCGCTTCAAGGGCTTTGTGCGTTCCGGCTGACCATGAGGGAATTTTTCCAGTGTCCCGACCCGGCGCTGCTCGATGGGGTGCTGCTGAGAGAAGCTGCTTGATATGATCTATTTTATGAGAGAGGCGGAGTCAAAATGAGTACATGTTCAGGAGCCGCAACAGGTCAGGATTGGGCCAATCAGATTGCCCACATTCAAGATTCCAATTCATTGCTTCATATAATTGCAGAGTTTGAGTGTGCACTGGATGATAACCTATTGGAGCAGGCTGTTCTGCAGTCCCTTCAAGTGGAGCCCGTCCTTGCCTGCCGCTTCGATGACACTCAGGCGCCGCCCTGCTGGACGCCCATACACATAGTTGGGCCAGAAGCTTGGCTCCGTATCACCGCAGCCGATTCCCCAGCCAATGCCATCCGTCATTTTGTAGAGGAGCTTCCTCTTGAAGAAGGACGGCAGCTGCTGGTTCAACTGATCCGCGGACCCGCAGGTGATGTGCTATGCATCAAGCTGGACCATGCCTGCTGTGACGGCGGAGGGGCCAAGGCGTATCTGCAGCTCCTGTGCGGCATCTACAACCGGCTTTTTCTGAAGCAGACTGGGGCGGATGGGCAAAGCCATGAGGAAGACGCTGCTTCCGGCTTTCCGGAACGCTCCTCCAAGCGGGTGTATGAAGCGGCCGGTTTCCAGGATATCCGTCAGGCTTACAAGCCGGAGAAGGATACGCCCCTTCCCTCCGTCACCATCCCCTTCCAGGAGGGCACCTCCGGTCAAGCCCGTTATGCCATTCTTCGTGTGCCGTTTGCCGACTTGCGGCCTCGGGAGGAAGGTATCACCGTCAACGATATGCTGCTGGCTGCCTTAACCCGTGCTTTGGCAGGACTGGACCAAGGTTCAGCAGACCTTAACGGGGAAATCCGCCAAACCGCCGTTAATCTGACCATAGATTTACGGAGATATTTCCCCTCGGGTGAACAGCCTGGGGTATGTAACCTCTCAGGGATGGAGAAGGTGGCGGTGCCTATATCTGCGGACGAGACGTTTGTACAAACTGTCAAACGGGTTCACGAGAGGATGGCAGCTGTTAAGGAATCCCATCCGGGATTGCACAGCGCCGTCTCCATGGATTTTCTGGCCAGGCTGCCTTATCCGCAGGCACAGGGGATGCTCGTGCAGGCCAGCTCCCGGATGAAAGCGGCCGGGCAATCCGCCCCCATTTTCTCCAATTTAGGCTGGATTACCTCCGGTACGCTCCAATTTGGGGAGGCCGCAGCTAACCGTGTATATGCCATTACCCCTGCGATGCATGCCCCCGCCTTTATGTTAGGGGCCAGCTCCTACGGCGGGGAGCTGACACTTGCCGCCTCCTACTTCGAGCAGGAACGCAGCGCTGATGCGGTACGCTTACTGCTGGAAGCCATCGCTGATCAATTGATATAAAGGGATTGTCCAAATCTGACATTCAAGGTAAACTAGACAAGTCTGTATTTTGGAAACAATCAGGGGGCTTGTCAATTGTGAGCGGAAATGACGATTCTTTGCAAAAAAAGCTCCGGCCGCGGCATATCAGCTTTATGGCCATGGGCGGAGTCATCGGCACCGGGATCTTCAAGGGCAGTGCTGAAACCATCGGCATCGCCGGACCCGGTATTGTGCTGTCCTACGTGTTTGCAGGGCTGCTGTTGCTGGTGGTCATGGGAGCCATTGCGGAGATGGCTACGGTGTACTCCAATAAGAACATGAAGGATTTTATCCGCGACGCCTTCGGCGAACGCCTCTCCTTCATCGTAGGCTGGCTGTATTGCTTCATGTGGCTGACGGTGTGTGTCATCGAAGTGCTGGCGGCAGGAAGCTTCCTCCAATATTGGCTGCCGGATATGCCCTTGTGGCTGCTGACATTGGCCAGCGCAGCGCTGATTCTCATTATTAATATGATGAGTGTCGGCGGCTTCGGGGAAACGGAATTTTGGCTGGCTGGCATCAAAATCACAATGATTATTGTGTTTATCGTGTTAGGCGCAGGCATTCTGTTCGGGATCATCCCGGTTGCCGACGCTCCTTCACTGACGCAGAATTTTACGAAGCATGGCGGTTTTTTCCCGCAGGGCTTCACCGCTATCTTCTCCGGATTGTTAGTGGTGATGTTCTCCTACGGCGGGTCGGAGCTTATCGGACTGACGCTGACAGAGGCTCAGGATGCGGAGAAGGTTCTACCCCGCGTAGTCAAAAGCTTTATACTCCGGGTGGTTCTGTTCTACACCCTGCCCATTCTCATTATCTGCGGACTGATTCCTTGGGATCAGTTGGACGGGCATACCAGCCCTTTCGTACAGGTGCTGGCCTCCATCGGTCTGCAGGGCTCGGCTCACGTGATGAATTTCATTCTGATTACAGCGGTTCTGTCTGCCGCCAACTCCGGGATATACGGCGCGACCCGGATGCTCCACTCCATGGCCTCGCAGGGTGAAGCACCTGCGGCCTTGGCCCGCACCTCCCGCAAGGGTGTGCCGGTGAACAGTCTGAAGCTGTGCGCCGTTATCCTTGGTGTGGGGGCAATGCTGGCCTACTTCTACCAGGACAGCCTGTTTCGGATTCTCATGGCAGTACCGGGGTTTGTGGTGCTGCTGGTCTGGATCAGCATCTGCCTCTCTCAGCTGAAGCTGCGCAAAAGCTATCCCAAGGAGCCCGGCTTCAAGGTATGGGGCTACCCGTATATCACCATGCTGACCATCGGCTGTTTGGCAGTGATCGCCTGCCTGTTCCTGGTGGATGCCCAGAACCGGGTCAGCATCGGCGCTTGTCTCGCAGTTGTGGTGCTGCTGGCGGTATGGTCCTTTATTAAATTTAAGGGCAAGCCGGCAAATTCGAATTAACTAAAAAAGCATGGCCGCCCTGCAAGGGTGGTCATGCTTTTTTCTGCAGTCAAATGACAGTAGAATTCAACGGCTATGCACATGCAGCGTTCGGGACAGCTCCCGCTTGCCGGTGATGCCCTCCATCAGACATTTGGCGGTGTGGGCGGTATTTCCGTATGTGTTGATGACGGTATCAGCAGACGCTTGGTATTCCCGGTGGATGAAGGGATGAAAATGAGCCACGAAGATAACCGGCGTATCCAGCTTCATCCACCCCTGCATCATGTTCCGGGCCACCCTGCCGTGGAGCCGGACCACGTTCAGGCCATAGCTCAGCTCGCTGCCGATGGAGCAGATAATAAGGTCATAACGGTTATGGATGGCCGCCTCGAACAATGCATCCGGCCCCGGATCTACCCAGCAGTCAAGCTGCCCGGTATACGCTCTGATCCCATTCTGCAGGTCCTCCAGCATTTCCTTATGCTCCTCGGCATCATTCATAATCGTGACATGCAGTATCCGGGTATCCTCATGAATGGAGAACGGAATCCGGCTCTTCCGGTCACGAATTACCGTGATGCTCTGCTCCACCACCGCATCGGATATCTGCCTGTTTTTCTCTTTATCCGTCTTGAAGAGGGGGCGGGTGTCCGGCTTTAAGATGCCAAGCTGCTCCTTCAAGGAAAGGATGCGGGCTGCCCGTTCCCGAAGAGCTTCCAGAGTCAGCATGCCCCGGTCAACCCGGCACTGCATCTCGGTGTAGAAGATTTCGTCTATCTTGGGGAAAAGCAGACAGTCGCAGCCATTCTCCAGGGCAAGAGCACAGGCGTCATAATAAGAGGCGAAGCCTACCGCCCCGCCCATGCCGATGGCGTCGGACACAATCAGCCCCTTAAAGCCCAGCTCCCCTCGCAGCAAGTCCTGAAGGAGCCGCCTGGAGAGTGTGGCGGGCGGGTACAGGCCTAATGCCGCATCCCTCTCATCGTAGGCGGGAAAGGCAATATGCCCCGGCATCACACACATGGCCCCCTCCTCGATCAAACGCATAAAAACCTTGCCCGATTGCTCCCGCCAGGTGTCCATGTCCAGCAGATTCTCAGGGGTGGTCAGATGCTGGTCGTAGGTGCTGTGCCCGTCTCCCGGAAAATGCTTGATGGTGGCCATCATGCCATGGTCCTGCAGCCCGCGCATATATGCCCCGGCCATAACGGCGGCATGGTCCGGGTCCGCTCCCGGGCTGCGCAGCCCGACTACAGGACTGTCCGGCTCACAGGCCAGATCAACCACCGGGGAAAAGGTCCAGTTGTACCCCAGCTCCCCTGCCTCCTCAGCGGCAATCCGTCCCGCCTCATATGCCAGCTCAGGGGAGTTGGTTTGGCTGATTGCCATGGCAGAAGGAAATACAGTGGCTCCCCTGACCATGCTGCCTGCACCGCATTCCAGGTCACTGACAATGAAGGGCGGGATGGAGCAGCTCTCCTTGAAGCCACGGATATGCCCCTTCAGCTCCTCCATGTCATCGGGATGAAAAAACATGGACCCGAATCCGGCCATATCCTGCACCCGTTCCTTCTGATAGGAGGGGCAGCATACCTGTTGAAGCAGCTGCCGGAAGTCCAAGCTGGCTGCAAGCTCCCGGGCCTGTTGGGTAATGATGATATCGAATGTCATGATTTTGATCAGCCTCCGTTTGCAACTTGATTATAGTGCAGTCGGACGGCATCCATACAGTTAGAAAAAGAACTTCATTCTGTAAAAAATAAACTTTTTCTATCCATGGCCGTAGCAGGACCACCCCATCCCTCTGGAGGTGTTTCTTCCGAACCTCCGAGGACGGCGGGCATGCAAGTGGTTCTTCCTGCATTATTTTGCTTCAACCGCTCCCTCCAGCTCCCCTTCCAGCTCCATGTAGCGGCTGCGCAGCTGCTCCAGCTCCTCCACCGAGGCGTCCCAATACCGGCGCTGATGACTTTCCAAGAGGCTTTCCAGCGCCTGATGGTAGGCCCACCGGTTATTCTCCTCCATCCGCCGGCTTCTCTCCTCATCCGCCACATAAGCCTGATGCAGCTCCGAAAACATCCAGGAATCCACCTTGCCCGTGGTCGCCGCCAAACCCAGCATGTTCCCGAAGCGTTCGGCGATTTTCTGCGCACCGTGAAACGGATGCTCCAGAAGCCCGTTGATCCAGGCGGGATTCAGCAGCCGGGTGCGGAGACCTCTGCCGATGGCCGCCGCGGCATCCTCCGAGCGGGGACGCAGTCCGGTGGTATCCGAAATATAGATGTCCGCCTCCGTCCCCTTCAGCATATGGACCGATTTGGCCAGCCCGCCGAAAAATTCATAAAAATGGTCCAGATCGGTGACCTCATGCTCATGGTCGCTGCGCACCTGGGATACCAGTTCCACTGTACCGAGTCGGTCGGCAAACAGCTCTCCCGCCTCTTTTCCCCGGCTGGCACCGCTGTACACATACTTGAGGCTGTTCAGATAGGATTGGCCCAGCTCGGCTTCCTCCGTCCAGGCTTTGGTCTCCACCAGCTTCGTAAGATTAGTCCCATACTCCGCCGCCGCGGGGCCGAAAATCCGGGCGCAGGCCAAATCCCATGCCTCCGCCTCCTCATAACCCTCCGCCAGCAGCTTGCGGTACTGGGTCAGGGAATGCTTCCTGAACCGGTTCTCCTCCTCCGTTTCGTCAAGCGCGGAGACCTGCCGGAACAGCTCATTCAGTGTCTCCAGCAAGTTAGGGAACATATCCCGGAAGAAGCCGCAGATGGTCACCACCACATTCAGCCTGGGCCGCCCCAGCTCACCTAGGGGAATAATATCGAATACCGGCTGGTTGAACCGGCTTCTGCCGGCAATACGGACCCCCATCAGCCGGAGAATCTGTCCGAAGGTTTCCCCTTGGGTCCGGGAGGTTTCCAGCCCCCACATGACCAGGGCAGTAGTGTCCGGAACGTGGCCGTGATGGCGTTGGTATAGCTCCACCACATTGTCGGCAATGGCCGCCCCTCTGGAGGCAGCGGTATCACTGGGAACCGACCGGCAGTCAAATTGGTAGAGATTATAGCCGGTAGGCAAAATGTCCGGGTGCCGGATGGCATCTCCAGCCAGCCGGGCCGGGGAATATTCCCCATCCAACAGACGGATGAGCTGGTCCAGCTCCAGATTAGACGACGCCAGACGGAAGGCCTGCCGGCCGAACTGCCAGGTTTTGGCCCAAGCCTCCTGCAGAGCAATATTGCCGGAAGCCAAGGAAGGAACCTCACCTGTTTCGGCGAATTGGGCGGTTAGCGCAGTAACCAAATCATCCAAACGCTGCAGCTCCGGTGTATGGCTGCCGGCTGTCAGCTGCTCGTAGTCCAGCCCCTCCGCCTCCGCCACCAGCCCTTGCAAGGAACGGACCTCATGACGGTCATGACGGAGGACGAATTTCATGTAAGAGGCCGCCTCCTCCCTGTTATACCCCTCCCCCAGCACATGCAGCCCTGCAGGAATCAGGGAACGCCGCATCCGGTAGATTTCATCCTCAATAGCCTCGGCATCCTCCGCCTCCAGATGCAGCTCGGCGGCTTTTTTCATAATCCGGGTCCAGATATCCGGGCATTGGCCGGGGTTCAGCTTTTCCGCTTGATGGTATTCGTTCAGAAGGGCATCCAACAGGAGGTATTCGCCATACAGCTCACTCTCCACAAAAGGGGGGGACTGGTAGCTCATCAGCACTGCATGGCTGCGGCGTTTGGCCACCATCGCCTCGGCGGGATTGCCCACATAGTAGTAATACAGATGGGGCAGCTCCCCCGCCAGCTCATCCGGCAGGCAGCGCCCGGACATGCCGGTTTCCTTGCCCGTCATAAACTCAAGGGTGCCATGAGTCCCTACGTGGAGAATCGCGTCGGTTTTGAACTCCTGCCGGAGATAATGGTAAAAGGCCTGATACTGATAAGGAGGGAGTACCGACCGGTCATGGTAGGCTTTTTCGGATTGCTCGTGAATTCCTCTGGCCGGCTGCAGTCCGATAAACACATTGCCGTTGACCAATCCCGGAATCAGATAGCTGCCCCCGTCGCTCATCATATCCCCTGGAGGCGGTCCCCACTGTTCCTCCATCTCCCTTCGGTGGGGGGATTGCCGGAAATATGCCTCGCACCGGGTGTGTGAGTAACGCAGCATGTTGGCTGAGCCGGCTTCGTCTCTCCATTGAGCAGAATTGATCAGCCCTCTCCCCACAAAAGCGTCGCGGAGCTCCGCTGCGGACATCTCCTGTACATCGTAGCCGGCTTGCTTCAGCCTGGTGAGCAAACGGGAAACCGATTCGAAGGTGTCCAGAAAGGAACCTCCGAACAGATGGGCTTCTCCCGGCGGATAATTGTAGCAGAGAATGGACAACCGTTTGTTTTGGCGCGGTTTGGTTTGAAGCGCCAGCCACCGGCGGATTTTGGCGGCCAGGCGATCCGCCCGTTCCTCAATCAGGGACAGAGTCCGCCACTTGATGCCGAGCTCCTCGTGGACACCCTCCTCATCCATGGCCGCCAGGGGCAAAAGCTCAATGGCCCCGTCCAGCTCGGGCAGCATCATCTGCACCAGAAACTCTCCAGGGGACAAACCCTCGGGGGAATCCTCCCATTCCTGCCGCAGGCGTTTGGACAGGAACACCGGATGCAGAAGCGGCGCCTTAAGCTCCTCCAGGAGCGCCAGCACCGCCGATGAATCTCCGCCTACGGGCCCGGCGCCCAGGCGGAAGGGGATGAAATTCACAACCATGTTGACGGCGCCGCCTGAGGGGCTGCCGTATAACAGGAGCTCCCGCAGCTGCCCCACATCCACGCCGGTGATGGAACCAAAGGCAACCGGCAGCACATGGGCAAAACCTCGAAGCCGCTCCATCATACCCGCCACAATGGGGTGCAAATCAACGGGGTAGGTGCTGCCCATGAACAGGACAGCCACAGTAGAAGCATCCGGGTTGCGGGATGTTTTCTGCCAATATTCCCCGAGCGTCTTGTAGCGTTTTCGAGTAGTCGGATCAAACAGATTGAGGCCATTCAGCGTCATCGGCTCCTCCGGCATCGGCCAGTGCGAAGCCTCTTCTCCTCCCCACTGGTGGACCACCTGCAAAAGCAGATTGCGGATATTCTCCAAACCGCCGGATTGCCAATAGGTCCGCAGCTTCAAGAGCAGCTCATAGTCCTGCTGCTGGGCGGAGATGAGGGTGGTTGAAGGCCGGGAGGGAATGGAACGGGCTGACGGCTGGTGGTCAGTGGGCTGACGGTTATTCGCCGCCAGAGCCTCCACATCGCGTCCTGTAAGATCTCCCAGGCGCAGCAGCCGCCCCAGCCTTCCGCTGTCACCCCCTACTGTAATCTGCTGTGCACGGCAGCCGGCGCATTCGGCCAGCAGGAGCTTGATCAGACTATCCGCCATGCCATGCGGATCGTGAAGAATCACATCCGCTTCCCGGACAGCAGCTTGGAGCTGCGCCAGCACCTCAGGCTGCGGCATCTCCTCCGTATGATAAAGGGAGAGCTTCAGCTCCTGCTTCCGTTCTGGACTGAGGTCAGAAAAAACCGCGGAGAAATTCCGCAGCACATCATAGGATGCGGTACATACAATCAGCTTCATTATCGGTCTCCTTTCACCATCTGCCGGACGGCTGCCGCCACTCCGGCTCCGTCCAGCTCCTCCAGGCGGCAATAATCGGCGCCAAGCGCCTCCGCCAGTCGGGCGGCCTGCTCCAGCCGGATAAATCCCTGCTCCGTATCAATCACCAGCGCATGCAGTCCGCTTTCCCGGAATGCCCGGGCAACGGACAGGCATTCCGTCAGCACATCCGCAGCGCTGCCGGAGGTGCTGCCGTCCAGCGCCTGACTGGCTCTGCCATCCGTAACCAACACCAGCGCAGGGATCAGCTCCTTGTCCTTACGGCGGGCCCGCTCCAGAATCTGCCACCCCAGCCGGATGGCTTGGGCCAAGGGTGTTCTGCCCCCGGTAGGCAGCTCCCGGAGCTGCTTCATGGCCAGATCCACGCTGCGGGTGAGGGGCAGAATCTCCTCTGCCGATGCTCCGCGGAAGGCAAGCAGGCCGATGCGGTCCCGCTTCTGATAAGCGTCCTGAAGCAGGGACAGCACCGCGCCCTTCACCGCCGCCATCCGCTTGCGGGCGGCCATGGAGCCGCTGGCATCCACCGCCAGCAGAATGGCGGTGCCGGTGCGGCGCTCCCTGACCTTCTGCCGGAGGTCCTCCGGCAGGATCACCACTCTGCCGCTGCCGTCGCCCCGGCGGCGCACCGCCTGAAACGGGGCCGCCGCCCGGAGCGTGGCGTCCAGGGCAAGATCTCCCGCCGGCGCCTGGCCGGACGGGCGGCGGAAGCCCACATACCGCCCCTGCGGGGTGCCCGACCGGGTCAGATTGCGCCGCCCGGCTCCGCTGCGGGGCTGACGGTCACCCGGCTGGAAGGCAATGGGGCGGACCGCAAAGGCTTGACCCGCTGCCTCCACCTTCAGCGGCTCCACTGCCTGTGCTGCGTTGGCGGAGGACTCCGCTTCAGAATCTGCACCATTCAAGACGGCGGACCTGTCTCGCGTTGCGGCGGCTCCGTCTCCCGTGACTCCCAACTCCCCTCTTGGTCCGTCATCGTCACCGTCCGACGCCCGCTCCCGTGCCGGAGACTCCTCGCTCCCGGCAGCATCACCTGCGGGAGGCCTCTCTTCTGGAGCCGGCGGTGCCGCCGTCTCCTCCGCACGGCCCTCCGCCGGTTGTTTCTGCGGAGGCGTCCATGCCCGGCTCCACGGCTCAAGAGTCCAAGCCGCCACACGGCGAATGTCCGCTTCGGTGCAGCAGGTCCGGCCCTCCCAGGCGGCCAAGGCTCTGGCGGCCTCCACCGCTGCCAGCTCCCGGCGCTGGCCCTGGCACCGGGCCTCCCGCGCCAGCTGCACAGCCAGGCGGATAGCTGACTCCTCCGGGGCCACAGAAGCCAGCCTGTGCCGTGCTTCCGCGGTACGGAGGCGCAAAGCTGCAGTGGCTGCGGCGTAACGCAGCACAAATGCCTGCGGATCAGCCTCATAATCCAGCTGCCGCCGGATAATCTCCTTGCGCTCCGCCAATTCCTCCACCAGCTGCAGCTGCACATAAAGCCCGAACGCGCCGAATAATCCCGGGGACACCTCTCCCTCCTCCGGTTGGACAGCGGCGAACAAACGGAATACGGCAGGGATACACGCGGAGAAGCCCTCCCGCTCCAGCCGCAGGCTGCCGGATTGCGCCGCTTCCACAATAGAAAAGGCAACTCCCGGGGGCAGCAGATTAAAATGGTCCGCCATGAGGCTCCGCCCGTTGGACTCCGCCAGCAGTCCGGTCTGCAGCCGCCTTTCGCCGGAGCGCAGCATGGCTTGCAGGTCGAGGCTGCCCCATAGCCGGTCTTCGGTAACGCCCAGCGGGATTTCCACATGTGACCCATCGTCGGCCAGCCCGGCAATCCCCCGAAGCAGCACCGTTTTGGCCATGCCTCCCTTCCCCGAAAGCAGCACCCCGCCCAACCCCTGGTGTACGGCATGAAGGATAAGCGCAAGCTTGGCCTCCTCCTGCCCCACAACAGCTGCAAACGGGTAAGCCGCCGCCCTTACAACGTCTCCGTTCATGCCAGCTTCAGCCTGCCTAACGTCTCCCGGAGCGTCTCCATCCGGTGGTCCGCTGCGGCGAAGGGGGTACGCTTCATCCGGTGGGGCAACACCATTCCTGCCGCTTCATGCAGGTGGGCTTCCTGGATAACCGGCGCTCCCCGGTATGCAGCCAGGGCGGCAGCCGTTTTGACCAGGGTAATATCCGACCGGTGGCCATCCACCTGCATGGCAATCGAGATTTGCGCCGCCAGCTCCAGAATCCGATCGGAATAAACCAGGGACGCCAGGCGCTCCCGGGCAGCCCGCAGCTGTGCGGTCAGCTCCGCCTGCTCCTGTGCATATGCCGCCATAAACGAATCCGGATCGGCCTCAAAGGCCAGCCGCCGCCGGATTACCTCCATCCGCAGGTCTACCTCCGTTTCGCCGCCTACCTCCACAAACAGGCCGAACCGGTCCAACAGCTGCGGACGCAGATCCCCTTCCTCGGGATTCATGGTTCCCACCAGAATAAACCGCGACGCATGGGAATGGGAAATCCCCTCCCGCTCCACGGTATTCACACCCGAAGCAGCCGCATCCAGCAGCACATCCACAATATGGTCATCCAGCAGATTGATTTCATCCACATAGAGAATATGTCCATCCGCCCGGGCCAGAAGCCCCGGTTCAAACCGCTTCTCCCCGGCGGCGAGGGCATGCTGGATGTCCAGTGTCCCCACCACCCGGTCTTCAGTCGCGCTGACGGGAAGATTCACTACATCCACACCGGGCATCAGTTGGGCTGCCGCCCGAACCGCTGTGGACTTGGCCGTCCCCTTTTCCCCCTGGATCAGCACCCCGCCAAGCTTGGGGTTGATCAGATTCAGAAGCAGCGCCGTTTTCATCCGCTCCTGGCCGACTATAGCGCTAAACGGATATACCGCCTGTGTTGCTTTCATATTACAATCCCTCTCTCCTGTCTGGTCATTCTCCCTTGAATCCGGCAATAGGGTTTGCCGGTATCCCCATCCTTGCCGACGATAGCCTTGACCTGAAAAACCTCCTGCAACAGCTCCGGGGTCATCACCTCAAGGGGCTCTCCACGGGCATGGATGGCACCCTCCTTCATCACGATTATCTCATCGGAAAACTGGCAGGCCTGATTCATCTCATGGAGCACCATCAGAATGGTCATGCCGTACGTCCGGTTCAGCTGCTGCAGAAGCTCCAGCACCTCCATCTGATGGCAGATATCCAGGTAAGTGGTAGGTTCATCCAGCAGCAGCAGCTCCGGGCGTTGAGCCAAGGCCATGGCAATCCAAACCCGCTGCCGCTCACCGCCGCTTAAGTCGGCCACATCCCGTTCCGCCATGGCTGCAACCGCAGTAGCCTCCATTGCCCAGGCCACAATGCTCCGGTCCTGCCCGGTCTGCCGGGTTTGGCCCAGTGACCGGTAGGGCGTCCGCCCGTACGCCACCAGATCCTTTACCTTCATCTCCACCCTCTCCTGGATTTGGGCCAAAAAGGACAGCTTCCTGGCCGCCTCCTTGGGAGGGGTGCGGAACAAATTCTTGCCATCCAGCAGCACTTGCCCACCAGACGGCCTTAGCTGCCGGGACAAGGCCCGCAGAAGCGTACTTTTGCCGCATCCGTTGGGGCCGATAATGCTGTATATCTTACCCTTGGGCAGATGCAGGGACAAACCGTCCACAATGGCCCGGCCATTGCCATAGTCAAGCTGCAAATCCGTTGCTTCCAGCATGCTCACATGGTTTGCCTCCTCAATAAATACAGAAAAAACGGCGCCCCTACGGCTCCCATAATAATCCCCACCGGCAGCTCCGTAGGCGCCCAGAGTAAACGGGCCAGCGTGTCGCAGATAGTGACGACGGCCGCCCCCAGCAAGGCCGATGCAGGCAGAAGCAGCCTGTAATCCTTGCCGATCATCAGCCTGGTGGCGTGCGGCACGATCAGTCCCACAAAGCCCAACAGTCCCGCCACACTAACCGAGCTTGCCGCAAGCAATGTAGCCACCGCCGTCATGGATAGGCGGACCCATTCCACCCGGACACCCAGATTCCGGGCCGCCGCATCCCCCAGCATAAGCAGGTTCATCCGCCCGGCTCCCAGGCCAGCCAGGAGCAGCCCCGACGCCGCATACGGGGCAATAATCCAGACGTGGGGCCAGCTTTTGGCAGATAAGCCGCCTACCATAAAGATTAGCGCCCCGTGCACCCGGTCACTGTAAAAGATCATCAGCCCGGATATCCCTGCGCCCAGGAAGGCGGACACCGCCGCTCCCGCCAACACGATCCGAACGGGATTGATCCCGTCCTTCCAGGCCAAGCTGTAAATGATCACTGCCGCCAGGGTCGCTCCCACAAATGCGGCGGGCGGCAGCAGGTATTCATATTCCTGGAATACGATCAGAATCAGAATGCTGAACAGGCCCGCACCGCTGGATACCCCGATAATTTGCGGATCGGCCAGAGGATTGCGCATGACTCCTTGCAGCAGCGCTCCCGAAACGGCGAGGCTGGCTCCCACAAGAAGTCCCACGATCGCCCGGGGAATCCGGATATTCCATACGATGGAGCGGAACGGACCCTGGAAGGTGTCATCCAGTATGTACCGGGAGATATCCCCCAAGGGAACCTTCACGGCGCCGCTGTAGATGCTGAACAGGACCGATGCAATCACGCAGCAGCCAAGCATGGCCAGCATCAGCAGCCCCCAAGCCGGTCTGTCCCGCAGTGGGACAGTTACAGCCTTTTGTTTCGTTCCGGGTCCGGATGGAACTCCGGGTTCGAAGCTGGTTTCCGGTCCAGGCTCGAAACTGGACCCCTGTCCTTCTCCAGCCGGCAAGCTTTCGGTTGCTTGGCCCATACTATTGCACCTTGCCTGCGGTTTGCGGCTGGCCGTAAGCATCAGGATACACAAACTGTCCCAGATACATCATAGACTCATCATATTTCAGCCCCGGATTGGTCAGGAACAGCTCGGAGGGCATGACGATCACTTTTTTCTCCTGAACAGCCTTTAGGGAGGACCAAGCCGGATTGCTTTCCATTTCCGTTTTGATCTTCTTCTCGCCTGCTTCCTTGCTGCCGTGGATAATGAGGAAGATATAGTCCGGGTTCTTCTCGATGAGTTTTTCAAGACTGTAAGGCAGTGTACTGGCATCCGGCTTGTCTGTAGGCAGCTCCTCCGCCACATTCACCAGATTCATCTTTTTGGCGATCTCCAGCCCGGCCATATCGTTCCGCTGGATGGAGACCACTCCTGGGGTTACATTCAAATTCACAAAGGTGGGCATCTCGGCAGGCAGCTTCTTTATCACCTGCTCCACCCGGTTGTCCATCCCGGCTAGAGCCTTTTGGGCCTCCGCCTCTTTCCCCGTAATCCGGCCCAACAGCTCCGTTTTGGCATGAACCTCCTCCAGTGAACCCAGCTTGAGGAACGCAACAGGGATGCCGCTGGCGGTCAGGGTCTGCTCCATATCCTTATGGAAAACAGGCTGCCCAATAACCAGATCCGGCTTCAACGCCAGCACCTGCTCCAGACTTACCTGGCGCATCTGCCCGACTGCAGGCACGTTCTCCGCTCCTTTGGGCGGAATTATACCGGCCGCCTCGGCCCGCCCCACAGCGGTACCGCCGATAGCATACATCAGCTCCAGCATTTCCGGCGAAAGCACCACAATCCGTTCCGGCTTCCGCTCCAGAACCACCGTACGCTTCAGGTCATCCGTAAGAGTAAGCTTGCCTGTGGCCTGCGGGGGAGCCGTCTGGGGAGAAGCCGGTTGGGCGAAAACCGCAGATGAAGCCGCTGCTGTCACCTCCGGCTGCGCTCCGTTTTGTGCATCCTGTTGAACGCCACACCCTGTCAGTATTACCCCCGCCAGAAAACCGATGGATAGAACTGTAACCCGATTTTTCTTCATACTGCTGCTGCCTCCGGTCTTTTCTCTTATTTCGTAAATATTACTATTATAGTTCTCTTATAACTGTAATTATTACTATTTAATTTGTCAACATCAAATTCTCTTTTCCCCACACATAACCCCCCCTGCCATATTCGGCATCAGGGAGCCCCTCTACTCCGCCAACAACCCCATCCTGCAAAAATGCAGTTATTTTTGAAGAAACCTCTCCTTATAGCCGCTTATCCTGCAAAAGTGCATCTAATTCTCGTTGACTCTGCCCCACTGGTGGAATCCGCAGGAAATAAATGCACTTTTGCATTTGGCCCCTCCGTCACGCGCTCCTCCCAGAAAATAGATGTACTTTTGCATTTGGCCCCTGCTCGGGTACATGCTCATAGCCGACGGATGTGATGCCCGGACCACTCATCTGCTCAACACAGCTGGAATCCGGCTAAAGAATCTACAACGCGCTATTTTGCCAAAACGGACACGAAAAAATCTAACGAATCCATTTCACGCTATTCGCATCCTTTGAACGCATTTCGGCGCAAATTCGGACAATTAGCGAGTCTACAGATTCGTTAGATTATTGGAGAGGTTAATTTCAGCCGTCCTATGTTTTATTCTAAGGCACCCGACTCTGCGGCTTGTACCGCCACTGCCGGCTTAAGCCATTTGGATACCATACCGTGTTTGGGAGACAGAAGGAAGCTGGCCAGGAACAGCACGCCGGTGGCAAAGGCCATGGAGCCGGAGATGGAGGTGTCCAGCCACACCGCCAGATAATAGCCCGCTATGGCGGATACCACGCCGAAAGCGCCGCTTAACCCCATCATCACCGACAGCCGGTCCGTCCAGAGATAAGCTGCCGAGGCGGGGGTAATCAGCATCGCCACCACCAGGATGGCTCCCACAGCATCGAAGGAGGCTACGGTAGTGACGGATACCAGTGACATGAATACATAATGCATCAGCATCACCGGCAGGCCCAAACTCGCTGCCAGTGCAGGATCGAAGGAGGTCAGCTTCCACTCCTTGAAGAACAGGAGGATTACCGCCGCCACCGCTACCAGCACAGCCGTAAGCAGCACCACCGCCTCCGGCAGCGCTCCGATCACCGGAAGCTCCACCGTCTCCCAAGGGATAAAGGTAATTTCTCCCATCAAGGCATGTTTTACGTCCAAATGAGCGTTTCCCACCTTGGTGGCAATCAGCACCACTCCCAGGGCAAACATAGAGGTGAACACAATGCCGATGGAAGCCTCCTGCTGGACGCCACGGGCATGGAACCACTGGACCAGCACTGCTGTCAGAAGCCCCGCCGCCACCGAACCGATCAGCATATGGAAGCCGCTCAGCTCCCGGGTAAGGAGAAATGCCACAACGATACCCAGCAATACCGTATGGCTGATGGCATCGGCCATC
The DNA here is from genome assembly GCA_023388055.1 of Bacillota bacterium. Taxonomy (GTDB): domain Bacteria; phylum Bacillota; class Bacilli; order Paenibacillales; family NBRC-103111; genus Paenibacillus_AR. The sequence continues at coordinate 10,745 of JAEWGW010000026.1, read as the reverse complement.
ATGGCCATCCGGCGCAGGATCAGGAGCACCCCGATCATACCGCAGGACAGCCCCACCAGAGAGGAGGTCAGAATAATCCAGCCGCTGTAGCTCATGATCCCACCCCCTCCTTCAGCTTGCGCGGTTCGGCAGTTTCCATAGACAGCTTTCTTTGTTGGGCCAGCCGCTCCATATACATCACCAACAAACCCTTACGCACACCGAAGAATAAGGAGACAACAAACAGTCCCGTGGCTACCAGCACAATAAACGGACCTGTGGGCCAGCCCTTGCCCATGGTGCTGACCAGGGTGCCCAGTATACCCGCCCCACCGCCGAAGGCTCCGGCCAGGATGAGCATTCCGCCGAAGGAGTGGGTCCAATAACGGGCGCTAACCGGAGGAATGATCAGAAGCGCTGACATGAGGATGACCCCAACGGATTGGATGCCCAGAACAATAACCAGGACCAGAACGGCCATATACAGGCTGTTCATCACCCGCCCCGACAAGCCCAGCCCCTTTCCGAAGGCTCCATCGAACAAAAACAGCTTCCATTCCTTAAAGCCCACGGCGGCCACCAGAATGACCACCAATGCCAAACCCGTCATGGTCCAAACATCCTGTCGGACCATGGACGCCGCCTGGCCGAAGATAAAGCTGTCCAGTCCGCTTTGATTGCCGCTTGCCGTCCGGCTGGCGAAGGTCAGGAGCATGATCCCCAACCCGAAGAATACGGACAGCACAATCCCCATGGCCGCATCCTCCTTCACCCGGGAGTTGGAGCGGATCCAATGGATGAGGGCCGCTCCCAGCAGCGCGCTTGCAGCCGCACCTCCGATCATCGCAGGCAGACTTTTGGCGCCCACCGCCATAAATCCGGCCACCACTCCCGGCAATGCTGCATGGGACAAGGCGTCGCTCATCAGGCTCTGCCGCTTCCAATAAGCAAAGCAGCCGATGACCCCTGCGGCTATCCCCAGAATCAAGGTGCTGAGCAGCACCCATTGTGCGTTATGCGACAGCTGTATCATCCTAATTTCTCCCCCATCCAGCGCAGCACGCCGCCATAGGTTTTGAAGATGTTCTCCTTGGTAAACACCTCTTCCGTCGAACCATGGGCCATTACCCTCCGGTTCAGCAGCAGCAGATGGTCGAAATAATCCTCCACTGTTTGCAGATCATGATGGACCACCAGAACGGTTTTCCCTTTTTCCTTCAGTGTCTTCAAGGTCTGCATAATGGCCCGTTCCGTCGCCGCATCCACACCTGCCAGCGGCTCATCCAGAAAGTACAGCTCCGCCTCCTGGGCCAGAGCTCTGGCCAAAAACACCCGCTGCTGCTGTCCGCCTGACAGCTGGCTGATCTGGCGTTTGGCGTAATCCGCCATGCCCATTTCGTCCAAAGCCTGCATAGCCTTTTCTTTATGCTGTCGTTTGGGCCACTTGAGCCAGCCGATCTGCCCGTACAACCCCATCAACACCACATCCAGAGCATCTGTGGGAAAATCCCAATCCACCGACCCACGTTGGGGAACATAACCGATCCGGGCCTTCACCTGATTATACCCGGAGCCAAAAAAGGACACCTCCCCTGCCAGCCGGGGATGAAGATTAAGCATTACCTTCAGCAGTGTGGACTTCCCCGCCCCGTTAGGGCCTACGATCCCTGTCATGGTGCCGGGGCGCACTTGAAAATCCACTTCATCCAATACCTTATTGCGGTGGTAGGATGCGCTTAAGCTTTTGACACAGAGTACAGGCAGCACAGTTATTCCCCCTTCCCGCTAAGCGCCTTGTAGATGGTTTCCACATTGTGGCGGTACATGCCGGTATAGGTGCCTTCCTTGGTTCCCGCAGCGCCCATGGCATCGGAGAACAGCTCTCCGCCCTGCTTCACGTCCAGCCCCTTCTTCTTGGCCCCTTCAATCACCGCCTGGATGGAAGCCGGGTTAATGCTGCTTTCCACAAACACGGCCGGCACCTTATGATCCGTCAGCAGCTTCACTGTATCCTCGATATCCGTCAGCCCCACTTCATCCTCTGTGCTCAGGCCTTGAAGCCCAATGACCTCCAGCCCCAGCAACCGGCCGAAGTAGCCGAAGGCATCATGGGCGGTAATCAGGACCCGTTTCTCCTTGGGGATTTCCCTCAGCTTCCTCACGGACTCCTCCTTCAAGGCATCCAGCTCGGCAAAATAGGTGACCTTGTTGGCTTCGAAGTAGTCAGCATGCTCCTTCGCATGCTCCTTCAGCTTCTCTGTCGCTGCCCCGAGGCTCTGCTTCCACAGCTCAATGTCAAACCAGATATGCGGGTCGGTATTGCCTTCCTCATCCTTTAATAACCGGTCCTTGGGCAGCGTTTCCCCAATCCCCAGGGTCGGTTTTTTCTTGCCCATTTCCTCGAATACCCGGACCATATTGGCCTCCAGATGAAGTCCGCTGTAAAAAATCATATCGCTGTTCTCCAGCTTGCCGATGTCCCCTTGGGTAGCATTGTACAGATGGGGATCGACGCCTGCTCCCATCAGACTTTGCACACTAACCTTATCCCCGCCGATCACGGACAGGGGTTCCGCTATTTGGGCAATGGTGGTGACAATCCGGATTTTTCCGTTCTCCGCGCCGCCCTGTGAGCCATTGCCGGTGTCCCCGCAGGCTGTCATCACCGCCACAACAGCTGCCAACACCGCTGCACCCATCCATACACGCCATTTGCCCAGTCTGATTCCCATTCTTTGATCCTCCTATTTTCCTGAAGTTAATATTGTTGCACATAGGCAAAATATATTCTTTCATACAACATAATTTCTCCAGGGTTGTTTTGTCAAGCGAAATGATAAACATTATCATTAATTTTCGAACGCAAAAAAGCCCCTTACCCCCACATTCGGGTGGCAAAGAGCGGGTTTATCCGGTTGGAACAAGCGCATATTTCCCGTATCTCCCTTAGCTGCGTGTATCCTTCTTTTCCATCACGGCGAAATAGTTGTCCTCCCGGTCGGCAAAATTGAACACTCGTCCAAAGGGGAGGGTAACCAACTCTCCTACGGTGACCTGCCTGGCCTTAAAATCCGCATACAGCTGATCCAGATCCTCCGAGAAAAACATCAAGGAGGGTGTGCCCAGATTTATCTCCGGCGACATGCTGGCCACAAACGCTTTATCATGAAGAATAATGCTGGTTTCAGCATCCGGGGCAGGTGCAATTTCAATCCATCTCATTCCTTCGCCATTGTCTTCTTCGGCTACCACATGAAATCCGGCTTGCTCCGTCCAAAACTGCCGCGCCTCATCCTGATTATTCACATAGAGCATTATTTGTCCAACCCGTTTAATCATCGTGTACACCCTGCCTTTCCCTTACATGGATTGTAGTATTTCCGGCGGCGGCCTGCCTATTCGTTCCGCTCCTTCGTCTCCAGGAAGCTATGCTTGTGGGCCAATACCCATGCATTCATCTGTTGGATAGTTTGTTCCGCACACCCCCTATAACGGGCGTGCAGCTGCATGATAATCTTATTCAGCTCCGGATCCTGCTCCAGGTCAGAAGGACTGGCGGGCTTGTACCGTTCCGCAGCCTTGACCAGCACAGATTCCATTTCCTCCATCAAACCGGCCAACTCGCTGTTTTGAAAATACAACACGCTCTGACGAATTCTTTTCCATACGTTCAGCTCGTGGATATTGTAAGCAGCAAACCAATAAAACTCCGAGGCAGTTTGGGTATGGTTGTGAAAAGAGTAGAATAGATACAGCGCCTGCTGGCCTTCGTTCAAACGGTCATACATCTCCCGTTTGGCCTCCAGGTCTTTGCCGCGGACAGCCAATAACATCGGCTGAATACATAACCAGCTTAGCTGAGGACTTGCCAGATCACTTGTAGTTAACGCAGCCTTCATTCGGAACCTCCTCTATTTATACCTGTGTTTCAAGCTGAAATATCGGCAAAATGTATCCCTTTGCATGAGGAATTCATTTAGATGCTATGAGAGCTGTTAAATTTCTATTAAGATCCGAGATAATAGGAGAATCATCGAGAATTCCCGATAATCACCCAATAAACGAGGCTTTTCATCATTTATTTAACCTAAAACCTCTTAAATCGACTTCAAATCACCCCATATCGATTTTTACAATTAAATCGAATTTGGTTATGATTTTCATATTGTTCATTGGACTATTGAAGGAGGTACAGTGGTTGGAAAATGGGAAATTGACGGGAATAGAGCTCTTCGCTTTTCCTTCTCGGCCTTCATTTTTATATAAGCCGGTCCGTTCCGGTTGCTGGTACGTACTGCTCAAGCTGACGTATCAGAACAAGGTGGGCTATGGCGGCTGTGAGGTCCCCGTAAGCGGCAAGGGGATTGATTTGATCAAGTGGGGAGCCTGTCTGAGAACCATCCGCTCCTGCCCTGTTGGGGAAATCCCGCAGGTCTTGCATCAAATGGGACAAGAATGGCCTGTCCATCAACTTACCCTTTTGCAACATGCGGTTTATGAATTGACTGAGGCCCACAGCCAACGTTCCAAAATCGCCGCCGGCGCCGCCCGGCATGGAAGCCTACGGCTTCCTTCGGTGAGGAGCAACACCACTCCCCGCCAGTCTTCCCGGGATTTAGTCGAAGAATCGGCAGCCTATTATTCCATCTTGTGCCGGTAACCCCGGACCACAGGATGGTTACAAATACTTTTTGAAGCCTTTACTGACTTGACCGTCATACCCCTCCCGTTCAAAAAATTGGTGGGCTCTGATCCGGGTGGCCTTGCTTAGCAGCATAATCCGATGGCAGTGGATGGAGTTGCAGTACGTCTCCACATGGCGGAACAGAGATTGGCCGATGCTTTTGCCGCGATAATCCTCGTGAACGATGACATTCTCGACAATGGCGTACGGCCTTTCTCCATGTAAGGCTTGCATACAGATATTCAGCGTCAAGCTGCCCAGGAGCTCCCCCTGCTCCTCATAGACAAAGATAAAATTCATCGGGTCGTTCCGGATTTTGCGGAGCTGCTCTTTTTGTACTTCCATTTTTTTGCTGTTCGGCACCAGCATGCGGTACAGCTTGCTTAACTGTTCCTCGTCCCTATCTTCGGCTTCCCGGATCATATGCCAGGACCTCCATAGCTTTAAATTATAGCCACATGTAGCTATATTCAGGCTTTTCAATGTTCATCAGCTGCCGCTTAAAATCCTCAATCGGCTCGATATCCTCGACCAAGTGCCACCGATTTCTGCTATCCTGCCAATAGACCTTCCATTTATGGTCCACCAGTCGAAACTGGCAGATGGGGAGCTCGACCCGTTCGCCCGGCAGGTACGCCGGAATTTCCTGAACCAGCGTAATGTTGTTTCCCCGGAAGGTATACAGGATTTTGTATTCCGCCTTGAAATCATCGGGAATCTTCGCCTCAATATAAGCATCAAGAATTTTCCCAATGCGCCTCTTGGTAAAATCATCGAACGCCATGGCACTCTCCCCTTACGTTTGCAATGCGTGCTGGTATTGTTCAAGGTTTTAGCCCAGGTGCTGCAGCTTAACCTCAAACTGTGGTTTGGTCACATATTCCATGTACTCCACCTGACCATTAAAATTCAGGTACGTCTTATACTTTTCTACAAAATCAGGAACCGTGAGATGCTCCAACACTTCTGCTTTGGGCACCCACAGACATGCGGTGGTTTCATCCGATTCATGGAACTCGCCACTCACATAACGGCATGTGAAGCCTATTATTACCTTAGGCGGAACCTGGCCAAACCCATTATAGCCCGGATAAGTGCATGTATTGGACGCGACACTGAACAACTGGTGTACGGCAATGTCCATGCTGCTTTCTTCCTTGGCCTCCCGGACCAAAGCGTCGATCAAGTTTTCCCCCAGCTCCACCTGCCCGCCCGGAAACATCCAAACATTTCGGTTACGTGACTTTAAAAGCAAAATCTCCCCCTGATCATTTTCCACAACTCCATAAACAGCCACAATATGCGCGGGGAACTGCCTCATATGGATGCACCTCTTTGTATGTAGACTGGGAGCAAATAATCCCCACCAATCGAATTGGTATTACCTTCTTATAATACCATCTCGTTCAGTGAAAAACATGTTTTCTAATGTTCAGCATTAAGGCTTGAAAAATGGAATATGAGAACTGCTCGTTGAACAAGAAAAATATGGTAGTATTATCATGTCTGGTACCAGTAAGGAAATAAACGTCCCCCTCCTTCAATAATCGAATCCTTGCTAATTTAATGGTCAAATACTTAGAAAGATGGTGCGAAAGTGCAATATTTTATTGGTATCGTTCCCCCGAATGAGTACAAAGAACAAATCGCATTATTTTGCAATCGTTGGGATAGTAATCAGCTTAGCGAAGTTGTCGAGCCTCACATCACTGTGAAGGCTCAAGGCGGACTTAACGAAGATTTGATATGGCTTGAAAAAGTGCGAGAAGCCTGCTCTTCCGTACCAAGTTTCCAATTGTCACTTACAGAGCCAGCAACGTTCGGAAATGCGGTTGTTTTTCTTGGCGTTCAATCGAAAGAGATATACGAATTTCACAAACAACTGGTAGAAACGGTATCACCCTCGCCTGAGCTTATCAAACGTTATTTCGAGTGGGATAACTATCATCCTCATTTAACTTTAGGTCAGACTTACTGGGGTATGAAAGAATCAGAAATTAAAGAAATGGAAATCGCATCGAGAAATGCATTAGCACCTTTTCCGACCTTTAAGGTAACCTACGTTCGAGTGTATAAAGAAATTGAACCTAACAAATACGTACCATTTGAAGATATCCTACTCGCTATTTAACCGCCTTACCGAGAGCGGTTTTTACTTTGTCAATTACCAACAAATCGATTTAACATAGCCAATATAAAAAAAGAGAGAGCTAAGGTCTCTCTCTCCGTTTGAACTGACAGTATATACATCTTATACCATTTGAACAGGATTTTGAATGATTTCTTTTGGGCAAAATGGAATTTTTCCGAGCCTCGAAGGATGGCCGCTTCCGGTTCCCTTGTAACGGAACTGAAAGACCGTTAAACATCGAAATCGGCGCCGTTTCAAATGTAACGGAACTGTGAGACCCTTAGAAGCTGATTTTACTGGGAAACACCATCTTATTACCGTCTAAGAGCTTCTCAGTTCCGTTACAAATTTTCCATACGCATTTTCGAGCGCTAAGAGTCTCTGAGTTCCGTTAGCGAATCGCCCCTGCTTACTCATTACTGAAAAGTCCATTGGCACACACCGCCTCTGGGATGCTTCCCCGCCATACCGGCACGTTACAGGTGCTGCTTGGTGCATCAGTTGTAAAAGTCAAAGCCCTTCACTCCTCCAGCAGCCGCCCGTTATCATGCCATTGGCCAACCATTTTGTTTTCCCTGGTGTGGGCAATGAACTTATCCAATCTGCTCCGGAACAGCTCCGGCTGGTGCTTGTAGCTCTGGATGGTATCGATCCGGATGCGCCGGTACAGCTCGGGAAACGCCAGGAAGTTGCCGTAAACTGCTTCCTCCTCCTGCAGCCTTTGCCAGATAACCGGATCAATCCGGAATGCTTCCGGAGACATATCGGGAAGCACCTTCCGCCCTTCGTCTCTCATCAGCCCAAGACGCTCCAGCCGCCTTACGCGCTCCTTGTTCAACTCCGTCCAAGAGCTGTTTTTACTGCGGGGAGACAGCCGTTGTGCCATTTGGGTCTCCGACAGCTTCTTTTTGACCTCGTCGATCCACCCGACACATAATGCCTCCTCCACCGCATCCAGATAAAGCAGCTTCCCTGGCTCCGGCGCTATACTTACCATGACCCAACAGCAGCTCATTGTGGTGCTATGCTCCGCCAGCCATTCCCGAAGAGATTCCCGTGTTGTGACCGGAAGCAAATTATGGATGTCCATCGCGAGGCAAATCCTCCTTCTCTATATAGCATCCATACTCTCCTGATACCAAAAAAAGGTGTAATCGTTCATGGCGGAGGCATATCCCAGCTGCCGGAGCATGGTGGATATGTTGCCCCGGTGATAGGTGCCATGATTGACCAGATGGAACAGCATTTCCGATAAACGGGTTTGGCGCACACCGGCAAACGGATTATCCAACAGTAAGGTTTGCTCCAAATCCAGTGCTGTCCGTTGGCCCAGCCACTGCTGAAATTGACCCGACAGCTCCCCATATAGATCCATATATGGCTCCACCGTATCCAGGATGCTCGTATTCAGCGGCCTGCATTCCTCGAAGGCTTCCTGCATGCCGGTTCCTGTCACCACCAGATACCACATTTTGTCCACGGCAAAAATATGACTGAGCGCATGAGCGAGAGTCGGAAACGAGCTATTCACCTCCAGATTCAGCACCTCGGACGGAAGCTCCCGGATTCTCTCCAAAATCACTTGATTGGCCCACACATGATAGGCGTACATTGTTGCCGGATGATTAGTCATGTCATTGTCTCCTTCTGATCCTTGGGATTCATTCGTTGGAACCTGCTCCCAGTATAAAAAAAGAAGTATGACAACAGGCTGTCACACTTCTTCATAGAATCGCAAAGCTTGTTGGAGCTGCTGCTTCAAAATCCCCCGCAAGGCAGGCGGCTCCATCACCTCTGCCCCGCTTCCAAAGCCCAACAGCATGGACCATAACCATCGTGCTTCCAACGGCCGGTAAATGCGGAGCCGTAAGGTCATGCTGCCATCGGTATGGAACTCCTTTTCCGACTGATGAAACTGGTCCAGTGCTTCCGCCAAGGCCTCCGGCCGCACCCGGAGCACCACATCCTCCATTTGGGCTTCACCAGCTCCGGAATTTGCTTCAACCTCACGGGATACCTCCTGATGCGGTGCAAAGGTCTCCCGGGTCAGGCGCAGATGGAGCATCCGGGATAACCGGAATTCCCGCTGCTCCTTCCGGGAACGGCAGAAGCCGGTAACGTACCAGTTGCCGAATTTAAACAGAAGCCCAGCCGGCTCCAGGTCCCGGGTGGTTCGCTCATTCCTGGCATTCACATAATCGAAACAGACGGTTAGGCGCTGGGAAATAGCCGTGCGCAATAGGGGCAGAGCCTCCGGATCAGACCGGCGGGTATCCAAGTCCACGGCCACGCTGGGAGCACGCTCTTCCGTCCCTAAGGTTTGCAGCCGTTCAATGGTGCCTTGCGCCCGTTCATCCTCAAAGACGGAGGCCAGACCCCTCAATACGGTAACCACCGAAGCCACATCATAGGATCCGAGCAGCGTTTTATCCATTTTATAACCGTCCATCATGCCGTAGCCGCCGTTCATCCCCTGATACGAAACCACCGGAAATCCTGCCGCACAGATCACATCAATATCCCGGTAGATGGTTCTTGGGGAAACCTGGAACTCTTCGGCCAACGTGGAGGCGGACAGCACCTCATGATTCAACAGCTTGTAGATGATGGCGATAAGCCGCTCCAGCTTGATCGTAATCCCGCCTTTCTTCTGGATTATTTCCAGGTTTTGATGAGCTGATTATCCATACCGTAGGCATTTACGGATTTGACAATAGACGCGGCGCCAAGCTCGGACGTATCCCGGTAGATCTCCGGCATTTTCACCACAAAAGTATTCTGGCTTGCCTTCACTTCCTGGGTATCCCCATTCTTGTACTCCACCAGAAATGACAGCACGGGAATGTCGGTATAAAGCGCCCCCCAAACGAAGCTGCCTCTATCCGGCTTCTTCTCTGCCACCACCAGAAAAGCAGGACCAGTCATGGTACTGGCCGTCCATCCGGAGCTTCCGCGATCATTTTTGTAATAAAATCTCCCGTTCCATTGCCGGTATACACCCAGCACATACTGGGTTTTGTCCGTGAACATGACCAGACGGTTCTCCGCATCCTGGTTGACAATCTGCATGGACGACTTAAATCTGGCATTCACAGCCTCATCCAAGGTACGGAATCCGTAGATATCCTCCCAGATTATGAAGATTCCTAAAGCTAACATACAAAACCCAATGAGCAGCTTTCTCTTCACGAGCGCCACGCAATATTACGCTGAGTCAGGATGTTTTGCAGCACCGGATAAATGGTTTCGGCCATCCGCATAAAGCCCAGATCATTGGGATGGCAGCCGTCCACCGTACAAGCCTCCCGGTCCTTGCTGCCAAAATAGGTTTCCCCGTCGATAAAATAAACGTTTTGGTCACCGGAGGCCCGTGCGTTCTCGCAGGTGCGGAGGATGATGCTCCGGCGGAGCATTGCCGCTGCCGGGTCCAGGTCAAAATCGGGCTTGGTCAGGAACAGAACCGGCAGCTCCGGCTGCGCTTGGCGGATGGTCCGGAAAAACGGCTCATGGGTTTTCTCCAGATGCTCCGGATCGGGTGCGTTATGGTCGTAATCATAGACAAACACACTCATCTCCAAACCGGCGATATATGCTGCCAGCTCAGGCTCCCCCTTAGCCGAGCCCGAAAACCCTAAATTCATGTAATCCGCGTCCAGCCATTTGGATAACAGGGCCGAATAAGCATTCGCTGCCCGGGAAGCACAACCGCCTTCGGTTATGGAGGAGCCGTAGAAGACCATCGGCCGTCCAAGCTCATACGGAGTGGGAGCCTCTACCCGGGCATCCTCCTCCAACTCGATAAGGACATCCTCCAGCTCTTCATTTCTAGTACTCAGTAACGCTTAAATTACAGGGTACAGTCTTTTGAGCCTGACCCGAGCGTCTTCGGTCGTAAATTGCCAATTTACGGTGGAGCCTTGGGCATTCCGATTGGCTTGCCAGGCCGTAACT
>JAEWGW010000015.1 GCA_023388055.1 Bacillota bacterium | reverse complement strand
AGGGCCTGACCTTTTCTCTTCGCAAGCTTCATGCTCAGCTGGGACATCATTATCCCACGTATCGGAAGTTCTTCACGGAACTGGATGGGAAAACCGCGTTGAGCTTCTTTGACCGTTTTCCTTCCCCCCGCCATCTGGAGGGAGTGAGTGTAGAGGAGCTGACAGGTTTTCTAAAGGCACAAAGCAATTATGCCTGTTCAACTAAGAAGGCGGAGCATATTCTATCTCTTCTGGAGGAGGATGGAACCCTTCAACATGATTTCAGAGACCAGCGAGATTTCATTGTACGAAGCCTGGTCAAAGAAATTCGCATTCATAAGCAGGAAATTGCAGAGAGTGAGCAGCAGATCAAGCCACTGATGAAGCAACTGGGGTACAGGTTGGAAACCATGACAGGAGTAGACTTGGTCACCGCTGCTTGCTTGGTCGCAGAAATCGGGGATATTGGGCGGTTTGCCTCCCCCCACCAGTTGGCCCGCTATTGCGGGATTGCACCTGTGGAGGTGGGATCGGGAGGCATGATCAAGCATGTGAAGACCTCACAGGGCAACCGGGACTTGCATGAGCTGTTCTTCCAGTTAGCCTGCCGTCAATTGGCGTTGTCCCGCCGCCATAAAGAGCCGCGGAATCCGGTCTTCCTGGCCTACTATGAAAAGAAACGGGCGGAAGGAAAGACGAAAGGACAAGCCATCGTTTGCATCATGCGAAAGCTGGTCAACATCGTCTACAAGATGATGGAGAATAAGACAGAGTATGTGTTACCGCCTGCTGTGGAAAAGGAAGAAGCTGTATAATCATGATAAGGATGGCGGTGACAATGACAGATTGCGCCGCCATCTGTGAGTGTTAGAACGGTTTATCACACAGGATACGTATGAAGGGGATATTGCGAATCCGCTGAGTCTCAACCTTTATACTTATGTGAGCAATAATCCGTTGAAGTATTCCGATCCAAGTGGGCATAACGTTCAGGAATACACCAAAGATTATATACCACAGCCAACTGGATACATGTATATGAATGATGTAGATATTGATGCTCCTAATTTTACTGATGATATCTACTACTGGATTGATAACATATCAAATGCATACCCGCCTGCAGGAATTATAGCTGATGTCCCAATTGCTATAAATTCCTCTAAGACTTTGCTGACATCGTTGTCAAGAAAAATAGCAAAAAAAGAAATTGCTAAAAGCGCAGAGGAGTTTCTGTCAAAGCCAGTTATGAGCAATGGAACTTTAAATATTGGTGCTGGAACAAAGCCAATATCGGGGGCTTACAACATTGACATTAACCCAACTACCGCTGGTGTATATGTTGGTGACGCAACCAGCCTAAGCAATATTGCTAGTGGAAGTCAGAGTAGGATAGTTATACAGAATCAATATAATTACAACGCATTAAATTCTGAAGTAGGTCGAGTTTTGCAAAGTGGTGGGACTGTCGAGATAACAGGTGGAATGTCTAACAAATGGTTTAACAGCATTTATAATATGAGCGAGACACAATTAAACTCGATAGGATATTCTATTGTCTCAAAAGGCACAGCTAATAATACTGGAGCAGGTTTTACTACACAAGGTCAAGCAATCAAAAGTTCAATTCTAGAAATAATACTAAAAAAAGACTAGGGGAAGTGAAATATTGAATTATTCAATTGATTTAACTAATGTCAATTTTAATAGAATTGATTTTTCTGAGGCTCAAATTATAGATTTTTGTTTCAAGAAGGATCTCCCAGATAAATTTGAATTTACTGTTTGGGGTGCTACAATTTTACTAAGTTCTTTTTGGCAGCACGAAAAAAATTTCCTTCTTGGTTACGAAGAAGATATGTATGTTTCGGGCGTCGGAACTATTAAAATGACTAACTTAGTTGGTGGTTCTATAGAAGTCTATGCCTATGATAATATTAAAGATGAGCAGAATAGAACAATATTAGCTAAAAATCTTGATGGTTCAGTACTCGTCCATAAAAAGCAGTGGACTACACGGAAAAGTGACAGTGTATCACAAGAATATTTTTGGGAATGCGTTTTTACTTGGCCCTATGGATTTTGTAACTTAAGACTTTTTTGTTGTGGACCTGTGACTTTCGAATTTGACATAGATAATTTGATCCCTGCTAAAGAATACTTAAAAAGTCCTATGTTATATGCATTTGTAAAATAGATATGGATAAGGTTAGAGAATAAGAAAGATTTAAACCTATTTTCCCACAGGCGATTAACCCTCGCCTGTGTTTTTTCTATCCCCACCCATGTTGCGGAGTGGTGCGAAACCAATTCTGCACCAACACACCCAATTCCAGTACTTTTTGAGAAAGCGAAACATACGAGAATTGGTATTTGAGCAGATAAAAAGACTCACCGAAGGCAAGTCCTTACCGTTTCATATCCATAGCAATGATGATCTCTTTCATGATCTTGTTCAATTGGTATATCTCATCTGTTGTTCTGCTGCTAACTAAGGAAAGATGTTCGTCTATGGCCCCCCGCCGTGCCGCGGCGTCGGGGGCAGATTCAAATCGGAACAATGCAATGGCTCGACCCCAAAAGCCTCTACGATCTTCTCTAATGTCTCCAAGGAGATATTGCGGTCTCCACGTTCTTCCGCCAATATAACTGTAGTGAAGGGAGGCGGCTTCTGCTAACTGTTTTTGCGTCCAGCCTCTAGCCTTCCGCAAATTAAACTGAACAGTGATTCGCTAACATCAGGGCCTCTTTATATTGGTCGCTCTTTTTTCAATTTCCTTTTTCACATTTAGAAAATATCCTTTACCAGTTCTTTTGAAGTGATTGTTCTTCCGCAGAGGCCACCAATGATTGTGTGCCTACTTCTCCAGCTCAAGATGAAGGATGAAGAGGGTCAAGTGGAGAATTGCACATCTGTCTTGGAAGGTTTTATTTTGTTCCGTTCATTCTGCTGCTTTGCTGAAATCGCCTTTGACATAAATCATGGTGGAATTCAGTCTGTCATGTCCCATGATTTGCGCCAAGCGCTGTAAAGGAAGACTGGCTGCCATGGTGTAACCGAACCGGTGGCGCAAATCCTGGGCGCGCAAGCCTTCAATTTGAGCAGTCCGCATATATTTTTGGACCAGGTGGCGCAGTGCCCGCTCCGTTAATCGTCCCCCGGTTTTCTCGGAGGAAAACAGATAGATAGACTCGGATTGGGGTTGTGCCAGGTAATGCTCCAAAACGGCCCTGCATTCCGCACTCAGGGGAACCTCCCGCGACTTATTACGCATTCCCGCACGGACAATAAGGGAGTTGCCGCCAAAATGGATGTCACCGGGAGTCAAATTGCATACCTCCATAGGCCGCAGCCCGGTGTGCAGCATGACGAATACAAGGGTCTGATCCCGGAGGGAGCCCTGCTCCTTGGTTGCGGCAAGCAATGCTGCCGCCTCTCCTTCGGTCATCTGTCTGGGGCTTGTTTTTTCTTCAGGCACCAGTTTGACCGGCTTGGAAGGGTCGAGGCTAACCTTGGCCTCCGATACCGCCCAATCAAAAAAACGCTTCAGCGTTACAAGCCGCCGGTTAATGGTCGAAGGTTTTAGCTCCATGGTTTCCTGCATGGCATTCCGGTAACGTACTAATGTGGGAGTAGCCACATCCTCAATCTGAAAAACGGCTGTTTCTTTCCCGGAAGGGCCGGCAGCTTCAAACCAGCCTATAAAATGCTTCAAATCACTGGCATATTCCTTCAAGGTTTTGGGGCTCAACGCTTCACGGGTGGAGAGAACACGAATGAACTGAGCAATCATCGTACCACCATGTTCAGAGATTGCTTCTTTCATCAGTAAACCTCCGAAGAATTCTTGACTTACATTAGCGGACATGTTATTCTAATATTAACCGAAACATTAGCGGACATCAACGATGAATTTTCAAAAAATCTAATGCTCGAGTTAATACATTTTTTTGGAGGATTTTAATGCAAACAGGTACAGTGAAATGGTTCAATGCTGAAAAGGGCTTCGGTTTTATCGAAGTCGAAGGCGGTAGCGATGTGTTTGTCCACTTTAGCGCGATTGAAGGCGAAGGGTACAAATCATTGGATGAAGGACAACGTGTCCAGTTCAATGTGACCCAAGGCAATCGTGGTCCGCAGGCAGAGAACGTTTCTAAATTATATTAATCACAACGAAGCTGCTCGAGAGAGCAGTCTTTTTTTTATATAAAAATAAAAGAATCGAGGTACACTCATGAATAGGGAACAATTAGTGGAGGAAGTTGCAAAATCCAGTGGTTTTACGAAAAAGAATGCGGAAAAAGCAGTGACATTCGTGCTGGAATCCATTTTTGAAGCGCTGAAGCAGGGCCAGGAGGTTCAATTAGTGGGCTTCGGCAAATTTGATGTCCGGCAACGGGAAGCCCGTATGGGAAGAAACCGCAAAACAGGTAAAGAGGTGGAGCTTCCGGCAGGAAAGGTCCCTGTGTTCACAGCCGGACTTGATATGAAGCAAGCCTTAAACCGGGCTTAACGGAAGGCAGGATGACTATGTTTTTTAAGAAAATTATAAGCGCGGCTAAGAAAAACTCGTGGCTGATCCTTTTTTCCGGTGTACTTACTTCATTGGTTTTCACGATTTGGGGAGGCTGTCTCTTGATTGGCTGCTTGCTATACGTTGCCTTTTCGAATCGAATGGCTAAAGTAAGAGTGCATGCGCTGAAATCATTGCTGAGGGATGTTTCCTCCAGATGAAGCTGTTCTGTGGTGAAGCCGTTCCTCCAGAGCCTCCGACGGTAGACGAAAAGTGTCTGCTGTACGGGGGTTATTTGCTCTTTTTCGGTTGTTTTGTCCGACAGCCGGCTTCCCCATCTTTGAACAGACCCGATAATCTGATAGAATAATTGATATACTTCAAGAATCGGCAGAAAGAAGTCATAGATGAGACCGTGGGAGGGATAAACTCAAATGACCGTTTCCTTACTGGCACCGATTTTGACCGGGCTGCTCCTTATCTGGCGGCTGGCGCTTGACTACATACCTTTAGGCAGACTCAACGACTTATCCCGCAAGTCGGCCAGGAGCCGCCGCCGCGATTTCACGATTCATTACATACCCTTGGTCCTGATCTTCCTGCTCAGTTTACTCACGTACCGGACGGCATCTGCCGTGGCGGTATTGTTGGCCCTGGCCTACGCGGCGGTCCAGGTGATCAACTGGTGGCTGCCGTATTTCGGGGGGGGAACCGACAGCCAAAAGGCCAGATGGGAAGGAGCCTACGGCAGAACCCACCGGATTCTGCCCCGCATCAAGGATCACTCGGTTCCGGATACGTCCCATTTGATCACGGGGATTCTGACGGTGGTGGTGTTCATCACCTTGGGCAGCCACCTGCTGGCCGGTCCTTCTGTCAAGGAAACCTCCGCGAAGGCACCGGCGGACAATAAAGCAGGAACCGGAGCCGCTGCCCCCACACAGGCGCCGCTGGTAGAAACAGCCTTTACCCAGGCAGGCCAAAAGCCGGACCAGCTTCTGATCTCAGCCATTCAGAGTGCGAAAAAATCCATCGACATCGCCATTAATGCCATCAATCATGAGGAAATTGTGAAGGCCATCGTGCAAGCCCGGATCAACGGGGTGGAAATCCGGATCATCACCGACCGTTCCGAATCCACCAACACCCTGCAGGCGGAGAAGCTCAAAACCCTGCTGAATGCGGGCATTCCGGTGAAGGAGAATGCGCGCAAGGGGCTGATGAACCTGAAGCTGGCTGTGTTCGACGACCATACGGGAGCCACCGGGTCCTTCAACTATACGGAAAATGCCAGTAACGCCAATGACGAGCTGCTGGTGCTGATTCACAATGCGGAAACCGTGGCCGGGTGGAAAAAACGGTTTGAAGACATGTGGGCAGACAAGGAAAATTATAAGGATCTGCAGCTCGGAGTGGTCCAGAAGAAATAAGCGGAGCGGGTGTGCGCCCCGCATAACACTAACGAAAAGCCCTGTCGTTTGTCGACAGGGCTTTTTGACGTAACCTGTTGAAAGAGCGGAGCGAAAAAGAAATTATCCGACAGAATACGACTTGTTCACAGAATGTGTATAACTTCTATCCACAAATCCACACCGAGAAACAGACAGGTTTTGCCCCTTATCAACAATATATCCACAGTGTATACACAGGGTTTTGTGGATAACCGGAACGCTTGTTCTGCCAACTCTATCATGTTAAGATGAATCTACTAAAAAGACCCGGAAGGTGATAGTAGATGAGGCTCCTGAATAACGAGTTGCTGATCGAATCCTATCTCCGTGCTCTTGAACTGCAGTTGGATAAAGACTTCATTGAATTGCTGCGTACAGAAATCCAGGAACGGAATCTTATTGTGCCATCCCCTCATCCTAAGGCCAAGGCGAATTAACCCCCGGATGTTTGTCCCTGCTGCAGAAGCTCTCCAATCAGGAAGGCGATCCGGAAGCGGAGCGAATCATTGGAATCCCGGAGACTGCGCCTGGTCAGCTGCTCATATTTGTTTAGCCGGTAGCTGACTGTATTGCGGTGCACGTACAAACGTTTTGCTGTTTCCCCGATTTGGCCCTGGGTATCCAGGAATACCCGGGCTGTAGCCATTAGCTCATCCCGCTCATGCGGCTCCTCCTCCAATACCGCACGGAAGCTCTCCAGATAAAAGTCCGTCAATGCCCCCTCGGGAATCATCTTCAAGAGCTCCTCCGCCTCCTTCGTCCGGTAGCTTCGGATAAACCGCGTTTGCAGAGCTTGGCAGCCATCCTGCAGCGCCGAAACGGCTTCATGGAAGGATGCGGGAATATGGGGCAGCTGCTCTACGGGATTGCCGATGCCGAAGGAGAAGGAGACCGCGCTCCAGCGGTACAGCTCCTCTTGAATGTCCCGGAGACATTCCGTCAGCTCCTTTTCCGTAAACGGGCGCTGCCACTCCCACTTGAGCAGAATAACGAACAAGTCCTTGTTGGTAAACATCACACAGGGGAGGCTGTGGCGGTTAAACGTCCGCTTCAGAATATCGTACAGCGCCTCGCGGCTGCTGTGCAATAATCCCCTTAACTCCCCCCGTTCCGGACTGTCATCCGCTTTGCCTACTGCGCTCCAATAGGTAACCCCCTCGGTAATGCCATACCGCTTGCCCACCGTGGCGATTTCTGCTGCGGAAGCGAATCTTCCTTCAATTAAGTCCTCGAAAAATTCATTCTTGTAGCGCCTCGACCTTTCCTTCAATGCCTGCTGCTTCATCAACTCGAAACCAATCACATTGATGGCCTGCTCCACAGCCAGAGCCGGATAGGGGGAATGGCCGTTTTGGCCATTGACCAGAATCAGGAAAGCCGGCTGATAAGTCAGCTCGATGGCAAAAACCAGCACCTCTGCCGATTCCAAGCCGCCCTCCGCAGGCAGTAGAGAGAAGCTGGTGGAGCGTGCGGCGGTTTTCTCCAGAGTGGCTGCCGCTTCCGGGAGGGTGGCCAGCATACGTGCGGTCTCAGGGGCTTCCTCATCTCCCGCCCGGGCCAGAATCCGCAGCTGTCCATCCGCCAGCAGCACGGTCCCTTCCACCAGGTCCGACAAGATGCGGAGGATCGACTCATTTCCTTTTCCCTGCATGATGATGGTGGAGAAATCCCGGTGCATCTTGAGCGCATACCGCAGCTCTTCGTTGTTCTTCTCCATCATGTAGCGCAGGGATTCCTGGAGCAGTTCGCCTAAGGCGGGTTCCAGAGACAGCTCGATCAGCGGAAAATGTAGAGCGTCCGCCAGCTCCAGCGCTTGTTTGGGAATCTCCCGGAGGAAACGTTTGGTTTTGATGCCCAGCCCGGCGCAATCCGACTCCGCCATCTGCCCGATCAACAGCAGCAGCTGGTCGGGCTGCTCCCGTATGGCGTAAGCCGTTGTCAGCAGCAGCTCATCGGGCTTCAGATAATGGATGATATCTGGCGCATCCATCATATTGACACTTTTGACCTGGCGGTCCAGCCCCAATTCGCCGGCCCTGACCCGGACATCCCGGTAGACGGGAAGCTGCAGCAGTTCTTTTAGCCGCATAAGTCCGCCCTCCTTCATGTTAGATAACATCACGTAACATATTGTACATCATATGATTATTCCGTTAAATGTGCAAGATGCACAAAAGGTATATGCAATATTGTTTACATGGTCTATTGATTCAGCTTGAAAATATGCTAATATGGAGGAAATCAAGAAACGTTATGTAAAGAAACATCACATAAAGGAGGATGGAGCATGAGCCTGGCAGTTCAAAACGTGGAAAAGGGGTACGGAGGAAGAAAGGTGCTTCAAAAGGTCAGCTTCACGGTGCAGCCCAATGAATTTATCTGTATTCTGGGCCACAGCGGCTGCGGCAAGTCCACCCTGCTGAATCTGATCGCAGGTTTCCTCCAGCCCGACAGCGGCAGCATTACCGTCAACGGGAAAAACGTCAAGGGACCGTCCAAAGCGCGGTCCGTGGTTTTTCAGGAGCATGCCCTCTTCCCGTGGTACAACATTGTGGACAATGTGGCCTTTGGCCCGGTGGTGCAGGGGAAGGGGAAAGCGGCCGCACGGCAAACCGCTATGGAATATCTCCGCCTGGTTGGGCTGGAGGATGTAGCGGAGAGTATGCCCGACCAGCTCTCCGGCGGGATGAAGCAGCGTGTGGGCATCGCCCGCGCCTTGGCCAGTGGCCCGGATATTCTCCTGATGGATGAACCCTTCGGCGCTTTGGATGTCCTGACCCGGGAGATGATGCAGAAGGAGCTTCTGCGTATTTGGCTGGAGCTGAAGCCATCCGTATTGTTTATTACCCACAGCATATCCGAGGCGGTTTATCTGGCAGACCGGATCCTGGTCATGAAGAATGGGGAGGTAGCCGAGGTATTCGAGGTTTCCATGAGCCGCCCCCGGTCCAACGCCCTACCGGAATTCAACCAATTGGTCCAGCGCATCCAGTCCGTCCTGACTCTGGAATAAGGAGAATGAAACCATGAACAAAACGGCTTCGACATTTGCTACCCCGGCAAAGCTGGCAGTTCCTGAGGCGAAGGAGCGCACCAAACCTGTTCTGCGGTGGAAGGATAAAGCGGGACTTTTGCCCATCCTGGTGTTTTTTCTGGTGTGGGAGGCATTCAGCCGGTTGAATGAGCGTGTGGAGCTGTTTAATCCCACTTTCCTGCCCGCTCCCAGCGCCATTCTGCAGGAAATGTGGGCATTATCCAAAACAGGGCTGGTCCAGGAAAGCATGCAGGCCAGTACCGTCCGCATCCTGCTTGGATTCTCCATCGGCCTGATTCTGGCGGTGGCGGTAGGTGTGGTGATGAATAAATACAGAGCGGTGGACTATTGGCTGAGCCCGGTCCTGAATCTGCTGGGCCCCATCCCCGCCTTGGCCTTGCTGCCTATCTTCATCATCTGGTTCGGCATCGGCGAAATGCCCAAGGTGCTGCTGATTGCCTGGACCACCTTCATCCCGGTGCTGACCAATACTCTCGACGGCCTGAAATCCGTCAATCCGCTGTTGATCCGCTCCGCCCTGTGCCTGGGGGCCAAGGAACGCCATATCTTCTGGCGGGTGGTATTCCCCTCCGCCATCCCCAGTATTTTCGTGGGGGCGCAGGTGAGTCTGGGGCTGGGCTTCTCCTCCCTGATCGTCTCCGAAATGATGGGGGCCAAATCCGGCCTGGGGTACATCATTGTGGATGCCCGCAATTATTTCAAAATGGGCAATATGTTCGTGGCCATTATTCTTATCGGGCTGGAATTCAGCATCCTCTCGTACCTCCTGAAGATTCTGGAGAGACGAATGGTAAGCTGGCGGCAAAACGGCGTGCGTAATGCAATAGAAAAATAAATCAATCCAAATCGGGGAGGAACTTACATGTTGAAATCGCGCTTGTCTCTTTTGTCCTTGTCCATGCTGCTTGTCCTGATGGTATTTGCTTCCGCTTGCGGAGCTGACGAGAAAACCGCTTCATCCCCGTCCGCAGCGGCTACAACAGCCGCAACCGCAGCCTCCGGCACTTCCACGGCTCCGTCTCCGTCCACAGCGGCAGGCGGTGCCATCGAAACCAAAAGCTTCACCCTGGTGGGGGTGCGCGACGCTCAAATCTCCTCCCAGCAGATCATTGCCGACAAGCTGGGATATTTCAAGGAAGCCGGACTGGAGGTTACCAGCCAGTTGATCGAAAGCGGCCCGGACATCGGCCCCATGGTTGCCGGTGGCAGTGCACCGATCAGCATTCAAACCAACTTCATGGATATTATTCTGACCTCCAATAAAGTAAAGGTGAAGATTGTGGCTCCTCTGGCCCAAATTGCGGGTACCCAAGCAGTGGTGGGCGGCAAGAATCTGGTGCTGAACAGCGCCAAGGATCTGGAGGGCAAAACCATCGGCGTACCCAGTGGAGCGGACGTGGTTATTGCCATCAACAATATGGCCAAGGAGCTTGGAGTGGACGCAAGCAAGATTAAATATGTGAATCTGGCCCCCAGCGATGCGGTAACAGCGCTGCAAAAGGGTGATATTGACGCCATGGCTGCCTGGGAGCCGTTTATTACCAAGGCCATTCAGGGCGGCGGCAAGTTCCTGTTCAGCGGCACCAAGGCGGAGCTCCCCGAGAAGAAGGGCGACGTGAACTGGATGAGCGTACATACCACCATTCAGGTCACCGACGGCTTCCTGGAGAAGAACCCCAATACCATCAAGGCGGTTCTGGGCGCTCTCAAAAAAGCTACCGATTATATCAACAATAACCGTCAGGAGGCCATCAAAATTCTGGCTCCGGAGCTTCATCTGAGCGAGGCGGAGCTGACGGAAATTATGAACCGCAACAAATACAGCATGGAGGTCAACGACAACTACTTGAATGACAGCAACGGCCCTGCCGTGGGCGAATACCTGAAGGGTGCGGGCAATATCAAGGAGCTTCAGGACCCGAAGAGCTACCATCAGCTGGGTCTCTTGAAGGAAGTGGCGCCTGAGCTGATTAAAGCGGAGCTGAAATAAGCATGGCTCAGATTCACAGGCGGTCCCGGAGCAATTAGTTCCGGGGCCGATTCAATCCTATGGGGGAATGGGCATGACACAATCTTTCGATACGGTGATCAAAGGCGGGCACGTGGTGCTGCGAAATGAGGTGCGGAGGCTGGATATCGGTATTCGGGACGGCGTAATTGCCGCCTTGGCGGAAACCCTGGACGGCTCTGCAGACAGCATCATCCAGGCGGAGGGAGCGACCGTAGTTCCCGGCATGATCGATATCCATGTCCACCTGAACGAGCCGGGTTTGGGCGAGTGGGAAGGGATTCCCACGGGAACCGCTGCTTTGGCTGCCGGGGGCTGCACCACCTGCTTCGATATGCCGCTGAACGGCCTTCCGCCCACCACCACCACGGAAGCGCTGGCCCTGAAGGAGAGCCTGGCCAAGGATCGTTCCAACGTGGACTATGCCTTCTGGGGCGGGCTGGTGCCCGGCAATCTGGAGCAGCTGGAGCCGTTGGCCAAGCAGGGCGTGGTGGGCTACAAGGCCTTCCTGTCCGCAGCCGGCGGCAAGCAGGAGGGGGCCTTCCGGGAGGTGGACGACACCACGCTGTATGCAGGGATGGCGGAGATCGCCCGGTTGGGCAAGATCCTGGCGCTTCATGCGGAGAGCGAGCAGATTGTTTCGGCACTGGCGGCGCATATGACCGCAAGCGGCCGGGTGTCGGCAGCGGATTATGCCCGGTCCCGTCCGGTTTATGCGGAGGTGGAGGCAGTGAAGCGGGCTTTGTTTTACGCCCGGCTAACAAGCTGCGCACTTCATTTTGTCCATATCAGCACCCCGGAGGCGGTGGAGGAGATCCGTCTTGCCCGGGCGGCCGGACAGGATGTAACTCTGGAAACCTGCCCCCATTATCTGGTGCTGACAGAGGAGGCGATGACGGATATCGGTCCTTTGGCCAAATGTGCGCCGCCCTTGCGCTCCGCCATGGAGCAGGAGGGACTGTGGCAGGCTCTTGGCCGGGGGGAGATCGATATGATTACCTCCGACCACTCCCCCTGTCCCCCGGATATGAAAACCGCCTCCAGCTGGTTTGAGATCTGGGGCGGCATCTCCGGCGCCCAAAGCTCCCTGGAGCTGCTGCTGGGAGAGGGGCATGTGCGGCGCGGACTGCCCCTGCCCCTGCTGTGCCGGGCGATGGCTACCCATCCGGCGGAGCGCTTCGGGCTTCATCCCCGCAAGGGGGAGATTGCCGTCGGGGCGGATGCGGATGTGGCCGTAGTGGAGTTTGCTCCGTATGTGCTGGAGCACGGGCAACTGTTTGACCGCCACAAGCAAAATCCGTACGTGGGCCGGATCATGGAGTGCCGGGTCAAACAAACAATGCTTCGTGGGGAAGTTGTATTCGACCGGGAGCTGGGTATCGCCGGAGATCCCCGGGGGCTGTTGCTCCGGGAGGAACGGCGCGTAACGATATAACCATGAATCTGCAGCTTGGCGAAAGGGTGGTCCGGATGGGGAACGTTCATAAGCAGCACCTGCACATGTCCGAGAGCAGCCGTTCTCGCCTCTACTCGGATATCGAAGAAGCCACGGAATGGCTGGCCCAATTCGGCCAAGCGGCGGAAGGGGGCGTCACCCGCCTGTTGTATACCCCTGTCTGGCTTGCCGCCCAGCAGGCTCTGGAGGAGAGGATGGGCCGGTTTGGTCTCACTCCGTATTATGATGATTGCGGCAACCTGTATGGCCGGCTGTCCGGCACGGACCGGGACGCCGGGGTGCTCCTGACCGGCTCTCATGTGGATACCGTCAACTGCGGAGGCAAATTCGACGGTGCTTACGGCATTCTGGCCGGTATGCTGGCTCTGCAGGTTCTGCGGGAAACCTGCGGCTCCCCCCGGCGCACTATTGAGGTGGTCTCCTTCTGTGAGGAGGAGGGAAGCCGGTTTCCCCTGACCTATTGGGGCTCCGGCAATATTGCGGGACGCTACAGCCTCGGCGCTGTACCGGAGGTGGCGGATAAGGAAGGGATCACCCTGGCGGCGGCCATGCGTAGGGCAGGCTTCGGGCAGAAGCGTTACCGGCCGCCGGAGCGGAGGGATATCGCAGAATTTATCGAGCTGCATATTGAGCAGGGATTTGTGCTGGAGAAGGAGAACAAAACCATAGGGATTGTGGAGGGTATTGTCGGCCAAAAAAGATTTACGGTGCGGGTGAAGGGGGCGGCTAACCATGCCGGCACGACTCCTATGAAATACCGCCACGATGCCTTGGCCGGCGCCGGCGCCATGATTGGCTGGGTGGAGGGGCGGGCGTTGGCCGAGCCGGAGCCCTTCGTGTCCACGGTGGGCCAGCTGGAGGTGCTGCCGAATTCCTCCAATGTGATTCCTGGCCAGGTATGCTTTTCCGTGGATGTCCGGGATGCGGTGGAGGAGCGGCTGGCAGCCTTCTGCCTGGAGCTGCGGCAGGCTTTCGCGGCTATTGCCGGCAGGCGCGGGTTATCGGTGGAGGTGGAGGAATGGATGAATATGCCTCCCGCCTTGATGAACCCGGCCATGAACAACGAGCTGGCGGCCATCTGCGAGGCGAAGCGCCTGCCTTGGCGCCACATGTTCAGCGGTGCCGGGCATGATACCCAGGTGATCAGCCGGCTCTGCCCGTCCACGATGCTGTTTGTGCCCAGCCATAACGGGATCAGCCATTCGCCGCTGGAATCCAGCAGCATCGCCGATCTGGCCACAGGCGTGGAGGTGCTGGCGGAGTGGCTGTACAAGCGTGCGTATTAGGAGTCTGTCCGACGAAAGGAAAAAGTGAATAAATAATCATGTGGAAAGACTGGGAAGGTAAGGGGTGACTTGAGGGCGAGTTTTTTGGCGGCTTTGAAACCTTATACAATCCATTCCATCAAGGCCGACAAAACGTGTTTGAGCATCCAAGGCACCCCTTTCCTGGTAAGGAATGAAACGAATGAAAATTTATTCACTCGAACTATTCCGTCGGACGTATAATGGAGGCAGATTATGGGATATCCCAATGATATTTTATCGACACGGGCAGTGGTCAAGCATGGACTGTATGCGGTGATTCCGCCTACAGGTCTGGTGAATAATGTAATTCCCGGCGTGTCCGGGTGCAAGGTGAGCATTGTGGCCTCCCCCAAGATGGGGGCGAGCTTCGTCCAATACATCATCGCGGCTGAACCGGGAGCGCTCACAGACCGGGCGCTGGCGGATGAAGCGGGTGTGGAGTCCTTCCTGTATTGTGTGGAGGGGAGCTGCCTGGCCACGGTGGCGGGCGAGGAACGGGAGCTGCCTGTCGGGGGGTACGTGTTCAGCCCGGCGGGAGCGGGCGGCATCCGGTTCCGCAATCCAACGGGAGAAGCCGCGCAGCTTCTATTGTATAAACAGCGCTATATCCCGCTGGAGGGGACGGAGGCTGAAGTTTGCTGGGGCAATGCCAACGAGATTCCGTTCCGGATTTTTGACGGCATGGAGAATGTGTTCATTAAGGATCTGCTTCCGGTGGAGCTGGGCTTTGATATGAACATGCACATTCTGTCCTTTGCCCCAGGGGGCTGTCATCCCTTCGTGGAGACCCATGTCCAGGAGCATGGGGCGTACATGCTGGAGGGGGAGGGTGTCTATCTCCTCGACGACAAGTGGTCCCCCATCAAAAAGGGCGACTTCGTCTGGTTCGGTCCGTATGTGCCCCAGGCCTCCTACGGGGTGGGCAGAGGGCCGTTCACGTATATTTACTCCAAGGACTGCAACCGGGACGTGAGCTTTGAGCTGTAGTGGAGGTGGGCGGCTGCCCAGAGTTACCTGGGAGAGCGGCAGGGTGGGACGTGCGAGCTCTAACGGCGGCTAGAGACCTTATTTCGGCGAAAACACCACTTCAAAAAATCTAACGGCGGCTAGAGACGCTATTTGACCGTTTTGGCCTCCCGGGAGCCTAATTATAGTCGAATAACGGCTCCTGCTTCCGTTAGATTTTCAATTCCCTGTTTGGGAGGCAAATAGCGTCTCTCACCGCCGTTAGAATAACTGCAGAGAGCTCTCGGTCAACCCGAGATGTGAAAACGCGGCGGGAGTCAAGTGTGAGCAGCGTTGGTATACGAAAATGTGGAAAAGGGGAAACAAACGATGCATATTGTGCTGCTGGAGCCTTTGGGAATACCCGAGGCCAGAATAAGGGAATTGGCGGCGGGCCTGGAGGCCTCCGGCCACACCTTCACGTATTACTCCACCAGGACGGAGCAGGAGGAGGAGCTGATTGAGCGGGCCAAGGATGCCCAGGTGCTGCTGCTCTCCAACCTGCCGCTGAACCGCCGGGTGATTGAAGCCTGTCCGACCCTGGAGCTCATCTCGGTAGCCTTCACCGGGGTGGACCATGTGGATCTGGCCGCCTGCCGGGAGCGCGACATCCGGGTATGCAATGCGGCGGGGTACTCCACCCATGCGGTGGCGGAGCTGGCCTTCGGGCTGGCCATTGCCGTATTGCGCCGCCTTGTCCCCTGTGACAAGGTCACCCGTGCGGAAGGGACCAAAAACGGGCTGATCGGCTATGAGCTATACGGCAAAACCTTCGGTATTGTCGGCACCGGAGCCATCGGTCTGAAAACCGCCGGCATCGCCAAGGCCTTCGGCTGCCGGGTGCTGGCCTACAGCCGGAGCCAAAAGCAGGAGGCGGCGGACAGCGGCATTGAATATATGGACCTGGATACTCTCCTGCAGGAGTCGGATATCGTCTCCTTGCATGTGCCGCTGACCGGGGAAACCCGGCAGCTGATTGACGCCCGGCAGCTGGGGCTGATGAAGCCCGGCGCCGTACTCATCAATACCGCCCGGGGACCGGTGGTGGATAACGCGGCTTTGGCCCAGGCGCTGCATGATGGGAAGCTGGGCGGCGCGGGGATTGATGTGTATGAGATGGAGCCGCCGATTCCTTCGGACCATCCTCTGGTAGGGGCGCCCAATACAGTGCTGGCTCCCCATGTGGCCTTCGCCACCCATGAAGCCCTGGATACCCGGGCGCAGATCGTATTCGATAATGTGGAAAAATGGCTGGCCGCAGCGCCTCAGAATGTAGTCAGCTAATTTAGATAGCCGGGAGGAGAGCTTGGATGAAGCTGCTGACGGAACAGGCTTCGGCCGCTAATATTGCACGGATTCTGGAGAAGCTGGATACCTTTAATTCCGACCCGTCCCGGGGAACCACCCGGGTGCTGTTCACTCCCGTGGAGATTGCCGGACGCCATTACATTAAAGAGGAGATGGCCGCCCTGGGCTTAACCATCCGGGAGGATGCCATCGGCAATATTTTTGCGGCATTGCCGGGCACTGATCCGTCCCTTGCCCCGGTATGGACCGGGTCCCACATCGATACAGTGCTCCAGGCCGGCATGTATGACGGTATGGCCGGTGTGGTGGCGGGGCTGGAGGCGGTACGCCTGATCCGAGCCGCCGGAATTACCCCCAAACGGACCATCGAGGTGGTGGTGTATACCTCCGAGGAACCCACCCGGTTCGGGCTGAACTGTCTCGGCAGCCGTGCGCTGGCAGGGGCTCTCACCCTGGAGGATGCGGAGCGGCTGAAGGATGAGGAGGGCCGGACGCTGGCGGAGGTGCTGGCGGATCTGGGTTATGACGTGGCCCGCTTCAAGGATATTCCCGTAACCCGTGGAGCCGTCCACGGAGCCATCGAGCTCCATATTGAGCAGGGAGCTGTGCTGGAATCTTTGGGGCTGCCCATCGGGCTGGTGAAAACCATCTCGGCGCCCACCAATTTCGAGGTGTCCGTCCGGGGCAAACAATCCCATGCGGGCAGCACACCCATGCACCTGCGCCATGACGCCTTTTTGGCCTGCTGTGAGATTGCTCTGGAGCTGGAACGGCTGGCCAAGGCTTCCACCAGCCCGGATACGGTGGGGACAGTGGGGAAGGTGGAGGTGGTACCTAATGCCTCCAACGTGATTTCCGGTCTGGTCCATTTCTCCATCGACATCCGCGACAGTGACTACGAAACCAAAAGCAGGCTGGTAGCCGGCCTCCAGGCGTTTTTCCGGGAGGTGGAGGCCCGCAGGCAGGTGGAGCTGGACATCCGGCAAATCAACGATGACCTGCCCACCCACTCGGATCCCGCCATATTGTCCCTGCTGGAGGAGGCCTGTATCAAGAAGGACATTCCCTACCACAAAATGGTCAGCGGCGCCTTCCACGATTCCATGATGGTTGGCCGGTTTGCGCCTATCGCCATGATTTTTGTCCCCAGCAAGGACGGCATCAGCCATAATCCGGAGGAGTTTACCGAATACGGGGATATCGCCAAAGGCACGGATATTCTGGTGGAAACCCTGCTTCGGATGACCATGGAATAACGTGATATAAGCATGGAATCGGCAGCAAAAAAACCGCCTGTTCCCCTACCGCCTCCCTTCTGCCAAAGCGTAAATCCGGCAGAAGGGAGGCGCGCGGGTTAACCGGCGGTTTTATTATAAAAACTAGTGGAACTTCATGCTGCTGCTGTGTCCCGGGGAAAGCCGGGCGTCCGGGTCCAGATAAACCTTGGCGTTGTTCACGGCGGTTGGCGCTTCACCCAAGCCTACGGCGATGAGCTTCAGCTTGCCCGGATAGGTCGTAATGTCTCCCGCGGCGAAAATGCCCTCGATGTTGGATTGCATCTTGGTATCCACCACGATGGAGCCCGATTCAATATGAATGCCCCATTCGGCGATGGGTCCGAGTGAAGAGTTGAAGCCGTAATTGACGATCACGGCGTCCACTGGCATTTGCGTTTCCTCGCCGGACTTGGTGTCCTTAATGGTGACGGCTTCAATATATTCTTGTCCGTGCAAGGCTGTAATTTCCTTGGGGGTAACCACCTGCACCTTGGACTTCATCAGCTGCTCTACACTATGCTCGTGGGCACGGAACTTATCCCGTCGGTGGATCAGTGTCACCTGCTCAGCTACCGGCTCCAGCATCATCGCCCAATCTACGGCGGAGTCGCCGCCACCGCTGACCAGCACCCGTTTGCCTTCGAAGATGGACAGATCCTGAATGAAATAATGAAGGTTTTTCTTCTCATACTGCCGGGCCTCCGGCAAATCCAGCCGTTTCGGCTCGAAGGCGCCTGCGCCTGCTGTAATGATGACGGCCTTGGCCGTGTGCACCTGCTTGTCGGTGGTTACCTCGAACAGACGGTCATCCTTCTTAACGACGTTTAGCACTTTTTCCTCCAGCTGCACTTCCACCGGGAACTGCTTCATCTGGCTGACCAGAGAATCCACCAGCTCTTGGGCCCGTACCTTCGGGAAGCCGGCTACATCATAGATGTACTTTTCCGGATACAAAGCAGCCAGCTGGCCCCCCAGCTGAGGCATGCTTTCTATTAATTTGACGCTTGCATGGCGCATGCCGGCGTAGAATGCGGCAAAAATCCCCGCGGGACCGCCTCCGATCACAATTAAATCGGTATTGTTTTGTACATTCGAATCATCCATGAGTATAGCTCCCCTTTAGAAGTTTGCAATAAATTTCACAATGTATCCATTCTAATCCATGTTTTATTATAATGCTCCAGCCCCAAGAAAGAAACCCCAAGCTTCACCCCGGAGACGGTTTGGGTAACCCCGGACAAGGGTATTTTTGACTTAGAGCCCCTTTTCATGCCCTCCTTTTTTTGTGAAAATACCCTTTTCAAAAAAAAGACTAGAAATTGTTGATTTTTATAGGTTTAATTTGTGATAATAATCATTAGAAATAACCGATTTTTTTGCCTTGATAAATTGATGGGAACATTATATGATTTCAATGCCACAACATGCCGGAGATAATTCCGGAACGTTTGCAAAAGCTAAAGAACAGAAAACTTCCGATTGTGCACTAACGTGAGAATTTTCACAAACAATGCCACCGAATGTACTTCAGAACCTTTATAGATGGAAGGGATACCAATGAGCCGAATACCAAGGATCGTGATTCTCGGAGCGGGATATGGCGGGATCGTCACTGCCATCGGGCTTCAGAAGGAATTAAATTATAATGAAGCCGACGTCACGCTTGTGAACAAGCATGACTATCATTTTATTACGACCCATCTGCATATGCCGGCGGCAGGCACGGACAACCCGGAGAATGCGCGGATCGAGATCTCCAAGCTCATCGACGAGTTCAAAATCGACTTCGTCAAATCCACGGTGGTTCAAATCCGTCCCTACGATAAAAAGATTATTCTCGAGGACAGCACCCTGTCCTACGATTATTTGGTTATCGGTCTGGGCGGAGAACCGGAAACCTTCGGTATCCCGGGGATTAAGGAGTATGCCCTGAATATCCGCAGCATCAACAGCGTGCGGCTGATCCGTGAGCATATCGAGTACCAATTTGCCCGGTTTAAGCAGGAGCCCCACCGTACGGATTTCCTGACCTTCGTTGTAGGCGGAGCCGGATTTACCGGAATTGAATTTGTGGGTGAGCTGGCTGACCGTATACCGGAGCTGTGCCGCGAGTTTGATGTGGACCCTGCCCTGGTCAAAATCTATAATATCGAGGCGGCGCCGACAGCTCTGCCCGGCTTCGATGCCGATCTGGTGGAATATGCCATGCAGGTGCTGGCCAAAAAGGGCGTTACCTTCAAGATTGCCACGGCCATCAAGGAAGTGACGGTGGACGGTGTGGTCCTGTCGGATGGAGAAGTCATCCGCTCCTCGACTGTGGTCTGGACCGGTGGAATCCGGGGCAACCGGATGGTGGAGGAAGCGGGCTTCGATACCAAACGCGGCCGGATTGTGGTGGATTCCGCCTTGCGGACCAAGGACTTCGAGAATGTGTATGTGGTTGGAGACTGCTCCATCGTGCTGAACGAGGAGGGCCAGCCTTATCCGCCTACCGCCCAGATTGCCACCCAGCAGGGGGAAATTGCCGCTTATAATCTGGTGGCGGCTATCCGCAATACGCCCACGAAGGACTTTGCGTTCATTAACCGCGGCATTATTGCTTCTCTGGGCAAAGGGGAGGCCATAGGCGTGGTGGGCACCAGAAAGCTGAAGGGCTTTATTGCCGCCATGCTCAAAAAAGTCGTGGAAATCCGCTACCTCTATAAAATTGGCGGGATTCCCCTCGTCATTAAAAAGGGCCGGTTATGAGACATTGCAGCGTACAGGTGCGGGGGCTTTTGACCCGTGAGGAGCTGGACCGGTACAATGCGCTGATGGAGGTGGGGAGCTTCCTGGAGGCTCAAACCCGCTATGACCTGGCGTACACCGTCCAGCGTGAGGTGGATCTGCTGATTATGCCCGCCATTGAACGGCTGAAGGAAAAAAGCCGTCAGCGTGACCGCGATACCGAGGCTTACCTCAACAGTAAAACAGCCGCTGCAGAAGCGGTGGAACCTGAAGGGGAAGAGGAACATTAAAAAAGCTCGCCTTTGGCCGTTATGGGCCGAAAGCGGGCTTTTTTGCTGCATAACGGAACTCAGAAGCGTTCTCTAATCTGTGAGCGCAGGAATCCGCTGTGGAACACGATTATACGGTAAACAAACGGTCCAGCTTTGGCTTGTCCAGCAGATTGCCGACATAGAAGCCGCCGAATTCGCCGTACCGGGCGCTGGCTTCATCAAAGCGCATTTCATACACCAGCTTTTTAAACACCAGCGGGTCGTCGGCAAACAGGGTCACGCCCCATTCCCAGTCGTCGAAGCCAACGGACCCAGTAATAATCTGCTTCACTCGTCCGGCATAGCTGCGTCCGATCAAGCCGTGGCTCCGCATCATTTCCCGGCGGCGCTCCATAGGCTCCATGTACCAGTTATCCTGGCCGTCACGCTTTTTGTTCATGGGGTAGAAGCAGATATGCTTGGATTTGGGAAGCTGGGGCTTCAGTCTGGCTACAATCTCCGGGTCCTCCATGGGGTTGGTGCCGGGTTTGGCCATGTAGCTGGAGAGCTCGACCACGGATACGTAAGAGTAGGTAGGGATGGTGAAATCGGCGAAAGCCGTTTTTTGGAAGTTGGCTTCCAGCTCATTCAATTCATCCAGGGTTTCCCGCAGGTGCATCAATACGATATCTGCCTTCTGGCCGACAATGGAGTAAAAGGCGGTGCTGCCTGTTCCGGCTTCCCCCGTTTGATCACATTGGCGCAGGAACTGGTTCAGTTCCTCCAGGGCCTGCTCCCGCAGCTCCGGCGGACTTGCCTTCCAGGACTGCCAATCAATGCTCCGAAAATCATGAAGGGCATACCAGCCCTCCAGGGTTTGAACCGCTTCGCTCATGGGACATCCTCCCTGCTGTTTATGTACTTGATAATCACTATTACATTGTAGACAAATTGAAATAAAAGGGCAAACGGACGGGCATCCAGGAGCTCCGTAGACCCTTAAATCGGCTTTGCCGATTTCGAGGCTTCCATAACACAGCCACCTGCGGCTCGGACCTGTTATTCCAGGGGTTGCGGATAAGGGTCCCATGTATGATCAGGAGGCGGAGGTGCCAAGCTAAGGACATCAAGCCAATCCGTAAAAGAAAGGTGATCTCTTATGCCCATGGCATTCGTTAACGGCACCCGGCTCCACTACCATGTCGATGGCCGCGGCATTCCACTTGTTTTTATTCATCCGCCCCTTTTAAACCAGGAGATTTTTAATTATCAGAAGGCACAGCTGTCGGACTCCTTCAAAATCATTACCTTCGATATCCGCGGACATGGTTTATCCGAGCCGTCACCGGCTCCGGTCACTTACTCCCTGATTGTAGAGGATATTCGGCAGCTGCTGGAGCATCTGGACATCCGGGAGGCCGTGGTTTGCGGCTATTCCACGGGGGGCGGGATTGCGCTGGAAGCGATGCTGACCCACCCTCAGACCTTCACCGGAGGAATCCTTATTTCTGCTATGTCCGAAGCCTCCGATTGGTACTTGAAGGGCCGCATCCTGGCGGCTTCTGGACTGTCACGGATGAAAGCCAAGCGGCTTCTGGGCGGATTGGTGGGCTGGGGCAACGCGGATATGAGCCTCACCTTCAGCAATCTTTATAAAGGCGCGGTGGAAGGGGACAGCCGCAATATCCGGGAGTATTACGACCATAGTCTGACGTATTCCTGTACCGACCAGCTGTCGTCCATTCAGCAGCCAGTGCTGCTTTTGTATGGCGAGAAGGATGTCAGCTTCCACCGTTATGCCAGGCTGCTGGAGGCAAGACTGCCCTATAAGGATCTGATTTTTATTGAAAAAGCAAGCCATCAGCTGCCCACCAAGGCCCCCCGCACCATGAACCGGATAGTGGAGCAATGGGTGTCCCGGCGCTTCGGGGGAGCGGTCCGGAGGCCGGCCAGAACCGCAGCGGATGAGATGGTCACTGTGCCTGCCGGGGATCTGAACGCCGGAAGAGAAACCGCGCAGCAGCTGTAAACCCGCGAGGATCAAGCCTTCATGCCCATGGCGTATGCCGGGGTATGGAGGCTTTTTGGCGATTCTCGAAAACTCCTATCTGCGGTGTCGATTCTTGTGGTAGAATGGAGGGTGATCTCTATTGGAACGGGTGGGAGAATAACCGGATGAAAGTAACCAATTTATTGCATTTTACGGAACATCACCGGTTCACCGTCAGCCGGAGCTTCGCAGTGGGAAGTCTCGGCTTGAGGATGCTGTCCTCCATCTATCAGCCCATGATCGGCCCGGGAGCCATTGCCTTGTACCACACGCTGCACCAACAGCTTCCCGTGGATAAGGCGGGGTATTCGCCCCTGGAAGCCCAGCGCAGGCTGTTTTTGCAGATGGAGCTGGAGCCCGGGGAAAAGGGCCGCCGGCAGTTTATGGATTTGACCTCCCGGCTGGAAGCGGTGGGGCTGTTGTCTACCAGCCGCCGTCTGTATCCGGAATCGGAGGAATGCGTCTACGAGTACCGGCTGTTTGAGCCGCTGTCCCCGGAGGAATTTTTCCGGAATCAGCATTTGGCTATGCTGCTCCGGGATAAGGTCGGGAAGATGATGCTGCTGCAGCTGCGCGACGAGCTGCTGTCTGATGAGCCTGCCGAGCTTAATGGAGCCGCGACAGAGCAGCTGTCTGTTCCGTTCTACGACTTATTCCGCTTGAACACCAAGGTGATGGACCCTGATCTGGAGGAGGCGCTGTATGAAACAGCTGCCGGCCGGGACAAGTCGGGAGGGTTGGACACCGAAACCAAAGGTTTTACCTACACGGATATTATCCGCCGTTTTCCCAAGGGTTCGCGCAACCGGCCTTTTGTGGAGGCGCTGCAGTTCCGGGAGGGACATCTGGCAGCCATTAACATAGCGAAGAGCAAGTACAATCTGGAGCTGCAGGAAACCTGCCGGCTGCTGGATGAGGACGGGATTTTCGACGAGGAAGGCAATTTGCTGTTTGAGGAACTGCAATACCGGGCCAATCTTCTGTACCGGCAGGCCAAACGTCGGGATGAATTCGCCGGACGCAAGGTCCACCGGTTGGTGACGGCCCAGTCTGCCGAGGACGGGCAGGATGAGGAGCTTCAGGAAAAAGGGGTTCAGATGGAGTATTATCTGGAGGTCCCGGCGCTGTTCCAGGGCCAATGTGACGTCCACCAGTACAATATGCTGCTCCGGAACGAACCCTATACGCTGGTGCTGAAGCGGTTTTTTCCTCACGGCACAGTGCCGGACGGTGTATTGGATGTTTTCGAGAAAATCGACCTGAATTACGGCCTCAACGGTGAGGTTATTAATGTTCTGATCCACTTCCTTCATACGGACCGCCGTTCCTGGGTCAAAAATTCCATTGAGGCCATTGCCTCGGACTTGCTGGGCAAGCAGGTAGGCAGCTATGAGGATGCAGTGGAATATATCCGCGAGAAGGCGCGTTACAAGGCCAAGGCCGGCGCCAGACGTAAGGACGACGGAGTGTCTGCCGCTGCAGGTGCTCCGGGGAAGACCGCTGCGTCAGGCGGGTCCCGCGGGGCAAGAGGCGGGGGCAAGCAAAAGCCGGTGATTCCGGTGGCTCTGGACAAAGCCGGAGGCCGCAAGCAGCTGTCGGATGAAGAGATGGAGGCCATCATCAAGAAGGCCAGCAGATGGGAAGAAGGAAGGGCGTAGCAGCCCCAGCGGAGATTAACGAAGTAGGCTTTTGCTTGACGGCAAAAGGCCAAAGTCAATGCTTACGAAGTTGGCTTTGTCTATCGACAAAGCCCTTAGCAAATGCTTACGAAGTTGGCTTTTGCCTGACGGCAAAAGCCTCAGGAGGTGACCTGAATGGAATCCATGTCGGAGGTCCTTCGCACCCTGCCGTTCGCGGCCTTGCGCAAGCAGGCGGAGGAGCGGTACCGTGCGGTTCTGCAGGACCCGCTTGTGCAAAAGTGGCGGGCCAAATACCCCGAGCTCACAGATGAGGATATCAACTTAAATCTCAATAAGATGTACCAATATGTCAAGGAATACCGGACCTGCCGGGAGTGTCCGGGGCTGGACAAGTGCCCCAATGAGCTGGAGGGGCATGCTACACGGCTCATGGTGGATGAAATTCACGGGCGCCAGCAGATTTACGACCAGAAGGTCCCTTGTCCCCGGTACACCGTGTGGGAAGCGGAGGAGGCGGTGAAACGCCGGATCACCAGCTTTTATGTCGATCAGGGCACGCTGACCCGGGGTTACGATCTGAAGGAGATTGTGCGGGCGGATAGCGAACGCGCTGAGGCTGTAGGTTATCTGGTGGATTACATCGACCGTACGAAGGAAACCGGACTGCCTACCAGAGGGCTGTATCTCCAGGGACCGCTGGGCACAGGGAAGACCTTTTTGATGTGTTATATGCTGTATGAGCTGGCCAAACAAGGCTTAAGCGGCGTGATTGTGTATATGCCGGATTTCTCCGAGGATTTGAAGGCCATGTTCGGGGAGCCCCACAAGCTGAAGGATACCATTGAGCTGATGAAGGAGACGGATCTGCTGGTATTTGACGATATCGGCGCGGAAAATATGAACCCCTGGCTCCGGGATCATGTGCTGGGGACCATTCTGAATTACCGGATGAACCGCAAACCGACCTTTTTTACCTCCAATTACGAGTTCGGCGGGCTGGAAAAGCACTTCAGCTTCACCAGCAAGGACGGGGATGAGGAGTTTAAGGGACAACGGATTATGGACCGCATCCGTCATTATGTGGATATTATCGAGGTGCATGGGACCAATAAACGGAATCTGGAGCGGGAGTGACCGCCGTTCGTTCCAACTCTCATGATGCCGAGCAACTCCTGTGATGCAGAGCGACTTCCGTGATGCCAAGCAACTCCTGTGATGCCAATGAATAGCCAAAGAAAACCCGGCCACCTGGTCGGGTTTTGTCGTTGAAGGAGGTGCTACAGCACGGAAGCGACGGTGGCGGCGACCGCAAGCAGGAAGCTGAAGCCGAAGAAAATGGCAAACCCAAGAGTAGAGTCAGTTTGGCTAAGAGGGTCATCATGAATGTGTTCCCGGGGATCATACATAGCTGGCGGTACCTCCTGTTCCGGTGCAGACACCGTTAGTGTAATGGATGATGAACAAATAAATTAGAATTATTATAATTTATTGAAATTAGTATATGCAAAAATCCCCATATTGTAAAGGCGAAGCGGGGAAGAGGCATACTTCTGCTGCTGACAGGCAGCAAGCTGCCCGCGGGAGAAGCCCACAGCGGAATAGCGGAAGTTTACCTTCCTTTATTTTGCAGGTAATTGTGTGCGCATATTGAGGCAGGGGAGAGTAAATGGGCTTCCCTGGTATCTATTCCACGGGCTATTCTGGCCGGAATGTGGTATACTTTACAAGTACGGCTTGGCGCCAGATGGGCGCAATAATTCACGATGAATGATACAGAAGGAGGATATCCATGGCAATTGTCAACGTGTCGGACCAATCCTTTAAGGCGGAGGTTGAAGGCGCGGGTACGGTCCTGGTGGATTTCTGGGCACCATGGTGCGGCCCTTGCAAGATGATCGCGCCGGTACTGGAGGAATTGGACCAGGAGTTGGATGTGAAGATCGCGAAAGTGAACGTGGATGAGAATCAGGAATCGGCATCCCGCTTTGGCGTGATGAGCATTCCCACTCTGATTGTGTTCAAGGACGGCCAGCCCGTGGATAAAATTGTGGGATTCCAATCGAAGGATGCACTCAAGAATGTGCTCAATCGACATGCGTAACCATTTACTTTCATAAAAAAGAGCCGCTGATCCTCTCCGGACAGCGGTTCTTTTGCTCAGAAAGGACACTAATTTGCCTCTCTTTTTTATGTATGAACGGGTGAAAAATGATAGGTCGTGCAATAATAGTTATACGACATCCACGAAAAGGAGTGTAAAAAATTACCATAATGTTAGACAAGAGGCGAGATTCCCGGATTATAGAAATGGTCAAAATTACAAGCCATGAAGGGGAACTGGATGATGAGCAGATTATTGATCTCTATCTGGCCGTTCATGGCCATTCCCCGCAAACGGCCCGCAACTACCGGAGAGCCTTTTTCCTGTTCCGCGGCTTTGTTACGAATAAGCGTCTGGCCCAGGTAAATTGGAAGGATATTGAGGCTTTTAAGATGGGATTGGCCAAAGGATATTGCAGCTATTCAGGGCATCCACTTGCCCCTGCCAGCATCTCTGCACTGATTGCGCCGCTGAAATCCTTGTATAAATGGGGGAGCGATCCCAACATCGGACTTTTCCCGCAGAACCCGGCTACCGCTGTAAAAATTCCCAGTGTTCCTGTGACCAGCACCAAGCGCTACCTGACCCAGGAAGAGGTGCTTATCCTGCTGAAACACTTGAAAACGGGCAAGGAACGGAACTATTTGATCGTTTTATCCTTGGTAATGCTGGGTTTGCGGGTTTCTGAGCTGGTGTCGGTCCGATGGGAAAATTTCCAGCCGGACCCGTTGAATACATCTGTTTGGTTGACGGTGGAGAAGGGAAAAGGAGGAAAGCAGCGGGAGGTGAAGGTGCCGGGAAGGTTATGGTCAATGCTGGACCAATACAAAAAAAGCCTGCAGGAAAAAGGAATAGCCGCCGACGCGGACTACGTATTCCCCATTTCCCCCAGGCAGGTTGAACGGATCATTCAGGCTGCTTCCAACCAGTGCTTTCCTTCCAAAAAACCGACGCCTCACTGGCTGAGACACACCAATGCTACACTTGCATTATTGAGTGGAGCAACCCTCCAGCAGGTGCAAAGTACATTGGGACATTCCCATATTAATACGACGCAGCGTTATCTCCATACCGTAGAGCAAATTGAAAAGGCTGCCCCGGACTATGTCGAAGACTGTCTGTTGCATCAGGACGAATAAGTCAAAACTTTAGAAAAAATCCTGCAATTTGATTTTTTGTATTGATATATCCTCTATAAAAACCTATAATTAACCAATATGTAGCAATAAAATTACAAAAATCTCTATCGATTTGTGTCGGATGTCGTATAACTATTATTGCACGACATCGTTCGATTGTCCTATAAAAAATTGGAATAACTTGGATAATTTGAAGTAATTTATTTCCCTACAAACGCATTTTCTGGATAATAAATACTTCTAACGATGCAGGAGGCGGCAATGAACGGGAAAATACTGGATTTCAGGAAGAAGAGTCGGCTGAAATACCATGACGACGGGCTGGCCAACATTTTAGCCATTTTAAAAAGGAAGCACGCGGAGACGTATCATCATTCCGTACGGGTGGGCAGAATCAGTCAAGCCTTGGCCCACATCCTTAAATTCAGCCAGGAGGAGCAGGAAAAGCTGCTGCTCGGTTGTCTTCTCCATGATATCGGTAAACTGATGGTCCCCAATGATATTCTCGATAGCGACAAACGCCTGACAGAAGATCAGTGGCGCATTATGAAGCTCCATCCCATTATCGGAACAGAGCTGGTGTCGAGTCTGCTTCCTTTATCCGAGGAGATTCTCAGCATCATCCGCCATCATCATGAGCGTTGGGACGGGACGGGGTACCCCGCAGGTTTGAAGGGGGAGGAAATTCCGCTGAATGCCCGGATTTGTGCCGTGGCGGACGCCTTTGACAGCATGGTTTCCCACCGGCCCTACAATGATCTCAAAAGCTTCGAAGAAGCGCTCCAGGAGCTTCAGGAGCATGTGGAAACCCAGTTTGACACCGCAATTGTCATCAAGTTCAGCTGTATCCTCAACCGCGTTCGAGACATCTATCCCCAGGAGCGGCGGGAGCAAACAGACTACTTTGTGTAGAGAGGGATTCTTATGCAGGCGGCTCTAATGGAACAGTACGTGCAGTTCAGCGTCCTCGAGGAAAATTACTCCATCCGGATTTCCGGTATTCATGAAATTATTCGGTTGCAGCCCATTACTTTCATCCCCAATTCACCGACATATATGAAAGGAGTCATCAATTTACGCGGGAGCATCATTCCCGTAATCAGCTTAAGGGGTCTGTTTCTTATGGAAGAAGCGGAGCCCACTAAAGCCTCCCGCATTATTGTGGTCCATTACCGCGGTAAACCAATGGGGATTATTGTGGACAAAGTAGATAAGGTGGTGGTATTCTCCAACATTCACGAAGCCTCCTCCCAGTACGGAAGCGGGAGTATGGCCTGCATTTCCGGCATCGGCATTGCCGCCGGTGAATTAGTCGGCATCATAAACCTGGATGAAATCCTGCTAGAGACGTAAAAACCCATTTGCGAGATACAACAAGGAGTGGAGAACATGATGTGGTTTGCCAACATGAAGACAGGAACTAAGCTGATTTCATCCTTCGCCGTATTGGCGGTTATTGTGGCGGTAGTCGGATTATTCGGATTGATGAACTTGAGCAAAATTAACAATAGTTTGGATGATATGTACAAAAACCAGCTGGTTTCGGTTCAGTCCCTGGAGGAAATCGACGGTGCCATTCAAGAGGCGCGCCATGAGCTGCGGAAGATTTATATGGTGGAGCAAAAGGAACGATTGGCCGTTTCGGACGGAGGACTTAAGCTTCTGGAAGAAGCAGGAAAACAGCTTGCCACCTTCAAGCAGACGGATCTGTCACAAGCATCCTCTGCTGAGCTGCCTAATCTGGAGAAGGCGCTGACGGACTACAGAAAATCCTATGAGGAGGCATCCCAACACGGCATTAACAATAATCTCGAGCGTTTGCTTGAAATGTTGAATGGGGGCGAAATTAATATTACGCGCACCAAGCTTACCGATTCGTTGGACAAGCTTCTGAAAATCAACAACGATGAGGCGCTGCTTGCAAGGGACGAAGGGATGGATTTGTATAACCGCTCCCGGAATTTAACGGTAGGGGTGATTATCGGAGCGGTGCTTCTCAGCATATTGCTGGGCTGGGTGATTTCCCGGGCAATCTCCAATCCTCTGAAGAAGGTGATGGTGATTGTCGGCGATGTAGCCGGAGGAGATCTCAGCCGCACCTCAGATATCAAAACCAAGGACGAAATCGGACAGCTGGCCCAGGCCGTGGACAGCATGGTGCTGAATCTGCGGGGCATAGTAGGCTCCATTCTCGCCAATGCGCAGAATGTGGCGGCTTCCGCCCAGCAAATCTCGGCCAGCAGCGAGGAAATAGCCGGAGGCAGCGCCAATCAGGCGGAGGCGGCCCAAACCATCAGTGAGCTGTTTAAGGAGCTGTCGGCAGCCATCCATTCCGTGGCGGCTAATACGGAGCAAACCTCCGAGCTGGCGGAGGAATCCATCCGTCTGGCCATGGAGGGCAGAGACGTCATTCAGTCGTCCATGACGTCCATGGAGGCGGTCAGCACACAGATGGCTAAGCTTGAGGACGATTCCCACAAAATCGGAGAGATTCTGGATGTGATTGAGGATATTGCCGACCAGACCAATCTGTTGGCCTTGAATGCAGCTATCGAAGCTGCCCGGGCAGGCGATCAGGGACGCGGGTTTGCGGTAGTAGCCGACGAGGTTCGCAAGCTGGCGGAGCGCAGTCGCGATGCCACCAAGCAAATTACCGGCATCATCCGAATCATGCAGGATAATACCCGCCAGAGTGTGGCGACGGTGCAGGAGAGCGGCAATTTCTCCAAGCAGTCCGGTAACTCCTTCCACCATATCTCCAAGATGGTCAATGATGCCGGCGCCAAAATTTCCGAAATTGCTGCAGCCAGTGAAGAGCAGGCGGCACAAAGCGCCAATGTGCTGAATGCGGTGGAGAATATCTCCGCGGCTACAGAGGAAGGGGCGGCGGCCAGCCAGGAAATGGCGGCAACGGCCCAATCCTTGTCCTTACTGGCAGATGAGCTTCAGAAGGCGGTCATCTGGTTCAAGATGCCGGCTTAACGGAAGGCGTGGCCATTGTTGCAGAACGCTATCCCTCGTGGGGATGGCGTTTTTTGCTTTTGCCAGAGTATCCCGCCTCGAATGTCTGTTCGACTCCCCCTGCAGCATGATATACTTGAAAGTGGATTCAACAATCATAACCGGGAGAAGAAGGCCACTATGGAAAACATGCATATCCGCAACAAGCTGGCGCTTTTGCCGGACAAGCCGGGCTGCTATCTGATGAAGAACAGCGAAGGCGCCATTATTTATGTGGGCAAGGCCAAGGTGCTGAAGAACCGTGTCCGGTCCTATTTTACCGGCAGCCACAACATCAAAACCCAGAAGCTTGTAGGCGAAATTGCCGATTTCGAATATATTGTCACCAAGAGCAATATGGAAGCGCTGATTCTGGAATGTAATTTGATCAAGCAGTATCATCCACGATACAACGTGCTTTTGAAGGATGACAAAACCTTTCCCTATATCAAAATCACCCATGAGGCCCACCCGCGGCTGGAGGTCACCCGCAAGGTGCTGAAGGATAAGGCCAAATATTTTGGCCCGTATCCCAACGCTTATGCCGCCCAGGAAACCAAAAAGCTGCTGGACCGGCTCTACCCTCTGCGCAAGTGCAAGGTGCTTCCTGACAAGGTGTGCCTGTATTACCACCTGGGCCAATGTATCGCACCCTGTGAGTATCCGGTGGCGGAAGGGGAATACGAACGGATGACCGGGGAGATCGCCCGGTTTCTGAATGGCGGGCATGAAGCCATCCGCGACGAGCTGGAGAAGAAGATGCTGGAGGCGGCTGAGGAGCTGAATTTCGAACGGGCCAAGGAGCTTCGGGATCATATCGCCAATATCGATGCCGTGATGCAGAAGCAGACCATCACCACCATGGACCTGACCGACCGGGATGTGTTCGGCTACTGGACGGACAAGGGCTGGATGTGCGTACAGATTCTCTATATGCGCCAAGGCAAGATGATCGAACGCCGGGCGACAGCTTTCCCCTACTACGGGGAGGCGTACGAGGATTTCCTGACCTTCGTAGCTCAATTCTACAGCGAAAATCCGGCCCTGCCCCGGGAGATTTTCCTGCCGGCCCAGGAGGAGCCGGAGGAGGTTGGCGCGGCTGGCGCTGTTGTTGCCGACGATGCGGCGGCCGCCCTGGCTCCGCAAGCGGACACAGCACTAGAAGCAGAGGAGTCGGCGGAAAAGGTGGAGGCCGGCAGTGTGCCGGAGTCAGCCGAAGCCGCCAACGAAGAGCAGTTGGATGTGAAACAGTCGCTGGAGAGCTGGCTTAAGGTGAAGGTGTATGTACCCCGGAGAGGGCCCAAGCGCAAGATGGTGGATATGGCCTGCGACAATGCCCGCGTGTCTCTGGAGGAGAAATTCAAGCTCATCGAACGTGAGGAGGAGCGGACGGTCCGCGCCGTGGAGAATCTGGGAAGCTGGCTGGGTTCGAGTACCGTACGCCGGATTGAGGCCTTCGACAACTCCAATATCCAGGGCTCCGATCCCGTCTCCGCCATGGTGGTGTTCACCGACGGCAAGCCGGACCGCAAGGAGTAC
Organism: Bacillota bacterium; assembly: GCA_023388055.1. GTDB lineage: Bacteria > Bacillota > Bacilli > Paenibacillales > NBRC-103111 > Paenibacillus_AR. The sequence goes on along the minus strand of JAEWGW010000015.1, from coordinate 53,083 downwards.
CGCAAGTACAAGGTGCGCACGGTTCAAGGGCCGGATGATTACGAAACCATGCGCGAGGTGATCCGCCGCCGTTACGAACGGGTGTTGAAGGAGAATCTGACGCCTCCCGACCTGGTGGTTGTGGACGGAGGCAGAGGGCAGATTTCGGCAGCGTTGGATGTGCTGGAGAATGAGCTGGGTTTGTTCATTCCCGTTTGTGGTCTGGTCAAGGACAACAAGCACAAAACAGCACAGCTGATGGCCGGTGACCCGCCGGAGATTATCCCCCTGCCGCGGGACAGCCAGGAGTTCTATCTGCTCCAGCGTATTCAAGATGAGGTTCACCGCTTCGCCATCACCTTCCACCGGGAAACCCGGGCCAAGTCCATGATCGCCTCCCAGTTGGACGCTATTCCGGGGATAGGTGAGAAACGGCGTAAGGCGATGCTGAAGCATTTTGGCTCCCTCAAAAAAATCAAAGAGGCCGGAATCGAGGATTTCCGGCCCCTGGGAATCGGGGAGAAGCTGGCACGCACTATCCTTGCGGGACTCCATAAGGAGGCTCCACCGCTTCCGGAGGACGCCGCCTTGGACCTCCAAAACGAGGATGAAGATAACGAATGATGAAGCCGATCAGCGCTGGCAGGATGATGTAGAAGATGCCGGCCAGGATGTGGGGCAGCGTAGGCTGCTCCACCATCAGATAGATGGACATAAGCAGGCTGTCCATGATGGCATGGGCGAAGACGGCGGTGAAAAAGCCGTAGCGCAGAAACACGTAGCCGAAGATCAGCCCCAGCACGGTGACCTCCATCAGCCGGGTGTAGCTGGGGAAGATGGAGTATCCGGTGTGGCCCAGTCCCCAGATGAAGCTGGACACCAGCACGGCGGGGAAGGTAAACCGGAAGAGACGCTTCAAAACGGCGATGCCGAATACCCGGTAGATGGCTTCCTCCATAATAGCGGCTACCCAGGCGGATGCCGGGAATAGTATGGCCCACTTCATATTCCAGGTGGATTGGGAGGGATCGTTGATGGTGAAGGAATCAAAGGCCAGGCCCGCGCTCAGGAAGGCTACCTGCTGAATGCCCAGAATAAACAGGCAAATTAGGTAACCCCGGCCCATGCCGTAGAACATTTCCCGCCCGAATTCCGGATCCCGCCAGCGCGGCCAAAGCTTCAGATTGAGGCGCCGGAGCTGCTCCTCGCCGGACAACAGACTGAACCAGACTGCCAGCGCCAGCAGCAGGGCCAAAGCAACAATAATGACATTCATGATGATCGCTGCCAAAGCCTCCATGGTCAGTACGGAGGTTTCCGCCATCAGCATGGCTTGCGTGACATTGAAGTTCTGGATAAGGAACAGGACCAGGAAGATTCCGGTAACAAGCAGTCCCCGTGACCAGGACACCCGTTTCCGGTTCACAATGGCCAGCACTAACGCGGCGATGCCCATAATGACGGTGAATATCAGGAAACCGATGGAGGTCATGCGGACAATCTGCTCCTGCTGGTCCATCCAGTCCAGATAAGACTGGGGCAGCTGCAGCTCCGGGCTTACCGCTACCGCCCGGTCGCCGCTGACCTTCACGGTCACGGCCAAGGAGGCATCTCCGGCTGCCAGAGTTTTGGAGACGAACGTGAAGCTGACAGGTTCCTTGGCGGAAATCGTTGAACTGCCCTGATAGGCAAATTCCTCGGGACTGTAGCCGGCCTTGTGGAGGGCCTCCGATGCGGTAGCCACTCCGGTGCCGGGAGTGCGGTTCGGCTGCCCGGTAAGCAGCTCCCAGCCCAGCACATGGGGCTTATCCAACCCCACCTTCATCCGGATTTTTTCCCCGTTGGGCAAATCGGCGGACACCAGCCAATAATCCAGGTGCATGTAAGCGGACAGATTGTCCTCATAGGCTTTCCGCAGATTGTACTTGGCGATGAACCCGCTGGCGCGTTTATCGGATAGAAGGGCCGCCTCCGGGGCTTCCGCCGTGAGGCCAAGCCGGCTGGAGGCATATTGCAGCGCGGCTTCGCCTGCTTGCGCGGGTTTGACCGCTGGGGTTTCCAGGCCGCCCTCCGCGGCGTTGCCTTTCAGCAGGGAGAGCGTTATATTGGAGCCGAAATAAAGAATAATTCCAAGAACAGCAAGTATGATCAGCTTTTTATTCCATTGAATAGGGATCACGGCAGCGTTCCTCTCATCTGAAATTTGCACCCCATATTCACCTCTTAGAGACTAGCTCCTTAGGTGATGACCGGAGAGGGCGTCCGCGGTTTAACGGAACTCAGAGGCCCTTAGGGAGCGAAATTGGGCCAACCGGATTTTAACGGAACTCACAAGCGCTTAGAGTTCGCTTAATGCTTCCTTGGCGGTAAAATACGCTTCTAACGGTCGTTTAGTTCCGTTACAATTTAAAACCATCGTGTTTTCGCTTCTAAGGGTGTGTGAGTTCCGTTAGCGCTAACCATATCACAGCAAACCCCCAGTTTCCAACTGCGGGACAACCGGACAAGGAGCTTGTTATGAAGAAAATGCAATATGCCGTCATCGGTCTGGGCCGCTTCGGCTCCAGTCTCGCCAAGGAGCTGATGAGTCTGGGCTACGAGGTGCTGGGCATCGACAAGCGGGAGGCCAATGTGGACGATATGAGCGGCGTCCTGACTCATACGGTGTTGGCCGACTGGAACGATGAGGATGTGTTCCGGTCTCTCGGGATCCGCAACTTTGATTGTGTGGTCATTGCCATCAGCGAGGATATCCAGGCCAGCATCCTGGCAGCTATCCTGTGCAAGGAGCAGGGGGTCAAGAAGGTGGTTGCCAAGGCCATGTCCGATCTGCACGGGCGGGTGCTGGAGAAAATCGGCGTGGAGCGGGTGATTTTTCCCGAGCGGGACATGGGGGTGCGGGTGGCGCATCTGCTGGCTTCCCCAAGCCTGCTGGACTATATCGAGCTGTCCAACCACTACACCATCGCCGAGCTGGCCGTACCTCCGCGGATCTCCGGCAAAACCCTCCGTGAGCTGAACTCCCGGGAGAAATTCGGCTGCACCATTGTAGCCATCAACAAACCCGGTGAGGTGATTGTGTCGCCCTCCGCCGAGGACCGGGTATATGAAAAGGACGTGATGGTCCTGATCGGCACCAATCAGATGATCGAACGTTTCGAGCAGGCCATTCACTGAAAGATCCAGGCTCCGGCCATTGCTGCCGCTGCACCGGGAGCCGCCAAAAATCTCCAGGGCAGCTCCGTTCCTTTGCTGATGCCGATGCGAGGGGTGGCGGTCCACGGCAGGGGGGCTCCGGGCAGGATCATCAGATCCTCCTGTCCGGCTTCGGCCAGGTCCAAGCCGTTAAAGCCCAGATCAACGCCGAAGGCCGCCGTCAGCTTGCCGGGGCCGTTCATCCATTGTTTCTCCGGCGCTTTGGGGCGGTTGGCGCGGAAGCGCTCCAGCCCCTGCACCGGCACGGCCGCACGGAGTAGCACAGCACCAGGCTGTCCGTCCGTTTCGGTCACCACATTCATGCAGTGATGCATTCCGTAGCTGAAATACACATACAGCATACCCGCTTCTCCGAACATGATCCGATTGCGGGGCGTCACACCTCTGTGGGCGTGGCTGGCAGGGTCATCCGCTCCCCGGTAGGCCTCTGTTTCAGTAATGACCGCCGCTGCAATCCTATCCTCAAACCTCCGTGCCAGAATACAGCCGATCAGGCTGACGGCTACCTCCACCGTATGTCTCCGAAAAAAATCCCGGCCTACTCTCTCCATATTCGCACATCCCTTACAGTAGAATAAACAGGCTGACTTTATACATTCAGAGAATAACCTGTCTTCCCGCACATCCAGCCTGCGGCTATTTTAATGTCATATTACATGACATGAATTAACCGGACTGTACCTCAAGTGTCCTCAAATCATCCGCCTCAGGTGGTGATTATACCCGATTTGAATGAAAAGGCTTTCCGGAAAAAGCCCTAGCTGCTGCATTTCATTCGTACCATTTTTCACAATCCCAAAGGAATGTTCGTTTTTTGAAGCGTTTTCACCTGGTTGAGAGCCATTATCACTAGGGAAAAGAGGCTGAATCCGAATATTTAGGAATTAGGAAAACGCTTCATGGAACATGTGTGTTATATAACCTAACATAGATTATGTCTGAATTTTTACAACTCCCTTTTGCAGGCGGAAAATCGTTGACCCTTTGGATGAGCCGGAGTAAGATGTGAGTAATCAAACAAGAGCACATATGTTAGAAAAACTAACATTAACAAGGAGGTGGTTGAATGGAACCGATCAGTTTTCGTCATCCTTGTTATGACGAAGACGCACATCATTATTTCGCCCGGATGCACGTAGCGGTGGCGCCGGCCTGCAACATCCGTTGCAAGTACTGCAACCGCAAGTACGATTGCGTCAGCGAAAGTCGTCCTGGTGTAGTCAGCAAGGTGCTTAGTCCCGAACAAGCTTTCACAAGCGTGGAAGAAACATTGCAGACGCTGCCTCAGCTGACGGTCGTCGGTATCGCCGGACCGGGGGATCCCCTGGCCAATCCCGATGCCACATTCACAACCTTCGGATTGCTGAACGGCCGGATTCCCGGACTCAGCCTATGCCTCAGCACCAATGGGTTAAGGCTTGCGGAGTTCGCCGATGAGATTGCTGCGGCAGGCATCAACCATGTGACGGTCACCGTCAATGCCGTTGACCCGGAGGTGGGCCAGCACATCTATGATTGGGTGGCCGACAAAGGGAAGATTTACCGCGGCTTGGATGCAGCGAAGCTTCTCATCGATCGCCAACTGGAAGGCATCAAGGCAATGGCGGAGCGGGGAGTTGCCTGCAAGATCAACTCCGTAATCATCCCAGGTGTTAATGATGACCATCTCCCGGCAGTTTCGGAGAAGGTTAAGGAGCTGGGAGCCTTTACCCACAATATTATGCCCCTTATTATATCACCGGGCAGTCCTTATGAGAAAGATGGCAGGAAGGAGCCCTCCCCGCTTAAGGTGCTGGAGGTGCAGGAGAAATGCGCAGAAGTGCTTCCTATCATGCGGCATTGCAGACAGTGCAGAGCAGATGCGGTTGGCCTCCTGGGGGAGGATACAAGCGTAGCGGATAAGGGCAAGTGCAGTACCTCCGTGAAGCGGGTCTACACCATGGAACAGCGGGAGGATAAGCTGAAGGAATTGGATCAGCTGATGGAGGATCGGCGTTCAGCCAAGGCGGCGGTGATTCACAAGCCGGGCACTCCATCCGTGAGGGTGGCGGTGGCTACCAGAGGCGGCGGCAAGGTCAATGTTCACTTTGGCCATGCCAAGGAGTTCCTGATCTACGAGGTGGCAGGCAAAAGCATCAAGCTCCTGGGTGTCCGCAAGGTGCAGGCTTATTGCAACGGCACGGCGGACTGCAGCGATCCTGATGGCAAACGCACCATTCTTGATGATACGGCCACCATGCTGGCCGATTGCGAAATTCTCCTCTGCTCGGGAATCGGGGAATCGCCAAGCCTGAAGCTGAAGGACAAAGGGATTGTTACCTTGGTCCGGAAGGGCGAAATCGACGAGCTGCTACTGGAAAGTGTCAAGTTTCACCAGTATTTCGCCGGAAGCTGCGGCGGTGCAATGACTGTGTCCTAGAACCTAAGTTGAATCAGGCCTTATTTCATTTATAAAAATCAGAATATTCAAAAAATGGAGGATGAACATTATGGCAAAGAAACTGAGACAAATCGCATTCTACGGTAAGGGCGGTATCGGCAAGTCCACCACATCCCAAAATACATTGGCCCAACTGGCCACCACCTTCGGCCAAAAAATCATGATCGTCGGCTGTGACCCCAAGGCTGACTCCACCCGTCTTATCCTGAATACCAAAGCCCAACAAACCGTGCTTCATCTGGCTGCTGAACGCGGCACTGTGGAAGACCTGGAATTGGAAGATGTAGTAGCTCCCGGCTTCGGCGACATTCTGTGTGTGGAATCCGGCGGTCCGGAACCGGGCGTTGGCTGTGCAGGCCGCGGTATTATCACCTCCATCAACTTCCTGGAGGAGCAAGGCGCTTATGAGGATATGGACTTCGTATCCTACGACGTATTGGGCGACGTGGTATGCGGCGGTTTCGCAATGCCCATCCGTGAGAACAAGGCGCAAGAGATCTACATCGTCTGCTCCGGCGAAATGATGGCTATGTACGCGGCCAACAACATTGCCCGCGGTATCCTGAAGTATGCAAGCACCGGCGGTGTCCGCCTGGGCGGCCTGATTTGTAACAGCCGCCAAACGGACCGTGAGGATGAGCTCATCATGGAGCTGGCCCGCCGTCTGAATACACAAATGATCCACTTCGTGCCCCGCGATAATGTGGTGCAGCATGCCGAGCTGAGAAGAATGACTGTTACCCAATACAACCCGAACCACAGCCAAGCCGCTCAATACAAGGAGCTGGCCGAAAAAATCCTGTATAACGAAATGATGACTATCCCTACCCCGATCGAAATGGATGAGCTGGAGCAGCTTCTCATCGACTTTGGTGTCGTGGAGGACGAAGAGACTGCACTGAAGAAGCTGGCCGAGAAGGAAGCTGCAGGATTATAAAAAGCGATGGGAGCCGGGGTGGTATTCTGATGAAGGATAGCCCGCCCCGGGGACTCCCGCATACGAGAGGGGAGGCGTACTGATGAGTACAGCTATGGACAAATTGACAGTGGAGACGCGCAAGAGAATCGTGCAGGAAGTGCTCGAGGCATTTCCGGAAAAAACGGCCAAGGACCGCGCCAAACACTACGAGGTTGCAGAAGCGCCGACCATTGAAACCGGCAAGTGCGCACTGAAATCCAACACGAAATCCCGTCCCGGCGTCATGACCGCCCGCGGCTGCTCCTATGCCGGCTCCAAAGGTGTGGTATGGGGACCGATCAAGGATATGGTGCATATCAGCCACGGCCCTGTAGGCTGCGGCCAGTACAGCTGGGGTACCCGCCGGAACTATGCCAACGGCACCCAAGGCGTTGATGTATTCGGTGTCCTCCAGGTAACCAGTGATTTCCAGGAGCGGGATATCGTATTCGGCGGCGACAAGAAGCTGGAAACCATCTGCCGGGAAATCACCAAGGTGTTCCCGCTGGCAAAAGGCATCTCGGTTCAATCCGAATGCCCTGTAGGTTTGATAGGTGACGATATTGAGGCTGTTGGCAAGAAAATGGCCAAGGAGCTGGATATGCCGGTTATCCCTGTACGCTGCGAAGGCTTCCGGGGCGTCAGCCAATCCCTGGGTCACCATATCGCTAACGACGCGGTACGCGACCACCTGCTGGGCAAAGGCGAGTTTGAGGATACCACTCCTTACGATATCAACATGATCGGCGAGTACAACATCGGCGGCGATACCTGGGCCTCCCGGATTCTGCTGGAGGAAATCGGCCTTCGCGTCATCGGCCAATGGGCTGGCGACGGCACCATGAACGAGCTCTCCATCTCCCACAAGGCCAAGCTGAATGTGCTGCACTGCTACCGTTCCATGAACTATATCTGTACCACCATGGAAGAACGCTTCGGCATCCCCTGGATGGAATACAACTTCTTCGGACCTACCAAAATCGCAGAGAGCCTGCGTGCCATCGCCGCTCATTTCGACGATACCATCAAGGAAAATGCAGAGCGTGTTATCGCCAAGTATAAAGCTGAAGCTGACAAGGTGATTGAGAAGTATCGTCCGAAGCTGGAAGGCAAGAAGGTGATGCTGATGGTCGGCGGCCTCCGTGCGGGCCATACCATTGGCGCCTACGAGGATCTGGGTATGGACGTAATCAGCACCGGCTATGAGTTTGGCCACAAGGATGATTACCAACGGATGGTCAAGGATGTTCAGGAAGGCACCATCATCTATGATGATCCCACCGCATACGAAATGGAAGCATTGGCCGAAAAGCTGGGTACCGACCTGGTCGGCGCCGGCGTAAAGGAAAAGTATGTGTACCACAAGATGGGTATCCCTTTCCGTCAAATGCACTCATGGGATTACAGCGGACCGTACCATGGCTTCGACGGCTTCAAGATTTTCGCCCGTGACATGGATATGGCTATCAACAGCCCAGCCTGGAATCTTGTGAAATCACCATTTTAGGAAACGGAGGGGATAACGATGGCAAAGGACGAGATCGAATATAGAGACCATAATACACTTTTTGAAACGGCCCCTTATGTGGAATCAGCCGAAAAGAAAAGAGTGTTCGAAGCAGCCTGCTCCCGTGAGCAAGCCAAGGAAATAGAGGAGTTCCTGAAGACTCCGGAATACCAGGAGATCAACTTCTCCCGTAAAGAAACCGTGATTAATCCGGCCAAGGCCTGCCAGCCGCTGGGTGCAGTGCTGGGTGCGCTGGGCTTTGAGGGCACGCTGCCCTTCTCCCATGGCTCCCAAGGCTGTATCGCTTACTTCCGCAGCCATTTGGCCCGTCACTTCAAGGAGCCCGTGCCGGCCGTTTCCTCCTCCATGACAGAGGACGGCGCCGTATTCGGCGGCATGAAGAACCTGATCGAGGGTCTGCAAAATGCCACCACTCTCTACAAGCCCAAGATGGTAGCCATTCATACCACTTGCATGGCTGAGGTTATCGGCGACGACCTGAACGCCTTCATCGGCAATGCCCGCAAGGAAGGCGTCATCTCCGAGGATTTCCCGGTTGCGTACTGTAATACGCCCAGCTTCGTAGGCTCCCATACCTGGGGCTACGACCATATGATCAAGGGTATTATCAGCTACCTGACGGAGCGCCACGGTGATCTTCGTCCGGCGGACGCCCCCAAAACCGAAAAAATCAATCTGATTTCCGGCTTTGATACCTACACGGCGAATTTTGGGGAAATCAAACGGATCCTGGAGCTGTTCGGTGTGGAATACACCTTCCTGGGTGACCACAGTGAAAGCCTGAACTCTCCTGCGGACGGCAGCTACAAGTACTACTACGGCGGCACCAAGCTGGCAGATGTTCCTCTGGCTCCCGGCGCCCAAGCCACCCTGGCACTGCAGAAGTATTCGACGAAGAAGACCCGCGATTATATTGAGGAATCCTGGAAGCAGCCCACCTCCGCGGTTTATTCGCCCATTGGCATTACCGCAACTGACAAGCTGCTGAAGGAAATCTCCCGCATTACCGGCAAGCCGGTGCCGCAGGAGCTGATCAAGGAGCGCGCCCAAGTGGTGGATGCCTTGACCGACTCCCATCCGTACCTCCACAACAAACGTGTGGCGCTGGTAGGCGATCCTGATATTCTTCTTGGTCTCATCTCCTTCTGTCTGGAGGTAGGGCTTGAGCCGGTGCATATTCTTTGCTCCAACGGCGACAAGGATTTCGAAGCGGAGGCTTACGAGCTTCTGAAGGCTTCCCCGCACGGCCTGGACGCCAAGGTTTATGTAGGTCATGACCTCTGGCATCTGCGTTCCCTGCTCTTCACGGATCCGGTTGATTTCGCTATCGGCAGCACGCATCTGAAGCAAAACTGCAAGGCTGCCGGTATTCCGCTGGTCCGTATCGGCTTCCCGATCTTCGACCGCCATCACCTGCACCGTTTCCCGATTCTGGGTTACCAAGGCGCCCTGCATGTGCTGACCACTGTGGTGAACACTCTGCTGCAGCAGCTGGATGACCAAGCCGAGCCTCATAGCTTCGACTTTGTAAGATAAAGGAATGTAAGGAAACTCCATAACCGAAAAAGAGGTCCAGCCGCCAACCCGTCACGGGTGGCGGCTGATGCCAAATTGACAAACAATTGCAACATTGGCGCGGGTTTATTCGCTGTATAATAGACAGAAAACAAGGAGGGGATTATCGTGGGCACAATTGGAAAATCGGGGTGGATTCCCGAGCCGGATTGCGAGCACAGCACACCGGCGAAAAAAGGCTGTCCGAAGCCTAAGCCGGGAGACTCGGCGGGGGGCTGTTCCTTCGACGGCGCCCAGATTACCCTCCTGCCTATCGCGGATGCCGCGCATCTGATTCACGGCCCTGCAGGCTGCGCGGGCAACAGCTGGGAGGCAAGAGGCAGCCTCTCCTCCGGTCCGACCCTGTACCGGTACGGCTTCAACACGGATTTGACGGAGCAGGACATCATCATGGGCGGCGAAAAGAAGCTGCGCCAGGCCATTGATATGATCGTGGAGCGGTTTTCTCCCCCTGCTGTGTTTGTGTACTCCACCTGTGTGACGGCTTTGACCGGCGAGGATTTGGATGCGGTGTGCTCTGCGGCCTCTGACCAATGGGGAGTTCCGGTGGTGCCGGTGCACAGCCCTGGTTTTGCGGGGAACAAGAATTACGGCAACCGCCTGGCCGGCAATGCGCTGTTCAAGCATGTCATCGGCACGGCCGAACCGGAGGAAAGCGCGTTGACGCCTCTTGATATCAATCTGATCGGGGAGTACAACATTGCCGGGGAGCAGTGGGATATTGAGGAGCTGCTGGGCAAAGCGGGCATCCGGGTATTGTCGCGGATTACCGGAGACGGGCGCTTCCAGGATATCCGGTACGCCCACCGGGCCAAGCTGGACGTTGTGGTTTGCAGCCGGGCGCTGATTTCCCTGGCCCGGAATATGAAGGAAACCTACGGTGTTCCGTATGTGGAGGCTTCCTTCTACGGAGCCAGAGAGACCAGCTTTTCGCTGCAGCAGATTGCCTATGAATTGCAGAACAAGGAGCTGGATGACCGGATCGGCAAGCTGATCCGCCAGGAAGAGGATGAGCTGGCCCGGGACCTGGCGCCTTATAAGAAGGTCCTCCGCGGGAAACGGGTGGTGCTTTATACAGGCGGCGTCAAAAGCTGGTCGGTAATCAGCGCCCTGCAGGAACTGGGTATGAAGGTTGTTGGAGTTGGCACCAACAAAAGCTCGGACGAGGATATTTCCCGGATCAAGGAACGGGTGGGCAATGAGGCGGAGTTGATCCCCGAGGGCGGAGCCGCCCGGATTCTGAAGGTTGTCCGCGACCGCAAGGCGGATATCATCGTCGCCGGCGGACGGAACATGTACGTCTCCTTGAAGGAGCAAATTCCGTTTCTGGATATTAATCAGGAACGGCATGTGGCGTATACGGGTTATGTGGGCTTGCGCAGACTGGCGAAGGATCTGACTGCCGCTCTGGAAAATCCGGTGTGGAAGCTGGTCAACCGTCCGGCGCCATGGCAAGGGGGAGAAACCTATGGGATGGAAATGTAGCGCAAAGCCGGTCTCCATCAATCCGTTCAAAACCGGGCAGCCGCTGGGCGGTGTGTTGGCCTTGCAGGGATTTTACCGGTCTATGCCCTTGATTCATGGAGCCCAGGGCTGCTCCGCCTTCATCAAAGCCATGATGACCCGGCATTTCCGCGAGCCGGTTGCCTCCCAGACTACCGCGCTCCAGGAGTTCAACGTGATTTTCGGCGGGGGCAAAAGCTTGAGGGAGGGTTTGGATACGGTAATTGATAAGCACCGCCCGTCTCTTGTGGCCGTGTTGAGTACGGCGCTTACGGAGGTTGCGGGGGAGGACGTGGAAGGGGAGCTGCGCCAATACCGCAAGGAACGCGGTGTGAAGGATACGCTTTTGGTGGCGGCGTCCATTCCCGACTTTACGGGCTCATTGGAATCCGGTTATGCCAAAACCACGGAGGCTGTTATCAACGGGATTCTGGAGATGTTGAAGGAGGAGCGTCCCCGTAAAAAAACCAAGGGCCGGATCAATCTGCTGGTGGGTTCCCATTACACACCGGCGGATGTGATGGAGTTAAAGGAAATTATCTCCTCCTTCGGCCTGGAGGTGATCGCTCTTCCGGATATCTCCACCTCCCTGTCGGGGCATCTCCTCACCGGGCATACCCCCTTGTCCCGGGGCGGGCTGCCGCTGGATTACGCGCGGCATCTGCTGACGGCAGAGGCTACGATTGTAGCCGGGGAAAGTATGATTCCGTCGGCGAAGCTGCTGGAGACAGGTGCGGGGATTCCCTACAAGGTGTTCCCCACCCTCATGGGCCTGAAGCCCACAGACCAGCTGTTTGCTTATTTGGCCTCCCTCAGCCGGCAGGATGTGCAGGTTCGTTACAAGTGGGAGCGGGAGTTCCTGTTGGACAGCATGCTGGATGCACATTTTGTGTATGGCGGCAAACAGGTGGCCATGGCGCTGGAGCCGGATCATCTGTACAGTATGACCGGCTGGCTGAAGGAGATGGGCGCCGTTCCCGGAGGGCTGGTGGCCCCCGTGATCTCCCCGCTGTTCGACCGGATGGAGGAGGAAGTGGTGATCGGCGATCTGGGGGATCTGGAGGAGCTGGCGAAGCGCTGCCATGCGGATGTTTGGGTCAGCTGCTCTCACGGGGAGCAGGGAGCGGGGCGTTTGGGCATCCCTTTTTATCCGTGCGGCTTCCCGATCTTCGACCGGTTCGGGGCTTCCATGAGTGTGAGTGTAGGTTATAAAGGCGCTACCCAGTGGGTGAACGGGCTGGGAAATGTATTGTTGTCGGGTGAGAGGAGGATTCATGCGTGAAGGTGGCGTTTGCGACAGAGGATGGAAAACGGGTGGACTCCCATTTTGGACGGTGTATGGTGTTTTCGGTATTCGAGGTGGATGGCCAGAGCTACAGATGGCTGGAGCCCCGGGAGGTTTCGGAGCAGAATATCCAGGTGGAGTCGGAAAAGAATGAGCGGCGGGTGGACCTGATTAAGGACTGCACTCTGCTGTTTGTCTGCCAGATCGGCCCTGCGGCGGCGGCTAAGGTCACCCGCTCCGGTGTAATGCCGCTGAAGGTGGAGGAAGGCACGGAAATTGTCGGCCAATTGGAACGGCTTGTGGCTATGCTGGCCAACAAACCCCCATTGTGGCTGGTGAAGGCCATGCGCAAGGCGGAGGAGGGAGTATAAATGCCGGAACACACCGCAACACAAGCCGGACCAACCAGCGGCAAGGTATATCCGTTTGTCAATTGTGTGCTGAGTATACTGGATTCCTACGATAAATTCGGACTGTGGGCGCAGAAGCCCAAGGAAGCGCGGCTGCAGAAATATTTCCTGCTGGACTCCGATGCCTTCAAAGGGGCGGATACGCTGTGCGGTGCCGATTCGGCTCCCATCCGGCGGCAGGCGGCGATCTTCTTCCAGGCGGTGGCCATGGCTCTGGAGATCCGGACCGGCGCCCGCATCGGCAGTATTGTGGAGATGGACGACGAGGGTTTGGGCAGAGCGGTGGTCTATAGCGGCAGGCTGGTGCTGTCGGTGCATGGCTGGCGGCAGGGACAGTTCGGGTTTACGTCTATGGACAAGGCGATAGAGGAAGGCGAACGGTTTATTGCGGCAGGTTTGGAATGGCTGGAGAGATACCCGGACATCGCGCAACTGTAACGGATCAACGGGGAGGAAGCGGAATGGATAAAGAGAGTGGGACGTTTCAGGAGGATATGAACCCCTTCGCCAGGCAGGTTAAGCTTGTGGGTGAGGAAGGGCAAAAGCTGCTGGAGAAATCGACTGTGTTTGTGGCGGGTATCGGAGGTTTGGGTGGTACGGCCGCCTTGTATCTGGCTGCGGCAGGAGTGGGCAAGCTGATTCTGGCCCATGAAGGGATCATCAAACCCCCGGATTTGAACCGGCAAATCCTCATGGATGCCTCACGGATCGGCGAACCCCGGATTCCCTGTGCAGTGGAAAGCATCAAACGGATTAACCCCCGCGTGGAAATTGAGGCGTACCCGGAGCGGATTACGGTGGACCGGGCTGTGGAATGGGCCGCCGCTGCAGATATCGTCATTGATGCGCGTTATGACTTCCCGGAGCGGTATGCGTTAAACGATGCCTGCCGGAAGGTGGGGGTGCCTATGGTGGAGGCGGCCATGTACGCCTTCGAGATTTCGCTGTCAGTGATTGTGCCGGGAGAGACACCCTGCCTGGAATGCCTTTATCCCGTCCGGGATGCGGGGTGGGAGCCCTTGGGTTTCCCGGTGCTGGGAGCTACCTCGGGTATGGCGGGGACTATGGCGGCCATGGAAGCAGTTAAGTGGATCACTGGCATCGGCCAACCCACCGTTGGTGAGATGGTGCGTTTCAACACATTGGATCTGAGTTCCATCCGGATCAAACTGGAGGATACTCCATTATGCCCCGCATGTGCGGAGAGGAGGCACACTCATGCCGGAATACATCAAGCTGCCCGATAATGTGGTGGAAGTGGAAGAGTTTTTGGATTACTGCAGCATCCCGTATACAGAGGGGTCCCTGGAGGGCAAAAGGATACCGGTGATGCTCCGGTTCCGGTTTTATCTGGAGGCGGTGGAGCTGGAGGGAAAGGTGACAGCGGAGTCCACGGAGGAGGAGTGTTTCGCGGCGCTGCGCTGGTGCCTGGAGAAGGCCGTGAAGGATGTGGGCGCCGACCAGTTTGGCGGACAGCAGTTAGCCGCTTGGTCGTCAGGCTGCTTCGGCACCTCGGCCTGCGCTTCCTGCAAAACCAGCTGCGGCTAAGGGGTTGGCCTGGTGGCTGCAGCTGTAGTTGAATGAGCTACAGGGTTCGAATTGGGGACAAGGAACGGATGGACGTTACCCCGCCTGCGGGTGGAGTGGAGAGTTGGATACAGGAGAAGCTGGCGGACGGCGCATAGTCTTCCTGCGTTGGGCGAATAGAGAGCCAGTAAATAGAGAGAAGCTAGATACAGAGAGACCGGTAGAGAGAAGCTAAGTGTAGAGAAACTAAAATTAGAGTAACTAAGTGTAGGAACAAGTGTAGGAACAAGTGTGGAAACGAACTGAAGAAAAACAAAAATTGGACAGGAAAAACGCCGCGGCGGACGCGGTGTTTTTTTGCTTTATGGGGTGGGTATGGGATGGGAGCTGCTTATGGGACGGAGGCTGTTGCGGGAGTGTGGATACGTGGATGAATTTTATACGAAAGTGCCGAATCCGCCCCGGCAGTTTCGTTGTTGGCGATGGTCCCGCTGGGCCATGGGTGATTCTAACGGCGGCCAGAGCCTCTACTTGTGCTGAAACGGGGATTTCTATACGAAAACGCTGCGTCTGCCCCGGCATTTTCATCCCTGGCGATGGCCGCTGGGCAGCGGGCGATTCTAACGAATCTCACAGTGCTTATATAGCGAAAAATGGGCTGTTTGCCAACGTAACGAATCTGAGCCACGCTATTACTTACGTTCAGGTCCTTTTCAGTGTCTTTGAGCCGGAATAAGGCGCCTCAGATTCGTTACAACCGGAAGAAGGGCCATAGGAGCGAAATAGCGTGGCTGAGATTCGTTAAAAATCCGTACCCCCATTTTTCTGCCCACTGTCCGCTCGCTCCCTTTATACGAAAGTGCCGCGTCTGCCCCGGCATTTTCATTCCTGGGGATGGCCGCTAGGCCACGGGCGATTCTAACGGCGGTGAGAGCCTCTATTTGTGCTAAAATGCGGGTTTCTGAATTCTAACGGCGGTGAGAGCCTCTATTTGATCAAAATGATGGGCTAGAGGCCTGGTTTTGTCCAAATAGAGGCTTATACCGCCGTTAGAATGGGAAAAGTGGGTTTTGGGGACAAATAGCGGCGCTCACCGCTGTTAGAATCGAGATGCGCCAACATGATGCTCAGAACCCGATGTAATGCGCGGAATCCAAATGAAGCCAAACGCCCTGTGCCCCAAATCCAATATGATGCTCCAATTGCAATGTTAAAAAACATAACACAAAATCGTGAATAATATGTGAATACGGGACTTTTGACTAAAGTGACGATTGACGAAGTGGAAAAACTCTGCGTATCATGGATAAATAATATTGAAATTACGTAATTAATGTTAGATAATATAACATAAAGGAGAGATCACTCATGAAACCCATCAAATTTTGCGATACCACGTTGCGGGACGGAGAGCAGGCGGCGGGTGTAGTGTTCTCGCCAGATGAGAAACGGGAAATTGTACGGGGGCTGGCTAAAGCCGGCGTGGAGCAGGCGGAGATCGGCATTCCGGCAATGGGGGAGGAGGAACGTGCGGTTATCCGCTCCATTGTGGAGATGGATCTGCCCATTCAACTGTCGGCGTGGAACCGCGCGTTAAAGGAGGATATCGACGCTTCCTTGCTTACGGGAGTGAATTGGGTGCATCTGACCATTCCTACCTCCGACCTGCAAATTAAGGCGAAGCTGCATATGAACCGGCAGGAAATTGTTTCCATGATCCGCAGAGCGGTGAGCTACGCCCAAAAGTTCAACCTGGGGATTTCTGTTGGTTTTGAGGATGCGTCAAGAGCGTATACGCCGTTTTTGGCAGAGCTGGTGCTCAGTTTGTACAGTGACGGGATCCGCAGGTTCCGGTATGCCGATACGGTGTCCGTGCTCCAGCCGGTGACGGTGCGTGAGAAGATCCGGTCCATCCTGGGGGAATGCCCCGAGGATGTGGAGCTGGAGGTTCACTGCCACAATGACTTCGGCATGGCGACGGCCAATACCCTGGCTGCGCTGGAGGCGGGAGCCATATGGGCCAGTACTACGGTAACGGGCATCGGCGAACGGGCGGGCAATGCCTCCATGGAGGAGGTTGCGTTGGCCTGGAAGCATCTGTACGGTGGCCGAACAGGACTGGATACCATCCAATTCAAGGAGCTGGCAGAGCTGGTCAGTGCTGCGGCGGGACGTCCGCTGCCTCCGGCGAAGCCGATTGTGGGCCCAATGGTCTTCACCCACGAATCGGGCATCCATGTGGACGGCATGCTGAAGAACCGGGAAACCTACCAAAGCTTTGATCCCGTGGAGGTTGGCGCGGAGCACCGTTTTGTGTTGGGCAAACATTCCGGCTGGAAAACCGTAGCCCATATTTTGCGTCAGAAGGGGGTCCGCCCCGAGCGGGAGCTGAGCGATGAGCTGATGCGGGAGGTGCGTCTGGAGGCGGACCGGAACAAACGTCTGATCGAGCCGGATGAGCTGATGAAGCTGCTGGACGGAGTGCGCAGCACCCGGACGGTGCCGGATTTGCAGGACGAGGAATAGAGGGAAGAAGACGCAAAATTTCGAGCTGTGAAAACTTGAAGCCGCATAGTATAATAGGCATGCGTTATACTGGCTCAAGGAGAATGCTTGCATCATGCGTCTTATTACACACCGTTATTTTATTGTATTTTTCTTGGTGGTTGTTCTGCTGGCAACCTGCAGTGTGGGGTACTCGTATTCCCATAAGGGAGCCCGCCATTATCAGGATCAGATTGCCGTTCTGCTGTATCACCACATTGATGACCAGGCCCAAAGCGGGGGAACCATTACCACTGCTTTGTTCCGGGAGCAGCTATCCCATCTGAAGCAGCAGGGCTTTCAGTTTATTACCTTCCAGCAATTCAAGCGGTTTATGGAGGGAGGGGGGGTTCCGGATAATGCGGTGCTGGTCACCTTCGATGACGGATACAGCAGTTTTTATACCAACGCCTACCCCGTTCTGAAGCAATTATCTGTACCGGCAGTTCACTTCATTATTACGAAGGATCTGGAAAACCCCCATCATAGCCGCATTCCCTCTTTGTCCAAAGAACAAATTACGGAAATGACCGGCGCCGGAGATTTTATTGAGGTCCAGACTCACACCAACAACCTGCACTCCAAACAATCCGAAAAAGCCTATTTAACCAACCGGCTTATGATGGATGGCAAAGCTGCGGATGCCAAGGTTTCGGATGGAAAAACGGAAGGGGAAGCTGCTTACCGTGACCGGATTGTGGCGGATATTCAGACCTCCGTGGAAAAGCTCAAGCCGCTGCAAGCCAATGAAATTGATGCGTTGGCCTATCCTTTTGGAATTTACCATAAACAAGCAACCGAGCTGGTGAAGCAGGCCGGAATCCGTTACGCCTTCACGGTCCAACCCGGGATTCTCGAGCGGGATATGGATCCTTACCAAATTCCCCGAATAAACGCCGGAGGTCCCTGGATCACACCGGATATGTTAATGGAGAAAATTCAGAGCCAGGTGATGAGCTTTGATGAACCGCTGGAATTTTTGCCGCTGCGCAATGTGATGGAGCAAATCGGCGGGTCCGTGCAGAAGAATGCGGATAACCAGCTTGAATTGTACCTGGGAAAAGAAAAGTGGAAGCTCATCAGCCCAACGGAGGCAGTCCATTCCAACGGGAAAACAGTCGCCTTTTCCAAACCGCTGAAAACCAAACGCAAAAGAGCCTGTATCTATTATGCGGATTTCCAAAAGCTCTATGGGGATGTCGCTGTTTATGATGCCAATACCCGGCGGTTTCTGCTGAAATCGGCAATCCCCGGTGAATAAGAGACCTGCCTGCATGCCCACGCCCCGGTGTTCGAAAGAACGCTGCCGGGCGTTTTTTTATTCGGATGCAATTTGAGTTTGTAGAAATTTCCCAACTCTTTGTAGACTTCGTGAATTCCGGGGTTTTCCGCCCCTAAGGTCATTGACAAAGCCTGATCCCCGCTATACGATTATGAAAATAATTAATTCCTATATGTATAGTATGAATTGGGGAGGGTATGGAATGGCAATCAACCAGGTGTTATCGCTGCAGGAAGAACGTCTGCAAGCTGGTACCTTGCCGGCGGCAAAGGGACATGAGCGGGCTACAAGGATACTCAGAGCCTTCCAGACTGAACGGCCGAAAATTGATGTGGAACGGGCAAGGCTGTTTACGGAATCCTTCAAGGAAACGGAAGGAGAGCCCCTTGTTCTCAGGTGGTCCAAAGCGCTGTTGCATATTGCCAAGCATATTACGGTATATATTGACGATGACCAGCTTATCGTGGGGCGTGGCGGATACCCGGGGAGATACGGGATTTTGTACCCGGAGCTGGACGGAGATTTCCTGGATTTGGCCATCCAGCAGCTGCCCCAGCGGACGGAATCCCCTTTTGACATAACCAAGGAGGATGCCCGGATTATCATTGAAGAAATCGCACCGTACTGGAAGGGCAAAACCTTCCACGAAAGCCTGGTCAAGGCACTCCCCCCGGAAACGCTGAAGCTCACCTACGACCCCCAGAATACCTTCGCTTCACGGTTTATTGTCAACGAAACAGCCTCCTTCCGTTCTTCCATCCAATGGGTTCATGATTACGAGAAAGTGCTGGCGGTGGGTTTCAAGGGCATTAAGGAATCGGCGCAAAAGGAATTGGCGGAGCTGGACCCCTACAGTCCGGTGGATACCATGGAGAAACGCCCCTTCCTGGAGGCGATTGTGAATGTCTCGGATGCCATCGTGCTGTGGGCCAGGCGGCATTCCGACTTGGCGGCGGAGCTGGCACAGGCCCAGCGTGATCCTGCCAGAGAGGCGGAGCTGCTGCGCATCGCCGAGATCTGCGCCAGGGTGCCGGAGCTCCCTCCCCGGAGCTTCCACGAGGCGGTGCAGGCCCAGTGGTTCACGCAGATGTTCTCCCGGCTGGAGCAGAAGACGGGCACGGTCATTTCCAACGGGCGGATGGACCAGTACCTGTATCCCTTCTACAAGCGGGATGTGGAGCAGGGCATCCTCACCGATGAGGAAACGGTAGAGCTGCTGGAATGCGTATGGGATGCTATGGCCCAGTTTATCGACCTGTACATTTCCCCGGCAGGCGGCGCCTTCAATGAGGGTTATGCCCATTGGGAGGCGGTAACCATCGGCGGCCAGACCAAAAACGGTCTGGATGCCACCAACGAGCTCACCTATCTGTTTCTGAAATCCAAGCAGGAGTTTCCCCTGAACTATCCCGACCTGGCAGCCAGAATCCATACCCGGGCCCCGGAGCGGTACTTATACGAAATTGCCGAAACGATTAAGGATGGCTCCGGATTTCCGAAGCTGATTAACGACGAGGAGGTTATTCCCCTTCTGTTGGCCAAGGGAGCGGCCTTCGAGGAAGCTTACGACTATGCCGTGTCCGGCTGTGCCGAATGCCGTATGCCCAACCGGGACACGTACACCAGCCCCTGCGCCTATATCAACTTTGCGGCGGCTCTGGAGATGACCCTCTACAGCGGCCGGATGAAGCTGTACGGAGAGGAAACCATTGGACTGCAAACCCCCAAGGCGGCAGAGCTTACGACCTGGGAGTCCTTCTTCGACGCTTATCTGGCCCAGCAAACCCACTTCCTGCGCCATGCCTTCGTGCAGCAGCACGCCATTGTACGGCTTCGGGAGCAGCATTTTGCCGCACCGCTGGGTTCGTCCCTGCATGAGCTGTGCCTCCAAAACCACAAGGACCTGCATACCCACCACATCGAAGGCGGCATAAACCTCGGTTATTTTGAGTTTATCGGCTACGGCACGGTAGTGGATTCCCTGGCGGCGATCCGCAAGCTGGTGTTTGAGGACCGCAGAATTACCATGGAGGAGCTGCTGGAGTCATTGGAGCGGAATTTCGAAGGCCGGGAGATTATCCGCCAGCTTCTGGTCCATGCACCCAGCTACGGCAATAATGATCCTTATGCAGACGAAATTGCCCGCCGTCTGGATGAGGAGGCGCTGCGGTTCACCAGGAAATATTCTAAGGAGCTGGGTGTTCATCTGGATCTGCGGTATGTGCCCTTCACCTCCCATGTCCCCTTCGGCAAGGTGGTCAGCGCTACCCCCAACGGCAGAAGGGCTTACACACCCCTGGCAGACGGCTCCTCGGCTTCCCACGGCGCGGATGTCAACGGACCGACGGCTGTGCTTTTGTCCAACTATGCCTCCAAGAACTATAACTACCGGGAGCGGGCGGCCCGCCTCCTGAACATCAAGCTGACCCCGGCCTGCGTGGTTGGGGAGGAGGGGACGGAGAAGCTGATTTCCTTCATCCGCACCTGGAGCGATCTGCGCCTGTGGCATCTCCAGTTCAATATCATCAACCGCCAGACCCTGCTGGATGCCCAAAAGAACCCGGACCAATACCGGAATCTGCTGGTTCGTATTGCCGGATACAGCGCCTACTTCACCGACTTGTCCGCCGATCTGCAGAATGACCTTATCGAACGGACTGCCCATGAAACCGTCTGATCCGGCCAAGCCGCTGGGCAACGTCATCCAGATACAGAGATATTCCCTGCATGATGGGCCGGGCATCCGAACGGTGGTATTCCTGAAGGGCTGTCCGCTCCGCTGCCGGTGGTGCAGTAACCCGGAATCGTGGCGGCGGGAGCGGGAGGTTTATCTGGACCCGGGGAAGTGCATCGGCACTGCCGGCTGCAAGGGATGTGTGGAGGTGTGCCCGGCTCAGGCGATCATAAGCACGGATGGTGGTCCGGCTTTCATCATTCGTGAGCTTTGTACGGATTGCCTGCTCTGCGCGGAGGTTTGCCCCTCCCAGGCTGCCGGCGTTTACGGCCGGATGATGACCGTGGATGAGGTGCTGGCTGTGGTGGAGCAGGAAGCCGCCTTCTACCGGCGGTCTCGAGGTGGTCTGACTGTTAGCGGTGGAGAGGCCACCCTGCAGGGGGACTTCACCCTTGCACTTTTGCGGGAGGCCAAGAAGCGGCGGATCAATACCGCTCTGGAAACCTGTGGGTACGGGCCGTGGGCAACCCTTGAGGCGCTTTTGCCCTATTTGGATCATATTTATTATGATGTAAAATCATTGGATGCGGCGAAGCACAGGGCATATACGGGTGTGGAGCCGGATAGGATTGTCGACAATCTGCGGCGTCTGGCTGGCCAGTATGATCCGGAGCGGATTGTGGTGCGTACGCCGGTGATCCCCGGCTTCAATGACGGAGAGCAAGAGATTGCCGCTATCCGTAATCTGATTAAATCCATGCGAATAGAGAAGTATGAGCTTTTGAAGTACCACCGTTTCGGCTCCACCAAATACGGGCTTCTGAACAAGCCGTATCTGATGGGGGATGTGCAGCTGCCTGAGGAACGATTCGCAAGGCTGCGGCAAGCAGCAGGTCTTGAAATTGAAGCGGAGTAAACACGGTGACGTGAAACCCCAAACTTGAGCTGATGGAGGAAATTATCATGAATGTGAAGAAAAAATGGGCCGCACTTACAGGTGCTGTGGTCCTGCTCACCGGAATACTGGCGGCAGGCTGCGGGAATAAGGATGAGGCGGCACCGGCTGCGGCTTCAGCCGGGAAAGGCTATGTCGCCTCGGAAGTCCGTTTGGCCATCCAGCCCTTTCCCCTGTATTCGCCTATCTATGTAGCCAAAAACAAAGGATGGATCGAGGAGGAGCTGAAAAGCCTCAACGTAACGGTAAAATGGACCTCCTTCAATTCCGGTCCTCTGGTGAATGAATCCTTCGCTGCCGGGCAGCAGGATATCGGGGTGCTGGGGGATGTGCCCGCTATTATTGCCAAGTCCGCCGGGCAGGACCTGCGGATTATCGCCAATGCGGCTTATGGGCCGGAGGCGTTGGCCTTTGTGGTGGCGCCTAACAGCCCCATCACCAAACCGGAGGAGCTGAAGGGCAAGAAGGTGGCGGTGGTTAAGGGCTCCTACGCCCACCATTTATTGATTCTGGTGCTGAACAAGGCAGGGTTAACCATCAATGACATTACCGTAGTGAATCTGGCGGCGGCGGATATGCAGAATGCGCTGGTGACCAAGGCTATTGACGCGGCTGTGACATGGGAGCCTTTTATCACCAAATTCAAGGATGCGGGAATCGCCAAGGTGCTGGTGGACGGAACGGGCATTAAACGGGCCAATCTGGTGATCTACGGCACACAAAAATTCGCCTCCAACAATCCGAAGCTGGTAGAGATTTACCTGAACGCCTACAAGAAGGGATACGAATTTATCAAGTCCAATCCCAAGGAGGCGGCAGACCTGATCGCCAAGGATATCGGATTGGAGTCGGAGCAGCTGGCCCGTATTTTCAGCAAATTCGATTACAACCCCCTGATCCAGGACGTGGACATTGCCGAGCTGAAGGCTGTAGAGAAGTTTATGCGGGACGAAAAGATTACGGAAAATCCGGTGGACATTGACAAGTATGTGGACCGGACCTATCTGAACGGCGCTGGTATCAAATGATTACGGCTGCCGGTCTGAAAAGCAAGACAGTAGAGGGCAAGGCAGTCCGGAAGTCTGGGGCTGGCCGCCAGGTGAGGATCATCGGGCAATATGCTGTTTTGCCTGTGGCGGTCATCGCGCTGTGGCAGCTGGCCTACAGCTTGGGTTACATTAATCCCGTCACGCTGACCTCTCCGGTCAAAACGGCGGAACGGGCGCTGAAGCTGATCGAAAACGGAGCGCTGCTGACTCATGTGCTGGCCAGCCTGCAGCGGGTGATGACCGGCTTCCTGATTGCGGCGCTGCTGGCTGTTGTACTGGGCATTGCGGTGGGCTGGTCCAAGGTGATGGAGCGTTTGACTGACGTGATTATCCAGGTGCTGAAGCCCATTCCGCCTATTGCCTGGATCCCGCTGGCTATCCTGTGGTTCGGCATCGGAGAGGCCTCCAAGCTGTACATTATCTCCATCGGCGCCTTCTTCCCCATTTTCGTCAACGTGGTGGATGGCATTCACCAAATCGAGGGCAAATATATTGAGGTGGCGCAAATTTACAAGCTGCCCTGGACCCGTCTGGTACGGCAGATTATTCTGCCAGGGGCTCTGCCCTCCATCATGACGGGTCTGCGGATCGGCCTGGGTGTGGCGTGGGTGTGCGTGGTGGCTGCGGAGCTGATCGCTGCGGAAAGCGGCGTCGGCTACCTCATCATGGATGCCCGGAACCTGGCCCAGACGGACACCATGATTGTCGGCATGCTAACCATCGGCATCATCGGCAAGCTGATGGACAGTGTGTTGAAAAGGGTGGAAAGCCTGTTCGCGGGCTGGCGGTAACGCGCCCCTCACCATCTGTTTAGTTTGCTCAACTGCAAAAGTGCAGTTATTTTTGAGGAAAAGCCCCCATTCCGCAGCCGTCCCTGCAAAAGTGCAGTTATTTCCCGGCATTCTCCTCTCCAGCAGCCCTTTTCCGCAAAATAGATGCACTTTTGCATTATGTCACTCGATGGGAGAGGCAGGCGATAGAATAACTGCACTTTTGCATTTGGAGGGCGCTGAAACTGGCGGATGACCGGGGGCTAAAGGACATACAGTGTCTGCTCCCATCCAGGGTACAGACGAAGGAGGGATTACATGCCTGCTGGAGTGTTGGAAATTCACAATTTGCATAAAAGCTTCCGCGTGGATCAAGAGGACATCTCCGTGCTGGAGGATATCCATCTGGATATCCGGCCCGGGGAGTTCCTGACCATACTGGGACATAGCGGCTGCGGCAAAAGCACCCTGCTGAAAATTATCGCCGGGCTGGTCCCTTACGAAACCGGCAGCGTTTCCTATAACGGCCAGCCCATTCAAGGGCCCGGCACGGACCGGGGCATGGTTTTTCAGGAGCACCGTCTGCTGCCTTGGCTGAAGGTGAAGGATAATGTGGGGTTGGGACTGTTTGCCTTGACGGCAGAGGAAAAAAACCGGCGGGTAGAGGAGTACCTGCGGCTGGTGCAGCTGGAGGGCTTCGGCAATGCATACCCCAAGCAGCTCTCCGGCGGCATGGCCCAGCGGGCGGCAATTGCCCGTGCTTTGGTGACCAACCCCGAGATTCTGCTGATGGATGAGCCGTTCGGCGCCTTGGACGCCTTAACCCGCATCCAAATGCAGAAGGAGGTGCTGCGCATCTGGGAGGCCGAAAAAACCACCATGATTCTCGTCACCCACGATATTGACGAAGCTATCTACCTGGGCCAGCGTATTGTAGTGATGTCTTCCCGGCCGGGGCGAATCAAGGCGGTTATTGACGCGGACAGCTACGCTACCCATGACCGGGCCTCAGCCGATTTTGCCCACATTAAAAAGCGGATCATGCACTATTTCTTCGAGGATGAGACACAGGAGCCAGAGTATGCCCTGTAGCGGCTGCCAAGCCGCTGCCAAGCTGCTGCCAATCCAATAAAAAGGACCGCCAGGCGCATAGCCCGACGGTCCTTCCTCTATTTAGCGGCAGAACCCTGAGCTGCCTCAGGCCGATGCCTCCGCTGTGGCAACCGCCTCGCAGGTGCGGACCGCTTCTGCTGCAGATGAGACGGTGCGGCGGTAATACGATCGGCATACAAAAAACATCGAGACACCTCCGGCGGCAATCAGTACAGCCAGCATCCCGAACAGCCACTCCCCGTTGAGCTTGCTCAGCACCAGCCCGGCCAACAGGGGGCCAACGAACCGGGACACCTGCCAGTTCATGCTGTAGAAGCTGAAGTAAAAGCCGCGCTCCTCAGCGGGGGCGATAACGGACACCAGCTTTTGGGAGTGGGGGCCGTTCATCATTTCCCCGATGGTGAACACGAACTCAACCACGAACAGCAGCACGATCCATGGAGCAAAACCGTATCCCAGCGCCACCAATGCAAACATGATGTACGCCGTCCCCATAACCCGGTGCAGGGCCATGTTGGCTGTTTTGCGGGCAATCCAGATCTGCAGCAGAATGACCATCAGACCGTTGAAGGTCATCAGCGAGGCGAAGATGGATTGGTAATTGGTGAACCGCGATTGCAGATGAAGCGGGAAAGCGGATTCCACCAAAGCATACAGGAGCGTAACCGGCATGGAGGAGAGGGTGATGGATACCAGCAGCTTGTGTTTTTTGAACCAGCCGGGCAGGCTGAAGGGGCCGGATTTCAAGGTTCCCGGGGGAGCAAGCTCTCCTGAGGCAGACGCTGAAGCCTGCGGCACGGCCTGCAGGGTCTCCGGCACTTTCCACCACACCAGAAGGGCGTAAATTCCCGTGGTAACGGCACAGGCGAAGAAGACCAAATGCATATTCCAGTTAAAGAGCAAAAGCCCTAACAGCGGGCCTGCGGCAGCTCCCAGATTCAAGGCGGTATGGAACAAGGCGAACACCTCGGGGCGTTTGTCCTCGGGGACCACATCGCTGACCTGGGCGTTGGCGGCCGGATAGAACAAGGCATGGCCCACACCGCTGAACACGGAGATCAAAGCATAATGCCAGACGCTGGTAGCAGCCATAAAGGCCAGCATGGAGGCACATTGGATCAACAGCGAGGTTAGCATAACCGGCTTGCGGCCTACTCTGTCGCTGAGCTTGCCGGCGAACAGCCCCACCAGCATCCCCATAAAGGGCGACAGGGATACCACCAGCATGGACAGGAACACATTGCCCTCCAGCTGGCCGAAGAGATACAGCACCAAAAACGGCCGCATCATAAAATTGGTGATGGAGGTCAGTGCCGTTCCGATGGCCCGGATCCAGATGGCGGCGTCATAGCTTTTCCACAGACGGTTCAGATTTCTTGCGGATTTCATACAACAGGTTTCCTTTCCCAAACATTCGTTCCCTTATTATAAGGGGGTTTGCAGAAACTGGGAAGAGGAAATTTTTTTATATTTAAATGTTCTTATCCAAGCATGTCGCTTCCTTATACCCGCTGCGAAACCATTCGTTTGCTCTTCTTCAGCTCTCCGGCGCGTTCTGGCCCCGGCTTCAGCAGGAACAGCACGGCGAGACGGACCAGCGCAATGGCCAGGAAGCAGCCCCAGATGGGCAGAAACACTAGAAGCAAGCCGGACAGCAGGCCTCCTACAGCGTTGCCCCCGTTCATCAGGAGCTGAAAGTCGGAGAAGAAGTCCATCTCTTTTTTGTGGGCCTGGGCCTCCTCCATCATCACCGAGTTGGTGGCCACCTCTGTTACCGCGGCGCATCCCCCCAGAATGGCCTGCAGGACCACCAGCACGGCGTATTGGCTGACCTTGCCGTAGGGTAAAACCACCAGAGCCATACCTACCAGAGCTACAGCATACACCCGCATGGTGCCGAAGCGCTCAATAGCCCGCCGGGTGAGGGGCATCAGAATGGCCGAGAGAATACCGGAGGCGATGACGAAAAAGGCGATGTCCGTATTGGACAAACCCAGCTTTTTCACGTGGTAAATGGTAAATAAAGGCGCAACCATGGCGATGCCCATGTTGTTCATGGCCATCCACCACAGCTTGCGGTTGCATTCCTGGAAGGGCCGGACCATATGCAGCCGGATGGGCTTTTTCTCATGGGGGGCCAGGGTGGCGATCAGATTCATCCCGGTAAAGGTGGCCAAACAGCCTACCAGCATGGAGATGGCGTAATTCATCGGAAAGAACTTCTGGGTGGCGTCCAGGGCATAACCGATGCCGTAGCTGCCCACAACCAGAATCACGATCCCGATCAGCTTGTTGTTGCTGAACAGCTTGGGGAAATCCTCCTGAGGCACCACACGGCGGAGGATAGCAGGCTGTTGGGCGCCGGTGATCATAACGGAAACGGCGTTGAGCCCCCAGAAGAAGAGCAGCACCGGAATGGGATTAGGCAGCATCACGGAAACCGCCATACTGAGGAAGGCGAATTGCCGGACGTAACCGCTGGTGAGATAGACGCCCCGGGTGACCGGCAGCTGCCGGGTCAGAAAAGCCAGAGACAACGCGCAGAACAGCGGGGGAAGGGAGTTGGAGAGCGCAATCTGGAAATCCGAGGCGCCCAGCCGCGCGATCAAAACGGGCAAAAAGGTAAAGAACGCAACGCTTTTCACATTCTGAAGGGCCGCATCCAGGTAAATGCGTGTTGAAATTTTCATGGTGGAATTTGTCCTTTCCTGCCCATACTTTTCTGCATGTAAAGGTTTTGTGAACCGCTTTACTATAAGCTTAACGGCGCAGCAGAGTTCTTTACATGGACATCCCAACCAAAAAACATGGATTATTCTGCTTTACAAATCAAGAGGCGGAAACGGGAAAATCCAAACAGAGTATAAAAAATCGCAAAAATATGTGCACGGGTTTCCGGAAGGATTATGCTACGCTTTTTTTGAGAAGAAACGTAGTTAACGCATGATCCGCTCATATCGGTTGAAGGAGGGATTGTATGAGTCTGGCGGAAGAAATTAGCCGACACTTTCTGGTAGCCATTATTCGGGGAACGGAACATAAAGAGGAGGCCTTGGCCTCCGTAAGGGCGATGTATGAAGGAGGCATTCGGGTACTGGAAATTCCCGCTTCCACGCCCGGAGTGATGTCTCTGATAGAAGGGATCAGGGCCGACATGCCCGCGGATCTGATCGTAGGTGTGGGTACCGTGCTGGACCCGGAGACCGCCCGCAGCGCACTCTTGGCGGGTGCACAATTTGTCCTTTGCCCCACCTTGCGGGCGGAAACCATTTCCCTGACCAAACGGTACGGAGCCGTTATCATCCCCGGCGCTATGACGCCCACGGAAATTTTGCAGGCCTATGAGCTGGGAGCAGATATGGTCAAGGTGTTCCCTGCAGGCTCTCTCGGCCCGCAGTACATCCGGGATATTCACGGACCGCTGCCCCAAATTCCGCTGATGCCCACAGGGGGAGTCAATGTGAAGAATGTTGCCGATTATGTGCGGGCGGGAGCCGCTGCAGCAGGTTTGGGCAGCTCGCTTTATCAGCCGGGAGCAGGGAAGAACGACCAGCAGCTTCAGGAGCTGCTGGACCGCTCGCGCCGCTTTGTGTCGGAGGTTATGCAGGCTCGCCAAACGCTCAGGAGGGATATTCCATGAAAATTACCGGATACAAAACCTATGTGGTGCCGCCCCGTTGGCTATTTTTGAAAATAGAAACCGATGAGGGGATTTCCGGCTGGGGTGAGCCGGTGGTGGAGGGCAAGGCCCACACGGTAGAGACGGCGGTCGAGGAAATGATGGATAGTCTGGTGGGGAAAAATCCGCTGAATATCGAGGATCACTGGCAGGTGATGTACCGGGGAGGCTTCTACCGCGGAGGCCCCATTCTGATGAGCGCCATCGCCGGGATTGACCAAGCCCTCTGGGATATAAAGGGCAAGTATCATCAGGCGCCTGTGCATCAGCTGTTGGGCGGAGCCTGCCGGGAATCCATGCGGGTGTATTCCTGGATCGGCGGGGACAGGCCGGTGGATGTGGGCTTGGCGGCGCTGGAGAAGAAGAGTGCGGGGTTCACTGCTGTCAAAATGAATGCGACGGAGGAGCTGCAGTTCATCGATTCCTACAGCAAGATTGACCAGGTGCTGGAGCGGGTATCGGCCATCCGTGAAGCGGCGGGACCGGATTTTGGCATTGGGGTGGATTTTCACGGCCGGGTGCACAAGCCTATGGCGAAGGTGCTGGCCAAGGAGCTGGAGCCCTACAACCTGATGTTTATTGAGGAGCCGGTGCTGCCCGAGCATAATGAGGCGCTCCGGGATATCGCCATGCACAGCAGCACGCCCATCGCCACAGGAGAGCGGATGTTTTCCCGTTGGGATTTCAAGACGCTCTTATCCCAGGGTTATGTAGACATCATCCAGCCGGATCTCTCCCATGCAGGCGGGATTACCGAGTGTAAGAAGATTTTTGCCATGGCGGAGGCCTATGATGTTGCTGTCGCCCCCCACTGTCCGCTGGGGCCGATTGCGCTGGCGGCTTGTCTTCAGGTGGATGCGGGAGCATATAACGCCTTTATCCAGGAGCAAAGCCTGGGCATTCATTATAATCAGGGCAATGATCTGCTGGATTACCTACGGGACCCGGGCGTGTTCAGCTATCAGGACGGGTATGTGGCCATTCCTCAGGGTCCGGGCCTGGGCATCGAAATTTCGGAGGAGTATGTGGAGGAAATGGCGCAAACCGGCCACCGCTGGCGTAATCCCATCTGGCGGCATGAGGATGGTTCTGTGGCGGAATGGTAGGTGGGTCCAGTGGCAAAGTTGGCAAGCCAAGGACTACTGCCTTTTGTTCCCGGGCAGACTTCTCTCCACATTCTTCCGGTATGCCAAAGGAGAAAGCCGCTCCTGTTTTTTGAACATCCGGTTGAAGTAGGTGTGGTGGTTAAAGCCGGATTGGTAGGCAATATCGGTGACCGATAAGGCACTCTCCCGCAACAGCTTCTTGGCGTAATGCAGGCGCTTGACGGTGATGAAGCGGGAGAGGGTCATCCCCATATGCTTGTGAAACAGGCTGCTCAGGTAGGAAGGATTCATGTGGACCCGCTCACCCAGCGCATCCAGAGTCAATTCACTCTGGAAATGCTCCCCGATGTATTGCACGAGGGTGGATATTTCCTCCGGCAGATCAGGGAGCTTCGGCGCGGGGTGAAGCTGGTCCTCTTCCTTGTAGCTGCGGTAGGCCAACAGCAGAAGCTCTTTGATGAGGCAGCTCATAATCTGCACGAAGCCGGCCCGCCGCCCGCTCCATTCCTCCTGCAAACTCCGGTAGATGCCGCTGACCCGTTCTGCTTCAGGGGGATCAAACTGGATTCTGCAGCAATCCGCGCTCATATGGGTGAGGGGATAGGGCTCCTGCGACGGCCAATTCTCCTTCAGGAGCGATTCCTTCCACATCAGCACGCTGCGGCAAATATTGAAGACGCCGTCTGTTTGCAGCACCTTGTGCAGGGTGAAGGGGCGGACGATCATCAGGGTGCCGGGGGATAAAGGATAGGCTCTGTCTCCCGCCAGGTACACGCCGCTGCCGCTTTCAATGAAATACATCTCAATTCCGTTGTGGCTTTGAAAGCCCGTGTATGGCGCCACCGAATCCAGCTTGTGATAAAGCAGCACCGGCAGCTCGCGGAACACATGCTCCACGGCTGCACTTAAATCCTCTGCCGTATGGAACGCCACCTGCATACGCCCCGCCTCCCCTTCCCGCTTTTCTTCCATGCATCACGCTTCTTCACGCAAAAGCTTACCGGGCCACATCCTCGCCTTTGCCGCTCATAAACGCGGACAGCAGCTCTCTGTCCGGCAGTCCCTCAATGTCGCCGTTGACCGTGACCACGGCGGCGCCGATAGCACAGCCTCTGCGGACAGCTTCCTCCAGAGTCAGTCCGTCAAGCAGGCCGGAGAGCAACCCTGCGGCGAAGCCGTCCCCTGCTCCCACTGGATCCGCAACATGGTCTACCTTATAGCCGGGCACCAGCTTCTGTTCCCTTCCTGTGGCGTAATAGGCGCCCTCCGCGCCCAGCTTTAGGATGGCAGTTTTGCAGCCCAGCTGCAAAAACCGCCCGGCCAAATACGGCCCTGAAGAATTTTTCCCGTCCCCAAACAGAAAGGTTCCTTCGCTGATGCCGGCCAGTACGATATCGGCCATTCCGCAAAGCCGGGTTAACACCTCCCGGGCCTCTTCGTCACTCCACAGCTTCCGTCGCAGATTCGGATCGAACACCACCTGCACACCATGCTTGCGCGCCAGTCCGATCGCGTGAAACACGGCCTCCCGGCAGGTTAGGCTAAGGGCGGGTGTAATCCCCGTCAGGTACAGATATTTGGCACGGGCGATATAGTTCTCGTCAATATTCTGCGGTCCAAGCAAACTGGCGGCTGAGCCTTGCCGGTAATAATAGACCCGGACGGAGGCTTCCTGGAGGCGTTCCTTAAAAAATACCCCTGTAGGAGCAGAAGGATGGACGGCTGTCTGACTGGTATCCACCCCCTCCCCGCGGACGGCGGCCATAATCTGGGCTCCGAATTCGTCCTGCCCGACCTGGCTGATCCATCCGGTGCGGTGACCAAGCTTCGCCAATCCAATGAGGGTATTGGTCTCCGCTCCGGCAATCCGTGAGGTGTAGCTTCTGCTGTATCTCATCTGGCCCTGCTCCCGGGGGGTAAACAGCACCATGGTTTCTCCGATGCTTACCACATCCATACGTATCCGCCTCCGCTTGGTTGTTCGAATTTGACCTGCCGGGAAAGTCGATTCGACTGTTAAAAATCAGCCGCCCAGACGCGCCGAAATGTGCCCGGCTGTTTGAAGCAGCTGCTCCACGATGCGGTCCTTGCGCCGCAGCATTCTCTCCTTTGGTCCGGCGACGCTGATGGCGCCTTGAATCCGTCCGCCGCTTTCGTATACGGGAGCCGCCAGGCAGTACAGACCCTCCTCATTCTCCTCGTTGTCGATGGCATAACCCTGTTCCCGGTACAGCCGAAGCTGCGTATCCAGCTCGCTGCGGACGGTAATGGTGTTTGCCGTGATGGGCGTCAGCTCAATGGAGTCCAGAAGGGCCTTGCTCTCTGCTTCCGGCATAAAAGCCAGGAAGGCCTTGCCCAATCCGGTGCAATACAGGGGCTTGCGGCCGCCTGTGCGGGCAGTGGTGCGAATGGAGCGGTTATTGTCGATTTTGGCCACGTAGACCAGATCTTTTCCTGCTAATATCGCCATAAATACCGTTTCCTCCGTTAACTCCATAAGTCCGGCAAGATAAGGGGCTCCCACTGCGGCGATATCCAGCGATTCCCTGGCCGAGCTGCCCAGCTGAATCAGCTTGGCTCCCAGCTTGTATCTTTTGGAGGGATGGATCTCCAGATACCCTTCCTCATAAAGGGTGCTGATCAGATTGGTTGTGCTGCTCTGGGGAAAGGAGAGAGCCTCACTGATTTCCTTGACGTTGAGGCCGGAGGCACCATGCTGCGCCAATAATTCAAACACCCGGAGCACACGCTCTGCGGATTTTACGGACATAGGAACAGTCATCCCTTCAAATAAAATCACATATGTGATTCATAAACATATATATGATATAATTATCCTCATCATAATACATAACCTGTGGATGCACAATAAAGTTGAGGGTGTGTTACAAACTCCGGGCTTGCATCCCGGCCGCGCATTGCATATAATAAACGGTAAATTCATATGGCATGAATGCATTGACGGAGAAGAGTAAGCGAGTAACCGCCGTACAGGGAGGGAGCGC
This sequence comes from Bacillota bacterium, assembly GCA_023388055.1. Lineage (GTDB taxonomy): Bacteria > Bacillota > Bacilli > Paenibacillales > NBRC-103111 > Paenibacillus_AR. Next base: position 20,485 of record JAEWGW010000015.1, on the reverse strand, counting down.
CGGAGATTGAGAGCGCCCCCGCGTGATGGAACCGCCGAAGTTCGCTCCCGAGCAGTCCCTTGAACCAGCGGGCAGTTGTCCCGTTTCCAGTAGAGTGGACCGGAATCGATCCGATACATCGAATACGAGTGAGATGCGTCTGTTCTCCGGCCTATACCGGCAGGAGCAGGAACGCCCCGGCTGCTATGCTGCCGCCGCGTTTGCGTCTAATAAGGGTGGTACCACGGCTGCTTCGTCCCTTGCTACGGGATGAGGGGCTTTTTTTGTTTTTCGAAATTCGGGGGCACAGAACCAGATTGATGGAGGGATTCGCGTGAAGGAAAGACTGGAGGCTTTGAAGAAAGCCGCGCTGGAAGAGCTGGAGAGCGCAGGCGGGCTGCAGGCGTTGAACGAGCTGAAGATCAAGTATCTCGGCAAAAAAGGCCCGCTGACGGAAATTCTGCGGGGTATGGGCGCCTTGAGCGCCGAGGAGCGCCCGGTGATCGGCCAGGTGGCCAATGATGTGAGAAGCGCCATCGAGGGTATTTTGAACCGCAAAACCGAGGTGCTGGAGCAAGCGGCTACCGACAGCCGGCTGTCCGGGGAAACCATTGACGTTACCCTGCCCGGCCGTAAACACCCGGAGGGAACCATCCATCCTCTCAGCAAGGTTATCCAGGACATTGAGGATATTTTTCTGGGGATGGGCTACAAGGTGGCCGAGGGTCCGGAGGTGGAGCAGGATTATTACAACTTCGAAGCCCTGAATCTGCCCAAGAACCACCCGGCCCGGGATATGCAGGATTCCTTCTATATTACCGAGGATATTCTGCTGCGCACCCATACCTCTCCGGTGCAGGTGCGCACCATGAAAAAGATGAAGGGCAAGGTTCCGCTGAAGGTTATCTGTCCGGGTAAGGTATACCGCCGGGACGAAGACGACGCTACCCACTCCCACCAGTTCACCCAGATCGAGGGTCTGGTGGTGGATAAGGGCATCCGTATGAGTGACCTGAAGGGAACGCTGCTCCAGTTCGCCCGGGAAATGTTCGGGCCGGACGTGAATGTCCGCCTGCGCCCCAGCTTCTTCCCGTTCACCGAACCCAGCGTGGAAGTGGACATCAGCTGCTACCAATGCGGCGGCTCAGGCTGCCGGATGTGCAAGCAGTCCGGCTGGATCGAAATTCTGGGTGCCGGCATGGTGCATCCCCGTGTATTGGAAATGGGCGGATATGACCCGTCCGTATACAGCGGTTTTGCCTTCGGCATGGGACCGGACCGGATTGCCCTGTTGAAGTACGGTGTGGACGACATCCGTCATTTGTATACCAACGATCTGCGCTTCCTGCGTCAGTTCGGTCGGATTTAGGAAGGGAGCGAGCAGAATGAACGTATCGTATCAATGGCTGTCCCAATATGTGGACGTGAGCGGATATACCGCCGAGGAGCTGGCAGAGAAGCTGACCAGAAGCGGCATCGAGGTGGACGGCGCGGAGAACCGCAATCTGGGGGTTACCGGCGTTGTGGTCGGATATGTGGTGGAACGGGTGAAGCATCCGGATGCGGATAAGCTGTCCGTCTGTACCGTGGATGTAGGTAAAGAGGAAAATCTGCAGATCGTTTGCGGAGCGAAGAATGTGGCGGCCGGACAAAAGGTGCCTGTAGCCGTGGTCGGCGCCAAGCTTCCCGGCGACTTCCAGATCAAGCGTGCCAAGCTGCGCGGCGTGGAGTCCATGGGCATGATCTGCTCCGCCAACGAGCTGGGCCTGAATGACAAGCTCCTGCCCAAGGAAATCCAGGAGGGGATTCTGGTGCTGCCGGAGGAAACGCCTGTTGGCACGGATATCCTGGAAGTGCTGGCCATCGAGGACAAGGTATTGGATTTGGACCTGACGCCTAACCGCTCCGACTGCCTCAGCATGCTGGGCGCTGCATACGAGATCGGGGCCATCCTGGGCCGTCCCGTGAAGCTGCCGGATGCCAGCGAAGGGTTGAAGGAATCCGCAGCGGAAGCGCAGGGTTCTCTGAAGGTTACCATCAGCGCACCGGAGGAATGCTTCCATTATTCCGCCCGGCTGATCGAAGGCGTCAACGTGGGCAATTCCCCGCTGTGGCTGCAGAACCGCCTGATGGCGGCAGGGGTGCGCCCCATCAACAACATTGTGGACATCACCAACTATGTGATGCTGGAATACGGGCAGCCGCTTCATGCTTTTGATGCGGACCGTGTAGCCGGAGGCCACATCGATGTCCGTCTGGCCCGTGCCGGCGAACGTCTCATCACCCTGGACGACCAGGACCGGGAGCTGGCCGAATCCATGCTGCTCATTACCGACGGCGAAGGCACTGCCGTAGGGATTGCAGGCGTGATGGGCGGCGCCAATTCCGAGGTTCATGCGGGCACCACCCGGATTATCCTGGAATCCGCCAAGTTTGCAGGCAGCAGTGTCCGCAAAACCTCCAAGCAGCTGGGCCTCCGTTCGGAAGCCTCCATCCGCTTCGAGAAGGGTGTGAATCCCGAGCACGTGATCCTGGCTTTGGACCGGGCCGCCAGTCTCATCTGCGCCTTGGGCGGAGGCGTCAGCGCCAAGGGCACCGTGGAAGCCCGCACCCAGGAATTCGCGCCTGCGGTAGTGGACATTACATTGGCCAAAATCAACGGCTATCTGGGCATGGAGCTGTCTCTGGACGATGTGAAGGGCATCTTCGAACGCCTGGGCTTCCCGTACAGCGGTGACGGCGAGCTGCTGCGGGTGACCGTTCCCCAGCGCCGGGGAGACATAACCCGTGACGTGGATCTCATCGAGGAAGTGGCCCGGCTTTACGGCTATGACCATATTCCCGCTACTCCGATTACCGGCGTGACCACACCGGGCTCCCTGGACAAGGGGCAGAAGATCCGGCGTTACACCCGTCAGGCGTTGTCGGCTGCGGGTTTGCAGGAAGCCATCACCTACACCTTCACCCATCCGGACAAAATCGCCCGTTTCCCCGGACGGTATGCGGATGCGGTGCCGGTAGCCCTGGCGCTGCCCATGAGCGAGGAGCGCAGCGTACTGCGCACCAGCCTGCTCCCGCATCTGCTGGATACGGCAGTGTACAACCGGAACCGGAAGCAGGATGATGTGGCGGTATTCGAAATGGGCAAGGTTTTCCTGGCTGACGAAAAGGAACTGAAGGCCCAGCCTGTGGAGCGTATGCTCCTGTCCGCACTGTGGACCGGGAACCGGACGGCCCTGTCCTGGACCGGCAAACCGGAGAAGGTGGACTTCTACGATCTGAAGGGTCTTCTGGAGGGCTGGCTGTCCGGCCTGGGTCTGGCAGAAGCCGTGATCTGGCGCTCCGCTTCCCCGGCGGGTTACCACCCGGGACGTACGGCAGAGCTGGTTCTCAATACCCCCGACGGAGAAAAGGTGCTGGGCACAGTGGGTCAGCTCCATCCCGCCCTGGCCAAGGAGTGGGATCTGGATGACACGTATATCGCCGAGCTGGAGCTGGATACCATCTCCCAGTATGCCGACTTCACCATCGTCTACAGCCCGATCCCCCGTTACCCCTCCGTGGCCCGTGACGTAGCCGTGGTGGTGAACCGCAGTGTGACCGCCGGCGAGCTGATGGCCAAGATTCGGGAAATCGGCGGTGAGCTGCTGGAATCCGTGCAGGTATTCGACCTGTACACCGGCGAACGCCTGGGCCAGGACAAGAAGAGTATCGCCTTGTCCATGATTTTCCGGCATGCGGAGCGCACCCTGACGGAAGAGGAAATTACCGCGGCTTATACAGCGGCGCTCACCGCACTGGAAACAGGCTTCGGGGCTGAGCTGCGTAAGTAACCGGCACATGGCCGAAGCAGCTCGGGCGCCATCACCTGCAATAGCGGAAGAAGGCTTCCGCTATCGTTGGCAAGGGCCTTACGGCAGGGTTATTTTATCCGTGGTCAGCGAAATTTTATAGCAGGAAGGAAATCGGTCCGGTCTTATCGAAGTGTAATAGACGATAAGTCCGGCCTTTTTCCTATTTTTTACGGACCTTGCACCCGAATTGCCCTATACCCTAAGGAGGACCCCACGATGGACGGAGCCGAAAAAAACCGTATCACCGTTGATATATTTGGTACACCCTACAAAATGGTAGGTAAAACGACCCCCAGCTACATGAAAATGGTGGCAGCCCATGTGAATGATCATATGCACCGGATCGCCGATTCCAACGGCCGTTACGATACGCCCCGCATCGCCGTATTGGCAGCCGTGAATATGGCGGACGAGTTCTACCAGATCCGCAGCGAGCTGGAGAAGGTGTGGGAGGACTTAACCCGCTCCCGCAAGGAGATCGAGGAGCTCCAGGCCAGCCAGACCGAGCTGGAGCAGATGAAGAAGGACCACAAGGCGGCGGAGGAAGCCAAAAGCGCTCTGGAGCTTCAGGTGAAGAATCTCCAGCTCCAAGTCCAGGAGGCGGCCGTGAAGCTGAAGGATTCCCTGGCGGCGGCCAGGCTGGAGGAAGAGCAGAAGGCCACTGCGGAGAGAGCCCAGCTGGAATCCCGCTACACCGGAGAAATCAGCCAGCTTCACAGCCAGGCGGAGGAGCGGGAGGTTCTTTACGCCCGCCAGTTGGAGGAGCTGAAGCAGCTTCATGCAGATGAGATGAAGGTACTGGAGGAGCTGTGGGAGGCCCGGCTGCAAGAGGTGAAGAATGAATATAGCAGCGAGCGAGAAACTGCGGAGAAGCAGTGGCAGGAGCTCCTTGACGGAGAAATCCTCAGCTGGCAGGAACGTCTGGAGAAGGCCGAAGCGGCTTACCAGGCCAAGCTGAAGGGGCTGGAGGCCAGCTGGGAAGCGCGGCTGCAGAAGGAGCAGGCTGACGCACTGGAGCAGCTGCTGGCAGCTGAGACGAAATTCGAACAATCGGAAGCCGCATGGAAGGGGCGTCTCGAGGAAACCAGCCGCACCTTAAACGTCAAGCTGGAGGAATGCGACCGCAACTGGCAAGCAGCCTGGGATGAGCGGGAGCTGGGTTGCCAGGAAACGGCGGCCGCGGCGGAAGCCAAGCTGATGGAGCAGGAAATAGCCTGGAAGGAACAGCTAGGTACCCAGGATGCCATTTGGAAGGATGAGCTGGAGTCCCAGAAGGCAGTCTGGAACAACCGCCGCGCAGTTCTGGAGGCGGAGTACAAGGAACGCCTGAAGGCGCAGGAAGCGGAATGGCAGGTCCGTCTCGACGCGAAGGATGAGGACCTCCTGAACCAATTGGAGGTACACGAAGCGGAATGGAAGAGCCGCCTGGACGATAAGGAAGCAGAATGGCAGACTCTCCTGGAGGCTTCACACGGCACCTGGAGCGAGAAGCTTGAGGAAGCCCGGCGCACGTGGGAAGAGGAGCGTGGAGAGCTTGAGCATACGTGGGAGCAGAAGCTGCTGCATGCCGGCCAAACCTGTGAGGAGAAACTCCAGGAGGCGGATCTGGCTTGGGAAGACAGGCTGAAGGAAGCCCGGGATCAGCGGGATGAGGAGATTTTGGGGATGCTGGAGGAGTCCGAGGCGAGACGCCGTCTGGACAACATCCGCAAGGATGAGGAGCTGAAGCGCACCGCACAAGCCCAAGAGCAGGCGGAGGAAACCAGCCGCAGGCTGGCAGAGGAAGCGGATGCCCTGCGGCGGGAGGTAGCTCAGCTGAAGGAGAAGGATGCAGGCCGCCAGGCGCAGGATCAAACCTTGAAGGCCGAGCATGAGAACCTCAAGGAAGAATACGAGAAGCTGAAGAAGGAATACAACGAATGGCTTGAGCTGGTCCTGGAGAAGGAGTAGGCAGCGTGGCGATGAACAAGCTGGATGTTGCTGTCCTGGTGCTGGGGCTGTTGGCTTTTATTTTGGGATACCGCCGCGGCTTCATTCTTCAACTGGTGTCCTTCCTGAGTCTGGCGGTGGCCTGGATCGCCGCATACCTGTTTTATGACGATCTGGCGCCTTACGTAGGGAGGCTGCTGCCGGTGGAGGCCTGGGTGGACAGCAGCAGCTATTCCACCTGGCTGAAGGGATTAAGGCTGGACCAATATGTCATCGGGGCGGTTTCCTTCGCGGTGATCGTGTTTAGCGTGAAGCTGGTCCTGACCGCCGCAGGCCATCTGCTGAATGTCCTGGCCAAGGTGCCGGGCCTCAATCTTATCAACCGCTGGTCCGGCGGTGCCTTGGGACTGGCGGAGGCGGCAGTGCTTGCCGTGGTAGCTATTCAGGTGATGGCGGTGCTCCCCAATGAGCCGGTGCAGCAGCTCCTGGAGGGCTCCCGGGCGGCGGAGTGGTCCATGCAGCAGGTTTCCTTGTGGTTTGCCAAAATGAAGGAGCTTCCTTAAGACCTCTGAGGGTCCGGGAAGCTCCTGTTTGTGTCGTATAAGGCCGTTCGTTCGAGCGGCTATGTGCTAGTCCTCCACAATCAGCACGGCCTTCATCTTCAGATGGTCGGTGCCGCAGGGGATGGTGCACACAATATTGTATCTGCCGGCTTTCTCCGGCGTGAAGACCTTGGTTTTGGTTTTGTTGGTCAGCTTCACATTCAGCTTCTCCACCTCTAACCCATGAACACCCTTTTCGTTCTGAAGCGTCAGGGAAACAGGCTTGCCTTTTTTGACCCGGTATTCAGCTTTATCGAACTTCCAGTTGGTGGCGACAATGGTGACCTTCTGCGTGTTGGCCGCATCCTGTTTACCCGGGGAAGCCGAGGCGGCGGAGTCACCGGTTTTGGTGCCGCAGGCGGACAATCCCAGGATAAGGGCGATTAGGCCTGTACAAATCCACAACTTTTTCATGCTAGTCCTCCCGGCAAGTATTAGGGTGTGTCTGCAATACATATGATACTTGAATCTCCGGGGAAAAGCATTTTTTCTGCGTGAAGAAGTTGTGAACACAGGCGGTACGGCTGCAGGCAGGATCACATAGCTGCAGGCTGCAACAGGAACCAAAGTCCCATCACAGCCCGCTTTTACCTGTGTAGTCGTCCATCTGGGTTGAGCCTGATTACTTCACACGTTCCTTATCCCTGCCGGTTGCGTCGAAGGGGGTGCTGACCGGAACAAACAGGTCGATGATCCCGATGACCAATGCGGCCAGGATGGCGCCGATAATACTGACGTCTACGTTGTTGACAATAAATTGGCTGAACCAGATCACCAGCGCGCTGGTCAGAAAACCGACGATACCCCGGCCGAACGGGTTGATCTTACGCCCGAAAATGCCTTCGATAATCCAAGCCACCACTGCGATGACCACCGCCAAAAACAAGGCGCTCCAAAAGCCGCCGACACTAAAGCCGGGCACAAGCCAACTGGTTACAATCAACACCAGTGCGGCTACAATAAACCGGACAACGGTAGACAAAAAGTGCATGATTGATTCCTCCTTTTGGTCTTGCTTGTGCTTTCTCCCTGTTCGGGTATGGTTAGGTTGCCCGCGGTGCAGCGGGTTTATAACAGCCAGATATTGTTATCCCAAGCTGTCACGGCTGTGCTGACTATGGCTAAAACAATTCTCTCCGATAGCGTCCGGCCTGCGCATTGGATATAATAGGGGGATAAAGAATGTAAAGAACGATCAAGAAGTAAGGAAGAGGGTACACCTGTGAACTTGAAAATACTGCAGACACTGGAATATACAAAAGTGATTCAAATTGTTATCAGACATGCCTCCACCAGCCTGGGCAAGGAATTGGCGGAGGACCTTGGTCCTGCCGCGGAGCTCAACGAGTGCAAGAAGCGGCTTCAGGCTACCGATGAGGCCTTTAAGGTGGACCGTCTCAAGGGGGGCGCTCCCTTCGGCGGCATCCGCGATGTGCGTCAGCCGCTGCACCGGGCGAGAATCGGGGGTATGCTGAATCCGGTAGAACTGAATGATATCGGCGGCACCCTTCTGGGCGGCCGGCGTTTGCGCAGATTCCTTTTAGATATCCATGAGGAAAGCCCTGTGCCGCTTTTGGCAGAGCTGGCGGAGCTGCTTCAGGAGAATAAGGCCCTGGAGGAAAAGATCAGGAACTGCATTGACGAAAATGCCCATGTGCTGGACCAGGCCAGCCCGGAGCTGGGCAAGGTGCGGTCCGAGCTGCGTGCGGGAGAGGGCAAGGTACGGGAAAAGCTGGAGCAGATGGTACGGACCCCGTCCATCGCCAAAATGCTGCAGGACTCCCTGGTCACCATTCGCAATGACCGGTATGTCATACCGGTGAAGCAGGAGCACCGGGGCCATTTCGGCGGATTGATCCATGACCAGTCCGCTTCGGGGGCAACGCTGTTCATTGAGCCGGAATCCGTTGTTCAGATGAATAACCGTCTGCGGGAGCTGAAGCTTAAGGAAGAGGCCGAGGTGGAGAAGGTTCTCCGGTTGCTTTCCGCCCTCGTCGCCGAATTCTCCGACCAGCTGAACGGCAATCTGGAGCTTTTGGCGGAGCTGGATTTTATTTTTGCCAAGGCCTCCACCGCCCGTGAAATGAAAGCCACTCTCCCTATGATGAATGACCGCGGCTTCCTCAAAATTAAAAAAGGCCGCCATCCCCTCCTGTCCCGGGACGCGGTTGTACCGCTGGACGTGGAGCTGGGCAATAAATATTCTACCATTATCGTAACGGGTCCTAATACCGGCGGTAAAACCGTTACGCTGAAAACCATCGGCCTGTTGAGCCTGATGGCCATGTCCGGGCTGTTCGTGCCGGCGGAGGACGGCACCCAGCTGTGTGTGTTCGACGCCATATACGCGGATATCGGGGATGAGCAGAGCATTGAGCAGAATCTGTCCACCTTTTCCAGCCATATGACGAATATCATCAGTATCCTCCGGAACATGACGCCCAAAAGTCTCGTTCTATTCGACGAGCTGGGCGCCGGCACGGACCCTGCGGAGGGCTCTGCGCTGGCGATCTCCATTCTGGAGCATATCCATCAGATGGGCTGCCGGATGGTGGCCACTACCCACTATAGTGAACTGAAGGCGTATGCCTACGACCGCAAGGGTGTCATCAACGCCAGTATGGAATTCGATATCCAAACTCTGTCGCCTACCTACCGGCTGCTGGTGGGGGTGCCGGGGCGCTCCAACGCCTTCGCCATTGCCGAGCGGCTGGGCCTGTCCCGGCGGATTATCGAGCATGCCCGCGAGCAGGTGGGCGAGGAGGACCAGCGGGTGGAGTCCATGATCGCCACCCTGGAGGAGAACCGCCTTTCGGCAGAAGCTGAGCGGAATACCGCCGAGGAGCTCCGCCGCGAGGTGGAAGCCACCAAGCTGAAGCTGGAGGAGGAGCGGCGGAAGTTCGACGAGCAGCGGGAGAAACTGCTTATGAAGGCGGAGCAGGACGCCGCCCAGGCAGTAGCCAAGGCCCGGAAGGAAGCCGAGGAGGTTATTGCCGACCTGCGCCGTATGTCCTTGGAGGAGCGTGGCTCTATCAAGGAGCATAAGCTGATCGAGGCGCGGCGGCGGATGGATCTGGCCACTCCCCAGCTTACGGACAAGCTGAAGAAAACCGCCTCCAGCCCCAAAAAAGCGGAGGTCATCGAGCCGGGCGACGAGGTGCTGGTCACCAGCCTCAACCAGAAGGGTCATCTGGTGGAATGGGTGGGTGCAAGCGAAGCGATGGTGCAGCTGGGCATTATGAAGATGAAGGTACCCCGCAAGGATCTGCAGCTGGTAGCCTCCAAGCCCGAAGCGAAGGCCCCTGCCCAGCGTGTGGCCCCCGGCGTTAAACGCACCCGGGACGACAATGTGCGGATGGAGCTGGATCTGCGCGGACAGAATCTGGAGGAATCCCTGATGGAGGTGGACCGTTTCTTAGACGAGAGCTTCCTGTCCAATTTGGGTCAGGTCTACATCATCCACGGTAAGGGCACCGGGGTCCTGCGTACGGGGATATCCGACTATCTCCGCCGCCACAAACATGTGAAGAGCTACCGGTTGGGCAACTACGGTGAAGGCGGCGCAGGTGTCACGGTGGTGGAGCTGCAATAATTTTTTTTGGAGCAGATGAAACCTCCTCCCTTGCTCCCTCGTATGAATCAGGTATAAAGACAATCACTTGACCAATACATCATCACCACTAATAAACGGGAGGAATTGAATAATGGGAGTTTTTAAAAGATTGCGCGACTTGACGATGGCATCCATCAATGATCTGCTGGACAAAGCTGAGGACCCGGTGAAAATGCTGAACCAGTTCCTGCGGGATATGGAAGAGGATATTCAAGAAGCCGAATCCGGCGTAGCCAAGCAAATCGCCATCGAGATGAAATTTAAGCAGCAGGTTGATGAATCCGAGGATATGGTTCAGAAGCGTACCGAGCAAGCGATGAAAGCCTTGGAGCAAGGCAACGAGGATCTGGCCCGCCGCGCGCTGGAGGACAAGAAGGAGCATCAGAACCGTTTCGACGAGCTGAAGATCCAATATACCACTGCGAAGACCAATGCCGACCAGCTGCGCTCCCAATTGGCAGAGATGAAGGACGAGTACAACAAGCTGAAGAACAAGAAGGATCTCTTGATCGCCCGTGCGGAAGCGGCCAAGGCCCAGAAGCAAATCAACCAGGCTATGTCCGGCTTCGGCTCCGACAATGCGGCTAAGGGCTTCGACCGGATGAGCGAGAAGGTGCTCCAGATGGAAGCGGAAGCCAAAGCAAGCAGCGAGCTCCGCGGCTCCAACAAGTCGCTGGATGACGAGTTGGATTCTCTTGGAGCCGGCAGCGGCGTTGACGATGAGCTGGCAGCCATGAAGGCACAGCTTGCCGCCAAGAAGGAACAGCAATAACCAATCATACACACGAAAGAGACTGGGGAGCTAACGTCCCCGGTCTCTTCCAGTGTTAAGCCTATGCTTTTTAATTAGGAGGAAGGGATGATGAATCACGAGGTGGACCGTCTCCTGGCGAACCCTTATCTGGAAACCCTCGCTTTTATATCGGTGGCGCTGGTTGCGCTGATTTTGTTTTTGGCCGTATTTGAAGCGGTTACCCGGTACAGCGTGTGGAATGAGATTAAACGGGGCAATATGGCAGTGGCTATGGCCACCAGCGGCAAAATTTTCGGTATCTGCAACATCTTCCGTTTCGCAATCCAGCAGGAGGATACCCTGCTGACCTCCTTGGGATGGGCCACCTTCGGGTATGTGATTCTCTTGGCCGCTTATTTTATCTTCGAGTTCTTGACTCCGAACTTCAATATTGATGAGGAGATAGGTAAGGACAATAAGGCCATCGGCCTGATATCCATGGTGCTGTCCATTTCCCTGTCCTATATTATCGGGGCCAGTGTAATCTGAGGAGAGCTGAAGCTCCTATTTGTGTTTTTTCTCCTTGGCATCTATTATGGTAATGTGAGAAGGAGGTCAAGGTGAATTATGGATTCTACTGAACGTTCGCAAATATGCCCGTGGTGCCAGACAGAAATTGTGTGGGACCCGGAATTCGGGCCGGAGGATACCTGTCCCCATTGCTTGAATGAATTGGGCGGTTACCGCTCGTTGAAGCTGAAGGTTAACCAGGAGGACGGGGAGCTTTCTCTGGAGGAGCCCGACCGCCATGAGCATGACCACTCCGGTCATACCCATCACCACCATCAGCATGATGAAGACGATGATGAGCTGGAAGTGGATGATCTGCTGGATGACTATACGGTTGATCCCTTGCCGGATGATTATGCCGAGCGGGTTGTTGCCGTTATGGACCAGCAGGAATATGCCCCGGAATGCCCCAACTGCCATGAGCTGATGCTGCATGCAGGTGTTCGGGTAGTCAGCAGCAGCGAGTTCAAGCCGGTATCCCCGGCGCCGCTGGGTATGCCGTTCCTGCCGGAGCCGTATGCCTTGGACGTGTTCGTTTGTCCGTCCTGCTTCAGAACGGATGAATATCTGACCAAACAAACCAAGGAAGACATGATGCAGATTTTTGTTCCCGGAGCCAAGGACTAATCTGCTGCTGCCGCACCGAATACGAAGACCTGTTGCCCTGAGGGGGACAGGTCTTTTTCACATTTCGTTTGATGGCGTGATGGCGCAGGGTTCGGGGGTTGCTTGAGCGTAATCCGCCTCCCCAACTGCAACGGACTGAGGAGCCGTTATTTTGCCGAAAAAGGGGGATTTTGTGTTTTCGCGGACTGAGGTTCCGTTATTCGGCGGAAAACTGCCGGATTGTGAGGTGCACCCGGCAAATAAGAGCTCCTGAGTCCGGTAGAAGTAAAAAAGATGCGGAATCGGCGGAATAAGGGCTCGTCAGTCCGTTAGCCGGGAAAAAGGGAAAATGTACCCCGCTGCCTGGGGAAAGGCTCGGCGTATATCCAACGTTGCCCCAAGCAGTCGGCCAACAGCCACCTCTGCTTCGGAAGGCATTGTTGCCGCGGCAGGCGGTTAACCCCGGCCCGGGGAGGGCACAGTATAAGGGTTCAGTATATAACGGAATGCAAGAGGTGATGGAATGTCTTCGCGTGTCAAATCCCGGCTGATGCCGCCCCTCTCCACAGGCTTTCCCAAGGGTGAAGGTGGACAAGCCGGCGAATTTGCAGCCAGCGGGCAGCAAAGCGGGGGAGAGCGGCCCCGGTCCAAAATCCCGCTAAGCAGCCAAACCTGGCTACTGCTTGCGGTGCATGGGCTGTTCACAGCCGGTAACGCACTGTCCGGCACCTTCGTTCATGTCTACTTGTGGAAGGCGGCGCATAATTTCTCGCTTCTGGGCTGGTTTTCGGCGGTGCAGCAGGTGTCGATGGCCGTCACCTTCTGGTTGATGGGCAAGTGGGTCAAGGAGCATAACAAAATGAACGCCTTGCGGGCAGGCGTGCTGGTTTCCGCCGCTTTCTACGCTATTGTCCTGCTTCTGGGGGAATCCGCGGCCAATATGGTATGGCTCCTGGGGCTGGTGCATGGCTTGGGATCGGGACTGTTTTGGCTCTCCTTCAATGTGGTTTACTTCGAGGTGACGGACCCGGACAGCCGGGACAGGTTCAACGGGGTGGCGGGTTTATTAGGCTCCGGCTCCGGGATGCTGGCCCCATGGCTCTCAGGCTTTCTGATCTCCCGGATGACCCACGAAACCGGCTACCGCCTGATTTTCACCCTGTCTCTGGCCGTGTTTGTATGCGGAGGAATCGCCAGCTTTTTCCTGGCGAAGCGCAAGGGGGAGGGACGCTACGACTGGGCGTTCACACCCAAGTATGTGCGGAGAAAAAACGGAGTTTGGAAAAAAATGTTCCTGGCTATGCTGGGGCAAGGCATCCGCGAAGGGGTGTTTGGCTTTCTGATTGGGATCCTGGTGTATATCAGCACCGGAAACGAATACAGTTTGGGCAAGTTCGCCCTGATTACATCCGCCGCGGGGCTGATCAGCTTCTATACGGCGGGCCGCTTCTACAAGCCCAAACACCGGAAGCGTGGCATGCTGCTGTCCGTGCTGGGTTTGACACTGGTGATTCTTCCTTTTTTCTGGAAGGTGGAGTATGTGACGCTGTTAATCTTCGGTATTGGCACAGCGCTTTTTATCCCTTTTTACACGCTTCCCGTAACGTCCACTTCCTTCGACCTGATCGGCAGAGACCCGGATTGTGTCAGCCGGCGGGAAGAATTTGTCGTTCTGCGTGAGCTGGGCTTAAACGTGGGCCGCCTGTTGGGGACCCTGGCTTTTCTGATCACGGTCTCATTTTCCCCGACACCCTTGGCCATTAATGTGCTGATGCTGGCAATCGGCAGCTCCCCTATTTTGACTTGGTTCCTTATGCGGGATTTTCTGAAGGCTCCGGCAGAGGCGGCCCGGAGCAATGCTGGGTAAGGTTGTTGAATTGACAAAGCATGGGAAACCAGAGGACAATGGGGAAAACAAAAGGTGGCGGTGAACCCATGGCCCGAATCGTGAACAGCATCACCGAGCTTATCGGCAATACGCCTGCGGTTCGTCTGAACCGGCTGGCTCCGGCAGGGGGAGCCGAGGTTTATGTTAAGCTGGAGGCCTTCAATCCCAGCGGCAGCGTGAAGGACCGGGCAGCTTGGCATATGATCGCCCGAGCAGAGGCGGAAGGACAGCTCCAGCCCGGCGGAACCATCATCGAACCTACCAGCGGCAACACCGGCATCGGCTTGGCGATGAATGCCGCCGCCAAGGGCTACCGGGCCATTCTGGTGATGCCCGACAATATGACCAAGGAGCGGATCCAACTGCTCCGCGCGTATGGGGCGAAGGTGGTGCTGACCCCTGCTGCGGAGAGAATGCCCGGTGCGGTGAAGAAGGCGCTGGAGCTGGCTGCAGATATTCCGGGAAGCTACATCCCGCAGCAGTTCGAAAATCCGGCCAATCCCGACATTCACCGTATGACCACCGCTGAGGAAATCCTCCGGCAGACGGAGGGAAGGCTGGATGTGTTTGTCGCTACGGCCGGAACCGGAGGAACCATCACCGGAACGGGAGAGGTGCTGAAGGCAAGGCTGCCGGGCATCAAGGTTGTGGTGGTGGAGCCCAAGGGCTCCCCTGTCCTCTCCGGCGGTGTACCCGGTCCGCATAAGCTGGTGGGGACCAGCCCGGGGTTTGTTCCGCAGGTTCTGAATACCGGCGTTTATGACCAGATTGTGCAGGTGGAGGACGATGATGCAATAAGCACTGTGCGGAGGCTGGCATCAGAGGAGGGTATTCTGGTGGGACCCTCCGCCGGAGCCTCGGTATGGACGGCGCTGCAGGAGGCGGCTAGGCTTAAGCCAGGCCAGAGGGTCCTGTGTATTGCCCCGGACACGGGCGAACGGTATATCAGTATGGGAATATTCGACTGACCCCAGAGGATTTGGACAGCATTCGAAACGCGGATGCTGTCTTTTTTCGTTCTTCACACAGAACAATTGACGAATGGCTTTTTATGGACAATGATGAGAAAATGCATGATTGAATGAGTTTTCACGAGGAAAATGAAGATAAAAATGGTACAGCTTTTGTTTTCAGCGCTTTTAAACCAAATTCCCTTGCTATATAGTATAGAAGCGTTCTGTTTTAAGAACATTCATGGCGAGTGTGTTAAGAAAGGGAAGGAGGAGGCCTATGCGTCAAAAAAGGGCCAGGAAACGCAGTTCGTTCCGGAGAATGGCCCCCCGGTCACTGGTCCTGCCCTCCTTATGTATGACCTTTACGGTGCTGGCGCTGGATGCTGTGGTTCATCCTACCTATTCCCAATACAGCAGTGTTTACTCTATTCCGGGAACCTTGTCGGCCGGAGCCGTGTTTCCTGCAGTATACGGTATAGCACCTCAAGCAGGGCCGGGTTGTACCGGCATACTGGCTAACCTAGAAGGCCTGGAAGCCGTCACCGCCTCTGTGTATGAGCCGGATCAGTTTGACGGCATTCTGCCCATTCCCGGTTATTGTGCCAACACTCCCGTTTTGCCTGCGACGTCCGTGACAGAAAATGTCTATAAAGAGGATCTGTCTGTATCCGAATCCCCATCCCAAATCCCAGAAGGAGCGTAACCCCTGATGAAATGGTTAAGCCGAGGTCTTACCTGTTTGCTGGCATTGCTGCTGTTTTTTATGATAACGGTTACATTGTTGTCCAGATCCGCCAGAGGGGAGCCGATGATTCTGGGGCATCAGCTCAAAACCGTCCTGTCCGGCTCCATGGAGCCCAAGCTCCAAACAGGCTCTATTATCGCCGTTAAACCGGGGGGAGATATGACCCGGCTCCAGGAGGGCCAGATTGTTACCTTCCGCCAGGTGAAGAATGCGGCCGCCATTCTGGTCACCCACCGGATCGTGAAGGCGGTCCCGCTGGCTACCGGTCAAACCCAATATGTGACCAAAGGCGACAACAATGACGGACCTGATCCGGAGCCGGTGCTGTCGGATAATGTAACGGCAGTTTATTCCGGATTTACAGTACCCTATGCCGGATATTTCCTGGATTTTGCCCGTTCCAAGTCCGGAACGGCGCTGATGATGATCCTCCCCGGTCTCCTGCTGCTGGGTTATTCCGTTCTGAACATCTGGAAAGGCCTGAAAAGCCTCGAGCTGCCCTCCGGCAAGGAAGCCCCTCCGGCGGGATAAACGAAGTGGATGCTCTTACTCGTTTGAGTAGGATTCCAATACAAATGAGTTCATTTTCTGGGAGGAGAAGGGCAAATGGGGATCAAGAAACAATTGCTGATGAGTATGGCAACGGGGGCTTTGGGATTCTCTATGATCGGGGGAGGTACATACGCATATTTCAATGACACGGCAATCATCAACAACAGCTTCGCCTCCGGTACGCTGGATTTGAGGGTGGTGGCCAACTCCAAGTCGCAGCCTATCAACTTCGACCTGTCCAACATGAAACCGGGGGACAGCGTGCAGCGGATTTTCTCCTTGACCAACGGAGGCTCCCTGGCGATTAAGGAAGTGCTGCTGACCACGTCGGCTTCGGATTTTGTAGACGGGACTCTGCTTTCTACCGCAGATGAGTTCCTCTCCCAATTCGAAGTGAACTTCATGCAGGTGGATACGGAGTCGGACAGATGGGAGCCCCGGGGCAATGTGAAGGTGGACGGTGTAACGCTGACACTGGCCGATCTGGTGGGCAATAATCTGGGCGGCAAGGTGCAAGGCAAGTATCTCACCAATGGCAAAATCAATCTGGCTCCCCTGACGGTCGCTCCCGGTGGAGTGGCTAACCGCGGTCTGCCCGTGGACCCTACAGTGGATACGGATGATGTGTTTATTGAGATCAAATTCAAGCAGGACAGCACCATGAACCCGCTAAAGCCGGGTGAGTACCTGCAGAATAAATTCCAGGGCGACAGCATCAAATTTGCCTTCAACCTGGAAGCCACCCAGTGGGACGGCATGAAGCTGGATTCCCCCAACGGGAACGGCAAGATCAATAACGGTGTCCAAGGTTCAGCCGATGGAAGCTCCCAGCCGGATAAGCTGACAGTGCCGTACAGCGATCCCGGCAAATATGTAACTCCGGTAGTGGACTGACGGGAACGGAGGGCGGAGAGTGGAGGAGCTTCGATCTCCACTCTCTTTCTTGTTAGGGGTGTAACGGAACCACGCGACGCTTAGAGGCGGAAAATGGCCCGGCTTGCGCGTCTAACGGAACTGAGAAGTCGTTACAGGGGAAAACGGGGTTCCGTTGGCTCCATTGATGGCGCTAAGAGTTGCTCCGTTCCGTTAAAATTCCAAACGGCTGATTTTCCCGGTTTAAGGGTCTTTGAGTTCCGTTACATCCTGAAGGGCTGTTTGGTTATGCAGCAGCAAAATCCATTCCAAACGGAAAAGGGGTGAATGTCCGACGGCATGATACGGTACCGGCTGATTTTTGCCTTCTTGTGTGTGCTCGTGATCGCCGGTGGAATGGGATGGCAAGCCCAAAGCAGCAGAGCGGCGGAAACTGTACGGCTTAGCCTGAGCACAACACCCGAAAGGGAGCTGGTCTTCCACAATCTCAAACCGGGAGACCAGCTCTCCGTTGAATTGGTTATCAAAAACACCAGCGGCCGCAAGGTGGATTATAGTATCCATGCCCGGTTCGGCCACGGGGATGAGAGCTTCTATAAGCTGCTGGAGGTGACGCTGGAAAGCCCTGGGCAGCTCCTGTATAAAGGCAAGCTGAGTGGGATGGAGGGGCAGCTGGGAACGGGAAATCTGACGGCGGAGGCAGAGGATAAGCTTGTGGTTACCGTTTATTTTCCTGGAGAAGCAGGCAATGATTATCAGAATAAAACGGTAGTGACCGTGCTGGAGTTTGCCTCCAAAGCAGCGCCTGACGAACCGGGACCCGGGCCTTCTACGGCTCCCAGCTCAGTGCCAACCCCTACTCCGGACTCCACATCAGGGGTTACGCCGACACCAGGACCTACCGATGAGCCGGAAAATACACCTGCTGCTTCTGTGACGCCCGGCCCGCCGGTTTCTCCGGGTGCTTCACCCGCCGCTTCACAAGGGCCTGCACCGTCTGCCTCCGGCGGTCTGACCCCGCTGTCTCCGGGCGGATCAGGAGCCACCGCAGCACCGGGGACAACTCTGGCGTCAACCATTTCGCCGCGGCCCTCCGCATCCGGCTTGGCATTGGGGGGAGGGAGCGAAGAGGTGATTATCGAGGATGAACCTGTACCGGCGGCAGGGAATGGCGGATTGACGGAGCTTCCGGCAGCAAGCAGCCAAGACGGTGCCCGGCAGACGTCCGCAAACCCATACACACTTCCGGATACGGCTACCCCTTGGTATAACCTGCTTGTGATATGCACACTCTCCATCCTCTGCTGCGCTGTGGTGCTTTGGAGACGACGGAAGGAATAAACGCCATGAGAAAAAAATCAACCCTCATCGTCTGGGTTATCCTGTGTGTGTCCGCTGCCGGGTGGGGTTATGCCGGGCTGCAGCTCCTGAAGGGCAGCCACGCCGAACAGGCGGCGCTGAGGGAATGGGACAGGAGGCATCCGGTTTTCCAGGATGCTTTCCTGGCCGGCGTTTCTCCGGAGGGACAGGGGAACCCGCTGCCCCAGTCCGTCGTTATGGAGACCGCCGAGGCGCCTGCTTCGTCCTCGCCTGCCGCTGAGGCCCGGCAGAAGGAGGCGGTGCTGGGTGTGCTCCATTTTCCCAAGACGGACAGGCGCGTTCCTTTTTTTGCTGGCATCGGGGCGGATATTCTGAAAAAAGGGGCAGGGCTTGACCCGCATGGGGTTCTCCCGGGAGAACCGGGGAACACAGTAATCAGCGGCCACCGGGATACGGTATTCCGCGTTTTGAACCAAACGGAGCCGGGAGATGAGATTCAGGTGGAAACCGGGACGGGGGTGTATACGTATACGGTAGAGACGGTGGAGGTGGTCCGGGAAACGGCAGCGTTTTCCTTCCCGGAGGAGGAGTTTCCGGTTATGCGACTGATTACCTGTTACCCGTTCTATTACGCCGGCCCGGCTCCGGAGCGGATCATTGCCACGGCCCGCCTGAGCCAAGATAAGAATTAATATCGTCTTGAGCTCTCGATGACTATTTAAATTGTCGAAAAAGGTGTAAAATAGATATATAAGCGCTTTCTTGGATATGGAGGTGATCCGCTCATGAAGATGATATGCAGATGTTCGGGAGAGGTACAGGAGTTAAAAAACAAGCTTCATTTGCCGGACGAGGTGGTACTGGAGCATTTTGCGTTTAAGGACGGGGAGCGGGAATTAAGCCGGGACGAGGCTGTTCGTTTCCTGGAGTTCATCCGCAAGGAATTGGAGAAACAATAACAAGAATGCCGGTCCGATTGGGACCGGATATTTTTTTTGGGAAAACTCAAAAAACACTTGCATAAAAATACATCGCGGTGTATATTTATATACAGAAAGACGGATTGAGGAAGTGAACGCAGGTGAAGATAGCCCTTCAGGTTGGAGTTCCCGAGCAGGAAGAGCTGACAGCGTTTTTCAGCAGTCTCACCAGTCGGCCCCAAGACGGGTGGAATGAGCAGGATGCGGAAACAGCCGGTATGATCGCCGCTTATGATTGCGGCCATCTGGTTGGAATCGGCAGCCGGATCGAAGGTCCCGGCCATGTGCAGGATCTTGAGATCTACATCGCCACCGGATATGAGAGCCGCGGCATCGGTGAACATATGAAGAAGCTGATGCTCCCCCGGGAGCATACGTGGGGAAATGCCGGTTAAGTCAAAACAGAGCAGCGTGTTTTACGGTTTTTCGTCAAATTGAGGAGCGAATGGCCGATTTTATCCATAGAAGGTCCCACCCGATCATTTGCCAACTAGAGGCGCGAGTGATCGAGGGTGGGATTTTTTCTTGTTTGGGTGCGGGTGGGGATGGCGGTGCAGCACGGCCTCCGTGGTTGCGGATGCTGGGGATGCGTGTACGGCACGGCCTCCGTGGTTGCGGGCGCTAACGGAAGCCACGGCCCTTATTTGGGCGAAAGCCGGGGCTTTGAAATTCTAACGGCGGACAGAGACCTTATTAGCGGAAAAGTCCCCCGGTTTGCCCGGATTCCTGGTGAATAACGGCGCTCACCGCCGTTAGAATTCCGGAGGAGGCATTTTTGGCCAAATAGCGTCTCTCACCGCCGTTAGAATGCTGCTCCACCCCCACATCCGGCTGTTCGCACACATCCAGCCTTATACCAAGCGCAAATGCGGCGGTTGTACAGCCTTCGGTTCGGTTTCCTCCTGTACTGGAATCACAATCGTGATGCGTGTGCCGCCTTGGGGCATAGCCGTAATGGTGAAGGTGCCCTGAAGCAGCAGCACCCGGCCCTTCATTTGCTCTAAACCAATCCCCGATTCTCCGATTCTGCGCGTTTCCTTCGTTTCGGCCCCGATGCCAACCCCATTATCCTCATACACCAGCAGATACCGGTCCCCCTCCATGGAAAAATGGAAGCTGACCACAGATGCTTCGGAATGCTTCTTGGCATTGTTCAACAGCTCCTGCACAATCCGCAGGATATGCTTCTTGGTGACCGGCGTTTCCTGCTCCACCTGCTCCACACCATCCTCCGTGTCAAACAGAATCTTGAAGGGGGTAGTGTAGGCTTCCTTCTCCAGATACTGAT
>JAEWGW010000033.1 GCA_023388055.1 Bacillota bacterium | reverse complement strand
GAAGCGGTCATCGTCCCAGGAAGAGCGCACATTGGTGGTGTTAGCGGGACAGTGGGATGGGCAAGAGCGGGCGTTGACGAATGGCTGGGACTGGATTGGGTGGAGTGTTGGCGGGGAGTTGGCGTATAGCTGAGACTGGATTGTGTGGAGTGTTGGCGGGGTGTTGGCAAATACCTGGGACGGGATAGCATGGAATCTTGGCGAACGCTCACAAACTCTTACGGACAGGAGAGCCGCTATTTCGCCTCAAAGCGGCCGTTTGTCGTTTTCGCGGACACAGGAGACGTTATTACTTGCTTTGCCGCGCCAAACTTACGCTTTCGCACCATATAGCGGCTCCTCGGTCCGTAAGAATGAGAAAACACCGTTTTTGCGACAAATAAGTGCTCCTCTGTCCGTTAGACCAGCATCCAGCAGAGAGCCAGCGGAGAACCAGCTGATGTCCCTCCAACTCAAAAAAACACCGATACCCGGCGTCAATTTGCCGGGGCATCGGTGTTGATATGGTTTCAGCAAGAATAAGAGACTGTGCGGAATACCACAGGCGGAGAACCCTGCGCCAGACGCAGCTTGTAACCGGAGAGTCCTTGAGCAGTGGCTCCATGTTCTTTGGCTCCCTGTTCCTTAGCTCCATGTTCCTTGGCTCCATGTTCCTTGGCTCCTTGTTCCTTGGCTCCCTGTTCCTTGGCTCCTTGTTCGGGTTTCCCCTGTCCCCCGGTTCCTTGTCCGGAGCCCTCATGTCCCTTGGCACCTAGCCCGGTGGCAACGGCTGCACCCTCTGGGCCATCCAGCTCGATGCCTGCGGAAACTGCCCATTCCGGCAGCAGGACCGTGAGCTGGGTATCCCGGTCTGCCGTAATCTCGGCATGGAAGCTTCCCGCATCCAGGTCCCATTCCAGGGTGACCCGGCCCGTATGGAAGCGCCAGTCCGCCAGCCTGCCCCGTCTCCACCGGTCCGGCAGCGCGGGCAGCAGCTTTAGCATGCCCGGTGAAGCCTGCAGCAGCATTTCCTGCACGGCGTTGATCACGCCCATGTTGGCGTCCATTTGAACCGGCGCGGTAGGCATGTTCATGGAGACGCCCATTCCCCGCCAGTCATTATGCAGCGTAAACAGATTAGGCAAGAGGCTGGCCCGGGTGAGCAAATCCAGGCAATCCAGCGCCCGGCTGCCATCCCCCAGGCGGGCATAAACCGCTGCCATATGGGCCAGGGACCAGCCTGTCTGAGCGCCGATTTCCCGCTTTTGCACCGCCGTCTCGAAAGCCTGGAACAGCTCCGGATTATTCTCCCGGGTCACCTCGTGGCCGGGAAACACCGGGTACAGATGGGACAGATGCCGGTGGGTGTACCGGTCCTCGAAATCCGGGTGGATCCACTCACAAACCGCCCCATCGCCGTTGATCCGGTAGGCGGGAAGCCGCTCCAGCATGGCGCCCCACTCTGCAATTTCCGCCGGATCTCCGCCCAAGGCCCGGCTGCCGTCAATCAGATGGGACAGCAGCTCCTTCAAGAGCGCCACGTCCATGGTAGCATTGATGGTGGTGGGCATAGGATGGGCCAGCGGTTTGCCGTCGGCAGGCATATAATTCAAGGGTGTATTTTCCGGAGAAACGGACGGATACAGCTTGTAGAGCCCATTTTCGTCCGTCACCAGAAAATCCAGATAGAAGGCCAGCGCCTCGCGCATAAACGGCATCGCCCGCTCCCGCAAAAACTCCAGATCCCCGGTATACCGGTAATATTCATCGTAATGCCGGGCAAGCCAGCTGGCTGCGCCCGTCCAGTTCAGGATCACGGGAACAATCTGATTGGGCGAACCGTTGCCCGGGGTGGTGCCTGCGGGAATATAGATGCCCCGGCAGCCGTAGAGCTTGCGGGCATTGCTGCGGAAATCCTCCATCAGCCCTTCATAGTAGCGGAACAGCGCCTCCGCCAGCCCGCCCAAACCTCCGGTATGCGCATGCCAATACATCATCTGGATGTTCTCATTGGCCATGTTATGGCTCCACACCAGCCGGTAATCGCCACCCCACAAGCCATACAGCCCGAAGGGCTGGGCCGGCGGTTCACCGGAGGTGCCGCTGATAAACAGATAACGGCCGAAGGACCACAGCTTCCGCACCAGCGCAGCCGGGGCTTCGCCCTTATAAGCCTCCAGCAGCAGCCGCTCATTGGGCAGCTCAAGCAGATCCTCCCCGCCCCCGTCCTCCAGCTCCAGAGATACCGAGCGGTAGAGAGGCGTATGCAATGCTGTATGGCTGGCAAGAAGCTCCTCATACGTCAGCTCCTCGGCCAGACCAGCCAGCTCGGATTTTAGCCTGGCAATCTCGGCAAGGCGCTCCCCCTGCACAAACACCTTAACCAGAATCAGCACACGCTCCATCCCGGCAAAATGGACAAAACCCTCCTCCGTGTCCAATCGTCCGCCCCCGCCTTGGGGGATGACCCGCAGCACGGCGCCAAAGTCGGTTCTGTCATCGTTCCCAGCCGCATACCAGGCGTATCCGTCAGCCGCTCCCGTTTCAACGGACTGCGCCAGCTCCTTGAACTCCGGCGTTTCGCCGAAGCGGTCGCTGGGGTGAAGAACCAGCCCAAGCCGTCCTGTAACACCGGTTGGGTCACCGCTTCCGCAACATGTGCCGCCTCCGCTGCTTCCGACAACTCCGCTATTTCCTCCGCCTCCATTGCTTCCGCTGCTTCCGTCAACCCCGCAGCCTCTTCCGCCTGCGTGGGCAGAGACGGCGGCTGGAGCCGGATCAGGAGTGGCAGAGGAGTCGATGGCGTACACCACCATCCCGTCAGCCCGGGAGACAAACAGTCTGCGACGGAGGCTCTTGGAACCATCCTTCCAGCTGACCTCCACCTCGCCGGTATCCATCCGGAGGGTCCGGCTATAACTTTTGAAGGCATGATCACAAGGCATCTCCAGCCGGAGAGCCGCCAGCGGAAACCGTGAGGCCAGCCGCGTCCCGTAGCCCTTCTCCTTCAAGGCATTGGCCAACTGCCAGCTTGCCTCCAGGTAACGCTTCTCATCCATCAGCCTCCGGGTCCGGGTCAGAGCACCGCTCACATCCGGCAGCTCATCCTTTTGCCCCCAATGCCACAGAGCCGCATGGTTTAGCAGCACCGTCTCCTCCTGAACACCGCCAAAAACGGAGGCCCCGATGACCCCGTTGCCGGAGGGCAGCGCCTCCCGCCACATGTTGCCCCACCAGGCAGCCGGATAGCTCATAAGGAGCTGATCCGCGCAGCTTGCTTCCGATGACTCCCTCATCTTCTGTCCCTGTCCCCTTTGCGCCGTCATGATTCATGCTGTCCACAGCCGGCATTCCTGCCTGTTCAGCCTTCCGTTTTACCCTGTTCAGCCTTCTGTTTCCGCCGCCAAACGTTCCATTTCCACACTGGCCAAAAGAAGCGGAGCCACCCCCATCAGCACATCGCTGACCACGGCTTCGCCCAAATAATACGCGTATGAGCCGTCCCGGTATGGACGGTTGCCCAAGCCCGCTCCATGGCAAATGCGGTGCAGATGCACACCCTCCGCATCCTCCGTCACGAAGTGCTTCAGGATACCTTCGAAGGCGCGCTCCACAGGCTTACGTCCGATCCCTGACAGATAACCCAGCCGCACACCCTTGGCCAGGGCATAGGTGAGCATGCAGGAGCCGGAGGCCTCCAGGTAGTTGCCTTCCCGGGCGTTGCAGTCCATCACCTGATACCACAGGCCGCTCTCCCGGTCCTGGACCCGCAGCGCCGCTTCGGCGAACCGCTCGAAGATGCCCATCAGCTGCCCCCGCTTGGGATGCAGCACCGGGAAAAACTCCAGCGCATCCACCATGGCCATGGCGTACCAGCCCATTGCCCGGCCCCATACGTGCCGGGAGCGGCCGGTGCTGCGGTCGCACCAGCGCTGCTCGCCGGATTCGTCCCAAGCGTGGTGGAGCAGTCCGGTCTCCGGATTGCGGGTATAACGTTCGACGAGCAGCAATTGGTGCGCTGTCTCATCGAACCATGCCTCCTCACCGAAGGTGGCCCCAAACTCCGCCATAAACGGCGAGGACATATACAAGCCGTCCAGCCACATCTGGAACGGATAGATCTTCTTGTGCCAGAACCCGCCCTCGGAGGTGCGGGGCTGCCCGGTGAGCTGAGCGGCCAACAGACGGGCCGCCTTGGCATACCTTTCCTCGCCGGTTTCCCGCCACAACCGCAGCAGAATCTTTCCTTTATTTACATGATCCAGATTGTACTCATTCAGAGAATACCCCTTAATGGCGCCGTCCTCCGGGATAAACACATCCATATGGCGCTTGACGAAATCATGGAACCGGGCATCTCCAGACCAATCGCCGGTCCGGGTGAGGGCGGTCAGCGCCATACCTGCCACATAGCCCCATTTGTTCGCGATGCCGGGGTGGTAACCGTTTTGAGCCTTGGAGAGAATCGTATCGGCCACCTGAACAGAGAAGCGTTTGGTCTGTACCGCATTGGTTTTCGCCTGCATCATCATACTCCTTTTTTGATATATGGTTTATAAAAGGTGCAGCTGTCTGCTTCCATCAGCGGCAGCACAGTGAGATCCTCGGGAATATCCACCAGGTACAGGTTGGCGTAGCCGTTTTTGTCGCTGGTGAATAACAGACGTTTGCCTTGGGCGTCAAATCTCGGGTGGGCATGCACCTTCTGGGAGTGGAAGCTGCAGCGCAGCTCGCAGAGCGTCCGGGGGGCTCCATAACCCTCCCCGTTTTTGCGCCAGATAGAGAGGGTTTGCACATCCCCCCTGCCGTCCACCACCGCCTGGCCCAGCCCGTCGGCATAACCATGCCAGGTATCAAAGGAAAAGTCCGTTTCCTCCATCCCCGTATTGTCATAACGGATGCTGCCGAAGAAGTTGGTGCCGTCGGTCCGGAAGCCATGGTACCCCACCGTCACACCGTCGGGGAAAAAGAACTCATGCCCCACCATCTCCAGCGGCTCCAGCCGTTCGCGGATTTTCCAGGCTTGGCCTGTACGCAGGTCCAGTCCCCAGATGCGGTGGTCCACCAGATGCCAGGGCCCCTCATGGCAGAAGGTCATCAGCCAAGGCTCTGTGGTGGAGGCATTAATGTGGGTGATAAAGCTTCTATCCTCATATACCTGCTCCATCTGGCCGCTCTCCGCGTCGATACGGACAATCATGCTGTGGGGGGCAGCCTCCATCAGCTCCCGGTGACCCACATAGCCGTTGCCCAAATCCAGCCGGATGCGGGCGGACAGATCCTCCTGCACACAGGTCAGCACATAACGGCTGTCGGCGGTAGCGTTGGCATTGCCCAGCTGGTAACCCGCCGGAGCTTCATACAGCACCTTCTCCTCCAGCGTCTCCAGGTCCAGCCGGATCAGACGTCCCTGCAGCTTCACAATAGCCGCACGCTCATCAGGCAAAAGACAGGCACTCAAAGCATCATTGTCCGGGTAATCCGTCAGCTGTGTCATTTCCCCCGATGCCAGATGAAGGCTGAACAGATTGGTACTGTTTCCCCTGTCGGAGATGAACAGCAGCCTTGCCTCACGGTCATACCAGCCATTTTCCGTAAAATACAGATGGTGGCTGTGGGCTTTGTAATCGGTCAGCTGTGTGACCTCTATTCCTGTCAGCCGGTCAACGGCTGTTTTCATCTCGCTTGGCCAAACGGTTCCCTTGCCCATCATCGATTCCTCCCGCGGTTATTCAATTTGAGGGTCGGGGCCGGTCGGCCCCACCGTCCGCCCCTACTGTACACCCCTGCCGGCGGGCGGGCAATCGGACAAAATTAACACGTTTGCACTTTATTGTTTCATCCGGTTACATCAAGGGTTTCAAACCCTCCCATTTCACCGACCAGCTGCCGTCCTGCGGGAAACCGGGGTTATGTCCCGGGGCGTCGCTCCAGCCGCAGGCCATCATAGCAATAGCGGTCAAGAGGCCCCCGTTGCCGGGCAGATAAGCGGAGAGTCCCGGGCGCTGGTAGTTGTGGCCGTTGACCAGGTAGGTATTTTTCACCGCATCCAATAAGAGGAAATCCACGGCCAAATCCCCCTCGCCCAACCGGGCTGCCGTCATGGCACACATGGGGAAGTCCCAGCCCCAGGCCGAATCCCACATCCAGACCTCCTTCACCTTGAGGAGGGTATTGCGCATGATCTCCCGGTCCACCAGCGTGCCGGGCAGAATGCCCAAGGCCCCCAGCATGGAAGGATGGTCACGGTTCTTGGCGGTAAAGGTATCCTCACACAGCGCATGGGCCAAATATACGCCGTCCACTTGGGGAGGAGGAGACATGGAGGACGCGACCTCCAGCCATTTCGGGTCTGCAGGCACACCCAAACGCTCCGCCCAGCGGATGGCAATCTCCAGTCCGTATTTCCAATATTCCAGCTCATAAGGCGGGTTTTTGCTGCTGTGCAAAGGATGGCATTCCTGCGCCGGAATCAGCGGCGGGCCCAGATCATAACCCCCTGTTTCGTCATTCCAATGGGCGAAGGACACCATGAAGTCGGCGGAAGCAAATACCAGCTCCCGGAACCGCTCCAGCGTGGCCGGCGACGGATCCGCCTTGTAGATCAGCTCTGCCATGGTCATGGGATGGGGCTGCTGCCAGATCAGGCCCGGCGCCACCGGGGAGGGGCAGGGTTTGCCGTCAAATCCCACCATCTTGGGCCAACGGGCGCCTTCGTAGCCCTGAGACTCCGCCAGCTCCTTGGCAATAGGCAGAATGCGGCTGTACCAGTCCATGCTTCTCTGCAGCTGGTCCTCGCGGCCCCACAGGGGGAAATGAGCCCCGTGCCACCAGTGCATCTCCAGATGTGCCTTGCCGAACCAGCTGTTGTACATCAGCCCGGTTTCCTGCGGGGGCAAGGAGCCTGCGCTGTGCAGGGCGCACAGAAACTGGGACAGCACCACCCGGCGCTCCAGCTCGAAGGCGCGGGGATCGGTGCTGCCGGAGAAATCTACGGCCGCGCCGCTTTGCCAGAAGGCCTCCCAATGGCGGCAGCTCTCTCTTTCAATCTCTGCAACTGCAGCCGCATCCGGCTTTACCGGACCAAACGCCACGGACAGCTCCAAGCTTTCGCTCTCCAGCTCCGGGAGCAGAGTGATTTCGTGAACGCCGGTCTGCTCCAGCTGGCCGGCGCTCCATTCCAGCTTGATTTCGTAGCTGTCCTCGTCCATCACCCGGCCGATGCGGCCTTCTGTGTCCCTTTTCTCCAGAAGCAGGGTTGTATGCCGTTCATCATTCCCCCAGTCCAAATCCACTGCTTTGGCCCAGGCGGAATGTGTCATATCCGGTGCGGGGAAACGAAGGAAGATTTGCAGCCGTCCGGCAGCAATCAGGGACGAACGGACGCGTACGCCAATAGTATCCGCTTGGGGATGGCAGGAGGTGTCCACGTGGACAGGCACTCCCCGGACGCTGAATTCGCTGTGCAGGATACCTGTCCACAGGTCCATCCGCTGGCGGATCCCGGAGATATCCTCGGGGCTTGCCTCCTCTCCGGATTCCAGCAGGAAGCGGAAGGATAACCGGCCCAGCTGCAGCCGGTGGGGGTTCTGGCGGAGCCAGTGATACGCCTCGGGTTTGCTCCCCGGCTTCATGGGGTAACCCACCATCCGTCCATGGGTATCGAACTGCTGCAGCTCCGCATCCTCCGCTGTAAACCTCCGGTGGCCCCCGGTAAAATGCCAGCCCCAGTTGGATTGGGTGCCCAGAGGCACCTCATAGGCTTCCGGGAAAGTCTGCAGACCGGTAATATCGGCGCTGAAGGCGAATTCTCCATTGCCCACGGTGAACGGGGACAACGGATCCCAATTTTTCAATTCCGGCTGATGCCGCTCTACAATCTTGCGTCTGTCCATGGCTCCTCCTTGTGGCGGAAGCCGGAAACGCCTGGCTGGAGCTACTCCAGCAAGGCGTCCGTCCGGATTCTCATCATGTCCCGGTATTTGCCGGGCGTAATGTCCTTGTATTTGCGAAAGCTGCGGATAAAGCTGTTCTCATGCTGATAGCCTACCTGCTGGGCGATATCCGATATCTTGTAGTCGGTTTTGAGCAGCAGCTCCGCTGCCCGGTCCATCCGCAGGCGGGTGAGGTAGTTGTAGATGGTTTCGCCGGTTTCCTGCTTGAACACCTGGCTGGCCAGACTGCTGCTGATCTCGATGGATTCGGCGATCTCGGGGATGCCGATGGGCTCCCCCAACCGCTGCTTCATGTAATCGATCATCCGGTGGCACAGGATAAAATCCTTGCTGGCAATGAGCCGGTGGAACCCCTCCGCCATCCGGATAGCCCGGGTGGAGAGCTCGCCCCCAATGTCCTCCAGGGTAAGGGTATCGAACCGTTCAAACCCGTGGCCGGGTGTGGAATCCTGCGGTGCGGTCCGCAGCTCCTCAATCCGTTCCGCCGTTTCCTGCAGAAGGGCTGCCGCAGCCGTAGGATACCCGTACCGGGAACGGATGGAGGCTGTCAGCCGGCCCACCGCCGCTGCCGCCGCTGCCGTATCTCCGGCCTGGATGGCTCGGAGCAGATCCCCCATCGACTCCTCGTCGGACAACGGCTCTATCACTTCATGGCCGGAGACCTCCCGGAAGGAAATCACCTGTCCATATCCCTGGTAAAGCCGGTAGGTAAGGGCGTTTTCCGCCTCCAGCATTCCCTGGCGAAGCCGGGTCACATCCGTCTGGGGAGTGCTGATTCCGGCAGATACACTGAACTTCAGGAGCCGGGAAACCACCTCGATGGCCTCCGCCAGGATATGCTCCGCCTTGGACTCCGCCTCCGGGTGTTTCGGCTGGAGGAGGATGGCGGTTTTGTCGTAGCCGAAATCGGCGCAGACAATTCTCCATTGGGGCTCGGACAGCTCGGCGGCAATATTGGCCAGCGCGAACTTCAGGAGCGACCGGTCTCCGGCAGGGAAGGTCCGCTCGAACTCCTCGAACCGGTCAATGGAGAGAATGGCAACCGTCACGGCTGCCTCCGACCAATCCTCAAAATAACGCCCCCATTTTTCCCGGATATCCCGTTTGCCTGTGAGATTGCCCATGTAGATGTCGTACAGCAGCTTGGAGGAGGCCTCGGACATGGTTTCCCGGATCAGCTGGGCCAGATGGGCATGGTTGCTCAATAGCTCCCCGGCCAGCTTTTCCAGGTCAATCCCGTCGGGATTGCCGCTTTTGCGGCTGCTGCCGCCGTAGGTATTGAACAGCTGCTTCAAGCGCCGTATCGGACGGTAGGCAGCGGCGTTGATGTAGAAAACCGTTACCAAGCCGATGAGAATCGCCGCCAGGGATACCAGAAGCACGGCATCCCGGACTGTTTTGGACTTGGCCAGGAGGCTGTCCTGCTCGATGATGGACACGAAGCGCCACCCCGTCTCGGGGGATTCCAGCTGGTTCACCAAAAGCTTGCGTCCCTGATACGGCAGCTCATAGGTACGGTCCACGGAGATTTCCCGGATTCCCTCCCGGATCGCCTCCTGGTCCACCTGATAATTGGAGGCGGAATAGAGCACCTCATCCTGCTGGTTAATGATGTAGCGCATCCGGTTGAGGTTGTTCAGCACCGGTGGATTGAGCCGGGCGAAAAGGTCATCGCTTTTCAGGTTGACGGCGACAATGCCCTTGAATTGGCCTTGAATCATAATCTTGCGGAACAGGGTAATCTCCGAGCCCTTGCTGCCCGCTCCCTCCGGCACCTGCCGCTTCTTGATGAGGGTCATACGGTCCCCGAATTCATGCTGGACACTGACCCAGTCCGAATCCACAAAGGTCAGCCTGCTGGAGCTGTAGCCCTGGGGCAGGGCAAGGAAGCTCTCCCGGCTCAAATCGTATACGTAGAGGCTTTTGATGTACTGGGAATTGCCAATGAGCGTGGACAAAAGCTGGTACAGCTCGGAAATGTTGGTGAAGGAGCTCTGCACCTCTGCGGTCAGAAACTCGTAGATCCGGCTGTTCACCGCCACCTGGACGGCCACCTTGTCGCTTTCCTTGATGGATTCATCGATGACACTCATGTTCAGCTGCAGCATCTGCCGCTGGGGCTCGCTGAGCTCCTCCTGCAGCACCGATTTGGAGGTGTAGTAGGAGGTCAGGCTCACGGCCAGAATGATGATGAAAACGATTACGGTCTGTACCAGCACGAGCCGTGTCTGGGTATGGGCAAAGTTGCTTTTTACCCAATTCTTGAAGGATAGTGTCACGGTTTAAGCCCACCTTATAGTCAGGATGCTCCCCTGAAGCAACACGGTCCAGGCCGCAGGCCGGATGTGTTGTTGAAGCCTCGAGATCGGCACAGCCGATTTGAGGGCCTTCTTCGATACTTCATCGTTCTTCGGTGCGGCAGGCGCCGCACCATGGGTGCCTCTTCCCATTATAACGCGGCCGCTCACCCGTGACACGCTCCTTGGGGTCTATCCCCGCAGATACTCCCTCATCCGCTCCGCCTCGATGCCCGCCAAGAGCACGATGCCGATGCCGTGGGTATCGTTAAGGTTCCAGCCCAGCTCATGCTTGTAGTAGGAATGGGAATGGGACCAGCTGGAGCCCTTGCAGACCCCGTAGAGATTGCCGTGCCGGTCGATGGTGCGGCTGCACAAACCCAGCCAGCCCTTCTGCACCGCCTGGGCATAACGCTCCTGCTCCGCCAGCCAGCCATGCCGGACGCCCAGGGCGAAGCCGTACATGAACATGGAGGTGCAGGAGGATTCCTCATAGGATTCATGGTCCACCAGCACCTGATGCCACAGCCCGTGAGGGCCCTGGAGCCGGAGATACCCCTCCGCCAGCTCCCGGTAGAAGGCCAGCACCGCCGGGTAATCCCGGTGATCCTCAGGCAGCACCGACAGGAGCACCGCCAGGGAGAAGAACACCCAGCCGTTGCCCCGTCCCCAGGCCGTGCCGGATTGGCGGTTCTCCGATACATTGAACACATGGCTCATAATTTGCCGATCCGCCATATACAGGTAGTTCTTGTACAGCAAGAGCTGCCTGGCCGCTTCATCCACATAAGCCGGGTTTCCGGAAAGCTCCGCATAACGGCACAGGAAAGGGACACTCATATACATATCGTCACACCACATGGTGTTGCGCATGCTGATGGACACACCGGCCTTGCGGTACAGCGCCCCGTCCGGCATCCGGTCCTGCTCCTCCATGATGTAGCGGGCAATGTCGTCCGCCGCCTGCTCCACTCCCTTAATGGGCCGGAGCCGGGAGGCCAGAATAGACAATGCCCCGAAGGAGCCGCAATCGTCCAGACTGTCCACATGGGAGAGCTGGTTATTCAAGCCGGCTGCCCCAAAATACTCCCGGTCCCAGAGGGAATAGGCGTAGGTGGAGGCAGCAAATTCCACATGCCGGGCCACATAATCCGCCAGGTCACTGCGGCCCAATTGCTTGGAGGTTTCCAGGAGTCCGAAAAGGGTTACACCCAAGGGATAATTCCACCGGCCGAACAGCTCATTCTCCAGGAAGGGCCGCACATGGGCCCCGGGTTCGCCGGCCATCCAGAAGCAGGGCCCGTCGATTCCGGGCGCTACGGTATCCATAGCCAGGTAGGGGGTTATACTTGAAACCGCCTCCGGGGTAAAGGGCCCAAGATAAAGCCAATTTCCGCTCCAGCCGTGCACCCGGCAGGGCTGAACCAGCTCGACTCCCGGTGTCAGGAGCGAGAGGGTAAAGCCCCAGCCCTGCTTGCCGCAGATGCTGCGGGCTACCAGCTCCCCGCTTCCGGGGGCGGCGTCCAGCTCCAGGGCAAAATCCCCCGCCTCCCGCGACGTATAAACGCGGGTCCCGTTCCACTCCAGCTCCAAGGGTCCGCGGGCAGTGCCTGCAATCGCAATCCGGGCCGATTGAACCCCGGGATTTACCAGCCGGGTCCACGCATATGCAGTAAGCCCCGGACGGTTGCCGAAGAGGGAGTCCAGCGGGTTGGGGCTTGCATCCTGCCCGGCTGCTTCCCCGCTCCCGGCGTTATCTTGACGCACTGGGAGCCACTCGGGGTGGATGTGGGCTTCCGGCTCAGCGGCCCCCGGAATGCGATTCAACGGACGATCCATAGGTGCCGTATAGATCCAGCCCTCCTCGCCCTCCCGCTCCAGGGACGGGGCGAGAAAATGCAGGGGCTTATTCTTGCGGTTGCCGGTGCCGAATTCGGCTCCCGCACCGCCGGCGCTGTTTTTGCCCAGCTCCAGCACAAAATGGTTCCAGCCCTTCACCAGGTTCACCTTCAGCTTCAGCACCGGCAGCTCGGCGGATTCCTCCTCGGGAGAGGTGCCCACACGCTGCTCGCCGTTGTGATAAAGCCGCACCGGACCGGAGGGACGAAGGTGGAAGATGAATTCCTCCCCTTCCCCGCTCCAGAGCTTGGCCCAAGCATAGACTAGCTGGCCTTCCTGCATGGACGGATACATTCCTGCCAGCGGAAAGGCATACATATGGTTCTCCAGCTTGCGGACGGGCGACCTCCGCGTCACCCGGTAGACAGGCCCATGAGGCGGGTTGGCCCCGATATAACGCTGCGCCATGGTCTCCAGCACATGGGGAATGCTGGTGCCCGCGCTTTCTCCCGCCATACTATCACGGGGATCGAAATATTGAGTCATTAGTCCGCCGCTCCTTTGCCTGCCGCGCTGGTTACCGCTTCCTTAGCGCTGTGTCCGCCCAGCACCTCTTCAATGGTAATGGGGCGGTGCTCCTTCACGGAGCGCCATACGGCCTCGCCTG
Source organism: Bacillota bacterium (assembly GCA_023388055.1). Lineage (GTDB taxonomy): Bacteria > Bacillota > Bacilli > Paenibacillales > NBRC-103111 > Paenibacillus_AR. Next base: position 73,722 of record JAEWGW010000033.1, on the reverse strand, counting down.
TGGCGACGGAATAAGCGCCGTCCTCTGCCCCCGACAAAATCTTGTAGGGGCGGTATTCATCCTCACCCAGGAACAGGTCCTCGATCAGGAGCGGGTCGCCGCCGCCATGTCCGCCTTCCCGGTGTACCACATGAATGGTTTCCTTGGAGCCGAAGAGCGGGAAGTAATCGATGGTCTGCACCGGCGTAGGGAACGGAGTCCGTGCGGGCATATGGTATTCCACTGTCTCCAGGCGGCCCTTGGTGCCGTTGATGGCCAGCCGGTAGCCCTCATACGGCAGAGAGAAATTAACCGAATAGCTCAGCAGAGCGCCGGCGTTATAGCGGATGGTGGCCGTATAGGTGTCTTCAATTTGGATATCGGAATCAAAGATACAGCGGTCGGGACGGTATTCGGAGAAGGGAAATACATTCTTCACCGCTTCCATGTTGCCGAGATGGTCGTCCGGAACGCGGATGTTCTTGCTGCGGGAGTTCCAGCGGGAATAATACTCGCACTGGCTGGTGTAGTCACAGATGCCGCAGAAGCGCCCATCCTCCTTCTTGGGGTTGGCTTCCCCTTCCGCACCGTAATAGTTAAGCGCCCCGTAAGCGAACACCTCCACCGGCTTTTGGTCCAGCCACCAGTTCACCAGGTCAAAATGATGGGTACTCTTATGCACAGACAATCCGCCGGACAGCTCCCGCTGCCGGTTCCAGCGCTTGAAGTAGCTGGAGCCGTGGAAGGTGTCCAGATACCAATTGAGATCTACGGAGGTAATCCGTCCCAGCTTGCCGCTGGCCACAATCTCCTTGATCTTGGTATGAACCGGGCCATAGCGGTAGTTGAAGGTTACCGTCACCTTGCCCTTGCTGGCCTTCTCCGCCTCCATCACCTGGCGGGCCTGCTCCCCGGAGATGACCATGGGCTTCTCGGTAATCACATCCAGATCGCGCTCCAGGGCGGCGATGATGTACCGGGCATGGGTATCGTCACGGCCTGCCACGATAATACAATCCGGGCGGGTTTCCTCCACCATCCGGTCGAACTCATCCTCCCCGTAGGTGTTGATATTCGCATGCTCGGGGAACCGGGTCCGGTAGGTGTCGAACCGCACCGGGTCCACATCGAGCAGACCCACAACCTCACAGGTTGCGGAGAAGGTGCTCCAGATGGGCTTGACGAACATCCCCAAGGCACGGCCGCTGACGCCGCAGATGGCGTATCTTTTTTTCATGACAGTATACATTCCCTTCCGTATGTTGGAAATCTGCCCGGCGAAGGAGAGAATATTCCCCACCGGACAGACCCGTTATGTTATTTTTTTACTTTGGCATACCATTCCTGAACCCGTTTGGTGACGGTTTCGCCGCCGGCCTTTTTCCACCGGTCCACAAACTCGTCGAACTTCTCAATCGGCCATTCCCCGATGACGATCTTGGTCAGATATTCCTGGAACAGCTTGTGGGACTGGATGTCCGGGAAACCCTCGTATACGGTGTTGGGCAGGCCGTCACCTGCAATACGGCGGGCGTCCGCAGTGCTGATCTCAAAAATGTCGGATACCATCTTCTGCATATTCTCCGGAATGGTTTCCTTGATCCGGATGTCCATGTCGTCCTTGGTGGTCAGGTTACGCATGCCCAGACCCAAGGGACGGCTGTCCTCCGCCGGGAGGATTACCTTCTTGCCGTCCACCACCTGATGCTGCATACCCTCGATGCCGAAGCGGGTAAACTCGGCGTTATTGTTGTCATAGAAGAAGTCCAGCAGCTTCAGGGACGCTTCCGCCTTCCCCTTGGCCGAGGTAGGGATGATCCATTCCGGCTCGCCCATGCTCTTCTGGGTGACGAACGCCTGGAAACCCTCCGCCTTAGGCAGCGGCATACCGATTATATAGGCATTAGAGGCACTCTTTTGCATAGCTGTAAAGCGGTCGCGCAGGTTGGCCGGAAGATGGTACCAGCTGCCCACCAGGTTATTGTTGATCTTGGCTGTCCAGACGTCGCCTTTATTCAGGAAGGTTTCGTTGTCCAGCAGCTTCTCCGCATACAGCTCACGGATAAAGCCGATGGCGGCCTTCATGTTGGGAGTCACGCCGGCATATTGGATCTGGCCGCTGTACTCATCCCACTCCGGGCTGCCTTCCCACATGGCCACGCCGTACATGGCAAACAGGTGGTCCATCCACTTGCCGAACTCCCGGCCGGAGGTGGGCAGCTCGTCAGGCTTCCCGTTGCCGTTGGGGTCCTTGTCGCGGAAGGCCTTCAGCACTTCCTTGTATTCCGCTGTGGTTTTGGGCAGCGGCAGTCCTACCTTGTCCAGCCAGTCCTTACGGATCAGCGGAGCCCGTTCGGGCACCAGGAATACCTTAGGCACATAATAGATCTTGCCGTCCTGCGAAGCGGAACGGACGACATCCCATGCTTCCTGGGGGATGTTCTTCCATACATTGGGCGCATATTTGGGCAGCAGGTCATCCAGTGCAAGAGCGCCGCCTTGTTTGATCAGAGTCTGCTCAATGCCGCCGATGGGGCGCAGAATATCCGGCATGTCTGCGGAGGCGATGAGCAGATTGAGATATTCCGTGGGTTCGGAGCCCGGCGGGGTGGTCATAAGCTGGTACTGTACCCCGGTTTTTTCTTCTACATATTTCACATGGGCATTATTCGCATCGGGAATGGTGCCTACGCCCATGTGGCTTTTAAACACCTTAACCTGTACGCTTTTGCCGCTTTGGGCTGCCGCTCCCGCATCTCCGGATGCGTTCTCCTTGCCGGAGCATCCGGCCAAGGCCGTAACGGCCAGAAGTGAAGCCAGTCCGGTCAGCTGTACAGATTTACCAATCCAACGTTTTGTCATGTATAAATCCTCCCTTTTTCATTGAAAAATGCCGTGGAAAATCTCTTCCTATATCAAGCCGTATCTGGCCTAATACCGTTGCTGCATGTTAGCTGTGGCCGGGCACCGCTACTCCTTCAGGGAGCCCAGCATGGTGCCTTTGACAAAGTATTTCTGCAAATACGGGTACACCAGGATAATCGGCACTGTAGCGAACAAAATCGTAGCCGCTTTCAAGGTGGTGGTGTTAAAGTCGTAATCGCCTGCCAGCAGACTGGCAGAGGCCAGCTCCTCCGGCGAGGTCAGATACGCCCGGAGCTTCATCTGCAGCGGCCATTTATCCGGATCCCGGATAAACAGCACCGCCCGCTGGAAAGTGTTCCAGTAGCCTACCGCATAGAACAGACTCACGGTGGCCATAACCGGCTTGGACAGCGGCAGATAGATGCGGAACAGAATACCGGCATCGGTACAGCCGTCCATCCGCGCAGAGTCATCCAGCTCGCCGGGGATGCCCATGAAGAAGGTGCGGATGATAATCATGTTGAAGGTGCTGATCAGCCCCGGCAGGATCAACGCCCAGAGCGAGTTCATCATGCCCATTTCCCGGATGACCAGGAAGAAGGGAATCATCGGCGCGTTGAAAATCATGGTAACGATAATGCCGAACATGATGGGCTTGCGCAGCAGAAACTCCTTGCGGGACAGCGGGTATGCCATAACCACCGAAAACAGCATACTCAGGAAGGTACCCAGCACAGTAATATAGATGGTTACCCCAAAGGATGTCCATAACCCCATGTTTTGAAAAATCCGCTCCCAGGAGGCAGTGGTGAATTCCACCGGAAACAGGAAGACCTGCTTGGAATCAGCGGCAATGGGAGAGCTGAGGGACACAGCCAGCAGGTTCAACAGCGGGAACAGCATCGTGGCCGAGGCCAATGCCAGAAACAGATAGTTGAACGCCTGAAAGATTTTTTCTCCGCTTGTTTGCTTCATCACCATAACCCCTGTTCTGTTTTTCGGGCAAGCCGGTTGAATGTCCACAAGAGGGCAAAACCGATGACCGATTGGAATAAGCCAATGGCTGTTGTTACGCTGTATTGGCCCTGCAGAACCCCTGCCCGGTACACATAGGTTTCGATAATGTCGCCTACCGAATACGTCATCGGCGTCAGCAGATTATACACTTGATCGAAGCCCAGCTCCAGGAAATTGCCGATATTCAGCAGGAACAGCGTCAGGATGGTGGGGAACATGGTAGGCAGCGTAATATGAATGGTTTGTTTCCAGCGGTTGGCGCCGTCCATAACGGCGGCTTCATAAAGATTCGGATTGATGCCCGTAATTGCCGCCAGATAGATGATGGTTCCCCAGCCGATTTCCTTCCAGATGCCGGACAGCACCACGATGGGGCGGAAGAAACGCTCCTGCTGCATGAAGAGAATCGGTTCCATTCCCATCCAGCCGCGGAATATGTTGACCACACCCTTGTTGGACAGGAGCTCGAACACGATGCCGCCAACCACTACCCAGGACAGGAAGTGGGGCAGGTAAAACAGGCTTTGCATCACCCGTTTGGCCAGCATGTGCCGGACTTCATTGAACAGCACCGCCAAAATGATGGGAGCGGGGAAGCCGAACACCAGCTTGTATAAAGCGATCACGGCCGTATTCCTCAATACATTGTAGAAATCCTGATACGTGAACAGGAAGGTAAAGTTGTCGAAGCCGATCCACTTGCTTCCTGTGATCCCCTTCATAATCTGATAGTCCTGGAAGGCGATCATGCTTCCCCCAAGGGGCACATATTTGAAGATGATAAAATACAACACACCGGGCAGCGCCATCAAATAGAGCATCCAATGCTTCCGCACATTCGTAAGATAGCGGTTTTGACGGGATTTGGTTTTGACGGCGGCTGAGGGTGGGTTCTTCTGCTCCATTTCCGTGTAAGCTTGTGCCACTGCCGCGAGCCTCCTTTGCTTTGTGTACCGTCATCTTACCTGCCGCAGCAGCCGGCGGACAATAGTGCATTCCTCGGCGGAATGAGCCGATACGTGATTTCACGGAAAAGGGTGGGAGGAGAGGAATCGGTTGGTTGCGGGTATAGATAGGGCGGGTAACAGCATAGGGGAGTGGATAAATGGGGGCTCCGGGCAAATGGAGGTTCTGTTCATCGTCTGGAGGATCGGTTGGTTCTGTCCCGCGGCAGCAAAAAAAGAAGCCATGCGGCATGATACCGTATGGCTTCTCTATTCCCGCTGATTATACCTCTGCGCCGAACATGGACTCCTTCTCCTGATGAAGCTTGACGCTCATCACCAGGCCAAGAGACAGCATGTTGATCAACAGAGACGTTCCTCCATAGCTGATGAAGGGCAGGGTAATCCCCGTCAGCGGCATCAGTCCCAGGAACATTCCGATGTTCTGGAAGATCTGGAACACATACATGGATACAATGCCCACAATCATATATGAACCCGCCAGATTGGTGGACTGGATCGAAATGAGGATCATCCTGTAGATCAGGATAAAATACAGCAGCAGGAGCGCCGAGGACCCGATAAATCCGAATTCCTCGGCTACTACCACGAAGATGCCGTCCGTATAAGCGACCGGCACAAAGTTGTTGTGCACCGAATTCCCCTGCAGATAACCGTCACCCCGCAACCCACCGGAGCCGATGGCAATCTTGGAGCGCAGGTACTGGTAACCGCCTACAGCCGGGTCCACATTGTCCGGATCAATAAAGGTGTCGATCCGGGCTACCCAGTGATTGTATTTGGTCCCGGCCATTTTGACGATATCCTCATGATAGGTCTTGAAGGTATAAACAAAACCACCCACCAGCATAACCACCAAAGCGGTGCCGATGAGCACATGGGTATACTTGACGTTGCTGATCCAATACATCCCCAGCAGAATGACCAGGAAGATCATGGCATTGCCCAAGTCGGGCTGAACCAGCACCAGCATAAATGGTAAAAACGCAATAAGCCCGATGGGAAGCACGTCCCGCATGAACTCCAGGCGCTCCCCCTTCTTGCGGGCGGCATAGGCGGCAATGGCGATAATCAGGAGCACCTTCATCAGCTCCGCAGGCTGGAAGTCACCGATGACCGGAAGGCTGAACCAGCCTACCGCCCCTTCCCGTTCGGTCCCCCATACAAAAAGCGCAGCCAAAAGCAGCACGCCTGTTATATATCCGTAAGGCGCCGCTTTGATCAGAAGCCGGAAATCCACCAGCGATACGGTAAAAAACACCACAAAGCCGATAGCGGCATTCACCGGTATCTTCTTCCAAAAATTCGGGCCGTATTTGGCAATATCCACAGTGGCGCTGTACACAAGAAAGCAGCTGATTACCACAAACAAAATCAACAGAAATACAATGAACCAGTCATAACGCTTCAGTTTGGCCAGCATGTGTGATCAACCTGCTCCGAAGAATTTCTTCATTTTGCCGAAAAGACCCACTTTATTATCATCCAGCTGCAGAAGCGGAACGGTATCGCCCAGGATACGGCGGGCAATATTCCGGTAGGCAATGGCCGCTTTGGAGGCGGGATTCATCACCGTAGGTTCGCCCATATTGGCAGCTTTAATGACATGCTCGTCATCGGGGACAATCCCCAGCAGATCGATGGCCAGCACCTGGCAGACCTCATCGATATCCAGCATGTCGCCCTTCTTCATCAGATTGGGCCGGATCCGGTTGATCACCAGCTTGGGCGAACGGATACCGTCATGCTCCAACAGCCCGATGATCCGGTCCGCGTCCCGCACCGCCGCATTCTCGGGGGTGGTGACCACAATCGCCTTGTCCGCTCCGGCAACAGCGTTTTTATATCCTTGCTCGATACCCGCCGGGCAATCGATAATCACATATTCGAATTCCTGCTTCAGCTCCAGGACAATCTTGCGGACGGCATCAGGCGTCACGGCATTCTTATCCTTGGTCTGGGCAGCGGGAAGCAGATACAGCTCAGCGAACCGCTTGTCCTTGATCAGCGCCTGGTTCAGTCTGCAGCGGCCGTCCGCCACATCCACCAGGTCATAAATGATGCGGTTTTCCAGACCCATTACCACATCCAAATTACGAAGTCCGATATCCGTATCCACCATGCAGACTTTTTTGCCCTGCAGGGCAAGCGCGGTGCCGATGTTGGCGGAGGTAGTGGTCTTGCCGACGCCTCCCTTACCGGACGTAATCACAATTGCGTCCCCCATGTGAACACGCTCCTTATTGTCACATCCCCTTAGCCTTTATGGGCGGATCCGGGACATATGCTGTACTTTATCGATTTCCATAACGCCGTTATTGATATAAGCAAACTCCATATACGTATCGCCGATGGCCCATTCGTCCGGCGGACGGCTGATAATCTGCGCGATGCGCAGCTGCGTCGGTTTCATATGGGAAGCAGTAATAATCGCCTTGTCATTGCCTTCCAGCCCCGCATGTGCCATTCCCCGCAAGGAGCCCATCACATAAATATCCCCCGTGGCGCTTACCGTTCCGCCGGGGTTCACATCACCAATCAGAAACAGATTGCCCTCCATATGTAACACCTGCCCGGAGCGGACGATGCTTTTGACCAGATGAATGGGCTCCTCCGTCTTCTCCGGAGGCTGATCGTTGTCCGACTCAATGGACTGAATCAGAAGATTGCCGCGGGTGCCGATGATTTCGCGGATTTTCTCCTTCTCCTCATCGGAAACGGTTCGTTTGCCCAGCTTGACAAAAACGTGAATGATCGGGCCGGTGAGGATATTCTGATGTGTTTTTTCCAGCTTTGTAGTCAAATCCCCGATTACCGATTCAAACGGACAACTGTCATCGAGGAGAAACAGCAAGCCGTCCTTGACGCCTTTGATCCTGACCGGATGTTTGACTGCCGCCATGCTTTTCCCTCCTGAACATACTCTTTCTGTCCGAACGCCCCGATTTCCTGCCGCGGGATGAAAATTAATCCTCCTTGGGCTTCAGGGAAACCATATCCTCCAGCCATTTGCGCAGGGGAACATAAATGAGCAGCGCAAACAAGAGATTAATCAGGACGCTGGGCAGCATGATGTGGAAGAACATCCACTGCGGCGTATCCTTCGTCACTTGGAACAACCGGTACAGACTGTAGAGAATGCCTTCAAATAAAAAATTACCCATGGTGATGATGAACATGCTGAACAGAATATTGGGCCGTGACCGGGAGGAGCCCATACCGCACACATAGCCGATCACACCCATAGAAAAGGAATAGGCGCCGATCATCGTCGGGCCATAATAGACAATATCATGGAGCAGGCCGAAGCCAAGCCCGTAAAACAGAGCCAAATGCCGGCTATAATACAATCCGATAAACATAATGACGACCAGCGTAAAATGGGTTGCTACGGCCACATTCCCCTGCCATACGGAGGGAATGATCCACTTGAGCACCGTTCCTTCCAATAAAAACAAAACCGTCACCAGCGCAAACAGGAGTCCCCGGTTCATCTTCATCATTCTACCTCAGGCACTTTCACAACCAGCACCTCGCGCAAATGGCGGAAGTCCGTCGCCTTGGGCTTGACGGTGGCCAGATAGTTGATGCCGTAATCCCCGACACGCTTTTCGGAGACAACCCCGATCACCAGTCCCTTGGGAAAAATCTGGCCCAGCCCCGAGGTGACCACAACATCACCGGGCTCCAGGTTCCTCTCACTCCACTGGTCAATCCGGGTCATGACCAGACCTTGCTCCTCATTGCTATAATAGTCAATGGTGCCGAACACCTTGTCTTCCTTGCCCAACACGGTTGCAGAAATCCCCTTCTCCAGCTGGCGCTCCGCCGAACCGCCCGATTCCGCATTCATATCCACAAGCAGCTGGACGCTGGAGGTAAAGTTGGAGACCCGGGACACCCTTCCGATCAGCCCTTCCACGGACATGACTGCCATATTCTCCTTGATGCCGTCCAAGGACCCCAGGTTGATATTCACCGTATTGCTGTACGGATCGGGGCTGACAGATACCACCCCCGCCACCAAGTATTGATAGTTATCGGCATTCTTCTGGCGTTCGGTAAATCCGAGAATCTCCTGGAGATGCTTGTTCTGCGCCTCCAGCATATTCAGCCGCATGGTATCCTGGGCGTAGTGGGTCAAGGTTTTTTTGAGCTGCTTGTTTTCCTTGTAGGTGTTCTTCAGATCCTCCACATCCCGAAAGAAACCCGCTGCATACCGAGCGGGCTTGTAGAGCCAACCTTGTGTCCATGCTACCGTATCCTTAATCACCCGTTCCGGCCAGGTCATTTCCGAGCGTCTGCTCAAGGTGAGCCCCATCAGCGCGATAAAGACCATCAAAGCCAGGAGCAGCGTGAGCAGCTTTTTATTCCCCAGCAATCGAAACACTTGTTACACCCTCATTCTGAAAATTCCCCGCAAGGCCGAGCTTGGGCTTTCGAAGCTGATGCCGCTAGCATGACGGGAACCCCGTAAGATCAAATTCAACCTTTTCTTCGTAACCTGCTACTGACGGGCTCACTTCGAGCGAGGGCAGTACCGCCCCGTCTCCCGCTGCAAATTAACGTCTTCCCCGGTAAGCCGGACCCGATCTGGACTTGAACAGATGGATGTTCTCCAACGCCCGTCCGGTTCCGATGGCGACACAATCCAGCGGATTCTCCGCCACCAGCACCGGCATGCCGGTTTCCCTGGCCAGAAGCTTATCCAGATTCCGCAAAAGCCCGCCGCCTCCGGTGAGCACAATGCCCCGGTCCATAATATCCGCAGCCAGCTCGGGCGGACATTTCTCCAGGGTTACCTTGACGGCCTCCACGATACTGTTCACCGTATCCGCCAGGGCGTCGGCTACCTCCAGAGAGGTGACCGCAATGGTCTTTGGCAGACCGCTGACCAGATCCCGACCGCGGATTTCCATGGATTCCGCGTGGTCCCCCGGCATCGCCGAGCCGATCTCCAGCTTCATCTGCTCGGAGGTACGTTCGCCGATAGCCAGATTGTAGGTGCGTTTAATGTACTGAATAATGGCGTCATCCATCTCGTCCCCGGCAATCCGGATGGAACGGGAGGTAACGATGCCACCCAGCGAAATAACGGCCACCTCAGTGGTGCCGCCGCCGATGTCCACCACCATACTGCCGGTGGGCTCCCATACGGGAAGATCCGCTCCGATGGCTGCCGCGAAGGGCTCCTCAATGGTGTACGCCTCACGGGCGCCGGCCTGTTTGGTGGCATCCTCTACGGCACGTTTTTCCACAGCGGTAATGCCGGAGGGCACACACACCATCACGTTGGGATGGCGCTGGAACAGCACCCGCTGCTTCTGGGCCTGGCGGATAAAATACTTGATCATCGTAGCCGTTGTTTCAAAATCGGCAATAACCCCGTCCTTCATGGGGCGCACCGCCCGGATATTGCCGGGAGTACGGCCGATCATCATCTTGGCGGAGTTGCCTACCGCCACAATCGTTTTATTGGAGGTATCGGTGCGCTGGGCTACCACGGAGGGCTCCCGGACGACAATTCCTTTTCCTTTTACATACACGAGGGTGTTCGCTGTTCCCAAATCAATCCCTAAATCCTTCGTAAAGCCGCCAAACATGGCACGCTCTCCCTTCACTGGCCCATTATCGGTTTCATCCAAGCCGTATTCTGCAGATCAAGCGTCTGCGTTCCCGAGACGGACTGCGCTTACCCCTGCCCCTCTGGGTTGATTCCTTTTTAGACGGGCAATATGCTGCTTCGGTTTAAGCGGTCCGGTCTCTTCATGAAACCTTTCGTATCCGCCCGCCCATTAGGGTCCGTGCGGAGGTGAAAAAACTTCAACCGCCCAACCTGGCGGCTTCTATATCTGCTCTCCGCAAGCGCCGGCTTCCACACTTCCAGCCGCCTCCGGTTCAGGAAAATTTGATATTCAAATTTTATTATATAAAAAAGTCAACGACCGATGCAATTCAGCGATGAGGGTTCGTCTTACAAGCGATGAATGCTCGTCTCTATAAGCAGACTTGTATGCCGGTCCCTGTAACGGAACTTAGCGGCTCTTAGAGGCTAAAAACCAGCTTTCTCCGGCGCTAACGGAACTCAGGAGCTCTTACAGGGCTTTTGGCCACCTTTGCACATGTATATCCTGCGCTAACGGTCGCTCAGTTCCGTTACATCTCCAAACCATCAAAATACCGCCTCTAAGCGTCATTTAGTTCCGTTAGCCCCATCGTGGCCCACCCTGCACCACCGAGCAACCGCTGCTTGCCCCTGCTTCTACCGCCGAGCAACCATCCAACGGCTAAGCTGCGCTCACATCAAACCCCGTTCCTTCATACTAAGAAAGGTGCCGTCGCCGATCACCACATGATCCAGCACATCGATGCCGATAATCTCCCCGGCCTCCATCAGCCGCTGAGTCAGCTCAATATCCTCTTGGCTGGGGGTAGGATCTCCGCTGGGATGATTATGCGAACATAGAATGGAAGCGCTGCTCCGCTGGATGGCCGACCGGAATACCTCCCGGGGATGCACCACCGTCGCATTAAGGCTGCCCATGGAAATGGTCTCGCGCCCGATCACATGATTCTTCGTATTCAGAAACAGGCACACAAAATGCTCCTTGTCCAAGTACCGCAAATCCTCCATCAGAAGCTCCGCCGCATCACCCGGGTTGCGGATGGTATACCGTTCCTCCGGCGCCGAGCGGGACAATCTTCTGCCCAGCTCCACTCCCGCTTGTATCTGCATGGCTTTGGCGGGACCAACGCCCTTAATAGCCGTCAGCTGCTCGATGCGCATTTCGTTCAAGCCCTTCAGGCTTCCCGCCTCCCGGAGCACCCGTTCGGCCAGCCGGACCACCGACTCCGCCACTGTACCCGTACGCAGCAGAATCGCCAGCAGCTCCGCACTGCTTAATGCCTGCACCCCATAATGAAGCATCCGCTCCCGGGGCCGTTCACCTGCAGGCGTATCCCGCAGAATCATATCTAAAGAACCCATTGTCCCACTCCTCTAATGATAATAGGGACACGGGTTCTTCCCGATGCCGCATGACAAGCACATGCAGAATTCATTATAGCACGTTTTGGCAGCAAAAACCGCGTCTTCCAAAAAAGAAGGGAGCCTTTTCCATCCCTACTTTCTGGCGATCCGCTGCCGGATGGTGGAAACCAGATGCTCCGCTGCCGCAACCGGATGATACAGCATAATACGGGGGCCGGAATAACGCATAACCGTCCTGATCTGTGCCCGCATTTCCTTGTTGTAGCAATGAATAGGGCAATGCTTGCAGAACGGCTTCTCCGAACCGAACCGGCAATGATCCAGCCGTTTCTCCGCATATTCCATAAGTGCCGCACATTCGGGGCAAAGCTGGCCCTTGCCATGCCCGCTTCCCCGGCAGTAGATAGCGATCATCTTCTCCACAATCTCTTTTTCCTTGGCAATTTGGGTTTTGGGCATGTGAATGAAACCTTCCCTGCATTATGATAAATTACATCCAATGAACTAGAGCCAATGAACTACAGCCATTTTATCATCAAATTCTTTTTATTTCACCGCACATCCAGCCGTCCCCAACCGTTAAACATGATGAAAGGGGGGTATCCGGTGCCGGCCGACATCAAGGAACAGTACGACAACATCTATCGCTATTGCTATTACAAGGTCGGCAACGCCGCTATGGCGGAGGATCTGACCCAGGACACCTTTCTCAAATATTTCGCCCACAACGCATATCTGGAACGCGGCAAACAAATGGCCTATCTGTATACCATCGCGCGGAATACCTGCGTGGATGCCTTCCGGCGCAAGAAGCCGGAGCCATTGACGGAAGAGCTGCCGGATACCCGGGCCATGGAGCAGCTTGATCTGAAAATTACGGTGCGCCAGGCCTTGGATACGCTGCCGGAGCAGGAGCAGGAGCTGATGTTTCTACGGTATGCAAACGGACTGTCCGTCGGGGAAGCAGCGGCTGTCCTGGGGTTGTCCCGGTTTGCCGTATACCGCAGGACCAATGCCGCCCTGGCCGCTCTGAAAACCTTGCTCCACGAGGAGGATTTCTATGAATAAACAATGGAAAAAGGCGCTGCGGGATGCTTTTGAGCCTCCGGCGCCCAGCGACAAGGAGTGGTTCCTGCAGACTCTCCGTTACCCGAAAATCACCTTCCGGGAATTTTTCTTCAGCCAGCTGGGTTATATCCGCAAGCGGGTATGGGTGTTTGCCTCGATAACCGTCCTGTTGGGCTGGTTTGTCAGCTTATCCACTCCTGCCGCCAGCTACTGGCGGACGGAAGCGGATGCCCTGTGGATCATCTCCGCCATTCTGCCGCTGATGGCACTTTTCACCACCACGGAGCTGTTCCGCTCGGCCTTTCACCGGATGGCGGAGCTGGAGATGGGCTGCCGCTTCAGCCTGCCGCAGATTACCCTGGCCCGGGCGGCGATCCTGGGCACTGCCAACTTTGTCTTATTGGCACTGGTTCTTGCCTTTGTGAGTCAGGTGACGCCCATTGGATTGCTGCGAACGGCTCTGTATCTGCTGGTGCCCTATCTCATGACCTGCGGGATTTGCTTCTGGATATTAAACCGGTGGCATGGCCGCGAAAGCCTTCTGGCCTGTGCGGCAGCCGCCTGCATCATCAGTCTGGCGGACGCCGTCTTCAGCAATACGGTGCAGCTTTTTTATGCACAGACCAGCTTGATTTACTGGGTTGGACTGTTTGCCGCCAGCATCCTTGTGGTCACCCGCCAGCTTACGCATGTGATTAAACAAACGGAGGAGAGAACATGGAGCTCATACTAGACCGAATAACCAGACACTATGGCAGCAAAATCGCCAACGACCGCATTTCCCTTGTACTCCGGCCCGGCGTGTACGGCCTCTTGGGCGCGAACGGTGCAGGCAAAACGACTTTAATGCGCATGATGTGCGGCGTCCTGTCCCCCACCTCGGGCACCATCACCTATGGCGGAACCGATGTCAGCCATGAGGATTACCGCGATGCGCTGGGGTATCTGCCCCAGGACTTCGGGTATTACCCGGAATTCTCCGCCTTGGATTTCCTGCTCTACATCGCAACCCTGAAGGGCCTGCCGAAAACACGCGCCAGGGAAAAAGCGCGGGAGCTGCTGGAGCTGGTAACCCTGGAGCAGGAGGCCAAAAAGAAAATCAGAACCTTTTCCGGCGGGATGAAGCAGCGGTTGGGCATTGCCCAGGCATTGTTAAACGATCCGCGCATTCTGGTGCTCGACGAGCCTACGGCCGGTCTTGACCCCAAGGAGCGGGTGCGCTTCCGCAATCTGATTTCCCGGCTGGGAAAGGACCGGATTGTGCTGCTGTCCACCCATATTGTTTCCGATGTGGAGCATATTGCGGATACCATTCTTCTTATGAAAAGCGGGCAGATCATCCATCAGGGCGGATTGGCCGAAATCGTAGAGCCCATACAGGGTAAGGTGTGGGAATGCATCGTCACCCCGGAGGAAGCGGATGCGCTATGCGCCAAATATCCGGTTATTAATCTGCGCCAGGAAACCGGCGGCATTCTCCTACGTCTGGTCTGTGAAGATAAACCCTGGAGTTCAGCCGTGCCCGTTCAGGCGGGGCTGGAGGATCTGTATCTTTATTATTTCAGTGAGGTGACGGCAAAATGAATCCCTTTTGGCGGTTAGCCGGCTTTGAATTCAGGAAAATGCTCCGCAAAAAAAGCATCATCCTCGGCCTTATCGTGGCCTTCCTTTTATCCCTTATTAACGGCTGGGGCATCCTGATCGGGAATCATGTTATGAACGGGGAAGTGTTTGAATCCAATTATGACGCCATGATCAAGGACCGGACCTATGCCCGCTCCTTGGCAGGACGCCCTGTCGATACGGAGCTGATCCTCTCCGCCTCCCAAGCTTATGCGCAAATTCCCGGGAGCGCCCAGTATCAGAATACTGAAGCATACCAGACCTTCGCGCGTCCCTACAGCGAAATCTACTCGCTTACCCGCACCATTTACAATACCGAGTCCCGTCGCTTTACTATGGAGGATTTCCAGAAGCTGACCGAGGCGCAGGCCGGGAATTTCTACACCATCCGCGGAGAAAGACTGGCACAGGTAATCGAGCATTCCCGGATGAGCGACAATGCCAAAAAAGAGGTGCTGGCCCTGGACAACCAGGTACAAACCCCCTTCATCTATTCCTATATCGACGGTTATACCCGTTTCTTCACCATGATGTACATCACCGGTCTGATTGCAGCCTTCTTCACAGCTATATGCACGGCGCCGCTATTCTCCGGCGAATATGCCTGCAGAGCCGACCAGCTGATCCTGACCGCCAAACATGGGAAAGGCCGGCTTATTGGAGCCAAGCTGTTTACAGGCTTCACTGCGGCAAGCGGCCTGGCTATAGCCTTCACCCTGATCTCCTATCTGCAATGTATGCTGACCTTCGGCTTTGACGGAGGAAATGCTCCTTTGCAGCTATATATGCCCATGTGCTCTTACCCGCTCACCCTGGGACAAACAGCTCTGCTCCTGGCTGCCAGCGTCCTCTGCGCTTGCCTGTTGACCGCTGCCGTTACCATGCTGCTCTCAGCCCGGTTCAGGAGTCCATTCGCAGTGATTATCCTCACCGGCTTGCTGCTGCTGGTGCCGATGTTCACCAATGTCACCGAAGCCAATATCCTGCTGTACAATCTGGCCCATCTGCTGCCTACAAACATGCTGGTTTTCCAAAATATCACCTCCCTGATCCAATATGAGTTTCTCGGCCTGGTCCTGCGCCCCTATATGTTCCTGCCCTTGTTCGGAGCAGCCGTCAGTGCCCTCCTGGCACCGCTGGCGTACCGTTCCTTCCGCAACCATCAGATTACATAGGCATAATGGAGCCAGGGGATATGCTCTGCAAAAAACGGATGATCTCGCTGGTATAGTCGGGATGGGTGATGCTGCGCGGCGCAAACAGGCTGATGAATACAGCCCGAAAGGGAGAGTCTGCCGTTCGGGTAAGCAGCATGGAATGTTCGGTATTAGGGAAGGTTCTGACCTTCAGCAGCTCAGAGCTAATTTCCCTTCTGTATACCTGCTCCGTCTCTTGCCAGTCCACATTCAGGTCCTCCTCACCCAGGAGAAGCAGCACCGGAGATCGGAAGCTGCGCAAATCGGCGGTGGCGTCAGCCATTACATTCCTCAGAACAAAGCCCCAACGCTCCCGGGACATGGGCGCAGCAGAGGTTTCTACCGCCAGATATTCTTCGTAGGAGGCTTGCTGCTCCAGCAGCGGCAGAACCCGCCGGTGCTGCTCGATGGCTGCTTCGATTGCGGAGCGGCTCTCCCCGGCGGCCTCCATATGGCGGCGTGTGTCATACTCTCCCTGGGTAATCCAGTTAATGGCCGGCCCTGCCAAGATGCTGAAGGCCAGTTTTTCCTTGGCAGCCAGCTTGGGAATGACCCAGCCTGCCTGACTGGCTCCCCAGACTCCAATTCTTCCGGGGTCAACCATGGGCTGCTGCCTGGCCCACTCGATAGCCTGACTTGCTTCCTCAGCCCTGTCCTCCATGCTCTGATCCAGCCAATTCCCCTGCGAGCCGCCAATTCCTCTTTTGTTCAAGGATAAGGAAGCATACCCGGCAGAGGCCAGCTTCTCCCAAAGCGGCTTGTAGCCGTCATTATGGGATGCATCAACCGGCCCGTCCCCATGAATAAACAAAACCAGACCAAGCTGGCCCTGGTAGCTTTTGGGCAGGGCAAGAGTACCTGTGAGCTTACCCTCGGGGGTATTGATCTCAATGGCTTGCTCCTGGATATGAAAGGTGTTCTGCCAGAGGATATAGCCCCCGGCCAGCACAAGAAGCACGATAATACCAACAGGGATCAGCAGCCATTTCTTTCTCAAGCCGAAGAACCTCCCTTTTTCTTCACCATATAGATCCATCCCGGCTCCCCCAGTAAGAACCTCTCCGCAGTTCTGCTTCGGACTCCCGCAGCCGCAAAACCCAGCTCCTCATACAGCCGCCGGGCACCGGCATTACTCTGCGACACATGCAGACTTAGGCGGTTTTTATTCCATGTGCTCCAAGCCAGCTTTTCCGCCTCAGCCAGGAGTCGCTTTCCTATACCTTGTCCGCGGCACTCGGTTACAACGGCAAGATCGGCAAGATAAACCTCACCTGCCTGCGGATTATAGCTCAACAAACCTAACCCCGCCAACAATCCCAACAGAGAACGCCAATCACGCCAAGGCAGAGTTCTCCAAAAAGCAGCACATAATGGAGTTCTCCGGAGGGACTCGGACTTCTCGGAGACGGTAAAGCTGGGCTGCCATTCCAGGGAAAAGGTGCCCGCCACCTTCCCATCCCTTATGGCCAGAAGTCTCCTGCCGCCAATAGACTCAGAAGGGACTTGCTCCAACAGCCACCGGAAGCAGCGCTCCATCTGCTCCGGTTCCCCACCCGCAAGGCGCCGGAACTTGCCTCCGAATGCCGCGGCCATCAAAACGCTGACCTCCTGGTTATAAACAGGCTTCATTTCCTGCACGGTTACATCTGCTGCTCTCATGGCTGCACCCGCACCAGAAGCTCGTAATGCAGCTTATCACCGGTGAACAGGGACAGGTACGATTTTTCTATAAGAATCACCGGTCCGGCTACAGAAACTCCCTGCCCGTCAGCCCAACGGAGCAATTCCCGGGCGTATGCCTTAAGCTCCTCTTCCGATTCCACCTCTCTGCGCATACAGAGGTAGTCATCCTCAGGTAAAGCTATCTCCGCCTCTCCAAGGCTTTGCACCCAAAGGGAAACACTCCCCTGATCCCCGCAGAGATAATATATATCCTGTTCGAACAGATCCGGGATACGCGGGGCCGCCTCCGCCAACCTGCGGGCACTTAATGGAGACCCTTCCTCCTGCGTGAGGAGTCTCTTGAGTCCGACAGCCTGCCGGTGTTTTCGGGAAATAGCCGCGCCGTTGGACAGGGTGTCCTGCCATTCAGAGAGAATGTTGGCGATAAGGGCTCTGACATCAGTTAAACGCTGAATTTCCGCCTCCATCCGGCGGTCGGCGTGGAGCAGCAGCTCACGGTTTTCCTCCCCGTGGCTACATGCCATTGCTGCTTGAGTATCTCCAACCGGCACCCCCAGCTTCCGCAGCAAGAGAATATGCGCCAGCTGATAGACCTCCTCCATCCCATACATCCGGTATAGATTGTCCCCTACATAGGCCGGCTTCAACACCTTCTTCTCCTCAAAATAACGGATTTGGTGAACAGAGACACCCATCAGCTTGGCCAATTCGTTAATGGTGATTTCCTCCCGCACAGGCTCCACACTCCTTTTATTCTTGCGGTTCCAGGTTTCCCCCATCATATACCTTAGGTCTGACCCAAGGTCAAGTTTATGAAAAACCGACCCTCCCCGCGGGGTTTGTACACCCCTGGGATATAATGATATTTGAAATCGTTCATGGATCTTTGTAACTTTTCCCGAGTTGGAGCAACTACTATTTATAAGTGAGAAGCCCGAGAGGATGAATGGCATTGCAAAGCTTCCATCAGCTGTATACGGATTACCGCAAGGATGTGCTTTATTTCCTGCTCCGGCTGTCCGGATATGAGCAGGAATTGGCGGAGGAGCTGACCCAGGAGACCTTTTACCAGGCTATCCGGTCCTTCACTACCTTCAGAGGCGAATGCCACGTGAAAACATGGCTGCTTCAGATCGCCAAGAATGTATTTTATCAAGAGGTCCGGAAGAAACAGCGCGGCAGAAGCTTGTTACGCTCCCTTCTTTTTCATCTGGAGAAAAGTGAGCCTGAAGCCTTGCATAAGCAAGTAGAGAACAAGGAGAAACTTGCGGCTGTTCTGAAGATTTTGGATACCTTCGATTCAAGGACAAGGGATGTGATGCTCTACCGGTTTTATTCCGATTTAAGCTACGCGCAGATATCTGCAATGCTGAATATAAGCGAAAGCTCAGCCAAGGTCATTTTTTTCCGGGGCAAACATGCTCTTCAATCGAAATTACGGGAGGGTTACGGATATGAAATATGATTGTGGAATGATCAGGGATCTGCTGCCCCTGGTGCAGGATGATATGGCCAGTCCGGCCAGCCAAGCCGCAGCTGCCGAGCATATGGAGGGCTGCGAAGCATGCCGGGTATGGTATGAAGGAATGAAGCAGGGAACGGAGCAGAATAAGGAGATGGACGGAGCGGAAGACACCGATCACTATAAGTCTCTTGCCAGAAGGCTGCGTTTGCGCAAAATGCTGACATCGGTGGGGCTGGTTTGTATCGTGGGGCTGGTGTTGATCTCCTCCATAGCATACACGCAGGGAGTGCGCTTCAGCGCCGAGCAAGCTGCCGGAACCAGCCGTTACGTGGATGAACAATCCACCCTGCTTGGAGAGGTAGAGGTTGGGGCGTATAAGGTATTTTTCTACGAAAATGAAGACAAGTACCGCACCATCCTGACGAAGGAAAGCTTCGGCCTGTGGAAAAACAGCAGCTCCTCCTGGGCCAACAAAACGGAGGATCCGGTGAAGCTGGTGGGCTGGAGCAGCATGACCGACAGAACGGGCGGCCAAGGCGTAACCGCCATTCCCGTGCAAAGCTTTGACCATCAGGTAGCCTATATTGAAATGGGACCGGAAAAAGAGCGGCAAAGACTTGATCTGACCTCTGGTGAAACTGTCATATTCGCCTGGGACAGCCTCATCCGCTGGAATGATCTGAATGGCATTGCCTATTCCGGGGACGGCAACCCCCTGTACAAGCTGGGTTATGAGACGGCAAATCAGCCTATTCGCACCGATGAATTAAGATGGCTTGCCGTCAAACCCGGCTCATAAAGCCTCCCGTTAAGAGGCCAAACGTAACCGCAGTGCTACCATAGCCGCCAGCATCAGAATGAGACCGGATAGCATATAGACGAAGATAAGCGAGCTTTGGGCCACCAGCATACCGGAAAGAGCCGTGCCGATCAACGTGCAGCCAGTAAATACAGGAGTAATAAGACCATTCATCCGTCCGATATATTCAGCTTGCACCAAAGTCAGCATATAGGTGCCGATTACGGTTTGTGTCATGGCCAGAAACAGTCCGGTGACCAGCCGCATCCCGCCTGTCAGCAGGGGCCAGACGGACCATACTTCAATTATCGTGCCCGCTCCCAACAGAAGCAAACCGGCAAACACCACTCCTCTGCCCTTCAAACGGCCGGACAGACTTGCAGCGATGATGGCTCCAATCAAGAGGCCCAAGCCAGACAAGGCGGTAAACCATTGCAGGTCCGCTTCCGCCAAACCCAGCCGTTGGGTGACCAAAAAGATGTCCAGCGGAGCGGTTAAGCCGGCCCCCAAAGCAAGAACGCCAAACATCACCAGCAGGACCTTCAGGTTCGCCTGCTCCCGCATATAACGGATTCCCTCGCCAAAATCCCTGATTAGCGCTTGCATGGACAGCCTTTCCCTGGAGCGGGGCGAATCCGGCAGGAACAGCAGCAAACAAGCGGATAGAGCAAAAATCGCCAGCAGGCTGCTCAAGGAAACCATCACTCCGAAGGTGTAATAAACAAAGGTGCCGAGGATAGGACCCAGGATAATAAACAGGGAGCTAACCATTTGGATCATCGCTATGGCAGCCGTCAATTCCTTTTCCGGAACATGAGTTTTCAGCAGCTTGGATGAGGAAGGCTGGGAGAACTGGGACACAATCGCGGAAATCATCGTCACCACAAAAACAGCCTGCCAATATCCCCGTGCCACCACGAATAAAATCGGCACAATGGAGAGAAAGCTTAGCATATCACCCCAGATCATGGTGCGTTTGGGACGCCACCTGTCAGCCAGCACTCCGCCCACCAGGGAGAAGATAAAAATCGGCGCAAATTCCGCAACCGTCAGCAAGGACACTGCCACCGGATCGCCTTGTGTCTGCTGCACCACATAATACAATAAAGCCATATTTCGCACCCAAATGCCCACCTGCTGCAGCACATCCGAAGCCATCACCAGCAGGAATACCCGGTTTTGCATCAAACCTTTCATTAAAGTCCCTCCCTTTATAAAACTGACCGTTCGGTTTAATAAGGATCATAGATAAGCGTGTTTGCAAACACGCCTTGTTCATCGGCTCTTAATTCCGTTCAGCAATACATTCACCGCTTCTTGCGTATGCCTTTTCCGCTCTTCTTGGGGGAATACCTTGAGGTAAACCGACATCCCGCTTAGCATGCTGGTGAATAACACAGCCAACCGGCTTGGGTCCGCCTCGGCAAAATCCTGCTGCTCCATCCCTTCCCGGAAGATCTCCGTAAATACGTGGATCTGCACCATCGAAATTTCCACCAGCCGGTCGTACACACCCTGGTAACCCTCCTGAACATTCATGGAGAACTCTTCGGCAACCTTCGTCAGAGGGCTCTGGAAGCTGTTCACAAAATGCAGGCTTGCTCCCATTAGTCTGCTCTGGACATCCGGGAATTGGGGGCGGATTCCTGCCCACTCCTCCACCCATTCCCGGTTTATTTTTTCAACCATACTCACGAACAAATCATCCTTGCTGGAAAAATGGTAGTAAATACTGCCCTTGCTGACCCCGGTGTGTTTGACGATATCATCCATCGAGGTGGCGGCGTAGCCCTTCTGCACAAAAAGCTCCAGCGCCTTGTCTAGAATCATACTCCGCTTTTCCGAGCCTTTTGGTGTGCTCATGTTTCCCCTCCTAAAAAACCGACCGTTTGGTTTAATTATAGCGGCTGCGGTGTGCAGAAACAAGTGGGTTTGATGGTGTTCAAACTGCGTTTATTAGGGTAATTTTGTGGGGAAGGCTCCACTATGGAGCGAGGAATATTGAGGGAGGGAGTGGCGGCATGAAGCTTAAGGGTATGGAAGGCATGTCCATGGCCACATTGGAGGAGGAGGTACAGCAGGGCGGACGGTTTGTGATGTATACATTTGTATTCTCGATCATCATCATGACATTCAGGCGCAGCTCTCCCATTTATTACATCAAGCCCCATATGGGGGCGGTGGGCCCCGGTCTCAAATATACGCTGATCACCCTGCTGGTCGGCTGGTGGGGCATTCCTTGGGGACCTATTTACAGCATCGGGGGGCTGTTCTCCAACCTCAGGGGCGGCAAGGACGTAACCATAGACGTCATGAATTCGTTCTATGCCCGGCAAGTGCCGCAACCCGCCGCATCCCCGGCCCCGGGTATCACGCAGAGCCTTTAACCCCCAACCCAAACGAGACCATCCTTTCGTGTCTGGTTTGGGTTTTTTACTATTCGTGCCGGCATCTACCGGATATACCTCGTCATCCACAGCATAAACTTGTTGCTGGGGTCGTTGAATCCCTTTTGGTTGCGTTCCAGCGTGGTTATGCTGCTCATCTCCTCCGCGGATAAATGGAAATCAAATACCTCCAGGTTCTGCTTCAATCTGGACGTTGTGACCGACTTGGGAATGACGGCGATATTGCGCTGGAGGCTCCACCGGAGTATGATTTGAGCGGTTGTTTTGCCGTGTGCCTGCGCAATTTCAGTAAGGACCGGGTCGCTGAATAATTGCTTGTTTCCTTGTCCGAAGGGCCCCCAGGCGACATGCTGGATACCGTGTTTGGCCAAAAAGCCGTGTATATCCTCTTGCTGGTAATAGGGGTTGGTTTGAATCTGATTCACAGCCGGGACAATGGAACCCTGTGTAAGCACATCCTCCAGATGTTTGCGCTCAAAATTAGCGACGCCGATGGCCCGAATCTTCCCTTCCTTGTAGAGACCCTCCAAGGTTAACCAGCTTTCCAGGTAATGAACGGCGGGCCAATGGATCAAATAAAGATCGACATAATCCGTTTGCAGCCTGCGGAGACTGCTTTCAAAGGCCTGCTTGGTCCGTTTCCCCAGATCCGAGCTCCACACCTTCGTGGTCAGGAAAACATCAGCTCTCTTGATCCCCGATTTCTGAATGGCATGGGCAATCAATTCCTCATTGTGATAAAACGATGCCGTGTCGATATGGCGGTAGCCATTCTGTAGAGCCCAGATCAAGGCGGCTTCGTGCTGGGGCTTGAATTTGTAGACACCCAGCCCTACCTTGGGCAGGGCAACCCCATTGTTCAATACAAAATCATCCATACTTGAATGCCTCCTTGTTCCTGCCGGTTTTATGTTTCTCCCATTATACCAAATCCTTACATCCCATTCTATTGAGAACCCCCGTTTTCCCCCATTATCGCCTGGCTGAAATTGTGACGAATATGTTACGATAAACAGGCAAGCCAATCCTAGAGCAAGGGAGCGATCAGCATGTCCAAACCACCCGAACATTCGGCATCCGGTGCCCCTATCCTGCGCCACACGGACAACGGACGGGACTGGAGGCCGACTACATATGCCGAGGAGGAATGGCTGGAACGGATCGAGCGTCACGCCGACCGGTATCTTGGCGAGGCCGAATCGGTGTTCCATGAGCTGCTGTCGGACACGGTACATATCGATGTTCATGTAATTCGTCCGACACCCGAACGCAATTATTATACGTTGTATACCACGGGCATGAGTGCTCTGCCGATGCACACCCCCGAGGATGCCAAGGATTTTGCCTATGCGGAGCTGATGATCAGCTTGCCCCCGGATTGGCCGCTGATGGAAGAGGCGCTGGAGGAATCGAATTATTACTGGCCCATCCGCTGGCTGAAGACCCTCGCCCGGCTGCCCCATGATTACAACACCTGGCTGGGCTGGGGCCATACGATTCCGCATGGCGACCCGGCGATGCCGTTTGCGGAGAACACGGATATGTGCGCCCTCATGGTGCTGCCGCCGCTGGAGGTGGATGAGGATTTCCTGGCGCTGGATATGGGGGATGGGCGGCAGGTCCACTTCTACGCGATCCTGCCTCTTTACCTGGAGGAGCTGGAATACAAGCTTGTACACGGTATGGACGCTCTGCTGGACAAATTCGAGGAGCATAACATCAACGAAATTGTTGATCCGAAGCGGGTTAATACCTGCGGGGACATCTAGCGCGCAGCAATATCAATGCTTGATGAATCAAGGCTCGCACCGATTCGGGAGGTTCCCATCCTGGTCGCTGCGAGCCTGTCTTCTTATGTCAGCCTGCAGCTGTACCTAATCGCTTCCGACACCAGCTCCCCCAGCTCCGGCGGCGTCTGGCCCATTTCATCTTTGTACGTCTCGTAAGCCTCTGCAATTTGAAGAAAGGTCTGATCATCACAAGGAACCCAATTACTGAGCAGCTCCCTGTAAGCCGCAGCCGCTTCTGCTGCTTTTACGCTCTGCGGGCCATCCGCCATAGCCTCCTGAAAGGACTGTATGATCCTCCCGCACAGCGAAATGATCTCGCCGAAATCCACATTCACGATGACGGAGGCATTTTTCACAAGGGATTGATCACCGGATAATAAACCGCTTTTGGCAAGGGGAAGAAAAAATTTGCTTTCGATTAGCGTTCGAATTTCACTGGCGTAGATTTTTTTAATGGTTTCAATTCGGCTTTTATCGAAATCGCTTAACATGTAAATATCAAATTTGCCGTTTAAAATCTGGTCAATAGATTCGATCATTTTTTGCAGGGCGGCTTGTTTATCCAACAGCATTTGTTTATGCTGCCGCATGATCTCCTTTTCCACCTCAATGGGATTGTCCAGCAGCAGCCGAATCTCGTCGAGGGAAAAACCCAACTCCTTATAGAACAGAATACTCCATAGACGGCGCAAGCTATCGTCGCTATATAAACGGTAACCCGATTCTTTTACCATACTGGGCGGCAACAGCCCGATCTGATCGTAATATTGCAAGGTGCGGCGGCTTACACCGGAGAGCTTGCTCACTTCGTTGACACTTTTCACAGTATTCTCCCCCTCAAACCCATTTCAAAACCAGGGTTGACTCGAACGTAACGTTACACTTCATACTCACATTATCAACGAGCGGCAGCGTTTTGTAAAAGGTATCACCCTACATTTCAACCGCCGCCTGTTAGAAGGGAGAATGAATTATGAGTATGAATAAAACGGCAAAGCTCGATCCCATTCCCAAGGGGATCATGAACGTTGCCTGGATTCTGGTGCTTGGGGCGATCATGCCGCTCCTGGATTCCACCATGGTCAACATTGCCATCAACCACTTGAGTCAGGATTTCGGGATCGGGCTGGACAGTGTGCAATGGGCCATTACCGGTTATGTGTTAGCGATGGCCATCTCGGTGCCGCTTGCGGGATGGGCCGCTTTGCGTTTTAACGGCAAGTGGCTGATGATTGGCGCTAACGGTGTATTTTTGGCTACGTCCATAGGTGCAGGATTAAGCGGGAGTATTCATGCCTTAATTCTGTTGCGGATTGTCCAAGGATTAAGCGCCGGATTTATTATGACCCTGCTCACAACCCTGGTGGTTCAGATTGCCGGAAGCGAGCGAATGGGACGGATGATGTCCACCGTTGGCATTCCGATGGTATTAGGCCCTATTCTGGGTCCGGTGATTGGAGCGCTACTGGTTCAATTTTACTCCTGGCGTTATATTTTTCTGATAAACATTCCCATTGGTCTGATTGCCATCGCCTTGATGATCCTGAAGCTGCCTGCCTTCACACCTGTTAACCCGAAGGCCAAATCTGATTTTACCGGCATTCTTTTATTGGGCGGCAGCTCAGCCGCATTAATCTATGGTATTTCGAAAGCAGCGAAAAATACCGGGTTGACCAATGGCACAACCGTGGGTTATGTGGTGGCTGGCATCGTTATTTTGCTGGTCTACCTGATCTACGCTGCCTTCAAAAAGAAACAGGCCATTCTGCCGCTGGGTTTATTCAAATCCAAAAGCTTCAGTGCGGTTATGGCAGGTTTGTTCCTTTCGGGTATTGCCACCAATGGTCCCATGTTATTGCTGCCTCTCTTTTTCCAGAACGTCAAAGGGTTCTCTGTTCTAAGTGTCGGGTTAATCCTGATTCCGCAAGGAATCGGTATGTTGATTGCCCGTCCCTTAATCGGTAAACTAACAGATCGATGGGGTGCGCGTTATGTGGTGTTAGCCAGCTTGGTCTTAGCCGTTGCAGGTACGGTTCCCTTTCTTTTCTTCCATGAGGGATCTTCTCTTGTGCTGATCGGGGTTGCCTTGTTTATCCGCGGCATGGGTATCGGCGGGATCGCCATTCCCTTGATGACAGACGGCTACACGGGCATGGTGAAGGAGGAGATTGCCCAAGCTAGTGTCGGCACACGGCTCATGCAAAATATTGGCGGTGCGTTCGGTTCAGCCGTGGTGGCAACGGCCGTCAGCTATTCCATGCAGGGCCAACCCCCTACGATTCCGCTGATGACCGCGGCTTACCAGGATGGATTTATGCTGACCCTGATCTTGAGTATCGTGATGCTCCTTCCCGCATTGTTCCTTACGAACAAAACATCTGCAGCCGCATCGAAAAAACAACTGGATAGCCGGGGTACGGGGGAACTGAAGGAAAGCAGCTAACCAACTGCAGGTTATGACAATCCGTCTAGTCAACTGATGGATGACTACAAGTAAAACGATTCGAGAGCAGCGCCCGGGGTTGACCGCGGTATGGAGGCAGCTAACGGAACTGTGGAGCTCTTAGCGGCTGATTTTCGGCAGTTGTCACGGCTAACGGAACTGAGAAGCTCTTACAAGGGGAAATGGGCACATCTATCCGCGGATTAGCCGTCTAAGGTCGTCTGAGTTCCGTTAGATTTCTAAACGCTGCATTTTAGGCCTCTAAGAGTTGCTCAGTTCCGTAGCAGAATGCATACCATACACTCGCACAAAAACGCCGCCCAAAATCTCACTTGGACGACGTTTTTTGATGGTGAATGTTATTTGAATAAAAGTCCGCCGGAACATTTGGGATTGCTATCATTACCTAGAAAATAGGAATTGGGCCAATCGGGGTGACACCAGCGGAGCACATGTAAAAATGGCTCCTCTACTCCCCCCATTCCAAATAAAGTATATCAAAATTGATTCCATTCGTAACCCGAACGGATTTCATTCGCAACCCGTACGGAGTGCGACCCTAGTGGTTAGCGGCTGCATTGCGTTCACGCTGATTTCAAGCCAAGCAATCCATACGGAGTGCGACTGTTACACTGATAGATGTCCGCCGCGGGTCCAATTTCAATCCACGCACCTCATACGGAGTGCAACATGAGACCCGATACCGGCAGGCATGGCAGCGGGCATTTCAATCCACGCACCCCATACGGAGTGCGACACAGTTTAGACATAGGGATCCTTTTGCCATCAGAATTTCAATCCACGTACCCCATACGGAGTGCGACCAATGTTAGGCATTTATCCGCGCCCCCTATCTTAATTTCAATCCACACACCCGTACGGAGTGCGACACGGAACCTCAACACCTTCGGGACGGCGTTCTGATTTCAATCCACGCACCCCATACGGAGTGCGACTTAATCCAGCCGCCGTCACTAACCCTGCGTTGTTATTTCAATCCACGCACCCCATACGGAGTGCGACTTACAACCGTGACCCGGCATGTATCATGGCGGGATATTTCAATCCACGCACCCCATACGGAGTGCGACTTCTGCCCCGGTTTCAGCGACTGGCGCACAGCAATTTCAATCCACGCACCCCATACGGAGTGCGACCGATGTGGATAAAAACAATCCTCGCATTATCATCATTTCAATCCACGCACCCCATACGGAGTGCGACTACCGGGGGCCTCGGCTCCCGGTTCATTCCTAAGATTTCAATCCACGCACCCCATACGGAGTGCGACCATTTTCGTTAACTTCTCCTCCCTTCCATTCCGATTTCAATCCACGCACCCCATACGGAGTGCGACATGCGACGCGCGTTTTTAGAGCATCTGCCGACAGTATTTCAATCCACGCACCCCATACGGAGTGCGACCAGGGATGCCAGGGGCCGGGAAAACGTATCTGATGACATTTCAATCCACGCACCCCATACGGAGTGCGACCCGGATAATCTCCTTAACATCCCGCGCAAACATGGATTTCAATCCACGCACCCCATACGGAGTGCGACCTGCTCCACAGCAATCCGCCATTGCCATTCCTTCAGATTTCAATCCACGCACCCCATACGGAGTGCGACTGCAGCATGCCTCCAATGGTTAAGCAGTTTGTCATTTCAATCCACGCACCCCATACGGAGTGCGACCGGAACTAGAGGAACGTACATACGCGCATTTACTATTTCAATCCACGCACCCCATACGGAGTGCGACTCTCGATTTTTTGACGGCGATTACACAAGTTTTTATTTCAATCCACGCACCCCATACGGAGTGCGACCTACAACATTCTGTCAGAGCGAGTTACCCGTGTTATTTCAATCCACGCACCCCATACGGAGTGCGACCGCGCTTCCTTCGTACCTTCGTTATTCTGCGAGATTTCAATCCACGCACCCCATACGGAGTGCGACAGCAAAAATCACCCGAATTGATACAATAAAAGCAACCTTTCGAACGGTTTTATTAATTCTTCTATCAAAAAAAGTATAGAATGACCATTGGCAACTCCTGAAATGAATTATCTTCTTCTCATTTCGACAATATTTGAGGTGCGAATACTCCAAGGATTTCATGAGCGCTTGGCATTCGCACTTACATTTACTTAAAGAGGCCCCAAATTGCCGCCAACTCAGATCAACGTTTATCTTCCTCTTCTTTATCCAGGATACCGCTGTAAGCAATGTTCTTTTTGACATCAGTGCTGTGGTCATCCATCCGCATCAGCGACTTGCGGGTTAGAATAAATTGCTTCAACTGTTCAATGCGGCCGCGCAAGGACTGCCCAATGGCATGACTCCGGGCTTCATCTACAAAGAGCGAACCATCAAAAAGTTCCCGAACCTGATCTTCTATTCCATCTAAGCGTGCCAAATCCAGCCAATCAAAAGAAGTGACCAACTTGATCTGCTCGTTGTGATCCGTCTTAAAGGGTTTACAGACCAACTTACTGTCTGCGTGAATCAAACCGATCGGTTTGGCAAACCAAAGGGATGAACCACTATCATAAATCGGTGCAGGGCCAATCCATTCTAATGTCTCTACATTCCGAATCACGCCAAAATTGTTCTGGTGCCGATCTTCATTGGCAATCAGATAATCCACAACGATCATCCGGTCAAGCGCTTCCACAATGCCTTGAATGCCCAGCGCTTCACAACAGTTAACATAATGCTGGTAAACGGAAATATGATTTGGTTTTTGCTGGGTATGCATTACATACCAGGCCGTAATGAGCTCTGTCTGGGGTGTAATAAAGTTTTCGCACACACTGAATGGGTACTCTTCCTGCTCTATTAACAGGTAAGGAACATGGGGAATGCCTAACCGTTCCATGATTGTACTCACAATTACTTCATTATACGGTTCTTGTTGAGTAGAACCGCTTCCACCTTTAACCAAACAGCGCTTGCCATCTATAATCATCCACTTCTTTTTCAACCAACCATCAGAGGTATTATCCGGTGAAAGCAGGCTGATCGCATCGGATGCGCCTTTGCCCAGTAATACATTTCCCACATCTTCCGAAAAAGAATTGTGGAAAAAGTTAATGGTAGTCCATTCCAAATGTGAAGCCTCCGGAGAAATCCAATAGTGATCGGACAAGCTAAGCCCGTAACTTTTATCCAGCAGCTGTTGTGTGGCAGACAGGTTCAATTCAAGCAGGGCTTCTTGAATTCCGTCGCGGCTGGCCGGAATGGCGCGTCCCCTCCACCATTCGTTGAGTGCTGCACGGTCAATCTTGCCCCTTTTGACCGGTATCCCAATAGGGACGTGCTGCTCGGAAAAGATTTGCCCAATCGCTGAAATGGAGGCTGTCGCTTCATCCAGCTCAACCTCAGCAACGGGTATATGTTTATGCATGAGCATATAGGATTTCTTGCCGGATTCCGCCACAATCGTTCCCTCCCATTCTCTGATTATTCTTTATTATAGCAAGTTGTCAGAGCTAACGTCATACTGGCTTTTTATTTTGTATTCTTTCACAAAAAAACTCGTTACTTTCATGTAAATATAGCGTCATAGACATTCCACACATTGAACAACATAAGCTGATACGCCTTGACGACGAGATAAACATCTCAATGCACATCGTATACGTCGTTACGGATAATACAGCATCTCAGTCCATGTATTCCGTATGAAGTGCGACACTACAAAAAATTGAAAACGCCTATGACATATGCTTACCTACACACCCTAGTGGAATGCGGCCCAAATTCACTGTGACCAATGCGGCCATTAATCGACGCACTCCAGTAGAGTGGAACATGCTATGATCCGGACCGCTGGCTCTCTGCCTGATTTCAATCCACGCACTCCGTATGGAGTGCGGCCCAGGTGGTGCAGTTGTTGTTAGTATGCTTGGTGCATTTCAATCCACGCACCCCGTACGGAGTGCGACGGAGTCAGCGTTTCCATAAGCGCTTGTATTGCGGATTTCAATCCACGCACCCCTACGGAGTGCGACTTACCGGTTGCTGACGATCCTGCACCGAGCGGGATTTCAATCCACGCACCCCATACGGAGTGCGACTTGTGCCGCTGAAATCTGGTTGAGCTGCGGCGGTATTTCAATCCACGCACCCCATACGGAGTGCGACTTGGACTTGTTGCTTTTATCGTATTGGAAGCAAAAATTTCAATCCACGCACCCCATACGGAGTGCGACTGCCCATCTTTTTCAAATTGTCGATATTCCCCAACCATTTCAATCCACGCACCCCATACGGAGTGCGACCAAACGGTGAGAAGGTTAAGGGAAAAGAGAATGCCATTTCAATCCACGCACCCCATACGGAGTGCGACGCTATACCCACAGGGTTAGTCAAGCCGAGGGCAATTTCAATCCACGCACCCCATACGGAGTGCGACATCAATCAAGACCGTACAGGCAGGGGAGTAGTGGATTTCAATCCACGCACCCCATACGGAGTGCGACGTACTCGTACACAATACTCGTTATTCCACTTCAATTTCAATCCACGCACCCCATACGGAGTGCGACCGCTCCCGGATGAACAAAGGGAGAGGTAAACATATTTCAATCCACGCACCCCATACGGAGTGCGACTCAAGCAAATGAGGAGGACGACGACCATGATCGTATTTCAATCCACGCACCCCATACGGAGTGCGACCTCCGAAACTGGTATATTAGCCCTAGTATAACACATTTCAATCCACGCACCCCATACGGAGTGCGACTGCCGGTCCGATACTTTCCCAGGAAGCAACGGTATTTCAATCCACCCACCCCATACGGAGTGCGACGGCGGTCACTTCCTTGCGTCCCGTACTGGACTCGAAATTTCAATCCACGCACCCCATACGGAGTGCGACTTGCGCCGATCTGTTGGTATCCACCTTAAACATTTATTTCAATCCACGCACCCCATACGGAGTGCGACCCTTTGCCGGCTTCCCGGCGGTTCTCCATGAAGATATTTCAATCCACGCACCCCATACGGAGTGCGACAGCCGGTAACCTGACGCGCTTTGGAAATAGCCTCCATTTCAATCCACGCACCCCATACGGAGTGCGACACGTAAATAACTTCACGGCAATGCGCGCACTTTGCATTTCAATCCACGCACCCCATACGGAGTGCGACAGCAAAAACAGGTAAAATTGATCCCAATGAAAGATCAATCTCACATAACTTCCTGTTTTCTATTCCAGAAAAAGTATACCACATCCATTGATATTCAGATGAGCATGTTTGGATCGCCTTCAATCGACAAGGTTTGAGGTGCGAAGGACCCGGGGTTTTTATGTGAGCATACCATTCGCACCTACAAAATCAAAGGTCCTTCCAGATCAAAAGAAGCCTTGGTCCCAACATGCTCCACTTTTGTTTTGTACCTGTCCCCCAGGTTATAGTAACGGAGGCTATCTGCTGCCGGATCAATCAGCTTCTCCAATTCATGCTTGAGCCGGGTCAATTGAGTAGAATCCACGATACATTCGAAAACCGAATTTTGGACCCGTTGGCCGTAATTTACGCACATCTTGGCAACCTGGCTGAGACGCCTCCGTCCACCGGGACTGACAGTGCTCACATCGTACGTGACAATAACCAGCAAAGGGCTCCCTCCTTATTTCCATAAGAATGGCGGATATTCATCCAGATCCCCCCGCAGATGACGGGCCAGCAGCAAGGCTTGCGCATGAGGAATGAGTCCCCACATGATTTTTTCGCCCAGATAGGGATGCACCACTAGCTCCTGCTTTTTTTCCTGCCATAACTTCACGACTTGCTTGCGGGTATCCTCATCCATAACAACGGCCCCTGTCTCTTTCACCAAAAAACCGCTGCCATTCACCAGCTTCTTGTTTATCAACGACAGAACAAAGCGGTCCGCCAATGCGCCGCGCAACTCTTCCATCATATCCAGCGCCAAAGAAGCTCGTCCCGGCCGGTCCCGATGCATAAACCCTACATATGCATCCAGGCCAACTCCCTCCAAAGCTGCTTTTACATCATTGGATAATAAAGCATACACAAAGGAAAGCAGCGCGTTGGTTTTATCCAGCGGAGGGCGTCTGCTCCTTCCCCGAAAATAAAAGTCATCCTTTTGCTGCAAAATCAGATCATCAAATAAAGAAAAATACTGCATGGCTGCCGTTCCCTCCAAACCGCGGAGCACAGCCAAACCCTCAACGTCGCGGACCATCTTCAAGGAATCGGACAAGGAGGCTGACGTCCGTTTAAAACGCTCCACGTCTATCCGTAACGGATGATCCCTTGTGGCCCGCTCCAGAATCCACTTGCTGTTGTACAGCTTGCCGATAATAAAATTACGGGCAAGTAAGGCACTGGCCCTCTCATCATCAGACCTGCGGTACTGCTCTTTGCGAAGTACCACATTGCCGCGATCCTCCCCAATAACCCTGGCCAGAAAACGCCCGCTTCGCGTCATAAACGTCAACGCGATCCC
This sequence comes from Bacillota bacterium, assembly GCA_023388055.1. Classification (GTDB taxonomy): domain Bacteria; phylum Bacillota; class Bacilli; order Paenibacillales; family NBRC-103111; genus Paenibacillus_AR. Next base: position 40,937 of record JAEWGW010000033.1, on the reverse strand, counting down.
TCTTTCGGCGCAGGTCCCCATCAGCTTGGGGCTGACACCGGCATACCCGAAAGTGCAAATCCCTTCAAAATTATGCAATGGAAATCGGGCCAATACCTGCTCCTCCTGCTTCACCACTACATTTTCCCCATCCAATGAAAGATAGGTGTCCGGCAGTGTAATGTACAGTGTATTCAGCAGCTTTCTCATTCACTCAACCTGCTTTCAATGAAGCTTGCCACGGAACGGCGCTCCAGCATATGCGGAAGACATAATTGTACCAAGGAACAGCTTTGGCAATGGGGGCCCGCCTTGGCCCTCGGCGTATGCCGTTTCTTGTAATAATGATGCATTTCTGCAAAGGCTGAACGAACCCTTTCCTTATCCTCTATCGTCACCGTCACTTCCTCACGATGCTTGATTTCATTGTAAAACATAAATCCCGTCGTCAATTCACATGCCAGCATATCCTCCAGGCATATCATCTGCGCAATCAATTGCGAGTGATCGGAGTCGTTCTTCTTGGGTTTGCCTCGTTTGTATTCCACCGGATAAGGGAGGAAGCTGCCTTCCTCCCCGGCTAGAGCCACTCCCGCATCGTCCCTCACAAACTCAACCACATCACATACGCCGCTGATTCCCAGTCTGCGGGAGTGTACGGGCAGAGCACGGACCACCAGCTTATGGCCCCGTTTCTCACGGATTCCGGGCTGATCTGCCTTCTCGTGCAGATAACCACCCTCCAACGTTCGGGAGTTTTCCGCCCATTGCTGTTCAATATGGATCAACGCCCACTGTCTGCGGCAGAAGTTGAAGTGCTGAATACCGGATAACTGAAGGAAATCCTCTTCGTTATATTCCGTTATACTCATGACAAGCCAGCCCTTCAAGCGGCTCCACCACAATCCTGTAATCCTCAACGGATCGGGGCTGGTCGACCTCTTTCTTTTTCTCTACGCGGAGAGCGCGATGCACCTTGGCCGAAGAATGCTGCCCCAGCTTGGAATTATGCTCCCACCAGCAAACCTTGAGCACCTCCATCGTACCGTCGGGACGAGCGGAGGAAACATCATTTTCGAATAAAGTGATAAGGGCTTGCTTGATCTTCTCCGCATCCTCATTGCTGAATCCGGTTTTTTCCGACAATTGGGTATTGATGCTGCCATAGAAAGTATATACACCGAAATCCACCCGGTGCTTCATCCCCATGGTATCGGACCCCTTCTTGTTGGAGGTTTCCGAATTGACACTTTTGGTAATTTGGGAGCTGACGATGCTCACAGAATCAACACTGAATGCCGTATGCAAGGATACGGGGCCGCGAACGCCTACCGACACACCTTTGCCCTTCTCCTCCTTATCCTTTCCGCTAAAAGCAAACACCTGTCCGAAGCTTCGCACATCCAGCCATGTCTCACATGCGGCACGGGCAAACAAATCGCCGTTTTGCTTCTTGCCGGACGCAAACTCCTTCACTTCGGGATTGCCATCCACCCGGTCCTTAATGCTCAGATAAGCATCGTTGCGACGGTCATCCGATTGCACCAGAATAGCCTCTCCCATATCCTGCAGACGGTTGCGGATTTTGCGCTTCAAACATACATCGGATATCTCACCACGGCCGTCATAATTCTGGCGGGGACGATTTCCATTTAATGGATCACCATTGGGATTTGCATTCTTGACAGAGAGCACCACGGCAAAATCGATTTTATGATTCAATACACTCATCTTCTATTCCTCCTCATCCATCATTTCATCTTCTGATGTATCTACAGCCACGGCCTCTGTTCCGTTCTTGTCTGTCCGCTTCTGGTAAAGCGCATGGCGCTGCGCTCCATGACCCAGCAAGTATGTTTCCGCCAGCGGCTTGTTGTTGAAATCCTCCGGTTTTATCATCGAAAGAACTTCATCAAGCAAACGGGTATAGCGGGTTGCCCTTGTGCCCAGCCTTGCTTGGTAAGGCACCAGACTGGATTGAATCGTCTTCCAGGTCCGGGCCGGATGCTGCGCAAAGGCATTCATAAACCGGGTGGCATTGGTCGCCCGCTTCTCCTCCGGTCCCAGGGCGGAACGCTCCAGTACATCGGCTATCGCCAATAACCGTCCAAACAAATAATCGCGGTCATCATTCTTTACATCCAAGCTCACATCGTACACCCCGTTCTTCGATTTGTTCACCAACGCACAAGTGATGCTAAGGGTTTTCTCCCATTCCCACGGCTCCATACTCACCGGATTGGACGCACGGTTTACCGCACAATGCACAATATCCCGTGGAATGGGCAGCCCATCCAGAATAGAAGGAAGCAGGCGTTCTGGCATTCCCTTCTCCAGCCTCTCGTCAACCCGGGGCCCATAAGCGGCAAAAGCGATATCTCTCACAGAAGGAGCGCCTATGAAGGCAAAGGGCTTGCCTTCCTTTGTTCTGCCATATTGATGCCGCCAAAAGCAGGATAAATGCCATTTTTCCAACCGGTCCAGGAACAGCTCCTTGTCCATATCCCGGTAATAGACAACAGACATTCGCCCTGTAGTGGCCGCGTCCAGCACCATAATGATGACCTGGGCGTCCTGCTTCAGATTGGCCCGGTAACCGTTCATAGATTTACGAACCCGATCCGCAAACTCCCTGTAGGTAACATCCCCGCGTTCCATTTCTTCCTCTTCCAAATCCGCTTCATCATACAGTGCAAAGCTGGATTCCATAAAGCTGGGAACATCCGGATCGTCTGTCCCCCAGATCACAAACATCCGCCCGCCCAAATTGAACCCTTGGCGTTCAATCAGCCACTTCAAGGCATTATGTGCCTGATGCGATGCCTTAAACCCGATGGCCGCCGCCTCTCGGCTTTCCTTGAAACGGCCCCGGTAAGTGAAGCCGGCACTGTCATTGGCAGAGATCAGCTTGGACTTGTCCCCTGAGCTTCTAATCCTGGAAGCATGTTTGTCCACACACGGCTCCCACTCCCCTGTCACAAAACACAGATCCTTTTCTGCCTGCTGCCGCTCCACATAGCGGATGTACGCATCTTGAACGGAGGGGTCGCGCCATATACGGGATTCTGCTTCTCCCGGCTTTTCCACCGCAAACCGGACAAAAGCGGAGGATTGCTCACCTGCCAGGGCTTTAAAAATCTCCTTTTTCTCTCCATAAAGCTGCTCTGCTTCCTGCGTCCACTTGTCCAGCAGTCTGCCACTGGCATCCGTCCACAATACCTTATGCTCGATAAGGTCATGAATCAAGGTTCCTTTACTGAGATAGGCGTATACACTTTGGACCTTGGGATGCGCATCAGGCGATTCGCACCATTCCCGAAGCTGATTCAGATAAAGAGGGTGGGGGTTATCCTTCACCGGCTCACAATACTGTTCGTAATCCCCAGCCACATACTGCAGCTTATCGAACAGCGGATACGGCACAGGTTTGCTGGTCCGGCTAGCGGAATCCTCGGTACAGGGGATAATGGTGTTGGCTTCTTCTTTGAGAACGGGACGTGCTTCCAATAATTCTCCCCTCAGATTAAGCAACACTTCCACATGCGCACTTTGGGTGGTGTGGGAAACAGGGATTAAGGCATATTCCCGGCCAAAACGGTTTCTCTCGAACTTTCCCGCTAACTTGGCGTTATTCTCATAGGTCTTCTGCAAATTTAATAGCCAGTTCAACTCTTCCTCCCCCTTACGGAAAATACTCCGCATGCAGCTCGTCCACACCCTGCATGTTCTCTGAGTGGAAAGCCTTCACCGTTCCTTCTCCCGCTGGCCGAGTGATGGTGCATTCATCAGGACGAATGAAACGGATTATCCCCTTCTCCATTTTGGGACGCCATAAACGAGTTAACCGCTGCCCGTCAGGAGTTTCGTCAGGGTAACTGATACCGTGCAGCATGACGCCCATATCCACTTCAGCTATCTTGTCGTAGCAGCCTTCACCCTCACCGAAGACGCAGGGTTCTACGTAACCCTGACATTCTCGGGCTCCCAGGAAAATGTCCCGTCTGCCGCCTGCTTCAAGGGAACGCTTCGCAATGTTGTGGTGTTTGTTCTCATTACGGTCATGAGCCAGGTCCTCCCGGTACGGGTTAAACTCGAAGTGAGCTTGCACCTGGTAACGGACATCCTTCAGATATGTATAGTACGCCAGAGTATTGCCACCGTTGTACTCGATGGGGCGCATCCCCTTGGACTCCGTCTGAATGATGTTCATGATACGAACGGCATCCACTACCCAAATAATCGTCGGTTTCCAGTAAACGCTTTCACAAACTCCCTTCAAAGCCTGGTAGGTTGGCACTTGATAGCTTAGCTTCTCCCCTCCCAATTTCGTGAGAGGATCAGTGAAGAGGGCGTACTTGCCTGTCAGTTCAAATTCGATGTGGTTACGCACGGATCTCCTCCTTTCTTCCTGAAAAGTAGTAAGCTAGATTCATATTTATCCATCGACCTAATTCCATATTAGTCCAAAAGATGGGTTCATTCAACATTTTTTGCAGCCATTCCTTCGGTTGTGTATTTCCTAGTTACACTCCTGCAAACTCCCAACCCCCTCCGCCTTGACCTGACGGGTCAACCCCGTATTCCTCCGAATAGGCATTCTCCTGTAAAGCCCATATATGCCCATGCAGTAATGGATAGATGCTCTTCTCCTTATCCAATTGGATACGTTCCCGGTCAAACAGATTCACCACGTACTGCTGGGCTTGTTTGTGCAGGCGGCTTAATTGCTCGGGCTCCAGCTCCCCATTAAGGTCCAGCAGAAGCTCCTTCGCTGCTTCATCATAAGGCACCAACACGGAGGTGGTCTGGTTGGCAATAACCTCGAAGTGCTGCTCCACGGTTGCAAAGGCCGGGCGGCTCACAATTTCCGGCGTCTGTCCATGAGTCCGGCAGTAATCCTGGAAATATGCCTTATTGAAATTCAATAAATCGAACAGGTTTTTGTCCAATTGAGGAACATGGTAGTCCAGATTACCCTGAATTTGCTCATAATAATACTGAAAATACTGCTCCATCGCCTGGGGAGACAACAAGCTGTTGTGGAAACGTTCGGGATTATCCTGGTAGTCCCGAAAAAGTCGTTCACTAACCTTTGCTCCAATGGCTATTTCAGGCAGGGAGGACAAATGTTCATCTGCTGAACGGATGACATATACCTGTCTCAGTTCAGCTTCTCCATGACGGTTGCAGCGCCCTGCCGCTTGAGCAATGGAATCCAGCCCAGCCAAGGACCGAATCACGCAGGGAAAGCTGATATTCACTCCCGCTTCGATTAATTGCGTGCTGAGACAAATAACCGGCTGTCCGTTATCCAATGCAGTATTCATCTTATGAAGCGTGGTCTTGCGATGAGCGGCACACATACCGGTACTCAGATGATACAGCTGCGTTCCCCCATCCTGCATCCACTCTGCCTCCTTCAAATGCTGATACAGCTTGCGGACGGCTGACTTTGTATTTAGAATAATAAGGACACTGCTGACTTCATCTGCTCTTTCACGGATGAACCCCCCCAGTTCCTCCGTACTCCAACGTTCAGATGTGATCCGATTCTGCACCTCCACCCGCTTGAATTGTTTGGTCACCTCGTCACGGTTCTGGACAATTTCCGACTGTTCGGGCATCATCAGCTTGTGTTTGACAAAGTTCAGAGCGGGTTGAGTGGCTGTGCAGAGGATCAAGCTGGAGCGTCCGAAGGAGTGCAGGAAATTCAGTACCGCATTGAATAAGGACACACATTTGGAAGGAACCGCCTGTACCTCATCGAAGATCAGAACAGCATTGCTTAACCGATGCAGCCTTCTGGTGTTGCGTGTCCCTTTTGCATAGAAGGTATTGAGGAATTGCACCATCGTGGTGAAAATAATCGGACTGTCCCAGTTGTCTCGCGCCAAGCTGAGCCGCTCCTTTTGCAGCTGGTAGTCAGCCTGTTGCTCCGGCCCCATACCGCTTATATCGATATCCTCTATCACATTGGAATGGTGCTCCAGAATGTGGATATCATCATTAAGAATATTCCGAATCTCCTGGGCGTTCTGCTCGATAATAGTAGTAAAAGGAACAATATAAATAATGCGCTCCTTCTGATGCTCCAACGCATGCCGAAGTGCATAACGGAGGCTGGCCAATGTCTTGCCGCCCCCGGTTGGAATCGAAAGCGTATAGATACCGGAGGGACGCAGGGCAAATTCTTCGCATTGCTCCGACATGTCCCGTCTCAACCGGTTAATCGGAAGCTCAGCTTGATCATTTTCATTCATCATATGGAGCCTATCCATTAGTAACTGATAGCTTCTTTCAAAAAAAGGACGATTATCCCGTTGCCAGCCTTCGTAACGATTTTCCTCAAACTCACGGGTATTGGTTCGATCCGCGTCAATCAGACAGCTAAACAGATACTTGATGAGCAACGAGGAGGCAATGGGCCTAAGCTTGTTCTCCCGAAGGAGCAGAAGCGCAGCCTTCAGTTCCTTCGCTGCATCCGCAAAATAGCAATCCAACTCCTCCTCCGTCCAGTTTTCCAGAAAACTCTCCACAGCCAAATCGTATTCCTCCATACCGTCCTGCTTACGCGCCACCCTTTCTAAAAAGGGAGATTCCGCTTCCGGGGCCAAAAAGTCTCTCAGTCCCTGGTGATGGGAAATGATGCAATTGGCTATCCATTCCACAGTTGCTTTATCCTCTGGAAGCAAAGCTTTTTTGTGATAACGACGGTATAACCACCTGCCCCCGGCAGTCGAATGATCCACTGAACCACGTTTAGGTGCATGGGCAAGCCCTGCTGAAGCTGTCTCAATATAATATTTAAAAGCGGGCGTGTTTTTGCCGATGTCATGGAGAAGCCCAGCCATTCCTGCCAGATGGGCTACACCAATCTTACCTCCGAAGGCTTCACAGCCCTCCTGTACAGCATCCAGATGCTCAGGCACCGTTTGGATACGCTTGTCCTTTTGGCTAATATGGGCGATATAAGGTTGGAAGTATTGAGTCATGGGATCAGTCTCCTTGATAAAGGTGGTAATTGCGAAGACACAATTGTTTGCCTCGGTAAAGTCTTGAACTGACTGTACCCTCCGGGATCTTTTGGAGCTGGGCTATTGCCTTGATGGAATAGTCATTAGCATAGCGTAGCTTAAAGGTTTCTGCCATCTCCTTGCTCATGAAGCTTAAGTAATATTCTAAAGTCTCAGCGTCATTCATGGTGGGGCAAGATTTGGCTAACCCTTCTTCATCCCCTTTGAGAAGGGTATGACTCCTCCTCATTTTTTCTCTTTTATACATATTGTTACAGGTACTCTCCAGAATTCGTCTGCACCATAGTGGGAAACATTTGTCTTGTATTAATTCAATTAAATTATCACATATATTGGTTAATGATTCCTGAACGGCATACTCCCTATCCCAATGATTAAATCTCCAGTTTCTTGACACGCTCCAAAGCTTAGGGCTAATCTGCTCCAAAATGTAAGTAAGCGCTTCCTTATCTCCCGATTTTGCCAGCTTCACCTTTTCACTAAGCACCAGTCAACAGCCTCCTCATTGTCCTCCTATATATAAAGACTGTTGGCTAAGGCAAAACCTTCATGAATTCAAAAAATAATTTTCACCACACCTCCAATAAACAGGCGCCGCGGAGCGCAGTTTGACTCTGAACTGAACGCAACTCCATTTATTCACTACATAAGCAGTGCTACATGTTTACATGACGAACACTTGGCGGTGCTATTTCAATCGTCGCACTCCATACGGAGTGCGACGATTGGTGGCATTACCTGAACATTACATGGTGGTATTTCATCCACGCACCCCATACGGAGTGCGACCGTTAACATCGGGGCAGAGAAGCCAAAGGACCGTATTTCAATCCACGCACCCCATACGGAGTGCTACCGGCATGAAGTAGTGGATGTTCTCGTGATCGCTACATTTCAATCCACGCACCCTATACGGAGTGCGACTACTAATCATTGTCATACATGCGATGGAACTGGTATTTCAATCCACGCACCCCATACGGAGTGCGAGCGCGCTACCAATCCCCTGTAAACACGCCCTTGAAATTTCAATCCACGCACCCCATACGGAGTGCGACGTCTACTTTCATCTCTTGGTATTTGGCTCCATTATTTCAATCCACGCACCCCATACGGAGTGCGACATCATTCTATTAGTCTGCTCCAACAGTTCCCGGATTTCAATCCACGCACCCCATACGGAGTGCGACTCCCCGGTTGTAGCTTACGAGATTGATATCGTGATTTCAATCCACGCACCCCGTACGGAGTGCGACTGGCGGAATACACCGGGGCATTCAAGCTAGTTTCGATTTCAATCCACGCACCCCGTACGGAGTGCGACGATACATGCAGTATTCTCCAACCGGTAGCATTTGATTTCAATCCACGCACCCCGTACGGAGTGCGACGCCGATCAACCGGGACTATTGGGATACGGAGTTATTTCAATCCACGCACCCCGTACGGAGTGCGACGATATATCGACCGTATGAGCTATGCCTATAGTACATTTCAATCCACGCACCCCGTACGGAGTGCGACACCAACTGCATATCCTCCAGATCCTCAAGCAAATTATTTCAATCCACGCACCCCGTACGGAGTGCGACAACCGGCATAGGACTCGCCTATCTTTTTTTTGTTATTTCAATCCACGCACCCCGTACGGAGTGCGACACGCGCGTATAGGGGTTAGTGGAGCCGTGATCGGAATTTCAATCCACGCACCCCGTACGGAGTGCGACCTTTACGTTTCCCCCTACGTCAATCCACGCTTTAATTTCAATCCACGCACCCCGTACGGAGTGCGACGTCCACCATTCATCAATATCTTCAACCTTCCGGCATTTCAATCCACGCACCCCGTACGGAGTGCGACGACAAAATGATGAATATGTCTGCTGCATTTATGATTTCAATCCACGCACCCCGTACGGAGTGCGACGCGTCGGTGTCGACGGTACAACACCAAAAACAGCATTTCAATCCACGCACCCCGTACGGAGTGCGACTTGTCGAGATACCACTATGATTATAAAATTTTCCATTTCAATCCACGCACCCCGTACGGAGTGCGACTACAATCTTAGCTTCCGGCAAATACGGTTCCTCCATTTCAATCCACGCACCCCGTACGGAGTGCGACGCGCCATACATCGCTAATCCCGCGGCATTGTACATTTCAATCCACGCACCCCGTACGGAGTGCGACCGCCAGGCTGCGCAATCCTTCGAGGTCAATGACATTTCAATCCACGCACCCCGTACGGAGTGCGACAGTAATAATTGCCTACATTAATAACACAACAGCAACAATTCAAACTATTCCGTTGATTCTTGAATCAAATAAAGTATAGCATACATATTGACACCATCAGTAACGAAATATTTCCATTATAATTCGACAATATCTGAGGTGCGAAGGAACCAGGGTTTTTATGGGAGCTTGGCATTCGCACCCGGGCTCAGGCTAACGAGGAAATAAGGCATAAGGGAGGATTAAACTGTTCTAAACAAAAGAGACAGCATGCTTGGGTAAACCTAAGCAACGCTGTCTCTACCATTTTAACTAATTATTTATTTCTGTTCATTATTCACTATAAATGACCTTTCCATCACCTGCATATCCCGTTACAGAACCCAACGTTAAGTGGTCCTTCATTGCTTTTTCCGGCTTTACGAACCAAACGCGCATACCATCCTTCGTTTTAAGGATTTCCGCTTTTTGTTTATATTGTTTTTTGCCAGCACTATACTTCAATTCGAGGCTGTCGATAGCATCATTGTTCAATATTCCCGAGAAAAGGGAAACGTAGCTTGACTGTTTTCCGTCCGCATCATTGCAATCCGTATACATGGACGAAACGGTGGACTTTTCTGACAGGGATAAAGCGCCGCCTGCACAGTAGGTGCTATAAGAGGGGCCAAAAGCCAGACCCGAGTAAAGGTTGTTTCGGTCATCCTTCATAAAGATTACAATGCCATTTTTGATTTCCGCTTTTGCAAGCATTTGCTTATCATTGAATTCATTCAAGATGGCACTCAGAGCAGGCTTCTGTGATGTCCGGGCACTGCATCCGGCTAATAACATCAAACACAGAATAACCAATAACCCTATTCTTAATTTCATTTTCATGTTCTCCATTTCTCCACTCATGTTATACCCCGTATCATTATACCATAGCTCTGATGATGGAGCAGTTGAGGTTTGGTATGACCGAGGATATTTCGAGAAAATGGTGTTCCTGCTCATAGGATTGGAGGGACATGTTGAAGCCGCGGTAAGGAGACAGCTAACGGAACTGTGGAGCTCTTAGCGGTGAATTTTCGGGAGTTGTCGCCGCTAACGGAACTGAGAAGCTCTTACAAGGTGAAATAGGCGCATCTAGCCGCGGATTAACCGTCTAAGGTCGTCTGAGTTCCGTTAGATTCCCAAACGCTGCATTTTGAGCCTCTAAGAGTCGCTCAGTTCCGTAAGACCATCCGGGCGCATCTGGGCCAGCATGGAACGTTCATCAGCCGAGCATGAGCCGCCATCAGTCGTCGATCCGGCCCCACTTTTGCCCTATAGGATGCACCATAACATGCCCCAATGTTCTTTCTGCAGCTCTTCAACGCCTTGTGCCTCTAATAAATCGTCCAAAATTAGTTAGTATCGATCAATCATTGGAAAATAATCGTAAAACCCTTCTCTTGCAGCAAGCAGCAAGTGAATGCGGGTTTCCAAAATTGAACTCCCCCTCACCGACCGTTCCGGCTGCGGAACGCATCGAATTGGCGCTGGATCTCCGCCTTTACATGCTCCATTCCGGCGTTTTTAAGCTTGGCCTGGAATTGGGACATGGTATTGTTCCAATCCACCTTTTCATCGTAGAGCAGGGCCAGGTATTCCGACACGATGACGTTGACCTGGGCCATCTCCGACTTGATGGGGGTCAGATCGGGCATAAAGCCCAAGGTGGGCGAAGCCACCGCATCCTGGTTCCAGCTGCGCAGCTCCTTCTTGTAGGGCTCCGACAGATACTTGCTGAACCGGAAATAACGGATGTCGTTCCAGGCCCAATGAATGGACATATAGCGTTTGGTTGGATGCACCTCGTCATAGGAGATCGCGTCGTCTCCCACCAGCTTGTAATTCACATTCTTCACCCCATAGGTGAACAAATCATAATTCTCCTGGCTTTTCCGCACCCAGTTGATCAGCGCCACTGCCTCATTCACATGACGGCTGGTGGAGAAAACAGACAGCATATTGTCCGCCGCCGTAAACATATATTTGGGCCGTTCGGGATGGAGATACACATTCTCCAGCTCGGCCAAGGGCAGCTTCTCCTTGAAGGAATCGATACGCTCCGCCTGCTTCAGAACCACACTCCAGGTGGCGGCGATTTTCCCTTCATACAAAGCCTTCTCCGGGTCGGGAATCTCCGGCGTCCCCTCCGGGCCATAAGGAATGTAGCCCTTGCGCTGCCACTCATGGAGCTTCTCCATAATCTGCCGGAAAAACACGGACTCGTACGTGTTCTTGACCTCCAGCTCAGGGTCGGCCGGATCGATATACACCGGGGCATTCAGATAGTTTCCGGCCAGAAACGCCACATCCCCGTACTCGCGCAACAGAAACCGTCCCGTATCATAAAAATACGGAATCATCTCCGGCTCATTCTCTGCAATCGCCTCCAGATACCGGTCCATATCCCCTACGGTTTTGATTTCGGGCAGCCCATATTTCTTCCGCAGATCCCCCCGGATCTGGACGAAGCTTTCATGCTCGGCAATGGGCATCACCCGGGGAATGGCATAGATATGCCCGTTGATGGTCACCCCCTGCAGGGCGTAATCCGGGGTATGAGCCAGAATATCCGGTCCGTACGCCTGAAGCGCGCTGTCCAGCGGGGCCAGCACCTTCTTCGAAACCATATCCGATAGATTGGAATAGGACGTGAGGGCCAGATCGTAATCCTCTCCGCTTGCCGCATTCACCCACACCCGGTTCCAATATTGGTCAAAAGGGACAAAGGTAAACTCCAGCTTCAGCGGCAGTCCATCCTCCGCCAGCTTTTCCTCCACCGCCTTGGTTACCTGGTCCTGATCCTTGGGTTCGTCCAGCGGGAACAGAAGCTTCAGCGTAACGCGCTCCGATCCCGGTTCCGCCTGCTGATTCCCGGAGAGAACAGACCCGCGAGGAATATCCGGCCGGGCCATATACCTCACAGCTGTGGCGGCTCCGGCCACCAGCACCAGCGCCAGCGCTACCCATACGGCTTTCCTCATCTGTGTTCCTCCTGTCTCGCGATTAACGCTCTTGATGCTGCTTGCCTGCTGTCTTCATTATATCCAAAATCCGCTTCTTGAAGAAATGAAGCCCGCCACCTGAAAGCGCAGCCTGCTCCATTCCACGCCAGCACCTTCACGAAAAAACAGCGGCCCTCCTGAAAGAAGCGGCCGCTGTGTGTAACATCCTATTTTTTGCCGGCCGCCACATAGCGGTCGTATTGGGCTTGTTTGCCCTTGATGACATCCTCGATGCCCATACCCTTCAGCGCCTTGATGTAGCTGTCGAACTTGTCGAGGCTTTCGCTGCCGGTAATAAACTTGATATGCATTTCATTCACATAGGTGGTGATGTCGGGCATAATCGTGCTTTCGGTGCTGGCCTCAGACGACAAAGCGTAAACGAAGGGGAACGGAGCCTTGATATATTTCTCCATTTCCTTGTCGATCTTCGCATGCCACGGTGCGACCAGCGTATCCACGGCTTCAACCGATTGCTCCATGGGCAGGTTTACCGGGTTGATGCCGGATTTCTGGATATAATCATTGTCCTTGCCCTTCTCCGTATACTCCTTCTTGCCGTTCACCACCTCGTAGGTGTCGCCCTTGATGCCCCAGGCATACAGCTCCTTGGCTTCCTCGCTGCTGGCATAATCCAGGAAGCGGAAGGCCAGCTCGGGGTCCTTGGCATTCTTGGAGATGCCGAAGATGCCGGTAACCGGGTTGCGGCCCACATAGAACTGGTCGCCGTGAGGGCCCTTAAGCGGTGCAATGCCCTTGATCAGCGGCACATTGGGATCGTAATCCTTAAACAGCTTGCTATACACCATGGAGGAATGATAGCTGAAGTTGTAGGTGATGCCGGTCAGGTTCTGCGAAATTTTGGAGGTTACCTGGTCGGCGGTGGTGCTGGCGAAGTCCGCCTCCAGCAGCCCTTCCTTATACAAACCGTTCAGGTAAGCCAGGTATTCCTTATAGGCCGGCTCATAGTAGGAATAATGCACCTTGCCGTTTTTGTCGGCGTAGTAGTTGTTGGCCAGGTCCAGACCGAAGGAGGGGCCGAAGGCTTGCATCACCATTTTGGCTTCCATGGACATGGGGATTTCATCCTGCTTGCCGTTGCCGTTGGGATCACTGGATTTGAACTTGCGCAGCACCTCAGTAAATTCGTCCAGGGTGGTGGGCTCCTTCAATTGCAGCTTTTCCAGCCAGCGGGTGTTGATCATAAAGAGAGGCTGATAGTTTTTGGTGACCGCCAGCTGGGGCACATAATAGATTTTGCCGTCCGGTGTGGTCAGACTGGCCTTCAGCTCGGGATATTTCTCGAACATCTTCTTCAGGTTCACACCGTATTTGTCCAGATATTCATTCAAGGGTTTGAACAGGCCGCCCTGAATGTTCTTCATGTTCTGGTCCGGGTCCAGGGTGTAGATAATGTCCGGCAGGTCCTTCCCGGCAGCCAAACGGGGGCTGATGGCATCATTGTAGGTGCCCGGCGAAAGCAGCTCCCATTTCACGTTGACTCCCGAACGCTTCACCAGCTCCTGAACAATGGAGGCCTTGTTCAAATCCACATTGTTGCTCCACGCATTGGTGGCCAGAATGCTCAGGCTGCCGCCGTTATTGGTAACCGGAGCGGCCCCGGTATACTGGAAGGCAGGTGCTGCGCTGGCGCCAGTACCGGCACTTGCCGCAGGGCTGGGGGTGCTCTCTTCCTTGGACGAGCAGCCGGCGGCCAATACGATCACCAATGAAGCAGCCAGAGAAGCGTTAACGGCGCGTTTTGTTTGTCTTTTCATCTGATGTGAACCTCCCTATAATGGTTAAAATAAATTCAGAGCATCTATACAGTCAAGGATGGGTTATCCTTTTACTGCCCCCAGGGTAACGCCCTTCACGAAATATTTCTGAATGAAGGGATAAAACAAAACAATGGGAACAATACTGACTACGATGGAAACATAACGGACCTGCAGGGTGGAAACCGCCAGTGCATTGGCAGAGGTTTGACCGCCCATTTTTTGCATGACCTCAGGAGAAGCCATAATCAGGACCCGCCGGAGGAAAATCGTAAGCGGCTGCAGCTCTTGTTTGCTCAGATACAGCAGGGCGTTGAAGAAGTCATTCCAGTGGGCAACGGCATAATACAGAGTCAGCACGGCCAAAGTCGGTTTGACCAGCGGCACGGCCATCCGGAACAGCAGGGTGAATTCCTTCGCCCCATCCATACTGGCGCTTTCAAAGATTTCATTGGGGATGGACTCGAAGGCCGAACGCAGAATCATCACATTGAAGGTGTTGATCAGCACCGGCAGCACCATGGCCCAACGGGTGTTATACAGGCCCAGCTCGCTAATGACCATATAGATGGGGATCAGTCCCCCGGAAAAATACATGGTGAACGCGATGAAGAAGTTGAGCTTCCGCCGCAGGAAGAATTCCCGCTTGGACAAGGGGTAAGCGGCCAAACAGGTAAAGACCAGATTCAGCACCGTCCCTACCACCGTATACCACAGGGTGTTGTAGTACGAGGTCCACAGCTCCTTGTACCCGAGCACCATCCGGTAGCCGTCGAAGCTCAGGTCAACAGGGAACAGAGTCACCAGCTTGTTATCAATGGCCTGGACCGAGCTCATGGAGATGCTGACCAGATAGATAAAGGGATACAGCGTAACGATAATCGCAACAAACACAATCAGATAAACCAGCATATAGTAGGCTTTATCGACGAATGGCTTTTTCATGGTGTCCTCCCCATCTCCTCGGTTTTACCATAGGGACATATCGTTGAACTTGCGGCTGGCCATATTCGCCAGGAATACCAGCACGAAGCCCACCACGGAGTTGAACAGGCCCACAGCAGTAGCAAAGCCGAAGTTTTGTGATTCGATGCCCTGGCGGTACACGTAGGTGGAGATGACGTCGGCAGTTTCATACGTAGCTCCGTTGTACAGCAGGTACACCTTCTCGAAATTGACGCTCATAATGCCCCCGATCGCCAGCAGCAGCAGGATGACAATGGTTGGCTTGAGGCTGGGCAGGGTCAGATGCCACATCTCCTGAAACTTGTTCACACCGTCGATTTTGCCGGAATCATACATCTCCTGATCAATGCCCATAATGGCGGCGATGTAGATAATCGAGCTGAAGCCGAAGCTTTGCCAGATGCCCGAGGCGGTGAAGATGGTGCGGAACCATTCCGGGGCCATCATAAAGTTGATTTTTTCCATCCCCATTTTGACCAAAAGGGTGTTGACGATGCCGTCGGCCGGGGACAGGAAGTTGATGATCATCCCCGCAATAACCACCGTCGAGATAAAATGCGGCAGATAGGTAATGGTCTGGGCGAATTTCTTCAATGCGGTATTCTTGATCTCCACCACACATAGTGCGAACACAATCGGCACCCAGAAGCCAAATACCAGCGGGTAAAAGGCCAGTAAAAACGTGTTGCGGATCAGCCGCCAGAAGTAGCGGGACT
Source organism: Bacillota bacterium (assembly GCA_023388055.1). Classification (GTDB taxonomy): domain Bacteria; phylum Bacillota; class Bacilli; order Paenibacillales; family NBRC-103111; genus Paenibacillus_AR. The sequence goes on along the minus strand of JAEWGW010000033.1, from coordinate 25,187 downwards.
CCACAAACTGGACGAACCATTTCATGCCCACCCAATCTCCGCCAAGAATGCCGTGTCCGGGGGTGAAATTCTTGAAGGCCATGATTACACCCGGCATCGGCAAATAGCAGAAGATGAAATAATACAGGAATACGGGCAAAAACATCAGTATCAGCAGCTTATCCCGGCGGATGAGCTTGATGAGCGGCGTTTTTTTCTGATGCATGCAGGTAGCTCTCCTTTCTCTTTTGCGTTGTCTGGTTTGCTGTAACCAAAGTGTAACATTTCGTTTCCCGGCTAAAAATCCAACATTTTTTCGATCTGCATCACTTTTTTGTGATGTTGAATTCGCTTACAATTTATAATAATTATCGATTGGAAGCCTAGCGAATTTCAGAATCCTTATTTCGGCAAAAATGGCGTGTTTGAGCATCTAACGAATATGAGCCGCCTTATTTCCCGCTACCTGCTTCAATTGGGACCTGTTATCCCGATATAAGCTTCCTCAGATTCTTTAGAACATGAACAGGAGGTAAACGGGCAACATAGCGTTGCTGAGCTTCGTTAGGTTCGAATACATCACCAAAAAGCCTCCCGCTGCGGCATGCAGGGAAGGCTTTTAGAGGGAAGGCGTGGCGCCCGGGCCGGCCAGAAATTTGGGGAAGGTGACGGTGACCTGTGTGCCCTGGTCGGGTTCGCTGGTGATCACGAGACCATACGCTGCTCCGAACAGAATCTGGATCCGGTCATGGACGTTCTTCAGCCCGTACCCCCGGGCATGGGGAGCCAGCAGCTCCTCCACCGTTTCTGCATCCATGCCGGGACCATTGTCCGCAATGACGAATTGCAGCAGCCCTTCTCCGGTGATGTGACCGGCCAGGGATACCCGGCCCCGTCTGGTGTTTTTGCGAAGCCGGTCAATGCCATGCTCCAGGGCGTTCTCCAGCAGCGGCTGGAAGATCAGATGGATCATATCGTAATGCAGTAGTTCCTCCTCCACCTGGCAGACAAAATCGAAGCTGTTATTATGCATGATCAGCTGGATCTGCATGTAGGCGTTGGCATTCTCCAGCTCCTGGCTGACGGCAATCACATTCTTGCCCTTATTCAGCACCGTCCGGTAAAACTTGGAGACGGTGGTGGTGATGCGGCTGATCTCCATAGCATCGATCTCTAAGGCCTTCCAGTTGATGATGGACAGGGTGTTATAGAGGAAATGCGGGTTGATCTGGGTTTGCAGCGCCTTCAGCTCCGCTTCCTTCTGGATGATCTTGCTCTGGTACACCTCTTCAATCAGGGTGTTGATATTCCCCAGCATCCGGTTGAACCGGTTGGTCAGCTGACCGATCTCGTCGGTGGAGGAGCTGGCCACGGACACCTTCAGGTTGCCGTTTTCGACCATCATCATCGTTTTGTTCAAGTGCGTAATCCGTTTAACGAAGGTGCTGGAAAACAGGGAAATGATGAACAGCAGAATCACCAGACATAGCCCGATGATCAGCGCCGCCGCCTTGACGATACTCCGGACATCCACGGACAAGCCGCTGCGGGGAGTAAAATAGAACACCCGCCAGCCGGTTTCGGCAATCTCCCCCTGGACATACATGTATTCGGTCTGCCCGTACTCAAGGAACCCGTTGCTGCCGGTTAATTCCGGGAGCAGCTGTCCATCCTGTCCGGGGAGGGCCTCCATCCCCACATTCCGGGCCAGCACCGGCTGCCCCTCCCGGTTCACAATCAGCACCCCGTAGGACGAAGCCTGCACATCCTCCAGCCCCTTGAACAGACTGTCCCCGTCCAGACTCAGGAACAGAATGGCGGCGGATTGACCCTCAGGCCGTTTGTTATCCGTGTCCGTAAAGGTCCGTGTGGCGAAAAACTTGCCGTTGTTGGCACTCCACCGGGTTTGGTCCGGCTCCCCTTGGCCGGCTGTCCGGGCCCAAGGCAGGGCCTCCGACAATTGCAGCGGGAGAATATATTCCCCGCGCAGAAGCTCCGTCCGGTTGGTAAACACCGAAATCTGCAGAATATCCGGGTTGAAGTCGAGGATATTCCCGAAGAACGGATCCACATAATCCCGGTACAAGCCAGTAAAATCCCCGCTGGTTGAATTAAAAATCTGCTTGAACACAATATTCTGCGTGACGGAGTTAATTATCGCCTCATATTGCCGGGTCCGGTAGCTGATGGACTCCGTGGCCTGCCGCACGGAGTTGTCCAGGTTCTGACGGGCCTGCTTCAGGAGCAGACCATTAGCCTGCATATAGGAGAAGGCGCCCAGCATGATCAGCGGGATAATGCTGACGGTCAGATAAGAGACGATAAGCTTTTGCCGAAAACGGAGATTCTGAAAATAGTGGATGAGCCGGTTTGATATTTTCATGGCTCAACCGAACTGCTCGCGGTATTTGGCGGGACTGACGCCAAAATGATTCTTGAAGATTTTGCCGAAGTACGAATCATTCGGATACCCCACCATCCCGCTGATATGGGCGATCGTATGATTGGTGCGCAGCAGAGCCTCCCCGGCCTTGCGCATCCGCACCGCGGTCAAATATTTCACCAGTGTCTGGCCCATCTCCTTGCTGAACAGATGGCTCACATAGGTCTGGGTCAGAAACACCTGATCGGCGATCCATTGCAGGCTGATATCCGTCATATAATGCTCCTCGATAAGCTGGAGAATATCCTTGATGACCTTCTTCGTATATTCCTGGCCGCCGCTTTCCTCGCCGATGCCCAGCTTGGTGAACACGCCCTCTGCCAACACCCGCATATCGCTCAAGGAGCGGCTGGCGAAAATCCCCTCCACATAAGCCCGGAAGTCGATTTGGCTCTCCTTGCCGCAGGTTTCCAGCAGCTTCTTGGTCAGCTCGATGCACATGTATTTGATGTAGACGGCGGAATGGTCGTGACCGTCGGCCATCACGTGGAAGAAATGCTCCATCCCTTTGCGGAAGCTGTAATAATCCTTGGCGTTCAAGTGCCAATACAAGGGCTCCATCAGGGCGCTGACACTGGAGGTATCGGAATGGCTTCCCCCTTGGCCGCTGTCGGTATAGAACACCACACTTTCCTTATAAAAAAACCGGTTGGACAGGAGCTCCTCCATCTGCCGGTATTCATCCTTGAGCTGTCCGGGCTCCGTCAGGCAGCGGCTAATCACCAGGGCCACCCGTTCGCCGTAGCTGTCGGTAATGCCCTGCTTCAGCCGCGGTCCCAGCTGTCCGTCCGGCTGGCTGCCGGCAGAGAGCAGAATAAACAGCAGGCTTTGGTTCTCATTCAAGTTGATATATTCAAACTCCTGGCCCACCCACTGCTTGATCACCTCGGGGAACAGCTGGCCGTGACGGTCAAAGAAGCGCTGCCCGAAGTCCACCAGCACCAGTTGGACCAGCCGCCCCTCCAGGGAAAATCCGGCTGCTGCATCCCCCTCCCGCGGCAAAGCGTCGCCGACCAGCTCCAGCAGCATCCGCTCCCGCTCGTATTCCATGCCCTTCTGGTAGCCCAGACGCAGCTGCTGCTCCTGCGCCTGCCGGTCCTTCTCCTCCTGGCAGAGCTTGCTCACATTAGTGAACACCCGCAGGAACTCCTCCACCTCCACCGGCTTCAGCAGATACGCGAAGATATTGTACCCGATGGCTTGCTGGGCATAAGCGAACTCACCATACGCGCTGTAAATGATTATTTTCAGGCTGCTGTAGCGCTCCCGGGCCTGACGGCTCAGCTCCAGCCCGTCCATAAAAGGCATCTTGATATCGGTGAACAAAATATCCACCGGCTCCTCCTCCATCAGCGCCAGCGCCTCTTCCCCGTTCTCCGCCTCCAGAATTTCGAACGAAAACTGGTGCTTGCGCAGGAGCCGGGCCACACCGTCCCGTTCAATCTGCTCATCGTCCACTAGCAATATCCGGAACACCGTTCTCCCCCCGTTGACTGCAATCGTTTACAGCCATTATAGCATACCCATATCAAGGCAGAGAATTTACTTTAGCTGCCAGAAAAAGCACGTTCCCGCGTTGTTTCGCCAGGCAGCGACTGCAGTGATGGGCAGCGATTGCGGTGATGGGAAGCGACAGCGGCGGCTAACGGAACTCAGAAGCTCTTAGAAGCCAAAAACTAACCCTTTTCCCGGCTAACGGAACTCAGACGCTCTTAGAGGGGGATTCGGCGCCCAAATAGGCTGAAAACTCCGGCTAAGAGCTTCTCAGTTCCGCTAGAATTTCAAAACACGCATTTTCGACCGCTAAGGTCTCCTGAGTTCCGTTAGCCCTTCCGTCACCCGCCCCCATACCCAAGGCAGCCTCACATTCCGGTTTCCTCTCTTCACCAGCTCATCCTCCCCTCCCAACGCAGCCGCAGCACAAAAAAAAGACGCATCCTGATGCGGATGCGTCCTCTGCCTTACCCGATCAGCCGCCTTCTCCGTGGGACAGCGGTTGGATGATGCCGGGTTTGGTCGGGGCGATGCGGTTAACCAGCGAAAGCTCACTTGCTGCGCTTACTGCTACCAGTACCAGAAGAAATACGGAAATCCATTTTCGCATCGGGGATCACTCCTTTCATGATGGCTTCAAACTCTTCCTTCTGCACATCAAGAGCCTGGCTGCGGTATTTCTCGAACCAGGCGGCGCAGGCCATAGCCAAATGCTCATTATGGGAAGCCAAAGCTTGGCGTAACGCCCAGAGCAGATAGTCCACTCCCTCCGCAATCAAACCCTGCTGGAAGTGGTACACGCCCAACCCGTACAACAGCTGGATGCGTCGGTTCAACCGGAACGAAAGCGAATAGTACCCGCGGCTCTCCTTGTCCGGAGCATCCTCCATTAACGCCAGTACTTCCTCCTTAAAAAAAGGAAAAATATCATCCACATTCTCGCCGTATCGGATGGCCGCTTCAATGATCGTAAGCAAGCCGGGAATCTTCTCGTCAGCATGTCCATTCAGAAACTCCACATAATCCAGCAGGTACTCGAATCTTCCCAGGAGGATATGTAAATTCAACCGGTTGGCTTCGGCAAAAACAGCCAGCCGCTGCACCTCCGCCCTGCCGGTCTCATCCAGATCGCTAAACCAGCTCAGGTCGCGGTATTGGCCTAAATAAGCAAAGGCCTCCTCATACCGCCCCTGCTTCTCCAGAGCGTTTCCCCTTAACAGGAAGCTCTGGCCGTAATAAACCACAAGAGGCCGCTCCGCCGGAAATAACCCTTCCCCTCGAACATTCCGTTCCTTCCGTTCGGATTCCAGATGCAGGCACAGGAGAGTCAGGGACAGCAACTCCTCCGCCATCTCGTTAACCTTATCCCAACGCTGGATGATAAAATAGGTATTGGTCAAATGGAGCAGCGCATCCAGCTGGACATGCTCCGGCAAACGGCTGCGGTGCGGCGCGAAGCGGATGGCCGCTTCACGGTATCGCTCCAGATCGAAGCCTTGGCTGATTTCGGCGCGGAACCATCTGTAATGGCTGACGGCAAACCGTTCGGAATGCTGCTTGATCTCCGTTTCGATCACATACCGGTACAGCGGAACCGCCTCGATTTTACGGCCGCTTCCGAACATCTCCTCCGCCAGCTTGTACACAGCCGGCAGGTGCTGCGGCTCATCCATCAGACGGTTCAATACCCGGCGCACCAAATCCGCCCGGTTGATATCCATACAGCGCAGCAAAAAAGGCTTGACGCGGCGCCATTGCATTTTGCCGTTGCACAGAAAATCGTTCATGTACTCCGGATAAAGCCAGCCCTCGGGTTGGCCGAGGATGCGAGTGATGGAATCCAACAGCGTCAGGGGAACCGACTTGGACATGCGGTTTATGCTTTCTTCAAGCACATGCAGGTTCACCGGAATTTTATAGGCCAAGCTGCTAAATGTCTGGCCGCGTCTGTTCAGTTCCTCTGAAATTTTGGAGTAAAGCCTGCTGCTGGTTTCCAAGGAAAGCTGCATCCCCATTGATCACCTCTGAAAAGGACTCGTTGTTATCTATACATCTGCATCTAGTAATCTATAAAACTATTTCAAACACTTCTGGGATTTTTATACATAACGATTATATACTATAAATGCCAAATTGAAAATGGTAAATTGGAAATTAACCGATGGTTTCCACCACATTGCCGTCCTGGTCCTTGATATATGTTTTTCTTACGCGCACGATCAGATTCTTCGCAGTAAACAGCTTGTATTCGCCTTCCACAGGGCGGAGGGTCGCGGAGAGCTCCTGAACGGCAGCCTCGCTTAGGCTGATCCGGACGGCTTTCTCTCCCTCCTCATACCCGGTTTCCTGGCCCAGCTGGAGGATCACCGCCAGATTCTGGCTGTTGAGAGTCAGCTCCTTGCCCTTCAGCAGGCGCGCCCGCAGCAGCTTGGCCACCGTTCCGGCCTGCTTCGCCCCCATAATCAGGGCTGCCGGAGCCTTGCTCAATAACCGGCTTTTGCCCGGCTCCCACTCCAGCTGATCCACGTAGAAGAAACCCGTATTGGATCCGTCCCGCTCAATCCCTTCCTGCACCGCCTCGGCGATGCCCGGCTTCCGCAAGAGTGAATCCCTGGACAAATCCGAGATATAACAGGGAAGCACCTCCTGGGCGGCCTGGAGGAATGCATTGGTATTCCATGACATCATGGCCTCCAGCTCATCGGCTGTAATCCCCACCATCTGCAGAAATTCCACCCGTCCATTGGGCGTATCGATAGCCGGAAGCTCAGGATCATCGGTAAAGGCCAAGGCTGTCAGCCCGGTATCCGCTCCCAGGCAGATAGGGCCGTTGGCATCCAGATGATGGCCGGAGGCAAAGAAATTCCCACTGGAAAATACATACCTGGCCATATTCTGCAGCAGATTCATCGCCCAGGCCGGAGGCTCCTGCTCGTCCGCCGAACGAACCAGGCGAAAGGTCAGCTCGAAGCCGTAGCCGCTGTATTCCGGGTCATCGGACTCCTTTTCATACAATTCCGAGAAACCGAAGGTGACAAAATGCCAATGAGGGTATGGCAGCTTCGCTTTATAGGCGCTGATCCCGTTGAGCGGGTCCTTGCCTCCCAGCATGTAGGGCAATAGAGCAGCATAATGCTTCGGCTCCTGGCCTCCGTACAATCTCCTCATCTGCTCCTCAATGGCATTCCAACCGGTCGCTTCTACTTCTTCCTCGCTCATTTTGTTCCCTCCCAATATGAATGTATGTACAACACGTCCGCAAAAAAACAGATACCTCCTGGGGATATTACCCCGCTTCTCCCTTTGTTAACCAACACGGTCCGCAGCCTGCGGAGGTTGACTGCCTTTTTCTGCCTCTTCCACGGTTTCATGTTACACTTAGGGCGTGTGCGAAAACTCCGAGGGGAGCAGATTACCATCAATTTTCGTTCCAGGCAAGGCACTTTTGTGAAGGCGTACCGGGGGTACGTCAAACAAAAGTAACGCAGTATGGGGGGAAAAGGCAGGATAAGATGCCCTCAAGTGAGTTTTCAGACACGCCCTAAACATGCAACAGCCCAACAGGTGCTGCAGATGCAAAAAGGAGGGACCCGTTGAACAGACGAAGCGCTTCTGACCTGATCGATCACGAACACCACGCATGGGAGGAAATACTCGGACTGCTGGCAGGCAGCTCCAACGCTCCCGTTGTGTTGAAGGCCTCCAGGGAGGCCGGCGAGAAAACCCTGTATCTTTTGCAAATCAGCACAAAGTCCTATCTGGGGGCAGTCGCTTTGGAGGCCGGAGGGATGCTTTGGGACAATGGCTGGGTGGTTCTGCTTGGCGCAGGTCATCCCGAACTATATGGCAGCTTGGCCGGTTGGAACGGTCTGGAGGAAAGCCCGTTCCCCCCTCTGAAGGGTATGCTGGTGGTAGCCTATGATGCTGCTGGCGGATTTTTCGCTTTGGATACGGGCACATTCGGGGGCCATGGCCTGATCCATTATTGGGCTCCGGACAGCCTGGAGTGGGAATCCACGGACCTGCAGTATTCGGGTTTCCTGAACTGGCTGGCCGAGGGGGATCTGGAGCAGTATTATAGCACGTTCCGCTGGCAGGACTGGCGCAAGGATATGGCGCAGCTGGCGTCTGGTGAGATTTTCGCTTATTATCCGCCGTTGTGGACCCGGGAGGGCGGCGAGGAAAGCAGCAGCAAAGCGCCTGTTTCCGTGCAGGAGGCTTGGAGGGCTGTGATAGAGTCAACAGAGAGTGAGGATGGAGCATGAACTGGGATTCTGTATTTGAGGTGTGTTACTGGAAACATCCGGGTGCGGGGACTGAGGAGCTGATACAGTTCGCCGGAGAGTGGAGCAAACCGCTGTCGCAGGAGGAAAAAGCGGATATTACCGGGCGGCAGCGCAATCCCTTCCCCGTGAATGATCCGCTGTACAGCCTGTACCGCCCCTTTGATCCGGGACTATGGACGCTGCCTGCGCTGCCCCTGCCCGCGCTTTACCTGGATTTCCTGAGTTACTCCAATGGCGGGGAGTTCGGGAACGGGGAACGCTTCCTCCAGTTTTTCGGGACGGATGATCTGCGCGCCATGATGCTGGCTTACGAGTTTCCCCAATATATGTCCGGCGGGGTTCCCTTCGCTATGGACGGCAGCGGCCATCACTATATCTGGGACATGCGCTCCCCTCGCGGGAGCGGCGAATATCCTATACTGGCAGCCCATTCCGGTAATCTGGGGTACGACGATGCCGCGCGGATCGCGGACAGCTTCGAAGAGCTGTGCCGGGGAACCGAGTCGGTGGAGGATATTCTCTACAAATCCTGAAGCAGCGAATGGTTCATTACTCTTGTGATCGCCCTGTGATGGGCTAACGGAACTCACAGCCCCTTAGAGCCGCAAAAGCGGCTTTTTCCATGTTTAACGGAACTCACCGACCCTTAGCCGGGAATGTGGGGTCACATCGGTCGGGTACAGCGGTCTAAGGTCGTCTCAGTTCCGTTAGCTCGCCAAAAACCGCATTTTACCCGTGTAAGAGCCTCTCAGTTCCGTTAGCTTTCTATCGGCAGTCATTCCAGCTAAAAAAGCTCATTCCTCCGCTTATTTATACTCCACCGGATAGTTGTGAAGGCCATATTTCATTCCCGGATATGCGATGACGGATTGTGTTGTGCCGCTGCCCTCAATCTGGTACTCCAGCTTTTCCGGGGTGATAAGCCGGATGTTATATGAACCCGGTTCAATCTTCTTGCCGCCGGAATCCACATTGCTCCATGGGACAGTCAGCGAATACGCTGATCGGCTGGGAATAGGGCTTGGAACCGGAGGAAGCGCATAACGGTGGACAAGCTCCTCATTCGCACCATCACCCTTTACCGTATAAACCTCTATAGCCAGATGGGTTGCAGGGTCCATAACGAGGTTATCGTTGGACCGGTTCATGACCGAAAACGTGAGATTGGTGGTATTTTCAATGGACAATTGATTGGAATCCGGCCGGTATCCCTCAGGAAGCGACAACCCTACCGTCAGCGGATAAAAGCTGTTGTCTGCCGGGGATAGATTATCCTCGGGACGATATCGGGTCAGCTGATACTCGTTGGACGTCACCGTAATGAGATGTAAGCCGCCCGTCGCTTCGGACCCCGCCACAAAATCCACACTGGCCCCCATGGCTTCCGCAAAAGCCCGCAGGGGGATATAGGTTTTGTCATTATAATTGAGCACCGGATTCTCGTTGGTGTCCAATACAACCTGATTTCCTTTCATCTCAAACGTAATCTTGCTAGGAAACAGAATCGCCTGAATGGTATCCGAAGCAAAAGCCACTGTCGTCATGGATAAGGCTGCACCGCAAATGAGTCCAGCTACGAACTTTTTCAAAGCCATCACTCCTTTGATTTGGGGGATTGATATCTTAACGAAATGAAATTGAAATTGTTGCAAGCTTTTCCGCCTTTCACCCATTTATTACCACAAAAAAAGACTGCCCTAACAGCCGGAAACGGCAGAGGACAGCCTGCATCAATATTGGTTATGAATCTATAACTCCACGATTGGGATCGTTCTGCCCTCCAAACGGGATTGCTCTCCGGCAAATCCGATCTGATGCCCGTAGATGGACCTCTCCAGAGACGTACAGGAAATGGACGGCTCTTGTCCACGCAGCACCCGTACAAAATCGGCAACCAGCAATAAGTCTCCGCCGCCGTGACTGTCATTGGTCACCTGGACCTGGAAACGCTCCTCGGTATAGTCATGCCCCTTCCTCGGGTCGGGATGCCGGACAACGAAGCTGCCGTCCTCCAGGATGCCGGTGATTTCCCCTTTGGTGCCGATGATATGAATGGTTCGGCAGGGCCGGGAGGTTGCTCCCACCATATTGTGGCTTGCGGTACAGCCGTTGGCAAACTCGACGATAACCGATTGGTGGTCCACCACATCGTTATCGCAATGCCATACACACCGGCCATACGGATTGTCCGTGCGCAAGGCCTCCAGCTTCTCCTCCACGGTTAACTCCCGCCCCAGATGCGAGTTATCCCACACATAGAACCCCCAGCGTCCCTGGTCGATATAATGCTTCCGCGCGGAATACACACAGCTTTCTTCAATGGAGCAGTCCACTAAGCAGCGTTTCCCCGCACCGGACGGCGCATGCTCCGGCTTAAACTGCATCAGGCTGCCGAAGCTGCTCACCCTCTTCGGTTTATCCCCCACCATCCAGGAGATTATGTCCAGATCATGACAGCACTTGGCCATCAGCATGGAGGATTTGCAGCTTTCTGTGGAATTCCACTTCCCGCGGATGTAGGAAACCGCCATATGATGATAGCTGACATGCTCAGATGTTTGGATGTTGACCATATCACCGATCTCACCGGAGGCAATCCGTTGACGGATGGCGCTGTAGAAGGGGGCATACCGCAGGACATGGCAGACCATTACGGTTCTTCCGGTTTCGGTGGCCGCCTGATACAGCTGCAGCATCTCCTGCTCCGATGTGGCGACGGGTTTTTCCAGAAGCACATCATAACCGGCCTTCAACAGCGGCAGGGTGGTTTGCACATGGAGATCATCCATGGTCCCGTTAATAACCGCCTCGGCAATGACCGGTCCGTTCACAAGCTGCTCCACCGATTCAAAGCAATGTCTGTCCTCCAGTCCAAAACGCTTGCCTGCCAGCCTCCTCCGGGCTGGATCCGGCTCCACTACACCAACAATCTGCAGCTCCTCCGGATGCTCTGCCGCATAGGAAGCATATAGCAGGCTGCGGTGTCCCGCACCTATTATGACGACGCTTACAAGCTTGCTGTCCTTCCGTCCTTCATCCCGCTTACGGTTCATTATGTTCATATCCTCTCGATATAATTAATCACCCAGATAAGAAAAGGATACCTGCTCTACTGAACAACGTACATGTAATATCTTAAAAAAGATGCTTTATTTTGTACCATTTTCCGAAAAACCGCGGCAACTAAAAGAACCTTGGATATTCCCAAGGTTCTCCGGTTTATGCTCCCTCCGTTATAGCACCTACCACTGGAAGCCAACAGCCTTGAGGAAGGACCGGGCGATGATCATATGGCCGGTCATATTGGGGTGTACCCGGTCCCAGGCGATGTTCATGGGATGCATATGCTCCAGCACCTGCTCGTAAGCGGATTGTACGTCAATAAACATGGCGTTATGGCGCTCTGCGGTTTTTTTCATAATGGAGATATAGGTGTCCAGAGCTGCCCGCATCTCATCCTGACGGTTGTGCTCCATGAAGACAGGGGTCATGAGGACAGTTTGTTTGACCTTGCCCTTGACCAGCTCCAGCATATGGTTGAGATTCGCTTCATATTCCTCCGGGTAAACATGGACCTCCGGGCGGAGCGGGGCGTCGAACTGCCGCCAGATGTCATTAATGCCGATCATGATGGTCAGCCAATCCGGGTTCAGATCCAGCACATCCGTCTGAAACCGCTGGAGCAGATCACGGGAGGTATTCCCGGAAACCCCCATATTGATAACACGGATTTGCTCCTCCGGGCAGGCGCTGTTCAGGAGAGCGTTTACAAGCGCCACATAGCTTTTGCCGATATCCTCTCCCCGGCCTTCCCCTACCGGACGTTTGCGCTCCGCATCCGTAACCGAATCTCCAATCATCACAAGCTTGCTTCCTTTATCGATAAGCATGTTTGTCGTCCTTCTTTCTATAGTTAGTGCCGCATTCCTGTCCATTATAAACCCGATGCTATCATTCGGCGACCTTGACGGGAGATTGTCAAAAAACAGACATGCCTTTCAACTATTGTTTACACAGTACCTTGCAATGCACAATACCTTTTTATATAATGATGATATGTAAATATTAGGAGATGGTGAAGTGTCAGATGAATACGCAGTTTAAGAAAGGTGTTCTCGAGCTTTGCGTGCTGGTTATGGCCGGGCAAAAGGACTACTACGGGTACGAGCTGGTGAATATGATCTCGGACAACATCCAGATTTCGGAGGGCACGATTTACCCGCTTCTGCGCCGTCTTACCCAAGAGGGGTATTTCTCCACCTACCTGATGGAGTCCAATGAAGGCCCTCCGCGGAAGTATTACCGGCTGACGGAGCAGGGTAAGGCGTACAGAGACACGCTGGTAGCCGAATGGGTCAGCTTTACCAATGGTGTAAACCGGATTATGGAGACATTTTTTAAAGGAGAGGACCGCTCGTGAGCAACCCGTATATCGTCAAATTGGATCGGCTTCTGCAGGAAATTCCCATTGAGGAGCGGCAGGAGATTTTGCAGGACTACCAGGAGCACTTCCAGCTGGCGCAGGCCGAGGGAAAAACACCGGAGGAGATTGCCGACGCGCTGGGTTCCGTTGAAGCCTTGGCCACGGATATTCTGGCGGAGTACAAGGCAGGCAAAGCTGCCGCTCCTGCTGAGATTGCCCCGCAGGCCACCCCCGTACCCTGGTGGAGGACGGCCGGGATGATGGTGTTTACCGCCGTGTTATTTATCGGGCTCATCTGGGCGTTTGTCGGCATCCGGATGACTTCCTCAACCGATCCAGCTCCGCCGGAAGCCAGTCCCGCCGACACTGTGGACCAATTGAAGCAGGCATTAAAGGCTTATTCTGCCAGCTCCAGCCCGGAGTCTTCCGCCACTCCCCCCGCCAGTCCCGAAGCCAAAAAACCCGGTGGAACGGTCATCATTAACGAGGAACGGAAGGCCGCAGACACCATCAGCTCACTCCGGATTGAAACAGTAGATACGGAGGTGGTGATCGAAACCGTCAAGGATACCAAGCTCCAAGCGCTGCTGGAGGGTAAAATAACTGTCCGGGAGGGTGAGGATTGGACAGACTATTACGATTTCGGTACGGATAGCTCCAGCGGCACCTTCACGGTGTACGTCAGAGTTGTGGACACCAAGGAAAACAAGATGCCGTCAGGTCGAAAGACCACACTCCGCATCCTTCTGCCGGAGGCTCCGCTGGAGAAGCTGGGTGTGTCTACCGTATCCGGTTCGGTAAAAGGACCTGCTCTCCAGGCCGACCACTTCACCGGAGCCTCCGTGTCCGGGAGTATCGCTCTGGTGGGTCTGAAGGGAAAAAGCCATACTCTGAATAATGTATCGGGCAAGATCAGCGTCGCCAGCTTGAGCGGCGATTTCAATGTGCAATCCATTTCCGGCAGCGTGCGGATTAGCAGCACCTCCTGGGAAAGCTCCAGCTCCGTCAACACCGTTTCCGGCAGCATTAATCTGACCGCCGATGCCAAGCTCCCCTTCGCTTATGAGCTCAACTCCGTCAGCGGCTCTGTCAATTGCGGCTACGAGGGAGCTTCGGCCAGCAGCATTCTGATGCTCAAGCAGTGCTCGGGCAGCACCGGAGAAAGCAAACGGACCCTTACCCTCACCAGCATCTCGGGTCCGCTGCAGGTGGGGCCGTAACACTCCGGCCGGGGTTCTCCCGCTGTCAGATGCAAGGCAGCCGATCCAGATGCAGCTCCCCCGCGACCCGATGACCTGCGGTTGCATTCAGCTGCAGCTCCCCTGCAACCCGACGCTCTGCAGCTGTATATAGGCTATGATCCCTCTTTATCCGGACTCAGAAGCCGTTATTTGCCCAAAACACACACTTTTGCAGATTTCGCGGACTCAAGGTACGTTATTTCCTCTTCCATCCAGCTAAACCTGCTCTTTGGCAGCATATAACGGCTCCTGAGTCCGCGTAGATGAAAAAACGCCGTTTTTCTGCCAAATAGCGGCTCCTGAGTCCGGGAGTCAGCCTGCAGAGACACAAAAAAAGCCCGGGCGCCAACAGCACACTGTCGGCAGCCCGGGCTAAGGGCTGTCTTCTGTTAAATCTTGAACCGGCTCATCAATTCCTGCATATCCTCCGCAAGCTTGGACAACGCGCTGGAGGAGGAGGCAATCTCCTCCATGGATGCCAGCTGCTCCTGCGTCGCCGATGACACATCGTGGGTGTTGTCGGCTGTTGCTGCCGTGGTTTCGGAGATTTGCGCCATCGCCTCCACCGCATTAGCGGACTCCTCGGCGATCATGCCCACCGTCTCGTTCATGGTGGTGGACTGCTCCGCCACCTGCCCCAGCATGCCGCGGATGGTTTCGAACAGCTCGCCGGCATGGCGGATGGATTCGGAGCCTCGGCTTACCCCCTCCACCACAGCTCCCGTCGCCTGCACCGCAGTGTCCGTATCCTTGCGGACCGTGCCGATCTTCTCGGAGATTTCTTCGGCCGACTTGCGGGATTGGTCCGCCAGCTTCTTCACTTCCTGCGCCACTACGGCGAAGCCCCGGCCATGCTCGCCGGCACGGGCCGCTTCAATAGAAGCGTTAATGGATAAGATATTGGTTTGCTGGGCAATGTCCGTCATAACAGCTGCAATCTCACCGATAGCCGCCGAACGTTCACCCAGGTGGCCCATCACCTGCTTCAGGCCGCTGACCTCCTGCTCCACCCGCTTCATCTGGCGGATGGCCTCCTCCATGACGGTTAAGCCCTCATTAGAATGCTGGGATGCTTCTCCCGCAGACTGGGAAACTGCCTCCGCCCCTTCGGCGATCCGGTGGATGCCCTGATCCATCATCCGGATGGAGTCGGCGCCTTGGCCCACATTCTCCACCTGGCGGGTTGCTCCTTCGGCTACCTCCTGGATGGACTCGGCAATCTGCTCTGTAGCCTTGGAGGTCTGCTCCGCACTGGCCGTCAGCTCCTGGGAGGAAGCAGCCACCTGCATGGACACGTCCTGCACCTCGGTGAGCAGATGACGCAGCGAATCCGCCATGGCGTTGAAGCTGCTGCCCAGCCGGCCGATTTCGTCCTTGCCGTGGACCTCCGCCCGGTGGGTCAAGTCCCCTTCGCTGATCCGTGCAGCCGCCGCACCCAGCTCCCGGACTGGCTTAATGATCAACCAGACAATGGTCATAGCCAATGCGCCGAAGACCAGGAAAGCCAGAGCCAGCACGATCAGCATCCTGTTCAGTATGGGAGCCGCTTGTTCGGCCTCCTCCGCCTGCTCGATTACACCGCCGATCTTCCAGCCGGTCAAGGCATTGGTGGCATAACGGAGCCGCTTCAGGCCCGAGCCGTCATCGTACTCCGCCTCTCCGCTGTCGCTGCCGAATACCTGCTCCACCCAGGTGCCTGTCAAATCGCTGCCGGCCTCAAACTCCGCATGGACAATGGCCTTGCGCTGCTGGTCCAGCAGAACGGCAAAGCCCCGCTGGCCAATGGCGACCTGCTTGGTAATGGCCTCCAGATTAGCCAGCTTGATTTCAGCGCCGATCGTGCCTGAGCCGTCCCGCAGCACCTTGGAGAGAGAAATGACAAAATCTCCGGTGGTTTTGGACACGTAGGGTGCGGCTATGGCTACCTTGACGCCGTCCTTGGCTGCCGCCTGGTACCAGGGACGGCCAGTGGGGTCAAAATCCGCACCCAAATCCACCTTGGGGGCGTTCAGGAACTGTTTATTAGGTGTGCCGATAAAAATAGTGTTTATTTCAGGGTGAAGCTTGATATATTCCTCCAAAAAGGCTCTGGCTGCTTGGCCGCCGCCCTGTAAGTCTTCCTTGTCCACCAAACCGGACAGGTAATCCATGTCCTTGATCCGGGCGGAAATCTCACTTTCGATCACCTGGTTGAGCAGCACCACATTCTCGTCCGCACTGCGGATGAGCTGGGCGGCCAGCCGGGATTTGGCTGTTTCATAGGAAATATACCCAATGATTAAGCCGGGAACAGACAGGATGATGGCAAAGGACAGGATCAGCTTCAGTCTCAAGCTCAAGTTGCGTAAAATAGCGGGCACAGGTATACCTCCTCCAGACACTTTAGATTTCTTCACTAATTCGACATATTTCTACATTATCCTTCCGCAGGAAAGGCTTTATTTTTTTGAATAATGGAAAAAGGGCTTTCCGTCTCCAGCCGTTCGGCATACCACTGCTCCAGCAGCAGCAGGTTGCCCGGTTCTCCTGCAAGCCCCATCAGCAGCTCCAGAATCTTTTCTTCACCTTGAATGGTCAGCCTGTACAGTCCCTCTTCCGTCCGGTACAGATCCCCTTCATGAATCAGCTTGTCCCGCTGGTCAGCCATCCATTGGTCCGGACTTCTGCTATAGAATCTATTTTTCATGGGTACCCCCGAATCTCCCCGATTATTCTCGAATGATATCGAATTTTCTCGAAGGGACAACTTTCCCTATAAGTTCAATCTTCATGATAGCGTTACATTCCGTGCATAGTCAACACATTTTGTACGCACTCACTTTTTGGCTCACATGTTATGCTATGATTCCGGTAGGTGATGATGCCATGACATTCGGCCAACGACTTCGCAGTCTCCGCCTGGCGCGGGGACTCACACAGAAGGAATGCGGCAAGCAGTTTCAGTTGAGTGAAAGTGCCATCGGCATGTACGAGCGCGACCAGCGCGAGCCATCCCTGGAATTGGTCCGGCGTATTGCGGATTATTTTGAAGTAACGATTGATTACATTCTGGGCAGAGATCATTACATCAGTGAGGGACGGGCTCGTTACACCGCTGCCGATCATTGGACAGACGAAGAGCGGGAGCTGGCGGATGCATTCATTCAGACGATCCGGCACCGCAAAAAAAACGGCACGACCAAAATGAAAGCCAATGAATAGTAAAAAAACGGCAGCGCCTCTTTCCGACCCAGAAAGGAGGCTCTGCCGTTTCTTTTCATTTCCAGACAGCTGGTAATTACCGGTTCAACAGACTGCCCACATACCGCAGGAGCTCGTTGGCGCATACCGGGCAATAATGATTATCCTCGATAAGCCGCGCCGTTACTTCATTAATCCGCTTCAGCTGCTGCTCATCCGGCGTTTTGGAGGAGGTGGTAATCTTCACGATATCCTTCAGATCGGTAAACAGCTTCTTCTCAATGGCTTCCCGCAGACGCTCATGGGTATTGTATTCGAACTTTTTGCCTTTACGCTGGTAGGAGGACATACGAATGAGGATTTCCTCCCGGAAGGCCTTTTTGGCATTTTCACTGATGCCGATCTGCTCCTCGATAGAGCGCATCAGGCGTTCGTCCGGGTCCACATTCTCCCCGGTAAGGGGATCCTTGATCTTCTGCCAGTTGCAGAAGGCTTCAATATTATCCAGATAGTTGTTGAACAGGGTTTTGGCCGACTCCTCGAAGGAATACACGAAGGCCTTCTGGATCTCCTTCTTCGCCAGCTCGTCGTATTCCTTGCGGGCTACGGAAATGAAGTTCAGATAGCGCTCCCGCTCGTCCTTGGTGATGGAGGGATGCTGGTCCAGGCCGTCCTTCAAGGCGCGGAGCACATCCAGAGCGTTGATACACTGCACATCCTTGCGGATCAAGGCGCTGGAAATCCGGTTGATGACATAACGGGGGTCGATGCCCGTCATCCCTTCTTCGGCATATTCGTTCTGCATTTCCTTGAGATCTGCTTCCTTATAACCCTCAATGGACTCACCGTCGTACATGCGCATCTTCTTCACCAGATCCATACCCTGCTTCTTGGTTTCCTTCAGCCGGGTCAGGATGGAGAAGATGGCAGCGGCACGCAGTGCATGCGGCGCAATGTGGACATGGTTCATGTCCGATTGCTTGATCAGCTTGGCGTAGATTTTCTCTTCCTCGGATACCTTCAAGTTATAAGGAATCTGCATCACGATCATCCGCGACTGCAGCGCTTCATTCTTCTTGTTGGCAATAAACGACTTGTACTCGGATTCGTTGGTATGGGCCACAATGAGCTCATCCGCGCTGATCAGGGCGAAACGTCCCGCCTTGAAGTTGCCTTCCTGGGTAAGGGACAGCAGGTTCCACAGGAATTTCTCGTCGCACTTGAGCATTTCCTGGAACTCCATAAGCCCCCGGTTGGCCTTGTTCAATTCTCCGTCAAACCGGTATGCGCGGGGATCGGATTCCGAGCCGTATTCGGTTATGGTGGAAAAATCAATGCTGCCGGTCAAATCGGCAATATCCTGGGACTTGGGGTCGGAGGGGCTGAAGGTGCCGACGCCCACCCGGTCCACCTCGGAGATGAAGACCCGCTCTACCACCACATCCTCAATGCGTCCCGCATATTCGGTTTTCAGCCGCATCTGGCAGGAGGGGCACAGATTGCCTTCAATCTTGATCCCCAGCTCCTTCTCTACATCCGCCCGCAGCTCGCCCGGAATCAGGTGCAGCGGTTCCTCGTGCATGGGGCAGCCGGAAATGGCATACACCGCGCCGTCGTCGGTGCGGGAGTATTCCTCCAGGCCTTTCTTGAGCATGGTGACCAGTGTGGATTTGCCGCCGCTGACAGGCCCCATCAGGAGCAGGATCCGCTTGCGGACATCCAGCCGTCTGGCGGAGGAATGGAAATACTCCTCAACCAGCTTCTCCAGCGCCCGGTCCAGCCCGAAAATATCATTGTCAAAAAACTTGTAGCGGATCTGGCCGTTCCGCTCCTCGGTTCCCTTGGAGGCGATCATGTTGAACACCCTGGAATGGGCCGTCATCGCCAGCTTCGGGTTTTTCCTCACCAGTTCGTAATACTCTGCAAAGTTCCCTTTCCACGCAAGGCGTTCATTCTCCGCCCGGTAATCCGAAATCTTCTTAAAAATACTCATGGTAACCCTCCTCCCGATCACTCATGCATCTCTTGGCAGCATCCTGACACTTTGTTGAAGGTTAGCTGACATGACCGTGTGTACCCATTCCGCATTTTCAAAAGGAACATACGCTGCTCTTCATTTTGGGGATGCGTAAGGAATGTATTTAATAAATATGCAGGCGGGGGAGGAGAGTTTACCGAATTTTACGAAATTTTGGGCTTCGATTACGGGACAAGGCGGCACAGCAAAACCCGGCGGACCAGCTTGCCCTTGGGAATCCGGCAGCTGTCCTCCACCAGAAGACATGCTTCACGAACCAGATCATCCAGCTCCTCGGCTTCCGTGGTGACCAGCACAACCCGTTCCGCCAGCCTTGCCGCATGACGGAGAATGGCCAACAGCTCCTCCCGCGGACTCTTCGAGCACAGATTGTAGGGAAGATCGGCGATTACTGCATCATATGCACCCTGGGCATGGGCAATGTCACATAACTTCACCGCATCGGAATACCCGTAATAAGCCAGGTTAACCCGGGCGCCCTGAACGGCCAGCGGGTTCATATCGGAGCCGGCGGCGGACACACCCATGGACAGCGCCTCAATCAGCACCGTACCCATTCCGCAGCAGGGGTCCAGCAGGGTGCGGTCTCCCAGCTCCCCGTCGGGAAAAGGAAGGGCGATGTTCACCAAAGGCCGGGCGACCCGTGTGCTAAGAGCGGTGGAGTAGCTCTGGGGCTTGTTCTGGTGGGCCAGCCAAACGGCCGGATTATCTGCCAGCTCCCCCAGGAGCCAGCCTTCTTCCGCACGGCCGGTACAGGTAACGCCCAGCACCACCTCGGGCTGCCGCATCTCCGCCTTGCCGCGTATAACTGCGCCGATCCGGCGCTCTATGCCCCGGCAGGCATCGTAGTCAAAGCCTGCTTCCGCCGTGGGTACATAGCGGATCTTGAAGGTTTGGCCTTCCATGCTCCAGCCCTCTGCACGGGCGATGAGCTCCTCCAGGGAGGAGGCGGACCTCCGCACCAACAGCCGGTGCCGGATAAAGGGGCTCCGGCCCGGCTCAATCAAACGGGAGGAGGCCAGCCAGCCTCCCGGGGAAGCAGAAGCCTCCATCTGTGCGCCGAACAGCGCACGCTGCTCCAAGCGGCACAGGTCCAGCTCCTCTTCCCTGCATGCAAAGATATATAATTTATTCCAATTCACATTCATTGTCCTCACCGTATCGTTGTCCGTTTTGGCGCTGCCGGAGTGCGCGAAAAGACAAGGGTGAAACCATATTCATGGGCAACCTTCACTACCGGGATAGGCTTGGCTTGGAAGCTCAAACACGTTTTGTTGGCCTTGATTGGATTCGATTATTAAGGTTTCAAAGCCAACAAAAAACTCGCCCTCAAAAGCGTATGCTTCCGAAGCCAGTTTTCCTTGCGGAAAACTTTCACAACCTATCCCTCCCGTTTCATGTTGCAGGAATATGGTTTCACCCAAAGCACTCCGTTGGGCAGACCACTGGCATCTTAGTATAGGGTGATGGAGGTGGGTTTGTCCAATTCCCGCAGCGTGCGGATCATATCGTTGACAATCCGCAGCTTGATATTCAGATCCTGGGGGAAGTTGGGATTCTGATGCGCCGGATTAATGGCTGTGCCCACAATAAAATGGATCTCCGTAGCCTCCCGCAGCAGCAGCCTGGCCAGCCGGGAGGCGCCATTGCTTTTCCGGTCCAGGGTCCCCCCGGCCTTGTAGGCCTGCAGATATTCCAGCACCTTGCGGAGGGTGAGCACCCCTTCCGTCACCAGATCCACCCCGGCCAGCTTCCCTGCCGGAGGAATATCCGGGTCGGAGGCGGAGGACCAATCCACCTCCAGCTCCTCACCCAGCTCCCGGGAGGCGATAGTGGCGGAGGTTCCGCCGCACACCACCTTTTTCCCGGGACGGGTGAACCATTCCCGCACAATCCGGCTGTCCAGCTCCGGATTGCTGGGTGGTCCCACCAGCAGCGTCACGGAACTGGCCATGCGGAAGCGCACCGCCACCGCCGTGGTGTCGTCGCCGGGTTTGCCGCAGTACAGCGCCTCGCAGGCCTCCGCCAGCTGCCGGGCCACCGCCCGGGTGGAGGCGGTTTCCGGCACGATTTTGCCCAGATGCTCGGCGATATGGCTCCACTGCCAGCCCAGATTCAGAATCTGCCCCACACCGGCATGGACGGCTCCGTCGCTGATCAGCACCACCGTATCCTCCTCGGTGACGCGGAAGCGGGATTCCTTGATCATTTTTCCGTTAACTGTCCGCTCCAGATAATACAGCTCCTCCAGCTTCCCCTGCCGGAAGAAGAAGGTGGAGGGATTGTCATATTCCACAAGGTATGCCCGTCCGTCGGCGAACACTTGAAAAATGGTAAAGGTGGAATACGCCACACCGCGGACCTTGCACACCGGCAGCGTCTGGGTCAGGGTATCCACCACATCCTCAATATCGCTCCCCATCCGCAGCATATCCCCGGCTATTTTGGAGGTGAGGGTGGCCAGAATGTTGGCTTTTACCCCGCTGCCCAGGCCATCCGCCAGCACGATCACCGCCGAATCCGGCGTCCGGGTAATATGGACCTTGTCGCCGCACAGCTCCTCCCCCGCCTTATTCAGGCTGCTAAATCCCACATCGGCAAAGATGCGGTGCTCCATCATCGACATGGTCTCAATCCTCCAGCAAAAGCCGCTTCATTTTGGTCAGCGTCACCTTGGTTTCGGCTGTGGTTTCGCCTAGAAGGCCGGCGATCTCCTGGGCCACCCGCATCTGGTTCTCAATGACCCGCTGGGCCATCTCCACCGTTTCCTGCTTCAGCACCCGCAGCTTTTCCTGCTCCTGCTCCTGCTCGGTCAGATCATGGAGAATCACCAGAAACAGCTGCTGCTCGGGCACAAAAGCGGCGGAAACAATAGCCGTTTTGCGCAGCTCGGGAAAATACAGCTTCTTCCGTGACTGTTCATTCGGAGACAGGGTTATTTCCTCCATGGGAATCAGATATTCCAGAGGAAGGCCCAGCAGCTCCTGGGGATCGGTCTGAAAAAATATGCCAACGGCAGCGTTCACTTCCTTAATCAGATGCTGGTCTGTCACGGCAATTACCGCATTGGGTGTTTTCTCCAGCAGGACATGGGCAAAGGATTCCGCTTTGGCTTGGGCATAGGGCATGCACATGTACAGCTCGGCCTTGCCGGCCAGCACCGCCTCCGCCTTGTCCTTGCAGGTGTCGTAGCCGCAGGCGCCGCAATTCAGCTCATCCTCCCGGCGCTCCTTGCCCAGCTTCAGGAGAATGTCGCGGATCGCCTCCTTGGAATAACGGACAGGGGCTTTACTGCGGTCGCGGAAGGTGCGGCGGATCATCTCTTTGTTTGCCATCGGCAGAGCAGGGCCCTGGGGCGCCGGGTTCTGCCGGTAAGCAAGAATCCGGTCCTGCTTCAGCAGCGGATGGATGTGGCTGCCCGCGGCAGGGCCGTTGATGCAGCCGCCCTCACAGGCGTTCATCTCCAGGAAATACCCCTCCGGCAGCTCCTTCAGGGAGGACAGGAGCTTGCGGCAGTTCTCAATGCCGGATACCGCCCGGAGGCGGGTGGATGCAGGATGGCCGTTGCCGGATTTGAAGGTGGTTTCCACAACACCGCCATCGATAGGGTACAGCCGCGCCTCCATTAATGAAGCCTGAGCGGCCGCGGCAGTTTCTGCGACGGAAGTGGAAGCTCCTGCTTCAAAAGCCCCCTCCTCCACAGCGAGCAGGGGCAGCCATTCCACTTCCTCAAAGGTCAGCACGGCATCCACATAACCGGGCTGTTGATCCGCTTCCGTTTTTTTGGCGTAACACGGCCCTACGAATACCACCTTCGCCTGGGGATACCGCTCCTTGATCCACTTGGCATGGGCCATCAACGGTGAATCCGCCTCGGCCAAATAAGGCACCCACTGGGGACTGTACTTCTCGATGTATTCCACGACCACAGGGCAAGCCGTGGTGATAAGCCGTCCCTTGCGCTGGAACTCCTCCTCATAACAGCGTGAAATTTCCTCTGCGGCCTCTGCCGTTTCCCGCACCTGGGCGAATCCCGCCTGGTACAGCCGCCGGATATATCCATGAGGGTCCGGGGTAAAGCCGGCGAAGGAAGGCGCCAGACTAACAATTACCTCTGCGCCGGACTGGAGCATCCGCAGGACCTTGCCGGCGTCGGATTCCACGGTTTTGGCATTCTGCGGACACTCCTTCATACATCTGCAGCAAAAAATACATTCCTCGGCCACAATGCGGGCCTGGTTATCCTTGAATTCAATGGCTTTGACCGGGCAGGTGCGGATGCACCGGTAGCAATTCTTGCAATTGGCGGCCTGGAAATGAAGCAGTCCCATGGTTATATTCTCTCCTCCAGCACTTCCTTCAGGAATTGCCCGATGCCTTCTTCATTGACCTGAATGCAGGGTTTGCCGTCCACTTGGACGGACACGGCATGCTGGCAGCGGCCAGCGCAAAAATTCGCTTTCAATTCCACTTGCTCCAATAGTCCGCGGCTGGCGATCAATTGGCGCAGCTCTTCAATCAGGCGGTACGCGCCCTTCAGGTGGCAGGAGCTTCCGATACAAACCGAGATTTGCTTTGTCAACCGGCATCTTCCTTTACTCTTCTCTTGTGAAAATAGTCACAATCTATAACAGGCAAAAGCCTGCGTATGCGCAGGCTTCTATCTGTATGGGCATTGCTGTATACAAGCCGGACTGCCGTCTCCAGGACTTGATGAACAAGTCCCGGAAGGCAAGTTTCCTTTATTACATGGTAGCGTGGAAGGTCCGGTGGATAACGTCTGCTTGCTGCTCGCGGGTCAGCTTGATGAAGTTAACCGCATAGCCGGAAACCCGGATGGTCAGCTGCGGGTACTTCTCCGGATGCTCCATAGCATCCATCAGAGTTTCGCGGTTGAACACGTTGATGTTCAAGTGGTGGCCATGTTTGGAGGCATAACCGTCCAGGATGGCAACCAGGTTCTTCACTTGGCTCTTGTCATCCTTGCCCAGCGCATGCGGCACGATGGAGAAGGTGTTGGAGATGCCGTCCACGGAATATTGGTACGGGATCTTGGACACGGAGGACAGAGAAGCCAATGCGCCCTTCTCGTCGCGGCCGTGCATCGGGTTGGCGCCAGGTGCAAACGGTTCGCCCGCGCGGCGTCCGTCCGGTGTATTGCCGGTTTTCTTGCCGTACACCACGTTGGAGGTGATGGTCAGAATGGACATGGAATGTACGGAATCCCGGTAAGTCTTGTGCTTGCGCAGCTTGGTCATGAAGGATTCTACCAGTTGTACAGCCAGTTGGTCCACACGGTCATCGTTGTTGCCGTATTTCGGGAATTCACCCTCGATGGCGAAGTCTACAACCAGGCCGTTGTCATCACGGATGGTCTTGACCTTGCCGAATTTGATGGCGGACAGGGAGTCAGCTGCTACGGACAAACCGGCGATACCGGTAGCCATGGTGCGCAGGATGTGGGTGTCATGCAGGGCCATTTCGATGCGCTCGTAGCTGTATTTGTCATGCATGTAGTGAATGCAGTTTAAGGTATTGATGTACAGCTCAGCCAGCCATTCCATCATGGAATCGAATTTTTTCATGACTTCGTCGAAGTCCAGGTATTCGGATTTGATGGGAGCGAAGGTCGGGCCGACTTGGATCTTCAGTTTTTCGTCCACGCCGCCGTTGATGGCGTACAGCAGAGCCTTGGCCAGGTTGGCGCGGGCGCCGAAGAATTGCATTTGTTTGCCGACGCGCATAGCGGATACGCAGCAGGCGATGGCATAGTCATCGCCGAACTCGTTGCGCATGAGATCGTCGGACTCATATTGGATGGCGCTGGTTTGGATGGACATCTTGGCACAGTAGTCCTTGAAGGCTTCCGGCAGATGGTTGGACCAAAGCACAGTCAGGTTCGGCTCCGGGGACGGGCCCAGGTTGTCGAGGGTGTGCAGGAACCGGAAAGAGTTCTTGGTGACCAGCGGACGGCCATCCATGCCTACACCGCCGATAGATTCGGTTACCCAAGTGGGGTCGCCGCTGAACAGCTCATTGTATTCCGGTGTCCGGGCAAATTTCACCAGACGCAGCTTCATTACGAAGTGGTCAACCAGCTCTT
>JAEWGW010000034.1 GCA_023388055.1 Bacillota bacterium | reverse complement strand
ATTTTGCCGGATTTTCGTTCCAGGCAAGGCACTTTTGCGCAGGCGTACCGGGGGTACGTCAAGCGAAAGTAACGAAGCAAGGGACGAAAAGATGGTGAAAGCTGCCCTTAAGTGGGTTTGAAGACAGGCCCTAGGCCACGGGCGATTCTAACGGTGGCCAGAGCCGCTATTTTGCCCAAAACACCACTTTAAAAAATCTAACGGCGGTGAGAGCCGCTATTTGCCACAAACGGCCTGCCTCATCCCCGTTTTGGACCTAATAGCGGCTCCTGCTTCCGTTAGATTTTTTGCCCACTGGATTCGGGGCAAATAAGGTCTCTCACTTCCGTTAGATTTGCTGCGCGGATAGCTGCTAGTGGAAAGCGAGAGTATACTCAACTGCATCCCATTCCCTTCCTGAGCGGAGGGGATCATACAGCATAAGAGGACAAAACACCTGTTGTTCGCCTCAACTCTATCGCCTCAACACTCCCGCTAACTCCCCGAACTAAACTATCTTACAACCCACCATCGCGGCGAATCCCGTACTGCATTGCCATCTCCCAACGAGGAGTAGGGTTGGCTGGCTAGGAAGGGGGCGGCCTCCTCCTCACCTCCCCGCTTGCCTCCCATTTTGGAAACCTGACCATCTGTTGTCACAGCGCCGGGGTATACTGAAAAGGAGAGACAGAGGGAAGACAACCCAAGGAGGATGTGCGATACAATGGAGAAGCTGGATTTGAAGAAAACCTACCGGGAGCTGTACCGGGCCAAAACGGAGCCGCTGCTGGTGGAGGTGCCGCCGCTGCAGTTTCTGATGATCGACGGGGAGGGGGATCCCAACACGGCACCGGCCTATCAGGAGGCGGTGGAGGCGCTGTATTCCCTGTCCTACACCCTGAAGTTTATGATAAAAAAACGTAAGCCGGACGGCATGGATTATGGTGTCATGCCCCTGGAGGGCCTGTGGTGGAGCGAGCCCATCGAGGCGTTTAGCATGGAACGCAAAGGGAACTGGAAATGGACCTCGCTGATTCTGCAGCCGGATTTTATTACTCCAGCCCTGGTGGAGGAAGCCCGGCAGCAAGCAGCTGCCAAAAAGACGCTGCCTGCCCTGCCTCTGGCTCGCCTCGCCCGCTTGGATGAGGGGAAATGTGCCCAGGTGCTGCACATTGGTCCTTACGCCGAGGAAGCACCTACGATTGAGCGGCTGCATGCTTTTATCGAGGAGCAGGGTCTCCGTCTCCGGGGCAAGCATCACGAGATCTATCTGGGCGACCCCAGACGCGCCGCGCCGGACAAGCTGCAGACCATCATCCGCCAGCCGGTGGAGTAAGGAGCTTAAGGAGCCGGCAACGATTTGACTTTGGCCCCGGCCCGGTTTTATGCTGGGAATAGAACAGCCACACACGCGAAGCACACCCTTATTGCCGTTTGCAGCAGGGTGTGTTTTTGCTATAGAGGAGGATCTGCCGCTTATGTACGAGTCCATCATCGAGAAGGTCAAGTTTACCCACCGCCATCTCCGGCAGCAGGCGCTGGCCACCATGTTCGACGAATTCGACATCCGCATTATGAAGCTGGACCAGACCGGCCGGATGATGAAATACAGCAAAATGGCGGAGTCGCCGTATTCCTTTTTCAGGGGGAGCGCGTACCTGTTCTATTCCGATGTGTCCCGGGAGTGGTTTCCCTACCATACGGCGGACAACCGGCCGACTTGGGTGCAGGGGGATCTGCATCTGGAGAATTTCGGCGCCTTCAAGGACGAAAACGGGGACCTGGTTTACGATATCAATGATTTCGATGAGGGCTGCCTGGGTTCGTATCTGTACGACCTGCTGCGGATGTCCGCAAGTATAGCCTTGGCGGGCAAGGAGCTGGGGCAAGACGAGCAGGAGCGCATTGAAGCCATCGAGGCGTATGCACAGGCCTATTACCGGCAGATCCGCAAATTCGCCGAACGGGAGGAGGATCCGTCCCGGCTGCAGTTCAGTGAGGACAACACTGACGGAAGCATCCGCAAGCTGCTTCGCAAGCTGGAAAAGCGGGAGCCCCACAAGTTTATGCTGTCGGTTACGGCAGGCGGCCGGGACCGGCGGTTTGTCCGTTCGGAGGAGCTGGTGGAGGTGGAGCCGGGAACCCGCAGGGCGCTGTTGGCGGCCTGGGAGGAATATGTGGCGGTGCTGGGACGTAAACGGGAGCTGGAGCCCCACTTTTTCAGGATAAAGGATATGGTGGTGAAAAAAGGCTCAGGGACGGCGTCCATCGGACTGGACCGCTATTATCTGCTCATTGAAGGGGGCGGGGCGGTGGATGCCATGGATGATGTGGTGCTGGAGGTAAAGGAGGCGCGGGTGCCGGTGCCGGCCTACTTCTTGCCGTACCGGGAGGAGTTCTGGCAGGAATTCGGCCATCAGGGCAGGCGTGTGGCCACAACGCAGCAGGCGATGCATCATGAGGCGGACCCGTTCCTGGGGTATTTGACCTTCGGGGGCAAGCAGTATTACATCCGGGAGCGCTCCCCATATAAGAAGAAGCTGAAGCTGTCCGATCTGGAGGGGAAACAGGATTTCCTGGAGGCGCTGGAGATCATGGGGCGGATTACGGCGAAGGCTCATGCCCGGGCGGATGCGGATGTGGAAAATGGCGTGTTGGCGTATCACAGCGAGGATGAAATTGCCGGGGCCATGGGGGAAAAGGGCGGTGTGTTTGCCCGGGATCTGGCCCTGTGGGCGGTATCCTATGCCAGACAGACGGAGGCGGACTACCAGCTGTTTCTGGATTGGGTGCAGAAGGGCGCTCCGGCTGCGGGGGAGCTTCCTTTGCCTGGAGGGTATTGAGCAGAAGGGAAGGGACTGCCGGGCCAGCTGGAAAATGCCGGGTTTGGAGAGCTCACCGCGGTATGGTAAAATATCCATTTAAAGACCGGTCGCGCAAAACGGCATCCGGCATAAGCTTGCATAACCGGTTTTCCCCCGCGGAAAGCCTCGGGAGGTCCTACAGATGGGCAATCGCTTCAGGAGCACAGTAACCACAGTCATCGTCACGGCGGTGGCCGCCAGCGGCTTAACCTTCGCGTATACCCGCAACCATTATGAGAAGTGGGACAAGGTGGATGCGGTCTATGAGCATCTATCCGCGCAATATGTGGAGCCTGTCGATAAAACCAAGCTGGTGGACGGGGCGCTGGATGGCATGATGAAGGCGCTAAATGATCCGTACTCCGTTTATATGAACCAGGAGGAATCCAAAAGCTTCGGCGAGGTGATCAGCTCTTCGTTTGTGGGCATTGGAGCAGAGATTGAGGAGCGGGACGGACGGATTGTCATCGTTTCTCCCATTAAAGGCGCACCTGCCGAAAAGGCGGGGCTGAAGCCCAATGACCGGATTATCAAGCTGGGAGATACCAGCCTGATCGGCATGAAGTCCACGGAGGCTGTGAAGCTGCTCCGCGGCGAAAAGGGCACCAAGGCGGAGCTTACCATTGAAAGACCGGGTGAAACAGACCCCATTCAGGTCACGGTGATCCGGGATGTGATCCCCATCGAAACGGTATACAGCAACTTGTTGGATAATGGGATCGGCGTGATTCAGATTTCCACGGTTTCGGAGACAACAGCGGCGGATTTTGCCAAGCAGCTGGCGGACCTGAAGGCCAAGGGTATGAAGGGGCTGGTGCTGGATCTGCGGCAGAACCCCGGAGGGTTACTGGATCAGGCGGTGGAAATCGGCGAAATGCTGCTTCCCGCAGGCAAAACCCTGCTCAAGGTGGAGGACCGTAATGGGCGCACCCAGGAGTACCGGGCCAGAGGCAGCGGCAAAAACCCCAGTGTGGACGGGCTGCCTATGGTGGGCCTGATCGACGGTGGCACTGCCAGCGCCGGGGAGATTCTGGCGGGGGCTCTGCAGGAATCCGCGGGTGCCAAGCTGGTAGGGGAGAAGACCTTTGGCAAGGGTACGGCCCAGACCATCATGAACCTGAAGGACGGCTCTACTGTGAAATACACCAACGCCAAGTGGCTGACCCCCGATGGCACATGGATTCACAAAACAGGCATCGCTCCAGATATAGAGGTGGCTCTGCCGGAATATGCGTCTTTGCCGTATGTGAGCCTGGATAAGGAATGGAAGCAGGACAGCTACGCCACTGAGGTGAAAAGCATCCAGGTGATGCTGGCGGCGCTGGGTTTTGACCCCGGCCGGAAGGATGGTTACTTCGACGGGAAAACAGCAGAGGCTGTGAAGGCGTTCCAGTCGGCGCAGGGTTTGCAAGGCACCGGCACGGTGGGCGGGGACACCCTGCGGAAGATGACAGAGCTGCTGGCGGCGCAGTTGAAGCAGAATGACCCGCAGCTTCAGGCAGCGTTGAAGCTTCTGGCTCCTTGACGGGGCGGTGAGGCGCTTTGAAACCGCTGTTAAAATACGAACTATATTTACTTGATCTACACAAATGTTCGGTTTTTAAGGTTGACATAGCCGCTGCACGGCTGTTAAACTTAACATGAACAAGTAAACTGTACTATTTTGCATTCGCTGTTTAACTCGTATATATTCGGGAATAGGGCCCGAACGTTTCTACCCGGTTACCGTAAATGACCGGACTACGAGCGAAGGATGCTTTATTTGGGTTTGCCCTGCGGGATTTTTACGCGGCAGCCATATTCGCTCATATCCGTCAATTGCTTTTGTGTGTGCAGCAGGCGCCCCGGTTTAGCGGGGGGGTTCGCTTGTATGCTGCATGCGCGCAGGGCGTGTCAGACACGCCTGGGAAACCGCCGGGAAGGCTGGACCCTTTGGGGTCCTTCCTTGCCTTTTGCCTGCGGCTATCTGCTTTTGCGGCCACAGGTGAATATTGGCTTGCCGCGTTGTTTTTTATGAGGGTGCTGGTTCATGCACATCTTCAAACGGGTCTCCCTCAAAAGTACCCGGAATACGCTTCGGAGCATCTTGTCACTTTTGGGGGATTTTTGCAGGGGAAAACGATTTTGGAGGCCCTGTCCGCCGGATGTATTCATAATTATACTGTCTCTACGGAAAGAAGGTCGTTCGCATGACGCCAGTTGTCGGGGTAATCATGGGCAGCCAGTCGGATTGGGAAACCATGAAGCTTGCCTGCCAGCCCTTGGAGGAATTCGGTATCCCTTACGAAAAGAAGGTGGTGTCCGCACACCGCACGCCGGATCTGATGTTTCAGTATGCGGAGCAGGCGGCCGGACGCGGCATCAAGGTGATCATCGCCGGAGCAGGCGGTGCTGCCCACCTGCCGGGAATGGTGGCGGCGAAGACGGTGCTGCCGGTAATTGGCGTCCCGGTGAAGAGCTCCACCTTAAACGGGCTGGACTCCCTGTTATCCATTGTCCAGATGCCCGGCGGCATCCCCGTGGCGACGGTTGCCATCGGCAACGCCGGAGCCACCAATGCAGGGCTCTTGGCCGCCCAGATTCTAGGGGCCTTCGACCCGGAGCTGTCAGCTAAGGTGGCGGCACGGCGGGAGCGGATTGGCAAGGAAGCGGCGGAGAGCAGCGACCGGCTGGTATAGGCCGGGCACCTGCGGCAGCTGCAAGGGCCGGAGGGAAGGGAAATCCAAGGGATGCCGGGATGCCGCGGGCACAAGGGAAAGGTAAGGTGGACACGCTGTGATGAACGGAAATGACAGATTGGGCGGGCCGGGAAAAGTGATCCTGCCCGGCAGCACCATCGGGGTGCTGGGCGGCGGACAGCTGGGCCGGATGCTGGCCTTGGCGGGCACCCGCATGGGCTACCGCTTCGCCACGCTGGAGCCGTCAGCGGATTCGCCTATGCAGCAGGCGGGAGCCCGCCAGATTACGGCGTCCTACGGTGACGAAGAAGCGGCCCGGGAGCTGGCGCGGATTTCGGATGTAATTACCTACGAATTCGAGAATGTCAGCTCCGGGGTGGCGGAGATGCTGGCCCGGGAGTCTTATGTGCCTCAAGGCAGCAAGCTGCTGCACACCACCCAGCACCGGCTGCGGGAGAAGCGGGCCATCGAGGCCGCCGGAGTTCCGGTGGCCCCTTACGCACCGGTTGGCAGCCTGGCGGAACTGGAAGCGGCAGTAGTCCGGTTCGGCACACCCTGTGTGCTGAAGACAGTCTCCGGCGGCTACGACGGCAAGGGCCAATGGGTGCTGCGTTCGCCGGACGAATGCGGAGCCGCCTATGCGTCTCTCAGCCAAAGCGGCGTGGAGCTGGTGCTGGAGCAGTTCATCGCCTTCCGGCAGGAGATCTCGGCCATTGCCGCCAGAAGCCCCCGGGGTGAGGTGAAGGTCTTCCCGGTGGCGGAAAACATCCACGTGGGCAACATCCTGCACCTGTCCATTGTACCGGCGCGGATTCCTGCGGAAGTCCGGCAGCGGGCCGAGGAGCTGGCCGCCCGGCTGGCGGAGTCTATGGACATGGTGGGCCTGCTGGCAGTGGAGATGTTTGTGACGGAGTCCGGCGAGCTGTACGTGAATGAGCTGGCCCCCCGCCCCCACAACTCGGGCCACTACACCATGGAGGCCTGTGCCACCTCCCAGTTTGAGCAGCATGTGCGGGCCGTTTGCAATTTGCCGTTGGGCCCGGTGGAGCTGTTATCCCCGGTGGTGATGGTGAATGTGCTGGGCGAGCATCAGGCCCTGCTGCTGGATTGGCTGGCGGCGCAGGAGAAGGAGCCGGAGGGGGTGGCGCTGAAGCTCCACCTCTACGGCAAAGCCGAGGCCAAGGCCCGGCGGAAGATGGGCCACGTGAACCTGCTGGCGCAGGACACGGATGCAGCGCTGGCCTGGGTCCGGGAGACCGGCATCTGGGCGGAGGAATGTAAGGGGTGGAGCTAGAGGGTAGAGTATTTGCGCCCGTGAGGCCGCATAGGCCGGATGTTGTCGGCTCATGCCCGCCGCACGCAGCGATCCTGGCTGATGCCCGGACGCGGCCTACTCCGGCCCACCAGCCCATCCTGGCTGATGCCTGCCGCAACGCAGCCGATCCTGGCTGATGCCCGGACGCGGCGTACTCCAGCCCACCAGCCCATCCTGCAAAAGTGCAGTTATTTTGTAAACTTTGGCGCCAGCGGCCACCTATCCTGCAAAAATACAGTTATTTTGCGGAAACGCCCCGTTTGGTAGCCGAATGACTAAAAATAACTGCACTTTTGCAGGAAGCCCCCTTTTATAGTAAGGAACGGGGGAAAATAACTGCACTTTTGCATTTGGCCACCACTCACATTTAGCCACACTCACATTTGACCACACTCACATTTGACCACACTAACAATTAATGAAATCACGTAATCGCCGTCCCCACTGGCGCACTATACAAGCAATAAGCACAATATTAGGAGGTTCCACATGCTGGAGCGTTATAGCCGCAAGGAAATGTCATCCATTTGGACAGAAGAGAATAAATTCAAGGCTTGGCTGGAGGTGGAGATCCTCTCCTGTGAAGCCTGGTCGGAGCTGGGAGTCATCCCCAAGGAGGACGTAACCGCCCTCCGCGCCAACGCCACCTTCAACATAGACCGCATCTACGAAATCGAGCAGGAAACCCGTCACGACGTGATCGCTTTTACCCGCGCTGTTTCCGAGTCTCTTGGAGACGAGCGCAAATGGGTCCACTACGGTCTTACCTCCACAGATGTGGTGGACACCGCGTTGGGCTATTTGCTGCTTCAAGCCAACCGGATTCTCGAGAAGGATCTGGAGAATTTTATCACCATCCTGAGGGACAAGGCCATTGCCTACAAGGATACTCCCATGATGGGGCGCACCCACGGCGTCCATGCGGAGCCGACTACCTTCGGGCTGAAGATGGCCTTGTGGCATGAGGAAATGAAGCGGAACCTGGAGCGTTTCCGCCGCGCGGCCGACGAGGTGCAATACGGTAAAATTTCCGGTGCGGTAGGCACCTACGCCAACATCGATCCCTTCATTGAAGAGTATGTCTGCACCAAGCTGGGTACAAAAGCCGCCCCGATCTCCACCCAGACTCTCCAACGGGATCGCCACGCTCAGTACATGGCGACTCTGGCGCTCATCGCCACCTCCATGGACAAGTTCGCCACCGAAATCCGCGGACTCCAGAAGAGCGAGTTCCGCGAGGTGGAGGAGCCCTTCGCTAAGGGCCAAAAAGGCTCCTCGGCTATGCCCCACAAGCGCAACCCCATCGGCTGCGAGAACATCTCCGGGCTTTCCCGGGTTATCCGCGGCCACATGCTGTCCGCCTACGAGAACGTGCCGCTGTGGCATGAGCGGGATATCTCCCACTCCTCCGTGGAGCGCATCATCCTGCCGGATGCCACCGCGCTCTTGGATTACATGCTGAACCGTCTGGGCAACATCATCAAGAACCTCACCGTGTTCCCGGAAAATATGAAGCGCAACATGCAAAGCACCTACGGCGTGCCCTTCTCCGGACGGGTCATGACCAAGCTCATCGACAAGGGCTTCAGCCGCGAGCAGGCGTACGATACCGTTCAGCCCAACGCCATGAAGGCATGGGAGGAGCAGCGCCAGTTCCGCTCCATTATTGAAGCGGATCCGATCATCTCCAAGACGCTCACCACCGAGGAAATCGACGACTGCTTCAACCCCTCGTGGCATCTGAAGCATGTGGACACCATTTTCCGCAAGCTGGGACTGACCGAATAAGGAACATGCTTCCTCCGGCTGCCGGGGGGGCTTGAGACAGCTCCGCGGCGGCTGTGGCCGAAGCTTTTCACATTTTATGCTGCACCTGGTTTACCAAACACCCGGCGCCTGCGCTGGACTCTATGCCTTTCCGTTTTAAGACCGTGTTAGCCAACACACCCTAAACCGGAGGGGCGCAAAACAGGAGGTTCCTTAACGTGGTAACAACAACATTGTCGACGGCGGTGGAATTGATCAAGGCTCCGCTTTTGTACAAAGGCAAGGTGCGGGAGCTGTATGATTTGGGCGAGGAAATGCTGCTGGTGGTGACGGACCGGATTTCCGCCTTCGACTACATCCTGTCCCCGGCGGTTCCCGACAAGGGGAACATGCTGAACCGCATCAGCGCATTCTGGTTTGAACAAACCGCCTCCCTCCAGGAGAATCACGTGGTGCATACGGATGTGGAGAAGCTGGGGGACCTGGTGACAGCGTCTGTGCTGTTGAAGGACCGGATCATGGTGGCCAAAAAAGCCCAGCGCATCGACATCGAATGCATCGTCCGCGGTTATATCACCGGGGGCGGCTGGCGCCAGTACCAAGCCACCGGCGAGATCAACGGCCGCAGGCTGCCGGAGGGGCTGCGCAAGAACCAGGAGCTGCCGGAGCCGATTTTTACCCCGTCCGCCAAAAATGATGTAGGCCATGATGAGGATATCTCCATTGCGCGGATGAAGGAGCTGGTGGGTGCGGAGCTCACCGACGAGCTGGAGCGCCGCAGCATTATGCTGTACAAGGCTGCCCATGAATACTGCCGCAAGCGGGGCATTATCCTGGCGGACACCAAGTTCGAGTTCGGCATCCTGGATGGGCGGATTATTCTTATCGACGAGATTTTTACGCCGGATTCCTCCCGCTTCTGGGCGGTGGAGAATTACGCCTTGGACACGGAGATCGACAGCATGGACAAGGAACCGGTGCGCACCTATCTGGCCGGCTCCGGCTGGGACAAAAACAGCCCGCCCGCTCCGCTGCCCGATGAGGTGGTGGAGGCCACGGCCAACCGCTACCGGGATATTTACCGCAGGCTGACGGCAGCGGAGTAGGGCTGGATGTCTGGCCGGCTGGCAGAAGCGGGTCGGTGGCGCCAAGTTAGCGGGTTGATGCAGCGGAATAAGGGAGCTGACAGAATCGAGTAAGCGGACCGACGCGGCGGAATGAACGAGCAGCCGACGGGACGGAGCAAACGGACTGATGCAGCAGAGCAGCGGACCAAGCCCGCACTAGCGGCGAAGCGGCAGGGGAGCGTAACCGAATATGCGAGCGCAGGATTGATGCGTGGCTTGGCTGCCCGGACGAAGTCTTCCGGATGGCGTACAATGGGCCGACGGCCCCGCCTTAGCAGACGAAGCAGCAGCCTTGCGGACTCACGATCCGCTATTTCGCGGAAACGGAGCTTTTGCTGGATCTTACGGACACAGGTTCCGCTATTCCGCCCAATACACTGCTTTTTGGCCCACTTTTGGCACAATAACGGAACCACGGTCCGTTAAGCAGCAGAAAAGCCCGATTTTGGCACAATAACGGAACCACGGTCCGTTAGCTAAATTGGCGGGTGCTAACGCGAACTGTAAGCCAAGCTAGCGGACGGCATCGCGAACTGTAAGCTAAATTGGCGGGTGCTAACGCGAACTGTAAGCCGAGCTAGCGGACGGCATCGCGAACTGTAAGCCGGGTTGGCGGGTGCTAACGCGAACGCAAGCCTCTTAACGGTCGGAACCACGGTCCGTCAGTCCAATCAGTGGGCAGTACCGCGAACTTAAGCCGCCCGGCGGGCTGTAGCACCTTCGAAAAAACACATTAAAACGGCGGTAACACAAATAACGCCCCTCCGCGCCGGCCCAACTTGGAGCCACCGCGCGCGCCGGGCACACTATGAATGACTTTCGGGAGGAATCCGGCAAATGATCAAAGCGACAGTTTATGTGACCATCAAGCAAAGCGTGCTTGATCCCCAAGGCAATGCGGTTCAAGGGGCACTGCACTCCATGGGCTTTAACGAAGTGGGCAAGGTGCGCATCGGCAAGTACCTGGAACTGACCCTGAACACCGTTGACCGGAACGAGGCGGAAGCCCGGGTGCGGACTATGTGCGAGAAGCTGCTCGCCAATACCGTCATCGAAGACTACCGCTTTGAACTGGAGGGTTACTAAAATGAAATTCGCAGTGTTGGTCTTTCCAGGCTCCAACTGCGACCTGGATTGCTACAAAGCGGTAGAGTCCACCATCGGCCAACCGGTCGAGTATGTCTGGCATACGGCGACGGACCTCTCCTCCTACGATTGCATCATTGTCCCCGGCGGCTTCTCCTACGGGGATTACCTGCGGTGCGGCGCCATTGCCCGTTTTGCTCCCGTGATGGGCGCATTGGTGGAGGCGGCGGCCCAAGGCAAAACCATCATCGGTATCTGCAACGGCTTCCAGATCCTCACCGAAGCAGGCCTTCTGCCGGGCGCGCTTTTGCGCAACCAAACCCTGAAGTTCCGCTGCCATTCCACAATGCTGAAGGTGGAGAACAACAATACCGCCTTCACCTCCGAATATGCGGCCGGGGAAGAGATCAACATCCCCATCGCCCACGGGGAAGGCAACTTCTACTGCGACGAAGCAACCCTGCGGGAGCTTGAAGCCAACAACCAGATCGTCTTCCGCTACGCCGGGGAAAATCCCAACGGCTCCGTCGGCAACATTGCTGGCGTGTGCTCCAAGGATGGCAACGTGCTGGGCATGATGCCCCATCCCGAACGTGCGGTCAGCCAGCTTCTTGGCTCCGAGGACGGCGTGCGGATTTTCAAATCGATTTTGAACACCTGGAGGGAAAAACATGGCGCAGCAGCTATCGGCTAAGGAGCCCAACGCACAGCAGATCGAGGAACAACAGATTTACCGGCAGTTTGGCGTAACCGACGAGGAGTACGCCAAGATCTGCGGCTTCCTTGGACGCAAGCCCAATTATGTGGAAATCGGCGTGTTCAGCGTCATGTGGTCGGAGCACTGCTCCTACAAAAATTCCAAGGTTGTGCTGAAAAAATTCCCCGTTACCGGACCGAAGGTTCTGATGGGCCCCGGCGAGGGTGCGGGTATCGTGGACATCGGCGACAACCAG
This sequence comes from Bacillota bacterium, assembly GCA_023388055.1. GTDB lineage: Bacteria > Bacillota > Bacilli > Paenibacillales > NBRC-103111 > Paenibacillus_AR. The sequence continues at coordinate 171,990 of JAEWGW010000034.1, read as the reverse complement.
GCAGTGGTATTCAAAATCGAAAGCCATAACCACCCTTCGGCTGTGGAGCCGTATCAAGGCGCTGCAACAGGGGTGGGCGGCATTATCCGGGATATTTTTTCCATGGGCTCACGCCCGATTGCACTGCTGAATTCTTTGCGTTTCGGCAAGCTGAACAACGAACGGGTGAAATATCTGTTCGAGAATGTGGTGTCGGGCATTGCGGGCTACGGCAACTGTATCGGGATTCCCACTGTTGGCGGAGAAGTGATGTTCGACGAAAGCTACGAGGGCAATCCGCTGGTGAACGCCATGTGTGTGGGACTCATCGACCATGACAAGATTCAGAAGGGCGTCGCTCAAGGCATCGGCAACCCGGTGTTCTACGTGGGACCGGCCACCGGACGGGACGGCATTCACGGCGCCACCTTTGCATCAGTGGAACTAACCGAAGAGTCCGAAGCGAAACGGACGGCGGTACAGGTCGGCGATCCTTTTATGGAAAAGCTGGTGCTGGAGGCCACTCTGGAGCTGATCGATTCCGGTATTGTGGTAGGCATTCAGGATATGGGCGCAGCGGGACTTACCTGCTCCAGCTCGGAAATGGCCAGCAAAGCCGGCAACGGCATGGAGCTGTACCTGGACGAGGTGCCCCAGCGTGAGGAGGGCATGACCCCTTACGAAATGATGCTCTCCGAATCCCAGGAGCGGATGCTGTTTGTGGTGAAGCCGGAGCATGAGGCCCAGGCCAAGGAGATTTTTGAACGGTGGGGACTCCATTGCGCCAAGGTGGGCAAAGTAACCGATGACGGCAACCTGAAGCTGTTCCACAAGGGTGAGCTGGTGGGCGACATGCCCGTAACCGCTTTGGTGGACGAGTGCCCCATGTACCACAAGGCTTCGGAAGTGCCTGCTTATTACGTGGAAAATGCAGCTGTCGACACCCTGCGTTACCCGGCCCCGGCCAGTCTGGAGGAGGCGCTCTTGAAGGTGCTGGGCTCCCCGACGGTAGCCAGCAAGGAATGGGTGTATAACCAATATGACTTTATGGTGCGGACGGAAACCTTTGTCCAGCCAGGCTCGGATGCGGCGGTAGTCGGTGTGCCCGGCACACGCAAAGCATTGGCCATGACCACAGATTGCAACAGCCGTTTTGTCTATCTGGATCCCGAGGTGGGCGGTGCTATTGCTCTGGCGGAAGCGGCACGGAATATCGTTTGCTCCGGTGCGGAGCCTTTGGCGATTACGGATAACCTGAACTTCGGTAACCCAGAGAAGCCGGAGATCTTCTGGCAATTGGAGAAATCGGTGGACGGCATGGCGGAGGCCTGCCGGCGTCTTGGCACGCCCGTTATCGGCGGCAACGTGAGCTTGTACAATGAGAATAACAAGGGCGCGATTTACCCCACGCCGGTTGTGGGTATGGTGGGTCTGGTCCATGATACCGACCATATCACGACGCAGGGCTTCAAGCAGGAGGGGGATGTGATCCTTCTGTTGGGAGAAACCCGCGCCGAGCTGGGCGGCAGCGAGTTCCAATATGCCGTTCATGGTGTGACCGAAGGACGTCCGCCGGTAATCGATTTGGATGTGGAAAAGAAGCTTTTGGACGGTTTGCTCTCCGCGATTCAGGCAGGTCTGGTGGCTTCGGCCCATGACGTGTCCGACGGCGGTTTGGCAGCGGCGTTAGCAGAGTCCTGCATCAGCGGCCGTGTGGGCGCTTCGGTGAAGCTGGCTTCGGAGCTGCGTGCGGACCATCTTTTGTTCAGTGAAAGCCAGTCCCGCATATTGGTGAGCGCTAAAGCCGATAAGGTTCCTGCGCTGGTTGCCCATTTGTCCGCTGCCGGTGTTCCCGTTGGTGAAATCGGCCATGTGGCCGCTGCCGGCGGTGATTTGAAGCTTGAAGTGAATGGAACCACGATCCTCGACACTCCCGTTGCGAAGCTAGAAAAGGTTTGGAAGGATGCGATTCCATGTCTGATGAAATCCTGACCCACTCCGACCAGCCCGCCTTGTGGACAGGCCGGTATTATAACGAGGGTGTAGACTCTCAGGTGTTCGATAAATTGAAGGAGGAGTGCGGCGTCTTCGGTGTGTTCAACCATACCGAGGCGTCGGCCTTGGCCTACTTCGGCCTTCACGCGCTCCAGCACCGGGGGGAGGAATCCTCCGGTATCTGCACCACGGATGGCGAGCAGTTCTACGTCCACCGGGGTATGGGATTGGTGAAGGAAGTTTTCGACAACGATAAGATCCAGTCGCTGAAGGGCTCTACCGCCATCGGCCATGTGCGCTATTCCACGGCAGGCGCCAGCAAGCTGCAGAATGCGCAGCCCCTGGTGTTCCGATTCCGCGGCGGCGATCTGGCCATTGCCACCAACGGCAATCTGGTGAATGCGGATGAGCTGCGCCGGGAGCTGGAGGAGGCAGGCTCTATCTTCCAGACCACCAGCGACACGGAGGTGCTGATTCACCTGATCGCCCGGTCCAAGCATCATGAACCGAGGCTGGCGGTGAAGGAAGCCTTGCAGAAGGTGGTAGGCGGCTTCGCCTTCCTGATCCTGATCAACGACACGCTGTTCGTGGCTCAGGACCCTAACGGCCTGCGGCCCCTGATGATCGGCACTCTGGACGGAGGGTATGTATTCGCCTCTGAAACCTGCGCCTTCGAAACCGTAGGTGCGGCTTATCTGCGGGATGTGCAGCCGGGTGAGCTGCTGATTTTTGACAAGGACGGCATGACCGAGGACCGGTTCGCCGAGATGACCCGGCGCTCTCTATGCGCCATGGAGTTCATCTACTTCTCCCGGCCGGACAGCGACGTGGACAACATCAACCTGCATATGGCCCGGAAGCGGATGGGGATGCGGCTGGCGATGGAAAGCTTCGTGGACGCCGATGTGGTGACCGGGGTGCCGGACTCCAGTATCTCCGCGGCTATCGGCTTCGCCGAGCAGACAGGCATACCCTACGAGATCGGGCTGATCAAAAACCGCTACACCGGCCGGACCTTCATCCAGCCCAGCCAGGAGCTGCGGGAGCGGGGCGTGAAGATGAAGCTGTCCGCGGTGCGTAAGGTGGTGGAGGGCAAGCGGGTGGTCATGATCGACGACTCCATTGTCCGCGGCACGACATCCCTGCGGATCGTAAACATGCTGCGGGAGGCGGGGGCCAAGGAGGTCCATGTGCGGATCAGCTCGCCGCCGTACATGAACCCCTGCTTCTATGGCATCGATACGCCCAGCCGGGAGGAACTGATCGCCTCCAGCAAAACGGTGGAGGAGATCCGACAGGCCATCCAAGCGGACTCGCTGCATTTCCTGTCCAAGCAGGGTCTGATCGAGGCTATCGGCCGGTCGGCCGGAGAGTACAACCGGGGCATGTGCCTGGGCTGCTTCGACAACGACTACCCCACTCCGGTGGAGGACGCGGAGCAGGCGGGCTGCGGTTGTTAGGCGGATGGCGGCTCGGACCCCGTTATTCCAGAATAGCGAACATGTTTTGAGCGCTATTGCTCTTTTTTCGCCGGAAAACCAGGAATAGCGTACATGTTTTGTATGCTATTCCTTCGATAATGGTGTAATTGCGAGGGGTTGGCTTGAATAGCAATCTTTTTATGTATGCTATTTGGCTAAAAACGGGGGAAAATCCGCAATAGGATACATTTTATGGCGCTTACATCAAAGCATTGTAATGTATAGTATCGCAATGTAAGCATCGTTCCGCATCGTATCGCAATGTAAGCATCGTATCCGCATCGCATCGCAATGTAAGGATCATATTTGCATCACATCGCAAACATGCAGCATTTTAGCTGCGGATTGGCGCGGTCCCCCACCTGTTACCCAGGCTGGCGTGGCCGCAAGCTGCGGCGTTACCACTATTTTTTTACCCAAAGGAGCGAATCCCGGTGTCAGAAGCCTACAAAGAAGCTGGTGTCGATATAGCCGCAGGCAATGAAGCGGTGGAGCGAATGAAGAAGCACGTCAGCCGGACCATGCGTCCCGAGGTGTTGACGGGTCTGGGCGGCTTCGGCGGCCTGTTCGGATTGGACAAAAACGGCTACCAGGACCCGGTGCTGGTTTCCGGTACGGATGGCGTGGGAACCAAGCTGAAGCTGGCCTTCGAAATGGACAAGCATGATACCATCGGCATCGATGCGGTGGCCATGTGCGTCAACGACATTGTGGTGTCGGGCGCGGAGCCGCTGTTCTTCCTGGATTATCTGGCTTGCGGCAAGCTGGTGCCGGAAAAGATTGAGGCCATTGTAGCCGGAGTGGCCGAGGGCTGCGTTCAGGCAGGCTGTGCGCTGATCGGCGGGGAAACCGCCGAAATGCCGGGTATGTACCAGGACGGCGAATACGATATCGCCGGTTTCTCCGTGGGTGTCGTGGACCGCCCGAAGATTGTGGATGGCAGCGCCATCCGTGCGGGTGACGCAGTCATCGGCCTGGGCTCCACAGGCGTTCACAGCAACGGCTTCTCCCTGGTGCGCAAGCTCCTGCTGGAGACCAAGGGATACAGCCTGGATGCCCGGATAGAGAGCTTGAACGGAACCCTCGGCGAGGTGCTGCTGACGCCGACGAAGATTTATGTGAAGTCTATCCTGGCGCTTTTGCGGGAGGTAGAGGTAAGAGGGATGGCCCATATTACCGGCGGGGGTTTCCTGGAGAATATCCCGCGCTGCCTGCCCGATGGAGTCAATGTGGAGATTGATTACGGCTCCTGGCCGATCCATCCTGTTTTCCACCTGATGCAAAAAGACGGCAACATCACCAACAACGATATGTTCCGCACCTTCAACATGGGCATCGGCATGGTCTTGATTGTGCCGGAGGCGGATGCGGAGAAGGCGTTGAAGCTGGCAGAGGAGCACGGAGAGAAGGCATACCGCCTGGGTCGTGTTACCGCCGGTGAGAAGATCGTCACCTTTACGGGTGCGGAGGTATGAGGAGGCAGGCCTCTTTTTCGGAGGAGGCTCGGCGGCCCCTGCGAATTGCGGTGTTTGCCTCCGGCGGCGGCAGCAACTTCCAGGCGCTGGCGGATGCCATCGCGGCTGGCAAGCTCCATGCGGAGCTGAAGCTGCTGGTCTGCGACAAACCGCAGGCCCCGGTGGTGGAGCGGGCGGCCAAGGCGGGAGTGCCCGCTTTTGTCTTTCGGCCCAAGGAGTATGACAGCCGTGAAGCCTACGAGGAAGAAATATTGCGGCGGCTTCGTGAGACTGAGGTGGAGCTGGTGGTGCTGGCCGGGTACATGCGGATTCTCACGGATGTGATGGTGCAGGGGTATTGGGGACGGATGCTGAACATCCACCCTTCTCTGCTGCCGTCTTTTCCGGGGATGCATGCAGTTCGGCAGGCGCTGGAGTACGGGGTCAAGGTTACCGGTGTGACCGTGCATCTGGTGGACGGTGGACTGGACAGCGGTCCCATTGTGGCCCAGCGGGCGGTGGAGCTCCGGGAGGATGATACGGAGGAAGCTGTCAGCGAACGGATTCATCATATCGAGCATGAGCTTTATCCCCAGGTGGTGCAGGATATCGCAACCGGGAGAATCGTGCTGGAGCGGTTGGCGGGACGGAATCAAACTAAAAAGGACGGGATATGAACTCATGAGTCAGAACGCGGAATCCAAGGAATTGACCCTTCGCTACGGCATGAACCCGCATCAGAAGCAGGCTAAGCTCACCCATGATACAACCCTTCCCATCAAGGTGGTCAACGGGGACCCGGGATATATCAATCTTCTGGATGCGTTGAACGGCTTCCAGCTGGCCCGGGAGCTGCGGCGCGCAACCGGCCTGCCGGCGGCAGCGTCGTTAAAGCATGTGAGCCCAGCGGGAGCGGCAGTTGCTGTTCCGCTGACGGAGGAGCTGGCGAAGGCTTATTTTGTGGAGGGACTAGTGCTGTCGCCTCTGGCTACAGCCTATGCCCGTGCCCGGGGAGCGGACCGGATGTCCTCCTTCGGCGATGCGGCGGCTTTGTCTGATGTGGTGGACGCTTCCACCGCTCTCCTCTTGAAGCGGGAGGTGTCCGATTTGGTGGTGGCTCCGGGTTACACGGATGAGGCGCTGGAGATTCTGAAGGCGAAGAAGGGCGGTAAGTACCTGATTCTGCAAATCGATCCCGAGTATGTGCCCGATCCGGTGGAAAGCCGCAAGCTGTTTGGCCTGACCCTGCAGCAGGAGCGCAACAATGCGGTGATTGATGAGGAAGCGCTGACCCATATTGTCACTCAAAATAAGGATCTGCCGGAGCAGGCCAAGCGGGATTTGCTGATTGCGCTGGTTACGCTGAAATACACCCAGTCCAACTCCATCGTGTACACTCTGGACGGACAAACCATCGGCATCGGCGCCGGACAGCAGTCGCGGATTCACTGTACCCGGCTGGCCGGGGATAAGGCGGACCGCTGGTTCCTGCGGCAGCATCCGGCAGCGCTCAGCATGAGCTTCCGCCCGGGTCTTTCCCGCGCCGAGCAGAACAACGCTATCGACCTCTGGCTGGAGGAGGAGCTGACGCCGGTGGAGCAGGCGGCATGGGAAGCGGCGTTCGCCGAGGTTCCGGCCAAGCTGACCCGCGAGGAGAAAAGGGCCTGGCTGAACAAGCTGACCGGCGTTTCCTACGGCTCGGATGCGTTCCTGCCCTTCCGGGACAACCTGGACCGGGCCAGCCGCAGCGGCGTCAAGTATGTGGCCCAAGCCGGCAGCTCGGTGCGCGACGAGGAAGTGGTTCAGGCCGCCAACGACTACGGCATGGTGATGGCCTACTCCGGCGTCCGTTTGTTCCACCACTGATCCGGGCGTAGTCCGGGAGGTGCTGGTTTGACTGATACAGACATCGCTGAGAGAGCTGATTGGTCGAAAAGACTGGCCGTGGTCAGATGCGGGGTGGTATCGGCTGGTCAAGCTCTAACGGAACTGAGAAGCGCATAGCGTGCTAAAACAGACCTATTGGAGCTCTAACGGAACTGAGGAGCGCTTAGGCGGGGAAAACGGGCTCTTCAGAGTAAAATTTGGCTTCTAAGGGTTGCTGAGTTCCGTTAAACTGTAAAGTTAGTCCAAAACCAGCTGTAAGAGTCGCAGAGTTCCGTTAAAACGCAAAGTTACTCCAAAACCGCCTGTAAGAGTCGCAGAATTCCGTTAAAACGCAAAGTTACTCCGTCAGCGACTGAGTGCAGCCTTGCGGGACACCGGCGGTGCATGCAAGGGAAATTGAGAAGGAGGCACCAGGCATGACAACCAACAATACCAACAGAGCCGCGCTTGCGGATGCTTATTTGAATGAGCTCCAGAACAACTCCTATCCCGGCCGGGGTATTATCATCGGCTTGTCCGAGGACGGGGAGCAGTATGTCCAGGTGTACTGGATTATGGGACGCAGCGAAAACAGCCGCAACCGCGTGTTTATTGCCGAGGACAACGGCTTCCTGCGGACGGAGGCCCGTGACCCGGCCAAGCTCACCGACCCGTCGCTGATTATCTACTATCCGCTGAAGCATCTGGGCGGCGCCCATATCGTCACCAACGGGGATCAAACGGACACCATCCACGAGGCGCTCCAGCAGGGCGGCAGCTTCGAGGATGCCCTGACCAAGCGGACTTACGAGCCGGACGGCCCCAACTTTACCCCGCGGATCAGCGGATTCACGGATCTGGCGGACAGCCAGTTCGCCTACAAGCTGTCCATTCTGAAGTCTGCCGGCAACACCGAGGACCAAACCCTGCGCCACACCTACACCTACGAAAAAGCGCTGCCCGGCCTTGGCCACTGCATCCACACCTATGAAGGGGACGGCAATCCGCTGCCCTCCTTCACCGGAGAGCCTCGGCTGGTGCCCTTGCGCGGTGACGCGGAAACCATCGCCAACACCTATTGGAGCCTGCTTAACCCGGACAACCGCATTTCCCTGCTGGTCAAAACCATCCGCCGGAACAGCGGTGAAACCGGACTTGTCATCATAAATAAGGAGTCGTGACCATGCGGATTTTAGTCATTGGCAAGGGCGGCCGGGAGCATGCCATTCTGTGGGCGCTGGCCAAAAGCCCCAAGGTATCCAAGCTGTACTGCGCCCCCGGCAACGGCGGCATCGCCTCCTTGGCGGAATGTGTGCCGATCAAGGAGCTGGAGTTCGAGAAAATCAGTGCTTTTGCGTTGGAGCAAAAAATCGATCTGGTTATGGTTGCCCCTGATGATCCGCTGGTGGCCGGGATGGTGGACCATCTGGAGGCAAAGGGCATCACCGCTTACGGCCCCCGCCAAAACGCCGCCCTCATCGAAGGCAGCAAGGTGTTCACCAAACAGCTGATGCTCCAATACGGCATCCCGACAGCCGCTTATGCCAGCTTCACCAGCTACGACGAAGCAGTGGCCTATGTACGTGCCCAAGGTGCGCCGATTGTGGTCAAGGCCGACGGCCTGGCCGCAGGCAAGGGTGTCATCGTGGCCAGAACCGTGGAAGAGGCGGAGGAAGCTCTGAAAAGCATCCTTTTGGACAAGGTGTTCGGCGCCTCCGGCAGTAGTGTGGTTATCGAGGAGTTTCTGGAGGGACAGGAAATGTCCCTGTTATCCTTCGTGGACGGCACTACCGTGAAGCCCATGGCTCCCTCCCAGGACCACAAGCAGGTGCTCGACAACGATCAAGGCCCCAACACCGGCGGTATGGGCACCTACTCTCCGCTGCCCCATATCCCCGAGTCGGTGGTGGAGGAGGCGCTGGCCAATGTCGTGCGCCCCATGGCCGAAGCCTTGGTCAAGGAAGGCCGCCCCTTCAAGGGGATTCTGTATGCCGGACTTATGCTGACTAATAAGGGTGTCAAAACCATCGAGTTCAACGCCCGCTTCGGCGACCCGGAAACCCAGGTGCTTTTGCCCAAGCTCAAAACGGATCTGGTGGATATTATGCTGGCCACGCTGGAGGGCAATCTGGACCAGTTGGAGATCGAATGGACCGATGAGGCTGCAGTTTGTGTGGTGCTGGCATCTGCCGGCTATCCCGGCTCCTATCCCACAGGTCTGACCATCAGCGGGTTGGATCAGGTTAGCCCCGAGGCTATGGTTTTCCACGCCGGAACCGCGCTTGGCCAGAACGGAGAAATTGTCACCGCCGGAGGCCGTGTGCTGAACGTGGTGGGACTGGGCAAGGACATTGTCGAAGCCCGGGAGAACGTCTACGCCGAGGTGCGCAAAATCGGCTTCGACGGCGCCCATTACCGCACGGATATCGCCGCCAAGGCGCTGAAAGGTTTGTCCTGATTGCCGGCCAAATGATCACGGCACCAAAAAATAAAGCGGTTCTCCTGCGGAGGCCGCTTTTTTGCTTCACGTGTAACCGCATTGCCCCTCAGGGCTCCGGTTTGTTGTAGAACAGCCGCTGCTTATGGGCCCAAACAAATGCGATTGCACCCGCCGAACCGGCCAGCAGGGCCAGGAACAGCCAGTGATTCCGTACAAAATCCACCAAAGCGTCCATTTCTGCGTTCTCCTTTCATGGTGAGCCTCAATGGTTATAGTATGGGTTGGTTAAATTCACCTTATGCCGGAAGGGTGTGTGATTAAGCCGGATACCTTCGTTTTGTCCAGGGACAGGTAATAAATTGGCAGGTTTTTGTGATACAATGGTAGAAGGGTATTTTCAAGGAACATATTCGAACTGAAAGGTGGATTTTCAAATGGATGTTCAATCCCGCCCGATTGTGGTGGACATGGAACGGGAAGCGTACAACGATCCGTTCCACAAGCTCATGCGTATGTTTACGATTTCGGTCCTTATCTCCTTCATCGGCACGGCCATCGGAACCATGGTTCCGCCAGCGCTGTTCCTGCCGTTGGTGGTGGTGGAGTTCGTCATGGTAATTTCGGCGTTCTGGATCCGCAGAGGCAAAAAAGCCATCGGCTACCCCTTTGTGTTCGCCTTTACCTTTATCAGCGGTGTGACGCTGTATCCGACGATCGCCCATTATGCCAATATCGGCGGCAACTCGCTAGTGCTGACCGCCTTTTCCGTGACGGCGGCAGGTTTTGCCGCGCTGTCCTTCTACGCGTATTTTTCCAAGCGGGACTTCAGCTTCCTGGGCGGTATGCTGACTATCGGCTTGTTTAGTCTGGTGGGCTTCAGCCTGGTAGGCATGTTCACCGGCGGCTTCGGCGGAGGTTTGGGCCTGGGCATCTCCGTGCTGGGTGTGCTGATTTTCTCCGGCTACATCCTGTATGACATCTCCCGCTACCGGCAGGGCTTGAGCGAAGAAATGATTCCGTTGGCCGTCATGTGCCTGTACCTGGACTTCATCAACCTGTTCCTGTACGTGCTGCGCATCCTGGGTATCCTGAGCTCCGACGACTAAAACTCATATCATGCTAACCGGGCCCTTTCCGCATTTCCGCGGAGGGGGCTTTTTTCGTGGGTTTACGTAACCAGGCGGTGTTAGCTGCTTCCATGGAATAACGGAAGGTATTTTCCGTTATGCGGCCCAGCATGTCTGATAAGGGGCAATAGCGGAAAGGAATTTCCGCTATCCTGCGGAGACGCCTCCCATGATACGGGAGCAAGCGCAAGCCTCCACCTTCTACAGGCCGGGAGTAAGAGCATCCTCTACTCCGTCCGCTGGAAGGACCGCCGGAACCGGTGTGGGCTTAAGCCCACATGCTTGCGGAACATCTGGCAAAAGTAGGAGGTGTTTTGGAGGCCGACGGCCTGGCCGATTTCCTCCACGCTTTTGTCCCCGGTCCGCAGCAGGAGACAGGCCTGGCGCACCCGGACGGCCGTGAGGTAGTCCGTGATGGTGCTGCCCACCGCCTGGCGGAAGGCGGCGGAGACGTGGCTTGGCGTCAGATGTACCGCCTGGGCCAGCTGCTCCAGCGAGAAGGGTTCGGCGTAATGCGCCTCCAGCCAGTCCATCACCTGCTCCGCCACTGCGGAGCCCTGGGGCGGGGGAAGCCGGTGGAGCAGCTCTGGCTCCTCATGGCGCTTCAGATGCCCCAGCAGATCCGCCAGGCAGAGCATCTGCTCCTCCAGGAGCTCCGCCTGCTCCGCGGCCTCCATCCGCTGCCGGTACTCCTCCAGCTTGTCCACCGTCCGCTCCAAGGGCAGGCTCTGGAATACCTGCTGCTGCAAGGGCTCCTTCCACAGCCGCTGGAGGAATTGGCGCAGGGAGGGGAATGCCCCTAATCGTTCAACCAGCTCCCCCGGCTCGAATACCAGCAGGCTACGGATGTATGCACCGCCCGGCTCCGTCCGCATAATCACCCGGTGGAGCTGGAAAGGGCGGAACACCACCAGATTGCCAGCCGTCAGGTCAACAATCTGCCGGTTCACCACCACCCGGATGCTGCCCTCATGGACAAACAGCAGCTCCATGCCTTGATGGGCATGGTAAATTTCGGAGAACTGCCGGGTCCGGTCCACCCGGAAGGAGCATTGAACCGGATGCTGGTTCAGGTTCAGGTAGTTGAGAATTTTCATACGTATATTCGCCGTCCTCACCGTAATGTAACAACATTTTATCATAATAGACCCGGACTTTGTTGGCTCCTCCTTTGGTAAGATTTGAATAGGTGAAGGAGGAGATTTACGATGCAATCCATTACATTGACAGAGGGCTGGGAGCATTACAGAGGCGGTTTGGGCGGGATCTGGGAGGTCTGGCGGGCGGATAAGCTGCCTAACAGCTTTTTTCATCTGCCGTGGGAGAGGGTGTCCCTGCCCCATTGTTTTAATAGCCATGACGGCGTTGACCCGGACGTGAAGTATTACCAGGGAGAGGGCTGGTACCGAACCCGGCTGCAGGTTAACAATCCGTATCCAGGGGGGCGGACGCTGCTTCATCTTGAAGGAGTGGGCCAAAAATCCGCCGTGTTTATCCATACGGAGGAGATCGCCCGGCATAACGGCGGTTATGATGAATTTACGGTAGATATCACGGAGGCGGTGGAGCGTATCCGGCAGCACCCGTTGTATGGGGATGGTGTTCCGCTGGCGGTGCTGGCGGATAATTCCCGGGACCTGCAGACGGTGCCGTCGGACATCAGTGACTTTAACCTGTATGGGGGCATCTACCGCCATGTGCATCTGGTGTATGCGCCGGCGGTATCCCTGAAGCGGGTGCATGTGGAGGTGAGGACGGAGGCGAAGGGCGGTAGCGACAATGGTGTTGCAGCTTCTGCGCCCGGACAAGCTGATGCTCAAGCACCAACGGCCAGATTAGGCAGTGGAGCTGCCAGGTTGGCCGAAACAAGCGGCGGTTTAACGGGAGAAACCGGCTTCCATGCGCAGGTCTCCGTCCGGGCCAGGCTGTACAATCCCGCTGGCATAACGGGCGAAGCCCGGTTGACGGCGGTTATCCGCGATCCTTCGGGAGGGGAAATCCGGCGGTTTGAGAAGCCGTACACCCTCCCGCAGGAGGGCATGCTGGAGCTTTTTTCCTTTGGCCTGGAGGAGCCTCAGCTATGGAGTCCTGACCAGCCATCCTTGTACACATGCGAGGTTATGCTTACTGGAGCATCCGGGGACACGAGTGCGACGGAGCGTTTTGGGGTGCGGCATTTTGAATTTGTGAAAAAAGGTCCCTTCCGCTTAAACGGCCAACGGCTTCTCCTGAACGGCACCCAGCGCCATGAGGACCATGCCGGGGTCGGGGCGGCGATGACGGACGAGATGATTCGCGCGGAGATGAAGCTGGTGAAGGAGATGGGGGCCAATTTTATCCGGCTGGGGCATTATCAGCAATCCCGGCTGGTGCTGGACCTGTGCGATGAGCTGGGCTTCCTGGTATGGGAGGAAATTCCCTGGTGCCGCGGCGGGCTGGGCAATGAGGCGTACAAGACACAATGCCGGGACATGCTGCGGACGATGATCGACCAGCATTACAACCACCCGTCCGTCATCATCTGGGGGCTGGGCAACGAGAATGACTGGGAGGGGGACTACGACTATTTTGACAAGGAAGCCATCCGCGGTTTTATGAAGGAGCTGCATGAGCTCTCCCACCATCTGGACGACACCCGGGTGACGGCCATCCGGCGCTGTGAGTTCTGCAAGGATCTCGTCGACGTCTATTCTCCCTCCATCTGGGCGGGCTGGTACAGAGGCATCTATACCCAATACGAAACCTACACGCGCAATGAGTTCGAGCAGACCGACCGTTTCTTCCATATGGAATGGGGGGCGGACAATATGGCGGGGCGTCATGTGGAAAAGCCGTACACCGGCTTTGCGGAGATTGCTTCGGGGACAACTGCGGAGGAGCGGGACGGGGATTTCCTGATGTCCGGCGGCGATCCCCGGGTTTCGGTGCTGGGGGACTGGTCGGAAACCTACTTCTGCGATCTCATCGACTGGCATCTGAAATGCCAGGAAACCATGGACTGGCTGACCGGCACCGCCCAATGGGTGTTTAAGGATTTCTCCACCCCGGTTCGCCCGGACAATCCGGTGCCGTATGTGAACCAGAAGGGTGTAGTGGAGCGGGATTTGACCAAAAAAGAAGCCTTCTATGTGTTCCAGTCCTACTGGAGCAAGGAGCCGATGGTGCGGATTTACGGCCACTCCTGGAGGGTGCGATGGGGGAAGGCCGGGGAGAAGAAGCGGATCCGCGTCTATTCCAACTGCCGCTTTGTGGAGCTGTTCGTCAACGGCGAGAGCCAAGGGGTGAAGGAGCGGAACAGCCAGGATTTCCCCTGTGCAGGCTTGCGGTGGGATGTGGTGCTGCCGGAGGGAGCTAATGAGCTGAAGGCTGTAGGCTGGGGCGGTACGCCCGGCAACAACGGCAGCGGAAATACCGGAGCGGGGAATGGCACCGCTGCCGGGAAAGGGGCGGCTGTGGAGGATCAGGTGCAGCTGCATTACCAGACGGCTGTCTGGTCGGCGCCGGCTGAGCTGCGGCTGACCGCCCGCCGGGTGGCGGCGGACCGGGTGCTGCTGGAGGCGGAGGCCTACGACGCCAATGGGGTGTATTGCGCCGATGGCGCCTGCTTCGTGCGGTTCTCCGCGGCGGGAGACGGCAGGCTGCTGGATAATCTGGGCACTGCCCGGGGCAGCCGCCTGGTGCAGCTGGCCAACGGCCGGGCCGCTATTTACGCAGAGGTGAAGGCGGAAGCTGGCTTCGTGGCGGCTGTCTCGTCGGAGGGCCTTCCTGCTGCCCATGTTGTGGTGGAATAAGCGATAACGGAAGCCGAAACCCGGATGGGGACTTCATGGGTCCCACATCCGGTTTTTTATGGCTGAACACACGGCGGCTCAGCTTAGAGCTTGGCTCACATAGAATACTGCCGCTGCTAGGTTGAGCAAATATGTTCCTCCGAGGCAGGTCGGGGTGGTGTGCAGCTGTAGCCTTCAGTTCGTCAATTCCTGCACAATCTGCCGGATTTTTTCGGCGCTGCGGGACAGGGTCTCCAGCACCTCCAGCCAATGGTCCCCGGCTTGGAGGTATTCGCTGTCCGGGTCCAGCGCCGGCTGGTTCAGCGCCAGCACCGCCCCGGCTTGGTTGCCGCTATCGAAGGCGGCCAGGCTGCTCCGGATAGCGGCGATGCTGTAATTGTTCTGCCGCAGCATATAGATAATCCGCAGCCGGGCCATATCCCCGGCACCATACACACGCTGCCGGTTGGTGCCGGAGCGGAAGGGGGCGGTCAACCCGTTGCGCTCCCAGTTCCGCAGCACCTCCGGGGTCACCCTCAGCAGCGCGGCCGCTTCCTTATGGCTGTATCCTTCTCCGGGAACAGCCAGGGCGTCCCCTTCCGCCCAAGCCTTCAACAGGGCTGCGGTTTCCAGAGCAACGGAATACTCCTTTTCCAGAAGCCGCTTATATTCGTCCGCCAGCTTCCGGGCCTGAGGGAGGTTCCATTCCCTCAAGGCCTCCACAATCCGGAAAGCCGCGTTCCGCAGAGTGCTGTTGGTATAGGGATCACTCAGGATAATCCGGCAGACACGCAGCTGCGCCAGATGGCGGACGGTAAATTGCCGGTAGCCATTGGCCCTGCGCGTGGCTTCGGAGAGCAGACCGCACCGTTCGTAGAAGCGGATGGTGTTGGGATGCACCCCCGCTATTTTGGCCAGCTGGCTGGTGGTGTAGAAGCCGGACTGCCGGGCGGAGCTGCCCCGGTGGGCCGACGGAGGCGGGATAAACCGGAGGATATCGCTAACCCCGCATTGGAGCACCGCGCAAATCCGGGCCAGGACTTGGAGATCGGGGCGTTTGATTTCATTCCTCAGGTACAAATTCAGCTGGCTGCGCTGAATGTCCGCCAGCTGTCCCAGCCGCGCCGGATCCATATACCGCAGCCGGAGAGCCTGCTCCAGCATAATCTCAACCTCTCCCCATTCCTCCATCCTAACCGGCCTCCTGTGAATAGCTATTTATACTAACCCGCCAATAATACACCACCCGGGATTCGGTTTGCTATACTGGGTTCCGGTTAAGCTGCGATGAAAAGTGGAGGTGGAGTTATGCCGCATATTATAGCGGAGGAATTAACAAAGGTTTACCGGGTGCCTGTCCGCAAGGGCGGGTTGGGGGCAGCCTTTGCCAGCCTGCTGAAGCCCGAATTTATGGAGGTAAAGGCGGTGGACGGCATCAGCTTTTCCATCCGGGAGGGGGAGATGCTGGGGGTCATTGGGCCCAACGGCGCAGGCAAAACCACGACACTGAAGCTGCTCTCCGGTTTGCTCTGCCCCACAAGCGGCAGGGTCGAGGCGGCAGGCTGCATCCCGTGGAAGCGGGAGAAGCGCTACCTGCAGAAGATCAGTCTGCTCATGGGAAACCGCAGCCAGATGCAATGGAACAATACGGTCTATGATTGCATGACCATCTTCCGGGATATCTATCAGGTTCCTGAAGCGGCGTTCAAAACCCGGCTTGCCGAGCTGGCCTCCATGCTGGATGTGGAAAAGCTGATGCCCAAACGTGTGCAGGACCTCTCGTTGGGGGAACGCTCCAAGTGTGAGCTGATTCTGGCTCTTTTGCACCGGCCGGAAATCCTGTATCTGGACGAACCGACACTGGGGATGGACGTGACCATGCAGATACGGCTGCGGGAATACATCGGGGAGTATAACCGGAGATACGGGGCGACGGTCATCCTGACCAGCCACTATATGGCGGATATCACCTCCTTATGCCCACGGGTGATGCTGATTACCGGCGGACGGCTTTCCTTTGACGGTCCGTTGTCGGGCTTGTCGGAGCGGCTGATGCCTTACAAAGTGATCCGGCTGGCGCTGGAAGGGAATGGGGAGCTGACCCAGGAGCTGCTGGACAGCCGGGGGATTCCGGCGGAGCTGACCGAAAGCAAAAACGGCGCCTATTCGCTGCGGGTGCGCAAGGAGAATGCGGTGCAGACTAGCGCCATGCTCATGCAAACAGCGGATTTGGCGGAGTTCAGCATCACCGACCCGCCGGTGGAAGCGGTGATCGACAAGCTGTTTTCCGGGGAGGCGGTGCGATGAATTGGCGTGGAGGATGGGCGATGATCCGGGCCCAACTGTTTGGTTATCTCTCGGCAAAAGGCTTCTTCTGGACCCTGGCCTTAGGCTGGATGACAGGGCCGCTGATTTATCTGTTTGTGTGGATGACGGCTGCGGGAAACGGCACCATCGGCACCTATGACCGGAACGGCTTCGCGGTGTATTACCTGTGTGTTATCGTCGTGAACCAGCTGACCTATCCCACCACCCACTGGTCCACAGCCCAGATGATCCACAACGGCTCCATCTCAAGTGCGCTGCTCCGTCCGCTGCCCCTTGTATACGGTGCAATCGGGCAGGAGCTGGCGGTGAAGCTGGTATGTGTACCTTTTGTTCTGGTGGTGGCGGCGGTCCTGGGTGTATGCCTGGGTGTGAACACCGGCATGGATATTGGTCCGGAGCATGTTCCTCTGGCTGCAGCTGCTTTGCTGATGGCTGTGGGAATCCGCTTTTTGCTGGCGTATTGTTTGTCCTTAGTGGCCTTCTGGACCCGGCAATCCGACGCTTTGCTGAGTGTCAACGACACCTTGTTTTATCTTTTGGCCGGACAGGTGGCACCGGTGGCTCTTTTTCCGGGTATGCTGAACCAATTGGCCTCCGTGCTGCCGTACCGCTACATGCTCTCCTTCCCGGTGGAGGTGCTCATGGGGACCGTGTCCGGGCAGGAGCTAGTGCGGGGTTTTGTCGTGCAGGGGGTTTGGCTGGTCCTGTTCTCGGGCGTTTGCTTCTATATCAACAAACAAGGCGTACGCCGTTATTCTGCTGTGGGAGGCTGAGGTATGAAAGAACTGAAACTGGTGGTGACCTTTATCCGGATGGCGCTGCAGGAGGAATCGGCGTACCGGCTCAACTTCCTGCTGCATCTGCTCAAGGCGGTGCTGGAGCTGGCGGGGAGTTTCGGCGGCATCTGGGTGCTGTTCCGAAATAATGAAAGTCTGAACGGCTGGACCATGCCGGAAACACTGGCTGTGCTGGGGGTATACCTGCTGGTGCAATCGGTGAAAAATCTGGTGATTGGCCCCAGTATGAACCTGCTTGCGGGAATGGACGGCGAAATCGAACAGGGAACCTTCGATTATACCCTGCTCCGCCCGGTTTCCAAGCAATTTTATGTCAGTCTGCGAAAATGGTCCCCGTGGTCCGTTTTTCATATGGTCGTCAGTCTAGGGGTGATCATCCTGGCTTTGGCCAGTATGGATAAAGCGGTATCATGGGGGGCGCTGTTGGCCTTTGCCGCCGCTCTTGCCGTCGCCATCGGCATCCTCTATTCCCTGATGCTATTCCTGAGCTCCATGGCTTTTTGGTACAGGGGGACCTATCTGCTCTGGATCATGGACGACCTGATGCAAGCGGGGCGTTACCCCATGGGCATGTATCCCCGGTTTGTCCGGCTGGCGCTGACCTGGGTGTTTCCGCTGGGCTTCATTGTATCTGTGCCGTCTCAAACGCTTGTGCAGGACCCTCCCCTGGCGGCGCTTCTGGCAGGGGCAGGAATCATGGCTGCGTTGTTTATCGGGGCATCCCTATTTTTCACGGCCAGCCTCCGCAAATACACCAGCGCATCCAGCTGAAAAGAAACTTATTTTCATTCTCCCTGCCCGGGAGTATAATGGCAAAAACCAGCGTGTCTGGAAATTCAAGCGGGTTTTCATACATACTCAATAGGGAGAGAGATAAACATGCTGCAATTCGGGAAAAATGGAGCTTTTACCATTGTGCAATTTACGGATATCCACTGGAAAAACGGTGAGCTGGGGGACGAGCAGTCCTATGCTCTTATGAAGCGGGTGATCGAGCTGGAGAAGCCGGATCTGGTGGTGTTTACCGGCGATGTCATCCATAGCGAGGCTTGCCGCGATCCATTCGCCTCCTACCGGGAGGCCGTTAGGGCGGCTACGGAGTCTGGAGTGAAATGGGCTGCTGTGTTCGGCAACCATGATGCCGATGCCCATGACGTGTCCAAGGAGCAGCTGATTGCCCTGCAGCAGGAGCTGCCGGGGTGTGTGACGGAAGCGGGACCGCAGTTGGAGGACAGGCTGGGCAACTTCTGCCTGGAAATCCGCTCCGGTGACGGGCAGCGGCAGGCGGCAGCCTTGTACCTGCTGGATACCGGCGGCCATACGGACCATCCTGTGGGCGGCTACCAGTGGATCACCCACGGCCAGATCGGCTGGTATAAGGAGCAAGCCGGCAGGTTGCAGCGTGAAAACGGTGGGATCCCGGTTCCGGCCTTGGCCTTCTTCCATATCCCCTTGCCGGAGTACAACGAGCTGTGGGATTACCATACCTGCCACGGGATTAACTACGAAGGGATGGGCTGTCCGAAGGTGAATTCTGGCTTGTTTACCGCCTTCCTGGAGACGGGAGATGTGAGGGGGGTATTCACCGGGCATGACCATGTCAACGACTTCTGGGGCGAGCTGCATGGCATCCGGCTGCACTATGGCCGGGCTTCGGGCTGCGGAGAGTATGGACAGGAAGGGGCCTATGGCAAGGAAGGTATGCTCCGGGGCGCCCGGGTGATCCGCCTGGACGAGGAGAACCCGGCGGATTTCTCCACCTGGTTGCGCCTGGAGGATGGTTCGGTGGAGGAAGATCAGCATGTCCACCCGCCGGAGAAGGTGTGGAAACGGGTTTAGTCGGGGGCCATGGCGCGGTTCACCCTTGAGATCGTGAGCCGCGGGGCGCTAACGGAACTGAGCGACCGTTAGGAGCTGGAGAGGCTAAGCCGTGGGACGCGGAGTTCCGGAACTCATCAACCGCTGGGCGCCAATGCGGGTGTTTGGCAAGCTAACGGAACTGAGCGACCGTTAGAAGCCGATTTGGACAAACCTCCGGTTTTAACGGAACTCTGCGACTCTTAGCGCCTAAATTTGCTGCCAAACGGCTGCTCAAACCCTTGTAAGAGCGTCTGAGTTCCGTTAGCCGCCGAACAAGCCTGTTTTTGGCGTCTAAGAGCGTCTGAGTTCCGTTAGCGGTGAGACGGGGGCTCAGAGAGCGTATAGTTGGTGAGGGGCGAGCAGTTGAGTAACCATAGGAGCTTCTGAGTTCCGTTAGCGGCGGGGCAAGGAGCAGAGAGCATAAAGTTGGTGAGTGCGAACCCACAGAAAATGAAAAACCCGGCACCCTCCTAATGGGAGAGTGCCGGGTTATTTGGCGCACATACGTATGTTGGTTTCTGTCTGCCGCCGCGGTGCGGATGGCAGGGGGAGTGGCAGGTTACAGGGTTACGCCATCCTTGAAGATGGAGATTTCACGGTAGCCGTTCACTTCGTTGCGGGTTTCCTTACCGGAAGCCACCTCGAGCACGAGGTTGAAGAAATCGTCGCGCACGTTAGGCATGTCCTTGCCTTCCAGCAGCTGGCCGGCGTTGAAGTCGATCCAGTTGCTCTTACGGGTAGCCAGATCCGAGTTGGTGGCAACCTTTACTGTCGGAACCGGAGCGCCCAGCGGAGTGCCGCGGCCAGTGGTGAAGAGAACAATGTGGGCGCCGGCTGCCATCAGAGCGGTGACCGCTACGATGTCATTACCGGGGCCTTGCAGAAGGTTCAAGCCGGGTTTGGTGGCATGGTTGCCGTATTGCAGCACGTCCACCACGTTGCCGGTGCCGCCCTTTTGGGTGCAGCCCAGGGATTTTTCCTCCAGGGTGGAGATGCCGCCCTTTTTGTTGCCCGGAGACGGATTTTCATAAACCACTTGATTGTGGCGGATGTAGTATTCCTTGAAGTCGTTGATCAGGTTAACGGTTTTGTCGAAAACCTCTTCGTTAGAGCAACGGTTCATCAGAATGGTTTCCGCGCCGAACATCTCAGGCACCTCGGTGAGGATAGTGGTGCCGCCGTGAGAGATCAGAGTGTCGGAGAACTCACCCAGAAGCGGGTTGGCTGTGATGCCGGAGAAGGCATCGGAGCCGCCGCACTTCAAGCCCACAATCAGCTTGGAGGCCGGTACAGGCTGGCGCTTGAAGGTTTCGGCATAGTCGACCAGCTCATCGATCAAGCCCATAGCTGCTTCCAGCTCGTCGTCCACATCCTGGGTGGACAAGAAGCGGACGCGCTTTTCATCATACTCACCCAGGAACTTCTTGAACTCCGGAATGTTGTTGTTTTCGCAGCCCAGACCCAGCACCAGCACGCCGCCGGCATTAGGGTGGCGGACCATGTCAGCCAGGACCTTCTGGGTCATGGTTTGGTCGTCGCCCATTTGGGAGCAGCCGAAGGGATGTACGAAGGAATATACGCCGTCTACACGGCCCTTGTGTTTCTCGCTGGCGTCCTTGGCAACCACCTCGGAGGTTTTGTTGACACAGCCTACGGTGTTGACGATCCAGATTTCATTGCGGATGCCCACTTCGCCGTTCTTGCGAACAAAACCGTTGAAGGTTGCTTCCTTGCGGGGCTTCTCCTCGCTCAGGTTGGGGTTGTAGCTGTATTCCAGCTTCCCTTCCAGGTTGGTCTTGATGTTGTGGGTATGGATATAGTCACCGGCTTGGATCGGTTCCTTGGCATGGCCGATAGGGAAGCCGTACTTGATAATGTTTTCGCCCTGGGGGATGTCCCGGAAGGCAATTTTGTGACCCTTGTCGATATCTTCACGGGCGGTGACGGTGTAGTTGCCCAGGGAAACGGTCTCACCCTTGGCAATCGGCACCATGGCGACTGCCACGTTGTCCGCAACGTTGATTTGAATCAGTTTATCGCTTTTGATCATCTTAGATCACGTCCTTCAGTGTGGCGGCTACGCCGTTAGTCAGGATGCTGTGCAGGTAGTCGGATACCAGAGCAGTGAAGCCTTCAACCTCGTTCAGGTTCTTGCCCCACATTTCGGTGTGGGCGAGCACTTCTTCAACCAGTGCGCCAGCGGCTTCGCGGCTGCCGTCGTATTTGCTCCACAGGGAAGCGAACATTTGCAGGACCGGAAGGTCGTCGTTGATTTGGTACTCGTTGCCGGCAGGGCGTTTGCCCACCAGAGCGTTGTCCTTCAGTTCAGTCCCTTGGTAGAAGGCAAGCAGGGCAGCCAGGGAGAAGGAAAGCACCTTAGGCAGCTCGCCCTTGCGGTTCACGTACTCCAGAATGGACGGCAGCACGCGGGTCTTGAACTTGGAGGTGGAGTTCAAGGAGATGGACATCAGATAGTGACGAATGAACGGGTTGGCAAAACGCTCCGTAACAGCAGCGGCAAAAGCCTTCAGCTCGCTATCCGGCAGATCCAGAGTCGGGATGACTTCGTTGTAAATCCCTTTTTCCATGAAGGAACGGATCAGCTCGTCGTCCATGCATTCCTTGACCGTGTCCAGGCCATACAGGTAAGCAGCCAGCACAGTCATGGTGTGGGCTCCGTTCAGAATCCGGACCTTGCGGGTACGGTACGGAGTCATGTCGTCGGTCCAGATCACGTCCAGGCCAACCTTGTGGAACGGAAGCTCCTCGGCAAAACGCTTGTCGCCTTCAATTACCCACAGGTGGAAGATTTCAGCGGTGTTCAGCAGCTTGTCCTCGTAGCCCAATTGCTCGGTCAGTGCCGCGATTTCGTCACGGGGATAGCCGGTAACAATACGGTCAACCATCGTGTTCAGGAAGTAGTTGCTGTTCTCGATCCAGGCGATAAACTCGGCGCCCAGGTTCCATTCCTCTGCCAGACGGAGCACGATTTTCTTCAGGTTGTCGCCATTGCGCTCAATCAGCTCGCAAGGAATGATGACAAGACCCTTGTCGGCAGCGCCGCCCAGGGCGGTGAAGCGTTTGTGCAGAAGCACAGTCAGCTTGCCGGGGAAGGTTGCGGGAGGAGCGTCTTCATAACGGTCCTCGGCGGAGTATGCGATGCCGGCTTCTGTGGTGTTGGAAACCACGAAGCGCAGATCCGGGCTCACGGCCAGCTCCAGGTAAGCGGCGAAATCTTCATATGGGTTAATGCCGCGGCTGATGCAGGAGATAATGTCCTTTTCCTCAACGATTTGGCCGTTTTGGATTCCGCGCAGCAACAATGTGTACAAGCCGTCTTGTTCGTTCAGCATCGGAGTCAAGCCTTGAGCGATGGGTTGAACCACGGCAACCCGGCCGTTGAAAAGGTTTTGCTCGTTCAGCTTGTGGATCATCCAATCCACGAAGCCGCGCAGGAAGTTGCCTTCACCGAATTGCAGAACTTTTTCCGGCAAAGCAGCAATTGCTTCCGGGTTGGCCAGCTGAGTTTTAGACAATGCTGTCATTTGGGTAGTGCCTCCTAGTAAGTAAGTATAATTTCACGTTATTGTTAACGTGTGCATGATCAAAGTATACCATATGAATGGGGGGATGGGAATCCCTCTTTTGGCGCTTGTGACAGCTGTCACAAAATATCCACCCATGATTCCGCTTCATTTGTCAAAAAAAACGATAACCCCTTCGGGAAGAAATCGGAAAGAACAGAGCGGCCTCCGGTTGCGGTCCGGTTGACGCCGAAGCCGGTTATCCTGGGGGATGCCTGTTCCTTCCGTCGCAGATTGTATACCTCTAGGCTCGGCCTCTGGCCGTATCCGAATCGGAGCCCCGTTTGATCTTGAAGACCTTGCGCAGATACGGAAGCACAAAATAGTCGCCGCCAAACCGTCCCGAGTTGGAGCTGCCCAGCAGGATCAGGATACTGAAGATGATCAGCCAGGGGTTGGAGGACACGGTGCCCGCCAGGAGGAACATGAAATTCATCAGCATGCCGAAAAAGGCGGCGACAACGGTAAAGGTGCCCAGGATAAGCCCCAGTCCCACCAAAAATTCGCCCCACGGGATCAAAAAGTTGAATAATTTGGCATTGGGTAAAGCAAAATGTTCAAGAAACGAAACGAAGCGTGGATAGATAGCCTCCTTGGTGGCGCTGTCTACAGGAGGTTTGGCGATGGCGTTCTTCAGGAAGCCCGAGGCGTCGAAGCCACCGGTAATTTTGTGCCAGCCTGCGTCCAGCCATTTCCAACCCAAGTAAATCCGGGCAATGAGAAGCAGCACTGAAGCCACTACGCTTTCTCTTAACCATCTGGTAATCATAAGCTTGCCGCCTTTCCATCGTAATTTTGGTTGCCCATCAGCAGAAAAGAGGGATCGATGATGAGAAAAACAAGGCTTCCCGTGCTCCGTGGCGTGTGTGTGCTTGCAGGTGTGCTGGTTTTTGCCGCCGGCTCTGTGGTGCCTGCCGTTGCCGCCTCCGCACTCCGCGTGCCGGTGGCCGCAGGGCATGTCCGGTCCGAGGCGCTGCCCGAGGATGACCGGATGAAAGCCGATTACAGTGTACAGTTTCCCCTAACGGGGTTATTTTCAACCGGACAAAAGGATGCCCGCCCCATCGCGGTGATGGTGGAAAATTCACCCGCCGCCCGTCCCCAAAGCGGGCTCGGCGATGCGGATGTAGTGTATGAGATTCTGGCGGAGGGGGATATCACGCGCTTCGCCGCTTTTTACCACAGCCGGAATCCGGTGAAGGTAGGGCCTGTCCGGAGTATCCGGCCATATTATGTGGATGTGGCCGCGGCGATGGATGCGGTGCTGGTTCATGCGGGGTGGAGCCAGGAGGCCATGAACCGGGTGGACGCCGGGGGTGTGGATCACTTCGACGAGGTCTATGGGGACCGGGTGTATTATTGGCGTTCCCCCGACAGGAAACAACCGCATAATCTGTACACTTCTATAGAAGGTATTCGCCGCGGCATGGACAAAAAGCAGCTCCGCAGCGCGTGGACTCCCGTACAGCCAACGTTTAGGGCAGAGGGGGACCGTGAGGAGGCGCTGATGTCCGGAGCCAGTGGCAGAGCGGCCGGTGCGGATGCAGGGGCAGGCGCCGGTGGTAAAGCTGCGGAAGCGGCCTCTGCGGACGCTTTTGTGGCTCCGGCCGCCGCAGGTGGACGCGAGGCGGTGCGGCTGCCGTACTCCGCGGGTTATGCGGTAAGCTATGTATATGATTCGGCTTCGGGCCAATATCTGCGCCGGATGAACGGGCTGCCACACGCGGATGCCGAGACGGGGCAGCAATTGGCCGCGGACAATGTGCTGGTCTGCCGCTCCAGCCACAAGGTCACGGACAGCGCAGGCCGCCGCCGGGTGGATGTGCAGGGCCCGGGCAGCGGCTACGCCCTGAGCGGGGGCCGGGTGCAGGCTGCGGTTTGGCAGCTGCGGGACGGGCTCGTCCGCGCCTATGCTGCAGACGGGCAGCAGGAAATCCCGCTGGCCCCGGGGATCACGTGGATCCAGTTCGTGCCGGAGGCCATGGCGGTGGAGCTGGGGGAGTAGCGGCGCAGGGACAGTGTGCGGATTGGGGGATGTACATGGAGGCGTAGGGGACAGGACGGAGGGTTAGTTGGAGTAAATCGATTTTAGTTGGGGCTGCTCCCCCTCGGTTGTGCGCTAACGGAACTGAGAGGCTCTGCTGTAAGAGTCGCTCAGTTCCGTAAGAATTCAGCGGAGGCCGTTTTGGGCCTGTAAGGGTCGCTGAGTTCCGTAAGCGGAGGCCGGGTGTTGAATGTTCAAGCGGAGGGGCGGCCTGCGCTGGCCCATTTCGCCCCATGCTGCTCCCATGCGACTCCGTACCGCCCCATGCCGCCCTATGCGCTTACCTGCGGCGGCTCTTATACCGCGTCCCGGTCCCCTTGCGGGCCACGGGGCGCTTTTTACTGCCGCTTTTGCGGCTGTTTTTGCGCTTGCGGGAATAACCCTTGCCCTTGCTAACGGATTTGGCTGCCGCCTTGGCCCCGAAGGAGCCCATCAAAAGCTTCAACATCGGCGCCATCTGCTGGAAGCTGGAGACCATCTTCTGGACGCGGGTCATGGTGCCCACGATTCCGTCGATGCCGCCCATTTTGTCCACAAAACCCTTGATCTGGTTCATGTTCAGGGAGCCTAACAGTCCGCCGCCCCCTGAGCCGCCGCCTCCTCCTGCCGCACCCCCGCCGCCACCGCCGCTAATGAGCTGGGTCTGGGGCGAATAGGGAACAGGCATGTTGGAAATACCGCCCATGTAGGGATTTTCCAAACCGGGATAAGGAGAGCCGCCGCCAGGAAACTCGTTGTAAGCGCGGGTTTCCGGTCCATAAACATCCTGCTGTCGGATGTACGCCATTTCATTTGGTCTCACAGTTGTCACAACCTTTTTTTTGTGATTTTCCCCGTACCGTTCAGGCGAAGCTTGCTGCAAAAGTGGAGAAGGGCTTCACTTATCGGGGCGAATTTACTATAATCTATGTCATGGGCAAACGTTTGGTATAGACGAATGTCCCGGTTGGTGCTGTCTTTTCAGTTTAGTCCTGTGACGCATAACAATTTTACAGTTTTGAAATTTTACAACCGCAAAGCAGGGATTCGCCGAAGAACGTCGAAATCCATCTAAGCCACAGTGAAGAGCAGGGGATGATGAGGATGCAGCTGAAGAAGCTGAACGATAAAGCCATTGAGCAATTATTTGAAGCCATTCTTACCTTGAAGGATATGGAAGAATGCTACGTGTTTTTTGATGATCTGTGCACCGTCAATGAGATCCAGTCTTTGTCCCAGCGGCTTGAAGTAGCACGGATGCTGCGCAAGGGCTGCACCTACAACCAGATTGAGGCGGAGACCGGAGCCAGTACGGCCACCATTTCCCGGGTGAAAAGATGCTTGAATTACGGCAATGACGGGTATAAAATGACATTAGAACGGCTGGGCAGATAAATCCCGGCCGGTGAGCTTTTTCCGGTTGGCGCATGCCCGGTTTTGAAAGCGCTCCGCTTCGTGGCGGAGCAGATACGGCGTGTTGAGAAACGAAGAAGGAAGCTTCGCTAAGAAGCTTTTTTCTGCTGTTCATGAATGATTTTCTGGCTGGATACAGGCTGTGCCTCTTTACCAGATCAAGAAACGGATCCCGTCTGAAGCGGACGGAGCAGCCGTTTCTTCTCATGTTCGCCTGAGTTTCCCGCTTGTTGGTTTGACTTTAAAAAATCCTTCCGCTAGCATGGTAGTACGTCCTGCTTGCTCTTGTTTTGCTGTGCCGGGGACGGCCGGCGTGACAGGCGGCAGACAAGGGAGTGCGTATGTCATGACCGGGAGGTGCTTTTGTTGCATGAGCAAGTTCGGTGTAATGGTCATTAGCCACGGGTCGCGCAGCAAGGAATGGGTCCGGCTGGTGGATGAAGCGGTGGCCCAGGTCCGGCTTCCAACGCAGGTTCCGGTGGTGTCGGTGTTCCTGGAGCTGATCGAGGGACGCCTGATCCAGGATGGCATACGGATGCTGGAGGAGATGGGTGTCACAGATATTGTGGCGGTGCCCCTGTTTATTTCCTCGGGCAGCACCCATATCGACGAGATCAGCTACGCGCTGGGGGTCATCGACCGCCCAACCCTGCCGACGGACATGGTACCCTTCGAACGGAAGGCAGCCATCCATTTTACCCCGCCCATTGATGATGATCCGGAGATTGCCGGGATTCTCTATGAGAAGGTCCGCGAGCTGTCCGTTGACCCGTCCCGGGAGCTTCTGCTTCTGGTGGGACACGGCTCTGTGGAGAAGGGCTTCCACAGCCGCTGGCGGCAGGTTCTGGAGGGACTGGCGTCCCGTGTGCAGACACTGGGGGGCTTCGATGCGGCGGATGCAGCCATGCTCCTGCCGGACCAGATTAACTTCAAGCTGCGGCTCTGGCAAAAGCGCAAGCCCGGCCACCGGGTGATTGTGGCGCCGCTGTTTTTGAGTGAAGGATATTTTACCAGGGAGGTTATCCCTTCCCGGTTGAAACATTGGGCTTACAGCTATAACGGGCGGGCGCTGCTGCCTCATCCCCTGATGTCCGGGTGGATCGAGGGCCGGGTGCTCAACGTACTGCGGGCCAAAAGTGAATTGATTCTGCGATAACGGGTGAGTGGAGAATGGCCAAACGTGCAAGACTGATTTACAATCCGACGTCAGGGCGGGAGGAAATGAAACGGCGCCTTCCGGAAATTCTGCAGCGGCTGGAGCGGGGGGGCTTGGAAACCTCTACCCACGCCACTACCGGCGAAGGGGATGCGACTTTGGCTGCGGCGGAAGCAGTTGAACGCGGATTTGATGTCATTATTGCCGCCGGTGGGGACGGAACCCTCTATGAGGTCATCAACGGGATGGCTGAACGGGAGAACCGGCCGCCGCTTGGCCTTCTGCCTCTGGGCACCACCAATGACTTTGCCCGCGCCATGGCAATTCCGAAGAATCTGGAGGCAGCCTGCGATATCATTATCCACGGGCATCACAGGGTGATCGATCTGGGCAAGGCCAATCAGCGTTACTTCATCAATATCGCCGGAGGCGGCTCCTTGACGGAGCTGACCTATGAGGTTCCCAGCAGACTGAAAACCATGCTGGGCCAGCTGGCTTATTATATGAAAGGGCTGGAGAAGCTGCCACGCCTCCGCCCTGTTGAGATTTACCTGAAATCGGATGACCGGGAGCTGCATGAGGAAGTGATGGTGTTCCTCATCTCCAATACCAATTCGGTGGCCGGCTTCGAGAAGCTGTGTCCCGATGCGGCTATTGATGACGGGCTGATGGATATTATCCTGGTCAAAAAATGCAATCTCGTGGAAATGATCCGGGTGGTCACCCTCGCTCTGCGCGGGGAGCATCTGAACGATCCGCATATTATCCATTTCCAATCCAAGCATATCCAAATTAACTCTCCGGACTATACCCAGCTGAATCTGGATGGGGAATTCGGCGGTACGCTGCCGGGAACCTTCTCGGTGCTGCCCTCCCATCTGAAGATACTGGTGGACGAAACCGGCAATTCCAAATATAAAGGCAAATAACGCAACGGAGGCTTTACATGAAGAAGAACGGCAAGAACGGGCGGCAACGCAGCCCAGAAGTGGGCGGCAGACCGTCCGGCAGCCGCGGCGGCAACAGTCAGGCTGGCGGCAGGACCGGCAGCAGGCAGGATGGCAGAGCGGCACGGGCTGCGGCTGTAGATGCTCCCGTATCCGTGGGCCAGGTGGTGGACGCGGAGATTATCGGAATCGGACATGACGGAGAAGGGGTAGGCCGGACGGCGGACGGCTTTACCCTTTTTGTACATGGGGGACTGCCGGGTGAGCGGGTTAGTGTCCGGGTGGAGCATGTGAAGAAGCAGTTCGGCTACGCCAAGCTGCTGCATGTTATGAGCAAGAGTACCGACCGGCAGGAGCCTCCGTGCCCGCTGTATGCGGAATGCGGCGGCTGCCAGCTTCAGCATATGGACTATGACGCCCAGCTGCTGCAGAAACGGAAGATCGTGGTGGACGCGCTGGAGCGTATCGGCAAGCTGAAGGTAGCGGGAGCCGGGGAAACGGCGGTTGGGAATGGGGACGAGCCATCCTCCGAAGAAGAGCAGGGCTCCTCCGGGATTATGGTCCATCCCACCATCGGCATGGAGGATCCCTGGCGTTACCGGAACAAGGCTCAGGTGCCTTTTGGACAAGTAGAGGGCGGACTGGTTGGGGGCTTCTATGCCCAAGGCAGCCACCGGATTATCGACATGAAGGAATGCCTCATTCAGCATGAGTGGAATGACCAGGCGGTAGGTCTGGTGAAGTCCCTCTGCGGGGAGCTGGGCATCCGGGCGTATGATGAAGAGACAGGCCGGGGCGTGATCCGCCATGTGGTGGTGAAGGTGGGCTTCCGCACCGGAGACATTATGGTGGTGCTGGTCACCAACGGGGACGATTTCACCCGCCGCCGGGAGCTGGTGGAGATGATCCGCCGGGAGCTGCCGGGGGTCAAGAGCATCTGCCAGAATATCAACACCGCCCAAACCAACGTCATCTTCGGTCCGCGGACAGAGGTGCTGTGGGGCGAGGAATATATCTATGACTATATCGGGGACGTGCGCTTCGCCATCTCCGCCCGGTCCTTCTACCAGGTGAACCCGGTGCAGACCGAGCGCCTGTACGGCAAGGCGCTGGAGTACGCTGCTTTAAGCGGCGGCGAAACCGTCATTGATGCCTATTGCGGCATCGGCACCATTTCGCTGTTCCTTGCGCAGCATGCGGAGCGGGTCTACGGCGTCGAGATCGTGCCGGAGGCCATCGAGGACGCGCGGCGCAACGCGCAGCTGAACGGCCTGGAGCACAAGGCTGAATTTGCCGTGGGCGCAGCCGAGGCCGTCATCCCGGCCTGGACCGAGGCCGGCATCCGCGCCGACGTCATCGTCGTCGACCCGCCGCGCAAGGGTTGCGATCCGGCCCTGTTGGATTGCATCGCCAGAATGCAGCCCCTCCGCGTCGTCTACGTCAGCTGCAACCCGGCCACCCTGGCACGGGATCTACGCATCCTGGAGGATGCGGGCTACCGCACCGTCGAGGCGCAGCCGGTGGACATGTTCCCGCATACGGTGCATGTGGAGTGCTGTGTGTTGCTGACACAACATGCAGTAGTGAAGGAGAGACAATGATTAAAGTTAATGCTTTGTCTAAAGCTGTGAATCTTGGAGAAATTACGGAACCCCACTGTCCCAGCTTTTCCGGCATCGTTGCTGGGGAATGTAAGGGGGAATTGTGGGTGGATAACGCCACATGGCCTACTCTTGCATGTGCAAATTCCTATGCAGTTGGAAGCTTTGCTTTTTTAGGACGCATACAATCTGATGATGCCTGCCGCGCGACTCAAGCATTTCTCTATGATGAATTATTCCCGCTGTTAAAATCAAAAGGAATAGACTGCTTTGAATTTTCTATTGAAAGCGAGAACGTAAGAGAGCCTATCTTTAAGATATTTGCAGATGAAGAAATACAAAGCGAAAAAGAGTTTCACTATAGAAAGCGGGGGGGATTTCCTGATCCTATACACTTGCCTGCGCAGTATTCTATACATGAAGTGACTCCTGAATTTTGGAATATAATCAGTGAGACAAACGTTGAAAATCGAGAGCATCTTACTGATGGAATACTGGGGTCTTGGCAACGTATAGATCACTTTTTCAAAAGAAGCTTAGCTTTTTGTATAATATGTGCTGATAAAATAGTTGCTGTTATTGTGGGAACCGCCAGATTTAATGATATCATTGCCATTGATATTGCAACAGAAGCAGAGCACCGAAAAAAGGGTCTTGGGCTGATGCTCACCCGAATGTTTGTAAATGCATGCGTAGACAGAGGATTAACCCCCCAATGGTCTTGTGTGGAGTCCAACCTAGCCTCAAAAAAACTGGTTGAAAAGGCGGGTTTTGAATTTCTAAGGCAAGGTGAAGTGTATTGGTTTCGTATATAGTGGGTGCAAGTATGAAATATGCATTTCCATAACAAGCAATCACATTTCAACATGTGGTTGCTTTTTTTATTTCAGGAGAAGGGATCATTCTAAAGCTGCAAAATGGTTATAATGAAAATCGCCCTTGCCTGACTTAGTCACTTTGCTCATGATTAAAATGAGAAAACAGCAGTACACATTTTATTGCATGGAAGAGAAGGGGTAATGTGGAAATGGAGTTGGAAGGATATTATGGAGGTATTTACACAAGGGAGTCGGCTGGAATCGCCGCAATGGCAATCAAAAACTCTCATGTGGTATTTGAAGATTACATGGGTCTTGCTAACTGTGAACATACCATTCCTATAACGTCGGGTACTGTATTTAACATTGGTTCTGTATCCAAGCAGTTTACAGGTATCGCCATATTGCAGCTTATTGAAAACAAAAAGCTTTGTGAACAGGACCCGTTGGTGAAGTATATACCTGAGTTGGCCCATTACGCACATGAGGTCACATTATATCATTTGGCGCATCATGCTTCCGGATTGGCGGACTATAATGACTTGCTTTGGCAAAAAGCAAGAAACAATGCCCTGCATTCTACAAATGCCGAGGTGTTGAGTCTGCTTGAGGCCCAGCAGCAATTATGCTTTAAACCGGGCAGTAAAATGGAATACTGTAATTCCAATTATGTACTGTTGGCGATCATTGTTGAGAGAATCACGGGCATGAGCTTTGCAGATTATATGAAAAAAAATGTTTTTGGTGCAGCAGGCATGAAGCATACTTTGGTTTTTGACGAAAAACAGCCTGTTGTTCCAAACAGAGCCTACGGCTATGAGCAATGCGAAAATGATTTGAAATGCTATTATGTAGATACATTTGCAACAGGCTGTGCCAATGTATTCACCTCACTTTTGGATATGAAGCTATATGATGATATTCTCTATGACAATACAATGTTAGGTCAGGATGTCCAAAAACTGATTTTTGAAGAGGGCATCAGTACGAACGGGGAAGCTCTGTCTGATGGCTGTGGCGGTTACAGCTATGGCTGGATGATCCAAGATCGATGCGGGCAAAAGACCCTGTGGCATACCGGTGGAGATGCCGGATTTAGGAGTATTTATGTGAGATTTTATGAAAAAAGGTTCAGTGTCATGCTATTTTGCAATTGCAGCAATCTTGATTGGGGCAACACCTATAACCTTGTTGATGATTTGTATTACAGGTTCAATCGTGACTAAAAAGACGATAGCGAACTTTAGTGCCTGTATTGCCAGAATCAACAGCAAGGAATGCTATGAAGAATATGCAAACAGCTGTTTTTCTAAATATAAGCTGAGATCTCTCCGATCGCTGCATATCTTACGATAAATTATGTTATAATAACAACAGCAAGAAAGGAGCTGTTGATCATGCCTAATATCAAGCCGGTTTCAGATTTGAGGAATTATAATGAAGTGCTGCGGGATATAGCCGAAAATGAACCTGTATTTTTGACCAAAAACGGCAGAGGGCGATACGTCTTGGTGGACATTAAGGAATATGACAAGTTGAAGGCATCCTTAAAATTGATGTCCCAATTGGCTGAAGGTGAGCAAACTGGAAAAGAAAAGGGATGGATGAGTATAGAGGAAGTTGAGCAGGCGCTTGGAGTTGATCATGCTTAAGCTGAATATTTCTCCATCAGTCCTGAACGACCTGCAGGAAATAAAGCTATATATTTCGCAGGAGCTTGATAATGAGCAAGCAGCTGCTAAACTGATTTCTCAAATTACGAACAAGATCAGAAATCTTCCTTCTTTTCCGCATATGGGCTCACCCATTTCCTCAGTAATGGATGTGCGGACAGACTATCGGTTTATACCCTGCGCCAGCTATTTGATTTTTTATCGAGTTGATCACGATGTGATATTTGTATCAAGGGTCTTGTATGCTAAGCGTGATTATATCAAGATCCTGTTGGGGAATGTATCGGAAGAACAACAATAATACTATATTTTAAGCTTGAACATATAAGAAAACGCCTTTCGTCGGCGTTTTCTTTTTTATATAGATTTTCTTCATAAAGTGGATGAAAGGAATGAGGAAGCAAGTGTCTAAATAACGTCAAAGTACAGAATAAATATGAAAAACTTACCGTTACAGATGCCGCGATAACCGTGTCATATATTATGTGGTAAAACTTAGGAGGTGATTGTATAAAATCGTTTACAGCGGAGGGATTCATTGCACTACAAGCAACATAGGTTAGCCGTGCACTTCACTTGGGATGTTTTGCAAGATGAAAGAGTGTTTTCTTCCAAAAAACCATAAAAGAGGTGTTTATTTATGTTAATAAAGTTAAAATTATTAAGCTTAATGATGTGTATGCTCGTCAGTCTGTTAACTGTTGTTCCTTTGACAGCAAGCGCGGCTACAGTTGTAAGCTATCCATTACCGTCGAGCTATACCACGACCAGTCAATACACGGTCACAGCAGACTCTACGAATATACCGGTCATCGACACTTCGGAGGTATTTGTAAACTATAACTATTGTAATTTCTCTTTTTCAGGTACGACTACCATCACTATAACAGCAAACGAGCCAATCAATACATATCGAATTTCTCCCCTGGCTTTGGGAATCACTGCCACAAAGAGCGGAAATACACTTACCTTTACACTTTCATCACCACAATATCTGATCGTCAAAATCAATAACCTGAAGGATCTGGTTATTGCGGCAGATGCTCTTGAAACCAATGTTCCGGCTTCATCCGGTACAGGTATATACAATGTTAAAACGCAATACGGTGCCGACAGTACCGGTAACGCTATGGCTACAACTGCCATCCAAAACGCCATCAATGCGGCTAACGCAGCAGGTGGTGGTATCGTATACGTTCCAGCCGGAGTTTATAAGTGCGGAAACCTTGTTCTAAAAAGCAATGTTTCGATTTATCTGCAGGGGGGTTCTGTTATAAGGGGTTCAGGCAATCCCAACGATTACACGACCCATTTTCATAAGAATTCTCTGAATAAGGATGGAACATGGTTTATTTATACCGAAACCAATGCGAACAATATCAAGATATACGGCAGAGGGACGATTGACGGCAACGGCCATTATATGAGAAACACAAACAATTATTTGAACAATATTCTTGTCCCCTTGCAGTGCAGCAACTTCACGGTGGACGGCATCACCATAAGAGACAGTGGTGGCTGGGCTACAATCGTTACCAGATCCAATAACGTAACCTTCCAGAATACAAAGCACTTCAACAACAATGAACTTGATTATGAAAATGATGCAATCGACATTCAAGAGAGCCAGAATGTACTCATCAAGCACACTGTAGCCGTATCGGAGGATGACACATACTCCTTCAAAACCTGGGATGTCGCAACGACGGATATCGCTGCAAACTGGCCTGGAAGTCCTGAAACCCAGTCCAATGTGGTTGTGGATGATGCTTTGGCTTGGAGCAGATGTGGGGCATTCAAGGTTGGAGATGGAGTGAAACAGCTTCAGGATGGCATTGTTGTCAAAAACTCTTATGTATACAGGTGCTGGCGCGCGTTAGCGGTAGGCCATCTTTATGGAACTCCAGCCGCACAAAACATCATATTTGACAATATCGATGTAGAAGGCTTCTGGCCAAGATCCGGTGTTCACTCCAGATGGTTTGATCTGTCTGCAAAAACCGGTCCGATCAAAAATGTGGTCTATAATAATATCAATTTACGCGCTTTGGGTGAGGTTTCCATAATGAAGGGGTGGAGTGACACCTCTACTGTCTCCGGCGTTACCATAAACAATGTTCGTGTCGGTGGAGTTGCGGCAACGACATTGGCAGAATTACAAATCACAGATACGAACAGCTATGCTGCAGCTCCCAAATTCAACACCTTGAAATTTGAAGCGGAGGGCTATAACCTGAGCGCAGGTGTGATTTCCTATGAGGCATGCACGGATGGCGGGCTGGATGTTGGCGGAGGGAGTAATGGCGACTATATCGCATTCAAGAATGTAGACCTTGGCAGTACAGCTAAAACAAGTATTGATTTGAAGGTTGCATCCGCTAATTCCGGCGGAAGGATAGAATTCCACTTGGACAGCCCTACAGGCACGATGCTGGGTTATTGGACGGCAGAAAGCACCGGCGGATGGCAAACATGGTCACTCAAGAATATCCCGCTTAATGCCGGGACAGCTGTAGGAACCCATACTGTATATGTTACTTTTGTGAAGTCCGATTCAACCACAGTTGCAAATTTAACGTGGTTCCAGTTCAAATAGATGCAATAAGATGGACAAAGGGGCATATCAAATGATATGCCTCTTAAGCTTATTAGTCAGTGCTATACTATTTTCCCCAGGTCGTGGCCAATCCCCTCGAATTTCCTGTACGCATGCGGGATATTCAACGAATCCATATATAAATGTAATATTTCATTATCGCAAAATAATATGTCAGCTGTGCCGATATGAATATCAATGTTTAGCTTGCCGCGGATTTGCTCCGCATTTTGCCGTACCAGGCATAAAATATTGTTTTCCTCCAAATACCATTCCTCTCTCATCATCTCTTCGTATACCTCGGTGACTTTTTCCGGTGCTACCCCCACAGTCCGGTATTCCTTGAGATAGAGATGGTGATAGGTTCCGGCGTAAGGGGTTACAGCACCAAACAGCTCGGGGTGCTTAGCGGCATAATAAAACGCCATGTTGCCGCCCATCGAAAACCCGGACAGCATTCTGTTCTCACGGGTTGTGTCTGTTCTGTACTGGCCGTCGATATGGGGAATCAGTTCCGTAATAAGGATGGATTCAATCTGCAATAAGGCATCGAAATAATTTTCTTCCAATGAAATGGCGTTGAGAAAAACAGTAATGGCCCGTCTGTTTGTGTAGACCTCCTCCAGCGGCCAGATCTCGGAGGATTCGTTGCCCGTCCAACCGTGGATATGGTACGCAACCGGATAGGCTTCGCCGCAGTCTGCGTACTCAGGCGGAAGATAGATGTTATAGCCGATTTCGTGATGTAACACCTGGCTGTAAAAGGTTTTATGAGTCACATACTGAGGTGATTCTGCTGGTGGGTTTACAAAGTTCATCTAACACGCCTCCGATACCGAATCGTATAGATATTTCTACTATTTATTATATTACTGGACAGACGAGTAAAACAGATATGCAGGAAGGATATGTGCATAATATGTGGAATATGGATGTGCAGGTGATTTTTTCTTCTTATATGGAGGTGTTGGTTATACCCCAAATTACTAAAGGCGGCAAATTTGTTTTCGGATGGTCGGTAGTGCGAAGTAATGGCCAGGTCAGGCTTCCTGATATGGCTTCGGACGAATATCATATCACTTCGGAAGGTAAGGTGATCCTTTTTACAGGCAGTGCCAAGACCGGGGGCTTCTGTGTGACACGCCGCGGATTGCTTCAGGAATCTCCGATGGGTGTACTTCCGGACAATCCGGATTTGGACTGTTATGAACGTCCCGAAGGTGTTTTTGTAAGCTACAAGGGACGAAAGTATTGTTGGCTCACCATCTCCGAGGATCGGACCTTATCGCTCACTGAAGAGATGCTGCGGATTCTTGGAATTGGCCCGGGCTCCAAGCTGCTGTCCATTCGGGGAAGCTGCTTCGCATTTGTTATGGGGGCGAAGGGGCCGCTGCTGGAACGGGCAAACCAATACCAAGGTGATATCGATTTTTTTGTATAGCACAGCTATAGATTATTTTCCATATATGCTCCTTGAATAAGCTCCCAATTATCGGGAGCCCTGCTGGACTGCGCATGTATTCCCTTCTCCTGCAAACCGCACAAAATATCATGCACGGCCTCCTTCTCCCTCGTAGAATAGAGAAAAAAGGAGGCAAGCCCATGTACACTCTATCCGCTTACACCTTGGAATTAACAGGAACAAGCTACGCAATTGGCTATAAGCTGGGCAGCATCATTTCCGAAAGCACGGAGCTCAAGCTCGCTTACACCCGTACACTCGAGGGATTTGGCCCAAATGAATACCAAGAGGCGGTCCTGCTGTTCGATGAGTGGTGTCCCGGCATTTCCGAGGAGATCGCCGGCTTTGCTGACGCCCTGCAGGTCCCTGCCGGGCAAATCGCGTATTACGCCATGACCTATCTGCGGCCGCGCTGCAGCCAGATCGCCCTGCTGCCGGCCATGACGGCGCTGAACAAGCCGCTCTTGGCCCGCAACTATGAGTTTCATCATCAGATGGAGGATTTTGTGTTGGCCAGAACCTCTGTCACAGGCAAATACACACACATGGGCACAAGCACGATGAGCTTTGGGAGAGATGACGGCTTTAATGAGCATGGACTTGCGGTGACCATGAGCGCTTGCGGGTTTCCGGTCGGGGCTTTGCCCTTTATGCGCGCCCCTCAACTAAAAGGCTTGCATTTTTGGGCAGCCATCCGCGCAGTTCTGGAGAATTGCCAGGATGTCGGTGAATCGCTGCGCTACTTGCAGGAGATGCCCATCGCCAGCAATGTCAACTTCATGCTGCTTGATAGACACGGGAACGCTGCCTTGTTTGCAACGTTGGATGGCCAAAAAGCAACCAAGCAGATCGATCCAACTACGCCGGAGCAGTTCCTCTGGGCCACCAATCATCCGGTGCTTCCTGCCTTGATCCCTTATGAACCCCAGGCGGCTGTCCACTCTTGGCGGCGGGGTGAATGGATTGCCGCACAACTGGAGGGAGCCTCCGCCATAACAACGGAAGGACTTAAGAGCTTGCTGCTGTCCCCCTACCCGAACGGACTGAACTGTCATTATTATGAGGATTACTTCGGTACAACCAAGAGCATGATCTTCTCTCCCGCAGACGGTATAATCGAGCTATGCTGGGGAGGCCGCTCCGAGAATGGCTGGCGGACCTATGATCTAAAGCAGGCATTAGCTGACACGGCAATCCCTGTACAGATATGCATGGAGCGAGCCGACAAAACAATTTTCGAGTATCGGCCCTTGGCTTAGCTGATCCGCCGGGAGGGAGGAAGCGCATTGGATTACCGGTCAGCACTGGAACAGGCCATCCTATATATCGAGGACAGGCTGGGCGAAGCGATTACAGTCGAAGAGGTTGCCCGGGCCGCCGGGTATTCCTACTACCATTTAAACCGCCAATGGACCGCCGTTCTGGGGGAGAGCATCGGCAGCTACATCAAGAAGCGGCGGCTCGCCAACGCTGCGAAAGCGCTGCTTTACACCAACAACAAAATTATCGATATTGCCCTCGACAACGGCTTTCATTCCGCGGAGTCATTTAGCCGGGCGTTTAAATTTGTCTATAAGACCAGTCCGCAGGAATACCGCCGTAACCGGCTGGATACGTTCATTTCTTCCAAAAGCGGGCTGCATGCCCATCTGTTGGAGCATCTGGTCAGCAACGTTACTGTTCATCCGACCCTTGTGGAGCTATCCGAAACAAGGGTAGCGGGCATACGCGGGACAACCACGCTCAGAGACAATAAACTGGCCGAGCTGTGGCAGGAATTCAACAAGTGTGCCGCAAGAATCCCCCACCGCTCGCTTAACGGACGTGCAATCGGCATTTGCGAGGCCTGTCAGGATAACAGTGTGTACACAATGAGCGATGAGGTGTCGTTTACAGAGGTTGCCGGGATTGAGGTCGATTCGTTCGAGGGATTGCCCGCAGATTTTGTGCGAAAAGTAATACCCGGCGGACGGTACGCCGTCTTCACCCACACCGGCTCCTTGCGCAAACTCCCGCAAACCTTTCATTATATTTGGGGGACCTGGCTACTTAATACTTCAGAGAAGATGGACGATCGGGAGGATTTTGAACTGTACGACCACCGTTACCTGGGGTATGACCATCCGGATACGCAAATCGATCTGTATATTCCGGTCCAATAGGCGAATTTGGATCTTGCGTTGCCCTGTCAGAATCATTGAACAAATGGGAGTTGCTTAGATGCCAGCATATTTTACAATACAATATTCTTTTCCGTTCTCAACGTACAATGAAAGTTTCGTGAGTGAGATTTACAACATAATCTTTAGCCAATTCCCCTATAAATCGGGTTATTGGATGTCTGAGACAAACACATTAGATGAAATTATAAGGTGGAATGCTTCCAAGCTTGCGAAGAAATTCGAGCTGGGATTTGACCAGCATGTTAAGCATGATTATAAACAAATTCTTCTTGAGTCAGATTTGTTCAGATATCTTCGTTTATATTGGATGTACGAAGCTAGAGCCTTTACTTCATATTTCAGAAAAGATATGGGACTCTTTCGAAGTAAACACCATTCAGACTTATCATGAATTAGGGGCTCCGACAAGTTATAAGAACGTCCTGGACGGTGAGCTGCCATCGTCAGAGCCATTCAGCATTGTTTCAAATGAGGATATAAATAGAATTAAGAACGTGCTGAATGACCAGTTCTTAATGAAGAAATTGAATCGTGGCGTTCTTATCCTTCAGAAGGACATTGGCATTCAATATGAAGGAACGTCTGTTTTTGCCCCACTACCATGGCTCTAAGGGTCGGAGTGTTCCGTTAGGAAACCGCGGGGTCATCAAAGCGCCGTCGTGCGCAGGCTAGCGAGGGTATGTCGGGGTACGTCCGTTTGGCTGCAGGCTCCGCATTCATTCGCCTATTCATAATAGTAAAATTGTGACATAATTAGTTGTAGCAAGTTAAACATTAGCGGGGTATACCATGAAACAAAGGCCTTGGCATGTATGGCTGGTTATATTGGTTGAGGCTTCATTTATGCAATGGGCATCTATGATTTTTTTATGATGCTGTCCCACAATGAACATTATTATGCGAGCCATAATTATGGTCAGGCGGTAGTGGAATACTTTACAGCTTATCCCCTCTACTTCATGGTGTTTTGGATTGCCAATTTGCTGGCGGGGATGCTGGCTCCCATCACACTCATTTTTAATGTGAAATGGGCAAAACAGCTCGCGCTTAGCTCGTCGGTTGCGGACTTGGATAAAAGGTCCAGGAGATGACGCAGACCGGAAATTAGCGGGGAAGAGTGTGAGATCCGGCAAGAGGAGAGGGATTATTCATGGCCTATGATCGTATGGATTGGCATTCTGGCGGCGACTACCCTGCCGATCTGCCGGAGGAGAACGGCGGGAACCACATCGGCATGTTTCTGGCCTGGGCGTTCGGACGCGGAATGGCAGGAGAGGATCATCGCGAGGAATCGGCGGCATTGCTGAAGCGGCTGAATCAGCGGCTGATTACGGGGCTGGACTTCCTTATGGAGGCTTGCGACGGCAAGTTTTGGGAGGAGGACCTGAATGAGCAGGGCAATGCCTTTGTGATTGATTATTATGATGCGGACTCGGCTTTCGCTGCTCAATATGGCAGCTATCTGACCGATTACTGCGAGGTGTTTAACCGTTATGCGGATGAGCGTGGGACGGAATATCCCAGTATGTATCACGTCGAGAATACGTGGGACAACTTCGACCGCCTGAAGCCTGTGCTTGATGAACGGTTCGCGCAGTGGCAAGCGTGGTCAGCCGTCCCGACCAACCGGCAGCTTGATCCGAAGACACAGCTGGTTCAGGCCTGTGAGCGCATCGGCCAGCAAATTCTCCAGCCGAAGGGCTTCAAGCCGAACAAGGCGGGCACGACCTGGAAACAAACAGCGGCCGATAAGGACATGGTGTTTGAGCTAAGCTTTGTGCCGGAGCGCTATAATACCCGCCTCGATGTTCGGATGACTGTGAGCATTCGGATCACCAGCAAAACGGTGAAAAAATGGCTTGCCGAACGAACCGGCAGAGGAGAGGACACGGTGCTGTACGGCTCGCTGCGTCGCCCGGGCAAAGCAGGCAGTATCGTCTGGCAGTTGGCGGGTTCACACCTGGAGGAATCGCTCCAGCAGATCGATCAGCTGCTCCAGGAGCGGGTTTTCCCCTTGTTCGAGCTGTTCGCGGACCGCCCCCGCGTCCTTGAGCAGTTGGCTAATGAGGGTGCGGGTTTTGTCGGTGTATGCGACATCGAACCGACACCTTTGGCTTTTCTGCTCGCTTGCGGAACGGCGGATCAGGCGCAGCGTTTCTTTGCACACTATGTGAGCAGCCGTCCTTCGCCTTGGCGCCGCAACATCCATCAGACCTTCAAACGGCTGAGCGAGGGGGAGACATGGGACTATTCGGCGTATCACCACGAGAGCACGATCAAGCTGGCGTTCGCCAACGGTCTGCATGTGCTCTCGCAGGTGTAGCGGCCGCGGGAGGAATGCGGTTGAGGGACGCTTCGCTAATGGCTGGCCCAATACCGCGAATTTGAACGTGAACCCGTAGCCAGTGTGGATAGAGCCAGGTGTCTCTGCATTTGATCTTACAGCAAATGTCCACCAGACACTTCAATGTCCTGAGCGGTAACCCAGCCGAAGTCATCGGACAATAAACTCACAATGACCTTCGCCAGATCCTCGGGTTGGCCGATTCGGCCAAATACAGATTGCTCAGCCAGCGGCTGAATGAATTCAGGATGTTTATCGAATACGCCGTCGCCAAAATTGCTGTGGGTAGGACCGGGCGAAACGGCATTTACCCGAATGTGGCGGGGGGCAAGCTCCTTGGCAATGTAGCGGGTCCAGGTTGAGAATGCTGCTTTTAACGAGCCGTAGACGGAGTAGCCCGGAAAGGACTGGTTTTTGGATGAGCTGGTGGTATTGACAATTGCTCCGGCATCCTCCATGAATCCGACAAGCTGTTGGGTTAGAAAAACCGGTCCTTTGAAGTTGGTATTAAGAATCTTGTCGAAGTATTCCTCGCTCATCTCCGCGAGCATCATGGGCCCACCGACACCGCCATTATTAACCAAGTAATCAAACGTGCTTCGGTTCCAAATGTCGTGGAGGCCCTTTATCACTTCCCGAATAAAACCCTCGAAAGCAGATTTTTGAGTCAGATCCAGCTTCAGTGCAAGTGCCCGGACACCTGTATTTTTCTCTATTTCCTTTACGACCTCTTCTGCCCGGTCCTGGTAGGTATGGTAGGTGAGAATGACGCTAATTCCGCGTTTGCCCAGCTCCAGTGCCGTCGCTTTTCCAATGCCATTACTTCCACCTGTTACAATCGCAATTTTCATAAGATCCTCCTTCATTTGTGTTCGATCTGACTTTTATTTTAGCCGCGGCTGTGGCAATAAAATAGACCTGAAAATGCCTTTCCATTGCCTAAAAGCACTCTGTTGAGGGATAAGAAGCCGTATGATAAACTACAGACATGAATAATATCCTGGATGAAATCATTGATCTGATGAAAGACGCAGGCACCAGGCAGCTTGAGACCGGAGTACCGGGGCTAAGTATGATTAAGGGAGACATCCCCGCTCATCAGCTCGCAGCCCTCTACGAACCGATGATTGGCTTCACGGTTCAAGGAACCAAGATTCTCTCCATCGGGGAGCGCAGCACTGACCTGGAAGGGCCATCGTATTACGTGCTGCCGATGCATGTTCCTGCAACGGCGAGTGTACATCCGGACCGTTATGGCCGTCCTTATATGTCACTTGGTCTCAGGTTGAATCAGAATGTTCTCCAGAGTTTATTAAGAGATCTCCCTGAGAACCAGCTGCCGACTGCCTCCGGGCATTTCGCAGCCTGTGCCATGGATATGGAGCTTATGGAGGCATGGCTGCGCTTATTGCGGTTATCGAAGACATCAAGAGATATTCCAGCGCTTGCGCCAGCTTATGAGCGCGAAATTCTATACCGTGTTCTGATGGGACCACAAGGATGGTATCTGAGGCAATTTGGTCTGCGGGAGAGTAATGGTTCAAGCATGTACCAGGTTGTAAAATGGCTTCGCGGTAATTTTATGAGTGCAATAGACATTGGTGAGCTGGCAGCAAAAACCGGTATGGCGATCAATACCTTTCACCGTCAGTTCAAAAGGGCAACAGGTTTAAGTCCGATTCAATTTCAAAAGCAATTAAGGCTTTTGGAGGCCAGGAACCTCATTGCCTTTGAGGGTTATCCCGTAGCAAGCGCCGCCTATCATGTTGGTTATCAAAGCCCCTCACAGTTCAATCGGGAGTACTCCCGCTTCTTCGGTTCACCTCCGGCCCGGGACACGCAGAACCTGAGACGAATCGAAAGCACGAGGGAGTAAGGGGACGTTTTGTGGAGGCGGAGCTTATGTTTAATCAAGTGGATTCTTTGCATAAAGAGCTTGCGGGGCTCGTTCATCGTCATACCAATAGGGATGGTCCTCAGTCTACTGGGATTCCATCCCTTCATTTTTCCCGTTATTCTACCCCTCACCATTTCACAGGAACAGGTGCACCCTACAGAATCAACAAACCCTCCATCTATTTTGTCGTTCAAGGAACGAAGGATGTCATATTCGGTGAAGAGCGCTTCCGGTATGGCCCGCCGCATTACCTTGTTGCTTCTATGGATTTGCCGATCATTGCCGAGGTGCT
Organism: Bacillota bacterium; assembly: GCA_023388055.1. Classification (GTDB taxonomy): domain Bacteria; phylum Bacillota; class Bacilli; order Paenibacillales; family NBRC-103111; genus Paenibacillus_AR. Next base: position 128,904 of record JAEWGW010000034.1, on the reverse strand, counting down.
TGAGACATCGGCGGAAGTCCCCAACCTGACATGCCAAGTGGAGTTTACGCATAGCCAGATTTTGGAGCTAATAAGTGAAAACGAGCTCAAGGTGAACGCCAGGGGAAAATCAAAACGCGGTTTGAATGTTGCCCAATTAGATGTACCGATGCTGGATGCGATCGTAAGACTCGTTCGTCTACTTGATAAGCCCGCCGATATCCCTGTGCTTGCCCCGCTTTTTACCAAAGAGATTTTATACAGGGTCTTGCATGGAGAGCATGGGGACACACTCAGACAAATTGTAATGGATGAGAGTCCAACTATGCATATCCAGCATGCAATCCAACATCTTGTGGATCATTTTCAAGAACCTTTTCGGGTGGAGGAGCTGGCGGATATCGCCAGGATGAGTACTCCGACCTTTCATAGACATTTTAAAGAAATAACGGCCATGAGCCCGATCCAATTTCAGAAGCAGCTGCAGCTTCAGGAAGCCCGGCGCCAGTTAGTACTAGAGGCTGCAGACGTGGCAGAGATTGCGCTGCGGGTGGGTTATGAGAGTGTGACACAATTCACCCGGGAGTACTCCCGATTGTTTGGGCTTCCGCCCAGAAAAGATATGAAACGGCTGAAAGGGCATGATGAGCACCGAGTGGAATATGAAGGAGTGTGATTGGCATACAGCCGATTGCACTCTTTTTGCATGATAGGATTAGGCAAGTTATTGATTGAATCATGGTAACGGCTGTTTGGGCATTCGAGCTAGAATAAACCTAACTTCAATGAATGTTGTTGCGACGAAGCATTGAAGCCAATATAACATTCTGCAGGAGGTAGCTATGCAGTATATGAAGCTTGGAAGCTCCGGCCTTGAGGTCTCACCGGTTTGTATCGGCTGTATGGGGTTTGGAGATCCATCATTAGGCCACCCCACTTGGGCGCTAGGCGAGGAAGGGAGCCGCCCCGTCGTCAAACATGCCATTGAGGCGGGCATTAACTTCTTCGACACCGCGAATCTGTATTCGCAGGGGACAAGCGAGGAAAACATCGGGAGGCTGCTCAAGGAGTTCGCGAAACGCGAGAGCATCGTCATCGCCACAAAGCTTGGCGCCCCCACACGGCCGGGCCCGAACGCATTCGGTCTTTCGCGCAAGGCGATTTTCACCGAGGTCGACAACAGCCTGAGACGTCTTGGCACGGATTATATCGACCTTTACCAGATTCACCGCGCTGATCCGTTTACGCCGTGGGAGGAGACTCTGGAAGCACTCCATGATATCGTCAAAATGGGAAAGGTGCGCTATTTGGGCGCTTCCACCATGAGGGCCTGGCAGTTTGCCAAAGCGCTTCACCTTCAGAAAATGAACGGCTGGACACGCTTTATCACCATGCAGCATAACTACAATCTGCTTGCCCGCGAGGAAGAAAATGAGATGATGCCTCTATGTGCGGATGAGGGTGTTCAGACCATCATCTACAGTCCGCTATTCCGCGGGCGTCTGGCTCGTGCCTGGGGGGAGACCACAGCCCGCTCCGAGTCCGAAGCCGGTGCCGACAAGTACTTTGAGGCAACGGCGGCAGCCGATCAGAAGATCGTGGAGGCGGTTGGCAAGGTCGCAGAGGAACGCGGGGTAAGCCGTGCACAGATCTCCCTTGCCTGGCTGTACCGCAATCCGGTTGTGGCCGCGCCTATCATTGGAGCGCTCAAAACCAGCCATATCGATGATGCGGTTGCAGCCCTTTCGATTAAGCTGACCCATGAAGAAGCGGAGCAGCTGGAGGCTTCCTACACCCCCCGTGTTGACGTGAATGTTAAACATTCGGATCCGAAGGCCATAGCCCAAATGGCGGCAACCGTTGGGATTAACATTGCCATTCCGGCTGCTTCCAAATGATTGGTATGAATGGAGCCGTGCTTCGAGCTACACGAAGCACGGCTCCTATTTGCGTTGAATAAGAACGGCATTCCCGCATCTATCCCCCAGAATTTGGCTGCACGTGTGAACTTAAAGATTTCTTTAACTTTCTCACAGGGGTTAATCCGACATGATAGAGTAGTATGATAGGAGAAATTTAGCTGAAAGGTCGGAATTTTGATGAAAAATGTCCGAAGTTTAATCCTTTTTTTAATCTTTCTTTTTGCAGCAGCTCCATTAGCAGCGGCACAAGGCTCAAGCTATGCAGAAGCGCTTAACCACTTGGGATTGTTCAGTGGAACGGAGAATGGATATGAGCTATCCAGGGTGCCTACCCGGGCAGAATCCCTTGTAATGATGCTTCGTCTGTGGGGGAAGGAAGAAGAGAGCCTGAAAAGCGCCTACAATAATCCCTTCACTGATACGGGTTGGGAAAGTTCCTATGTGTCGTATGCCTATACAATGGGTGTAGTGAACGGAATAAATGAAGATAGCTTTGGTGGGAACCGGCCAACCTCCCTAAGCCAATATTGTGCAATGGTTTTACGGGTTTTGGGATATTCAGACACCAAGGGCGATTTTACCTATGAAACCGCGGTGTCCTTCGCCTCAACGGTTTTAGGAATAGACCTTACACAAGAAGCCGAATTCAACCGGGGCACGCTTGCAAAGATAAGCAGCTATGTATTAAACACAAGACCCAAAAACCAGCTTGCAACTTTAGGCCAAATCCATAGTGAAGCAGGTATTTTGTCAACACAGGGCTTAAACGAGGCGAGGTCGCTTTGGGAGCAGGATAAACAGGTGGAGTCATCGACGGTTTTAATCTATGCCGTTGGTTCTGACCTTGAATCACAGCAGGGCCGGCTAACGGCTGACTTGGAAGAAATTTTTCGTGGTCAGCCAAGCAAAAATACGAAAATCCTGATTCAAACAGGCGGAACGCTCAACTATCACAATACATATATGACGAATGGAGCAGCAGAACGCTTCGAGGTTAGCGATGGCCAGCTTAAAAAGCGCAAAAGCTTCATCCAAACCGCCGCATCAGACCCTGCAACACTAAGAGATTTTCTGGTTTGGGGCAAAACCGCTGCACCAAGTGAACGTTACATATTGATTTTATGGGACCATGGGTATGGTACGATGGGCGGATTTGGGGCAGACGAGCTAAACGAACGTAAAACCATGAAGGTTTCGGAGCTTTCCAAGGCAATCGATGAATCAGAGTTGTACTTCGACTTAATCGTCTTTGATGCATGTCTGATGGGCACAGTTGAAACGGCTTATGCTCTTCGAAACCATGGCAGCTATCTCATCGCTTCTGAAGATGCAACCCCCGCAGCAGGGTTGTATTATACGACCTGGATCGGTGCGATGGAGCGAAATCCACGAATTAGCACGGAAAGAGTGGGGCGGTTAATGTTAGATTCCTTTACCCTTCATTCGGGGATTGAAGCCAATATGCCAACAACCATGTCCATGATGAAGCTTTCACAGGCTGAATCACTGGTTCAGGCAATCGAAGAGGCAGCATTCGCTTCTCCACTGACAGAGCTTGCGAACCACTCCGAGCTATTAGGTAAAAACGAGGGGATATTTGATCAATATGATCTGATCGATATCATGGGCGAATCATCAGAAATCACTGCTGCAGCCCAGGCGCTGGCATTCGAAGTAAGAAATTCGGCAGGTTATAAAAACCGCAATGGCGTGGCGCTATATGTCCCTAACAGAAAAATGGCGCAGACACATGAAATGAAAGAAGAGCTAACAGCCATTGGTCTTGGCTCTAAATATATAGCAACTATCTTCAACGAGAATTAGAGCATGATTATACGAGGAGGTGCTTTTATGAAGAAGATTGTAAGCTTGATGCTAGTCCTTTCGCTTCTAATATCAGTAGCGCCTGCTTATGCGAATGTGGCAACAGAGTACACGTATGTGTTTGGTGTGAAAACAGGAGGAAACGGCGACGGCGGAACGGGCGATGATATTTACATGGGCGTAAGCACCTATGAACCGGGAACAAACTCTGATCATGTAGCAAACCTTGGCGGCGCTGGGGCTTGGTCTGAATCACAACGTACATTTAAAATGCAAAATATACCACCCTGGAGAATGAATGAATTGGTTTTTTGGCTGGTGGGCAGTGACGACTGGTACGGAGAGTCTGTGGTTCTGTGGCTTCCTTATCTGGAGGGGAATACAAATCCGACACAGGCGAAGACCATTCGGCTAGACACATGGACAAAAGACCGCGGCAGACTTTACCGTGATATTTCGGACGTAACCAAAAGAAAATTCACAGATATGGGTTATGTGGATACGCTTGGGGGAGAGTTCTATCTGGATGCCAATTCGTCAGGCTCTGAAAGCGCACAATGGAACAAATATGTCAGGGATCAATATGGTCACTATGACATTATGCAATATGAGGATGCCCCTGTTTTCAGCTATACCGTTTCAGATGATGCTGTAGGCAGGGATTGGCTAACCTTCCAGGAGCCAACAAAAACAAAAACGTTCCAGTTGGATATTGACCGCAAGAAGCTTCACGATGCAATGGTTGCACAGAACAAAGCAGAGATTTCGCTAACCTATAGGGTGGCGCTGCTTGCCCAGTCTACCAACGCTGAGAGCCTTGGGGGGACCTTTGCCCACACCGTTTCAGGGAATCCCGAGGTTAAAACCTATTTAACAACAAAGATAGGGAACCAGGATTACTATTATAAGGATGTTACGTATACGTTTTATCGCAGTATATATAACCTCGACAACCCCGATATCAACCAAACGATTACCTATTCGCCGAGCCAGGACAATCGATATCTAAACCGTAAATTTACAGATGTTACGATCACAGTCGAAGCGGTTTCTATTCATAAAAAAACCATGACGCAAGAAGTGAAAACGGAGCTCATCACAAACCTCCAAGCAACACCTGTGCTGTATCTTGGAAACAGTACGGAAACACCGCTTGCTAACCTTACGATGACAAAACTGCAGGGCAATGACGGAAAACCAAACGGCAAGCTTCAGTTTACGGGGAAAGTGCCGCTGGATGTTAGCGCAGTGGATAGCGAGGGTTTAAGGCTTCAGCTAAACAACGTGTCTACCCATCTAATGAAAAATGGGCGGGCTCAGGCCTATCAATTGGAGAATCCAACGCCAGAATCCGCAACCTCCCAAAGCTTTTATTTTTCAACTCACAAGGTGGACACCAAAACCCCAACCATAAGAGTGACCGACGGCAATGGAAATGACCTTGTGGGGCCGAATTCCATTCAAAACAACATCAAGAAGCTGCATGAGTTTTATATGGTTTCAAGCGAAACACTCTATCCAGAGGGAAATGTCGCCCACAACACCTCGAATCAAAACTATTTTAAATATGAGCTGTACAAGAAAAGCAATGATTCCTATGAACCGGCAAAAACAAGAATAAAAAACTTTGATGGTACAGGAATCAAAACAACGGTTACCGCACCTATTAACACGCAAGTATTAAATGGAGTTAGCATCAAACTCAGTCCCATCGACCCAACAGAAGGCGAATTCAAGCTTCGGCTTTATGGATGGGATAAAGCTGACAATCCGCTGGGCGGAGATGCCGGATACGCAGAGATTGAACATATCAAAATCGATAACCTGGCTCCGCGAGTGACCATTCAAGAAACGGTCCATCCGCAGGATGCACAGCTTCGTAAACGAAATGACTACCGGTTCGAAATGAATGACCTTCAACAAAGCAATAACGGCTGGTCAAGGACGTATTATACCTTTATCAACGGGACTGCGGCGCCAACTGACACTCCAATCGATCAAATTCAGCCTGTATCCGAAGAAATAGCTTCCACTCAAGGGCTGTGGGCATTTGTAGATTCAGAAGGCGATAGCGCAACGGCTCTGCTGTCCATTCCAAAAGGTGAGAATTTTGACGGTTCGCTCTATTATTTCACCGTAGACTCACTTGGAAATGACTCAAGAAACGAGCAAGCGTCAAGATACTTTAAAAGACCTGTGCAGATTTTTAACGGTGATGTTGCCGACACCCTGATTACGGAGGATTCCAGCCTACCAAAGCCACAGTTTAACATCCGTTTCGACACAAGCGATCCAAATTTTGAAACAAGTTATAGATGGATTGCACATCCCAGCAATACCTGGTCGCCCACCTTTACACAAAACGTAAGAGTTTATAATGGACAAGATGTGGGTGCTGCCTCACAACGTAATGCTTCAAATGGAAGATTAATCACGATGCACGAAAGATACATACTTGAATATACGGTTACAGATAAACAATCCGGCAACACTGCCGATTTTTCACGGGTATACTATTTTGACAATGAATACCCGGAAATCAGCTATACCATCGGAAGTCAGCATGATCTTTTTCAATCATCCCACCAGTTTAACGTGAAGGTGGCAGATGACAGCGGAATTGCAAGTGCCTATTACTATTTATCCAGGCCAGACACAGATATTAGAATTGAGGATATGCCAAACTATCCGCTGACACTGACAGCAAACAGTGAAAATATAGCAGAGGTTAATCAAACCTTGACCATGACAGGGCTCCCGTCAGGTGCGTACAGTATTGTTGTTGTTGCACAAGACCCGCATGGCAGAGAAAGCAAAAAGGTTTCCCCATACTTTGGCATGAGGTCCGGACCCGCGATCATTGATACATTAAGACATTCCCAACCCAAGGCTTTAAACGGAATGGGTGCAACAACGGATGGAACATATAAGGTCTATGCTGTTTTGAGTGAACCCCATAAAGCATGGACTCTTGATAGCACGAAGAAATATCAAAACCCGGTCTATTATGCAACAACGGACGGTTTGCCAACAGATAACGGCGTTTTAGTGCCTACATTTACAGCTGGCAACAACTTTGGCGGATATTATATTTTTACACTCGACACACCTGTGCCGCTTCAAGAGGGTGTCAACACCATCTATCTTCAGTTTGGACTCATCAATCATCCTGCTGACGAAAGACCTGAGTTTCTAACAGAAGCAAGACCGGTCACCATTCTTTATGATAGCCAAGCACCAACCTTTGAATTGCCGGACTATAGCACCATTCAGCCAACAAACGCATCCGTGACAGCCAGAATAGCAGCATATGATGCCGGCACGGGAATGAGCAAGCTGACAGTCGCGCCGGAGGATGCAGGCAAAATCACGGTTTCTCCCTATACAAATGGTGCATTCACAGTTACGGTTGCCGAAAATATAACAACAAACCTGACCCTGTCTGATGAGCTTGGAAATAGCGTACTAGTTCCTATCTCCGTTTCGAATATTGACAAAACAGCTCCATCTGCGCTTGCGTCAAGTGAAATCGTGACAAAAGGAGCACGACAAGATGGCGCTATTACAGTTGATGTTTCAGACAAGAGTGATACTACCGTTTCATTCGCATTGATTAAAGACCCGACAGAAGACCATATTCTGACAGAGGCTGACTATGCGTTGTTTCAGTCAAGTCCATCTGTGGAGCTACAGAGCAGTCCGGTGACCGCTGATGGCGAAGGAAACAAGCAGAAATCCTATACCATTAACCTGAAAGGGCTTAGCGGCACTTATGCAATTGGGATCAAAGCCGTCGACACATCAGGAAATGTGACTGAAAAAGTTTTCTTTGACTCCAAACTGGACCTGGTTGACGCCCAAGCATCCATTGTAGGTGTTAGCGCAAACCCTGCAACAACCAAAACCACCTCAACGGTTACCGTTTCATTTAATGTACCCGTAACCGTAATGCCTAACGCACCTGTAGAGGGCGATGTTGTGGGTGATCTGGCAAGGTCCAACCTTCTTCATACCGGACTGTTAACAACATCCGCTGACTATGGAATGGACTATGATGTTGTTGTTCAAAACAATCATCCAGTCAGCCTCTATGTTCAGGACGAGGTGGGAAGGGATAATGTTGTAGAATTCACACCTGACGTTGAGTTTGTTACAGGCTTTGACATTACGGGTTATGTAGAGAAAAATGGTCAAACCATAGAAAACGGAAGGTTTATATCCTATAACCAGGACGACAAGCTTTATTATGTTCTCGTTCCCAATCCAGCGTATTCGGGTCAATATTTCTTCATTGAACATGCAGAGTATTCCGGATTAGAGCTGCATCCGGAGCTAAGTGTTCTTGAGCCTTCATTTACAGAGGTAGAAGGAAGAACAGCTTATTCAAAGCTTGTTTTTAACGCGCTAAGAGATGGCACAGTCACAAAATCCGTTTATTTCGAGGCATACACGACAGAAGGGTTGGAAGCCGACCGGATGGAAGGGGAGTATGCGGCCATTACAGTGGTTGACGAAACGGCTCCTGTTGTAAAGGCGGTTTATTCGACCACAGAGTTTACCAACCAAAAGGTAAACGTAAAACTATCTATATCTGACCCGGAAAGCGGGATTTTAAAGCTTGAACGTTCATATGACGGCATCAGCTTTAGCCCGGTTGACTCTATCGTTTCGCACACCGAAACCTTTGAGGACAATGGGACGGTATATTTTAAGGTGACCAACAAAGCAGGAATGGTAACCGTTGAACCCGTCACCGTGTCCAACATTGATAAAACGCCAATCGAGCAGGACAAACACTACACGGTTGAATACTCCTATGAAAACTATCTGGGAGATTGGGTTCCAATCAAAGAAGGAAAGGCCTATAGAAGGGTTATGGCAACGCTCAAGTTTATCGGCGGCGAAAAAATCCTTTCTATGACAAACAACAACGCGGCACTCTCAAGGACTCTAACGCCAGAGGTTAACACCTTCACATTTGAGTTCAAGGATGCTGCTGGAAACACAGGCTCTCATACGGTTCGCTATGATCAATTTGACAACACAGCCGGTCAAACCTCCTATGTGTTATCGAATACGTCCAGGACAAACCAAAACATCTTTGCAACCATCACTTTATCGGATGATTCAGGTGAAATAGCATTTGCGGAAGTGAAGAAGGGCGATGTGGTGTATCCATTCAAGGGTGCGCCGCTTGAAAATGAATATGTCGTTGAGCTTGACAGCTCAGGCATTTATTATGTGACAGCTTATGACTATGCCGGCAACCGTTGGACGACTCCAATCACCGTTTCAAACATTAACAAGGTAGCGCCAACGGCAACCGCAAAGACTTACAGCACGCTTCCAACCACCATTACTGCACAAAGCGTGAATGTGGAGTTGACCCAGTTTAGCAAAGATATCAAAACCATTACAGTCACCGGTGTAGAGCCTACCGGAAGCCTAACTGCCAACGATATCGTACATATCCCCGGCACAAAAGCGGTCCGCTTTAGAAAGAATGGTACGGTTACCATGTTCTTTGTTGACGACTATGGCAACGAAGGAAATGAAGTTATTACCATTTCGAATATTGTTTCCACGCCGCCGCGGGTCCAGGCAACTGCAGCATTAGCAGAAGATAAGCTGAGCGTGAATGTAACCTTTGACCAAATCCGTGATGCTGACGGCGTTCCGTTGGACCTTCTTAGAAAGCTGACAGATCTTACCGTTTCTTATCGTGGATATGAACATGCACTTGTAACCGAGGTAAAGGATGAAAATGGTGTTGCGTCCTATAAAGATACAGTTATCAACATTAACACCAACGGGGAGCACGTCTTTCTGGTTAGGGACCCGGCAGGCATCACGCAGAAAATTCTGTTAACGGTTGAAGGCATTGAAGTGGGAACACCGGCGGTTAGAGAAGTTCGTTGGACCTATAAATATCTGGAGCAAAACCAAAGTGGCGAATGGGTGGAGAAGGAGCATCATAACAAGATTATTGTTGGTGAGGACACATCCGGAAAAGAAAAAGGGTATGTTGTGGGAATCGACAAAAACCCGGCAACGAACCAGAGTGTGAATGTCACCGTAATCACGGACAAGGATGCCAAGTTCGTGGGCGGAAACGACCCTTGGGAACAAGCCAAGTCAATGAACTATAGAGAAAACGGACTTTACAATTTTAACCTGGAAGGAAGAACAGGGGCCTATACCTCGTATGGTGTGGATATAGGTCTAATCGACAAAACGCCTCCTGTGTTAAAGCTTAAAAATGGCGAAGAGCTGATTTTCATCGAAGGAATGACACCTAACAAGGATGCCTCCATTGCCTATGACAAGTCAAAGCTTCTGGACTTCGAGGCGTGGGACGTGGTTGCCGGTCAAAATGTTGATCTGACAAACCGGGTCACCATCAACTATGGGGCAGGCGGGAGAGTGTTTAACCCTGACAATATCTCCGCCAATGAATTTGTCCGTTCGAATCCGTACTATATAGACTATACGGTAAGAGATGATGCAGGGAATCAAACCACCCTTCGTCGAACCGTTCGCCTTGTGGGTCTTTATGACACCATAGCCCTTGTTAACGGAGTGATGCCGGACAGCTCCAATACGGCAACCGTTCTTGGAAACAAAGTAGAAATTTCACTGAAAAACTTTTCCGGAATCTCGTATGCACGTTATGAAAAAGGGATTTTAACACAAGGCCAGATGAAAACAAAAGGAACGGTCCTTCGGGAGAAAAACGGAGTGTATACCATTGAGAATGTCCCGGACGGTTGGTACACCGTCTATATCCAAACGGATAAACGAGACTATTTCAACATCTCTGTCTATGTTTCAAATCAAGGAGGGAAATAGGCAATGACGATCCATAGAACAATGAAACGCAGCATAGCTGCAATTCTTTTTCTATCCATGCTCTTCACTTTTGCAAGTTTCCCTGTTCGTGCAAACGCCAATAGTGCGGATTATTCAATTGCGAATGAGTTTATGAAATATTCGATCAATTCCAAAACCGGCGGGTTTTCAATTGAAACCATTGACGGTCATCCGCAAAAAGCCTTCGACAACAACATTCCGCTTCTTTATAGGGAGGATGCGGCAAGGAGCAATGGAACATCCTTCACAACCGTTCGGATCGACGGAAAAGATTATATTTTCGGTCAGGAATACGGCTGGTTTGGAATCGATACAAAGCTTCATGAACCGGTCGTTTCTGAGCAAAACAGGCTGTTAACCATTGATTGGGACATCAAGGGTTATACCATCACGCAGAAGGTGTCCATTTCCATTGATCCTAACAACTCCAGGGCCGGAAACATTGGTATTTCATATGATGTGAAAAATAATAATACCAAAGCCGGAACGGTTGGCATTCGTCTTCTTCTGGACAACGCCCTTAGTTCAGAAATTGATTCCCCTTATGTGTTGGTTGATCCCACTCAACCCACAATCGTTGAAACCGAATATAGCGGTGAAAACCTTCCGCAGCAAATCAGATATGTGGATTCTCTCTCCGCTTCGGACAAAATGGCGTATGCCCTTTTGTCCGGCTGGAGCGGCAACAAAGACGTAAACGTGGATAAGGTGATTGTGGGCCACTGGGTTAATCTTGCAAACACCAGATACGATTATACGCCAAACCCCAATGTTGACTTTACCAATTATTCCAACAAATATTTAGTTCCTGACACGGCAACGGCTTATTATTGGAACGAAAAATCAATTGAGCCGGGTCAGGTCAGAATTTCCGAAATGCTCTATGGGATCGGCAACTTTTCTGAACAAACGCAAAAGGAGCATGTTTCCATAGGTATCCAAACCGGAAATGTAATACTGACTAATGACAAAAAAGCATATGAAAATAATGGTGTTTTCAAAGCAACGGTAACCATTGACAACAGTGTTTCGGGAGCAAGAGAGCTTTTGGAACCCATTGTGAGGCTTAGCCTCGAAGAGGGACTTGTTTTTGCAGCAACGAAAACACGGGAATACACGGTGAAGATTTCGGGCGGTCTTAACATTGGATCGGTGTTTGATATTCCGAATGTTGAGATTATTGCAGAGTCTCAGTCTATGATTACATCAAAGCGGTTGGTCGTTTCGTTAAACGCCACAGAAATTATTGATGCTAACACACATAAAGTAGTTGACTATAGTGCCAATACCAACATTTTGATTCCTGCAGTTGAAGGAATCCTTCCCGAAGTTTCCATGCAGCATGTTTCCCCCGCGGCAGTATATTATGAAGGCGACAAAAATATCACCGTTTCCGGCGATATGAAGGTTTTGGCCAGTGCTCTTGCGGGAAGTAACGGATGGAGTCTTTACCTTGTTTCATCAAGCGGTGAGGCTGTTTTGATTGACAAAAGAAAAATGAGCTTTATTGAAGAAGGTCAAACCCTTGCGTTTTCTACGGACCAGTCATTAGCGGTAGGCAAATATGACATTGAATTCAGATTTACAAATCAACAGCTGATCGATGCCTTTGGTACAAAAGTGAAGGCAACAACTACATTGGATGTGACAAATAATCCGGCGGATAAAAGTGCAAGCTACGGTATTGTTTCGCTGGTCCGGTTTACAAACGCTGCAAATAACAGACAGCTGTATGACTACATCAGTTTTGCAAACGAAGCTGCAATGAAAAAATTTGTATCCGGTGGCGTTAAAAAAGAAGGCATTCGCAACAAGGATATTACATTTGAAGAAGGTAAAACAGAACTCCTTTTGACATTGCGCGGGAAAATCAGGCTTATGGGTACGGGTGCAGAAAAATATTACTCTGCCAGCAGGGCCGATGGCGACATTACCATTAACAACATCCTGACCTATGACAGCAGCGAAGCCCTTAAGATGACCGTTGACAGCAATGGGGCAAAGCTGGAGGGCGATGGCACCATTAAAGTGATCAACTCCATTAATATCTGGCATAACAAGTGGTATTATGAAGCCATAAATGGAACCAAATACAGCCTGGACCGGGAGGCTGTTTCCGGGAAGGAGGCTCAAGCACTTGAGCTTCAGCTTGGCGATGCCGGCTCTATGCTGCAAAATATAGCAGGTTTTCTGATCAATATTAAATATGGTGTGATGACCCGGGATGAGGACGATTTTGGAATTAGCTTTGGCGGAAGGATCTCCATGCCGTTAAAGGCTGCTGACCAATCGAAGGGTGAGGCCCATTATGACTATAAAGGATCACTAACGGCAAACGTGGAAGATGTTCTTTATGGAAGTGACGGTGACGATATCGGTTTCCGCGGCATTAACACCACACTATCCGTTGAGCTGCCGAAGGATATTTTGGGCCCATTGGTAGGAAACGAAGCCGGTGTGAAGGCCGAAATCACCATTAACACCATTGAAGATATTTATAGCATAGATGCCGGTGTTTCCATAACCATGCTGGAAGTAGAAGGTTCACTGGCACTGAAAAAGGTTCCGATTAACGAAGTTCCCAAGATGATGCTGGACAAGCTCACATTCTTTTTAGCACCAACCACCATGAAGGTTCCTGTGGTTGCACCTTATGTATTTATCACAGGTCTTGGCGGAGGCATTTCAAACCTTGCAGATACCGTTGCCGGAGATCCGCCCGGCGAGCTTCCGCCGCTTACCATTCATCTTCAAACAAGGCTTTTAATTAATGCCATTATTGTAGGCGACTTTAAGCTGGAGGCAAAGCTGTCCGGTCTTGCTATTGAGGGTACTGGCCGGCTGGCAAAAGACGATGAGGGAAGGCTTCTTAATATTCGGGCGGGCATGAATGTTCAATGGATATCGCCCTTTCAGCTCAATGCCTTTGGCGACATCAGCATTCACGCCGGAGCCATTCGCGGCGGGATAACAATAAAAATTACGGAAGATTATTTTTACGGGTATGTTTACGCGGGGCTGTTCATTCCAACCTCCATCCCGTTTGTAGGGGGCAAGGAGCTTGCAGGGGTCGAGGCGGCTGTTTCCTCTGACTTTGTTGGCGCAAACTTCAAGGTCATCGGGATTAAGCTTGGTTTTATCTATTATTGGAACGGGGACCTGAGCTTTGGCGGATCAATCGACCTGTCTTCAAGAGGAAAGGCCGTTCACTATGTCCGCGCGGAAGCGCTGGACGAAAGCGGCAACCTTGTACCAACCACCACGGTATATGGATCGAATATGAGAAGACTCCCTACGAAGGCAGTGGCTAAAACCCGAGCCGGAAATGGTGTTACCAAAGAGGTTAGCCCAACAACGAAGGATTCCCTTCTCTTTGAAATTCCACTTCGCGGATTTGTCAAACCTTCTGCATCAGAAATCATTCTCACCAATCCGGAAGGCACCCAATTGACAATGGTTGAGGACGATCAAAACGGTAACGGAAACTATCTTGTTCAATCCTTGGATGGCGTTAATTATTTGTACATTTCCATCACTGACCCGTCTCTTATCGTTCCTGGCAACTGGTCCATTTCCGTTACAACACCTGAGGTTTCTATTGACAACTTTGAAGTAAACAGTGTTGACTATATGCCGGAGCTTACAGGAATCAGTGCTTCTCACAGCGAAAATACAAGCCGTGATATTAACGTTTCCTGGACAACGGATAAAGAAAGCAAATATTCGGGTGCACTTAATGTCTATGTCACAAACGACCCGTCCGTCATGCAAACCATCGAATCAACGAACATGCAAGACACGTCATCATTAATTAGTATTGGCAACCTGGAGTTAGCTGGAATTGAATCAGGCTCTCATGTGTTCACACTTCCTGAGTCCTTTCCCCAAGGGGACTATCATGTTGTTGCCATGCTTGTTAATCATCAAGGCGGGATGAGTAAGAAAATCACTTCTTCCACATTCACGTTCACAAATCCGCTGCTTCCTCAACCGCCACAAGCTGTTTCTGCGGTCTACAATGGTGACGGCTATGTGAAGGTGGATATAACGGGCAGTGACGCAACAGCAACACACTATCTCGTAGCGATCCAGGACGAAGTTGGTGTTGAGGTGAAGAATTCCTTTGGTCAATTTAAAGTAGGCAGTGACATCATTCTAAAGCCATTAGAAGACCAAACAAACCGGCCTCTATTACAGGCAGGCAAGACTTATGTTGTGAAAGCACAGGCTGTTAGAATTGTGGAATCTCCACTTCACCCTGCGGAATATTACCGTTCAACCGAAATTGCAGCATCGCCAAGCTTTGTTATGCCGTCAATGGATAAACCTCAGCTTATAAGCGTTGAAACAAACATTGACAGATCAAAAAACCGCTATTATTTAAACACGGACAAATTAGAGGCAACGTACACCTTCGACAGGCCTGTTCAAATGACATTAAACCTGAACACGGAGGATAAAAACACGCCTCAAGAGTTTAAGACGGTTTGGTCATTTGAAGAAAGTCTTGAAGACGGCCAGCAGTTGATGGACTTTATCGCGGTTGGCGAAAGCCGTGACACCATCCAAGGCAGCAGGTCATCGGGTGCCATTGGGTTTACGGTGGACACAAAAGCGCCTGTGTTACTCCTTAACGAACATGTTCAAAGAAGCCTTGACGAGGATAACGTTGATAACAGCGTCAGCAATCAAGTTGTTTTTGTTGGCGCAACCTCAAGCTATAGCTTCCATGGTCTGACAGAACCAACCGCATCGTTAACGTTAGACGGCAGTTCAGACGGAATTGTTCGAAATCCGGACGGAACATTCGTTGTCAATCGGGTGACATCAAGCCAAGACCCGGACCAAACCCTGATTCTTAAAGCGGTTGATGATGCCGGGAACGAAACGGTGGTTCAGGTTTATCTTGTGAATCGTGCTTTAACGGAGTTTGAAAGCATTACACTCATCTCTGATCTTGAAAACTCCGATGATCAGCCTGATTCCATCGAGCTTGGCCTAGGCGGTAGAACGGTGCTTTCGGTTAAAGCTCTTCGCACAGTTGGCAACACTGTTCTAAAAGCGGAAGACGTTGTATGGCACGTTCTGTATAATCAGAATATCATCAGACTTTCACAGGATGGGACAATTGAAGCATTAGCTCCCGGCGAAACTGCAATCAAGGTTAGCTATAGACTTTCTGCTTTTGAAGGTCCGAATGGGGAAACGGTCTATAAAGAATTGTCGGACGTGATCAAAATCAGTGTAAAGGATCTTGGTTACCGTTATGAAGTTCGTCAAACACAAGGGTTCTCGTTGTACACCATATACACGGAAATAAACATGGGCAAGGCAACGGTTGTGGTTGAAGGAAACAAACAAACGCTTTTGTATGACAACCTGAAGAAAGCATATATGGGTTCTTCGAAGAAGCTTGTCACAGGCGAGCAAATAACGGCCAACCTTGTTTTTGAACCAACGGTGAAATCTCCTATTCTTCTTCGTGGAGACACCGATGGCAGCGGCGGGATTGATAAAAGCGATATTTCGGCAACGATGGATGCGATTTTAGACAATGTCTACAACGGATTCAGTTCTTCAGAAAGCTGGATGAGATCGGATAAAAACGGTGACGGCATTGTTGACATTGTGGATGCGCAGCTCACACTAATGGAGGCACTGAAAAGATGATCAAATACTTGAAAATCATGTTTTGCATCATGCTTCTAGGGGCTGTTTTACCATCCTATGCCTACAGCGCAAACGATGCCGCGGACCTTGGCTATCGTGTAGACATCACCGTAACAGACAGCTCGGGTGCCTCAAAATCATCATTCGAGGTTGGAGAAGAAATGTTTGTTAAACTCAGTCTTTCCTACACTGGCGCCGGAAGAGCGCCAGTGTACGGATTTCAAGGAAAGCTGCAGTTTGATTCTTATGTTCTGAAGAACACCAGCCTACAAATGGAAAAGGACATTTCAATGAAATATTCCGATGGTGCCATCAACTATATCTATCTGGATATGACCGCCAACGGAACAGAGGATTCATTGCTTCAACATATTGGAACGGCTGTTTTCCAAGCCAGAAACAACGGAACCTTCGACTTTTCGGTAGGCAGCTTCATTCTAACCAACCAAGATGCGACACTTCGGTATATGGAACCGTTTGAAGATGTGCAAATCGTTGTTGGTACTGGAATAAAGGAAGCCTCCAAATCTCTGCTCTATGAAGACATTGCTGCTGCAAAATCCTTGCTTGCTTCCGTTACGATTGCGGATAATCCCAAAACCATATATAGCCCGGATTTTTGGTATCCGACAAGTTCTGCTCAACAATTGAGGAGTGTCATTGCCGCGGCTGAGGCTGTTTTTGATCAAGCGGATGCTCTGGCTTCGGAAATCTCAGCAGCAATCGAAAAGCTTGGCATTGGCGTTTCCAATTTCGAGAACTCAAAAATTGTCGGTCCAAAACGTTGGGCTGTCCCGTCGGACGATACCACCACAGTTGTTGTGAATGACCTTAAGTATTCAGTTAGAGCTTCTGTTGAAGGCGGTAATGGCAAAATTGCTAATGGCTTTGAAGTTCAAACCGTTCGTGCAACAACCTCTGCAACCATCAGAATGATTCCTGATGAAGGGTTTGAAACCGAATATATCTTTGTCAACGGCGAAAAAATGATAGGCCGTGACATTTACACCATTCCAGAGGTTAGCCGTGATACCATTGTTGTGGTTACATTCGCCAAAAAACCTCCTTTTGCAGATATAGCACATGACGATTGGTTCTATTCATCCGTAAGATATGTGTACAACAAGGGGCTATTCACGGGAACCTCTGAAACAGAATTTGAACCCTCCGGGAAAATGAGCCGTGCCATGCTTGCCACTGTATTATACCGGATGGACAATCAACCGGATGTTGCATTTGCCGATGTATTCTCTGACGTAGAAAGCGGTCTTTGGTATTCAAAACCTATTATTTGGGCGAACCAAAGCCAAATTGTTGAGGGATATGGCGAGGGGATATTTGCCTCCAATGCTGCCATCACCCGCGAGCAAATTGCGGTTATGCTCTATCGGTACGCGAAGGGCAAAAATGTTGACCTTCCTGCCGAAGTGTCCAGCCTTAGCTTCAAGGATGCCAATGAAATTTCAGACTATGCCAAGGAGTCCATTACCTGGGCTGTGGCAAAGGGGATTATGGAGGGCAACTCTGATTTGACTCTGAACCCTTCTGGTCTTGCAACCAGAGCAGAGGTTGCCACTATGCTCCAAAGGTTTAACGAGCTGGATTAACAATTACAATGCAAATGCCCCTTAGAATACACTTTGGAAAACCCCATGGGTAATCCGGTGTATGCTAAGGGGTGTTTTTAATGCCAGGCTCTTTATATTTCCTTTGTGTATTCTGAATTTTCAAAGGCTGCCGTAAGACGCGGCAAAGGTATCCCTGCCTTTTTGGCTTCTCTTACAACCTCAAGCACCGCGAAGCCTGCTTTACTATTGTTGTATTCCATGAAAAGCCGCGGCAAGCTGCCTTTTGCAAAAATGATCTTGTTAAACAGTGTGCCGAGAAGGGCGGGCGGAATTGTCGTCAACAAGCGAGAAATGGCATCAGCCTTGCCACCTCTTGCTTTCAATACAGGAATGATTTCCCTCATATTCAACCCAACATTGGAAAAGGAGTCGCGGTGATTCATAATCGCTGGAAAGCTCCCCCGTCTTAACACCTCCGTCTCCATAGCCGCATTCACGGCAAAGTGATTCCATAACCAGTTTTGCATATCCTTGACCCAGCTAATTTTAAAATGGGCACCTTCAAAGCATTCTTTAACCATTCGGTTGATATCCTCAGTGCCTACCCGTGGTTTTTCAAGAAATACCATTTTCATAAAGCCGCCCTTAAGCCGATTGTCCGCGATGCCGCCTCCTGCTCCCGGGAAGCCAAACACCACATTGTTCATCGACAATGGGGCAATAGAGGCTTTCAAGTCCTGCCAAAGATTATTGAATATAAGAATAGGGGTATTGCCTGCAGCAGCAGCCAGGACTTGTGCCGCTCCCGGAAGCTGTTCCGTGTTGACGCTCACAATAATGAGATCGTAATGGGGAAGGATCTCCTCATGCAGCGTCACGTTCCAGCTTTCCTTGATGAGCTTTTTCCCTTTTCGTGCGTCCCACATTTCAAGCTCGATCCGGCTTCCGAAGGTTTCCTTTCTCCCTTTTCGAACGTAAAACTCCACGGTATGCCCCGCCTGTTCCAATGCCCACGCATATTGCGCCGATATTAACCCTCTGCCGAAGAATAAAATCCTCATGTTTGCCTCCCCCAAATCATTGATGCTTCTTGTTGATGATCCAACAACGTGTTGTATAATAATATTGTATGGATTCACTATACAGTCATCAACCATCAGATTGTTAAGATCTGTCGGATCATCACTTGAACAGAAAAGAGGCCAAGCATGAAGAAGCAGCCCGAATTGACGGACAGAACCAGGCAAACCTTCATCAATGTATTCTGCGAACTATATAGCCAAAAACCTATTGAAAAAATTTCGATTCAAGAAATTGCGAACAAGTCGGGATTCAATCGCAGTACCTTTTATCAATATTTTACCGATATCTATGCGTTGTTGGACTATGTGGAGGAGAAGGTTTTGACGTCCATGAAGGAGGAAATGGCAAGCAGGGAGCTTTCTGCGCATACGTTCCAGGATGCGCTTCAGTGCTTGGAAAATGCGGAAGAAATTTCGGTCCTGCAGGCCCTCTTGGGTGACTACGGTTCGGTTCATTTTGTGGAACGCCTGAAGAGAGAAATTCCCTTCGAGAAATTAATGGCAAACTTCTGGACAAATGATAGAGTAGGCCCATACCTGATGGAGTATTACATCTCCACCTTAATCGCTTTGTTTCGCCTTTGGATACGCAACGGCAAAGATTTATCGTCGGAAGAATTGGTCAAGCTGATCGATAGCCTGTTTGCAGACGGGATAAAACCGTATTATACATTTTGGCATACGAAACATGTTGCTGACGACGCAACGTCGCGTGATAGGATGGAAATCAAGGAAGAGGAAAGGTGATGGATCTGAACGCGGAGGAACGTCTGTTTACAATCGGGGAACTGGCCAAACTAGGTATGGCGGAAATGGACTAAACTGCTTCGGGGGGATATAGGTTATGCCCAAAAATGAACATATGTTATCCATTCTATGGATGTTGAATGCAGGAGAGAAAGTGACGGCGAAGCAAATCGCGGAGAAGTTGGAGATCCACATCAGAACCGTTTACCGGTATATCGATGCCCTATGTGCCAGCGGCGTCCCGATCATATCCGATGCAGGGCATAATGGCGGGTATAGCCTGCTGCACAACTTTATCAAATCGCCGCTGCTGTTTAGTATGGAGGAGAAAAAAGCGCTGCTGCATGCTGCGCAATTTGCACAGGAAGCCGGCTATCCGTTGAGTGAGGCATTGGAGCAAGCAACCTCCAAGCTAACCAGATATTCCAATCAGGAGCAGGAAAGGCTGCTAAGCCACCATGCCGCTGGTTTTGGGGTAATCAATCGCAAGGGCTCCCCCGCGGTTCAGCCGGTATTGCAGGAATTGGAGTACGCAGTAGCCAATGAATCATCTGTGGAAATTTCGTATCGCAACAGTCATGACGAGCAGTCCACCAACAGGGTCATCGACCCTTATGGGGTGGTGAATTGGAACAATAAGTGGTACACCGTTGCATTCTGCCAGCTGCGCAAGGAAATCCGAAGCTTTCGGGTGGATCGTATTCTGAATATCACACGTACGCCATTCACATTTAAACGTCCCGAAGACTTTTCAGCGCGTGCTTTTTTTATAGATAAGCTGTTGCCCGATGTGGAAGGGAAGGCCGGACTCGTTACGTTCATTATTGGGGGCAGAGCAGAGGCATTGGATGATGTATGCATGCATTGGTTTTTGGAGCATCATTTGCAGGAGCGCACCTCCACGCAGGCTATGTTTCGAATGGAGGAGGAATACCTGTATACCCATGTTCCGAATATCCTTCTTCCCTTTGGGAAATCCATTCACGTGATCGAGCCGCAGAAGCTAAAGGATAAGCTGGTGGCGCTTGCTGCTGAGTTAATGGAATATTATCAAGCCTAATCACTTCACTGACAGCGGTTGTCAGTGAAGTTGTTTTATGATAAGGACTGTTACCGACTACAACGAGAAGAGGAGCACTAAAAAATGAATCGTACCGTATATCTGTATGTGTTTGATACCATGTCCGATTGGGAAATCGGTTATGCTGCCGCGGAGCTGAACTCGGGGAGATACTTCAAGAAGGGGCTGGCTCCAGCCAAGATTGTCACCGTTGGGATCGACAAAGCTCCAGTAACGACCATGGGCGGATTAAACATTTTGCCTGATCGTACCGTGGAGGAGTGCAGCATTCAAAGCGGAGATGCCCTGATTTTACCCGGTGGCAATACATGGACAGACCCTATTCACACCCCCATATTAAACCTGGCCGAGAGGTGTGTACAGGAAGGGATCGTAGTTGGCGCAATCTGCGGTGCGACCTTCGGGCTTGCCCAAGCCGGATTGCTCAATTCCCGCGGCCACACAAGCAATGATTTGGCCTACCTCAAAATGGTGTGCCCTTCTTATACGGGTGAAGCATATTACAAGATGGAAGCTGCCGTCACCGACGGGACATTGATCACCGCCTCCGGCGTAGCGCCGTTGGAATTTACCGTTCATCTTTTAAAAGCGCTGGATATGTGGTCTCCTGCAACAGTAGATTCATGGTATCAGCTTAATAAAACGCACGAGCCTCAATATTTCTACGAGCTGATGAGCTCTATTCAATGACAGGATGGGGATAAAAAGCCATAAGGAGTTTGCTTCGCACTTATAGCAATGGTATATTAAGTGTGAGGTGAATACACTTTATGGAACGTAAAATTGTAGAACGATTAATTGCATGGAAACAAAGCGCCAAAAGAATGCCGCTTGTTATATACGGAGCCAGACAGGTTGGCAAAACCTATACGGCTCTTACCTTTGGGAAAACCCATTACAAAAATACGGTTTATTTTAATATGGAGGGTTCCAGCGAGGTCGCGGCCATATTCGAAAGGGACTTAAATCCGGAGCGGATTATCCGGGAGCTCTCTGTCAAAAGCGGACAAACCATTTTGAAGGGCGACACTCTGATTATTTTTGATGAGATTCAAGCTTGCGAACGGGCGTTAACCTCCTTGAAGTATTTTTGTGAGAACGAGCCGGATTATCATATTATCGCCGCGGGCAGCTCGTTGGGTGTGGCACTGGACCGTGAGAAATATTCTTTTCCAGTTGGTAAAGTGGACATGATGACCTTGTATCCTCTTGATTTTGAAGAGTTTTTATGGGCGGCCGGACACAGAGAGCTATGCGAGTTGATAAAAGAAGCGTATGAGCAGTTCACCCCATTGTCTCTTCATGAAACGGCTATGGATTTGTATAAAATCTATCTGGTTGTAGGCGGGATGCCGCGGGCCGTCAGCGAGTATGTGGAGACAAAGGACTTTGATTTTGTCATGGCAGCCCAAAAGACACTGAATGATGCCTATATTGCCGATATGGCCAAGTATGCCTCTCCGCAGGAGACAACAAAGATTATGGCCGCGTGGACGAGTGTTCCTGCGCAACTGGCTAAGGAAAATCAGAAATTTCAATATAAAGTGATCAAATCCGGTGCGAGGGCTTATGAATATGAGACACCCTTGGACTGGCTGAAAACAGCAGGAATGATCAACAAATGCATTCGAATCACCGAGGGCAAGCTGCCCCTTAGTGCTTATGCGGATAACAGCTCCTTCAAAGTTTATATGATGGATACAGGGTTGTTGTGCTCCAAGTTTGATATCCCGGCGAATGTGATATTAAGCGGTCCTACAGGTTTTAACGGCTTCAAGGGCGCCCTGGCTGAAAATTATATTATGCAGGCGCTGGTTACCAATGGATATACGCCGTACTATTGGAGCTCTCCTGGAAAAGCGGAATTGGACTTTGTGTTTCAGGACAAGCAGGGGAACATCATTCCCTTGGAAGCCAAATCGGCAGACAACGTACGGGCCAAAAGCCTGAAGACTTATATTTCAACGTATGAACCGCCTTATGCCATTCGGGTATCTGCGCGAAACTTCGGCTATGAGAACAGGATCAAGAGCATTCCGCTGTATGCGGTGTTTCTTATTTCATGACTTGCTGTTCTGTTGTTGTTAAAAAATCTTCAAAGGCTTTATGGATATCGATGTTCATTCGATCCGCCAGAACAAACAGCCACCAGATGCATTCTCCCAGCTTATGCTCCAACTGGGAGTCGTGATGGCCTGCCGGCCAACGGCCTTGCTGAGACATGGTCAGACGGCCGACCAATCCGGCATCTGTCAGGAATGCCAACGCGTCTTCCTCCACGGTCCACTCCGTCTGATGGTATTGGCGCTCCAGATTATGATACTGTTGTCTGAGACGAACCGAACGTTCCGCGGCTTCATTAAAATTCATTGGACACATCTCCTCTTTTTAAGTTTTCTATTAAAGCATCTGTTTTGCGGACGTTACCGTTATTTCCAATACTCGAGTCACATATGAGAATTTTGCTTTCATTTGATCGAATTCGGCACCGGTGTATAAAAATCTTGCCGTTCCTTCTACAACAAAGGCCGTTCCTTGATAATCATTGAAGCCAACTACATGTTTACTGCCTAAGGCCATTTTTATTCGAGGGTTAAGCTTGACGTTTTCCTCCGTTTTGCGCATGATGCCGGCAGGGATCAAAATTCTTTCATCCTCCGTCACCGCCAAATATGAGTTCCACTCATTTACGATATGCGGTTCACCTTCGCCCCACGATACGAGCGTTACAAGACCTTCATGCTGCAGAATTTCGTGAAATTTTTGGGTTAACATAACTGCCTCCTGTACTTGGGATTGTTTCACTCCCACTATACAATTTTTAATAAGACAGCATTACGTCATATTAAAATGATTTCTTATGATGACATGTAAGAATGGCAGGTGAGATCCGATGCCAATCAGCAGGCATTTCGAAATCGTATATATGCTTTTAAATCGAAAGTCGATTACAGCTGGCGAATTGGCTCAGCATTTTGAGGTGTCCACGAGGACGATCTATCGGGACATCGATGTCCTTAGTGCGGCGGGTATTCCGGTATACGCCAGCAAAGGAAGGGGGGGCGGCATCTCGCTGCTCCCGGGATATTCCTTCGATGCTTCTCTGTTATCCGGTAAAGAGCAAGAGGATGTCCTGATGGCGCTCCAGATGCTGGAAGCGACAGAATATCCGGGGGTCGAAGCCGTCCTGGGGAAATTTGCGCGCTTATTCCAGAAGGAACGGCGTAATTGGCTTGAGGTGGATTTCTCGCCATGGGGCAGCGAGTCATCCAGACGGGGTGTGTTTCAAAAGATGCGGGAGGCGATTGTGAATCAGCAAATTATCCACTTTCAGTATTATAACTCGGCCGGCCATACAAGCCAGCGAAGGGTAGAGCCTGTCCAGTTGATTTTTAAGACGAAAGCCTGGTATCTGGCCGGTTATTGTCTGTCCAGTGAGGCTTCCCGTATGTTCAAAATAAGCCGTATGAGAGATATGGAGGTCACAGAGGAGCATTTTGAGCCCAGAATGAGGGTTCAGGCCATTGAAGAAGCGGAGAGGTTTGCCGGTCAGGAGTTTGTCGAAATGACGCTTCGAATTTCGTCCACAGGCGCTTTTCGCGTCTATGATGAATTTCCCGATTCCATGGTGACAACCAATACCGACGGATCCTTTACGGTAAAAGGAGAATTCCCCATCGGCATGTGGCTTGACCATTATCTGCTCTCCTTCGGGTCGCTGTTGGAGGAGGTCCATCCAGCAAGTCTGCGCGAGCGATTATTGGCGAATATGGAGAGCATAAAGAGCAGATTGGATTCTATGAACTAATGGAAAAACGCCGGCTGTTTGCCGAATAGCTTGTTCAGTGTCTCCAGTACCTCGGGCGGCGAGTCTTCGCTAAACTGGGTCATAGCCATGCGCAGAGCAGCCAGCAGCATGGCCGTGCGGATTTGAATAAAGTACTGCCAGCTCCTCTCATCCAAACCGTGCCTATCTTTTACGAAGCGCAGCTTTTCACTGAGGATGCGAGCCAGCCGGATTTGAAACTCCCCGTACAGGTTGGCTTTTATGAGCGACAGAAAGTACTCCTTGCGGCCAAAACAAAGCTCGAATAAGGCTTCCACCATTACGTTGGAATCGGAAAAGGGTCCCGCCCGCCCGATTAATTCCGTGAACACTGACTCCATCTGGTACAGGACAACATCCGACTTGTCGTCAAACAACCGGTAAAAGGTCGCTCTGCCGATACCGGAGGCATTGACGATGCTGGTTACGGTGATGTCATGAAAATCCTGTGTCCGCATCAATTCCTCCAGGCCCTGGCAAACCAGCTTGGCCGATTGTGTTTTCCGTTTATCATTGCCGATACGATACATGAACCCCGCTCCTGTTCCACTTCTTGATCTTCCATTGATCTCATTGAGACTTATGATATATTTGTATCATAATTTCAGGGCTACCACAAAACAGATCAAGGAAGGTTACAACATGGAGAAGCATATCAAAGGAAGTATTCTGAAGACGATTGGCTTTGCACTGTTATCCGTGCTCCTGTTTGGGATGGTGCTTGTATTGATGATCAGCAGCGGAGAACGCTGGTATGCGTATCTGATCCTGGCAGCCTGTGTCGGTGCGCTGGTGTTTGTGAGAGGATCGGCATTCTGGCGCGGGTGGCGCATCCCGCTCTGTTGGATCATGGCACTGGCCGTGGCTTGGGTCGCTTTGTTTGCGGGGCAGCCTTCTCCCGTTGTCGAAGCCTACACCGGACAAAAACCGGAGCAGCCTAGTGCACCCTACCCGCTCCTGTTGAATAACGTCACCATTGTAGATACGCGCACCGGCGGCTTGTCTCCCAACATGAGCATTCTCTGCGCCAACGGCAAAATTCAAGCCATTGCCCCGGCGGGCACCATTCAGGCGGGCCCGGATACCAAGGTGGTCGATGCCGCGGGGAAATTTGCTGTTCCGGGTTATCTGAATATGCATATGCACGTTATTGGGGACACGCACACAGACGAGACCATGGAGAGTCTCTTGGCCAACGGGATCACAGGCTTCAGACAGATGAGCGGCTCTTACGAGCTGTTGAAGGAATGGCATTCCGGCGCATTTACCAATTCCACAGACCGGGCGGCGCTTCTCACCATGCCAGGCGATGTTCTGACACCGATCAACGCGCCGACTCCGGATATTGCTGCGGATTTTGTCCGGCTGCAGAAGCAGGCAGGGGCCGATTTTATCAAGGTAGGCGGCGTTACGCCCGATGTGTTCAAGGCCATTCAGGCGGAAGCTGACAGATTGAAGATGCCGTTTGCGGGGCATGTGCAGCCCGATATGGATTTGAAGGAGGCTGCCAGAAATGGCATCCGCAGCGTGGAGCATTTCGGCATCAACAACGGGAGCCTGATCTCCAGCTCCACGGATGAAGATACCCTGCGGGCGCAGGCCATGAGGATACCGGCCATCACGGGAAATCCAGTTTTTGTGCAGCTGATGAAGATCAAGGGCCTTCAGGATTTTGTGAATGGGCAGATACTCCGTATGGCCACCTCAGGCGGTTTTATGGAGGATGCACAGCTGAAGCATATCATTGATACGTTCAGTGAGGAAAAGGCGAAGGAGCTTGCCGCTGTGTATGTGCAATACAATACCTGGCAGTGCCCGACCTTGGTGCGTATGCGGTCCAACCTGTTCTCACAAGGTAGTGAAGCTGCCGCTCAGGAGCTCTACGACCTTTATCTGAAGCTGGCCAGGATCTATGATGCGGCGGGTGTCAAGATGATGACGGGTACAGATGGGGGCAGCGGGGACAGCTGGCAGACGGCAGGGGCTTCTCTTCACGAGGAATTCGATGAGCTGGAGAAGGCCGGCATCCCGCCGCTCCATGTTCTTCAGATGACCACCCTGAATGGGGCTGAATTTCTGGGCCGGATGAACGACATGGGCACCGTGGATATTGGCAAAAACGCCGATCTGGTCCTTCTGGACGCCAACCCTATAGACAGCGTGCAGAATCTTCACAAGATTAACGCGGTGATACGGGCGGGGGATTATCATGAGAACAAGAGGAAGGAGTGAGCAGTGTGGATTACCAAGAATTGCTGCGCAAAAAAGCCTTGTACGAGCAGGCCAAAGATACACTCCCGGAGATTACCGTCAAAAGCTACGTGCAAGCATTTGAGCTGGAGTATACACATAACTCAACAGCTATTGAAGGAAATACCTTGACCCTTTTGGAAACGAAGGTAGTATTGGAGGAAGGGCTGTCCGTCGGCGGCAAGAAGCTGCGGGAAATTTATGAAGTGATTAACCACAACAAGGCTTATCAGTATGTAAAAGCTTGCATTGCCCAGGGTTTGCCGCTGGATGAAACCATCATTAAAGAAATTCACGCCATCCTGATGGAAAATATCATTGTCGGAGGCATTTACCGGAAAAATTTCTATGCTGACCTGCCTGTGAGGGATGCTGCCAACGTTCTCGAACTTGCAGCATGGACCCATGCGGAGTTTGTCCGGATTCACCCTTTTGCGGATGGGAATGGTAGGACCTCGAGGCTCATCATGAACTACCAGTTGCTGGCCCATGGCTTTCTGCCCGTCTCCATAGCCAAGGAAGCACGACTGGATTATTTCAACGCCCTGGAAGCCTATGCCGTAGAACGTGATGTCACGCCCTTTGCAGATATGATTGCCTCGCTGGAGGAGCAGCAGCTGGATCGTTACCTGGGGATGATTGAGCGTCTGAAGCAGGGCGGTTTGCAATCGGAGTAAATGATCATTTTCCACAACTGGACTAGAAGAGGCTATCCAACAAGTCAAATGGGATACGTGAATATGAAATTTCGCATATAAAGTGGGCAAACCAGGCTCATGAGAGGCGATAAACACGATTTTTCAACTATAAATCCGGTTATAGGCGCTGGAGAGGGATAATTAATATGAAAATCCGAGTTAAAATCGCTATTTTAGGGTATTCCGGTAACTTATAGTTGGTTTTTCGAGTTCAGCTTCGCTTTACAGGAGCCGCCAAGGGCGGATTGCCATCAGAGGTAGCCGGCATCCGCCTGATTGGCTGTTCATCAACCGCCTATAACCGTACAATCCGGCGAAAATGGAAGTAGCCGATCAGCTCGAGCCACTCCAGCTCCCCGGCATAGGGATCGCGGTAAGGGGTGGCGGTAGGCAGGTAGCCGAGCACCACGCCAAGACCTCCGCAGATGGCGCTGCCGCCGTCGCCGCCTTTGCCGCGGACAACCCCATCCGCCGACACGGTAAGCTCACATTGGTACGGATCGCCGAGGAAGTGAAGCCCGAATCCGTTGGGCAGTTCTAGATCGTAAGGGCGTTCGGCAGCAGGGAGGCCATCGCCCGCATTGTTGTCCTCATCGGCCGCAGCGGGTTGCAGCTCGCCGAAGTGCCGGACCTTCATCGTATAATCGAAGCTGTCCCCCCACGGGAACAGGGTCCGGCTTCCCCCGCCGTAGAGATATTCCCACTCGTCCTCCGTCAGGATGGCGATGCCCTCCGTAAGCGTAGTTTCAGCCCATTCGGGATAGTTGTCGCTCGTCCAAAACAGCTCCACCAGCACCTCATCACCAATCCGGGTAAAACGATGCGTTTCATTCAGCTCATAGGCATTGTAGCCTGACTGGAGGAAGGTGGCCAAATCGGCCTGCAGCTCCTCATCCCCGGCCAGCTCCTCGGCTGTCGCCTCCTCCCAGCTCACCGAACGGACATGGCGCTCCACCAGCATCGGCCCGATGGTCACCTCACGCAGCGGCGACATCTGCCGCCGCATCAGCTCGGGGGCATCCTCCAGGCTTCTGCCCAACTCCTCCAGCCCCTTCTCCAGCTCAGCGCGTGTCGGGGCGTCCATCCTGTCCATACGATTTTCCCAGCCAAGGGTGACCTTATCTCCCGGAATGAAGACGAACTCGTCATCCCCATAACCGAAGACACCGGTTTCCAGCTGTTGGCCATAACGGGCGAAGGTCTCCATACGCAGCAGCGAAAATCCTTCGGGCAGCGGCAGCTCCCGTAATGCCGCCTCCTTCTCCGCAGTACTCAAGGCTTGCCAGACAGAACGCTGTAGGGCTTGCATCCGATCCCTTCCTTTCGTGGCGTTTAATGCTTCTATACTAGCAAGCCCGCCCAGGGAGAGCAACCGAAACGATGCCGCAGGCTTAGCCACTTATGGATGGCTCTAATGGGCCGTTTTTGGATGTACCTAACCCATCCAATCTTTGTTACACTAACGTGTAAAGCTAAGGAGAGAAAGGGGATTGCGAACGATGGGCCATCCGGTGGAGGAAAATCTCAAAAGGGTCAGACAGCAGATGGAAGCAGCTTGTGAAAGATCAGGGCGTCATGCGGAGGAGGTGAAACTGCTGCTCGCCACCAAAACCGTAACGCTTGAAAAGCTGCAACTGGCGATGCAGGCCGGAGAGGTGCTGTTCGGGGAAAATAAAGCCCAGGAGCTTCGGGACAAATTCCCGCTGATGCAGCAATACAACCGGGTAGAATGGCATTTCATCGGGCATCTGCAGACGAATAAAGTGAAGGATGTTGTTAAATATGTGACGCTTATTCATTCCGTCGACCGGTTGAAATTGGGGCAGGCTCTGAATCAGCAGCTTCTGAAGGAAAACAAAACCATGGACATTCTGGTGCAGGTCAATACGTCCTACGAGGAGAGCAAGTTTGGAGTGGCGCCTGAATCCGCCCTGGAGCTGGTGGAGCAATTAGCTTCGTTGGAGAGGCTCAGGATCAAAGGACTGATGACCATCGGGAAGTGGAAGGGGACGCCTGAGGAGACCCGGCAATGCTTTCGGCTGCTCAGATCCATACGGGATCAAATCCGGGAAAAGGATATTCCGCAGGTCAGGATGGATGAACTCTCGATGGGAATGTCCGGCGATTTCCAGGCGGCTATCGAGGAGGGTGCTACCATCATTCGTGTGGGAACACACGTATTTGGCGAACGGTATTTGCCGGACAGCTATTATTGGGATGAGAGCATACGCGGGAACGAATAAGCGAGGGGAGAAAGCAGCTATGGATAAGAGGGAGCCGTTGTTTCTGACTCCGCCGGAGGAGATCTCGCACCTCAAAGGCTTGCACGTTCCGGATATTCGTCTAGCCTCAACCGATGATACCGGGGTTCATCTGGCAGAGGGCGGCTTGACTGTTGTTTACGCCTACCCCCGTATAAGCCCTGCCGGCGGCGCTTGGGAGGGCTGGGATGCAATCCCGGGCGCCCGCGGCTGTACGTCGCAGTCCTGTGCGTTCCGCGATCATTATGCCGAATTAAGGGGATTGGGAGTGGAGCGGTTGTATGGTCTGTCGAGCCAAGCCACCGACGAGCAGAAAGAAGCTGTCGAGCGGCTGCATCTGCCATTTCCCCTGTTGTCGGACCCTGCGCTTTCTTTGTCTCGCGCTCTGAGGCTGCCGCTGTTTGAAGCGAGAGGTATAACATTGATCAAAAGGCTAACCCTGGTCATGCGTCATGGGAGGATTGAACATGTTTTCTACCCGGTGCCTTCCCCGGAACATCACGCGAAGACTGTGCTGGCATGGCTTCGAGACTTTGGATAAGAGTGGATTTTATGTGATCAGGGCTTCCTCAGGAACCGGCGGTTCTTATTGGCTTTCGTCAACATATGTAATCCCCCCAAAAAGTGGCCGTTATGTCCTTATCCTGTTAAATCTCCTATTCATCATAACCGTTATTGTGTGTGAGTTGAAGAATAGATATAGTAGGAGAAGAGTGCGACTACTATAAAAATGATCATATGGAGCGGTGACGGGATGAACGTAGAAGCAGTATTTGAGCAATTTCCCATTCTAAAGTCAGATGTACTGGTATTGAAAAAGGTTGAAGCTCATCATATAGACGAGGTTTTCGCCATCTATGACAATGACGCCGTATTCGAATACTGCGGGATCATCCCCAAGCATAACAAGGACACCGTGAAGAACATGATCGGGCATTTCGAGCGGGATTATACCAAACGGTCAAGGGTGAAGTGGGGGATCTTCTACCCGTCCCAGCCTGATGAGCTGCTGGGTATTATCGAGGCCCTTGATTTTAATCAGAAGGTAAACGCCGTGACGATTGGCTATTTTCTCGCGGAAGCCCATTGGGGCAAAGGGATTGCGGCAGAAGCGGTAAACATATTGCTCCACTATCTGTTTATGGACGTTAACGTCAATCGAATTCAGGCTGAGGTCATGCCGCAGAATGCAAATTCCAAGAAGGTTCTCCTCCAAAACGGCTTCATCAAGGAAGGAACCCTGCGGCAAGCAACCTTATGGTCAGGCAAAGGGATTATCGATATCGAGCTGTACAGTATTTTGAGAGAAGATTATGTGAAATGAGGAAAAAGGAGAGGCAGAATGGGGAAGAGCTAAAACGGCTGATAGATGTTTCAACATTGGATGTTTCAACGATGTCGGAGGACCCTGATTTGATCCGGCAAGTTCAGCACAGCCGCGAGGACCGTGAGCAAGGGCGTGTGTATGGAAGAGAAGGCGGACTCGAATATTTGCGGGCAAAAGTAAAGGAATTCGAGCATGGACAAAATATACTATAGTGTATATTGGACACTAAAGAACGGCCCCTTTCGAGGACTCTGGGCAAGGCTTGGATTATATCATTACTGGAAGCGAAGCGGAAAATCATGATTGGATATATGTAATAAACTCCACCTCCGCGGCGGAGTTTTTTGTTATTTGCTAAAAAACCAAGCCACGCATATTTTACATAGCAAAATGCTATAATGATAGTAATAGACTGGATAGGCATAATTCCGGGCAAATGATCCTTGCAAACGATTAGGAGAAGGGCTATGGCAAACCAAGCTTTATTGAAGCTGATGCAAGAAGAGATGCAGATGGGGCTTAAGGGGGGACTGTATCATCAGGTCCAGATTAAGCTTGCGTACAATTCCAACCGTATCGAGGGCAGCAGGCTCTCCGAGGATCAGACTCGTTACATATTTGAAACGAATACGCTGCATGTGGACCTGGAAGAAGCCGCGAATGTCGACGACATTATGGAGACGGTGAACCATTTCGTCTGTTTTGATTATATGCTGGCGCATGCGCAGGAGAAGCTGTCCGAAGAGATGATCAAAGAATTTCACCGCATTCTGAAGAGAAACACGTCGGATGAGAGAAAAGAATGGTTTCGGGTAGGCGATTATAAAGCAAGGCCGAATATGATTGGAGATATGAAAACCATCACCCCCGGAAAAGTGCCAGCCGAGATGGCCAAGCTTTTGGCTGCCTATCATCATAGGACCGACATATCGCTGGAAGACATTGTAGATTTCCATCATGAATTTGAGAGTATTCATCCATTTCAAGACGGCAATGGCCGGGTTTGCAGAATCATCATGTTTAAAGAATGTCTCTTGCATGATGTTATGCCGTTCATCATTGACCATGAGCATAAGCTGTTTTATTATCGCGGCCTAAAGGAATATCTTTCGGAGAAAGGATATCTGCTGGATACCTGCCGGTCCGAACAGGATCGCTTTGAGGTTATGGTCAATTATTTTTTTCCAGAATTGGGATCGAACCAATCGGTATGAAAAATGCATGAGGGTCTAACGGAACTCAGCGACGCTTAAACGGCGAAAATGTCCGCTGCGGATTTCTAACGGAACTCTCCGACTCTTAGAGGCATAGGAGTGGGGGGAAAGCGGACAAATGGAGCTGTAAGAGCCGCTCAGTTCCGTTACGTTCTAAATCAGCCGTTTTGTTCCGGCTAAGAGCCGTTGAGTTCCGTTACAGTTAATGCGCCCCCACTATCGTTCGCAGTACCTCCCACACTTGGGAAAACCACTTTCATTTTGAGTATGTAGACAGGAGCCTGTGTATCCAAGATTATTGTGAGCTGGACTACTATGTGCCGGTCGTATAGGCATAGGAAGAAAACGGGTGAATTTAAATGACAAAAGCAGAAGCGAGGCAGCGATTAACCATCCATGCAGGGAGAAGCAATGACTTCTCAGAAGGATACAGATACGCGTTACGATATGGATTTAAAGATGTACTGGAGCTGCAACAAAAATTTGATGACATGCTTCTATGCTTGAAGGAATTGAAGGAATGCTTTTACTTACCGGAAGTGGAACGGGAGCTTCTGGCAGATGTAAACGAAATATTATATGGAAGTATTCTGTATAGTCATCACAAAGGATCACATTATGGGGCCGTACAGATTTTTGCGGAGGTTTTATCTGAAACGCTAGTTCAGCTTTTGGAAAATACGGAATATCCATTTGAAGCCTACGATCACTACAAGGAAAACTATGACGACCTATTCAATCGGGAAATCGAAATCAACCCGTAATCCGTAACAAGGAGGAAAAATGGAAACGAAATCGATCACCATAGATGGAATTCCTGCTCTTTTGTGGGGCGGGGACAGTCCGGAGGTATTCATTGCTGTACATGGGAGGATGTCCTCCAAGGAGGATATTCCCATTGCGGTGCTTGCAGAAGAAGCGGTTCCGTTAGGTTATCAGGTGCTGAGCTTCGATTTGCCTGAGCATGGAGACCGGACAAATGACCCCACACTCTGCAAGGTCCAGCCTTGCGTTTCAGATTTGAAGAAGATCTTCGCCTACGCATCCGCAAGAGCCAGCTCCATCCGCTTATGGGCCAATAGCATGGGTGCCTATTTTTGCTTATTGGCCTACCAGGAGGAGGCGATCCAACAGAGCTTATTCCTCTCTCCCGTGGTGGATATGAAGCGGCTGCTTCAACAAATGATGACCTGGTTTGGCGTTACGGAGGAGCAGCTGTACAGAGAACAGGAAGTATCCACCCCCATCGGCCAGAAGCTGTATGGGGACGATTACCGGTACGTGTTGGAGAATCCCATTAGGCAATGGAACGCCCCCACCTCTATTTTATACGGGAAAAAGGATGAGCTTTGTGAGGAAGAGGTGCTGGTTTCCTTCTGCAAAAGCTTTTCATGCAGTCTTGCCATTTCAGAGCATAGCGAGCATTATTTTCATACGGCAGAGGATTTGACGATGTACCGGGAATGGCTTAGAACGAAGCTTAGGGAACGAGTATGAAAAAAACGGAGAGACAGAATGGGATCGTGCATCTGTTACGCGTCCGAAAGAAAATGACGGCACATGAGCTGGCCCGCTACTTTGAGGTGAGCGAACGGACGATCTACCGGGATATCGATGCCCTGAGCCAGCTTCAGGTTCCTATTATTGCCTATGAGGGGTTGGGAGGCGGGTACGAAATTGATCCTTCCTACTTCATGCCCAGTATGAAGCTCAGCGAGCAGGAAGCCCTCATGCTGTTGATGGTATTGAAGGCAGGCGAGGAGCTTCATATCCCCAATCTGGCAACAGACTATAACCTGCTCCGCAGTAAGGTGATCAACGCCCTATCCGACGAGGAGAGACAAAAGGCCGATCAGGTGATGGCTCATATCGAGTTTAACATCATCCGCATTATGCCGAAGGGCTACATTCAGGATGTGCTAAAGCCCTTATTGGAGGCGTTCGGGAGAGCCTGCGATGTGGGAATGGGATATTATCATCCGGAGCGGGATGAGACCGAGTACCGGCAGGTTTCGCCGATCAGGCTGTTTTATGCGGATGGGGGCTGGTATGTGAAGGGCTTCTGCCATGTCAGACAGGCCAAACGAACCTTTCGGCTGGACCGGATCATGTCGCTAACCTGCTTGGAGGCAGAAAACCGCTATATGAACAGTGAGCTGAGCATACCCGATCAGGACAAGTTCAAGTGGAATACCTACGAGCTTATGATTGACCCGGCCCTGTACAGGATTATCAAAGAGGATGCCTATCTCCAGCATGCGGAAGTGAAAACGGTAGAAGACGGGCTGCATCTGACGGTTCGGACTCCCTACAAAGACGACATCCTTCAATTGGTGTTGCACCATCCGGAGAAGGTGACGGCGTTAACGCCGGAAGCGTTCCTCCAAGAGATTGAAGCATTAAGCCAAGCCATTCATAAGAAATATTGCAAACCCTGACATCCTGATGTCGGGGTTTATTGTTTATGATGAGAGCACAGCAGTTCAATAAGGAGGAGAAACCATGATTCATACCGTGAGAGGCCCCATCCATAAAAGTGAGCTTGGCGTAACGTTAGGACATGAGCATATCAAGTGGGAGTATGATGAGTGCCGGGCAAACCGCATGTACTTCGACAAGGTATATCCAGAGGAGGACATTCAGTCAGACCTGAAGGTGATTATGCCTATCCTGCTGGATATCAAAAAGAGGGGGGGCCGGGCTGTTGTGGAAACCTCGCCGCCAATCGGCGGGCAGAATGTCCGGTTATTAAAGGAATTGTCGGAGCAAACGGACATGTATATCATTCCATGCACGGGCTGGAATATCACGAAGCAGCTCTATGACATGTTTCCGGTCCAGTTTGAAGAACAGCTGGCCAACCGCTGGATCAAGGATTTCCAGGAAGGGCTGGATACCATCGACGGTTTGGTGATCCGTCCCGGGTACATCAAGCTATTGCTCGATAAAGGCGTCTTGTCCAAGGTGGATCAAGCCATGCTGGTTGCCGCGGTGAAAGCCAGCAAAGCCACAGGCTTACCCATTCACTGCCA
Source organism: Bacillota bacterium (assembly GCA_023388055.1). Classification (GTDB taxonomy): domain Bacteria; phylum Bacillota; class Bacilli; order Paenibacillales; family NBRC-103111; genus Paenibacillus_AR. The sequence goes on along the minus strand of JAEWGW010000034.1, from coordinate 93,553 downwards.
TATCCTCGAGGCCAAAATGGTCCCCGACGTCATCCAGCTACTGGATGCAGAGCAGGCGGACTATCAACAATTCCTGTGGGCCCATACGGATAAAGAAGGGCATAAGGAAACCATCAAGCTCGCGGCTGAAAAAGGCATGTGGCTGGGCATGGACCTTATCCGAAAGGGAACCAGCCCGGAACGGTTCGAGCTTCTGCGTTACATCCTGTCACTTGGATATGGACATAAAGTGCTGCTTTCGCAGGATTACGACTTCTATGCAGAAGCAACAGAATCGCTAGAGAATCATCCGTGTACGGTTATATTCGATGAGTTTATTCCTTATTGCGAAGCACATGGCATTGAAACGAAGAAGATTCTTCGCATGATGACGGAGAATCCTGCGAATTTCTATGATATAGATCCAAATGCTTGATAAATTGGTATAATGATTGTAAGGATTTGGGAGCGGTGGGGGGAGAAAGAGAATGAGGGAGCTTCAGATCGGTGCAATTGTGCCGTTCGGCAGTTATCAATGGCGCATCCTGGATATACAGGGCAACACGGGCTGGAGGGTGGCGGGTAAATGAATTCATTTATTAAACTACAACAGGCTATCAAAGAATTAGCCCATATTCCAGATGAACTCATTGAGAAATTATACGCTATATGCGACGAGCAGATTATTAAAAAAGGGGAGCATTTTTTATGTGCTGGTGACGAAACAAGACACATGGGTTTTATTCTGGAAGGGTTGTTTCGCCTTTATTATATCGATGAAGACGGGAATGATTTTACCAAAGCCTTTAGCGAGACGGGACGTTTTTTAATATCTTACAGTGCTATCGTGCAGAAACGCCCATCATATTTTAATATTGAAGCTTTGCAGGACAGTACGATCTTGAAATTTGATTATTGGATATTTGATCAAATGATTCAGTCGGATTTAAGATGGTATCCGTTTACCTTTAAGCTGCTGGAATCGGTATACATAATGAAAGAACTGCGTGAAAAGTCATTTCTGCTGGATGATGCAGCAAAAAGATATCTGGCATTCAAAGAACGTTATGCCGATGTAGAGAACCAAATCAAGCTCTATCATGTGGCATCATTTTTGGGGATAACACCTGAAGCACTCAGCCGAATAAGGAAAGCGAAAAATTAATGTAGGTCAAGGAAAATGTACCTTCTGCAGACTACGATAAAGAAAAACAGGAGGTATCATTGAAATGACTAATTCCAAAGATCGCATTGTATGCATTACGGGAGGCAGCTCGGGGATTGGGTTTGAAATGGCAAAGCAGATGGTAGAGGATGGTGCCAAGGTTATCATCTGCGGCCGCTCTCAAAAAAAGCTGGATGAAGCGAAAAGAAAACTGCCCCAAGTAACCGCAATTCAATGCGATATTACCTCTGCCGATGAAAGAAAAGCATTGGTGGAGCGGATCGCCTGCGACTTTCCCGATCTCAACATGCTGATGAACAATGCAGGCATTGTAACCCGCTATCTGCTCGCCACAACGGGAGAATTAACAGACCGGATTAAAGCGGAATGGGAAACGAACTATTTGGCACCAGTTATTTTAGCACAGCTTTTCCTGCCGCTTTTGACCCGAAATCATGGAACCGTTGTGAATGTTACTTCGGGACTTGCATACATACCTTTGTCTATAGAGCCGAATTATTGTGCATCAAAGGCGGCCATGCATTCTATGACACAAAGTATGCGGATTCAATATGCCAAAAAGGGTGTTAAGGTTGTAGAAATTTTTTATCCGGAGGTAAATACGCCTTTTCAGGAAGGCCATGCTACGGCAAGAGCTATAAGCCCTGAGTCGGCGGCAGGAGAAGCTTTGAGGCAGTTGAATAGAGGTAAGGATGAGATATATGTGAAAAGGAGCAAAATGATACACTGGGTAAGCCGTGTAGCTCCCAGGCGCGGGTTGAAATTAATCAATGGCTTCATCCCTGCTAAAGTAGAAGAATTTTTGAAGGATAGATAAGAAACCTGCATCTGACGGTTCGGACTCCCTACAGGGCATAACAGATAAAGAAGCACATAAGGAAACCATCAAGCTCGCGGCCGAATAAGGCATGTGGCTGGGCATGGACCTTATCCGAAAGGGAACCAGCCCGGAACGGTTCGAGCTTCTCCGTTACATCCTGTCACTGGGCTATGGACATAAAGTGCTGCTTTCTCAGAATTACGACTTCTATGCAGAAGCAACAGAGTCGCTAGAACATCCTCCGTGCACGGTCATCTTTGATGAATTTATTCCTTATTGCGAAGAAAGAGGAATGGAGAGGCCGGAGATTATACGGATGATGACGGAGAATCCTGCAAATTCCTATGGTGTATATCCAAATTCTAGATAAATTGGTATAATGATTGTGAAGACTTATAAGCGGAAGAGAAGACTCCACCTAGCGGCGGAGTTTTTTACGTAAGTCGCGGATGGGGGAAGAGAATGAGGGAGTTTCAGATCGGCTCAGTCGTGCCGTTTGGCAGTTATCAATGGCGCGTCCTGGATATACAGGACAATGCAGCCTTGATGATAACGGAATACATAATCGAACAACATTCCTATCATAATGGCGCGGGTGATGTAACATGGGCGGACTGCGCGCTAAGAAACTATCTGAACGGTGAGTTTGTTAACACATTCACCGCGGCCGAACAGGCAAGAATCCTTCCGGTAGTGAACCAAAACCATGACAACCGGTGGTACGGTTCTAGAGGAGGAGAAGATACGCGGGACTACATATTTCTGCTAAGCATCGAAGAAGTAGTGTGCCACTATTTCGGCGACAGCAGGAAAAACCTTGAAAACCGCAGCGCCAAACAACGCTACTGGTTTCAAAAGAAGGATGAAAACAACGACAAGCGAAGAGCGACACTCCATGGGTGCGGCTGGTGGTGGTGGCTTCGGTCGTCCGGGCGAGACAATAGAAGAGCCGTATATATCCACGGCGACGGCAATATAGGCATCCAGGGAAACGGAACCTTCCGCTACAGCAGCAACACCATTCATCCAATAACAGGCGATAACAGCGGGGGAGTGAGGCCTGTCCTGTGGGTGAGGCTGAAGGATAAATTTGAGAAGAATCCATCTCTTGTTGTGTTAACGAAAGTATTTTTTTCATATATTTCTCTATTCATGATACGATAATCAATAATTTATGTTACTACCTATTGTGGAAATAAGAGGGGGAGTTTCATGATCGATAAAATCATTCGCATCTTTAATATCATTAACGCTATTCAAGCAAACCCTGGTATCTCGGCAAAAGATCTTGCATTCAAATGCGATGTGAACATACGGACGATTTATAGAGATATGGATATTCTTGAACTGATTGCTCCGGTTTCCAGAGAGGGTAGGGGAACCGGATATCGATTTATGGGTAAGTTCTTCTTGTATCCTCTTAACTTTACCGAGCAGGAAGCGCTTGTGTTTTCCTTGCTCCCATCCATGTTGGACAAGGACAAGCTGCCTCCAGGCTTTGATACAGCCTATGATAAGGTAATAGGCACTCATCTTAAGGAGAAATCACGCCAAAATAATATCATTGAGGATATCGTCGGCGTCATTCAGATGGGTACGCCCGCGTACCGTCAAGAAAGCCTCAATTTTCTACAGCCAATCATTCAAGCCATCTTGGAGCAAAAAACAATCGACGTCGTCTACCATACGCAATATCGCAATGAAACGACGGAGCGCAAAATTGATCCCTATTATCTCGTTCCACGTGATCAGCGGTTTTATTTGATCGGGTATTGTCACTTAGCACAGGACATTCGGACCTTTCGGATCAGCCGTTTTCAGCAGGTGGAGCTTACCGGGCAACGGTTCGACAAAGGCGATTTCAATATCAAAAAATATTTGAAGAACACGTGGTCCATTGATCGTGGAGATAAGAACGTCACGTTCAAAGTTCGTTTTGATGCTGAAGTCGCCCGTTACATTAAGGAAGAAGAACTGTTCGTACAACCGCGAATGAAGGACCAGAAGGACGGCAGCCTTATTTTTGAAGTCACGGTCAATAATGAAAAAGAGTTTTTGAGATGGATTCTTCAGTATGGTCCGTCGGCGGAAATTCTGGAGCCCAAAGCTGTACGGGAATCGTTAAAACAGCAGTTTTCGCAGTGGGTTATGATGTACCAATAGGAGTAACCTTAAATTAGCCTCGATTCGCTTTGAAGCGAGGTTTCTTTTTGCGAACATCCATTCGCTGACAAGCTGGTGCCCAAGGAATAGCTTAAGGTGTAGGTACAAGGACGAAAAGAAGGAGAAACCTGCTGAAAGCTCAGGCAGATCAAATGCTTCGAAGGTCGGTCACCATGAGCAGCCCGGTCATGGCCGAAGAATCAGCGAAGCTATACAGTCAACTGGAGAATTTCGAGTATTCCAGCAAGAAGCGTAAGGGGTTGCATCAAGAAAAGTATCGCTAGATGAAACGAAAATAGTGAATGGCCCGCTAAGCCAGGAGATCCAGGTCCGGTTGGACTATCAGAGTGTCGAAAAATGGGAATCTTGGTGTGAATTTAGAAGGAGAATCATTTAATTTGAAGAATAAGTAAGTGTTAAATCAATCTCAAATAAAGCTTACGTTCATTGGCAGGGATCTGATAATGGCTATACTGTGACATGGGGGCGAAATGCCGTGAAGAAGTATTTGCTCTGTGACGAAAATAAGCGATGTTCCTGCTGCAGTTCAAGTCTACAACTGACGAGGAAGAAGGCTCTATGGTATTATCAGCGAACGCAGACATCGGTGGAGAGACAGACGAATATTTTTCACTGCAAGATATGTCGGTTGGACTATGTCATGAAGGGTAACCATGTAGATGATTCCGGTTGGGAGCGTCTGGAACTGCCTATTACAACGCTCCCTTCCGTAGACATCTATCGGGGAGGATCTAATAAGCGTAGCTCTGAAGTAAATACCTATATCGATCCGACCCTGAAGAAGCAGGCCAACAAGCCAGTGATTCCGAAATCTGAAATGAATCAATCCCGCCATCAGGGTGCGGCTTCCAATAACAGGTCTAAAGAACGGGATCCCAAGAAGCTGAAGGGAATTAAGAGAAGCTATAGCGAATATCGTAATTGTGGCAACTGTGACTTCTATATAAAGGGTATGTGTAGAACACATTCCTTGATGACGTTAAGTGACGAAGTCTGCAGCAGATTTAAACATTATCGAAAAAGAGAAGTCTCCGGCGGGGCATTCTCACCAAGATAGAGAAATAAGACAAGTCAGTAGGGGGAAGAAGACCTTGCAAGTACTTGAAATGTGGAATCGAATTATTGAACGCGCCAAGAGCCAATCTTTTGAGATACATACCGTCCCACAAAACAAAAAAACACCCATATGGTTTCGAGTCAGTACGGATGGAACTACACTTATCATTAGTCAAGCAAAGGATAACGTACCCAGTTGCACTCTGAAAATGCCCCGGACCATTACATTCAAAGAATACGAAAGAATATATCCATATTATCATTTACGGCTTAAAGGGACCTCTGTAAGTCAAGAAGTCACGAGTAAATCGGTAAATTCAGTTTACATTTACGGGCTGATTGCAGATGTGTTAACGAACCTCGCTTGATTCCAAGCGGGGTATTTCGTTATCCGGAACATACATTCGCTGACATCCAGCTGCCTACTCGAAACGATAAAATGAGGATAGGATGAATTTGTAAGGAGGCTTAGACATGGATCTGATCGATCGGATATATCAGAAAATCAACGAGTCCCCATTGTCTCCCAAAGTGTTGTTGGCCAGATCCTATGCCCAAGGACACCAACTGCTCGAGCAGATATGCAAGCGTTATGGAGCTGTCTTTAACGTGGAAATTCAGACTCTTCGCGGAATAGTGACCGCACATGCAAAGTCAGAGCTGTTTCGCAGAAAAGTCAGTCTGCTTGATGAGGGGCAGGCGGTTTGGATTGTCCGTGGGTTGATGAAGCAGTTGGCCATAGAGAATCCGATGAGTTATATAAGCGAGTCCATGCTGAAGCCCGGTATCGTGAATCAAGTAAATCGTGTTATATCCGATATGCGGCTGGCCGGTCTTCGTTCGAATGATGTGAAGGCGGAGTGTTTCACGAATCTGCATAAAGGTGAATATTTGAAAAGATTGCTAGGCTCCTATGAGACATATCTGCGGAAGAACAACGTGACGGATGCTGCCAGATTGGCTGACTACTTGAAGCCAGGAGAGGACGAAACCGTCTATCTGGCGCTTGCGCCAACAGGCTGGACGTTGGGGGAACGGAACATGATCAGCAAGCTGTCGAGGGATCGTCTCTGCATCCTAGATTCGGATGCCCCATTTTATAGACACGAAGCATTTTCAAAGAATCAATTCACGATGTTCCGCGCTACCGGAAGCTTAGCGGAGGTCAAAGAGGGATTTCGAAGAATTCTATCGGACCCCGGGGCTCTTGATCGGATGGAAATCATATTATCTGATTATGAGCATTATGCACCCATTATTCACTCGCATGCCGAAGCGCTGGGCGTCGAATGTATGCTCTCGAACGGGCTCCCGCTTGTATTTTGTGATGCTGGGAAAGCGGTTGTAGGTATACTGGAATGGATTGCAGAAGGATTCCCGGTAAAGAGGCTTGCGGAAATGCTGCGACATGGCTATATTTCGTTCTCAGATGAACGCTGGTCCCGCACCGATTGGGTTCGCTTACTGGAGAAGTCCGGTATTGGTTGGGGGAGAGAAAGGTATCTTGCTATCCTTCGTCCAGAAAGACTGTGTGAGGAGGAGCGGGAGCAAGGAGCTGCTTTACTTACTTATGTGAAAGATTGGTTTGATCGGCTGCCTGAAGGTAATGAATGGAATCCGCTTATCTTGTTAGAGTGGGTGAAGGATTTTGTTCAGAAGCATGTGCCAGCACGGTTAGTAGATGACGTTCATGTAGGGGCAGCGTTGAAGGATATGGTGCAGTGTTATTCATCAAGTTCATCTGAACCAATGCAATTAGTTTTAGCTATCCAGTACGTGAAAGAGATGTTAGCCGGGATTCGCATTGGGGCCACGGCAACTCCGAAACCGGGTGCGATTTACGTTAGCTCTCTACAAAACGGCGGGTGGAGCGGAAGAGAGCGAACTTGGATCTTGGGTATGGATGAGAGAACTTGGAGTATATCTGCGGCGCAAGACCCTCTTCTCTTGGACGAGGAACGGATTACGCTGTCTAAGCACTTGGAGCCTGCCAAGGAACGTGCGAAGAATGTCAGGAGTGAACGGGAGTCCCGGCTGTCGCAAATTCGGGGCGAGATATGGTTAAGCTATTCCTCTTATGATATAGGTGAGAAAGAAAACCAAGGTCCTGCTTTTGAAATGCTTCAAGTTCTGCGGCTTCAGTCAGGGGATTCGTCAATAGATTTTGGAGCATTGGAGCACTCATTAGGTGAACCCTATAGTGTGATGGATATCATGCATACGACCGGTGTACGTGCTCCGGTTGACGGAATCGATGCTTGGGCCCGATTGCTCCAGGAACCGAATGGCAAATCCAAGGATGGATGGCAGGCCATGATGGAAAACTACCCTGCTCTTGCCGCGGGTTATCGAGCTCAAGCATACCGACTGGATGAGAAGCTATCAACCTACGACGGCTGGCTGGAGATCGACACTTCTACAAGCTCTCATGGGTTAGATGACGTTCAACGCAGCGATGTCATCAGTGTGAGTCAGTTAGAGAAGTATGCGAGCTGCGGGCTGCAATACTTTTTTTACTATGTGTTGAAGCTTCGTCCGAAGGAGGTCCCGGAGTTCGATCGGACCCGATGGCTGCAAGCAAGCGAAAGAGGCTCCTTGCTGCACGATATTTTCAGACGGTATCTGGAGGACGTTACGGACAAAGGGACGAAACCGGCCTTGCATGACAAAGGCCGACTGGTCGGGATTGTGGAAGCCGTAATCCGGGAGAATGCACTATCCATCCCTGCTCCTAATCAGCATGTATTTAACAAGGAATGTGAAGAAATCCGGCGGGATGCGGAAATCTTTTATCTCCAAGAAATCGGCAGAACGGATCAGCCCTACTTCTTCGAATTAGAGCTCGCGGCGCAGGATGGAGAGCCTATGGAGATTCAATTGCTCGGCGGCAAACAGTTTAAGCTGAAGGGCTTCGTCGACCGGGTCGATCGGATAGGACCTCACGAGTACCGCATTATCGATTATAAAACGGGCAGTACCAGCAAGTACAAGGCTACAGCCTATTTCAGCGGCGGAACACAGCTGCAACATGCGATCTATTCCATTGCAGTAGAGCAGTGGCTCTGCGAAACAGGGAGGGATCCCGAAGCCAAGGTGACGGAGGCGGAATATTATTTTCCAACGGAGCGTGGACGCGGTGAGAAGGTAACACGACTTCAGAACCGGAGAGAAGACCTTGCATCTGTTGTTGCCAAGCTGTTGGATTCGCGGAATCGAGGGGTCTACATTCCGGCTAAGGACTCGATGGTCTGCAGGTGGTGTGATTACCCAGCCGTGTGCGGATCGCATGCGGAGTGGATGGTGGGCAAACGTGAATCATCAGTAAATGCGGATATCCTAAGTAAACTACTGGAGGTGGAGGGACATGACTGAATCGTACCTCCTTACAGCGCCGGCAGACCAAGCTGACCGTAATCGGATCCTTATGGATTTAGATACGAATTTGCTCGTTGAGGCAGGGGCGGGATCAGGGAAAACGACCAGCCTGGTTGGCAGGCTGCTGGCATTGATCGAGTCCGGTGTTAACATCGGCCAAATTGCCGCCATCACGTTCACCAACAAAGCGGCAGACGAGATGAAGGAACGCTTCCGTCTGGCGTTAGAGAACGCTTATCGAAGATCATCGGAGGGTTCTATCGTCCGTGAGCGGCTGTCCGAGGCGCTGGGGAATCTGGATTTGATCTTCATCGGAACCATTCATTCGTTCTGTGGATCGTTATTGCGCGAGCGTCCCATTGAGGCGGGGTTGGACCCTTCTTTTAAAGAAATGGACGAAGAAAGCGATAAGCAATTCCGCGCAGGCTGTTGGGATGAATACATGGCTGAGCTGGAGGGGGAAGCGCGGCTGCAACTCGAAGAGTTAGTGTCGCTGCGGGTGGATGTGAATACCCTTCGGGACGTATTTGACCGTGTGTCTTTGTTTACGGATGTTGAACTGCCTTGCGAGGAGTGGGAGTGGCCCAATTTTGATAGGATTCGGGATACGCTGCTTCCTTTGCTCAATGCTGCAGCGCCTTATATTCCGACAGAGGAGCCTGAGAAAGGCTGGGATGCGGTTCAGAAGCTTGTTCGGCAGTCGCGACAAAAGCTTCGGTACATAGACTGGTCCGATGATATACGGGTTCTGGAGATTGCAAAGGAATTTGACCGCAAGCTGGAGGTGACGCTGAATCGATGGACCTCCAAAGAACATGCCGGCGAGATGAAGAAGCTTTTTGCCGATTGGCAGATCAACGTACTTGTTCCATTCCTTCAGGCATGGCGTGAATATCTATATCCGAAGCTGATCCGCTTCGTGCGGCCTGTACTGGATGATTGCAAGAGACGCCGATACGCTGTGGGAAAACTGAATTTCCAGGACTTACTCATGGAAGCTGCCAAGCTTGTACGTGAAAATAGGGAAGTAAGAGCCTATTTCGCCGAACGGTACCAGCGGCTGCTTGTCGATGAATTTCAGGATACGGATCCGATTCAAGCGGAGCTGATGTTTCTGCTCACCGGGAGCACGGAGAGTGGAGGGTTCGAGAAAAACTGGCGGCGACTTACACCACGGCCGGGTTCCTTGTTCGTGGTCGGGGATCCGAAGCAGTCCATCTATCGTTTCCGCAGGGCGGATATTTCTATCTATAACGAAGTCAAGGCGCGCATCCAGGAGTGTGGTGCAGTTTGTCGACTGACAGCTAATTTCCGTTCGGTACACACCATCGGCGATTTCATCAATGGTCAGTTTGTCGGTAAATTTCCGTCTTCGGAAACGGAGGTCCAGGCTGCGTTCGTGAAGATGGAGACACGTTCGGATAATCCCAAAGGCGCTCGTAAAACGCCGCATGGCATATACGTTCTTCCTTATCCCAAAATGCCGGGAGGCAAAGCTGCCGTTGCACAAGCGGATGCCGAGCAGATTGCGGCCTATATCTCTTGGGCTTGCAAAAACAGCAATTTACAAATCACAGATCGTGATGGGGGAAGCCGGGACGCGGTTCCGGGCGATTTTCTGATTCTGACGAAAACAAGGGAGTTCATCCACTTGTATGCAGAACAGTTGGATTCGTTCGGCGTACCGGCTGATACTTCAGGCAGTACGACGATCTATGAGGAGCTGCTGGCCTTATACCAACTGGCTCGTTATTTAGAGGATTCCGCTGATAAACCGGCTTTGCTCGCGGTTATGCGCGGCATGCTGTTTGGCCTGAGCGATCGGCAGTTATGGGATTATAAGCAGGAAGGATATTCGTTTTCGTTATTTGACTTACCGGCATTGGAGGCTTGCAGTGATGAGGCCAAGGCAGTTGTTACGGTGCTTGGAAAGCTTCAGAAATATAGGGGATGGGTTCGCACATTAAGCGCGGCCGCCGCGTTTAGTCAAATCGTGGATGATCTCGGTATTCTGCCCTACGTGTCAACGCTGCCGGCAGGCTCTGTTCGCGCGGGAACATTGGTGAGAATGCTGCAGCTGTTACATGGAGATCCTGCGGCTAATTCAAGCTGGGCGGAATTGTATCGATTAATGGAGCACATGCTCGCGGATCGAGGGATGGAGACATCGAGCCTTTACGCTGGCGGCAACCAGGCTGTCCGGGTTATGAATCTGCATAAAGCCAAAGGGCTTGAAGCACCCGTCGTGTTCTTGGCCTGTCCCTGTGGGGATTTTGATCATGATGCGACGCAGTATATAGATCGTTCCGCCGATCCGGCTGCAGGTTACTTTACGATAAGTAAATCAACCGGAGAGTTCAAAACGGAAGTGATCTCTCAACCCATAGGCTGGGGCGTGATGAACGAACGGGAGCGTGCTTTCTCCAATGCTGAGAAAGATCGGTTACTTTATGTCGCGGCTACGCGTCCGAAGCAGATGCTCGTCATCAGCCTGTATCCCGATCAACCGGCGAAGTGCCCTTGGACACCGCTCGTAGATGGGATGGATCTCGCATGCGAACTTGATGTGCCGGCGATGAAGCCGGAGAAGAAGACGGAGTTGACCGAGGGGCCAGATTTGCAAAGTGTCGCGGAAGCTCGAATGCAGAGACTGAACGCGATTAGTGAGCCTACTTACGCAGTCTTATCTGTCACCGGACAGACCAAAGCAACCGGTGATAAGCCGGAATGGTCCGCGGAAGGCAAAGGAATGTCTTTTGGAAGTGTCGTTCACCGCTCTCTTGAGCTGCTAGGAAAGGGGGTACCGGAGTCTGAGATTGAGAACACCATACGCTTCTTAGCGGATGAGGAAGGCATGGCTGAGGAGTACATAAGCGAAGCCGCTCGGGTTGTAAGAAGCGTAATCACCAGCGAACTCTGGCAGCGCAGCCTGCGCGCTCGCCGCCGCTTATTCGAGGTGCCGCTGATGATCCGAAAGAATGCCAATGAAGCCATCGTATCTAGCGATGCTGGGAGTGCTGCATCAGAGGTTGCGGTCGCAGTGGAAGGTACAGGTTCCATTCAGTATGCCTATGTTCGTGGAGTTATTGATTTCCTCTTCGAGGAAGAGGATGGCTGGGTAATTGTTGATTTCAAGACGGACAGCGTAACGGAAGAGAAGCTGCAGTCGTTCATTGACTTCTACCGGCCGCAGGTTCAGGCTTATGCTTCGGAATGGGCAGAGACTTTTGGTTATAAGGTGAAAGAGGCGGGGTTATACTTTGTTCAATTAGGGATATGGGCAACATGACAGAGAAATACATGACAAATGACTAATTCTTACCGTTCGCATCTGGTGCGATGGTTTTGTATGGGAGGTTTCGGTAATATTAAGTCGAATTTTATTTTTGTGAATATCAATCAGACATTATTCAACAGATGCGCTCTTTGCTAGATTTTATGGAGAACGACGGATAAAGGAAAGTAAAGGTTTTATTTTGGAAATGGTGGAACGAGTAATACAGGCGGTGATAAGTGTGAACATGGATTCCAAAGAGTTAGCCCGTAAAAAAGTCGCACAAATATTTAAATACCTGCAGGCACTGGATCAACTGAGGAACCCCGTTAAGAAAAACATTCAGGAACAATTGTGGACCATGTGGTTTAACGAGCTTCCAGAGCATCATGGTATCCATTGTCCTTTTCGAGAGTTGGTTAGAGAAGGATTCCTGGAAAACTACAGGGTATCTGAAGAAGAGGCTTATTTGACCATTCGTCGTCCTGAATTAACGGTTTGTCCGACACCTCCGGCTGAGATCACAGACTGGCTTGAGCCAGGGTGGCAGAAGATTGAAAATGAACCACGGGTAATCGAATACAAAGAAGTCCTGGTCGAAGAAGATAAGGAGACCATTTACTTTAATGATGATGAAGCTCGCATTAGCCAGTTAGGGGAGTGGGTAGAAGAAAGGTCTATATGGAAGGAGCAGGAGCTGTCAGCCCGGAAGACCATGAAACTATTTGAAAGACTCTATACCCTACACGCCTCAATTGAACGGGACAACGAGCAGGTAGAGTTGATACTTGGTGACGGAATCCTTAATTGGAAAATGACCAAAGGCCAAAGTATCTACCATCCTGTTCTTCTTCAAAAAATACGACTGACTTTCGATCCAAACATTCCAGAATTTAAGCTAATCCCTTCTGATCAACCCATTGAATTTTATGGTTCGTTATTTAGGGACGTCCAGGAAGCCAGTGCCCTCTCGATAGTGAAGTGTACCGAAGACTTGGAACATGCCCACTGTCTTCCTCTCGATGGAGCTGTAACAGATGCGTTTTTTCGAAGAGCTGTGAGCCATCTATCAGCCAAGGGAGAATTCTACTCCATTGGTTCCGACGAGCGGTCCAAAACACACGAGGAAGTTCCTCTGACGATTAAACGAAATCCGGTTGTTTTTCTTAGAAAACGCTCATTGGGATTTGCCAGTGCAATTGAGAGGATCCTAAACGTTATAGAGACCAAGGAAAATATTCCTGAAGCCGTAACACGAATTACAGGCATTGTGCTTGAGGAAAACAGGGGTTCAGGTGAAGAACGGCCTATAACTTTAGATATCAATGGCGACAATGAAGACATTCTTTTTACCAAAGAGGCTAACTCCGAACAACTGGATATCGCTCTCAAGGTAAATAAATACGGATCTGTGCTGGTTCAAGGCCCTCCCGGGACTGGTAAGACACATACCATTGCGAACTTAATTGGACACTTTCTATCGGAAGGCAAGAATGTCCTTGTTACCAGCCATACATCGAAGGCTTTGCAAGTTCTTCGTGATAAAGTTGCGACTCCTCTTCAAGGCCTCTGTGTCAGTGTGGTGGACGAAGAAGGCGGCAAGGGTCAATTAGACCATTCCATAGATATAATTACGGAGAAACTGAACTCCCTTAACGAAAGGGCCTTTGAGGAAGAAATCTTCCATCTAGGGGATCGACGAAAGTTTCTGCTTGATCGTATACGGGGAATTAGTAAGGATCTAAGAATGATAAGGGAAAATGAATACACCCCTATCCTATGGTTGGGGGAAGAGTTCGCACCTTCAGAGGCGGCTCGGATAGTCAGAAACCAGCAGGAGGAACTTTACCTTATCCCGGGGGCCGTTGTAGACGGAGTAGGTTGTCCGCTGTCTGTTGAAGACATTGAAGAACTATACAGGACTAATGGGCAAGTCTCGCTGGCAGATGAATTGGAGTTCGAATGCCTGGATATACAACCCGATGAATTAGTAAATCCAGAGTATTTCACTAGAATGGTTACTGAATATCACAGATTAGTAGATGCGGAACGTGATGCTCACGTTTCCATATGGATGGAACGCCCGGATGTAGATAAAGAGCAAATAACATTTGCTTATCGCCAAGCAATGGAAGCTGTATCTATTATTTCGGATGATGAACCATGGAAGCATGACATCTTGGCGGCAGGATGGGATGGAGGGACAGGAGCAGATGATTGGATTGAGCTGATAGGGGAAATTAACGAGCTAACGGCGAAATATAAAGCGGCCAAATCGGTAGTTTATAAATATGGCCCAGAGATCCCGCTTGATGCCAATGATCAGGAGTTGGCAAGGGTCGTTAGAGATATCATAGGCTTTCTCTCAAGTGGTAAGAAGCTATCTTTTCTAAATCGCCGAATACTAAACCCTTCCTGGGATAGGGCTATAAAAAATATTAAGGTTAATTCCGTTACACCGTCTGAACTGGAACACTTTGAAGCCGTCCTTACTGTGCTCGATCATAGAATAAAACAAAAATCCGTCTTTGCAAGATGGGAGCGGCAGATTCATCCACTTGGAGGTCCGGATATCCATAGCTTAGGGACGAATCCCGAAGATGTTCTTGAGCAGCTTAGCAAGGAAATAGAACATTGTTCGAAATGGTATCAGGAGACTTGGGCTTCGGTACTTGCTCAATTTAAAGAGGTTGGATTAGATTGGGGAAAGCTGACATCTTCTTTTAAGGCTGAACGAATGAAGTACTCGGAATTATATTTGCTTCGCAGGATCGTGAATCACGAACTGAGTCCGATTGTGATGTCCTTTCGAAATAAGCTCGATTGGGATCAAGTGCAACGTCAGTTTAGCGCCTTGGGGTCACTAATAGAACCATACAAGGATAGCAGCTTAAGGGTTCCTAAGCTATTGCGAGAAGCCATGGAACAACTGGATGTTACATCCTATCGCAAAGCCTATGACATGATCCAATTTCTATGGGAGAAGAACGAGATCTTACTGCGAAGAAACCAGTTGTTAATTAGGCTGGAAGCCGCGGCGCCCGATTGGGCACAGTCTATTAGTCATCGGGAGGGATGTCATGGAGGAAGCTGCCCACCCGGGGATATGTTAGTATTTTGGAAACTGAGGCAGCTTCAGAGTGAGCTCCTACGGCGTTCCTCCCTCTCCATCGATGATCTGCAAAAAGAGCTGGAGAAGGCGAGAAGTGAATTTAAAGATATTACATTGCAGTTAGTGGAGAGGAAGGCATGGCTGGCTCTTGAGAAGAAGACCACCCTAAAGCAGCAGAATGCACTTATGGGATGGAAACTCTTGATGAGAAAGGTCGGAAAAGGAACCGGCATTCGAGCACCTCAATTGTTAGCCGAAGCCAGAGAATTAATGCCGCAGTGTCAGACAGCCGTGCCTGTATGGATTATGCCCATCAGCCGGGTGGTAGAAAGCTTCCGTCCGGATTCTAATCAGTTTGATGTCGTCATTATTGATGAGGCTAGCCAGGCGGATGTGATGGCTTTGACGGCTCTTTTCCTAGGGAAGCAAGTAGTGGTTGTAGGGGATGATCAGCAGGTTAGCCCAGATGCCGTGGGACAGAAGCAGGATGAAGTACAGAAGATTATCGAGACCCACCTTATGGGTATCCCCAATGCTGCTTTATATGATGGGCAGACATCCATTTACGATCTAGCCGCTACTTCATTCTCTGGTAAGACTCAGCTGAGAGAGCATTTTCGCTGCGTAGAACCGATCATTCAATTCAGTAATGCCCTATCCTATAAGGGCATCATTCTGCCTCTAAGGGATTCAAGTGCTGTTAAGACAAGGCCTTATACGGTAGAGTATAGAGTCGATGGTGTGACAACCAGCGCGAAAACAAATCCTGTAGAGGCCCGAACTACAGCCTCACTGATACTTGCTTGTATCGAAAATAAGGAATATAAGGACGCCACCTTTGGAGTCATCTCTTTGCTAGGTGAAGAACAAGCCTATGAGATAGATAAGATTTTGCACAAATATCTCTCAGCTACAGAGTACACAAGGCGGAAGATCCGTTGCGGTAACTCCGCCCAATTCCAAGGAGATGAGCGAGACGTTATCTTCTTATCCATGGTTCGTTCCTCAGATGGCGATGGACCTCTAAGCCTTCTCAGCGATCCGGGGGAAAGGATGAGGAAGCGCTATAACGTAGCGGCTAGCCGAGCTCGGAACCAGATGTGGTTGGTACACTCCTTAAACTCTGCCACAGACCTTAAGGATGGGGACTTGCGCAAGAAGCTTCTGGACCATTTCAAAAATCCCACGGCCGCTTCCGAGCTGTATAAGCAACTTGAACCCAGGACAGAATCCGAGTTTGAGAAAGAAGTAATTCGTAGACTTATAAATGAAGGCTACAAGGTAGTGCCGCAATGGAAGGTAGGCTCCTATAGAATCGATATGGTGGTAGAAGGATCAGGGAAACGGCTTGCTGTGGAGTGCGATGGCGACCGATGGCACCCTATGGAGAAGTTGGCAGAAGACATGGCACGCCAAACGATTCTGGAGCGTCTAGGATGGACCTTTGCAAGAATCAGAGGCAGTGAATACTACCGGTCCCCGGATGAGGCAATGAAGAAGGTCTTCGATAAACTCGACTCGCTAGGGATTGCACGTGAACTGCATCAGTCGAAAGAAGGGAATGCCGCGGCAGAGGGGGAGGAACTCAAAGTTCGAATCATTTCAAGGGCTTCTGCTATTAGACAGGAATGGGAAGAACAGCAAGAGGAGTACACTTTCGCAGTAAAGAAGAAGGTGGACCGAAGAAGTGTTAAGGCTGCTGTTATAACGGTTGTTGAGGAACCGAAGCCGGTCGTAGTGGATATTCCGATTAACCCCAAAATAGTAGAACAACAAATGGATTTGTTTGAAACGGAGGGGCGATTCGAACTATGCGCCTATCTCAAAGATAGAAACATCCCCTTCGTAGATAGACGAGATAAAGGTGGGGCTCTTTGGGTCATAGGGGGATGGTCACTGAACCGAGTTATGAAGGACCTAAAATCTGAACATGGAATAGAGTTTCTCTATTTGGAGAGTGGCAGTAATGTTTCAAAAAAACAACCGGCTTGGTATACTAAATGGAAGGGTTAGAATGCGATTGTAATATATTAGCGATTTAAAAGGACTTTTTACAATGGTGTCGAACCTAATATATGTGAACCTAGTCCTTCAGTTACAGGGGTGCCAAGGCATGGCCACTTCATTGAATTTGACCCTACATACCTATAAGGCGTAACTGTCAGATAGCGGGACATTTGCGTCTTTTTCTTGTGGGAGAACTGCAAATTTTAAGAGAGTTAGAAAGTAAAGGAAGGCACAATTTCAACGTGATGAATTTTATTTCCATAATTATTATATATAGTATAAACGACAGACAATTCTACCGTTCCTAAGAAAGCCATACTTTACTGCCCCAAAATATCAACTTCTAGACACCATAATTATGCCGCCGTAATTTGTAAACGAAAAGCTTCAAAATGAGGGGGGAACAATATGCAAATACTTGACAATGTGAACAATACTGTCAAAGATGACTTGGCTGCAACGGTGTCGAAAGGTGATAAACTCTCAATAGCTGCTGCCTGTTTTTCAATTTATGCTTACCAAGCCCTCAAGAAGCAACTTGACGGAATTGACGAGTTGCGCTTTGTATTTACATCACCAACCTTCCTGCAAGAGAAAGCCCCAAGGGAGAAACGGGAATTCTATATCCCTCAGCTTAACCGAGAGCGTTCCCTGTACGGCACAGAATTTGAAGTTAAACTTCGTAATGAACTGACTCAGAAGGCAATCGCACGCGAGTGTGCAGATTGGATTCGTAAGAAAGTTCACTTCCGGACTAATGTGACTGGTGGGGTAATGGGAAGTTTTCTTAATGTTGTAAAGGCAGATGAAACAATAACATACTCCCCGATGAACTCGTTTACAACATCTGACTTAGGGTGTGAACGTGGGAATAATATAATGAGCCTTGTTAACCGAATCGACACTCCTTTCGCGGATGAATATGCCAAGATGTTTGAGCAAATCTGGAACGATAAAAATCTGCTGCAGGATGTGACTGAGCAGGTCGTTGAAGACATAACTGCTGCTTATAATGAGAATTCTCCAGAGTTTGTTTATATCATTGCTATTTACAATATTTTCAATGAGTTTCTATCCGATATTAGTGAGGATGTATTACCGAACGAGGAAACTGGCTTTAAGGAGACAAAAATCTGGGGGAAGCTGTACGACTTCCAGAAGGATGCAGTTCTTGCGATTATAAACAAACTAGAAAAGTTCAATGGGTGTATTCTCGCAGACAGCGTTGGTTTAGGTAAAACCTTCACTTCACTAGCGGTTATAAAGTATTACGAACTTCGTAATCGTAATGTGCTTGTGCTTTGCCCAAAGAAGCTGGGTGATAACTGGCTAACATACAAAGAAAATTATCTCAACAATCCTATAGCATCAGACCGCTTGAGGTATGATGTTCTTTATCACACCGACTTATCCCGTGAGGGCGGTTCTTCCGGGAGTATAGACCTCTCTAAACTCAACTGGAGCAATTATGATCTTGTCGTCATTGATGAAAGCCACAATTTCCGCAATGGCGGTGACTACACGGGGCGCGGAGGAGCCAAGCGCGAGAACCGTTATTTGCAACTACTGAACAAAGTCATTCGCCAGGGCGTCAAAACTAAAGTGCTTATGCTTTCGGCAACACCTGTTAACAATGGCTTCTCAGATCTGCGGCATCAGCTTGAACTTGCGTACGAGGGCGACCAGGCGCTGATTAATGACAAACTCGGAACTTCAAAGCCGATTGACGTTATATTCCGAAATGCGCAAACGGTTTTTAATAAATGGAGTAAACTCGACCAAGAAGAGCGTACAACTGAAAATCTTTTACGTTCTTTGGACTTCGACTTCTTCACCATGCTAGACAGCGTGACGATAGCTCGTTCGCGCAAGCATATTGAGAAATACTACAACACGGAGGAGATTGGCAAATTCCCTGAAAGGCTGAAGCCGCGTGCTCTGCGCCCGAAATTGACCGATCTGCTCAAAGCAATCGACTATGACGAGATTTACGAGCAGTTAATGAAACTTAATCTAGCTGTATATGTCCCGACTGATTTTTTGCTTGAAAGTATGCGAGCCAAATATATAGACCCCAGCGTTAACATCGACCGTGCCGGACGTGAAAATGGTATTCGCCGTTTAATGTGCATCAATCTCTTAAAACGTCTTGAGAGCTCTGTATATTCTTTCCGTATTACTATTGAACGTGTGCGGAAACTGATTGACGGCACTATAGCTGATATTGACGCCTATAAAAGCGGAAACCGGAAAATAATCAATACACAGGAAATTTTCGAATCGGAATTCGACGGTGACGATCGTAACACCGACTTCTTTGAGAATAGCGGTAAGAAGCTGGATATTAACCTTGCCGACATGGATTATGTGTCATGGTATGAAAAATTGTCCGAGGATTCAGAAACCCTAGGACTGCTGTCGATAATGATTCAGGACATTACGCCAGACTATGATACAAAGTTGCAAACACTGCTCAATCTAATAGGAGAAAAAGTTCAGAATCCGATCAATGCGGACAATAAAAAGGTGCTTATCTTCTCAGCATTTTCCGACACCGCGGACTATCTTTACCATGAAGTTGCACCGTTCGTGAAAGAGAAATTCGGACTTAACGTAGCAATGATAACCGGTTCGACCGAAAGTAGGACAACCGTGAAATTGCCGCGCACCGATATGAATAGGATACTTACTCTTTTCTCACCATTGTCAAAGGAAAAGGCTATGCTTATGCCAAACAACCCCGCCGAGATAGATATTCTTATTGCAACGGATTGCATTTCAGAGGGGCAAAACTTACAAGACTGTGACTATTGTGTGAACTACGACATACATTGGAATCCCGTCCGAATTATCCAGAGGTATGGGCGTGTCGACCGTATCGGAAGTCGCAACGAGGTGATACAGCTTGTAAACTTCTGGCCTAATATCGGTTTGGATAAGTATCTCGAACTTAAAGGGCGCGTGGAAACTCGGATGAAAGCTTCTGTTATGACTTCCACGGGTGATGACAATCCGATTGATCCAGAGGAACAGGGAGATCTCGAATACCGTAAGTTGCAGCTTGAACGACTACAGAATGAGATTGTAGACATTGAGGAAATGCAAAGTGGCGTGTCGATTATGGATTTTGGATTGAACGAGTTCAGACTTGACTTGCTCGAATATGTCAAAGACCACGACAATTTGGATAAAGTACCGTTCGGACTTCACGCTGTTGTAAAAGGCGATGACGACGCGCCAAAAGGTACGATCTTTATATTGAAGAATCGTAATTCAAATATAAATTCCCATAACAAGAACCAATTGCATCCATTTTATATGGTGTACGTCCGTAGTGGATCGGTCGTTCATATTGATCACCTGCAACCAAAAAAACTGCTCGATGTTCTCCGTCAGCTTTGCAAGGGGAAATCAGAGCCGAATAGTGAACTCTGCAGAGAGTTTAATGCCGAGACAAAGGATGGCAGAAATATGTGTTATTACTCGGACCTCTTGTACTTTGCTGTGAAGTCTGTAGTGGATCTTAACGAGAATGATTCGCTTGACAGTTTCCTTTCTGGAATGCAGATGTCATTGGCAGCTAATACGATTGACGGCTTGGACGACTTCGAATTGGTATGCTTTGTTACTGTGAAATGAGGTGGTATGATGTTAGGACTACCTAAATCAACTGAGATAAACAAACCACTTCCGAAAAAGGTAATATTCGATAAGTTCAAGCCAAACGCCACCGACAGAAAGCTATTTGATGAGCAAATCAGTCGTCTTACGATTATCGCTGAGATTTCACCGCAGACGGTAAGCATAGCGGCTAGTGAGGAAGTTTCTGCGGTATATCTCGTACTTGTCACGCTTAAAGGCGCTGACTGTGACAAGAAGAATATTGCACTCTTATCAAAGCTGATAGACCAGCGGATGCTTTTTGCCTTACAACAACATGAGGACGAAGTGCGGCTTGCAGTATATCGTGCAGAAAGGGTTCTTATTTCAGAGTGCAAGCTGCTAAGCGATTGGAAATTGAACCTAAGTGGACTTGATCTCGGGGCAGTATGGGAGAATATTATTGCCGAAACCTGCAGTATAAAACTTTCATTTGGCAAAAGTCTTGACGAAACTATAACCGCGAATGAACGCCGTGATAAACTGATAAAGGATATTGCAGCCTTGGATAAGAAGGCGATGCACGAGCGACAACCCCGACGAAAGTGGGATTATTCCGATGAAATTAAACGGTTGAAATTCGAACTGGAGGAACTTAACAATGGATAGAATGAACATGCATACCCCTAACCTCGCAGATGGTAACTTTGCTACACTAGCGGCGTTGTTTCCGAACGCAGTTACGGAAACCATTACCGGCTATGACGAGGATGGCAATCCAATAATCGAACGTGCAATTGATGCGGACGTTCTTGCTCAGGAAATCAATACGCGTGTTGTTTTTGGGAAAGAGGAACGTTATCAGTTCACCTGGCCAGATAAGAAGAAGTCTGTACTTTTGGCGAATGCACCTATTGCAGCGACTTTGCGCCCGTGTCGTGAGGAGAGCGTTGACTTTGATAATACAGAGAACTTTTACATTGAGGGCGATAATCTTGATGTGCTGAAACTGCTCCGCGAAACCTACCTCAACCGTGTGAAGTTGATTTATATAGACCCACCGTATAACACCGGGAATGATTTCATTTACGAGGACGACTTTGCTGAGGAAACAGGCGAGTTTTTGCGCCGTGATGGGCAGTATGACGATCAGGGCAACCGACTCACACCAAATCTCGACAGCAACGGACGATTTCATACCGATTGGCTGAATATGATGTATCCGCGATTGCGGCTTGCCGCTAACCTTTTACGTGATGATGGGGTAATTTTCATTTCAATTGATGATGCTGAGGTTACCAACCTACGTAAACTTTGTGATGAAGTATTTGGGCAAGAAAACTTTATTGACACAGTTGTTTGGGAAAAAAGATACAGCCCCCAAAATGCCGTACAATGGTTTTCTGAAAGCCATGATTTTATTCTTGTTTATGCTAAAAGAAAAGATTTGTGGTTTCCCAATTTGTTAGAGCGCACCGAAGAAATGAACGCCAGGTATAAAAATTTGGATGGTGACCCAAGGGGCCCTTGGAAAGCAACTGATGCAACAGCCCAAGGCGGACATGGAACAACAAACCAGTTCTATGTACTTCGGGCACCAAATGGGAAAGAGCATCATCTAACAGCGGGTAGGTGTTGGGTATATACCGAAAAAGTAATGAATGAAATGATTGCAGATAATCGCGTATGGTTTGGATCGGATGGTAATAATGTACCCGCATTGAAGCGCTTTTTGACCGAAGTTAAGCAAGGAACGGCATGTCAAACAATTTGGGGATATAATGAAGTCGGACACAATCAAGAAGGTAAGAAAGAAATAAAGGATTTGTTTGAAAGTGTACCATTTGACACTCCAAAGCCGACACGTTTGTTAAAACGTATTGTGAAACTGGCGACTAATCAAGACGATATAATTCTTGACTTTTTTAGCGGTAGTGCAACAACTGCCCACGCGGTTATGCAGCTTAACGCCGATGACGGTGGTAACCGCCGTTTTATCTGCGTGCAGCTTCCCGAAGTGTGCGACGAGAAGAGCGATGCATACAAGGCCGGGTATCAAAACATCTGTGAAATCGGCAAAGAACGCATCCGCCGTGCTGGTAACAAAGTTAAAGAAGAGAATAAGAACAAAGAGGGTATTGAAATCTTGGACACCGGTTTCCGTGTCCTTAAACTCGACAGCAGCAATATGAAAGACGTGTACTATACCCCTGAAGAATACGCTAAGATGAGCTTCGACATTGAGGGATTTATGGATAACATCAAGCTCGACCGCTCTGAAGATGATCTGCTGTTCCAGGTTATGCTTGAACTCGGTATTCCGCTTTCATCGAAAATTAAACAGGATGGTAAGATTTTCTACGTAAACGACAACTATCTGATGGCCTGTTTCGGTGAGGTTAATACAGACTTGATTGCGGAGATAGCAAAGAAACAGCCTTACTATGCCGTATTCCGCGACAGCAGTTTCTTAAGCGATAGCGCTCTTGTTAATTTTGAGCAAGTGTTCAATACCTACAGCCCCAATACGATTAGGAGGGTGCTGTAGATGAAATTTAGGTTTAAAATACAACCTTTTCAAACGGAAGCTACTGAAAGTATAGTAAAGGTGTTTGGGGGTCAGCAGAAACAAGGCTTATCCAAATACCGCAGGGATGTCGGAAAAAGAAATGCACAACCGACCTTTGAGGAGCAGGATGCGGAGTTCGAAACAGGCTACCGTAACGCAGATGTAGAATTAACAAGGGAGCAGATTTTAAAAAATATTCGTGATGTACAGACAGTAAATAATATCAAGTATTCGACGGAGCTTGCAGCCGGTCTTGGTCTCGTTTCACTTGATGTGGAAATGGAAACAGGTACGGGTAAAACCTATGTGTATATCAAGACATTGTTTGAACTCCATAAGTTGTATGGGTGGAGCAAGTTTATTGTTGTTGTTCCGAGCATTGCGATCCGTGAGGGTGTAAAAAAGTCGTTTGAAATAACGCAGGAACACTTTATGGAATTATACGGACTTAAAGCACGCTTCTTCGTGTATAATTCCTCGAACCTTCACCAGTTAGATGAGTTCTCGCAAAACTCCGGAGTTAACGTGATGATAATCAATACACAGGCATTTAACACCACGATGAATGAGGAGAAGAATATTGAAGGCAGAAGTGGCAACGAAGCTGCTCGTATTATTTATACCAAGCGTGATGAGTTTGCTTCTCGACGCCCGATTGATGTTATCAAGGCGAATCGTCCAATTATTATATTAGACGAACCGCAAAAAATGGGCGGTGTAGCTACACAGAATGCATTGAAGAAGAATTTCAATCCTCTGTTCTCACTGAACTACTCGGCTACGCATAAAACTTCTCACAATCTCGTTTACGTGCTGGATGCACTTGATGCTTTTAAGAAGAAGCTTGTTAAGAAAATAGAGGTAAAGGGGTTTGAGCTTAAGAATTTAAGCGGCACGAATAAATATATATATCTTGCAGCAATCGTTATCGACCGCAAGAAGCCGCCGCGTGCTAGGTTAGAGGTTGAGGTGAAACGCGGTAGCGGTATTAAACGCGAGACACAACTCCTCGGTGTAGGCGACAGTCTATATACTGCTTCAAACGGGTTGGAGGAGTACAAAGGTATTTCTGTTGCGCAAGTTGATCCGATTCGCGCTATGGTCACATTCTCTAATGGTGATAGTTTGTTGACGGGCGAGGCAAGCGGCAACGTTAATGAGGATGATATCCGCCGTATACAAATTCGTGAAACAATAGCTTCACATTTTGATAAAGAGGAAAAGTTGTTTGAACAAGGAATCAAGTGCCTCTCCCTCTTCTTCATCGATGAGGTAGCAAAGTATCGTCAGTATGGTGATGATGGCGAGGAAATCCTTGGTGAATATGGGCGTATTTTTGAAGAGGAATATATCGCCGCGCTAAACGAACGTTTGACACTATTTCCAACAGCATATCAAGCTTATTTACGCGTAATTGAAACTACCGATACTCATCGGGGCTATTTTTCGATAGATAAGAAAGGTAGAGCCGTGGACAGTGCAGTTAAGCGTGGAAGCGAGTTTTCGGAGGATATTTCTGCTTATGACCTTATCCTCAAAAATAAGGAACGCTTGCTTTCCTTCGAAGAGCCAACAAGATTCATATTTTCACACTCTGCTCTTCGAGAGGGTTGGGATAACCCGAATGTATTCCAGATTTGTACTTTGAAGCATTCAGAAAATTCAACGGCGAAGCGGCAAGAAGTCGGGCGTGGTTTACGCCTTTGCGTTAATAGTTCAGGTGAGCGTCAAGATCTTGATTTTTGCGGAGAATCCCTTGTTCATGGCGTGAATGTACTGACAGTTGTTGCAAGCGAAAGTTATGCGAGATTTGTTACAGATTTACAAAGAGAGATTAAATCTGACTTGTATGAGCGTCCAACGAAGGCGAGTGTGGAATATTTCACCGGCAGGAATGTGATCATTGGAGAAGATACACACTCAATCACGGCTACGGAAGCAACTGCGATATACAACTATCTTGTCCGTAACGATTATATTGACGATAACGGTGGGGTTACGAATATTTACCGTGCTGCCGCGGAAGTAGGCAATTTTGCAACGATGAAACCAGAACTGGCTCCACTTGCAGAAGACATCCATAAACTTGTCCAGGCTATCTTCGACCCAAGCATTCTGAAGGAAATGGCGGGAAATGGTCACGATACAAAGATCAAAGATAACCCGCTGAATGAAAACTGGAAGGACTTCAAAGAGCTGTGGGAACGAATCAACAAAAAGTATGCATACTCTGTGGAATTTAACAGCGAAGAACTTATTCAAAAATCTATTGCCGTCATAAATAACGAACTGTGGGTAGCTCGATTGACGTACACCTTAACAAAAGGCGAACAGACAGGAACGGATTTTAAAGTTGAGCGTACAGAAACTAAAAAGCTTGATCGTACGCAAGGGAGTTTTGCCGAGTATGACCTTATAGGTAAAATTGCCGATGGCGCAACTCTCACGCGGCGAACGGCAACGAAAGTTTTGAGTGGTATTTCACGCGAGAAATTGTGGCTGTTCCGAGAAAACCCGGAAGAATTTATTGCTAAAGTATCAGGAATCATCAACCGTCAAAAAGCTTCAGTCGTTGTGGAGCATATCACCTACTCACCAAGCGCAGAAGAACCGTATTCGCAGAAAATTTTTAACATGAGCCGTGCTTCTGATGAATATGCGAAGGCGTTCAAGGCTAAACACGCTATCCAAGAGTACATCTTTACAGATGGAACGGCAACTGATAGCATCGAGCGGAGATTTGCAGAGGATTTGGATGCTGCCGACGAAGTGATTGTCTACGCGAAACTGCCAAAAGGACCACGAGGTTTTTATATCCCTACCCCCGTTGGCAACTATTCACCGGACTGGGCGATTTCATTCAAGAAAGATGCTGTAAAACATATATTCTTTATTGCTGAAACCAAAGGCACGATGGATAGCCTCGAGCTCCGTCCTATTGAGCAGGCGAAAATTTCTTGTGCAAAGAAGTTATTCAACGAGATTTCAACAAATGGTGTGAAATACCACGATGTGGATAATTACCAAAGCCTACTGAATGTGATGGAAACACTCTAATTCTAAAAAAACGTAGCCACCTGACTCTAATTATTTCAAGGTTATTGTTTTGAGTCCAGAAAACATGGGATCGACGTCGTGAAATGCAAAGCAGTATAGGAACAAAAAATACAGACAAATCTTGCAATATACTTTGTGTAACGTGGGTTTATCAAATTACGTTAATTCATTTCCGACACAACTACTATCCCCCCAACCTACGCCGCGGCGTAGGTTTTTTCTTACCCGAACATATATTCCGTGACAACCTGTGGTAACAATAACTTGCTATAATGGAGACATATGACTACAACGAAGCGGTGGTGCGCCATGAGAGAAGAGTTAAGAGACTGCCTGCTAAACCTGATAGAGGGCCTGAGGCAGTGGGGGGAGAACCCGAGTGAAGTGCCGGCTATCCTGCGGAAGGGCCATAAGCAGTTAGTCAAGCTGTTGCTTCATGAGGGGCAGAAGGCGCGTGTCGATCTGCCGGGCTTAATTGCTTTACTCCAGCTGCCGATAAGCCAATGGGGACTTCCATTCGATGGAGTCTACCCGCCCGAAGCACCGGTCTTGGCGCCGAATCTGGGATTGTCCCATCATGCTTTAGAGTTCTTAGCTATCCACGAGTCTGCTGAGGAAGCCCAGGCCAAGCAGGTGTGGGCGATTGTGCAGTACTGCCGCGGCGCGGAGCCGCCGTTGGAGGAGAAGTATCGGAGAGTAAGGACTTTCCTCATTCGTAACCCGGTGGTGTCGGCGTTGAAACTGATGTCCTTCTGTACCGAGCTGCAGGATGTGGAATTGTCGAAGCTATTTGGGGTCTGTTACGAGGAGATTACGGAGGACTTGGACCGGTACCGGATCTGCCCTCGCTGCGGGTGGACGCTGGAGTATCGCCAGGATGGGTGGAGGTGCGGGGCTGATGATCTTTGTGGTAAGTTGATCAGTCGCAAGGAACTGGAGAAATGGGAGCCCATGGTGAATAGTTTGCGGCTGAAGCCAGGGGTTTATCGGTATACGATGCTGCCGGGGCTAGCTGAGCTTGCGATAGAGGAGGACCTTACCGACAAAGGCTACAAGGTTACTTTGTTTCCCAAGGTTGATCGCTATGATCTTGCCATCCATCTAAGCAGCCATACCCTTCATCTTGATATGAAGGATTTCTCTCATCCTCTGACTCTGGCCAACTACTTCAACCGAATGCAAGTCTTTGAACTGGAGAAATATAGAGAGGACCATGTCTATGTGGTTATCCCCCAGTATCGGAATAAGATATACCCCGGGTTTGCTGGACTTGTCACCAACGCCTTATTGCCTCATGCTAGACATCTCCGCGTGATTAACGAGAAAGAGATACAGGCTATCCTGGAAGGAGGAACTGACGAATGAGACCTGCGTTCTGGAAGGAATTCGAAGCATTCCATCATCATCTGCGGCCATCCGGCCTACCCCGTAGGGATATAGAGACGATGTACTCTGTCGAGTTGTTCGCAGTGGGGTGCTTGATGGTCGATCCGGCCATGGACATCCGGGAAGGGTGGACGATCTTGGCCGGGTATGATTCACCGGTTCTTTCCGTTCACGCCAGGAATGAGATTGCCCAGCGGCTGAGGGTGTTATACTCCTCCCTTCGTTCCAGGGCATTCTGGGAGCAGCGGTTTGCCTGGTATGCAGATATAGCGTTCGAATATCGATTATTCGAGCAGCTTCAGGATGGTCGTTGGTCCCTCCGCACTCCAATTCTGTATTCGGACCGGAGGCGATGGTATGAGAGCTTGCTCAACCGTCCCGTTTATCAGGAGAGCCGCGACCTTCCTTTTGCTAGCCAGGGGGAATTTCAATATTACAAGTATACCCATGAGCAGGATCCTGTAAGGTACGAGGGGAGGATCCCTTCCAATCTCCCCCATATAACGATGTTCCCTCGGTACCGCTCCAAGGGAAGTTTTATTCTCCAAATAGGGGAGAACAGCTTGTATCAAGCCGAGAGTTTCCGGGAAGCCTCAACTTCCGCGGAATGGGTGGAACGGGGTAGCTTCAGCATCCGACTTCAGCACCTCTCAGATCCCACCCGCAAGACCATGGACTACAAAGGTCTGCAGCATATTGTTGGAGGCCTGGGAACCGGTAAATCCACCTTAATGGTTCTGGAGACCAACCAACTGGTTCAAGCGGGAGCCCGGGTCGGATTTATTGAGAGTAGTGTCCCCCAAGTGTTGAATCGTGTGAAGGAGCTGCGCCGGATAGGGATTCATGCGGTACCCGTTATTGGCAAATCCAGCCGCCTGAAACACCAGGAAGATTTCTTGACAGCTCGTCGGGATAAGATTCGGGATGTGACGGATTGGGGAGCAGATGATCAGTTAGAGCTAAGACATCT
Source organism: Bacillota bacterium (assembly GCA_023388055.1). Lineage (GTDB taxonomy): Bacteria > Bacillota > Bacilli > Paenibacillales > NBRC-103111 > Paenibacillus_AR. The sequence goes on along the minus strand of JAEWGW010000034.1, from coordinate 64,978 downwards.
GTCGGATTTCTGCATTATCCAAGCTCTGGCCAACGACCATGACGACAAACCGGATTATCCGTGCCGGCAACTTAAGCAGGATGATACCAAGTGCCTGTGCCCTTACGCGGGTGAATGCGGGATTTATAAGGACTATGCTCAGTTAATAAGCGCGGAAGTCTGGGTCACCACATCGGCCAGTATCCTCAAAACGAAGCTGCCCTCCATGCTAGATCCGTATGATCGAACGATTTATGAAGCTATGTATGATTTGTTGGATGTCATTTTCATAGATGAAGCGGATGCGGTTCAGAGGCAGTTCGACGATTGCTTTCTCTCCGAAATCCCGTTGTTCGGTCATTCGCAGCATCTTTTTGAGAAGGCACTGCTCGAATCCCTTGGAAGAACAATCGGTCAATATGGCAAATATGCGGATGATGCCGTGATCCAAGAGTGGATGGATGTGCTGAACCGGCTGGAGAGCTGTATACGGCGGGGAATTTACCGAACGTTGAATCGTTCCCCGGAATATGCTCGTTTCCTGTATCGGAAGCTGATTCGGCTCTCAACGGAAGCCTACCGGATTAGCGGAGCCTTCACACAGGGGGAAGACGAACGGTCCCGTATCGAGAACATGCTGCTTGACTTCACCGACCATCCCTTGGAGCACGAGTTGTACCCTAGTGTGAATCGGCTTCTGGAGGCCGTCACCTCGAAGGACAGGGATCAGGCTCTAGCGGACATCATCACCCAACTAGGCGGGACAGATACTCCCCATGGCAATATTAAGTTCCCGATAGAGTCCCTGGAGTTCTATCTCACTCTTTCCCTGATCGATCATGAAATGAAACGTTTCATGGACTTGTATCCCCTGGCGCAAGCCAAACTGGGCAAGCTGTCTGAATTTGAAGGGCTGTACTCTATCCTGAGTGAGTTTACCCCAATTATGAAGGACGCTATGACCGGTCGAATGACCGGGTACCTCTATGATGTGAAGCCAGGCCATACGACAGGCACCTTCAAGGCCGTTCAATATTCTTCGGTTGGCCGGCTTCTCCTCGAGGATTGGCATCGTGCATTCGAAGGGATTGACGGTTATGAGGGACCCGCTGTCGTTCTGCTGTCAGGGACAAGCCTGGCACCGGGATCTGCCCATTATAACATCTCGTCCGAGCCCGAATGGTTGTTGGATTCGAATCTCCCAATTCCCGCCATCCACCAAGAGTTCTACCCTATCTATGAAAAAGGAGCCGCCAAACCGATCTATGTATCCGGTGAGTCAGAGGAAAGCAGGGGGCGGAATCTACGGATCCTGACCTCCAAACTTTTACCGAAGATTGAACAAGAGCTACTCGAATGGAAAGCGCGGGGAACCGGCCGGAAGGTTCTACTCATAGTCAATTCCTATGAGGATGTAAATGAGGTTGGGGCGGAGTTTGCGGCCTATGCCAAGTGGAACAACCGATACCGACAGCTGGACCGGGATCCGGATCCTTATCGGGAAGCGGAATATTCCAGGGCAGAGCTGGAGCGATTCGCGAAGGAGAAGGCAGACGTGCTTATTGCTCCCCTGCTAGCCATCAGCCGGGGCTATAATATTTTGGACGAGTCAAAGGGGTCTCTGTTCGGTTCCGTCCTGTTCCTGGTTCGGCCTTATCCCATCCCGCACGACATGAAGTATTTGGTACAGGTGCTGCATGCCGATCTGCCGGAGCTGACCCGGAAGGCTGCAGAAAGAGGAATGACCTATAGGGAAGCTCTTACCTTCCTGAGAAGGGAAAGCAATGGCAAACTGCATCGCTTGTATCATAAACCGGACTATTGGTCCGTTCTGAAGCCTCCCGAAAGAAAAACCATTGCCTGGTTCACCTTCATCCCTATCTGGCAAACCATAGGCAGGCTTCTGAGGAAGGGCACATCGGCAAGGGTCTTCTATTGTGATGGAAAATTTGCCGCGCAGCCTTCAGGTACGGATTACGGGGAGTCTATGCTGGACTACTGGTACAAAATCATGTTGGAGAACGAACATACACCGGCATTCCGGAGCTTGTATGGACCTTTTTTAGATAGTATACGAACTGTGGTAGAGAGGGTGGATGAGGATGAGTAAGAACTATAAGCTGCAGCTATATGCCTTCGAATGTGAAACTTCTCTGTGGGATAATCAGTTGATCTATAAGCTCTATCTTCCTAAGGAATGGAAAGGATTTATGAACCAATTTGGAAACGGGTGGAAGCTGGATTTCAAGACAACTCCTCTAGGTAAGAAGCTGCAGAGTATTTTTCCACAGATAATTTGGGTAAACAATAAGGTACATCAAGAAGAGAATCAGAAACCCTGGTTGATCGCCATTGAGCCCCTCTCCATCGAGATGATCCTCTTGCTTGCCAAGGGATGGATGATGCAGGTTGCTGATAAGATAGGTGTTACTATGCCTGCTGAGGTTGATGAAGGTAAGGTGGGGTGGCAGGAGGAGTCTGTGAAGGCTGCCCTGCTGCAAGATCGGGGTCTTGCATATAGCGTTTTACCTGCGTTGGTGGCTCACCAATTTTGCAAGGAAACGAAAAGGTTGCAGCTACCGGACAGGGAGGAGCCTGTATCCTTGGAGTTCTCTCTGGTGTCCGGCAACAAATCGGCCGAGTGTATGTCTCAACTTATCGATAACCGATTCTCATATGTGGTTCGAGTTCATCTGGAATACCGAGCGGGGGAGCTGGAGCGGCATCTGTTGATGGTGTCGGCGGGCATACGAAGGTTTGTTATGGAGCCCCCGGAGAGGAAGTATCTGAAGGGGAAGATCAACAGCACCATACTGGTATCCATGGATAATCCCTTTATGCGTCGAACAGGTACGGGAGGAAGATCCTATTCCAGTTTATCCTTCCGGAGGGTTGGAGGTACCGATCCTTACACCAAGTGGTCGGAAGGGTTCGACGAGTTGTATTTCGATGTCTTGTGGGGGAAGACCTTTTCGACGGAGGAGATCTTGAAGGACCCTGCAGCCTATGCTTTCAGCCATTCTCCCAAGGTTTGGGTCGTTCACAGTAACCGGATGTTTGGTTCTTTATGGATAGAAGCGGGGATCAGTATTGAGGAGAAAATGAGGTTCTACGAGATGGTCCGAGAGCAGTTAGCCCTGTGGAAGCCTCTGCCGCTATTGGACTATGTGGTAAACCCGACGCATAAGAGAATGAAGAAAGGGGAGAAAAAGGAACAGCCTGTGACATGGTTCGGGAATGGGCAGGACATCGTTTTGGAGGTCTGGGGGTCGGATCAGCTCTACCATAGTGTGGCCAGGGCATTGAAGGATAAGAAATACAACGGGAAAGCGGTGGTCAGCTATGTAGCGGAAGGGGAGTTCCGGCTTAATGCTCCTTCAGCCAACCGTATTCGAGTTGTGCAGAGGGACAGGCAGGACTTTCTGGATGGGTTGGACTATCAAACCTATGGCTCGTTGGCTGAGAAGCACCGGGTCAACCATATGGAACGAAGCATCGAGCCGGTGGGAGGGGAGGGTTGGATCACTCTTGCCCTGGTAGAGATTCTGCCGAAGAAGAGCTGGGGCAAGGGAGAGGACCCGAAGCAAGCCGCAAGGCAAGGATTTCAATTGACAGGTAGATTGTCCCAGTTCATCCACCCCGAGGATAAAGAGAAAAGGTCCAAGCGCAAGAAGGACGCGCCCCCGGGGTCCAGTTACATTCACAAGGTGTTCAACAGTATCCTCGATTTGTTGGGAGATTCGGGTGTTGTGGATGGGAAAGGCTATGATTTAGTGAAGGAAGGTAGGCCTATCCTAGCCTTTGATCTTGTTAGAGGAGAAGCGGGGCTGTATGCCATCCAGTCCAAGCTGGAAAACGGTAGCCTATTCATCAAAGGAAAGGGTCAAGAGGAGTGGCAGCCTCTGAGGGATGCCGTTCTGAACTGCCACAAGTATGAAGTGCTGCCGTCGAAAGCAGAGGCGCGTAAGAAAGAAGTGAGTCGTTGGGTTGTAGATGAGATTAGGGCTGAACGGTTGCGTGGCAATGAGGTGGTGGTTCTCCTTGAGGCGGAGATGCGCATTGAAGGCTTGGTGGGTATCCAGAACCGTAATATTGAGTTCGGTCAAAACCCGCCTCTGTCACCATGGATTCAGGAGGATCCTGGTGTAACCATCGTTAGGGTCAATGCCAACGAAGACGTTCCGTCATATGGATTTGAACCATTGGCCTATGCGACCGGGGTCTACAGTGACGGTGTGACCGACTTATATTACGGGGTAGGTTTGAAGCCCAAGACTCAGAAGGGAACGGCCAAGGCTCAGACCAAATACACCTACCATAACAAGCCCTTCCAGCAACCCAGACTTCTGGAATATATGCCTCTAGGAGACATGGATCGGGAAGACCGGGACAGCCTGGCTTGGATGACTCATAGCCTTCGCGAGCTCTGCATCACCTATGAATCCACCACGGCCAAGCCGTACCCACTGAAGATGATGGGCACGTTGAAGAAGTACCTGAAGGGGGATCTCTTCGACGGCGTGGATGCGGAGTTGGAGGAGTTTTGAGTCAAGGAACTAATTATATTGGAGGTAACTATGAAAATAGAAATCGGAGAATCATTGATCTTGTCTTGGCTGAAGCATATTAAGGAATGCCAGTTGGCCCAATTGAATTGGAAGCCATCGAGTAAGTGGGAATTAAAGGGCAGAGAAACACTAGAGCAACTAATGACCGGTTTTGCGACGTTTTTTGCTGAGAAATATGGGTACGACTTGTACAAGGAAACAAAGTCCATTGATCAGCTTATTGACCATGCAGAGATCGATGTTGTAGGGATAAGTTATGATAATGGAGTTCCCCATGTATATGGGATTGATGTGCCCTTCCATGAGGGTGGGTTGAACTATGGCTCCAAGGAAGAGACCGTTTCTAGAATTATCAAAATGATCTTAAGAACGGCTATGTGTTTGCATGGTTATATGGGGTTGGGTGCTGGTACCATTGTTTTCGCCTCTCCAAAGATTAACCCGACAGTTTACACGGACTTGATGCGATGCATTGAAGATGTGGAACGCATCCTGCTAGAGGCTAGGCTGCAATATCATGTGCGTATTATCGCAAATGAAGATTTTAGAGAGACCATCTTGGAGCCCATTCTTAATGTGCTGGATGAAGTGGCGGATACTTCAGAGCTGTTTATGCAGAGCTTACAAATGTATAATCTACTCGCGTTCAAGGGTTCTAAACCGGTGTTTGAACCTAAGAGTACTGGGTCAAGACGCACAACATCAGAACTGAGTGGGATTGAAACAAATGGAGTAAGTGGACTTAAGGAAATGAAGATTGGGATTATTGTCAGGACAATTTTTCGAAGACTACTTGAAGAGGGGAGAATCTCTAAGGATGAGATTGAACGTATGCAGACCAAGTCGTATTCCAAGGAAACGTTCGATATCCAGTACCCTGTTCTTCAGAAGGCGTCAATAACACAAGGTAAAAGCCCACTCCGATATTACTCTGCACCGGTCCTAATCCATGGGGAAGAGTACTTCCTGTGCTCCGAGTGGTACGAGGTAGCGGCCAACAATGACCGGCCATACCTAATGAAATGGTTAGGTGTATATATATAATTAATGATTGAACCTCAAGTATCCATGTATCTGGGTCTGAGGTTCTATTTATTTTGGAGGAAACCGATAACAAGTGTCGAAATTACATAGATGGAAAATATAGCCCGGCGAACATATATTCCGTGACATCCAGTGGTCTTAATGATATGACATAATTAGATCAATCAATCCTGTTGGAAATAACGATGAATCTAAAAGCTGCATTGGAGGCACTGGCTAAGAAACACCCCATATTCCATAATGAAGCCGATTTTCAACATGCTCTCGCATGAGAGTTGAGAGAGATGTACGACTGTAAAATCCGATTGGAAAAGCGCATGAACATTGACCCTTAGAAGCGCAGCTATTTGGATATATGGATGGAACATGACGATCGAAGTATCACAATCGATGTGAATTACAAAATGCGTGCCCTTGAGTATATCCATGAGGGGGAAACATTCTCGTTACTCAATTCGTGCAATAGGAGGAACATTATTATGGAATATTATGTAGACGTAGAGGGAACGCAAATTCGGGTCGGGGATAAGGTCCAGATTGTCGATAGGGTTTATAGACATGAGGATAAAAATTGGAGCTTGGTTGATAAAAAACGTACTGGAGTCGTTGTGGACTCCACCCCCAAACATTATGTGCTCGTGAAGTTGCACAGAATAAACAAAGGGTCTGAATTTTGTGAGCCAGCTTACTTCTACCCGCAGGAACTGAAAGTCCTGAACTCTAATCTGTCTGATGGGAAGGTTCTGTCGTATGAGCCTCAGAAGATGATAAAGGAGTCCTTCGTAGATGATATGGATCATTCAGAAGGGTCAGAGTATATTGAATCCGAAACGCCGCATTGGGTAATAAGCAAGGATCAATATACACGATTGATCTCCTATATTGGTTGTGGCAATTTCCCCAAAGCAGATATCCTTTTTTTCGGTAACGAGGAAGGGACCGGAACTTTCAGCATTGAGGCTAATGTGGAGGCTCGATGCAGTACATTCGGTAAGGATGCCGGTTCTTCCGCGGCTAATTACACATTTGGCAATCCTGATCAAAACGGTTATTGGGAATCTTCGGCTATAGGAGGACGGGATAAGGTTGTAGAGTATTTAAGAGCTAAGGGGGAGAATCCAGTTGTAACGGATAATACACGCAGTTCATTTTTGACGAGTATTTCTCGGATGGTCCTTGCTTTGGAGAAAAGAGACACCGTACCGTTAGACCACTGGTTCCAGTCTAGTAACGTTGACGGGATACAGAAGCAGATTAAAGAATTTGCCTTGAAGGAACTCTTCTGTCCCCGAAAGGGCATCCAGACTGCCCTGTCCGATTGGAGACATCTTCCGCGGCCCAAGGAAGGAGCATGGTATGAAGCGTACCAATTGACCGATACCATCCAAGCGAAGTATTTACGTGCCTATAATCAGTTTGCAGATGGGGTGGAAGATTCCTTCAGCAACTACAGTAGGGATGTAGAGAAGCGCCGGCGGCTTCTGATGAATGCCTTTGAGCAATCGTCTGCCACCATACTTATTGGCCTTGGCGGCGCAAATGGATTCAAAAAAGAGGTACTCTCCCATATGTTCGGAGTATCTTTTGAGCCAGTGGAACTAGAGCACGGGATCATGATGAACCGGGCTGTCGCCGCTCTGACGTTAAAAAAAATGAATATCTTTTTGCTTCCATTTCCAAGCGCACAGGTTTACGGTAACATGGAGAAGCTCATGGATTGCTTGAAGATATTCGTTGGTGAATACTTGAGTCCCTTGTTGGAGAGGAATGTGCACCATGATTAATTTATCCCATTATCAGCAGCTGTTCGATATCGAAAATACGGCGGAGCGGTGCAAACGTGTGAACGAGGCGATGGATGCACTCTGGACCCAGGAGATGGGTATTATGGCCGGGGAGCTCCTAGGGGCCGATTATCGGATCGCCACGTATGGAAAAACCTTGGTAACCACCTATCATGATGCCTTGAATCCCAAATATGCAGAGCAAAAGAAGGATACGAATATCGGAAGAAAGTATTTCGCTGAGATCGTACGCCAGATTGGGGAGAAGGAAACCAGTCTGCTGACGCTGGAGTTTAATGGCCTGGAGAAACAGCTCTATGTGCAGGTGGAACTTAGCTTCTATTTGGTTTATGAGTTGATCCGGAACAGGCGCCTTGGGGCTATGCTTGATGCATTAGAGCCGGGTATTCATATATATACGAGAACAGGATCCTTCAGTAGACTCGAGGTGGAGCGCTCCCAACTGGAAACCACCATCGAAGAGACAGTCAAAACCAAGGCTCGTCCCTGGGTATACTTTGGCATGTCGCTTCCCCTGGAAGGGCAGCTAGATGAAGATGCGATTGCCGGAATGCTACGAGAGCTCTGGGGGCAGATGGGGGAGTTCCGGAGTTGTTTATTGCAGTACCGGGAACGAAGTGCGCGAGCGGGTCATATCATGAACCTACTGGCATCCGTGGAGACGCCGTACACTACGGAGTTCTTCGGAAACATCTATCAGATTGAGTATGAGAAGACAGGCAGTGAGAGCAAGGGGCAACGGACTCAAAGTTTTTCCCTAAAGCGGGAAGGCCAAACGGTCGTGCAGGGAAAGTTCTTCTACCGAGAGTACGAATTTGAGAGAGCTCTTTCCCGACCGATGCTGGCAGTAGACGTGGAGGGAAACAACAACCATATTTACACGAATGTAGACGTGCTCTTGGGTAACTCGGAACACGAATGGTGGATTCAGAAAGCATTTCGAATGAAGGATCAGAACAACGAAGAATTAAAGAAGAGGGCCCTGGATTTATTGACTAAACATGGTTTTCATGTCCGAGAGAATGAGTATCGGATTGGGACTTACAGAAATGACGAGGGCCGGTTTATGGAGGAGGCCGCAGAGGTCAAGGGCCAGCTGGCTTGTGCCGCCTTGCTTTTTGCCCATGTGAGCGGAAGGGGAAGTTTCCGGTTTCCGCAGACAGAGAAATCCTTTAAGGAACCATTTCTGGGTGATGACATAGATACAAAAGAAGTGGAGGAATATTCGAGTAGTTTTGAATTCTCGGTAATTTGGGATTGGGCACAGAGTAGCACTCTGACCTTCAGTAAGGATCTTATTCGTGATCTTCACCTGAACCTGACCGCAATGCAAGATAAACACTTTGTCATTCTAAGCGGCATCTCGGGAACAGGCAAGACCCAATTGGCCAAGCTCTATGCCAATGCGGTATACGGCTTGTCTTACGAGGAGGAGAACCCTTACCTATCCGTGATACCCGTTAGACCGGATTGGACAGATGGGACGGCATTGTTCGGATACTATAGCTCATTTGAGAACCGATATGTCATGACAGAGTTTCTCCGAATGCTATTACATGCCCAGGCGGAGCGGGAAAAGCCACATTTTATCGTACTAGACGAAATGAATCTTGCCCGGGTTGAGTATTATCTGAGCGATTACCTGAGCGGGGTCGAGTCTAGTAAGGAGATTTGGCTGCACAACCGTAATGATCTGGAGGGGATTCCGTCCAAAATCAGCATTCCACCTAATATCTATCTCATCGGCACCATCAATGTGGATGAGACCACGCATAGTATCTCAGATAAGGTATTAGACCGCGCTTTTGTGATGACGTTAAGCGATGTTGATCTGGATACGTTCTGGAATCGATTAGATGACGGGATGAAGAACGGACTGCAGAACGAATTTACTTACCTCAAACGGATTCATGGAATATTAGCCCCCTATTACCTTCACTTTGGCTATCGGACAATGAATGAAATGCTGCAGAAGCTGATTCGCCACCAGACATTAGATGTGGAACATCAGGCCTCAAGAATAGGGATGCTGGATCAGGTGATCTCCGAGAAGGTCCTTCCCAAGTTGAAGGGTGATGACCGAATTGCGGACCTGCTGAGGGAACTGAAGGATGCTTTCGCAGAATATTTGGGCCAAGGTTCCGTAAGTTGTGGTCATATGATACGCATGGAGAAGGAGCTATTGCGTTATGGAGCAACCCAGTTTTGGCGGTAGGCTTCAGCTTAGGACGACGGGTGAGATATGGATCCCTTTGGAGGAGACTTATCTAACCGAAGGGACGTCCTATGACTGGAGGTATGATCTGCAGAGCTCCGAACAGGCTCCTTCGATCTGTTTTTGTGAGTTACCCCTATTTCCGATCCGCATCTCCCAAGGGTTTGCATATGGGCAACTGACGACGCCCTTCTATAGTGGACAAGTCAGAATTGAGGTTGATGGATTTAAGCTGGGGTCGTACCTCTATTCGGATGATCGGAAAATGACCCAGGAGCAGTATGACCGGATGCTTCATGATATCTTGGAAGAAGCGTCGCTATGCTTTGAGTATTCCAATATCGAAATCGGCATCGATGCCAATCAGCGTATCCGGGAGCTCTCCCTGGCACAGTGGAGTTATGTTGAAGCATCATTTTCCACTCTAGCCGTCTTGATCTGGAGTATCGTGGAACGGCCGCTCCGTGTGCTTAAGGCAACGGAGTGTGTACTGAGGCGGGACCGTGTCCGAATGGTGGATACCCGAACCATGGCTTGGCTGGAGCAGAACCGTGGGAAATGTGCAGAAGGAACCATACCAGAAACAGTGAAGACCTCCGTTCGTGAGGATAGTTATAACACCTATGAGAACAAGATGCTGAAGCGTTGGCTTATGGAGCTCAGGCATCTCTTGAAGGAATATGGAAGCACATTACCGGGAGAACGCTCCGGGAGAGCGGATGCCTATGCAGATCGTGTAGGCTATTGGCTGCGGGCTCCTATGTTTAAACAGGTAGAGCCCTATCAAGGTGTCACGCAGATTTCCCAAGTGTTTCGTAAACATCCTGTATATCGGCCATGTTATCAATGGTTCGACCGATTGTATAAGCATGGGAACGAACGAATCGGACTGACCCATCGATACCCGCTGCGGGAAACATATGCGCTGTATGAGATCTGGTGCTATATGCAGCTTGTGAAGATCCTTCGGGAGAAAGGGTTACTTCAAGACACCAGTGGGTTGTTTCGGACGTCGAGAGAAGGTTTGTTCCTTCATTTTGCAGAGCATCACGAGAGTATGGTCAAGCTGAAGCATGGGATGAAGCTGTCCTACCAGCGTGTGTTTCAACATGATTCTCAACGCTTTTATACTTATACGCAGAGGATGATCCCGGATATTGTGATTGAAGCGGGAGAACGGCTATACATTCTGGATCCCAAGTATAGGGTAGCGGGCAATTTAGGAACAGCCCTTGGCGAGATGCACAAGTACAAAGATGGTATTCTGTTGGAGCATAACGATCAAAAAGCTGTAGAGAATGTAGTGATAGTGACCCCGGCACACGAGGAAGGACTTCGGTTTTTTAAACCGGAGTTTCACAACAGGTATCAGATGGGTGCTATATCGCTGATTCCAGGGGGAGATTTGACTCATCTAGACCAATGGTTGGAGCAGCATCTCACATCTGAGAGAGGAGGAGAAAAACTTGATAGCTGAAATTCATAACAAGATTTTATGCTTAGGACTCTAGTATGTATGGGAAGCGGTTCGGTTTGAGGAAGAAACGGGTTCTAGCTGGGGGAGGATTCGGACTTCCATTCGGGATTATGACTACAAGCTGAAGTTTTCCGCCGCGCCATCATGAGGGTGAACAGATAGATAAGACGAGAGGGACCTCCTAGTGTAATTTTTTTCCTCTTAATATATAATAGGTCCTAGTTTCTGGTAATAGAAGCAGTAACCTACATTCCATTAATAAGGGGCGAGACTATTGTTTGACCTTAAGAGCTTCCGAGAAAACAGATTGAAGATGACGCAGGCTGAGTTTGCCGCATTAATTGATGTCAGGCAGGATTATATTTCCCGTCTGGAACAATCCACAGATCAGACTCCGCTTGAAATCCTCATGAAGATCGCAAATGTGACCGGCACAACGATCGATGAGTTGGTTAATTTTAAACGTTCTGCACCGGAACCTCTGGTTGTAAACAATACCTGGAAAAATGCAGATTTTACAAAGAGGAATCTGGTAGATTATTTGACTAAAAAAGGTGCCGAGTATCGTGTAATGTGGGGCTATACGTACGATAAACAGATGTCGGAGCTGCGTGTAAAAGTCGACTACATCATCGCTAAGCCGCGAATTGCAATCGTAGGACATTCCGACGTGGGCAAAAGCCGCCTTATTAACTCGCTTCTAGGCATCGAGAAGATGCCGACATCTTGGACACCCACAACCGCAATTAACGTATATATTAAGCACATTTCAGATCGACCGTCCTACATGGAAGAGGAAGCTTGGGTATTTCGGGCAGCTTCCGAAGGGAAAGGTGCCGCCCCATGGGACGAGCGGCGGCTGTCTGATGAAAGCTATTGCCGTGAATGGAAATTGGCAGGAGGAAGTGCTGAAATCCTCAAAAGTTTCGGTACACGCCAAGGAGAAGATTACGAACGCACTGAAGCAGGGGCAGCCGTTATTTTCGTGGAATCTGATTTCCTGAAGAATTGTGATATTGTCGATTTACCAGGCTTCGGTACTGGAGACCGGCTAGAGGATGACAATCTTGCTTTTGAGGGGAAAAAGAATGCGGATATTCTTATTTACATGTCAATTGCGAATGGCTTCATGCGTGATGGAGATATTGACTATTTGAAAGAGTCAATGCTTTCCTTGCACCCTGTGGAGCACGCATCAACTAATGACATTAAACCGCTTGCAAACCTCTTTGTTCTGGCCTCGCAGGCCCATACGGTAGATCGGGGAAATCCGCAATCATTGTCTGTTATTCTTGATAAAGGCTGTGAACGGTTTTTACAATCGATGCCCCAATCAATGCTGAAGATGCGGGCTGAGGCAACGGGCCACTGTTATGACGAAAAGGTCATTCGAAGTAGATTTTTTACTTATACGACGGATATTTCTATGTTAAGGAAAGCATTTGAGGATGATCTACGCTCAATAATCGAGCAATTGCCGAATGTGATTAATGAAAAAGCAAAATCGTACATCCGCGATGTGGTCATGGAATACGACCAAGAGGTCGATAAAAAGATTCATGAATTTGAAAAAATTCTTACCCAGCGGGACCATTACGAACAAATGCTTTATGACATTCAGGCTAACGAACCGCAGCGTGCTAATGAAAATCAGAACCGCAGGCAGGATATATTAAGCGCGATCTCTAACCTGAAAGCATCCTCGGTTCAGAAATTTGCCAATAAGTACGGAGAACTTATCTCTGTGGACAGTATTGCCTCGATTATCAAGTCTAAGGGATTTAAAAAAAAGAAGGAAGACATCCAGACTTTGTCCAGTTTTCTGGGCTCGACGCTGCAAAGTGAGATGCAGAAGACCCTTGCTGAAGAGTCGGAACAGTTGACCCAGAAAATCAATGCGTTTTTGGAGCAGTTCCAGAATTCCATCGAGAGTGGAAATCCCATGGCCAACTCATATGACATCTCCATTAGTTTTGATGCCACAAAGGCTTTTGCAGCGGGCCTTGTCGGCTTAGCTACGTTTGGCGGACTTGCAGTTTGGGCTGCTTCCCTAGGTAACTTAGGTGCTTACATTCTTGTCGCGCAGGGTGTGAGCTTACTCTCTGCAATCGGTATTTCCGTTGGAGGAACAGCCGCAGCCGCAACTGCCATCTCTGCAATCGGCGGGCCCATTGTTATTGGTATCACGCTTTCTGTTTTAGCAGCCTTAGCGGTATTCACTCTCATCTCAGGCGGCTGGGAAAAGAGCTTAGCTAAAAAAATCGTGAAAGAGTACGACGCTAAAAATGCTCTGATGAAATATAAAAAGGTGCTGGATAAGTATTGGGAGGACACAGCTGCTGCCTTTAATCATGCGGCCGATTCCTTAGATAAAGAATGGCTGGACTCTGTGGATCGACTCCGCAGGATTGTAGAGTCTTACGATGTCGATTCGATCGAACGTAATATACAGACGCAACGGGCGTACAAGCTTTTTTTGAATGAAATCCCGTTGTAAACGTTTGGATTGATTTCAATTGTTACCAACGGGATCCGCTGAATAAATAAATTGGATGTGACTATTTTGGAGCAGATGACCTTGTTTGAAGAGAAAGTGGCCTCCAATGAAATTTGGGATGCACACGCACTCATTAAGAATTTATATAACCGTAATGTGGAGAACCTTGAGGTTTTTCAACGTTACTTCGAATTTACTTGTATGATCGCATCCTGGGATATTGAGTTGGACACCAGGTGCTATTTTCTAGAAGAGGCCAGTACCGCATTGACTATATTTACAGAAAACACAAGTATAGATGCGGAACGATTATCTGCAATCAAAGGGTACCGTGAAAGACTAGATACCATTCATACGGGGGTCTCAGTGGTTCGGAATGCCCTTGTGCAAAAACAAGCTAAGGAGTCTCATTCCAGGAATCACGCAGTTTTAAAGGAACTGGCAGTCTTGAAAGGGAAACTCTCGAGAGCGGCTACCCAAGAGATGTTTGATGAAATACTTCTTTCATTGGCCGATAAAGAAAGCCAACTCATAAAGGAGGAATTTTCATCAGATCAAAAGTCGCTGTATGACCTAATGACGAAAGAATATTCAATTCTCATCAGCGACAAAATGACTAAACTTGCTATGGCCTCCAACGTTGAATATAACCGCAATGCTATTAAAGAATTCAAGCATGTACTGGATGCCTTCCAAAAGGATGAGAGCCTATATACCAAAAGCCAGTCCCAGTTATACGCACTGGTTTCCAGCCGTCTCTTTTCCTTTGATCCCGCGCGTCTATTTAATGAAACGCTGATTTATTACAACCATGTGTATTCCTATATCTTTAGCAAGTTAGATGAAGACGGTAAGTTTAGGTTAACCCAGATTTCTATTGATACGGAGAAGTTGGCTAGGTAAAGGAGGGACGAAAATGCAAACCCTTGGGAGAAAGGGATTCAGCGGGAAACTGCTCATGGGTAACAAACCGAGATCCCTCACATCAATGTTAAACACGAATATCTTTGCGGTCGGAGCCCACGCCGTCCAGACTTTCTACACCATTGCGACGACTAAAGCCTACAACGAGGAGTTTCACAGTGTTTTCAATGAATTAAACACGTACCGCCATAACTATCAAGAACAAGTAAACGAACTTTTGGCGGGTGATTCGCCAGTGAAGGATAAGCTGAGGAACAGTGGAGTTGGCCTTGCTTGGAAATATGAAAAGGCCGAGATTCAAATGGGCGGAAAGGGAACATCGGACTGGTCACAAGAACATAGACAGGAAATCCTGGAGAAAGGCAAGGTCCGAGATGCAGAAGGTCACCATATTAACAATGTATCGGATCACCTGGTGGATCAGGCAGACCCTGATAATATCCGATTTGCGAGGAACAAGGACGAGCACCTTAAAATGCATGATGGTGACTTTAAGAATACTACAACTGGCGACCATATCGATCGTAACAAACATCTGAAGCAGACCAATCACCATCGGGTGATGAAAAAAGAATGGACTGGAATCGGTTTAGCTGCGCTGATTGGTTTGGGAGCCGGGTTTACCATTGGTTTTGCTGTGAAGCTCGCGCAGTCAGGGCTATCGCTGGAGAGCATTAAGATTGCGGCTGCGACTGGGGCAAAGGCGGGGGTAGAAAGTGCGTTTCTTGGGGCAATAAACCATGTAATTGTAAGAGGGATAGGTGAAACGGCTACTAATGCTCTTCAAGGTATGGCACAGAATATTGGGTTTACGGTAACTGAGAACTTAACTCGAATGTGTAATATGGCGGTAATTGGTGGAATGACTATCCTCGTATTTTCCGTTTATCAGTTCTGCAAGCTGAAACTCATGGGATATGGAACCAAAGAGTGCTTGATTCGTGTTGGCAAATCAGCAGCCTATTCGCTGACTGTCTTGGTATTATCGATTATCGCCCAAGGGTTATGGGGAGGATACGCTGGAATTGTCGTATCAGTAGGGATAGGTTTTATTGTATTGATATATAAACTTGGACAGACACGATATTCCAAAGAGCTAATTGAACGGATCCGTCTTTATTCGATTCGAAAGTATGAACCTGATTTTGGGGCATACCGGTAATATAAACAAAGGGGTTAATACCATGTTAGTTTACCGGCATTTTATTACTGCGGCAAAAAAACAGGATGAAAGGAATTCCTTCGATCTCTCGCAAACACTCGAGATTTATCACAGATTCCCTCTGGCCTCTATCAGTTCTACGCTCAATGTGATCCAATGAAGTTGAGATTATTCTGACTGATTTATCATCGAATAAATTGACAACCCTTAATGATCTTTCAGCATTGCAACGGGAATATTCAGTAGGCAACGATATATTCGTCTTCGCGACTCGTGAGGTTGATCCGATTGCATACTGAAACGGGGAGGTTTTGACCTGGACGCATGGAAGCCGGGCAACACAATTTGAAGTCGTATCGGATAACTTCAATTCGTGGTTGCAGTGGGTTACCTCCGAAATGAGAATGGACATCATCTAGGTATCATTTGGGAATGCGCCGTACTGCGTATTCCCTTCTTATGATGTGGGCTCTATAGGTCGGCTCTAGCCCATTATAACAGATTCAATCATAACCGCAACGGACTCCGCTACGGTGCATGTTGAGCAAGCAATATGAAGAAAAAGGGGCAGCCGTTATCGGCTATGCCCTTGTATTTATTGATTTTGAAAGTAGTGACTAAGCTGAACCGCGGTGCAATTCATTTACAGAAACAAGGTTGTCCGCAGTTTACGATAATGAGGTCAAATGAATAAATCGTGGTTTATTGAAAATTTCATTCGTAAGTTAGAATTGCTTTGTTTTTAACTAAGGGGATATAGCCCTTGATCCAGAAAAAGATTTATCATCAGACAGCGAGTCCCATCAAGTCTATAATCATAATATAAATGCGGATTGTGGAAGACAATAGGATGATTACTCTTTGGGTTATCTTCTTAAGGCTGCAGGGATGTTAACTCCAGCTAGAGGGAAATAACTGCTTGAGGAATAAACTAACCTGGCGAGGAATGGAATCCTGAGTAGTGGTTAATTAATTGATTCAAAAATGTGATTGCGACTTTTGTGAATGAAGAACCGACATAACTCTTTCAGTTTTTGAAGGTTAATAATTACAAACGGTTGTAAATATACGTAAAAAAGTGGGAACGAAAACAAATCTAAATGAGTTAAAAAACTACAAGAAAGGTAGTTTTTTAACTCATTTAAGTCAAGTGAAAAAGCCTTCATAATCTTATATAAAGACATTAGTTCAGCTCATGTTTTATACCAAAGCAAAACTGTACAAGAGCAAAGCCGCAAGCTAGACGAACTAATTACCCGCTACACCAGCACAGCAAGGAGGAGCCCACATGAATGTTCCACCCTGGTTTTTGGAGACGATGCAAGGTCGGTTGGAGGAGGTAGCGGCGCGAATTGAGCGTCATGGTGATTTTGGGCAGGTCCGCGGGGAAGAGGATGAGGCGTTTGCGGCTTTGTTCGGTTCGATGGATGTGACGCGGATCCCGGAGTTTGTGGATTGGGAGGACAAGCATTATATCCGGCAGGGCCTCCAGCATGAACGTCTGTATCTGCAAGGGCTGCAGGATGGGGTGCAGCTTGCGGTGGGACTGTTGTTTTCTTCTAGCCCGTATGAGAGGGAGACGCCCGGTAAAGGTTGACTTGGTTCGAATAAGTTCTGACCCAGCCACTCGTGAAACGGGTGGTTTCTTCTTTAGAATATTTACAAGGACTTTTTCCTTTGGGAATGATATTATTTAGGTAATTCGCTTTTTTTTGGGCTCTTTCGCAGATTGGGGTTGGGTTCATCATGGGGAGGTTTCTCCGGTTCGGTTCTCGCGCTGTCTGGCTTTATGTAGCGGCTGCCGTTGTGGTTGGGTTGGTTGCCTGCTATGCTGTCATCTCTGCATCGGGCTCCCCTACGCTCCGAAGTGAGGAGGGTGTTCTTGATCTAACGCAGGTCCATGTCAGTGAGCATACGCTCCAGTTAAAAGGGGAGTGGGCGTTCTACTGGCAGGAGCTGCTGTCGCCTGAGGATATTCAGAGCCGAACTGCAAAAGACGGAAATCAGAACCGCTGGATTAAGATCCCGAACTCCTGGCACGGTTACGAATTAGACGGTGAGCAGCTGGACGGGACAGGCTATGCAACTCTTCGGCTGGTGATTGAGCTTGGCGGGCAGGACCGGAATGAGCGGCTTGCGCTGCGGCTGCCTACGATCTTCCATGCCTATAAGCTATGGGTGAATGGTGAGCTGTTGGCGGAGGTTGGGGTGGTTGGACCGGACAAAAGCAGCGTGACCCCGAGTCTGGCCACGAAGCTGGTGTTCTTCCAGCCCGAGAGTGACAGGGTGGAGCTGGTTATGCAGATAGCCAACTTTCATCATAAACGTGGGGGCATTACCAAGGTTATCGAGTTTGGCGGAAGTGATGTGTTAACGGTCCGGACCAAGCTGAAAATTGCCGCTGACATGTTCATCACCGCAAGCCTGCTGGTGTTTGGCCTGTATCACCTGCTGTTGTTCGTCCTGCGCCGCAAGGACAAGGCCCCCTTGTATTTTGGCCTGTTCACCGTGCTGCTGGGTATCCGGTCCTTGCTGGTGGGCGAGCTCCTGCTCACTCAATTGTGGCCGTCTATTCCATGGGGCTTGCAGTTTAAGCTGGAGTACCTGATTCTGTGCAGCAGCGGATACATCATCACCAGGTACTTCGATTGTATTTTCCCGGGATATGTGTCACGTTGGTTTCAGCTTGGCACGCGGATCGCAACCGGGGTATTGTGTACCGTTGTGGTGGTGACCCCTGCGCTTATCTATACGGAATTATTAGTCGTGATTGGTGTGACCGTTGTTCTGCATATGCTGTATCTGATGACCGGGCTGGTCCATGAGGCTGTGCGGCACAGGGAGGGAGCGCTAATCTTCCTGCTGGTATCGGTGGTTACTTTGGTTACGGTGATCAACGATTTCATGTATTACAACGAATGGTCTCCCATCGGGAATACATCGCCGCTTGGGTTGCTGGTGTTTACCGTCGCACAGATCGTTCTGCTTTCCTCCCGGTTTACCAGGGCGGCAACGAATGAAGAACGGATAACAAGTGAGCTGCAGGACGCGAACAGCAGGCTGGTGGAGATGAATCTGAATTTGGAGCGGAAGGTACAGGAACGCACACAAGCCTTGTCCGCGGCGCATGATGATCTCCGCACCTCCTATGACCGGCTGCTCCACTCCGAGCAAGGCAGGAAGAAGCTGCTGGCCTATATCACGCATGATCTGAGGCTGCCCTTGTCCAGCATGCTGGGTTATGTAGAGGCTGTGCAGGACCGGGTTAAGCCGGAGCGCAATGAGCAGTACCTGAAGTATATCCGGGATAACACCATACGGATTAACCGCATGATTGAGGAGCTGTCCTTCCTGTCGCATTTGGAGACGGGGCAAATTACGTACCGGATGAAGCCGGTGCAGGTGATCCCCTTCTTGCGCGGTTTTTTTGAACAATATGAGCTGGTTGTCCGTGATGCTGGATTGGATTTTGTGCTGGATATTGGAGATGCTGACCATTATGGGCAGCCCTTGCCTGTTGTGGAGATGGATGAGCAGCGGTTCGATCAGGCCTTGTTTAATCTGGTGTCCAACGCCATGAAGTTCACCTCTATAGGAGGGCTGGTACGTATTGCCCTGGCTGTGGACGAGGTGGAGCATATCCGCCATGTGGTCATTCGTGTGGAGGATTCCGGAACCGGTATTCCACCGGATCAGCTGGAGGAAATCTTCAACCGCAATTACAAGGTTGACCAGTCGGGTATGGAGACGGGAATAGAGGGCAGCGGGCTGGGGCTGGCGATTTGCCGGGAAATCGTACAGGCGCATGGAGGGACGGTTCGGGCAGAGAGCGATGGCAAGACAGGGGCGGTGTTCTATGTGTCGATACCTTGTATTGCAGGCGAAGGAAGGTAATGATGTGGTGGACGCTCACAAAATATTGATCGTCGATGATGATCCCCATATATGCGAAATTATTCAGGTGTATTGCGAGCGGGAGGGCTTCAACTCCTCTTACAGTCATAACGGGTCGGAGGCCATGGAGCTGCTTGCCTCCTTCAAGCCGGATCTGATTGTGCTGGATGTCCTGCTGGCCAATGAAAACGGCATTGATTGGTGCCGGAACGCACGTCACCATACGGATGCCCCGATTCTGTTCCTGAGCAGCCGTGAGGAGGACGAGGTGAAGATCAGCGCCTTATCCTATGGCGGGGACGATTATGTGACCAAGCCGTTCAGTCCGGGCGTCCTCATGGCGAAGATCAAGGCTCATCTGCGCAGGGTATCCAAGGGCAGGAGGGAACAGCTGCTGGAGCTGCCGGGTTTGACGCTGGATTTCTATGCGCAGACCGTCACCATGGGGAATGACCCCGTCTTCTTATCCCAGAAGGAGTTCAATCTGCTGTCCTACATGGCGCAAAATGTGAACCATGTCGTCAGTGTGGATGCGTTGTTCCAGCTCATCTGGGGCATGGAGAGCCTGAAGGATACGAGAACGGTGGCTGTACACATCAGTAATTTACGGAAGAAAATCGAGGAGGACCCTGCCAATCCGGAGAGAATCATTACGGTTCGGGGGGGCGGATATATGCTGGTTGCCAAAGGCGTGGCCCAAGCGCGAACCTAAGCCGTGACTTGCAAACGCGGCCCAGCGCCGCGGGAGCCGAGCAATCCAATCATTGCCGCCGTTTCTCCACTGGGGACACATCAAGGACCAAATTAACCATTGCCGGAAAGGGTAATCAACTCATGACGCCGTGGAAGCACCCGCTCATTCAGTTATTGAATCGTAACAAAGGAAACCCCAGAACGCTGATTTTGATGGAGCCGCTATGGGGGATTCCGTATAATTTAATCGCGCCGTTTGCCACGTTGTATATGTATACGCAGGGCATAACGGATGTTCAGATTGGCCTGATTCTGTCGGTAGCGATGTTTGTTCAGGTGTTTTTTTCGTTCTTTGGCGGGATTATCACCGATAAGCTGGGGCGCAAATTTACCACTATGATGGGGGATTTTTTCGGCTGGACGGTGGCTTGTTTGGTCTGGGCTGTGTCGGGGAGCTTCTGGCTTTTCCTGCTGGCGGTTATCTTCAACAGCTTCGAGCAGATTAACCAGACGGCCTGGTTTTGCTTATTGATCGAGGATGCGGAGCCCAAGGATTTATTGGGCATCTATACGTGGGCCAACATCGGCGGTTTGGTGGCTGTCTTTTTTGCGCCCATTTCCGGATTATTGATCCAGTCCTTCAGTGTGGTTCCGGTTGTCCGGGTGCTGTATGTGGTGTTCGCGGTCAATATGCTGATTAAGGTGATCATTACGTTCCGCCATTGTGATGAAACCCGGCAGGGCAAGCTCCGAATGGCCGAGACGAAGGGCACCTCTGTTCGACAGATGCTCTATGAATACAAGGATCTGATTCCCAAGGTGCTGAAGAACAAGGAGATTCTGAAGGTGCTGATGGTCTCCGTGATTCTGCATATTACGAATCTGATCAGTGCCAACTTCTTCAGCTTGTATGTCACCCAGCGGTTAGGTATCGCGGAGCGGTATCTGGCTTTTTTTCCCATATTGAATGCAGTGGTGATGTTGACCTTCATGGTTGGTATCCAGCACCGTCTGGAGGGGGTAAAGTTCCGGATTCCCATGCGGACGGGTCTGATCATGTATGCCGCCTGTCCGATCCTGCTGATCCTGACGCCCGCCGGGAACATGCTGTTCATTATTCTCTATGTGTTTGTGGCAGCGGTGGCCAATGCCCTGGTTATGCCCCGCAAGGACGCCCTGCTCCAGCTGAACATTCATCCCCAGGAGCGTGCCCGTATTAATGCGCTGATTATGGCTTTTACCATTGCGTTTGCGTCACCCTTCGGGTACTTAGCCGGGTGGTTATCCAGTATGGACCGCCGGCTGCCGTTTTTATTTGTATTTGCCGTTTTTGTGGCGGCCATCGTGATTGTGGGGCGTATCCGTGATCCGGAGTTTGCGGAGGAGCAGGGGGAATTGGGTGACCCTGTAGCCAATGGCGCAGGGGAATAGCGAATGGATGGAGGAGCTTGCAGATGACAGAGGAGCAATGCGATTTGGTGCATGCAAACGGTGTGAAGGAAAAGAAGATGGAGGTTATTGATGGGTATACCATCAAATACCATGCCAACGGCAAAACCATGTGGTCCAAGGGGAAAATGATAGACGGCCAGCCTGAGGGATATTGGGAATGGTATCGTGCGGACGGTACGGTTAAGCGCTCCGGGTATTTTGAGAAGGGAGAGCCTGTTGGAGAATGGATCACCTATGATAACCAGGGACAACCCTACAAGTCCACTCAGCGCGATGGCAATAAGAAAGCGTCCAAGGGGGAGTAAGAATAAGGGCTGACCTTGGTGTGCAGGCGTTTTTATGCTTTATATTCCACACCGCGAACCTTCGAGAAGACCATGGTATTCCGCAGTGAACCGTCTACATCACGCGTCTCGTTGCGCAGAATCCCCTCTAATGTGAAGCCGCAGCGTTCCGCTACCTTGGCGCTCCGCAGATTATGGGCGTCACACCGGATCTGGATGCGGTTCGCCGATAGCTCTCGTATGGCGAAGCCCGTAATGGCATGTACGGCTTCGGTGACGTAGCCCTGCTGTTGGCAAGAGGTGCGGACCCAATACCCAATTTCGAATTTGCGCGTCTGCCAATCGAGCTGGTGAAGGCCGCTGCTGCCTACCACTTGACCTGTTTGTTTATTCAGCAACAGCAGTCTCAGGTCCTTGCGCTCCAAGAATTGCGCACGGGCATGCCGCAGGTTTGCCTCGGTTTCTTCGACGGCCGGGGTGTTTTGCGCCCAGGGCATCCACGGACGTAATTCCTCTATACTTTCTCTGATGGCCTCGTTTACAGCCGCTCCATCATGCCATAACGGCGCACGGATCAACAGACGTTCGCTTTCGAAGCTTTCCGGGAAATTCAGCAGGATCGGGTCGGGCTGAGCAGCGTTCATATGGTTCCCTCCATGGAAATATAGAAGTAGTTCATTTCAGTAAACATACGAGTTGTTCTAAAGCAACCCGCAATCTCTGAATATGTTCTCAATCGATTCGTGTATGAGCAGAGAAGGATTTTCCTTCTTCCAATCGAGGGTGACTGTATGAAGGGCAGATTCATTATTTGTGTTTACCCCCCTTGGTCTCCAGCAATTTTTCAATTACAGGGGTGAAGTCCACATCCTTGATAGCACCATATTGGCTGACAAAATAATTTTTCATGTAGTCTCCGCCCATCCGGACGGCTTTTTCTCCTGAGGTTCCAAAATCGGATAACGCATAATGGCTGCTGCAAAAGGTTTCCGCATCTCTCTCCACAAACTTAATCTCATCCCTGCGAAACAAGTTGGAGTTCAAGAAAATGGGATTGTGCGTATTGAAGATCAGCTGCGCATTGTTTTTATTCAGATCATCATTGTGAAAAATGTTAATAATGCTCATGATCGCCATGGGATGCAGGGAGGCATCGAATTCATCAATTACGAGTGTCCCGCCGCTAAGCAGGGCATCAATGACTATTGGGAACATGTTGACAAAGCGGATGGTTCCAAATGATTCAAAGGTGTCTGCTTGCACGATTTCTTGTTTATCCAGAAGCGAATACAGTTTGGGCTCAGAATCTTCCTCCGATGAAAAATAGCCGAGTGCGTTGGAATTGATCCCAAATAAGCGTGCTGCATCATTGACCGTTGTGTTGATATAAAGGGTGTCTTTCTTGGAGGAGGAGGGGCGGGCCTGGAGAGCGTCTGCTCTGCAGAAAACCATGAATTTATCCTCGAGCCAGTCCATTATGATGTTAACCAGCTTTGAGCTGAACATAGCCTTGAAGCCGTTCATCAAAAATAACTCGTCGGGGATCAGATTGTTTTTGGCTAAATGTTTTGCGCTGGCTTCATTTTCTTCAAACCCGTTAATCAGATAGTTCTGGATTAGCTTTGTATCGCCAATCTCCAATGATGGGCTGCGGGAGAAGATCATCTTTTCATTGATGGACAATATCTCAGTCAGGACTTTACGTTCATAGTCCTCATTCAGAAAGCTCCCCAGATCAAGTGAAAGTTTATAGTCAAAGAGAAGTCCGTTCTCGATGAACCGAATAGCAAAATCTACGGGGGATTTATGCTGATCTGCCTTACCCGGGATAAGCTCTAAGGCACTGGCAGAAGGGTTGGAGCGGGATTTTTGATCTGCGTTGCGAATATGTCCACGGAGCATGACCTGCTTCAGCACATCCATCGCGGCGATGATATTGGTTTTACCTGCAGCATTAGGTCCGTAAATGACAGCGGAGCTTAACGCTTTGTACTCCTTCACTCCAATTTTTTTCCGAAGCAGGCTGTAATCCAGTCCTTTTTGCTTGGGGGCGGGAGTCATGGAGAAGACAAGCTCTTCCTGAAAGGATTTAAAGTTTTTGGTTCTGAATTCAAGCAGCATTCGCTCACCTCCATTTTGCGTTTTTTTTGCAATTTACATGTCTAATATATGCATTAGTATTGACGGAAGTCAATTTGTTCATGCGATTTTGTTCAAAATCTTCAAAATTAAATGAAAGCACTCTGTAACCCCCTTCTTGAAATGAAAGCGATAGTTTCATATAATGTTCATGCTGCTTTTCTGATAACAGGAGGTATCCGCTATGCTCCGTATTGCCATCTGTGATGACACGGAAGCCGGGCTGGAACAGATTTCGGCCTTGACCCACGCCTACATCACCGCTCACGGCCTTGCTGCCGAGGTGCGGGCGTTCGGTCACCCCGATGTGCTCCTGTCAGCCTATGAAACGGAAACCTTCCATATCTTCCTGCTGGACATGGTGATGCCTATGGTCAACGGGTTGGAGCTGGGACGGAGTATCCGCCGGATCAGCACCGATGCGCAGATCATCTACATTACCACTGAACCCGGGTTTGCGCTGGACGCCTACGCGGTGAACCCGCTGCATTACCTTCTTAAGCCAATCGACCAACAGGCATTTTACTCGGCTCTGGACTTGGCTGTGGAGAAGGTGCACTTTGGTGAGGAGCTGAACGTCACTGTCAAAACCCGGCAGGGTCTCCGCACGCTGTCTGCCGATGCCATTGCCTGCTGTGAATATGTACGACACAGTGTTGTGTACACGTTATTAAGCGGAGAGCGGGTGGAGACCACCACGATCTCCGGCAGCTTTGCCAACCACATCGCCCCTCTGCTCCAGGACCGCCGCTTTATTCAGCCCCACGCCGCTTATGCCGTCAACATGAGCCGGGTGGAGCGCTTAAGCAGGGAGGAGTTCACCCTCCGGGGCGGTTTCCTGGTACCGGTGTCCGGCAAGCAGTACACCACCGTGCGCAACGCCTATATGAGCTACCGCCTTGGAGAGATGTAACTATGGAGCTGTACGACATTATCCGCTCTGCCGCCACCAACGCCATGCTGGTTATGCTGCTGTTCACCCTGGCGGAGCTCAGATGCCGCGCACCCGTCCAATGGATGGCGCTGGTCACCATCGTGTGCCTGAACACGGGGTTGAACATCTGGTTCTATCTGCGGGATGATTATACCACCCTGGCCAAGCTGGACATTGTCTATTTCATATTCGTGGGCATCGTGGCCAAGCCGCTGTTTCGGGACCGCCTGATGCAATGGCTGTTCAATTGTTTCATGGTCATGAACATCTATGCAGCGGGTGTGATCCTCAGCTACTATCTGAGCGGTTTGTTCCCATACCCCAATTATGCGGTCACGCTGCTGCGTGTACTGCTGTTTGGCGCGGCGATTTATTTATTCCGCAATCATCTGCGGCCCTTCTACCGCCAGGCAGCCGAACGGTGGGATGTGTATCTGATTGTGTCTGCGGCACTGTTTGCGAACTTTGCCTGGTACTTCTTCTCGGGCACCGACGTGACCCGGATGCTGACGGACAATATCATTCCTCTGATGCTCTTGATCCTGCTGGCGGTGCTGCTGTATATGGCGGCCCTTCTTTCGCTTCGCAAGAACATGCAGGAAACGCTTCTGCGGGAGGAGCATCTGAGCATCCAGGCTGACCGGGAGCTGACCCGCCACCGCCTGGCCCTGATGGATGAAGCGGTGCGGCAGATGAGCATTGCCCAGCATGACCGCCGCCACTTCAACCATACGCTGCTCGGTCTGCTGGAGCAGGGCGAAGCAGGCCAAGCCGCCGGCCTCATCCGCCGCGACAGCGAGTCCCTGCCCCGGAAGCCCCGGAGCTATTGCGCCAATGTGCCGGTGAATGCCGCCGTGTCCTATTATGCCGAGCTGGCCAGGCAGCAGGACATCCGCTGTGAGCTGCGCCTCGACATTCCCCAAGCCCTGGATGTGGACGAGATGTCCCTTGCCATAGCGGTGTCCAACCTGATGGAAAATGCCATAACCGCCGTATCCGGCCTTCCCGCTTCCGAACGCCGCCTGCGCCTGACGGCCGTATATGCCGGCCAGCTGATTCTGGAATGCTCCAACCCCTATACCGGCCGAGTGGAGTTTGATGAAGCGGGGCTGCCAGTTTCGATGAAGAAGGGACATGGTACGGGCAGCCGCAGTGTGGCGGATTTTGTCAAAAAATGCAACGGCGAGCTGCTGTATGAGGTGAAGGACGGACTGTTCCGGGTGCGCATCGGCATGATCGGCAACAATAAGTAGAAAATGACAGCGTTTAAGCAGATTTGACGCACACGCTCCTTTTTTATGCTATTTTCGACAGAAAATACGCATAAAAAGGGAGTTTTTTTATGTCTCATCCAGAGAAGCAGTGGCGTGGAAGGAGAGGGAATAGGATGCTGAAGAGGCTCATCAGTATACTGCTGGTGTTCTGCCTCGCAGCGGGCCTTGTTCCGCCCCCGGCATTGGCAGCCGACGGTAACCATCCTGATTCTGTGCAGACGGTTCCCTTTACGGATGTCAGCAGCAGTGCCTGGTATTATGATGCTGTTCGATATGTGTACCAAAACCACATCTTTAGCGGCACCTCCAATACCCGTTTCACCCCGGATGGTACCATGACCCGGGGTATGTTTGTTACCGTCCTGGGACGTATGGCAGGTGTGGACAACGCATATACAGGCGGGTCCGCCTTCACGGACGTCCCCCAAGATGCCTGGTATGCCCCTTATGTGGCATGGGCAGCCCAATACGGCATAACCTCCGGTACCGGGAACGGGATCTTTTCTCCCGATGCCAGCATCACCCGTGAGCAGATGGCCGCCTTCTTTGTCCGTTATTTTGAAGGCTTTGGTGTGGATTACGATACGGGCGGGAAGGCCGCCACAACACCTGCTGACATGGAGAAGGTGGCGGATTATGCCCAAGCTGCTGTTTTGAAGCTGTGGCAGGCCGGGCTCTTAAACGGCGACGGTGCAAGCTTCAATCCGGCCGACAATGCTAGCCGTGCCCAAGCGGCGGCACTGTGTATGCGTACCGACAAGGCTGTTAAGGTCTGGTACAAGGCACCGGGCATTCCCTCCGGTCAAGTCCGTGTGGATCCGGGAGCGGGACCAGAGCCCAAGCCGACCGCCAAGACTGAAGGCAATGACAGCGGTGACGACGGCTCCTCAGAGGCTGCGGTAACCTACTATACCTTCAAGTTCAACAGCAATGACGGTACCGGGATTTCGGACCGGAGTATCCGCGAGGGCAGCAGGCTGAACAATCTGCCGGTTCCGTATAAGGCGGATTCCATATTCATCGGGTGGTGCTACGACGAGGCGCTCACCCGGCTGGTGGCAGCTGGGGATACGGCGCAGGAGAGCATGATCCTCTATGCCAAATATGAGGAGATGTCTCCCCTCCCGCAGGATTTTCAGACACCGGTAGCCCGGGCGATTGACACCAGCCCGGATTTAACCGTAACGGTTTCTGCGCCGGCCAGTATGGACATGGACCAGTTCAAGGATGCGGTTACCCTTAAAAACCTCAGCTCCAACGAAAACAAGGAATGGTTCAGCATCACCGGCGGCAGCGGCGCCTTTACCATCTCCGGCCTCAATGATCTGGGGGTACAGGGGGCCCGGCAGAACGGTTTTGTGGAGGGCTCTGCCTATAAGATCACGCTGGCGGACAAGGCCTTGTCCTTTGTGGGACAGGATGCATCCGCCCGTGAATATGTGTTCACCATCAAGCGGGCAGAGGTGGTGAATGTCTCCCTGAATGCGAGGATGGCGCAGATTCCGCTGGCGGATATTTCCGGTCTGACGGTCAATGGGAAGCCTGCTGCAGCCGTCTCCATCCCTGTGATCACGGTTGGGCCTAACGGAGCACCTGCCGAAAACGGCGTAACTACAGGCAGCTTCAGCTACAGTAAGGGAGCTTTGGCCGCAGGTGACACCATTATGATCTATGAGGGCGATGCCCCTCCCGCAATGGATGCCGTAAGCAGCGAGCAGAATACTGCCTTTGTGCGGATTACCCAAGCGGAGGGCAGCAGCTATTCCTACAAAACCGCGAATGCGGAGGATGTCCTGTTTACGCCGGATGTGCTGCCGGTCAGCATAGGGGCGGACCGCGACGGAGATGCAGGCAACCACTCCATCACCGTGGATATGGCGGACATGACCTATACCGACGACCGGTTTGCGCATATGGGTCTGGACTCGCAGACGACTATTGACGTGGGGGACTTCATCTCCTTCTACTCCGGCATGCTGCAGACAGACGGCACCCTCTCCGATGGCGGGGAAATGCTGGGGTATGCCAGGGTCACGGCTGTGGCCGCAGCGGACGGGAGCTGCACCGTTGCGTATGCGGATGTCAGTTTGTCTGAGCTGCAGCAGGCTATGGCCGCCTACAAAAAGGAGACCATCCGCTCGGAGCAACTGCTGGAGGGGGTGGACCGTAAGGCCATCGAGTCCAGTGTGGAACAGCAGGCCCGCAATAGCGGCTTTGCCGAGGAAGCCGGCAGGTATCTGGCGGCATTGGCCTTGGAGACGGATTCCTTCACACAGCTTAGAGAGGATTACAGCCTGACCGCCGTGGAGATGACCATGGACGGCCAGCCCATTACCCAGGAGACTCTGCAGCGGATGGGCGGCGCCAAAGCGGAGGTTGAGCTGAGCAAGCTCCAGGCGACCCTAAGCACGAACCTTGTCCACTTCGAAGGGATTGACGGCTTGCGTCTCACGCTGGATGTGGGGATCAAGGTCAAAATCGAATGCAACGATAATGTGACCATCGAGATCGAGATTACCGGCTCCTTCGAGCAGGAGGTCCGCATTGACATCGGCGTGGACGGCGATGCCGTATGGAAATGGTGGGGCATCTTCCCGTATATCGCGGAGTATGAGGTCAGCGCTTATGTGGAGCTTTATGAATACACCGGCATTGGCATTGAAGCCACCATTGCCACCAAGGAAACCGAAGAAGAGGGCTTTGGCACCAAGAATGAGGAGATTGAGAAGATCGGCAAGCAGATCAAGGAGCTCATGGACCAAAAGGAGAAGTACATCGGAGACGGCTCCGGTACCGTGGGTGACAGTCTGGAAGAAAAGTATGCCGCCATGCTGGAGAATGAAAGCGACTGGGTGACGCTGTTTGAGAAGGCGCTGGTGGAGCAGGAGCAGCAGGTCATGCTCATCATCGCGATTAAAATCGAGGTCAAGCTGGTGGTGAGCGCCAACCTGAACATTTCCCTGGGCCTGGATTTCTGGTATGAGAATGCCAAGCGCTATATCTATACGGTGCAGGTGTTTGCCGGGAATGTGACCAGTGATACCATCGATCTGGTAGAGGAGCATTACGAGTTTGAGTTCTATGTGATGGGCACCATGGGTCTCCGGGCCGGGATTAAGGCGGAGATCAAGGTGGGCCTCTTCTCCACGAAGCTGGCCAGTGTCGGTTTCGGCGCGGAGGCGGGCGCTTATGTCCGGGTTTGGGGGTATTTCTACTACCAGTTGAAATATACCGCCTCCCAGGGGAGGAAGAGCGCCTATTCCGGGGCGTTGTATCTGGAGCTGGGCATCTATCTGGAGATAACCTTCGAGGCCCAGGCTCTTGCGGGCACCTTCAAGTATAATCCGACCTTATACGGGAATGAATGGCCTCTCCTTACGGCGGGCTCGCGGGACAATGTCCGCGATTTTGCCTACGGGCAGGATACTGTGCCCGCCATCCAGCTGAAAAGCTATATTACCACCACCCAATTGCCGGACAGCCTCTTCGGGATGGCTTACCTGGACTTGAAGGAGGGGCTGGACGACGGCAAGCTGTTTACCGCCATCTATGATGACAAAACCAGCTTCCGAATCACGATGACCAACGAAGCCTTTTCCTACGATGCCGACAGCAACTACATCACGGTGAAGCCCGGCGGACAGCCGGAGCAGGACGGGGAAATGATCATCACCTGGATCACACAGCCGCTGTCGTTCAGCTCCGCCCCGCTGGAGCGGCGCATTCCCCTCCATTGGGACAATCTGAGGGACGGTTATGTCATTGCCCCCTACTCCAACGGCGGCAGCTATGTTCCCGTCATCCTCAAGAAGTACGGGGAAGCAGTTGCGGCTCCGGCGGATCCCGTCAAGGCGGGGTATATGTTTGACGGTTGGTACAACAATGCGCAGCTGACCAATCCGTATACCTTCCCGACAGCGATGCCCAATACGGATAGCGATATCTATGCGGACTGGAGCCCGGCCGCCGATACCCCGTACCTGGTGGAGCACTACAAGGAAGCACTGGGCTCCAGCCAATATGCGCTGGCGGAGCAGGAGCAGCTGCGGGGCACCACGGGCACCACGGTTTGGCCGTCAGCCAAGGCCTATACCGGCTTCCGCTCCCCCGTCCAGAAGGAGCTGGCCATCAAGCCGGACGGTTCCGCTGTCCTGCGCTATTATTACGAGCTGCAGACCCGCACGGTGACCTTCGAGCCCGGTATAGTGGGCGGGGATAAGGTGGTGAACCGGCTGAAATACGGCTCGGCCATTACTCCGCCCCAGTTCGGCGCCAAGGGTTATATCTTCAAGGGCTGGGACCGGACGGTCAGCACCTATATGGGCGAGCAGGACCAAGCCTACACTGCGCAATGGGAGAAGGACACCGGCACGGAGTACCGGGTGGAGCATTATGTTCAACAGCCCGACGGAAGATATTTCCTGCAGGATATTGTCCTGAAAACAGGCCAAACCGGTGAGCAGATCCGCACCTCCGAGCTGGTAAACAGCCGGTATGTGACAGAGGGCGAAACCGCCTTCGAGAACGCGACCGTCAATGGCAGGGTAAGCGAAGCGGAGCCCATTTCCAGCGATGGCAAAACGGTGATCAAGGTCAACTATAAGCGCATCCGCCATACGGTAACCTTCGAGCCGGCAAACGGCGGGAGTCCCGTAATCTATACGCTGTACGCCGGTGCGGCTATCGCACCGCCCAGTGCAGCAAGGCTGGGCTATACCTTTGCAGGATGGTCTCCTGAGGTACCGGAAGCACTGGGAGCAGCAGATCTCACCTTTACTGCGCGGTGGGAGGCGGCAGGCGGCATTGCATACAGCGTGAAGCATATCCGCGAGGAGGCGGACGGCACTTATCCCGCCACAGGCAAGCTGGTGGAATGGGAATCCCATACAGGCATTACCGGGGAGGAGACGTTGGCAGTAGCCAGAGCCTATGAGGGCTTCACAGCCGGAGAGACGGTGCAGGAGCGGATACGGCCGGACGGCTCCGCCGTGGTGGAGATCCGGTACGCCCGAAACAGCTACAGTGTACATTGGGCGGCGGGCGAAACCACGGTTACGGTGCCGGTCAAATATGAAGCGGTGATTACCAAGCCAGAAAATCCGGTCAAGCAGGGGTATGTTCTGGATTATTGGCAGGGTTTTGCAGAGGGGACCCTTATGGGCACCAAGGAGAAGACCTACACTGCCGTCTGGAAGCCGGCAGCGGATACCCTCTACACCGTGAAGCATATCCGCGAGGAGGTGGACGGCTCTTATCCCAATGGGGGCGGACTGGTGGAGACAGAGACCCACACCGGCATTACCGGAACCCTTACGGCTGCCAATGCCAAAGCCTACAGCGGATTTGCCCCAGGAGAGGCGGTGCAAGCCGCCATCCAGCCGGACGGCTCCACCGTGGTGGAAATCCGCTACGCCAGAAACACCTACACCATCACCTGGGTGGCCAACGGCCAGACCTTTGCCACTACCCCGAATGTCAAATTCGGTACGGCGGTTCCCGCCAAGCCCGAGGGTACACCGGCTAAGGCTGGTTATACCTTCCGGCAGTGGGTGGGGGCCCCGGAGGTTATGCCTGCAAAGGGGCTCACGATCACGGCCGAATTCACAGCAAATACGTACACCGTCACACTGGATATGGCTTGTGAGCTGCCAGGTGCTTCTCTGCAGGTTACCTATGACAGTCCCTATGGAGAAGCGTTGGCCGCACCGGAGCGTGTTGGGTATTCCTTTGACAAGTGGGTCAATGCAGACGGTGACATCTTCACGGTGGCCAGCAGGGTGAAGACGGCGGGGCCTCACACACTGACGGCGGTGTGGACGGTGAGAACGGACACCGGTTATATCGTAAAGCACATGAAGCAGGATTTGGAGGGCCATTATCCCGATTCTCTGGTGGAGACTGAACACAAAACAGGCATTACCGGAGCGGACACCGCAGCGATAGCGTTGGATTATCCCGGCTTCTCCGCACCGGAGGCGGTTGTGCAGCAGGCGGTGAAGGGGGACGGCTCAACCGTCATCGAGATCCGCTACATCAGGAACGCCTATCCGCTGGTCTGGGTGGCGGACGGTATCACCATTGAAGCGGGGAATGTGAAATACGGCGCCAGCCTGGAAGCGCCCGAGCACCCGGACAAAACAGGCTACCGCTTTGTCCAATGGAGGAATATCCAGACCTCCATGCCGGCAGAGGCGCTGACGGTTACTGCCGAATATGCGCCCTGCACCTACACGGTCACCTTCGATGCCAATGGCGGCAGCGGGTTGACCTCGCCGGTTACAGCGGTAACCTACGGCAGAGCCTACGGCACGCTGCCCGCAGGCCTGGTCCGGGAGGGGTATGCCTTCGCCGGGTGGAGCCTCGGGGAAAGCCTGGTTAACGGGGGCACCGTGGTCGCCATTGCGGGAAACCATACGCTGACTGCGCTGTGGGACCCGCTGGATGGCATCACGTATACGGTGAGGCATTATCGAGACTGGGGCGATGCGCGGGGCGAGGAGCTGTTCCTGACAGAGGAAAAAACCGGTATTGCGGGGGATACGACCCATGCAGCGTCCACCGATTGCACGGGCTTCACCGCGCGGCCCATTATTCAGAGGACTATCGACGGCAGCGGCACAACATGGGTCAGCGTG
The DNA here is from genome assembly GCA_023388055.1 of Bacillota bacterium. Taxonomy (GTDB): domain Bacteria; phylum Bacillota; class Bacilli; order Paenibacillales; family NBRC-103111; genus Paenibacillus_AR. The sequence goes on along the minus strand of JAEWGW010000034.1, from coordinate 32,002 downwards.
GTCTACACCCGAAACAGCTATGAGGTTGTCTGGATGGCGGAGGGGAGGCCCTATCAAACCACCCGTGTCAAGTATAACGATACGGTATCTCCGCCTGCCTCCATCCCGGAGAAAACAGGCTACTATTTCGCAGGCTGGGAGTCGTATCCTCCGGTTATGCCGGCCGGGCCGATCACGGTGGAATCCAGGTTTACGGCGCTTTCGTATAAAGTGTCGTTTGATAAAAACGGCGGTTTTCTCGCAAACCCCAACGCGATGACGGTCACCTATGACCAGACCTACAGCGAGCTGGCCTACCGAATTCCCTTCCGCGCAGGCTATACCTTCGAGGGCTGGCAGAACGGGCAGGGCCAGATCGTCACCGCGGACAGCGTGGTCAAAACAGCAGGGGACCATACCTTAACGGCTGTATGGAGCTTGAGCAAGGTGACCTATACGGTGGAGTATTACCAGCAGGATCTTCCGGTCAGCGCGCATACGAATACCCTGGTTGACAAGGTGTCCTATGACAGCTACAACAGCGATATCCACGTTGTGAAAACGCAGGTGCCGAAATATGAGTATGAGGGTTTTTCCCTGAATGAGATCACTCTCAATGATGAAGCCAAAAGGATCGTATTCTACTACGGAAGGAACTACTATGCCTTGAGCTATGACAGCGCCGAAGGGATACAGGGAACGGGAGTTTTGAATCTGCCCTATGGCACATCCATCAGCCTGTTCACACCTGCCCGTGCCGGCTATACGTTCCAGGGCTGGGAGCCGGAGCTTCCGGCGGTTATGCCTGCCAGTGACCTGAGCATCGTCGCCCAATGGCAGGCGGAGGAGGACAATGCGATTCTGTTGAAGGGATACAGCGCAGAAGGGGATAAAATCATCTACGGAACGACGGATGCAACCCTTGTGCTGCCCACTCCTTACCGGACCGGGTTTACCTTTGACGGATGGTTTACACAGGAGGCAGGCGGCGAACGGATAACCGCCCTGCGGGTCACAGGCGATATCACCCTGTATGCCCGTTGGACGGGAAACAACTACCAGGTGGGCTTTGAGCTGAATGGCGCTGATGGAGAGGCTCCCGGAGGCAGACAGGTGATCTTCAATCAGCCGTATGTATTGCCTGAAGTGAGTGGCGTCAGGACCGGCTACAGCTTTGCCGGCTGGTTCACCGCAGATAAGGGCGGCACCCGGGTGACTGCGGATACGCCCGTGAGCACCCCATCGGACCACATCCTGTACGCCCAGTGGAAGCCGAACGAATACCGGGTATGGTTTGACGGCCACGGCGCAACCGGCGGCAGCATGGACGCCCAGTCCCATGTCTACGGCCAGCATATGGCTCTGGCCGGGAATACCTTCGTCAAGACCGGCGGCATCTTCACCGGCTGGAATACACAAGCCGACGGCAGCGGCATGGCTTACTCGGATGCTGAGCAGGTGATGAACCTCTCCGCACAGGAGGATATCACCCTGTATGCCCAGTGGGCGCTGGGAGAGTTCACCATTTCCTTCAACAATGACGGAACAGCAGTCCCCTCCATCACGCAGGAGTACGGTACAGCCGTAGCCGCCCCGGTCTCTCCGGCCAAAACCGGCTACAGCTTTATGGGATGGAAGCAGGATGGGGCAGACGGCATGTATACCTTTACCACGATGCCCGGTGAGAACATCACTCTGACGGCGCTGTGGGAGACCGTATTCTATACGATCCGCTATTCCTATGACGATAATCTGTATTTGCAAGACGACTATCTGCCCGGCTATTATTCCATCCTGAGTGATCCCGTCAGTCTGCCGGAGCTCCAATACGAAAAAACGGGTTATACCTTTGCCGGCTGGTACACCCGTGACCGGTTTGCCGAGGAGGACAAGGTAGGAGTGGTTGCCATTCCTGCGGGCAGCTCCGGGGACAGGACCTTCTATGCCAAGTGGACGCCTAACCGGATTGTCGTGACCTTCCACAGCAGCCGGGTCCCGGATGAGACCGTACAGCAGCTGTTCATCTATGACGCGGCGCAGCCGCTGACCAGCAACCCCTTTGCCCATGCCGGCTATACCTTCGTTGGCTGGAGCGAGGTTTGGGGCAGCGATACGATCAGCCGGACCGGCGGACAAGTGGTGAAGAATCTGGCTGCACAGGGAGAAGTGCATCTGTATGCCATCTGGAAGGAGAATATCAGCACCATTACGTACAGTCTGAACGGTGTGGCCGCCAGTGTGGACAACCCCGCCATCTACCATGGCACCTCGGGGGAAATCAGACTGAATGCGCCCACCGCCATTCGCGGGGGATTCCAGTTCCTCGGCTGGTATGATTCCGGCGGCCGTCTGGTCGAGACGATTCAGCCGGGCAGCACCGGGGCCATTCACCTGACGGCCAAGTGGGCACACGGCGGCTTGTTCTCGCTGAGCTATATGGGTACGACCTATGATAACAAAGGAACCGGCGCCAGCACCTACCGGGTGACCCGGACCATCCCGACTGCTGCAGTAATCACTGAGGATGTCCAGTACGTCTTCTACCGCACCGTCAACGGAACGGCCATCGGAGGCACAGCGGAGGCCGAGCACTTCAAGCATGTGGGCGGCCAGGCTGTGTTTGCCACCTTCACCTCTGCGGACGGTGACGGAAGCTACCGGGAGTTCAAGGTGGAGGGAGAAACGGCCACCCCGTCGCTCCGCAGCGGCGCGGCCATATCCGACAATGCGCTGGCTTCGGCTTATACCATGGGTGGAAACCGCTACTACTCCGTGGAGCTGTATAAGCTGACCAGCGCCAGGAGCCTCTGCGCGGGTGTCATCGATCCGGAGAAGAGGACGGTCAAGCGGGAGCTGGCCCAGAATACCGCGTACAAGCTCAGCCAGTCGGAGATAGGGACATACCAACGAATCGCTGAGACGTCCAACAAACGGCTGGAAATCAAGGAAAGCAGCGGCGGCAGCAGCTATACCGGCACACTGGCGGTTGGCTTGTCGGCCAAGGCCTTCGATCTGAACCGCTACCAAAGCAGCCAGAGCCTTGGCGCGTACATCAATGCCACCGCAACTGGCATGGGAGTGCAGCTGCGGAATCTGACGGCCACGGACGACGGGTGGAGAATGTACCGCTATGTGCTGTTTAATCATGTGGAAGGGAATGTATCCTTCGACAAAAATAAAAACAGCGTATACCTGCCCAATTTGCCGCAGGCCAGCAATTATGGCATGATTTACGGCATTAACGGAGACAAGGATAATGAAGATGCCTACACCGTCACCTTGCCTGCCGCCGTGGGCACACTTGGCGCAAGCGGCACCAAGTACGGCGTCCATGTGACCAGTACGCTGGGAGCATTGGGGGGAGGCCCCGGGGACTACTATGTGCCATACGGAAAGGATGAGCTCTGCTCCATCACCATGGGCGCATACAACTCCGCATCCGCCAACTCTTCCTTCTACTTCAATGCCGGCGAGCTGTGGGCTAAGCCTGTCGACCAGGCCAAGCCCAATCAGATCGGCGTTGCCCCTATGGCCGTTGGACGGTACAAGGCAGGCGATACCATTTCGATCTCTGTGGTGTATGACGAGATTGTGGCCAACCGCAATAACGTGACGCTTGGCGCCATCGACGGACTGAATCTGAGCTATGCGGGTTATGTGGGCGGCGAGGGCACCAATGTTCTCCACTTTGTGGGCACACTCAGCGCGGATTACGAGGTGGAGGAGAAGGTGAATGAGGCGCTTGTGACCTGCAAGCCGGTCAGCGGCGCGGCCAAGGATATGTGGGGCAACTAAGGGGGGGCTGCAGCACGCAGCTCCAGGAGGAGCACACGGTGAAACCGATTCTCTCTTTTCGTATCCGGAATTGCTTCGAAGCATTTCGTCACTTTTGGGGGTTTATTCTGTTAGGCCAGCTGTTTCTGGCGGTGTCGGGAACGGCAGTGGCGGAGCAGCCTCCGGTGGTGAAGGTGGCTCTTATCGACAGCGGCATCTCCCCTTTCGCCATTGACGCCGCCCATATCGGCAAGGGCCGGAATTACGCCCTGCCCCGGCGGGACACGGCTGATGTTATTGGCCACGGCACGGCTCTGGCGGGTTTGATTCTGGAAGCCGCGCCGGATGCCGTACTGGTGCCGCTGGTGTACGATACCAGAACCACCGGCGGGAAGCCCGTCCAATCGGATCTGAATACCATCGTCAGGATGATCCGGGATGCGGTGGATGTGTACGACTGCCAGGTCATCAACCTCAGCGCAGGAGTCACCAGAGATGTCCCTGCCCTGCGAGAAGCCATCGCGTATGCGGAGCAGCAGGGGGTCGTTGTGGTGGCTTCGGTGGGGAACCGCCACCGGACCGCTCCCGAGCTTACCTATTACCCTGCTGCCTACGAAACCGTCATCGGTGTGGGGGCGCTGCGGAAGGATGGCCGGGTGGCCTCCTTCTCCCAGCGCAACGGGGTGGCTCTGGCGGCACCGGGAGAAATGCTGCAGGTGTTGGGGCTGCGGGGAGAAAGCACCACCGCCTCCGGCACCTCTTATGCCGCCGCTCAGGTCACAGGCGCTGTTGCCGCCATTCTGGCAGCGCAGCCCGGACTGCAGCCGGAACAGGTGCGGCAGCTGCTGTATGACAGCGCCAGGGATGTGGAAGCGGCCGGGTTTGACGCGGACACGGGTTATGGCGCAGTGCAGAGGGACGAAGCCTTGAAGCTGGTGCGTACAGGAGGTTATGGAAGCCACGAAGCAGGCAGGACCCGTCTGGAGGGACCACTGTGAAACGATTATCCTGCAAAAGTGCATCTATTCTGCCGGAATGTCGACGAAAAAAGGCTGAGGGGAACCAGATGTTAATTTGAAGGGCTCACACGGATTTTCGTCATAAAGACGTAGATGCCGAACAGAACCAGCAGGTTGGCAGCGGGAAACACCACCATTTCCGCTACAGAGATGTCCACTCCGGTTAGCTTCTGGTTAATGACCATAGCCGTAAGCGAGGTCAGCAGGGTTGCTCCTTTCATACACATCACCGCAGAGAGCAGCAGTCCGGCCGGTTTTCGGCGCATCAGCAGAATGGCTCCCAGAATGGATACCGGAATGACCAACCCCAGATCCATGACCTGTATGACCAAGGTGGTGTAATGCTCCAAAACTGCGGGAGTGCCTTCGGTCATCAGAGGGGGGACGATTCTGCCCAGCCACATGAGTGCGATGGCGCACATGAAGACAATGATCAGAATGCCAATGGTCTTCACCGGCAGCTTTTCACTGAAGGCTTCCTGAAGCTGGGCCATATCAAAGGATAGCATCACCAGCACAAAAGCGAAAAAGCCCAAGGACATCAGCGCCACATACACCAGAAACAGCGAATTATACGTGCACAGGAAGGAATAGGACATGTAGGTATACAGGAAATAGGCTAGCGTTCCGGCGAATAACATTCTTGCTCTCAGGGAATTTCTGCTTGCCAACCAACAGGACAGGATCAGCAGCGGTATGCCGAGAATCACGGTAACCCAATCCTGGGCAATGGCTTGGGCGGCGGCAGCAACAGAGTCATTGGCGTAGATGCCCTTGCCGTGGAGCTGGACATTTTCCCCGTGAATGGATAAAAAGCTTTGCCCTTCCGAGCCTGCCCCTTCCCCCGGTATAATCCCGGTGATTCCCGCCACTAGAGACAGCAGGACAATCAGGGCAGTAAGAATAGTGATAGTACGTTGATGCTTCATTCCCATTCCTCCTTTCGGCTATTCAGCCGGATTGCGCAGGGCATGCAGCACAAAACCTGCTGCGTGGTCGATCAGCCGCTGCCGCTGCCCCTCATCCACCTGCTCCACAATAACCCGCAGGGCAAGTCCGAAGGCAAGGGACCAGATGCTTTGGGCGGTCAGCTCCACCTGCGCGTCTGTAGCCCCGGCCCAACCGGGAAACTCCCGCAGGACGCCGCACACCATACGAATGGCCGGACGTTCAGAAGCTGCACCCTGCTGCAGCACGGAGGTATGGGCCAGCACGGCGGGGGAGGAATTGAGCATGATGCTCTTATAGGCATCGCCCATTTCCACTGCCAGCATCATAAAGCTCCTGATGCTTTCCTTCAGCCTCTCCCCCGGAGAATTCGGGGAGGTGTGGAGAGGAGACAGCGCCGCCAGTATTCGGCGGTACTCTTCCTCCATAAGAATGCCGATAAGCTCCTCCTTGTTCTTGAAATAGTGGTAGATGATCGCGGGGGAATAGTCGATCATACCCGCGATTTTGCGGATGGAGATGCCTTCGATTCCACTGTGGCTGATGAGCTCACGTGCGGCATTCAGGATATTCTCCCGCATCTCCGCCTTTTCCCGTTCCTTCCGTTCTGCAATACTCATGGGATGCACCTCTTTGTTGAACAGTGTTCAATGATTGAATAGTGTTCATTATACGCCTGTTATTTTTGAAGTGTCAATGGTTGGTGCCGAATCGTAAAACAAGCCGGACGGAACACCTTGTAGTGTCCGTCCGGCTTGTTTTATTGCTTTTGGGATGGAGCTCATTTCCAGAGTAAAAGCATGACTTTCAGCGTAAATACACCATCCTCGGTGCTGAAAATGGCCTGACCGCCGTGGGCATCGGCGATGGCAGCAATGCTGCGCGTTCCGTAGCCATGTCCTTCCCGGGAGGATTGGGGAAATCCGTCTTTCATAACAATCGAGCCCTCATAGGGGTTCTCTATCAAAATCAGCAGATTGGCCTTATGTACCATGGCCTTAACAGATATGACCCTGCGCTCCGGACCTTGGCAGGCAGCAGCAGCGAAGATGGCGTTTTCAAGACCGTTGGAGAGCAAGGAGCAAAGCTCTGTATCACTAAGCGGTATGGATCCCGGCAGCCTCGCATCAACCGTCATGGTAATTCCTGCATGCTTCGCCTTGGTTAAAAAGGTTGATAAAATCAAATTGACCGTTTCGTTTTCGCAAAAGCGGATCGGGGTGATGGCATCTATATCGGACTGTGCAGTATGCAGATACGTTTTGATCTTTTGTATACTGCCTTCGGTAGCCATGCTCTGCAAAATGGCAAAATGATGGCGCATGTCGTGCCGGTAGGCAGCAGCATTATTCTGCATCTGCCGCAGGGAGACAAGCTCCGAATGGGCACCGTGGAGCTGAGCAGCCAGCATATCCCGTTCTCTATGGGCGCGCGCCTGTTTTTGCATTTCCACGTGATAAAGGATAATAAATACGAAATATACGATCGAGAAGACAGAGGGCATAAACTGCACCGCTCCATTTACACCCCGGTAAAGCAAATCGGTATAAATCGTGGTAGTGTAATCGAATAAATAGTAAAACAGCGGAGCGGTGCCGAGCAGGATGCAGGTTTTGACGGACTTCTCCATCAGCTGCCGGAGCGTATCCGCTACGTATCGTTGGAAGAGATAATAGGCGAAACCCACGGCTAAGATATAGCAGATATGCTCGCCAAGCCTGCTGCTGAAGACGGCACCCCCAATGCTGCCGATCCATCGGGGCACCTGACAGCAGAGGTAGGCGGAGAGCACACTTACAGTGGAAATCAACCAAGGTCGTTTCATATACAGGGTGAGGAAAAGTATCATCGGCAGATGGATAATCAGGGGATATATCTTTGAAGTGAAATCGATGCCAAAAAGCCACCAGCTGGAGGATTGCACATAAAGGAGAATGACGCAAGCGGCGGCAACAGCAAGATTGTTCTTCCTCGTACGCTCCATGCCCGCGAAGCAGACCGAAAGCGCCACTCCGAAGAGCAGAGAGAAACCAAACCGTATAAGACCAATGGAGGTTGTGATCATTCAACACCGCTTCTTCTGTCCTGCGCCAGCTCTTCAACCTCGGAGAACAGGAATTGTGTATAGGCCGTCCGCACTTGGGGATAGGCCGCTCTGGACACCGGCACACGCCATCCTGACGCGGTGACAAGCTCTCCCTGACGCAGCTCCTGCACCCATTGCAGATTCACGAGATAAGAGCGGTGCACCTTTATAAAATCGGGTCTTTTCAACAGGGCAGGCTCAAAGTCCGCCAGGCTGCCCGTTACCTCCCGCATACCGCCGTAGGTCAGATGAAAATATAGTTTTTTTGCGCTGACTTCTATGTATTCGATTTTCCCGTAAGGGAGGCTGAATAGGCTGGACTGCGTTTTGATGCATAGGGCATCCTCCGGCTTTTTGAAATCGTCCAGCGACCTGTCCAGGATCGGAAAGAGCTTGTTCTCTGAAGCCGGTTTTAATAGATAGAAGTGCGCCCGCACACTGTAGCTCTCCACTGCGTATTCCGGCGAGGAGGTCAGGAACACGATCTGGACCCGGCTGTTGCGCTCCCGAATTTCCCGGGCCGCCTGTATCCCGTTGACGCCGGGCATCAGCACATCCAGAAGCAGCATATCGTAATTTGCGTGTTCCATGGAGGCCAATAGCTCGGTGGCATTCCGAAAGCTCACATAGGAAAGCGCTGCCTTCCGGCTATGCCGGTATGATTCCAGCAGAGCAGCAATCTGCAGCAGATCCCGGCTATCATCGTCACAAATCGCAATCTTCAGCGGCTCCGCCTCCTCTCTTTTTTATTCCTGCAATCATTTTATTATCATTTGCAACCTTCTTCAACCATCCCTTTACCGTTCAGGCCGAAATCCGCTACCGTTCAGGCCGGGAACGGTTTTTTGGCATTTTTTCTGATATTCTATCGATGTTTGCAAAATGAGAGGACTGACAGCGTATGTCCCATTTACCAGTTTACATTGTTGTGGGCATCTATGCAGCGGGATTTATGACCATCTGGTTTACAACCGTCTATACGGAGCTGTCAGCAAAGCGAAACAGCCTTGCTGATCTTGATGAACTGCTCCGTCTGCACGAGGGGCTGTACGCCAAGACAAGGAAGGATCCCGATATGCGGTGTGCAAATGGAATGGTGGAAATCAGTGGGAATCTCTGGCGTGGGGCGTCCCAAAACTATAATTGCATTCTGAACAAGCCCATGAACCGCATTCCGGCTCTGTTGATGGGCTTTCGGGCTGTGGACGAGGAACGCAAACCAGGTAAATACCTCAAAACAAATATGGAGAACAAAAGGAGAGAATACAAATTATGAAACGGCTTTTGAGTCTTTTCCTCTGCCTTCTGTACTACCACAGAATGAAACCTACCCAGACTCTTTGCCACGAAAAGGGGGAGAACATGAAGAGGGTTATTTGATTAGCCGCAGTGCTGGTTGCTTTGTTATGGACCGGATCCGCAATGGCCGCCGCGGCTGAACCAGTGCGCGTTGAAACTATATTCTGCCTAATGAAACCACTGCCGACACAATCGGCCATGGTACGGCCATCGCTTACCGGCTTCTGGCACCAGCAACTCCGCGGCCTATAATTCAAGTGTGGCGGCTAAGCTCCTGACCGAAATCCCGACCTGACCACAGCGCAGGTCCGGCAGCTCCTTTATGCCGCTGCAGAAGATTTTGGCACCTGACAATAGAAAGCATTACAAATCCCGCTTTATAACGTGCTGCGCCGCAGCTCATGGAAATACTGCACGGCCGGATGTTTGGCCTTTATCTTTCCGGACATGTTTACGATCCGCTTTTTGCCTACCCGTCTGTCGATCAGGGCCAGAATGTTCAACAGGATATCCGGGCTTTCCAGACTGTCTTCGATGGAAGTGGACAAAAAGGTGGTAGCGGCGGCGGTAAAATTGGATTTACTTAGCGCGGCCTGGGCCAGCATCAGCTGTTTGGCGTGGACGGCGCTTTTTCTGCTCCTGGCTATGACAGGAAGACGCTCCTCCGGAACGGCCCCTTTGGTTTCCATGCGGATCGCTTCAATCTCTTCCAGCTCCACAGGAATGTAGATATCCGGATCATTCCGGATATCCTGCTCCGTCTCATACCAGCGGATGGGGCCGGACCGGTCATTCATATTCAGGATGTCCTTCTTATCTGCGGCAAGGTAACAAATCCCCGGCCGGTCAAGCAAGTAGCGGTAGCCGGTTGCCCGGTAGCCGACCCGCTCCGTTAATGCCGGACTAAGGAACCCCTCCAGCTGCTGCTTCAATTTACTCCAGCTCATCTCCAAATCCTTTCATTCCTTAATGGCAAAGCTAACCGTTCACGGCTCTGCTTCTTCTATACTTATAGCATGTTTGGGCAGCGTCTTCCAATACGTGCAGCTGCGTTCAGACATGCCTCATCCCTCCAGTCTTTGAGCTGCTCCGTATAGCCATTATGGGATTTTTCTGAAAAAACGGTTATATGTGATAAAATTCATATGTTTTCGACTTTTTTTGACTTAGAATTGTAAAAAATTACATGAGAATAGAGGGAAATAAGTGAAAAAACAAGGGTTAAGCCTCATTTTGGTAGGTCTCATTTTCTTTGCAGGATATTCTTGGTTCAAAGGCAACGTTGTGATGGGCATTGTCTGCCTGGTGGGTGTGGTGCTGATTAGTTTGATCGTACGTGGAATGTCGGACAAGGAGAAGGCATCCAACACGCCAACCCGGGAGGAGGAAGGGCAATCTGCTTCCGTCTATGGCTTTGTGGCTAAAGAGGATCAACCGGATTTTGAAGAGGCAAAGCGCGTGCGCCAGGAGCTGTTGAAGAATATGAACCCGGATGAGGTTTCCGCGGAGATCAATAAAGCATCAGGGCTGATGCTGAACAAGGATTTTGAAGGCAGCATCCGGGCTTATGAAGCGATTATGCTCCATCATCCCGAACGCAAGGGAACATGCTTGGGGCAAATCGGGGCTGCCGAGTTTTTCTTGGGCCATTACGAAAAGGCGCTTGCCAGCTATATCGAGTCCATGGAGCACGGCGAGGATTCCAGTATGACGGAGGACAATATCTGGGAAGTCTGCGAGGTGCTATATAACAAGGACAGCTCCAAGGAATGGATTGAGCAATATGTGGGTCTTTATCCAGAGGGCCGATATGTGAAAAAAGCCAACAAGCTTGTTTCCTAAAGACCATGTTACGGTTCCCATCCAGAATATCATGCGTATTGTATTTTTGCCCCATAGCAGCTTGTGACTCCACCCCTACGGTGGAGTTTTTTATTTGGTTGTTATATAGAGCGCTTACAAAGATGTAAACGATCGTGAAGCAAGTAAAAAGATGCACGTAGTTCGGAGCTTCGCCCGTTTCATATAATGAAAGCGTAACCCAATTAGGGCTCAATTCCATGGCAGAAGAGGAGATACGATAAACATGCAAAAATACGGCGTCAGAAGCATGTCGGTTCGAAAATTTCTTTATATATCCCCTTTTATGATGCTTCTGTTTGTCTTCTCTTACTACCCGCTGTACGGATGGGTCTACGCCTTTTTTGACTATATGCCGCCAATTCCGTTGTCCGAATCCCCGTTTGTCGGATTGAAGTGGTTTCGTTCATTAGTCGAAAACCAAGTGAAGGTCAACCAGGTCCTGACCGTCATCAAGAATACCTTCGGCCTGAGCGGACTAAGCTTGTTCTTCTCCTGGCTCCCGATGATTTTTGCCATTTTCCTCACGGAGATTAAGGCCATCCGCTTCCGGAAATTCATCCAGACTGTTACGACCCTCCCGAACTTTATCAGCTGGGTGCTGGTCTATTCGTTGGCCTTCTCCATGTTCTCAAGCGAAGGCATCGTTAATGGCATGCTGCGGCAGCTGGGACTGACCGATTCTCCGATCCTGTTCCTCCAGAACGCGGATCATGTGTGGCTCACCATGTGGATGTGGACAACTTGGAAGACGCTGGGCTGGTCCGCCATTCTGTATATCGCGGCAATCATGGGGATTGACGAATCTCTCTACGAGGCCGCGCATGTGGATGGTGCGACACGGATGCAGATCATCCGTAACGTTGTTCTGCCCAGCATGCTGCCGACATACTTCGTGCTGCTGATGCTGCAGATCGCGAGCTTTATGAACAATGGCCTGGAGCAATATTTCGTCTTCCAGAACGCCTTCAACAAGGAAAGCATTCAGGTTCTGGACCTGTACGTGTACAACCTGGCTATGGGCGGCGGCAGTTATTCCGTGTCCGTCACGATCAGCATGCTGAAGAGCCTGATTAGCGTTGTGCTTCTATTTTCGGTGAATGGGCTGTCCAAATTGCTAAGAGGGGAGGGCATCGTATGAGAGACGACATGGCTGAGCTGGCAACCCGGAAGCCGTATCGAAGCCGCGTGGATAAAAGGTCGGGCTTTAAGCTCAGCACCACGGACAAATTGATTTCGGTGTTGATCTATACGCTGTTTTCCTTGTTCGCGTTCATCTGCGTATACCCCTTTTATTCGATCATTATCAATACCATCAGCGCCAATGATTTAAGCGCCAGAGGCGACGTTGTATTTTACCCGAAGGGGATTCATTTCCAGAACTATCAGGATGTCTTCAAAATTCCGGGGCTGGGCCGTGCGGCGCTTGTATCTGTAAGCCGGACGGTGATCGGGACGACCTTGACGGTGGGAGCCTCCGCCTTCCTGGGCTTCATGTTTTCCCAGGAGGATATGTGGGGGCGGAGGTTCTGGTACCGGTTTACGGTCATCACGATGTTTTTTAACGCCGGGATTATTCCGTGGTACCTGACCATGCGCTCCCTTCACCTGACCAATAACTTTCTCGCTTACATCCTGCCTGTTATCGTCGCTCCCTTCTTCATCATCCTGGTCAAGACGTTCGTGGAATCCACGCCCAAGGAGCTGCAGCAGGCGGCCAGCATCGACGGAGCGGGAACGATGACCATCTTCTTCCGGGTGATGCTGCCTATCTGCAAGCCGATCCTGGCGACAGTCGCGATCTTCGCTGCTGTGGATCAATGGAATGCCTTTCAGGATACGCTGCTCCTGGTAACCGACAGCAAGCTCTACAGCCTGCAGTTCATTCTCTACAACTACATTAATCAGGCGAGCTCCTTGTCCACCATGGTTAACCTGCAAAATGCCGGCTCGACCGCTATGGCCACTCTAGCGACCAAGCAGACAACGACCTCCATTCGGATGACGGTCACCATTATTGTCGTGGCACCCATTTTGCTGATTTATCCGATTTTCCAAAGGTTCTTCGTAAAGGGGATTATGATCGGCGCAGTGAAGGGCTGATCCCGCAGCTGCGCTATTATAATAAATTGACCATATGGGGGTTCCACATGAGCAAAAGCAGGAAAGTCGCACAGAAGTCGTTAGCCATATCGTTGGCCGGATTATTCCTGGTGTCTGCCGCATTGGCCGGGTGCAGCAGCGATTCGAAGAGCACTACGCCATCGAATGAGCCTTCCGGCTCGGGAACGCTTGACCACAGCAAGCCGATTACCCTCACCGTGTTCAACAATGCGGCTAATTACCAAGGCGAGCAGACAGGATGGTACGGCAAGCTGTTGAAGGATAAGTTCAATATCACCTTGAACATTCTCGCACCGCAGGTGGCCGGCGACCAACTCTACAAGACGCGTACGGCAGCAGGCGATCTGGGGGATCTTTTGATCATCGACAACAGCCAGCTGGAGGAATTGCTTCCGGCCGGACTCATCATGGATTTGACAGATAAGCTCAAGAATACGAAGTATCTATCCCAATATGTGGATAAACATTTCAAGCCGTTCAATGCCGCCTTCGATAAGGTGAATCCGGATGGCAAGATCTACGCGCTGCCGACCTTCACGGCGGACACATCGCCGACGACCTTCTCCGAGGAGCTCCCGTATTCCAGTCCCATTATGCCCTGGGATTATTACAAGGGAGTAGGGGCCCCGAAGCTTAACAATCTGCAGGACTTGCTGAGCGTGCTGAAGCAGATGCAGGCCAAGTATCCGAAGACGCCGGACGGCAAGCCGATCGTACCGATTACCCTGTGGAAGGATTGGGATGGCGGTACCGGTGCTATGGAGAATGTCCGTTGGGTCAGCAACTGGTACGGTTATGAGAAGCCGGACAGCACGACAACGATCCAGTTGAATGCGAAGGGTAATATCGTGCCGATTATCGACGACAACAGCATGTACAAGAAGATTTTGCAGTTTTATTTTGACGCTAATCAGATGGGCTTGGTCGATCCCGACTCTCCCACCCAGGATTGGAATAAGGTTTCCGAAAAGCTGACCAACAAGCAGGTGCTGCTCCAGTGGTACTCCTGGCAGCGCGGCTTCTACAACACCATCGAGCGCGGTAAAAACGGGGATGGCAACGTAGCGGTTCCCATCGCTGACGCGCGTCTCATTCAGAGCAGTGACGCCTATTACGGCAACGGTCGCGTATTCGCTATCGGCTCGAAGGCGAAAAATCCCGAACGCATCGTGGAATTCATGGATTGGCTCTGCTCGCCCGAGGGCCTGCGCTACTACACCAACGGCTTTGAGGGCTTCAACTATGTGAAGACGGAGAACGGCAAGTTCAAGCTGACCGAGATCGGACAGATTGCCTTCCAGAAGAACACGCCCGTTCCGGATCAATACGGTGGTGGGGGCTACCAGGACGGACAGAGCAAGATTAACACGATGATTATGAGCGATTTTGTCAAGGATCCGGACACGAAGGAGTTCTATAACAACGCCTATTGGAGCACTACGCTCGAAGCCAACAAAACGGCGCTGACCACCGATTGGCAGAAAACGTACAACGCTGTGAATGCAACGGACTATTACCTGAAGAATAACCTGATCGATGTGGTGCCCAACATTAACACGAGTCTAGGGTCCGACTCCTCGGATATTAAGAACAAGCGCAGTCAAATCTCTGACTATGTGAAGAATACGTCATGGAAGATGGTATTCGCCAAGAATCAGACTGAATTCGATCAGTTGTGGACAAAAATGCAAAAGGATGTGGAAGGTCTCGGCTGGAAGGATGTTTTGGCAGCAGACACGGTTAAGGCGCAGAAGATTGTCAAAATGCGGGCTGAAGCGTTAGCCAACAAATAATAAACCATCCCCCGAATCATTCCGAGAAAGGAAGGAAGCTGCTGCGATGTTAAGAATCGTGAAGGTAGAAAACGGTGTCCTGCAGGGACTGCCGGCCGCCGATCCCCGGATTACGAGCTTTAAAGGAGTTCCGTTCGCTGCGCCTCCCGTCGGGGACAACCGCTGGCGCGCCCCGCAGCCGGCCGGGGACTGGGACGGCGTGTTTAGAGCATACGAATTCGCCCCGGTTCCCATGCAGGTCCGGCAGGAAATCGACGAGAAGAACATCTATACCCGTGAATGGGCGGTTGAGCCGGATATTGCTATGGATGAGGACTGTCTTTACCTGAATGTATGGACGCCGGCAAAGAGCGAGGACGAGAGGCTGCCCGTATTCGTGTGGTATTTCGGCGGCGGCCTGCAGGTGGGCCATACGGCCGAGATGGAGTTTGATGGTGAACGTATCGCCCGCAGAGGGATTGTGGTTGTCACGATTAGCTATCGGCTGAACGTGTTTGGATTCCTGTGTCATCCTGAGCTCACTGCCGAAGCACCGGAAGCGCCTGCGAACTTCGGCCATCTGGATCAACAATTCGCCACGAGATGGGTAAAGCGCAACATAGCGGCGTTCGGCGGCGATCCCGGGAACCTGACCATCGGCGGGCAGTCCGCAGGCGGCGGCAGCGTGATGAACCAGCTCACCTCACCGCAGAACGAGGGACTGTTTCAGCGGGCGATCGTTCAGAGCGGTGTTTCCGCCAATCTCTATCCCGGCAACAGCATGCCCAAATTCCTGCGTGGCTTAGAGGAGGCTGAAGCGGATGGCATTCGTTTCTTTGAATTCCTCGGCGTGTCCACGCTGGCAGAGGCCCGCAAGCTTGATGCCGCATACGTTCGCGACAAATACCTGGAATCCGGGAGCTTCTGGGGTACTGTGACCGACGGCAAGTTCAATGTAGGCAATTCGTTCCATTTGTTTATTCGTAACAATCGTTGGCAGGTCCCGGTGCTGCTCGGGCACACCTCCTCCGAATTTTTCAATGCTCCAGTGGCCGGTACGCTGGGCGAATTAGAGCACTTGGCTGCAGAGCTGTTCGGCGACGATGCACAGACCTTCCTCTCCCTGTGCGGCGCTCAGTCGGGCACCTTGGATGAGGCGGTGAGGAAAGCCTCGGTGAGCGGGATTGAATTGGCCATACGTATAGCCGGGCAGGCTAATGCCGAGCTTGGCGTCAACCTTCCGCTCTACTATTATAACTTCGACGCGGACATTCCGGGCTGGGATCAACCCGGAACGTTCCACTCCGTTGATCTCTGGTTTTTCTTCGAGACGCTCGCCAAGTGTTGGCGCCCGTTCGTTGGCAAGCACTACGATCTGGCACGGCAGATGTGTGATTACTGGGCGAATTTTATTCGTAGCGGTGACCCGAACGGGCAGGACTCTACTGAAGCGGAGCTGCCTCGCTGGGAGGTTTATACGCCGGAGGCGCCCTATGGCATGCTATTCGCGGACCAAGCTGCGTATGATAGAGAAGGACCCCGTGACATCATGCAGTTCCTGGTACAGCAATACTTGAAGCTGAATCCGCTGAAGCCGTAGCCAGCACTAAAGGCGAATCGAAAAAACTTGAGTTGTCCGGATCGGGCTATCCGCCTATAATGAAAGCGTACTCATAACAGAAGAAAAGCCGACGAAAAAAGGGGGAAGGCGATGAACATGAGCAGGGCGCATGCAATCATGGTCTGGAGCTCCGCGATCCTGCTCACGGCTGCGCTGGCTGCCTGCGACGGCAAGGGTGCGGGGGTACCCTCCCATACCGGTGCAAGCAGGTCGTCCGTCCCCCTCCCTTCCAGTGCCTCTATGACGAAGGCGGCGGAGCCGCTTGGCAGGTATGATCCGCCAATTGAGCTTACCACCGTACGCAATCTGAGTGATATCGTCGAGAACAACGTTCTGGGTGTTCTGAGGAACGAGAAGTTCGAGGATAACCGCTGGTCCAGGCTTTACCTGGATCGCCTCGGCATTCAGATCAAATACAATTGGGTGGTGAAAGGCAACGACACGTCGGCCCCTTTTGTCCAGAAGCTGAACGTCATGCTGGCCTCCGGCGATCTTCCGGACGTCATTCCGGTCAATGCCACCCAGCTCAAGCAGCTTGCCGATACGAGCCAGATCGAAGACATGACGAATTTATATGAGACATACGCTTCTCCTCTCCTTAAGGAAATCCTTGCGGAGGGAGGCTCGGGACCATTCAACGCCGCAACGTATAACGGTAAGCTGATGGCCATTCCGCAGACGGGCTCGTCCATTGAACAAGCGCAGTTCGTATGGATTCGTACGGACTGGCTGGACCGGCTGGGCCTGCAGCCGCCCCGGACGATGGAGGACATCCTGGCGATATCCAAGGCTTTTACCCAGCAGGACCCGGACGGCAATCATAAGAAGGATACATTCGGTCTTGCTATTACGAAGGAGCTGTGGGGAGGCTCTATGGGGCTGGAGGGCTTCATGGCCGGCTACGGCGCGTATCCCAACATTTGGCTGGAGGATTCATCGGGCAAGCTGATGTACGGAAGCGTTCAACCGGAGGTGAAGAATGCGCTCCAAGCCCTGCAAGCCATGTACCAAAACGGTGAGCTTGATCCGGAGTTTGGGGTTAAGGAGGGCAGCAGGGTATCTGAATTTATTGCAAACGGCAGGATCGGAATGCAGTACGGCCAGCAGTGGAATTCCATCTGGCCGCTGCAGCTGAATATTGACCGTGATCCGGCCGCCCAATGGCGTGCATTCCCCATCGTCATGGAATCCGGCAGCCCCGCCAAGGTTCCTCTTAAGTTCAGCACGACGAGGTTCTTCGCTGTCCGCAAGGGAGCAGCTCATCCCGAGGCCTTGATTAAACTGTTTAATCTGCATGTGGAGAAAAACTGGGGAGAGACCCAGGAGAACGAATATTATTATGCGCCGCCGGATGCGGAGAGCGTATGGCAGCTGTCCCTCGTCCAGCCGGCCCCTGCAAGGAAAAATCTCGAGATTTACCGAACGTTGGATGAAGTGCGCAGAACAGGCGACAAGTCGAAGCTGACCGGTGAGGCAAAGGCCATCCAGAAGAAGCTGGAAGCGTACGAATCCGGCTCTAAGAAAGAGTTCGCGCTTTGGGGCTGGGAACGTATCTATGGACCGGAGGGTTCGGAGCGGGTCGTCGATCAGTATAACAAGGGACGCCAATTTCTACCCGATAAATTCGAAGGCCCCCCCACCGCAACGATGGTCGAGAGGCAAACCACGCTGGAGAGCATGCAAAACGAAGTGTTCATCAAGGTTATTCTTGGGGCGCCCATTGAGGAATTCGACCGGTTCGTGCAGGATTGGAACAAGCTTGGCGGCGAACAGATTACCAAGGAAGTGAACGACTATTTTTCCGCTTTGAAGAAGCGGCCTTAAGTCTTATAGCTGCGGGGGACGGGACGGAGGGGGAAGTCACACCATGCTCAAAACGCCGATGTTTTCCATTCGCAACACCCTGTTCCTCCGCCTGATTATGATGTTTTTGCTCATATTGACCCCTTTGATTGTTCTGGGGGGGTATCTCTATCAATGGTCGCTCAATACGGCGAGATCGGATATCGCCAAAACAGCGGCTTCCCAGACCACCTTCTACCTGACTGATCTGGAGAATGAGATGGAGAGAATCAAGCTGCTGCAATTCGGGCTGCTGGAGGACGAGGACTTGAACAAGCTGTCGCTTCTCTGGAATCGGATGGGTGTCATTGAGAGGACGGACAAGATGAATTCGCTGCGCAACCGGCTGTATCTGATCCAGAACAGCAGCATGTACATCAAGGAGGTAAGCGTCTATATTCATCCGGTGGGACGCGCTGTCTCGTCCGTGGACGGGGTTAGCCCCATCGACGACGAGCGATATGATGCCATACAAACGGTATACGGCAAGCGGAATACCCGGATTGTTGAATGGCGGAAGGGGCTATTCCTCGGCGCGTCGAAGCCAAGCGGCGCTCCGCAGGGGCAGCCCTTATTCGTCGTCGAAATTGAGCTCGACCAGCAGAGGCTGAAGGATGCGCTGGCCCAGTTCAATACATACACAGGCAGCGGCACCTTGCTCGTCACGGCAAACGGCGGCATCCAGCTTGCCAGCGGCTCCGTCGAGTCCTTCCTGAAGGAGGGAGCCTTGAATGTCGAGCAGGGAAGCTCCTCCGTGGGCGGGGTCCAGACCCACGAGTTTGGAGGGGAGCATTATTACACGGTTTACGCCGGATCGGACAAATTGGATATGGCCATCTACCGGTTTATTCCGTCCGAGGTTATCGGCAAGCCATTGGATAAGTTTTATACGTGGGCCTGGCTGTTCGCGGCCGCGGCGCTGGTCATTGTCGTTCTCTATACGATGTCGATGTACAAATTCATTCACAAGCCGCTGCTTCGGCTGGTCAAGAGCTTCCGCCGAGTCGAGAATGGCGATCTGGAGCAGGTTATCACGCATGCGTCCAAGGACGAATTCGGGTATTTGTACAGCCGGTTTAATCAGATGGTCGCGAACCTCCGGTCGCTCATCGATCAGGCCTACCGGCAGAAGCTTTTGGCGCAGCGCGCCGAGCTGAAGCAGCTTCAATCCCAGATCAATCCCCATTTCCTGTTCAACAGCCTGTTTATTCTCAATACAATGGCGCGGACGGGAGAGATGGAGCGGATCGAGCAATTTACGATTCAGCTCGGGCAATACTTCCGCTTCGTGACCCGGAATGCCTCCGATGAGATTCCGCTTGAGCAGGAAATCGATCATGCCCGTACGTATATGGACATTCAGCTTCTCCGATTCTCCAGGCGTATCGAGGCACGGTTCGAGGAGCTGCCGCCGGGCGCCCGGGAGGCAATCGTGCCGCGGCTGATCGTGCAGCCGATCATCGAGAACGCCTTCCAGCATAGTCTGGAGCGCAAGGAGGAGAACGGGCTGATTATCGTTCGTTACGAGGGCGGAGACGATGAATTCCGCATCTTCGTGGAGGACAACGGCGATGAATTAACTGAGGAGAAGCTCGGTGAATTGTCGGCGGCTCTGGCGGACCGTGATGAATTGGCGGAGACGACGGCACTGGTTAACATTCATCGCCGGTTGACGATTACCTTCGGCGAGACAGCTGGAATCCGGGTCGCCCGCAGCCATTACGGCGGCCTTCAGGTAACGCTTTATTTTCCGTGGAAGGAGCTTGCCCATGTACCGACTGCTGATCGTCGATGACGAGGAGATGATTACCGACGGCTTGTTCGAGACGCTTGCGGGCTGCGACTTGGGCCTGGATCTGTGCAAGGCCTATTCCGGCAGGGAAGCGCTCGGCTGGCTCAATCGTACCCGGGTGGACATCGTGCTGACCGATATTCGTATGCCTGGAATTGACGGCCTTCAGCTGATGGGCGTCATCAAGCGGAATTGGCCCCATTGCCGGATCATCTTCCTGACGGGATATAGCGATTTCGATGCCGTATACCGGGCAATCCAGGCGTCAGGCGTTCAATATCTGCTCAAGACCGAAGGGTACCCCAAGGTTATCCAGGCGGTGGGCGAAGCGGTCACTGAGCTGGACGACAGCCTGCGCCGCAATGAGCTGGTCACACAAGCACAGGAGCGGCTGACGACGCTTGAGGTGCTGGCAAGAGGTGAGTACATCCGTTATTTGCTGCATGCTGCTGCGCCTGCGGTGCTCACTCTGGGTGAGGATCTCCGCAAGCTGAACATCCCGCTTGATCCTAACCTTCCGGTCTATATCGCCCAAGGGGATTTTTTCATTCCTTCATCCGCAGCGGCTTCCTACGCCAACCGGCAGGACTCCGCTATGGGCGTCGTGCTGCTGGCCGAGAGCTTGCTCAGCGGCCAATTCCGCAGCCTCGGCATGATCGACCGCTTCGGAGACCCTGTCTGGCTCTTACAGCCGTTGACAGATCGGGAGGACGGAAGAGAAGTGGCGGCAGATGTGCCGATCTTGTCCTGTCTGGTTGGTCAATTCGAGTTGATTCAACAAGCCTGTTTGAACACGCTCGGCCTCTCTGTGGCTGTAACGCTGGGGGAACGACCTTCGGAATGGCGGAAGCTATCATCAGCCTATGACAAGCTGAGGCGTCAGCGGCAAACCCGGACCGGGGACGGCGCCCACATGGTGCAGACCGTGGATCTGGAGGCCTCCAGCTATACGAAGGAACGGTCGCCCCGGGATAAATCAGAGGCGCTTTCGGCGCATCTGGATGCCGGCAGGCGGGACGAATTTCTTTTGCTGCTGGATGAACTTATTGCGTCTGGATCGGAAAACGGCGCACCCTATTTGCTGGAATTGTATTATACGGTCTCCCTGGTTCTGCTGTCTTACATCAACCGGTGGGAGCTGGAAAACGGGATAGCTGATGTCTCGGCTCTGATGCGCCATGATGACTTTGTGTCCTGGGAAGAGGCGTTTATCTTTGTCCGGAGAACGGCAGAGACGCTCTTCGAGCTGAGAAGCTCAGGGGAACGCAACCGGGCAGCTGAAGCAATCCGAAACGTGCAGATTTATATCGGGGAGCACCTGAACGAGGATCTGTCGCTGGTGCGTCTTGCGGGTTACATCCATTTTAATCCGTCGTATTTATCCCGCCTGTTCAAGCAAGCGTGTGGCGTTAATTTATCTGAGTATATAGAAGGCGCGCGAATTGAGCAGGCCAAGGAGCTGCTGCGCGGCGACGATTTGAAGGTGCTGGAGGTAGGGGCACGAGTCGGTTATGAGGCCTCTCCGTCGTTCACCCGTTTTTTCAAAAAAGCGACAGGCGTAACGCCTCAGGAATACCGGGAAATCTGGCGGACATAATTGTATCGGAGCTGCTATTTAGTGCTTCCCAACCCACCCAACATTCTGTATAATGCGGATGTAAGCACTTACATCTTTTATAAAAAAAGGAAATGGTGGTAGGGACCCTTGCTCAGAATTCATACCATGCGCAGCCAGATTCTGGTGGGTTTTGTTGGGGTGATGACGGTGGTTCTATGTGTATTCGGGGCCAGCACGTACCAGTCGGTGTCCCTGCTCCTGAAGAATAACTCCAGCGGCCATATCGAGCAGACGGCGGTGCAGGCCAACGGGCGGCTGGATGCGCTCTTGGAGCAGACCAATGCTCTGACGGCCCAGATTATGACCGACGGGTATGTGCAGGAGCTGCTGCTTCACGAGCTGAAGGGCCGGCCGGCGGATTTTGCCCAGCGGCAGGGGCTGCTTCAGGTGATCAGCCGCTTCCAGTCCTATTCCACCGGGGTAAACCGGGTGGAGCTGTATGCCGCCGACGGACGCAGGCTGTTTCCCATGGATGATCAAAGCCTGGGCAGCCGGGTGGGCCCGAGGGATATTCAAGCCGCCGATGGAGGTTTGGGCCGGCTGGCCTGGCTGGGGATTGACCCCGGGGACTCCGCGTCGGTATTATCCCTGCGGCGGATTAATCTGATGGACCGCTGGTACTCCCACGGCGGTTATTTGCTGCTGAGTCTGGACCGGTCCTACTTCGATTTTCAGACGCCGTACCCCCTGAGCCGGATGACGGAGATGATGATTCTGGCCGACCACGACGGCTCTCCCATTGCTATGAATTCCAAAACCCCTCTTCCTGTGAAGGAGCTCTTGGACAGCACCAGCTCTACGGTTCAGATTAACGGGGAGGAATATATTCTGGTGAAGCAGCCCTCTGAGTCCACCGGCTGGACTCTGATGATTCTCACCCCCGTCCGCGATGTGACCAAGGGGATCTCCGTCCTCCGGCAGGCCTTGCTGCTTTCGGGTGCGGCGGGTTTTGTGCTGTTCATTGTGCTGTCCTATCTGCTCTCGGGGCTCATTACCCGGCCCATCCTCCGGCTGATCAAGGCCATGCGCGGCGCCCGGGACGGTGTGCTAAAGCCCAACCTGGAGCGGTCCCGCACCATGGAGCTGCAGGAGCTGAACCATACGTATAACCAGATGGCGGACAATATCAATGCCCTCATTAAGCTGGTCTATGAGAAGGAGCTGGTCCAGAGCCAGACGGAGCTCCGGGCCCTGCAGGCGCAGATCAACCCGCATTTTTTGTACAACACGCTGGAGGCCTTCTATTGGTCGTTATCCGACAAGGGGGAGGAGGAGCTGGCGGATCTGGTGGTGGCCATGTCCCACATGTTCCGTTATGTCATCGGCGGCTCCGGCAAGCAGGAGTGGGTCACCATCGGCGATGAGCTGGAGCATATTGAGCGGTATCTGCACATCATGCGGATGCGCTTCGGCCTGCGGCTGTTCTGGTCCGTGGATTGCCCGGATTCCTGCCGGGCTACGCCCATTCCCAAGCTGCTGATCCAGCCCTTGGTGGAGAACGCGATTGTCCACGGCATCGAAGGCAAGGTGGAGGGCGGAAGCATCCGTATCGCCATCGAGGAGCTTGGACAGCAGGATAGTCACCGGCTTGCCGTCATTGTCGAGGATAACGGAGCGGGCATGGAAGCCAAGGCTCTGGAGAGCCTGCTGCTGTCTCTCCGCTCCGGCACGCCTGTCTCCACGAAGGGGACGGGCTTGGGGCTCCGTAATGTGAAGAGACGGCTGGAGCTGTATTACCAAAACCAGGCGGGAGCCTTGTCTGTGGAGAGCTCAGCAGGCACGGGCACGGTGGTGCAGTTTGAGATGCCAAGGAGTCTGTCCGACGAAAGAAAAGGGTGAATAAATATTCAGTGACATGAAACGGGAGGGATAGGTTGGCTTGAGGGCGAGTTTTTTGGCGGCTTTGACACCTTAATAATCCAATACAATCAAGGCCGACAAAACGTGTTTGAGCTTCCAAGCCAAGCCTATCCCGGTAGTGAATGTTGCCAGTGAATATTTATTCACCAAAACAACTCCGTCGGAAAGACTCCTAGGGAGGAAGGGGAGAACGTATGAATCTGCTGAAGACGGTGCTGGTGGTGGATGATGAGCCAAGAACCCGGGACGGGGTCAAAAAAACGCTGGAAACGGACTTGTCCGGTGCGGTCCGGGTGATTACCGCAGGCAGTGCGGCTGAGGCCTCCCGGGTGCTGGAGCAGGAGCAGGTGCATCTCCTGATCACCGATATCCGCATGCCGGAGATTACCGGGCTTACACTGGTGGAGGATGCCCAGGCCAAGGGAGCCAGCCCGGTGGTGATTATTATTTCGGGGCACGCCGTATTCGAATATGCCCATCATGCAATCCGGCTGGGGGTGTTCCAGTATCTGCTGAAGCCTCTGGAGAAGCGCAAGCTGCTGGAAACGGTGGAGCAGGCACTGAAGCTGGACCAAAGCCGCCACCGCCAGCAGGCTATGGAGAGAATGGTGGACAAATCCCTGCTGGAGCTCCAGGAAAGCGGTGAAGGACGGATCGGCGAGCCGGTGCTGAAGGCGATGCGTTATGTGGAGAGCCATCTTCAGGCCCCCTTGGGTCTGCGGGAGGTAGCGGAGGAGGTGCACCTGAACGCCAGCTATTTCAGCTTTTTGTTCAAGGAGCAGACGGGTATGACCTTCCTGGAATATGTTACCCGCTGCAAGCTGCAGAAGGCTAAGGAGCTGCTGCTGGGTACTGCATTGCCTGTCGGGGAAATTGCCGTGCAGGTCGGGTACCTGACGCCCAAATACTTCATTAAGCTGTTCAAGGAAAATACGGGGGTAAGCCCCAGCCAATACCGCAAGCAGATAGCGGAGGACAACGGCCCCATCTAAAAAATAAGGTATTTTACCCAAAAGCTGTAACCTTACGGGGCTAAAACTGTCATGCTACGATAAAGACACAGCTGCCGGAGTGTTGCGCGGCGGCGATGATACCCAAGGGGGAAGCAGGAATGGTCAAAAAAGCGTTTGCGGGTCTATTGGCGCTGTCCATGCTGGGAGCGGTTTCATTGGCGGGTTGTGCCTCGAACAAGGATGAAGGGGGGGCCGGAGCTTCTACTGCACCGGCAGCTACAGCTGCAGCGTCTGCTCCAGCCACCACCCAACCCACCGCCAAGGCGGAGAAGATCACCATTAACTTCATGCATCTGTGGCCGGCAGGAAGCTCCAAGCAGCAAAATGTAATCGTTAACAAAATCATCGACGACTACACCAAGGCCAACCCCAACGTGACCGTGAAGCAGGAAATCCTGGAGAATGAGCAGTACAAAAGCAAGCTGAAGGTGCTGTCCGCCTCCAACCAGCTGCCGGATGTGGGCATGACCTGGGCGGCGGGTTTTCTGGAGCCGTATGTGAAGGGCAATCTGTTCGCCACGCTGGACGACGGGCTGCAGGGCAAGCTGAAGGATAAATTTGTTGGCGGCACTACGGAGGCGTATGCCATCGGCGGCAAAACCTATGCGTACCCCCTGGAGCTGAACATTACCCCGGTTTATTATAACAAGGCGCTTTTTGCCAAATACGGGTTGAAGGTGCCCGGCACGTATGATGAATTCCTTGAGGTGGTCAAAACCCTGACCAAGAACAATGTGGCGCCTATTGCCCTGGGCAATAAGGACCGGTGGACCGGCTCTCTGTGGTACATGTACCTGGCCAACCGGATCGGCGGCACCGAGCCGCTGAAGAAGGCTGTAGACCGCAGCGGCTCCTTCGAGGATCCCAGCCTGATCCGGGCAGCCAAGGAAATCCAGCAGCTGGTGGATCTGAACGCCTTCAACAAGGGCTTCAACGGGCTGTCCAATGATGAAGGCAAGTCCGAATTTATGAACGAAAAAGCAGCCATGTACATGATGGGAACCTGGGAGCTGCCCAACTTTACCACCAATCCGGATGTGCCCAAGGCCTTCAAGGATAATATCGGCTTCTTCAAATTCCCCGCTGTCAGCGGCGGCAAGAGTGATATGAACAGCTGGGTAGGCGGTCCCGGTGTTGGTCTGTTCGTGGCCCAGAACTCCAAGGTGAAGGAAGAGTCCAAGAAGTTCGTGGAGTATTTCGTGGAGCAGTGGGGCAAGGTTTCCGTCACCGACGCGGGTGTGATTCCGGCGACCAAGGTAGATACCTCGGCTGTGCAGCTGCCCGCCATGTATATTGATCTCCTCAAGGAGCTGAACAATGCCAGCAGCATTACGCTGTTTGCCGATGTGCAGATGAAACCCTCCGCCGCTGAGGCGCATCTGAATATGATCCAGGCCATCTTCGGCAAAGCGGTAACGCCGGAGGACTTCGCCAAGAAGCATGAAGAAGCGCTGACCAAGGCAGCCAGCGAATAGAGACGGCAGGAGGAACGGGAATCACATGGATAAGGTGCTGTCCAACAAATGGATCATCGCATTGTACGTCGTGCCGTCGCTTTTTCTGGTGCTGCAGCTGATCTACATCCCCATTGTGCTGACGGGCTATTACGGCCTGACCAAGTGGGACGGCATCGGCGCCAAGCAGTTCATCGGTCTGGATAATTATCTGGAGCTGATGGGCGACAGGCTGTTCTGGGAGAGCGCCTTTCATTCCTTGCTGCTGGCCGTTTTCTCCGCGCTCAGTCTGTTGATCTACCTGGCGGTGGCGCTGCTGCTGGCCGGACGGATCAAGGGTTCTAATCTGCTGCGCAAAATTTATCTGGTGCCGATGCTGCTGTCGTCGGTGGCCATTGCCCAGCTGTGGCTGAAGATTTACCATCCCACCAACGGGATTCTCACCAGTGCGCTGGAGTTTATCGGATTTACGGATACACCTGCCTGGCTGGCTGAACCGGCCTATGTGCTGCCTGCCTTGTTTGTCCCTATTCTGTGGCAGTATGCCGGCTTCTACATCCTGATCTATTATTCCGCCCTGAAGAATATCCCCGCCTCCCTGGAGGAGGCGGCGCGCATAGACGGAGCGAACCCGCTGCAGATTGCCCTGCGGATCAAGATACCGTTGATTGCCGAGGTGTTCAAGGTGACGGTAGTGCTGGCCGTTGTAGGCTCTCTGAAGTATTTTGACCTGATTTATGTGATGACCAACGGGGGACCCAACGGCGCCAGCGAGGTGATGGCCTCGTATATGTACCGGATCGCCTTTAAGGGCTTCAACTTCGGGTATGGCAGCGCCATCGGCTTTTTCCTGCTGCTGATCTGTCTGGTTGTCACTTGGCTCATCCGCAAATGGACGGCCGCCAAAGAAACCATCGAATATTCCTAGGAGGGCACGTTCATGGCCAAAGCTGTCATCACCCGGAGCAGAGCGGTCTCCCGGCAGCCCGGTTCTGCAGTTTTACACGCAGGGGGGTGGGCGCTGCTCTATCTCATTCTGGCAATGGTTGCGGTTCTGCAGGTATTGCCCCTGATTTGGCTGGTTTTCTTCTCCCTGAAGAATAACCAGGAGGTGTTTAACCTGTCACCCTTTGCCCTGCCTCTCCATCCCCGCTGGGGCAATTATACGAAGGTATGGACAGAGGGCCAGATTGGACATTATTTCATGAACAGCGTGTGGATTACAGTGACGGCGGTGGCGCTGACAGTGCTGCTGGCCAGCATGGTCACCTATGCCATTACCCGGATGAGATGGAGGAACAGCTCTCTGGTTCTGGGGCTGTTCATGACCGGGATGATGATTCCGGTGCATTCCACCCTGATTCCGCTGTTCAGCTTCTTCACGAATTTCGGTTTGAAGGACCATCCGCTATCGGTGATCCTGTCGTATACCGCCTTCAATATGCCGATTACGATCATGATCCTGCTGGGTGCCTATTATGCCCTGCCCCGGGAAATTGAAGAAGCGGCGGTGATGGACGGCTGCACGGTCAACCGGATGTTCTTCGCGGTGGTGCTGCCCATGACTATATCCGTGTTAACCACCACTGTGATTATTAACATGATTTACAATTGGAATGAATTCATCTTCGTCAATACCTTCATCAGCTCGGATCATCTGAAGACCTTAACGGTCGGGGTGCAAAATTTCGTGGGGCAATACAGCACGGACTGGGGCGCCATCGGAGCCACGCTGGTCATCAGCATGCTGCCTATTGTTGTGGCCTTCTTCATTCTGAGTGAACAGATCATGGAGGGAGTTACGGCAGGGGCGGTGAAGGGGTAAAATTGGCGGGGAGCAGGGTATGAGGGGCTGATTGAAGAGCCCCGGAATAAATAAGCTGGGCGGAAACCACACAGGTTTCCCGTCCGGCTTTTTTGGTGTCTGTTTGCAGTGCGTGTGCTTGCTCTGAGCGGCCATGGGGGATTTTAAGGGAACTGAGCGACGCTTAGACGGCCAAAATGACCTCTGCGGTTTTTTAACGGAACTCTCCGCCCCTTAGAGGCATAGTTGAGGGGAAAAAGCAGCCGAAATGAGCTGTAAGAGTCGCTGGGTTCCGTTACATTTCAAATCGGGCGTATTTAGCCCGCTAAGAGTCGTTGAGTTCCGTTACAGCATAGCCGCCCGCGTCGCCGTTCCCTCACAGCTCAGCAACTAAACAAAGAGGTGACCGATTCGTCACATGGGCTCCATAGTGATCCGGCTGCTCCCTTCCATGACGTTAGCGTGCTGAGGAGACCCGTCTATTTTGTGAACAATTCGTGAAAACTCAACAACATTCGATTAAAATTGACAATATTCTGGTAATGAAGTGGGAGTTTGTGAGAATTTTGCAAGAACCGGCCGGTAGAATGGAAGGTGGACTTTGTAGAGCAGTGGTTTAAAAAGGGAGGAAACGAGAGGTATGAAGGGAAAGCCAACAAGGAAATGTTCGATTTTTCTCGTAGTTGTTATGGTTGTGGGAGCATTCTTAAATGCGTTTGCATGGCTTCCCCAAGCGGCGAAGGCGGCAGGATCGGGAACAGCGGACGATCCGTATATCATCACGACTGCCGCAGAATTAAACAATATACGCAGTAATTTGGGCGGCCATTATCGGCTTGGCGGGAATATTAATCTGTCTGCTTATACAAACTGGGAGCCGATTGGGACAACTGTTACGCCATTCACAGGCAGTCTCGACGGGGATAGATTTACGGTTTCGAATTTGAAGATTGTCCGGCCAACCGAGGATTACGTTGGTTTGTTTGGTAGTGTTAAGGGAAGCATTAGCCGGATTAATCTGGCTAATGTCGATGTTCAGGGTAAAGATTATACGGGCGGTTTATTGGGGGCTATTAGTTCAGGGCAGGTTGAAGAAGCAACAGTAACCGGTACTGTACAAGGAACAAACAACGTTGGCGGCCTGGGTGGTCTGTTTAGCAATACGGCTGCGGTTAATGCCAGCTCTGCAAATGTTAATGTATACGGCCAAAAGAATCTGGGAGGATTCCTTGGCGCTTACGCAAGCAAAACCCTCGTTTCTGATATCTCTGCGGCTGGGAACGTAAACGTTTTTGGTGCAGGATCTTCGGGAGGATTAATCGGTGTGTTCACTTCCACCGCTATACTCAGGAACAGCCATGCCAGCGGGAATGTAGTTATACCTGTTGCGATGTCAACCCAAAGAATAGGCGGGCTGATCGGTGAGTTTTCTACCGGAAAAATTCAATATTGCTATGCAACCGGCAATGTTGGCAGTATAAGTTTCTCCGGGCAAAATTATTATGCTATTGGAGGATTAGTTGGTTATAGCGTAGGTACCATAGAGAAAAGCTATGCTACGGGCATTACGTCAGTGAATGGACTGGAAACCAACGTCGGTGGTTTTGTGGGACAGGCTGCAGGAGGCTCCATTACAAATAATTATGCTATGGGCAAGGTCTTCGCACCTTCACCGTTGTCGGCAGGAATAGGCGGGTTTATTGGTTCCTCCAGGGCAACTTTGAAAAATAACTACTCGGCTGTAGCGACTAGCTTTACGGGGAGTACTGGTTCCAGCTTTTTGGGGAAGAAGGAGGGCGGAACTGTAAGCGGCAACTATTTTGATGTTAATATAGCAGGAACAGCAAATAGTATTGATGCTGCTCCTAAAGCTACGACAGATATGAAGATAAAGGCTACTTTTGTTGGTTGGGATTTCGACACGGTTTGGTCAATTGATGAAGGGGTATCTTATCCGCAGCTGAGGCCCTATGTGGCCACCTATTCGGTTACCTATAACGGCAATGGCAGCACTTCCGGCCAGGCTCCGGCAGATAGCGGGCTTTATCCGACATCGGGCACCGTTACTGTTTTGGACAATACAGGGATGCTGAAGCGGAGCGGGTTTGTTTTTGCCGGATGGAACTCCAAAGCAGATGGAACAGGAGACGATTATGCTCCTGCTAGCAGCTTCAGCATGCCTTCGCGCAATCTCACTTTGTATGCTACATGGATTCCGCTAACGTACACTATCGAAGCGATTCAAACACAGACTTTGTCACCTTTAACCGCAGGTTATAACCCGGGAACACAAGAAACCAAAACGGTGACGATTACAAAAACAGGGACAGGGAGCCTTACCAATCTGAATGTGCAGCTCAGTGGAACGGCCGCCGGAAGCTTCGAGCTGACTGGACTTGCTACAACTGAGCTGAATGACGGAACGCCTTCTACTACATTTACAGTGAAGGCCAAAAATCAGCTGCCAGCAGGGACATATCAGGCAACTGTTACGGTAGCTGCAGAGCTTATGACAGCTGTAACCTTTACTGTTGAGCAGGTAGTGACAGAAGTGGTGAACGCGGCGGAGCCTACCCTAACCGCTCAACCGGTGGGCAGCACCGTGAAGGTAGGGGACACACGCCCCACCCTGAGTGTGACGGCAGACGTAACCGATGGCGGAACTTTGAGCTATCAATGGTACAGCAATATGGAGAACAGCACCAGCGGCAGCACAGAGAT
Organism: Bacillota bacterium; assembly: GCA_023388055.1. Classification (GTDB taxonomy): domain Bacteria; phylum Bacillota; class Bacilli; order Paenibacillales; family NBRC-103111; genus Paenibacillus_AR. The sequence goes on along the minus strand of JAEWGW010000034.1, from coordinate 1,416 downwards.
TGCAGGGGCAACGGGCAGCAGCTACGAGCCTCTGACCACAACAGCAGGGACCACCTACTACTATGTGGTCGTGAAGAACACGAATACAGAGGCTACGGGTGCTCAGACAACGGAAAAAACCAGCCATATTGCAGCCGTAACGGTTAATCCGCCAGTGCCTGCGGCTTCGCCCACCATTCTTAATCATCCGTACGGCGATACCGTGTATGCAGGAGATATCGTCACCCTGGGTGTAACCGCAACGAAAAGCGACGCGGGAACATTAAGCTATCAGTGGTACAGCAACGCGGTGGAAAGTATGGAGAATGCAACCCTGATCGAAGATGCAACGGCGGATTTTTACCAGCCGGCAGCGGATATAGCGGGGGTTATGTATTATTATGTGGCCGTGAAAAATACATTGGGCAGCCAATCCGCCACAACCTTCAGTAGTATAGCTATGGTAACCATCAAGGCTGCACCTGTAACGGGTGACTGGATTGATATTACGGGATACAGACCCGTTAACGGACCTATTGATGTAGCGGCAAGTAACGACGGAACACTGTATGTAGCGGATGCCTATCAGCTTAAAAGAAGGGTTGTCGACGGAGGCTGGCAAGCTATTACGCCGCCTGTTGGACAGATCACGGGTATCACAACAGACTCTAATGGGGCTCTTTATTTGATAATGAAGAGTTCCAGTATGGTATTGAAGTATTCGGAAGGGCTTTGGGGATTCATTAACGCCGAGGGGCTTTCCGACCCGGTGGATGTGGCCGTAGATAATCAAGGGAATATTTACGCGGCAGATACGGAGTTCCGCAGAATTATGAAGCTGGTGGGGAACCAATGGGAGAATGTTACGGATTCTTACATTAATGCTGCCGGCTTGGCAGTAGGCCCTGATGGAACGATATACGTAACCGATCATAACAACAGGGTTAAAAAGCTGTCGGGCTCCTCTTGGGTGGATATAACAGGTGAAGCTAGTTTTCTTGATCCCAAGGGAATTGGGGTCGACAGCCATGGAAATGTCTATGTCGCGGACACCGGCAATTCCGTAGTAAGGAAGCTCGCAGGGAACCAATGGACAGATGTGAGTATAAAGGATGAATTCTTTATTCCTTATGGCATGTTTGTGGCCGGCAATGGAGAGGTGTATGTATGCGATATTGATGCCGGATTGATTAAGAAGCTGGTTGCCCCAGCCTTGGCGCCATCCATTACGACGCAGCCGACCGGAGCAACGGTAAAGGTTGGGGATGCCGATCCGGTTCTGAGCGTAGCCGCCAACTCCATGGACGATGGGCAGTTGAGCTACCAATGGTTCCGCAACGATACAGCCAGCACCTCGGGTGCGTTTATAATTGAGAACGCAACGGGAAGCAGCTACACGGTGTCCACGGAGAATGAATCCGATCGCTATTATTACGT
>JAEWGW010000009.1 GCA_023388055.1 Bacillota bacterium | reverse complement strand
GCCTTGCCAAGGCGAGGGTCGAGGGTTCGAATCCCTTCGTCCGCTCCATATGCACCCTTAGCTCAGCTGGATAGAGCGTTTGACTACGAATCAAAAGGCCGGGAGTTCGAATCTCTCAGGGTGCGTTGGTTAGATTTCAGGAAACGGATGGCGGAGTAAATCTGCTGTCCGTTTTTTATTTTCCCCATGACCGATGAAATGTCGAAAAAGCTCCTCAAACCGGCTCTGCCGGCTAGAACTGTTATTTCAGAGTAGCGAATGGTTGTGTTTCTAACGGCGGTGAGAGACGCTATTTGGCTCAAAAGGGGGGGGCTGGCAAATTTAACGGAAGCAGGAGACGTTATTGTGCTAAAAAAGAGCTTGCTGCGGGGGGATTTGCCCCAATAGCGGCTGTGGCCGCCGTTAGATTTTTGGAAAGGCTATTTTTGTTGAAATAAGGTCTCCCACCGCCGTTAGACCAAGCGGGCAGAAGAAATGCCTCCAGCTGCAGATTGGGTGCAGCCATATCTGCATAAAAAGAGCAGGTTATCTTTGCGATAACCTGCTCTTTTCTTTGAGCTAACATGTAGCTGGCACTTGCCAGGAGGGGAATTATGGATTAGCCCTTTACGGAACCAACCAATGCGCCCTTGGCGAAGTACTTCTGAATGAACGGATACACCATCAGGATCGGGAGAGTGGATACGACGATAACAGCCATCTTGATGGTTTGTTCCGGCGGCTTGATAAAGTCGTTGTCCGTGTCGGCAGCCATACCGCTCGCTGCGATAACGATCTGACGCAATAATACCTGAACCGGCCATTTGTCTGCATTGTTAATGTACATAATGGCGCTGAAGTAGGAGTTCCAGTAGGTTACAGCGTAGAACAGGGAGATGGTGGCGATGGAAGGCAGGGACAAAGGCAATACGATTTTGAACAAAATGCCGAAGTCGCCGCAGCCGTCCAGCTTTGCCGATTCCTCCAGACCTTCGGGAAGGCCTTGGAAGAAGCTCCGCAGAATGATCAGGTTAAATGCGCTGACTGCGGAAGGGATAATCATGGCGAACAAGCTGTCGATCAAGCCTACTTGCTTTACAACCAAGAAGGACGGGATCAAACCGCCATGGAACAACATGGTGAAAACGACCATCAGGTTGAAGAATTTACGGCCGTCCAGATCGCGGCGGGTAAGCCCGTATGCCATCAGGGACGTAATAAACATACTGATCAGGGTTCCGATAGCCGTTATAAAGATGGAAACGCCCAAGGCTTTAAAAATTGTTGGTGTAGACAAAATATATTTGTACGCATTCAATGTGAACTCAGTGGGAATCAATACGAACGGCTTACGGGCCATTTCCTCAACAGTCGTAACCGATCCGGCCAGTACGTGCACAAGAGGCAGTACGGTTACCAGGGCGACTAGGGTTAGGAGCAAATAGTTAACGGCATCAAATATTCGATTGCCCAGTGTTTTATCTTGAATCATCCTGCTTCCTCCTTAAAGTAAGAACGAGCTTTACGTTTGCTTACGAAGTTGACTTTTCTTGCGGAGAGCTCTTAGTATACGCCCTCTTCGCCAGCTTTTTTCGCCAACCAGTTAGAACCCATAACCAGGATAAAGCTGACAACGGATTTGAACAAACCAACGGCGGTACTGAAGCTGTATTGTCCTTGCTTTAAGCCTGCCGTGTACACGTAAGTGTCCAGAATTTCCGCTACGTCCTTGTTCATGGAGTTCAGCAAGAGGAAGATATGTTCGAAGCTTGTATCCAGCACGCTGCCGACCTTCAGGATCAGCATAACCACAATTACGGTGCGAATGCCGGGAAGCGTAATATGCCAAATTTGGCGAAGCCGTGTTGCGCCGTCCATCCGGGCGGCTTCATATAATCCAGGATCCACTGCAGCCATAGCAGCCAGATAAACGATGGTTCCCCAGCCTGCTTCTCTCCAGATTACCTGGAAGACATACATGGGATAGAACCAGCCGGAGCTCATCAGGAAGTTGATGGGCTGGAATCCGAAGTAGGTGAGCATTTCATTAATAATCCCTCCGTCCATGGTGAACATAACGAAGGAAATCGATACGATAATAACCCAGGACAAGAAGTGGGGAATGTAAACCAGGGTTTGTACAAAACGTTTAAAGAAGGCATTGCCAACTTCATTCAGCATCAAGGATAAAATAATCGGTATCGGGAAGTAAAAGGTTACGTTAACGACGAATACCACTATTGTATTCTTAAATATATTCCAAAATTCGGGTTCACTGAACAGTCGCGAAAAATGCTTCAGGCCAACCCAGTCGCTGCCCATAATTCCTTTGTACGGCAGATAATCCTGGAAGGAAATGACCAGACCGAACATGGGAATGTATTTAAAAATCAGAAAGTAAAGAACCCCAGGAAGAATCATTAAATAGATATACCGGTTACGGACGATTCTTTTCCACTTTCTACCGCTGGATTCTTTGTATTTCACCAGCCCCGCTTCAGCAGCCGTATTGTTCATAGCAGTATCTCCTTCTCCTAAATAATCAAAGTGTAAATCAACCCTTCAAACGAAGGCCGGGGTTAGTCCAGCCTTCGTTCGAAGAATAAAAACTTATTTCTTGTTGATTGCAGCGTATTGCTCGTTGAACTCGTCAACGATCTTTTGTCCGCCATCCTTCAGCCACTTGTCGGTAGCAGCCTTGTAACCAGCTTCATCGATCTTGCCCATGATGAATTGGTAGGTTGCATCCTTGATTTGCTCTTGAAGACGGGTGCCGCGCTCAGCATAGGTTGCGGAATCCAGAGAAGCAGTAGGATCAGTGATCATGAACTTGGCAGCTTCGTTGGACAGGTTATTAGCCTTTTCCAGAGTAGCGGAAGCATACTTTTGCGGGGAAACGTTGGTGGTTTCAGCCAGCGCCATGTTCAGGTAAGGACGAACTTCCTTTTCAATCAGCTTGGTGTCGGTGCTGGATACGATCTTGTTATCAGCATCAAGAGTATAGTGGTTTTGATCCTTCAGACCAAATTTCAGAACGTCAGCCAATTCCTTGCCGTAGAACTTGTCGAATACGCCCAGGATAGCCTTCAGCTCGGTTTCGTTCTTCACAGAGGATTTCGGGAACAGCAGGATGGTGCCGTAGCCGTTGGTGCCCCAAGTTGTTTTCTTGCCGTCCGGACCCTTCAAATCGTTGGAAACATCGTATTTTGCGTCCGGGAAGTTAGGAGCGGTTTTGTCTTGCATGGTCTTAGCATCGCCCATGGTTCCAATGTAAACACCGGAACGTCCAGTGTACATCAGGTTTTGCTGGTCGTTCTTGGAGGTAACCGGGAAGTCCTGGTTGATCAGGCCTTCAGAGTGAAGCTTCTTATAGAACTTCAGGGTATCCATGTAGTTGGTGGTCATGAAGTCAGGAGTCAGCTTGCCGTTCACAACACCCCAACCGTTAGGAGTGCCGAACATGGTGGCTACAGTTTTGAAGGAGCCATATACCAGATCGTTACGGTCAGCCAGCGGAATGGTCTTGCCGTTGCCGGCCAGGTCAGCTTCCTTGATCTTCTTCAGTACGTTGTACAGCTCGTCGGTGGTTGTCGGAGCAGCTGCGCCGATCTTGTCCAGCCAGTCCTTACGGAAGATCAAACCGGAACGGGCAGGTTGTCTTTCTTGGTACAAGGAGTAGATTTTTCCGTTAACCTTGGTGTTGTCCAAGATTTTGGTGTCCAGCTTGCTCAGGTTCGGGTAGTCCTTCAGCAAAGGCCCGATTTCCCAGAATTGACCGTTCTTGATGGCGTCGCGCATCAGAATAAAGGAAGCGGCATTCTTCAGATAAACAGCCTGCGGCAGAGTGCCGGTTGCGAAAGCGGCTTGGAACTTCTCATCATAAGATCCGTCCGGTACCCATTGAATCTCAATTTGAGAGTTGGTGGTTTGCTCAATATACTTTTCGAGTTTGTCGGAAGGGACTTCAGGAGTCTGCAAGTTAGCCATTACCGTGAACTTCACAGGTCCTTGAGTTGTCGCTGCAGGAGAAGCAGAACCGCCAGCTGCGCCCTTTTCACCACTGTCTCCGCATGCTGCCAGTAATCCGCCGGCTACTGCTACAGTAGTCAACGCTGCTACCCATTGGCGTGTTTTTTTTGCCATTTGATATAACCTCCATTTTTGAACTGTTGTGTTGCGTTTGTCGATTGTTCTGACACGACTAACTATACGGTACGGAATTGCGTTTTGAATATAATCACTGCCCCACACTACACCGCCGCGGACCATCAAAATTGGGCAAAAACCCAGTAGAACCGGGAATCTGGGCTAATGATTATCCCTGTTACACCTGAGGTGATGACACCCGGAGGCGGAGAAGCTCCGGTTTCCTTGCATAATAAAAGGCTCCCCCAATTACAGGAGAACCTATGCATGAATCGACAGGATTTCCTGCGATTCGTGCCAATCTCCTACAGGGGAACCAGGGAATATTTGCTTATGCAGGTTCTAAGGGCGGCTTGTCCGGAGGGCTTCCTCCAGCTCCTGAATAACGGTGGAGCCGCCTTTTTGCATCCAGCTGTCAATCTCCTCGCGGAAGCCGTTTTCGTCGATTTTGCCAAGAATGAAATTGTAGGTGGCATTGTTGATGATGAAATCCAGCTCTACATTGCGGGCGTCGTAGGTGTTGGAGGATAAGCCTGCGGCCGGATTCCGGATCAGCATCGTCGCATTGTCGTCGATCAGCTTGTACACTTCGTTCAATATAGGGCTTATTCCCTCCGGGTCCCGCTTATACAGATTGGGGTTGGTCACCGTGGTTAGAAGCAAGGAGGACAGCGGCGGCACTTCCGCATTAGAGCGGGAATACATGTCGCTATCCTTGTAGGCTACTTTGCCATTATTCAGAATATAATGGACATTCTCTACTCCGTAAACAAGCAGGTTGCTGATATCGGCATCCATGGTCCGGTCGAAGAAGGCCAAGGCGTCCTTGAGCTGCTGCTCGGTCTTCAGATTCTTCTTGGAGAAGAAAAACATGCCGCCGTTTCCGGAAACCGACCAGATGCCGTAGCTTTTGGGTCCCTGAATCCGGTTGAGAACGGCGAAATCCGCCTCGGGATTGACCTGCCGGGTCTCCTCCAGAAGTCTGGGGGCATCCGCCAGGCTGCCGATATATACTCCGGCTTTGCCGGTTATCATCCGGAAGCGCTGTACGGATTTGCTGGTGACAGGGAAATCTGTATTCACCAGCTGCTCCTGATATAGCTTCTTCATATAATTCATCGTACTGATATATTCCGGTGTAGCGAACTCGGGCGTCAGCTTTCCATCCGAAAGCGCCCAGCCGTTGGGTGTGCCGAAATAAGAGCTTAAGGTTTTGAAGGCGCCGTAATACAGATCATTGCGGTCCGTCAGCCCAACCGTATCCGGCTTGCCGTTGCCATCCGGGTCCTGCTCCGTAAAGGCCTTGAGCACCTGATACAGCTCATCCAGGGTTTTGGGCTCCCTTAAGCCCAGATTATTGAGCCAATCCTTGCGGATAATAACGCCCTGGCGGGATTCGGGGCGTTCACTGCCAAGCCCGTATATTTTGCCGTCGATGGTCATGAGCTTGGTGGAGGTCTGCTCCAGGGTCCGCAAATTCGGGTAATGGTCTAGATAAGGACCGATGTTCCAGAACATGTCCGAACGGATGGCGCTTTTGATGGCGGTGAGGTCCGTAGGTTTGACGAAAATGGCCTGGGAGTTCTCCTTGCTCTCCAGATTATTCATCATCCGGTTGGAATACACCTCATCTGGAATCCACTTGATGTCCAACGCGTAGTCTGTACGGGCCTGAATCTCCCGGATCAGGCTTTCGGGAGGCGCGGCGGACTGGTGGAGCGGCAGCATGATGCTGATGGATTTGCCGGGGGGCGCCGGAGGCGCTGTTTCGTTCCGGGAACCGTCAGACCGGACAGCAGCCACAATGGCCCCGGCGGCGAGCATAAGGACAACCGCCAGCGCCGGAATCCAAATACGCTTGTTCAAATTAAACTTCATATATAGGATTTCCTCTCTATCGGGAGTTGCTATTGGTGGACAAGGCTTGGTACAATATTTCTATCATATCATGAATGAACCGACGTGGGAGTGAAGGTTGTGGGGAAATCCAATTTTTTGACCAAAATGACCGTGTTCAGCTTTGTTCTGTGTATTGTTCCGGTCATGATTATCGGATTTTCTTCCTATCTAAATGCATCCCGGGAAATCAAGAAGCAGGTTAACCAGAGCCAACACCAAATTTTAAGCCAAATGAGCTCGAATGTCGAGCAGACGCTGCAAACCGTTAAGCATGCCATGAACCAGTTGGTGGATTCCTCCGCCATGAGCCGGGTTTTTGGCAATGCGCTGACGGAGCAGGACTTTATTCTGTACCAGGACCTGCGCAAGGAGATGCTGAATACCCAGAATTTCTATACGAATCTGGAGGATGTCGTCATCGTCAACCTGGAGCAGAATTGGATGATGAAGAACTCCGGATTTTATCAATTCGATAAATATCTTCATTATTCGCAGATTTCCAACCAGATGCTGCTGTTGAACAATTCCTCCTGGGTGCTCAACAATACGCTCTGGTTTTATAGCGAAATGAAGGCTAATGTGGACGTTTGCCCGTACACCATCAGCCTGGTGCAGAAGCTGCCGTCCTATTCCTCCTACAAAACAGGGATGGCCTTCGCCAATATCTCCAGCTGCGCCATGCCGTCCATTATTAATTATACCCCGCGGCAATCGGAAACCGTGATGATTCTGGATGACCAGGACCGGATTGTCTATCACAATGATCCCGGGATGATCGGGCAATACGCCCGCAGTACAGGGTTTCTTCCCAATACCTTGGTGCTCCAGGGCAAAAGCGGACAATATCAGACGGAGGTGGACAAGAAGGATTACACTGCCACCTACCTGCGTTCGGATATGAACAATTGGGTGTATGTCTCCATTATATCCATCGACAGTCTGACCAAGGAAGCCGTCAAGATAAGGAACATTACCATTGCCACGGTGATTGCGCTGCTGGCCGTATTTATGACGCTGGCCTGGTTCTTCTCCCGAAGAATGTACACGCCCATCCAGAAGCTGGTCCGCCAGACAACCGGCAATATTGTCATGTCCGCCAAGGATAACGAGTTCGATATTATCAGCAATTCATTCCAGGACCTGTTCACCTCCAAAACAAGGCTGGAGCAGGAGTCCTTCCGGTATCTGCAGCAGGCCAGAGACTTCTTCCTGATCCGGCTGTTCCAAGGAACCATGCGGAAGCAGGACATCCTGGAGAAGATGGAGCAGTTCGGGTACCTGTCCAAAATCAAGGATTGGAATCCTTATTCCGTCTTGGTAGTCCAAATCGATACGCTGGATGAGACCCATTACCGTAAGGAAGATATTGACCTTCTTCTGTTTGCGGTTCAGAATATGATAGAAGAGCTAGTCGCTGAAGAGTACAGAGTAGCGCCGGTGGTGTTCGATTCCACGGTTTCGCTGATCGTTGGCCGCAGTGATCTCCCGGTGGGAGAGTTTAATACGTGGATCTATGCGTTAACGGAATCCATCCAGCAGATGGTACTGTCCATCCTGAAGCTGACGGTGAGCATCGGCATCAGTCTGCCGTTCACAGACTTGAAGAATGCCCACGTGGCCTTCCGCGAAGGGCTTGAAGCGCTGAAGCACCGGATCCACCTCGGGGTAGGGGTCATTATCCACTATGCCCATATGAACCGCGGTCTTCCCCAGCAGAACCTGGACTACCCGTGGCTGACAGAAAGCGAGCTGTTCGATGCTATCCGCCTGGCGGATGAGGAGAAGGCAAGACATCTGCTGCAGCGGCTGATGACCGTGATCTTCAAGCATGAGATGACGCCGCAGGAGTATCAGGTACCCATCAACAAGCTTCTGAATAACACCCTGGTGATGATTCAGGAATCCGGCGTAAGGTTGAGCCAGCTCATCGAAGGGGGCGAATCCCTTTACGAGGAGCTGCAGAAGCTGCCTTTGGCCAAGGAAATCGAGGACTGGTTCTGGAGCCGGATCATCCATCCGCTGATTCTTTTGTTCCAGGAGCGGCAGATCTCCCAGTACCAGAGCATCTCTGACATTATCCTAGACCGGATTCACCGGGAGTACGACACACCGCTTACCATTGAGGGCCTCGCCGCGGAGCTGCACTACAACGCCAATTATCTGAGCAGCGTATTCCGCAATCAGACAGGGCAGACCTTCAGCGATTACCTGTCGGCATTCCGTTTCACTATGGCGAAGAAATGGCTGATCGAAACGGATATGACGGTGAAGGAAATCTCCGAGCGGCTGCAGTACCAGAATTCACAGAATTTCATCCGTTCCTTCCGCAAGCAGGAAGAGATGACACCGGGCCAGTACCGGGAGCTTCACCGGAAAATGTATACCTGATGCATGTCCGGTATGTTGCACACGTGAAACGAGAAGGAGACGATGGGCGTGGCAAACCAGAAGGTCATTACCGATAGGACAGTGGCGCTTCTTAACCAAATGGACGAGTTGTTTGACGGCTTTTTCGAATGGATGAAGGGGCAGTATGATGACGAAAGCGGCGGGTTTTTCTATGCCCGCAGCTCACGGAGCTTGAACCAGCTTCCTGACATTGAATCCTCCTCCCAAGCCTTGAATATTCTGGAGCGGGTGGGGTTGCTGGAAGGATGGCAGGCAGCCAAGAAAGCGAAGGCAATCCGTTTCTTCCAAAACAAGCAGGATCCAGCCAATGGTTATTTTTATGAAGAAAATCCGGATATGCGGGATGACGATGTGATGGTGGGAAGAGCGCTGAGCTACAGTGTAGGCGCTATTCGCAAGCTCGGAGGAGCTCCCTTATATCCCCTTCCCCAAAAGATGAACAGCATGCCGGATTATATGAATTCCCCGGATGCTTACGAGGCTTGGCTGAATGCCATGCCGCTGACCAACAGCTGGCGGGGCTGCGACCGGCTCTGCAATTCCGCTCCGTATATCGGCCAACTGCCGGAGGAGAAACAGAAGGAATATTTGAAGCGGGCGTTTGACTTTTTCGCGCGGATTCAAGATCCGGAAACAGGGCTTTGGGGTCAAGGGAGCGGCTATGTCCGTATATCCGGCTCCTTCAAGCTGGAGACCTTCTACAGCCGCTTCCATATGCCCATGCCCCGCGGGGAGGTTATGTACCGGAGTATGCTCCGCATTCTGCGGGAGGAAACTGCACGGGATATGTGTTATATCCGCAATCCCATTAACCTGCTGGGGTACATGCGTCCGGAGATCCCTCCGGAGGAGTTCGAGGAAATTCTCGAAATTACCATCCGCAACATGGAGCGCCTGCGTCAGGCTGACGGAGGTTTCTCCCGGGAGCTGGGCCATTCCCCGGCGGCCACGAATGTAGCGCAGGTGAAGGAAGGCGAGTTTTATCCCGAGATGCCTAAGGCGGTGCCGCTAGGACTTGGATTGGCCGAAGGGGACATGAATGCGGGAACCCAAGCGCTCCTGATCCGCTCCTTCTGCTATGACATGGCGGGTTTGGTTCCGCCCCAGCTGGATACCTCTGCATTCCAATAATCGATAAGAAGCCGTCGGGTGAAAGTTCGCCTGGCGGCTTTTGTGTATTCCGGCAGGGTGATCCGGGTATACCAAAAAAATCCCGCTTTTCCCCGAAAGGAAAGCGGGACTATCGCCGGAAGGGGCATATGGGAGAGAGTAGAGGCCTAAACCTGCTCTTCTTCCAAAATGCCGCATTGTTTGGCCAGCGTCGGCCAGCGGGAATGGAACATCTGCTCCCACTTATTCTCGGGCAGCGCTTTAATCCAGTCGGCGATCTGATTGAGTCCCATCTGGTCCAGAGTAGCTACAGCATGGGCTCGGTCCTTTTTGTCCACCAGTAACAGCACGTTTCTCCACCTCGTATCATCAGTATTCAACAAAACATATTTATGCTCAGAATGGAAAAAAGGTGACAAACGGTCTAAAATAATTTTTAAAATAGTTGACACCATGGTTTAATAATGTCATATTAATAATATCAAAAGTATAATATTGGTTTTGCCGAAAATAAGCTGTCTCAGGCAGACAGGGAGGATGAAGCATATGCGAGCGTTAATTGTGATTGATTATACAGTCGATTTTGTAACAGGGGCATTGCCCTGCGGCGAACCGGGCATTGCCATTGAGGGCCGGATTAGCCGATTGACCGGGGATTTTGCGGAGCAGGAGGATTATGTGGTGATGGCAGTGGACCTGCATGAGCGCAATGATCCCTGGCATCCCGAGAGCAAGCTGTTTTTGCCCCATAATATCCGCGGGACTGACGGCCGCAGGCTGTATGGAAAGCTGGAGCAGGTTTATGAGCAGCACAAGGACACCATTTACTGGATGGACAAAACCAGATACAGCGCCTTCTGCGGAACGGATCTGGAGCAGCGCCTCCGCGAGCGTGGCATTACCGAGCTTCACCTGGTGGGGGTGTGCACGGACATCTGCGTGCTGCACACCGCTGTGGACGCTTATAATAAAGGCTTTCAGCTGGTTATCCATGAGGATGCTGTGGCCAGCTTTAATCCGGCAGGGCATGAATGGGCGTTGGGGCATTTCCGGGGAACACTGGGGGCGCAGGTGCTGGCTGCCGGCACAGGGGAGAACGGAAGGTTGGCTTAAGGAACGGACAGAGATGTGACACCAAAGGAGGAGTTTCCATGAGCTACGGCGATTACGCGCTTCACACGGATAAATATCAGATCAATATGATGTATGCCCACTGGGTGCAGGGGACCCACAACCGCATGGCGGTGTTCGAGGCTTATTTCCGCAAGCTGCCCTTCGGCAACGGCTTTGGCGTGTTTGCGGGTCTGGAGCGGATTGCAGCCTACATCCGGGAGCTGCGCTTCACTGAAGAGGATGTGGCGTATCTGGCGGAGCAGGAGGAGAATTATCGGCCGGAGTTCCTGGATGCGCTGAGGGAGCTTCGGTTTACCGGCCATCTGCACGCGGTGCCGGAGGGAACACTGGTGTTTCCCAATGAGCCGCTGATCCGGGTGGAGGCCCGAATTTTTGAAGCACAGCTGGTGGAGACAGCGATCCTGAACTTTATGAATTATCAGACCCTTATCGCCACCAAGGCTGCCCGGGTCAAGCTGGTGGCAGGAGAGGATTCGCTCCTGGAGTTCGGCACCCGCCGGGCGCAGGAGGCCGATGCTGCTATATGGGGAGCGCGGGCTGCTTATATCGCCGGCTTCCACGGCACCTCGAATTTGCGTGCAGGCAAGCTGTTCGGCATTCCTACCAAGGGCACCCATGCTCATGCCTGGGTCCAGGCCCATGCCGAAGAGGAGGAGGCATTCCTCCGTTATGCCGAGGCGCTGCCGGATCAGGTGACGCTGCTGGTGGATACCTATGATACGCTCAAAAGCGGCGTGCCCAACGCCATCAAGGTAGGCCGCAAGCTGGCCGCCCAAGGCAAGAAGCTGTCGGGCATTCGTCTCGACAGCGGAGACTTGGCCTATCTGTCCCAGCAGGCCAGACGGATGCTGGATGAGGCCGGTTTTCCCGATGCCAAGATCATGGCCTCCAACGATCTGGACGAACATGTGATTTTTAACCTGAAGGCCCAGGGGGCGCGGATTGATGCCTGGGGTGTAGGCACTCAGCTGATAACCGCCGCGGACCAGCCGTCGTTGGGCGGGGTTTATAAGCTCACGGCCCGGGAGAAGGCAGATGGCAGCTATGAGCCTGTCATCAAGGTTTCGGGTAATCCGGAGAAGGTGACCACCCCCGGCAAGAAGGATCTGTACCGGATCGTAGACCGGAAAACAGGGAAAGCCGAGGCGGACTACATTGCCCTGGACGGGGAAGAGGATGTCAAACAGGGGAAGCGGATCAAGCTGTTCGACCCGGTTCACCCCTATCTGCATAAGTTTGTGGAGGACTACGAGGCGTTGGTCCTGCTGCAGCCCGTCTTCCGCGACGGGGAGCTGGTGTCGGAGCTGCCAACGCTGGAGGAAATCCGTCTCTATCATAAGCAGCAGCTGTCCCTGTTCTGGCCGGAATACCTGCGCAAGCTGAACCCGGCCGTATACCCTGTGGATCTTAGCATTGCTGCCTGGGAGAAAAAGATGGAGCTGCTGCAACGCCGCGGGGGCTGAAGCGCAAGTCAGTCGCACAAGGGCGGGGCTTGAGGATCCTGATATAGCCGGACCATGGTCTGCAGCTGCTCCACCGTATTGCGCTCTAGCGATAAAGGGGGCAGGCTGTCCGGAGCGAAAAAGCCCACCTCGGAGGTTTCCAGGGTACCCTCCCCGGTTGCAGCAGTGCCACCCACAATGGAACAGGCAATAAATATCTTGTAGATATGCCACGGGGACGGAGGGTGCCCGTGGTTTTGTTTGTCCAATACAGCCAGCAGCCGCTCGGCTTTCACCTCGTAGCCTGATTCCTCCCGGGTTTCCTTCACGGCAATCTGGAACGGGGAGAATCCGATATCCGCCCAGCCCCCGGGCAAGGACCAGCCGCCGTCGGTCCGTTCCCGTACCAATAGCAGCTTGCCCTCCAGCATAACAACAGCCCGGATATCGGTTTTGGGTGTGGCATAACCCGTGTCCGAGGCAAAGGCCATCCGAATCTGCTCCTTGTCTTGGCCTGTATACTGCTCCATGATCTCCACAGCCAGCTCCCGGAGCATTTCGTAACGCTCCTTATCGTAGATATCCTTCACATAGGCCAGTCCCGATTGGGATATGGCCTGAATTTGTTTGGCCCAGCTCAGCCATTGGGGATCCATTCCGGTAACGCCTCCTCTTGGATGAAGAACGGTTGCTTCTATTTGCTTCTACCAGTTTATCACAAAACAAAAAAGCCTGAGACAGGGCCTCAGACCGAAATTCATTCATTCATCGATTTTGGAAGTGCATCCCGCAGGGCGTCCCCGGCTAACTGGGGAAAGAAGGGGGAACGCCCTTTATGGATGTTCACTGTCCATGATTGGCCGCCTTACGGATTAATCAATAGGTTCCCAGGTTTGGTCAGGGTTTACGCAGATATCCCCAATGCCAGGAGCATTTACCGGTACGCTGGGAGGGTTACAAGAAGAAACAGCAGTTTCGAATGCGATGGCAGCATGCTCCAGTACTTCCGGTTTCACATAATTCAGCTTCATATTGTATCACCCTTTCTCATATTGAAGATACAAAATGTATCTTTGTAGATAATATACAAGATACTTTTTCACTTGTAAAGCCGAAATGCAAGATTTTTGCAGAAACTTTTTTTTGGCAATCGGATGTCCTACAGGTCACGGGTTTCTTCATAATCCGTATGCTTCGGTGTCCGCCCGAAGAGGAAGTCCAGGGATACCCCGAATAAATCGGCAATGTCACTCAGAAGCTGAAATTCCGGCTCTCTCCGGTTTTTCTCATAATGGGAGAGGGCGGAACGGGAAATTCCCAGCTTGCTTGCAAGCTCCTCCTGAGTAAGTCCCTTCTGCTCCCGCAAATAGGTGATCTGTTCCCCGCAGGTGATCATATCATACCCCTTTCTCTATACATAAGCTTTTATTATAGATATCGCCTTCCATCCTAAGGAGATGCCGATTTTTGCCTTGGAATATGCAATATCCTGGTAAAGGTGCCGGTGCGGGGAGAAGGTATAAGCAGGAATTATTGAAACTCCCCGGTTTTTCCGATACAATGTGTATCATATATATATCATAATAAATTTGCTTCCAAAAGAAAAGTCCCTAAATGGGACAAATAATGGAGTCCCCCGTCCGCCTGTGGGCATAGCATAAGACGAGGGCGCGAAAGAGAGGAATTGTGTTGGAAAAGAAACCGCTGTCCGCCGCAAAATTCATGTTATGTCTTGTGCTCCTTGCCGTCCTTATTTTTTATCCCTCCGCAGATTCCCGTATATTCCCCGATACGACCGCCCTCGCCGCCGGGGAAAACACTACGAAACAAGGAGGGACGACTATGCCTTATGCTGACTGGATTCAGCAGGAAATTGATTTTGGCACCCATTCCTTCTACTATTCGCCATGGAGGGCGTATATGGACACCTGGGATGCCAACAGATGGAGGGAAACCCTGGGGATTGTTTTCAATGTGAGTCCCGATGAAGCGGATGCTACGGCACAGCTTCTATCGGAGGCGGGTTTTGGAACCGCCCGTGTGGAAATCAACTGGGGAAATTTCACCTACGATGATCCCTCCAAGCTGGACCCGGCCCGGGAGCAGCAGTTTACCACCATTCTGCAGGCTCTCAAAAAGCATAACATCCGCCCCCTTATTCTTCTGAACGCCAATTCCGGCAACCCTGCTCCGACCAAGGGCTGGAAGGTCCAATTGGTGAAGGCTGCCCCCAAGGACAGCACCGAAATTCAAGTGGATAACACAAGCGGTATTGTCCCCGGTTATACGGGCCTGAAGGGAATGGCCTACCAGACCATGTATCCGGTAATTACCGGCTGCGATCCTGCTACCGGAATCTGCAAGCTGTCGGCGCCGCTGCCCAAGGCTCTGTCTGCGGGAGCCATTGAATTAAACAAGCTTATTGTCCAGCCCATAGGCGGAACGGTGTTTGCAGACGGTACTCCCAATCCGGCAGCCCAGGAAACGTTGGACGGGTGGTTGGCTTACGTGAAAAACACGGCCTCCTTCGTGAAACGGGTGATGAATACCGGCAGTGCCGCCGATGCAGGGTTTGATATGGAGGTCTGGAACGAAATGACCTTCGGCTCCCATTTCCTGGACATCAACAATTATTATTCGCCCAAGCTGGAGTTCTCCCAGTACCACACCTTTAAGCAGGGGAACCGGGAAATCAAGGGCTCCGAGGTGCTGCTGCCGCATACCGCCGCACTTGTCGCCGATCCCAAAAGCAATCTGCCGGGTGTCCGGGTGATTAGCGGCTTCTCCAACCAGCGTCCCTGGGACAACGGAGTGGAGCAGTGGGCAGGACAAAGCGGCTTCAGCCGTCATTATTACACCGGTTATATGGACAATAATTCCTTGATTAACCCGCAAGCTTATTCCAAAAAGGATGAACCTACACTCAATGCCCTGGGTACGATGGACGGCACGCTGAAGCCCAATTCCGCCAACAAGATTGTGCCGGGGAGCAATTTTGTGCCCAGCCATATTGCCTCGTTCCCTGAATATTGGTTCTCCGGTTACAAAACCGAGAATGTGGTCCGGGATCTGCAGCCTTTCCCCAATTCGTTCCCGATGCATTTCCGCTACGCCAATCCGGGTAACGGCAAACAGGCGGAGGTGTGGATGACGGAGGGCAACTTCGACCGGCAGGGATGGTCCAAGGCGCTTCAGTCCTTGGGAGTGAGCTCCATACATCCCGGTTATGCCGGGCTGATGCACAGCATGGGAGCCAAAACAACGCTGCGCAGCTTCGCCTTTTTCGGCCATAAGGGCATCGAGACCTATACCATCTACGCGGCCAAAGGCGGCGACGGCTCCTTGGGTGTGATTCCGGAGGCTTTCTTCACGGCGTTGGCGGAAGCCAAATATGTGCTGACGGATACCGTCCGGGCCAAAGCAGGCGCACAGCTGGCGGCCATCGCCAATGTAACCAAGCTGATGCAGCCCGGTGTGGACATCGAAAACCCGCGGCCCCTGAAGGTAGAGGAATGGACACAGAAGAGTCCCAAGGTTGTGGTGAAGGGCAACGGCACCAAGGAGAACCCGGATATTTATATGTCCCAGGACTTCGCTGTCCTCCCCTACCAGCTGGATGCCGGCAAATTTGCCATCGGGTATTATGTGGTGACCCGCGATGTGGCCCAGGTTTGGGATACCACGAAGAATGTGTCTGATCCCGCCCGGTATGCCCTGCCGCCGCAGGCTTTTACGCTTACCCTGTCCAATGTGAACGGCAAGGGGGCCCGTGTCCAAAGCTATGATCCCATAACCGGCGCCACCTCGGGATTGGGAATTATTAAATCAACGGACACCACCATCACGGTGCAGGTGGATGCTGTGGATTATCCCCGTTTCCTCCTGATTGATGAGGCAGCGGAAGGACCGGTAATCTCTTCTCCTGTTTTGAAGAAAAATGCCAATGGCACAACGGAGCTAACCTTCGTCTCCAACGTGGACGGCACCGCCAAGATCACCTGGGGCACCTACCCGTTCAGGCAGAAGGGCAGCTTCAAGGAGGAATATTACCAGGATGCGTCCTTCCAGAAGAAGGTGTATGAGCGTCGTGTCTCCACGATCAACTACAACGGCGATCTGCCACCCAAAACAGGCTCTTACCGTTGGGCCGGAACAGTGGCTCCGCTGTTTTCCGAACGGTATACCTTCTTGGCCTACTCCGGCGCCTGCAACAATGAATTGACCATCAACGGGAAAAATGTGATTAATCCCTGCGCTGGTCTATTGCGGGGAGAGGCGGATTTGAAGGCGGGAGAGGTCTATGATTTGAACCATCAGTATGTCTCCCGCTACAATTCGGCGCAAACCGTTATGCTGTATTGGGGCAGCGAAAGCCAGCCCAAGCAGCTGGTGGCTGCGGCCTCCTCCCAGGGTAAAACCGTGTCGGTGAAGAGAAACGAGAAGGTGACGGTGACCATTCCCGATCTGCTGGTCGGAGAGGGAGTCAAGATTTCCCTGGAGGCCAAGGGCCTCACCACCCGTTATCCCAGATGGGATTATGACGTCAGAGGAGTATTGTGGCCATAACCGATAGCTGCCAACGGCGCCCGATAAGGGCGCCTTTGCTTTAAAATTTCCAGTTGGCCTTGACTTCGGAAATGACCTGTAATAAAGTAAAATCACGATACAAAATGTATCATGATAAGACCGGGGGGTTTGAACCAATTGATCGCATTGCTGGAGCCGATTTTCGGAAATGGGAAGCCTCTTCCCGCTTGGGGAGAAGAGGAGTATAAGCTGGCGCTGAAGGACATCCGTTTGTCCGGTGTGGGGCCGCAGATCTGCCATTTTTTACGGGGAAGAGGACTGCTTGACGAGACCCCCGCTTTTTTCCGGAACGCCCTGAAGCAGGATTACCAGCAGGCTTTGGTTCAAAATCTATATATTCTAAAAATGGAACGGGAAATTCTCGCCGCCTTTGAGGCTGCGGCAATTCCGGTGATTCCGCTGAAGGGTCCCCGTTTTGCGGAGGGGTACTTCGGCCATATGGCTGCACGCCCCAGCTCGGATATCGATCTTCTGGTCCATCCGGAGGACCTGAAGCGGGCGGAGCAATGTGTGGAAGCCCTCCATTTCCAAAAGGATAAGCAGGTACATAATCATGTGGTGCTGGCCAAGGCGACAGGGCCGGGCCAGGATGCCTTGGCTGTGGAGCTGCACTGGACATTGGACAAGAAGAATTGGTCCAGTCTGGATGACCGGAGGTTTTGGGAGGAGGCCGGGGAGGTTGCGGGTTACCGCCACGTGAAGGAGCTTAGCCCTACCCATACGCTGTATTTTATATGCCTGCACGGCATGCGCCACCGGATGGATTCCATGAAGTATGTGATGGACATTGTCCAGATCCTGGCTGCAGCAGGGACACGCATCGATATGGGACGGCTGTTGAGAGAAGCGGCATCGGATAAAACGGCCAAACGGGTGAAAATCGCCCTGTCCATTGCCTGCGGGCTGTTCCCGGAGCTTTCGGCTTCACGCTCTCTGCCCTTTCCCCTTGTGGAGACGGCGTGGAGCTACTCTGCCATCGTCAAAAAACAGACCGGCGTAAAGGACATGGAATATTACCGGTATGTCTCCTTCTTCAAATTCCAGATTTTCGACACCCTGAAGCATACCATTATGTCCCAAAAGCAGATCTATGAGCATACGGCCAAATATTCATCCTTTGAGGGGAATTGAAGGAGGACGGACCATGATAACGATGATCGATACCCGGGTGGGGGAGCATCATATCCGCTTTAGAGCGGAGACGGAATGGGTGGAGGCCTACATCCGCACCAAGTTCAAGATTCTGGACGGAGTTTCCGGTGCTGCGCCTGATCTGGAGGTGGAGCTGGCGGCAGGGTACGGCGAGCCCTTTGTCAGCTTTGATGTGGCTTCTTCGGTGGAGGAGGGGGAGATTTTCTTCCGGCGGACGGATTACCGGATCCGGATTTCCGGGGACTTCCGGCAGGCCCACATTTCCGTATACGATGATTTTGCATTGAAGCATGCCTTGATGAACCTGTACAGCTCCTACATTGTGCACAAGGGCTGGGGACTTCTGGTTCACTCCTCCTGTGTGGTGGAGGCAGGCAAGGCCTATCTCTTCGCCGGACATTCCGGCGCAGGCAAGTCCACTGTAGCCTGGTTGTCCCTGCCCCGGCAGGTGCTGTCCGACGAAGCGACGATTCTGAAGGTGGAGGCGGACAGGGTGACGGTGTTCGATTCCCCCTTCCGCAGCGGGCTGGAGATGCCGTACCACGGAGGCGGCTGCGAGCTGGCGGCCATCCAGTTTCTCCGGCAGTCCCCCGAGATCAAGCGGATTATGCTGGGGAAGTCCGACGCCATGATGGAGCTGTTCGGCAAGATTTTCTATTGGCCCCACATGCCCAGTGAAACGGTGAAGATCATGAAGCTGTTCCAGCATCTCATCGCCAATATTCCGGCGTATGAGCTGTATTTTCAAAAAAACGACGCATTCTGGAAGGAGATCTGCTAATGGCGACCTTTATCCGTGCAACCGACTCGGAGGCTGTAGAGCTGGATCAGGAATGGATCATCCTGCATCCCGACCAATTTACTGTGACCAAAATCAATGAGGTGGGCGGTGTCTGCTGGGGTCTGCTGAAGGAGCCGCAGACGGTGTCCTCTCTGGCTGGGCATATTGCCACACGTTATGAGATCGACAGCAAGGAAGCGGAAGGGGATATTGAAGCTTTTCTGCTTCATATGCAGGAAATTGGAATGATCCGCCATGCAGGCTGACATTCAGGCTATTGCCAGACTGATCCGGGAAATCGGGGAGCTGGAGATTCCGTCCAGCGGCACCAGCATGCGGCCGCTGATCCGGGAGGGGGACCGCTGCCGGTTTGTTCCTTTGGCGGGGCTTCCTTCCTTGGGGGATATTCTTCTGGTGGCCGGGGCGGATGGACGGCTGGTGGGCCACCGGTTAATCCGCGTGGCGGAGGCGGGGGAGGAGACGTTGTATATCTGCAAGGGCGATTCCAACCTCAACCCGGATGCGGCTGCCAGAACCAATCAGATTATCGGAAAAATGACGGATATCCGCAAGAGGCGGTTTATGATGCATGCGGATCAAGGTCTTGCCCGTTGGTGGGGGAGGCTCTTGGTGCGTTGGCCGGGGCTGTCCCGGCTAATCCGCCAGTATGTGCGGGCGGAGCGGCGCCTGCAGCGAATGCGGCAGCTGAAGGGAGGGCAGGCCGCAGCGGGTGGACCGGCTTCTGCGGGCAAACCGCATGGGGCCGGATTTGAACATCCCCATGCGGGGAAGAAGCGGGGTTCGTTATGAGCGCATTGGAGAGAAGACAGCAGCGCGGCAGCAGGATCCGGATGTTCCGGCGTTTTCTGGAGCTGGGCGAGATGAAGCGGCCTATCGCCCTGCTGTGGCGCTTTATCAAACCGAGCAAATGGCTGTACATTCAGCTGATTGTGTATATGCTGGGCGGGATCGGCATGACCGTGATCTTCACCTGGTTTTTGCAGCAGCTGACCGATGCGGCGCTGAGCGGCAATGTGGGCAAAATTACGGAGCTGCTGCTGCAGGGCATTCTGGTGGTGATCATCAACAGCATGCTGACCTATCTCTCCAGCTATATCGGCACCGCTGCGGTGCAGCAGGTTAAGCGGGATATGAAAAACACCATTTTCGGGCATATGGTCCGGCTGGAGGCGCGTTATTACAACCGGCACCACTCCGGAGAGTTTGTTTCCCGGCTGACCAACGACATTAACAATCTGGACGGCGCCATCGGCGGCAATCTGGTGCAGATGATCCGGCTGCCCCTGATGGCGCTGGCATCTCTCTTGTACATGCTGACCATCAATTGGCGGCTGTCCGTGATTTGTCTGATGCTGGTCCCGGTGGCAGCGGTAGCGGGAAGCATGTTCGGCAAGCTGCTGCGCCGGAACACCCGTCTGATCCAGGAGTATCTCAGCCGGATGCAAGGGTTTTTGCATGAAACCTTCTCCGCCAGTCCCATTATCCGCTCCTTTACCCTGGCCGGTCTGATGACCCGGCAGTATGAGAAGCATAACGACCATTTGATGGGGCTGGAGATGAAGCAGGCCCGCATCCGGGGAATGTTTCAGGTAGGCTCGGCTGCTGTTGGCTCCGCCACCTTTTTCCTCAGCATGGGGCTGGGCGCCTATTTTGTGGCGCAGCAGACCATGTCCGTAGGCAACCTGGTGGCCTTCAACAATCTGATGCACCAAATGGTCGCCCCCTTGTCCGGCTTGGCCGGGCTATGGGGAGGGTTCCAGCGCTCGCTCTCCTCTGCGGAGCGGATTGTCCATGTACTGGAGGAGAAGGCAGAGCCCGGCTTTCCCGAGGAGGACGAACAGACGGCGGAGAGCTCCTCTACAGCAGAAAGCTCCCCGCTACCCGCCACGCCCACCGGCAGGACGGCAGCAGGAAGCCCCCCCTTCAACTCCCCGCCCGCAGAGCGGTCCGACGGCATGCTGCGGGAAGAGGAGCCTGCGGTGGATTCGACGGCGGAACCGATTCGGGAGGAGGAGCTGACGGTGGATTCATCGGTGCAACCGATTCGGGAGGAGGTATCCGGCGGCCCGTATCCTCCCGAAATCAAGCTCCGGGATGTATCCTTCACCTATGAGGATGGTGCGCCGGTGCTGGAGCAGCTGAATCTTACCGTTCCGGCAGGCAAGGTGGTTGCGCTGGTGGGCCACAGCGGAGCAGGCAAAAGCACGCTGCTCAGCTTGCTCCAGAGCTTCTACAAACCGGATCAGGGAGAGTTGCTGCTGGACGGAATGCCTATGGAGCGAATCCCTCTGGGGACGCTGCGGCGCGCCATTGCCTATGTGCCCCAGGAGACCTTCCTGTTCTCCGGCACCATCCGGGAGAATATCGGGTACGGCCGGCTGGGTGCAAGCCAGGAGGAGATTATGCAGGCGGCCAAAGCGGCCAATGCCCTGGATTTCATCAACCGGCTGCCGGAGGGCTTCGATACTCAGGTAGGGGAGCGGGGAGCCCGGCTCTCCGGTGGCCAGCGGCAGCGCATCGCCATTGCCCGGGCCATCCTGAAGGATGCGCCGATGCTGCTCCTGGACGAGGCCACCTCGGCGCTGGATACGGAGACGGAGCATCTGGTCCAGGAGGCCCTTGCCCGGCTGATGCACCGGCGGACCACCATCGTCATCGCCCACCGGCTTTCCACCATCCAGAATGCAGACCTTATCGCGGTGATGGATCACGGCAAGGTCGTGGAAACCGGAACCCATTGGGATCTCCTGCGCCGCAAGGGCCACTACTTCAAGCTGTACCAGATGCAATTCAAGGAGCAGCCAGCTTCCCCCGCAGACAGTGGTATCCGGCAGATCCCGTGAGTCAAAGTTTGTGCTGACCCGCCCGCCTCTTCAGGCGGTTTTTTTGTTTGCTCACAGGAGAGGGAGTCTCCAGTTGGGAAGCGGGAGCATAGGGGGCGATCCCCTGTTAACCCCCGCGTCTATAAGCTTATGGTGGGCCCGGTAACCAGTGTCTACGAGCAAATATGAGGGTTATCCGGTAACCTGTATCTGTGAGCAAATGGAGATTTATCCGGTAACCAGTGTCTACGAGCAAATACGAGGGTTACCTGGTAACCTGTATCTGTGGGGATTTGGGTATCTCCGGCTCTAAAGGAACTCAGAGGCTCTTACAGCAACAAAATCGGGGTTTTGAATTTCTTACGGAACTGAGAAGCCCTTACAACCGCAAATTGGTGTAAATGAGGCGTACATGAGGCGCTAAGCGCTTCTGAGTTCCGTTACAATGTGAATCCTCACCAAAAGTTGCTCTAAGAGCCGCTGAGTTCCGTTACGTTCCCTCGCACCCCAATTTCCGGCAGCCGACGATCCGCTCCCCTGAGCCAAGGGGATAATGGACCACAAGAGTGCAGCTTTCCCTGAGCCGAGGAATAACGGGCCACAAGAGTGCCCCATCCGCTAAGCCGAAGGGATAATGGACCACAAAGGAAGCCCCTCCTGAGCCAAGGGGATAATGGGCCACAAGAGCAGTAAACCACTACATGACCGGCGGTGGAGTTGGGGGCGAGCGGTGTGGTGGCTGCAGACGGGAGAGGGGGGAGGCTGGCCGCAAGCGGCGGGGGGGCGTGGGTAACAATGGGCTGGCTGCAAGCGGCGGGTGGGCGTGGGTAACAATGGGCTGGCCGCAAACGGCAGGGGGCGGCAAGGTTGAGGCTGGCTGCCGCAGTTGGCTCAGAAAATCTCTTCTATATATATGGAAGCGTCATCATTGAAACTGTATGCGCTTCTATTTGTGAAATCGTTCATGTGGCATTGACAAGATACAATGTGTAACATAAATTAGTTCATATAGATTGCTTCATTCCGTATCACGACAACATTTGCACACTTTTGAAAACAAAAGAAAACCAGTGATGGAATGCGACATTTTTTCGATTCCAGTTGACAAGATACAAATTGTATCATAAAGTTAGATTCAGGCGATGATACGAAACGTAACTTCGCATGCGAAATAGTTGATTATATTAACAGATTGGGAGTGAGGATGAGGTATGGAACTGAAAAACTATTGGCGGGCAGTGAAGAAGAGGCTCTGGCTGATCCTGCTTTGTGTAGCAGCTGCTACAGCAACGACTGCTTTTTACACCTTCGACCGGTATACACCCCAGTACCAGGCTTCCTCCAAGCTGGTCATCAATCAGACCTTCAGCAATGATTCCGGTGTGGAAATCATGGATACCGGAGCGATGAACAACAACATCCGCCTTATCGAAACCTACAAGGAAATCATCCGCAGCTCCGCCATTATGGAGAAGGTAGTGGCGAAATATCCGGAGCTGAACGCCACCTCCGATGAGCTGATCCGGACCGTCAATGTGTATTCGGTTAACAACACGCAGATTATGATGATTTCGGCCTCCGGCCTAGCCTATGAACGGACAGCAAAAATCGTTAACGGCGTTTCCGAGGTTTTCCGTTCCGAAATTCCCCGCATCATGAAAATCAACAATGTAACTCTTCTGACGGAAGCCCCGATGCTGAACAACCCGCAGCCGGTCAACACACCCGCCATTTCCAATATGCTGCTCAGCTTCATCATCGCCCTTTTATTCTCCGTCGGTCTGGTATTCCTGCTTGAGTACTTGGATGACACCATCAAAACAGAGGATGACATCCTCAAGGTGTTCGATGTACCGGTACTGGCATCCGTTACGGCCATAGAAAAGAAGGACATGAAACGACATACCCCACTGAAAGCAGGTGAACCCTATGCCACGCTTAACCGCTGATCAACCGGTCATTATGGACGTGAACCCGGATTCCTCCATTGCCGAGGCATACCGGACACTCCGTACCAATATCGAATTTTCCTCCGTCGGCAAGGAAATGCGGATTATCATGATCACCTCCGCTTCCCGGGGGGAAGGCAAGTCCACCACCGCCGTGAACCTGGCCATTTCCTTATCCCAGGCGGGGAAGAGGGTTCTTCTGATCGATGCCGACATGCGCAACTCCTCCATTCACCGGATTCTCCGGGTGGACAACAAAAAAGGCCTGGCCAACTATCTGGCCCTGCAGACAGAGCTTGCCGAGATTATAACGCCGACCCATATTCCTAATCTCAGTGTTATCCCTTCCGGCACCCAGCCGCCTAACCCGGCGGAGCTTCTGACCATGAACCAGATGGATCTTTTGCTGGCGGAGCTGAAGAAGGATTTCCACACCATTATCCTGGATACCCCTTCTGCCTTGTCCGTAACCGATGCCCAGATTATCGCAGCCAAGTCCGACGGAGTGCTTCTTGTGGTAGAGCAGGGTTTTGTTAAACGGGAGGCAGGCAAGAAGGTGAAGGCGTACCTGAAGCATGTGAATGCCCGCTTGCTGGGTGTGGTATTTAACAAGATTAATAAAGCTAACCTGGATTCCTACGCAGGGCGCTAAAGCGAAGCCTGCACCCATCCATAACGGCTGCCGCAGCCGGCAATAAGTCACAAGCGGCAGGTAATGTCTACTGCACCTGTATCACTGTAGGCACTCGGTCATGCTGTGGGCCCGCTGGGCCTTAGACGTTCATCGTCAAGGGTATGATGTGAGGACGGGTTCAATGCCCTTTTCACAACAACAACCAAGTGGATGGAAAAATAAGCCTACATTCCGCATCCTCAGAAAAGGAAGGTGTGCTTGTTTTTTTATTCACTTCCATAAGTCGCAGCAAACATTCCAATTATTTTTTATAAGGAGGAACCGTAATGAAAAAAGTCAGAAAAGCCATTATTCCTGCTGCCGGTTTGGGAACCCGTTTCTTGCCGGCGACCAAAGCCATGCCCAAGGAAATGCTGCCCATCATCGACAAACCCACGATCCAATACATCGTGGAAGAAGCGGTTGCCTCCGGCATCGAGGATATCATCATCGTAACCGGAAAAGGTAAACGCGCCATCGAGGATCATTTCGACCATGCCTTCGAGTTGGAGAGCACACTTGTGGAAAAAGGCAAGCTGAAGCTGCTGGAGGAAGTCCAGCGCTCCGCCAAGGTGGATATCCATTATATCCGCCAAAAGGAGCCTAAGGGACTGGGCCACGCCGTCTGGTGCGCCCGGCGCTTCATCGGAGATGAGCCATTCGCGGTGTTATTGGGAGA
Source organism: Bacillota bacterium (assembly GCA_023388055.1). GTDB lineage: Bacteria > Bacillota > Bacilli > Paenibacillales > NBRC-103111 > Paenibacillus_AR. The sequence goes on along the minus strand of JAEWGW010000009.1, from coordinate 19,537 downwards.
CGACATTGTCAGCGGAGAACAGCCCTGCACCAAGCAGCTGATCAGCCAATATGAAAAAACCGGCTGCTCGGTCATCGGCGTCCAACCGGTATCCGATCAGGAAACTCAACGTTACGGTATAGTAGATCCGATTATGAAGGACGGCCTGCTGTATCAGGTCCTGAATTTTGTAGAAAAGCCGTCTTTTGGTACGGCGCCCTCCAATCTGGCCATTATGGGACGTTATGTGCTCACCCCGGAGATTTTTGATTTCCTGGATCTTCAGGAAAAAGGAGCGGGCGGCGAAATCCAGCTCACGGACGCTATTCAGAAGCTGAATGATGCTCAGAAGGTATTCGCGTACCATTTCCAAGGCAAACGTTATGATGTAGGCGAGAAGCTGGGTTTTATCCTGACGACGCTGGAATTTGCACTGTGCAATCCGGAGCTGCGCCAGCCGCTGATGCAGGAGCTGGAGCGGATGGTCAATACCAAAGAATTTATGCCGCGTGTGATCGGTTAAAAAGGAGTGTGGAATCATGCCTAATTATTCATTCGATGGACAGGCGCTGCCATCCCGGGCTGTATATTCCGATACAGCCGCATCGGTCAATCCCAACGAACGCAAGCTGTATCTGGCAACCAAACGGCTGCTGGATTTTTTCGGCGCACTCGCCGGACTGTTGCTGTTGACCCCGTTGTTCGCAATTGTGGCGGCTCTCATCAAGCTTGAGGATCCCAAAGGCTCCGTCTTCTTCAAGCAAGTTCGGGTGGGCAAGGACGGCAAGGAATTCCACATGTATAAATTCCGCTCGATGATAGCCAATGCGGAAGCGCTGCTCGATGAGCTGCTGGATCAAAATGAAGTGGGCGGCGCCATGTTCAAAATGAAGAATGACCCCCGGGTTACCCGGATCGGACGCTTCATCCGCAAAACCAGCATCGATGAGCTGCCCCAGCTGTGGAACGTGCTGCGGGGTGACATGAGCCTGGTTGGGCCGCGGCCCTCCCTTCCCCGTGAAGTGGAGGAATATTCCCACTTTGACCGCCAGCGTCTTCTGGTTACACCGGGCTGCACCGGCCTCTGGCAGGTGAGCGGACGCAACAGCCTCTCCTTCGACGAGATGGTGGAGCTGGATCTTCATTATATAGAGAAGCGCAGCTTCTTCTATGATGTGAAGCTGATCATCCGCACGGTGAAGATCATGATCGCGCCGAACAGCGCCTATTAAGTCCCCCTGAAAAACTTATGAGGATGGGAGCGTTAAGCATGAATATTTCGGTAATCGGCACAGGATATGTGGGATTGACCACAGGCGTGGCCCTGGCCCACTTCGGGCACAAGGTTGTGTGTGCAGATATTGATGAGGCCAAGGTAGAGCTCTTGAACAAGGGGATACCGCCGATTTACGAGCCCGATTTGGAGGAGCTGATGGCCAAGTCCCGCTCCCGTTTGACCTTCACCACCTCCTACCGGGAAGCCATATTGGAATCGGATGTGGTCTTTATCGCCGTGGGGACACCGGCCAATGCCGACGGCTCTCCCAACCTGACCTACTTGCACGAGGCCTTCGACAATGTGTTGAAGACCTTGGCGCACAAGGCCACCCCAACGCTCCTGGTTAATAAAAGTACGGTTCCCGTAGGAACAGCGGACCGGTTTCTGGATGAAATCCGCAGAAGAGGGATGGGGCAGGTGGTGGATATCGCCTCCAACCCCGAGTTCCTGCGGCAGGGGCGGGCCGTATACGACACGCTCCACCCGGAACGGATTGTGGCGGGCGGCAGTGAACGGGCGGCCCGCATTCTCCAGAGCGTCTACAAGCCGCTTCTGGACCAGGAAAAGATTCCCTTCCTGCATGTGGATCTGCGGAGCGCGGAGCTGGCCAAATATGCGGCCAACGCCTTCCTGGCCATGAAAATTTCCTTCATTAACGAAATGGCCAATGTGTGCGACTGTGTAGGGGCGGATGTGCTGAAGATCGCCGAGGTGATCGGCTCCGATCACCGGATCGGGCCGGCGTTCCTGAATGCCGGCATCGGCTACGGCGGCAGCTGCTTCCCCAAGGACACACGGGCCTTGCGCTATATCGCCGACACCAGCGGCTACGACTTCAAGCTGCTGTCCGCCGTGATCGAGGTGAATAATGATCAGCGGTACATGATGGTCCAGAAGCTGCGCCGGGAGCTGGGAGAGTTAAGCGGACGCAAGATTGCGGTGCTGGGGCTGACCTTCAAACCCGCCACCGACGACCTGCGGGAGGCGCCCAGCATTCCCGTTATCCAAGAGCTGCTTGCCTTAGGCGCGCAGGTTTGGGTCCATGATCCCGTAGCCATGGAGAAGGCAAAGGAACTGCTTCCTGCGGGTGTGCACTTCGCGAAGGATTGCGAGGAATGCCTCCAGGATGCGGAAGCGGCTCTTCTGGTCACGGAGTGGCCGGAATATCTGCGCACCGTGCCAGCCGCAGCGCCTGGGCTCATGAAGCGCCCCCTCTTCATTGACGGACGCAACGCCATCCCCGAAAATGCCCGGGGCGGGCTGGACTACCACGGTATCGGCATCCCCGGCACCTCCCGCAAGGAAGAGGGGCCCGTTACACTGAAATTCTAACTTGAATCTGGAGAGTGTCTAGCCTATGAGCACAATCGTTCCATTAAAAATAGCGGTTGTGGCTTTTGAGCTCCCCCGGGTGAACCAAAAAACCGGGGGGGTCAGCCACTTCAACCACCGGCTGTGCAGTGCCCTTTCGGAGATGGGGCATGATGTCACAGCCTTTACCTCCCAGCCCACCATACCGGGAGTGGATTACAAAACCATTATCGTGGAAGGGGCGGGCGAGGAGGAAAAGGGCAGATTCTACCGGTATTATGTGGCTCCGCTCAAGAGCCGGAAGCTGGACTTCCGCCCATATGATCTGGTGCTCTCCAGCGGCGACGATTGGGCCATGAAGCGCAGCGGCGCCAAGTGGCTCCGCATCATGCACGGCAGCGCGCTCAGGGAAATGCAGCATAACAAAAGACTGGTTCGCAAGGTGAACCTGTCTTTTTTGTATCTGCTGGAGCTGCTTTCCTCCCTGCGGTCCGATGCCACGCTGTTTAACTCCGCAGACACCCGCAAGCTGTATCCCACCCGCTCCTCCGACAAAATCGTGCATTTGCCGGTGGACCGCCGGATCTTCCATCCCGGTCCGAAGGAGGAGGCCCCGACGATTCTGTTCGTCGGCGGACTGGACAGCCGCAAGCGGGGCAGATGGCTGCTGGAGCTGTTCAACACTGTAATCAAACCCCAAGTTCCGGAGGCCCAGCTGTGGATGGTCAGTGAAACAGGACCTGATGCGGAAGGGGTCACTTATTACAAGAACCTGGGCATTGAAGAGCTGGCCGGTCTGTACCGAAGAGCCCATGTGTTCAGCATGCCCTCCACCTACGAAGGCTTCGGTATCCCTTATCTGGAAGCAATGGCAAGCGGCACTTTTGTGGTTACCACCCCCAACCCGGGTGCCAATGAGATTCTCCAGCATGGCAGGTTCGGCAGGATCGTGCAGGACCACCAGCTGGCCGATAATCTGACCGGCGCTCTCTTGAATCCCCAAGCTCACCAGGACACGGTGGAGGCGGCTTTGGAATGGGCAGATGACCATTCCTGGCCCGCTATCATCCGCCAGTATCTGGCCTATGTTTGATAATCCGATTTTCAATTTGGGGGTACGGTTTTGGGATGTGGTGACGGACCGCTTGGGGTTAATGATGAACTGGTTGCAGCGGCAGGTCTGGCTGCGCAACCTGATCATGGCGGCTATTATGCTGGGCGGCTGCTTATACCTGGGGAAGTATACCTCCTTCAACAAAACCATGGTGGTGCAGCTCATCGGCCTCACCGCATTTTTGCTGCCGGCGTTTCTTTTGGCTTTGACCAAGGGCAACGGGCTTCTCATTTACATCAGCCTCATGTGGGCGGTCGCACCGGAAATCAGGCGCCTGGCCGACTATTATATGGGCTATTATCACGCGGTATCCCTAATCAGCCTGCTGCCGCTGTTGACTACAGGCATGCTGCTCCTGCGGATTCTGCATAAGGGGATCCCGGAGAACAAGCCCATCCGCTCCATGATCGCCACCTTCCTGATTCCCTTCGGGTATGCGGCAGTGATCGGGATTGTCATCAACCAGGCGGCGGGCATGTACACGGTACTGACGGCGGTGGCGCCGTTGTGTATCTTCATTTATCTGATCAGCCATCCCCTCAAAAGAGAGGAGAAGGACCGCTTCATGGCCATGTACGCCACGCTGGCGGTGCTGCTCTCCATTTACGGCTGGATTCAGTACATCTATCTTCCGCCTTGGGATCTCATGTGGATGTACGGAGCCAAGATGATTTCGCTGGGCAAGCCGGCTCCCATGCAGTTCCGGGTGTTCTCCACCATGAACTCGACGGGGCCGCTGGCCATCTTCCTCATCTCAGCTCTTATTCCCATGGTGGTGAACCGCAAGTGGCGGGGGCCCTTTGGGCTGCTGGGTATTCTGATCGTGCTCTCCACCCTGGGCACCACGTTGGTCCGCTCCGCTTGGGTGACCCTGATTGTGGGCATTCTGGTGTATGTGCTTTTCGCCAAAAGCGCCGGCCGTCTCAAGATCATCCTTACCCTGACAGCCGTATCGGTTGCAGCCATGCTGGCATTGCCTCTCCTGCCCAACTCGGAGCAGCTGACCGACCGGGTGGGAACCCTGGGGAACCTGGAGGAGGACGGCTCCTTCAACGCCCGCATCGGGCTGGCGCTTCACGCGGTACCGGAAATCCTGAAGCAGCCCTTCGGGATGGGCTTCGGCAGTATCGGCCAAAGCTCCAGCAAGCTGGGGGACGGGGAGGGTTTTGCAGGCCTCGGTTCAGTAGACAACGGGTACCTGGGAACCTTCGCCACCTACGGTCTGATCGGGGGGTTATTGTTCTTCCGGGCCGTGCTGCTCTATTACCGGCGAATCCGGTCGATTCCGCAGGAGGATAATCCTTATGTGCCTCTTGCGCTGTCCACCATCCTGCAGCTGATGGTGGCCTTCTTCTTCGGAGGAGGGCTGGAGGGATTAAGCGCCGTGATCTTCTGGCTGTTCACCGGCTTGGCTTTTATGCCGCCGCCGCAGGAAGAACCAGCTCCCCAAGGTGAGGGGAACACCCAACTCACTTCTTAGAAAAAAAGGAGACGTCCATATGTCGGGAAAACGGATTGTTGTAGTCAACCACGTAGCGGAGCTGGGAGGCGCCGAACGGGTGCTGATGGATATGCTGGCCCATCTGGACAAGGAGAAGTTCCAGGTAGAGATGATCTTCCTGTCGGAGGGACGGCTGGTGGAGGCGGCCAAGAGTTTTGGCTGCAATGTCCATGTGGTCAACTCCGGGCGCATCCGCAGCCCCAGGGAATATTGGAGAACCATCTCCTTCATCCGCCGGGTCATCCGCCAATCGGGAGCGCAGATGGTGGTGAGCTGGGCGCCCAAGCCCCATTTTTACGGGGGCGTGGCCGCTATGCTGGAGGGCAAACCCAGCATTTGGTGGCAGCACGGGGTGCCCACGGGAACCCTCTTCGACAAGGTGGTCAGCCGGATTCCGGCGGAGGCTATCCTTTGTCCCTCCCAAAGCGTCCGTGATGCCCAGGCTTCGTTAAGTCCGAAGAAATACGTGGACGTCAATTATCCCGGCATTAACAAGGAGACGTTTTTCTATAGCAGTGAGCTGCGGGCGGACATCCGCCGGGAGTACAACATCCCGGAGGATGCTTTTGTATTTGCCTTCATCGGCAGGCTGCAGCGCTGGAAACGGACCGATGTGGTGATCGAAGCCTTCAAGAAAGCATTGTCCGGACAGCATGCGCGTCTGCTGATTGTGGGTGGAGCGCAGTTTGGAGTAGAAAAGGATTATGAAGCCGGGCTGAAGGATCTGGTTGCCCGCAGCGGCCTGGAGGAGCAGGTCATCTTCGCCGGCCATCAGCATCAGGTGGAGCGGTTCATCTCCGCCAGCGACGCGGTGGTGCACAGCTCCCTGTTCGAACCCTTCGGCATGGTTGTGGTGGAGGCGATGGCGGCGGGGCGGCCGGTGCTGGCCGTGGGTAAGGGTGGTCCAGCCGAAATTATCCGGCATGGAGTGGACGGTTATCTCTACGATGGCAGCGCCGAAGAGCTGGCTGGCTATATGGCGGAGGTTTACGGGGACCGGGGCTTAACCCGCAGGGTAGGCGACGAGGCTAAGAAAACCATTGATTCCCGCTTTACCGCACGGATTATGGCGGACCGGTTCGCCCATGTTATGGAAGAGAGGATGGCCAACGGATAGCCTATGAAAAAATTATTCTTCTCCAGCTTCGCCGTCAACATTCTGGTGATGGCGCTAAATATGGGTACGGGCATTATTATGGCCCGTTATCTGGGCCCCTTCGGCCGTGGCGAGCTGGCGATGGCTACCCGCTGGGCGGTTCTGTTCGCCGGGTTGTCCACTTTAGGGCTTCCCGGCGCCATGATCTACCTCGGCAAAAACTTCAAGGAAAAGCAGCGGGAAATCTTCGGTGCTTTTCTAATGACGGGAGCCTTGGTAGGGCTGGCCGCCCTGGTCATCTGCCAGCTCCTGACTCTGGTGATTATGTCCGGCGAGACCCAAGAGATGATTCTGCTGGGACAGCTGGCGCTGCTGGCCTTGCCCTTCGCCGTGATGACAGATGGTCTGATCGGCACTCTGCAGAGCTTCAACAGCTTCCGCAAGGTGCTGCTTACCCGGATCCTGAATCCCCTGGGCACACTGGCAGCCCTTGCCGGGCTGATTCTCAGCGGAAACGTCACCGTGTTCAACATTATCCTGCTGAATGTCATTTGGGGAGCGGCCACCTTTTTCCTCATCATCTACTGGATCTTCAAGGTGATGAGACCTAAGTTCACCCGGCTGTTTGCCAATGCGAAAATGCTGCTCCAATACGGTGTTAAGATCTACGCATCCTCGCTGGTGCAGGTATTCGGCGGAAGCTTCGACCAGATTCTGCTGTCACTGACCCTAAGCGCCTATGCGCTGGGCATCTACACCGTCGCCTCCAGCATCGGCAGTATACTTCCCTCCATCCTGTACGGAGCCTTGAACGTATTCCTGGCCCCGCGCCTGATGGACTTCACCGGGGAGCAGCGGAGGCGGGAGGTCAGCCGGATTCACGCCATCTTCTTCTATGGGACGGCGGTGGCTGCCGCCTGCGGCTGTCTGGTGCTGCCGTTCGTGATTCCGTTTATGTACGGTCAGGAGTTTTCTGAAGCGGTGCTGCTGGGAATCATTCTGCTGCTCACATCGCCGGTGAAAATCGGCTACTCCATTCTGCTTAACTTTTTCGCCGCTGAGGGCAAGTTCAATGTGTTGAGCAAGACGGAAATCATCGGCCTGGTTACCGGCTTCGGGGCGCTGCTGATTCTGGTCCGTTTTACGGGTGCTGCGGGAGCGGCTTGGGCCTTGGGTACGGCCAACCTGGCCAAGTGGGGTTATCTGATCGTCCAGGCCAAAAAGCTCAAGGTTCCGGTTGCCGGCCTGTTCCGGCTCCAGCCGGGAGAGGTGCTGGCGCTCCTGCGCGGGTTCCAGCTGAAGAAGCCCTTGCCCAAGGTTCCTCAATGAAATGTGCTTATAAAGGATGGTAGATAGCATGATGTTAACTGTGGTAATCCCATCTTACAAACGTCCGCGGGAGCTGGCCAATTGCCTGGCGGGCATCGATGCCCAGGAGCGGCAGCCGGATGAGGTGATTGTGGTTTGCCGGGAGGAGGATGCCGGCACGCTGGAATTTGTGGAACAGTGGGAGGCGGCTCCCGCAGGTTACATCAAGCGCCACGTGCAGGTTACGAAACCCGGAGTCATCCACGCCATGCAGACGGGAGTAGAGCATGCCTCCGGCGACATTGTGGCCTTCATCGATGATGACGCGGTGCCCTGGAAGGATTGGGCCGGACGGCTGCTGGACTATTACCGGGACCCGCAGGTAGGGGGCGTCGGCGGACGGGACATGATTGCCGGCCAGGACCAGACCATCAAGAAGCCGGTGGTAGGCCGGGTCACCTGGTATGGCAAGCTCATCGGCAACCATGACCAGGGTTATGGCGGTCCCCGTGAGGTGGATGTGCTGAAGGGTGTGAATATGTCCTTCCGTACACCGCTGGTGAAATTCCCGGCCTTTATGAAGGGAAAAGGAGCGCAGGTGCATTTTGAGGTGTTCCTGTGTTTGCGCATCCGGCGGCTGGGCTACAAGCTGATTTATGATCCGCAGCTGAGGGTGGACCATTATCCCGCAACCCGCCATGATATCGACCAGCGCAACGCCATTGTGCGGGATGCAGTGGCCAATGCCTCCTTCAATCTCAGCGTGGCGCTGCTGCACGGGCTGCCAGCTTACCGGCGTCCGGCACGGATCGCCTACGGGGTGCTGGTGGGAGACCGCCGTATGCCGGGGGTGGCACGGATGCTCTACGGAGCCGCCAAGGGTGACCGGTCGGTGATGCAGACCTTCCTGCCCTCCATGAAAGGACAGCTGGAGGGTGTGCTGTTTTTCCTCCGCCACACGGATGCGGAGGCAGATGCCCCGTCCAGGCAGCAGCTTCAATTGAAGGAGGGTCAACGCACGTGAATATTCTGCTCTCCATCCATCATTATATGGACAAAAATGCCGGGGCTCCCGGCGTCACCTACCGGCTGGCAGAGGAATACCGGCGGCTCGGGCATGACGTGGAGCTGTTTTCCTTCGATGAGCTGCCCAAGGATCTGCCGGAATCCCTGACGACGCTGCTTTATCCCCAATACCTGCACGCCCGGTGCCGGAGGCTGCAGAGAGAAGGGCGGCTGGATGTTATCGACGCTTCCAGCGGAGATATGTGGTTCCACCTCCGGATGCGCCAAAGGGACGGAGACACAATAGCCGTCACCCGCAGCCACGGTCTGGAGCATATGGCCCATGAAGCCAGAGTGGAGCGGGCCAGACTCGGTGAAATGAAGCTTTCGTGGAAATATCCCATCTATCATGGCGGATACCGGCTGTGGGAGGTGGCCCAATCCTTCCGGCAGGCGGACGGGGCTGTGCTTCTGAATAAGGATGAATACCGGTACGCTGCAGACCGCTTCGGGCTGCATCATTCCCGGGTTATCGGCAACGGGGTGCCGGATTATCTGTTGGACCTGCCGCTTGCACCTACGCCTCTACAGGAGGGAACGCCGATAGGCATTGCTTTTATCGGCAGCTACATTCCCCGCAAGGGAACGGAGTTTGCCGCCAAGGGATTGGCGCCTGTTCTGGAGCGTTACCCCAACGCGGAGATCACCTTCCTGGGCACCCAGTGCCCGCCGGAAAAGGTGCATGCGGATTATGATCCCCGGTTCCATAGCCGGATTCATGTGGTTCCCCGTTATGAGCATTCCGCGCTGCCGGAGCTTTTGGCCGGACACCAGATTCTCTTGTTCCCCTCTCTGAGTGAGGGGATGCCGCTGTCGCTTCTGGAGGCGATGGCTTGCGGGCTGGCCCCGGTAGCAAGCCTGATTCCCGGCCCCAATGATATTATCAGCCACATGGATAACGGCCTGGGTGTTCCTGCCCGGGACGGGGCAGCCATCACCGAAGCGCTGGGCACCCTTTTGGAAAATAGGGAGCTGCTGCAGCAGCTGCGGACCAGGGCATGGGGGAAGGCGCAGGATTACAGCTGGCGGCGGATTGCCGAGGATACGCTGGCCTATTATGAGCATTGTGCGGAACGGAAGGCGGATAGCGCCAAGCTTAGATCGATAGGATGATGAGACGATGCGAATACTGCAAATGGTGGATTACTTCGGCAACTTCGGCGGTCTGGAGCGGTTTGTTTATAACTTCTCTCTGGAGCTTTTGGCCGAAGGACATGATACGGTAATCACGGCGCTGGAGGCGGAGGAAACGGACTGGGGCGCACAAGCGGTTCCCGTGGTTCATGTGGGGGCGATGGAGAATTGGGAAGCCACCATCCGCGATTACCAACCGGACCTGATTATCTGGCACCAAAGCACCCGCTCCAGCGAGATTGTGCACCGGCTGGCGGAGGCATATCCCATTCTTGCTACGGTGCACGCGCCCATTTGCCCGGCAGGGGGAAGGTTGTTTCGGGATAAGGATGAAATCTGCTGCAAGCCGGGAGGTCTAGGCTGTCTGCCCCGCTGGTATATGCGCAAGTGCGGCACCAGCACAAGCCCCAAGGCTGCGCTTCAAGGACTTGTGCAGTACAACTCCGCGATTAAGGCGTTGAAGGCCTGCCGGAGAATTTATACGGTCAGCAAATCTCTGAAGGATTTCCTCGTTATCGATGGGTTACCCGAAAACAACGTCATCATCTTCGACAACACATTGGGCGGTCTGGCCCAGTTCTATCCGGAGCTGGCTCCCGTGGCTTCCGATGCCAAGGAGCTGAAGCTTCTCTACATTGGCCGCCTGGTGTATACCAAGGGGGTCCAATATTTCCTCCGGTCCATCCGGCTGCTTCGGGACAGAGGCATTGAAGCCACCGGAACGGTGGTCGGGGACGGCTGGTACAGCGGCAAGCTGCAAAGTATGGCGGAGGAGCTTGGCATCGCGGATGCCGTCCAGTTCGTGGGTAAGGTAGCCGGGCAAGAGGTTCACCACTGGTACGAACGCTCGGATGTGGCGGTGGTCCCCTCCATCTGGCCGGAGCCGGCGGGTCTGGTGGTTCCCGAAGCCAGGGCGCTGGGCAAGCCGGTGGTGGTGTTCGATTCTGGCGGGTTGCCGGAGTGGAGCCAATGGATGGACGGCATTTATGTTTCCCGCCATGCGGACGCGGAGGATTTGGCCGATACGGTGGAGACGGCTTGGAACCATTTGCGCCAGGGAACGGCAGCAGGTGCTGGAGCTGCAGCTGGATCGGGAGTTGGACGGACGGTCCCGGCACAAGCGGAAGCGGCGCCGGAGTATCGGCGCATTAATATCATCGAAGCATTGCAGTTATATATCGGCGGACTCCCCCAAAAGGTATCGAAATAGTCAACAGAGCCTCTCTTCACTTTTGGGGGTTGTTATTCGGGGGCTCCCCCGAAAGTAATCGGAATAAGCTACAGAGCCCCTCTTCACTTTTGGGGGTAATTATATCAAAGCGGGTGGTCATATGAGTACCAAGGTGTTGGCCGGATGCTCCACTCCCTTCGGCATGGGGGGACTGGGAGGACATCTGCAGTTTATATGCAAGGCGATGGAAACAGCCGGTGTGGAGGCCGGGGTCTATTGCAGAGGAACTCCGGCGAAGCCCGGATTTGTAGGTGTGCCCAACCCGGTTTGGGACAAATGGCTGCGCTACACACCCGTCCGCTGGCTTCCCTCCAAGCAAGTGTATTGGAGCGGGATGCAGTTTGACAAGGCCGTTGCCGAAGTCTACCCATCTTGCTACAGTGTGTATCATTCCTTCCCGGGTTTTGCCGAAGCTACCTTCCGCAAGGTCAAGGCCAACGGAGGTGTAACGGTGCTGGAGGCGGCCACCACCCATGCGGAGGATGTGTACCTGATCACCGAAGCAGAGCATAAAAAGCGGAACATCGGCGGCAATCCCTTCTCCCGGGAATGGATGGAGCGGGTGAAACGGGAGTACGAGCTGGCGGACTATATTACCGTCGCCTCCCGGCTTCAGGCTGAAAGCTTTCTCCGCCGCGGCTTTGATGAGGAACGGATCCTGTATTCACCCTTGGGCATCGATACCGCCCGGTTTTCTCCGGGTGCGGAGGAGGGGGAAGCGGGGAAGGACGGCGTATTCCGCATCATCCAGGTTGGCCAGATATCCATCCGCAAGGGGTACCACTACCTCCTGGACGCAGTGGAAAAGCTGGGTGATCCGGATATTGAGGTGGTGCTGGTAGGCGGCATCGGCTGGCGCTCCATTGCCAAGTCCCTGGAGGAATACCGCAGTCGCGGCGTCCGGATCACCTGTGCTCCCGGCGATCCGCTGCCTGCCTTGCGCAGGGCAAGCTTGTACGTCCACTCCTCGGTGGAGGACGGCTTCGGCCTCGCTCCCCTGGAGGCCATGTCTGCCGGGCTGCCGGCGGTGGTGACGGACATGACGGGTATGAAGGATGTTATCGGCAACGGACGCAACGGGTTTATCGTGCCCAGCCGGGATACAGATGCCTTGGCGGAGTGCATTGCACTCTTGAAGGCTAACGAGAACCTGCGCCGGCAGATGGGGCAGGCAGCCAGGGCGACAGCGCTGGAATACGATACGGCGCAATGCACCCGTCGGTACGCCGAGCTGCTGAAGCCGGTGTGGAACGTGGGCTGAAGCGGCGGCCATATCGGTCAGGAGGCACGGTTGGCTCTGCAAACCAAACCTTTCACCGCCGGAGCGCAGGGTGTGGATCAAACTAAACTAACGCCGCCGGAGCGCCAGGGTGTGGATGCGGCGGCGGCCTAACGGAACTTAGAAGCGCTTAGCGGCTGAAAATGAAGCCTTTTGCGCTCTAACGGAACTCAGCGTATCTTAGAGCACATTTAGTTCCCCAATGAGTCGGACTAAGCAGGCTAAGGAGCGCTCAGTTCCGTTAGCCGGCGTACTCAGCGGATTTTGGCTTCTAAGGGCCGCTCAGTTCCGTTAGCCCGCGAAGGCGGCGGAGATTCCCGTCAGCAGGAAGTACTTTGGCAGCTGTTTCTGGTCAGCCGCTGTGATAGTGGTTTTACACATGCGGCCGCCGCATCTTAGCTTACCGAGGGAGGATGAACATGAATCGGTCTACCAAAATCAAGCTGGCCCGACGCTTCGGCAAGCTGCTTCGTTTTATCCAGTATTGGTCGGTCCAGCCGGAGAATGAGCTGATCCATCCCACCGTTTGTGTAGAAACGGGCAGCCGGATCGCTCCCTCCGTGTCCATCGGGCGGTACAGCTATGTGGGGCATAACACGATGATCCAGTCGGGGTCCATCGGCTCCTTTTGCTCCGTCAGCTGGAACGTGACCATCGGGGCGGATGAGCATCCGGTCAGCGGGGCTTCCCATCATCCCTTCTGGTACTCGCCCGCCCATCATGATCTGAAATCGCCGGTATGGAGATGGGGACAGACCAAAGCCCCGCCGGTGATCGGCAATGACGTATGGATCGGGGCCGGAGCCACGATTCTGCGGGGAGCCATTATTGAAGACGGAGCCGTGATCGCGGCAGGCAGCGTGGTCGGCAGCCATGTGCCGGCATATGCGGTGTTCGGCGGCATTCCCGGCAAACTCCTGAAGTATGCCGTGGAGGATGATGACCTTCGGTTTGCCCTCCGGGAAATCCGCTGGTGGGAATGGGATGAGGCGAAGCTCCAGTCAGCTGCTGCCAGCTTCGGCAATGTAGAGGAATTCGTCAGATTATACGGTTCGCTTCCCCAACAGGCGGAGAAGCGGCTGAGTTCATAACGGGGTGGTGCCATGAGCAGTATCGTGAATTGGAAAATGCAGGCCGCGCTCCGGCTGGACGGTTATATGAGCTACTGGAAGACGCAGAAGCAAAAGATGCAGACCGGCATTCACGAGACGGTGTATGTCATGCACCATACCCGGATCAATCCCGGCGTATCCGTTGGCCGGTATACCTACATCCGCGAGGGTGTGGAGATTGATTCCGGCAGAATCGGCGCTTTTTGCTCCATCGCTCCCGGAGTGAGAATCGGCGGTGACGAACATCCGGTGGATGCGGTATCCACCCATCCCTTCTGGTATTCGCCGGGCGGCTTCACACTGCCGGTTGAGGACAGGGAGGAAGGCTGGAGCCAGCCCAAGCCGGAGCCGTTGATTGGCAATGATGTATGGATCGGGGCAGGCGTCCAGATTCTGCGGGGAGCCGTGATCGGCGATGGTGCCATTATCGGAGCGGGAGCGGTCGTCACGGGACATATTCCCGCTTATGCCATTGCCGTCGGGATTCCTGCCAAGCCGGTCAAAAGCCGCTTCGAGCCGGACATCTGTGAGCGGCTGAAACGGTCCCGCTGGTGGGACTGGGAGGAAGCGCGGTTGAAGGAAGCACGCCGATTGTTCGGCAATCCGGAGGCGTTCCTGCAGTACGCGGAAGGCCAGAAGTAAGAAGGAAAACATTTTGCAGAGGAGCAGTGAAAGCATGGACATACTGGCAACGGGAATGGGCTGGATCAATCACACCCCTGGCGGATTAAACCGGTATTTTGCCGACTATCTGGAAGCCATGGCCGCCACAGGCCATACAGTAAGAGGACTGGTCACCGCCCACGGCGAGGACATCGCCGCTCCCGCCTATATCCGGGACGTCCTGGACAAGCCGGAACGGTTGTCCACCCTGGCCCGGACCAGGGCCTTCCGTGCCAGAGTCAAGGCGGAGCTGCTTCGGCATCAGCCTGATGTGTTCAATCCCCATTTCGCCCTGTACAACTCCCTGGTGACGCGGGACATGGTGCCGGCGCATATTCCCATTGTGACCCACTTCCATGGACCGTGGGCACAGGAATCTCTGGTGGAGGATGCGGGCATGGATTGGGGACAAAAGGTGCGCTACCAGCTGAAAAAGAATGTGGAGCTTTTGTCCTACCGGCGTTCGGACCACTTTATCGTGCTGAGCCAATACTTCCGGGATATTCTCACCCGGGATTACGGGGTTCCCGGCGAGGCCGTCCATATTGTACCCGGCGCTCCGGATATCGAACGGTTCCGTCCGGCGGACAACCGGGAGGAGCTGCGCAGCGAGCTGGGGCTTAAGCCCGGCGCCAAGGTGCTGTTCGCCGCCCGGCGGCTGGTGAACCGGATGGGCATCGACAATCTGATCCGGGCGATGGCTGCTGTGATCCATGCGGAGCCGGATGCGGTCCTGTTTATTGCCGGAGACGGAGCGCTTCGGGGCCATCTGCAGGGTTTGATCGACCAGCAGGGACTGGGCGGAGCAGTGAAGCTTTTGGGCCGTGTCTCCAATGAGGACCTGGTCCGCTGGTATCAGGCGGCGGATCTAAGCATCGTGCCAACAGTGACCCTGGAGGGCTTCGGCCTGGTTACGGTAGAAGCGCTTGCCTGCGGGACACCCGTTCTGGGCACACCTTACGGAGGCACGAAGGAAATACTGGAGCGTCTGTCGCCGGAGCTCCTGTTCGATGATCACAAGCCGGCCTCCATTGCGGACCGGATCATTTCGGCCTTAAACGGCTCCAGCTTTGTACCGGGGCGCAGAGCCTGCCGGGAATTCGTGCTGGCTAACTATACATGGGAAAAGGCGGCCGCCGCCATTAGCGGCATTTTTGAACAGGCAGTTCAGGAAAAGGAAGAGGGGGCTGTTTATGAACGTAGCGTTCTATAACCACACCAGCGATGTCAGCGGCGCTGAGATCAGCCTTCTTCTGACGGCGCGCCATCTTACGGACACCACACCGGTGATTTTCGCCCCGGAAGGGGAGCTGCTGGAACGGGCCCGGGAGGCAAACATCGCCGTTGAACCGGTTGAGAGCTACCGGGCCAGGATGAGCAAGAACCCTCTGAAGCTGGCGGCGGGTATGTTGGGTATGCTGAAATCCGGCTTCCGCTTCTCCCGTGCCGTCCGCAAGAAGCAGGTGCAGGCGATTCACGCCAACTCCCTGCGGGCAGGGATGATGGCCTCGCTGTTCACCTGGCATCACGGTCTGCCGGTGATCTGGCATGTGCGGGATATGCCGCCTGGCGGGCTGATGGGCAAGGCGGTGAACCTGCTGGCCTGGATGTCGGGCAGCTCGGTTATCGGCATCTCGGAGCCAGTCACCCAAGGCTTCGCCCGGAAGGCGCTGACCGGCAGGCTGCACCTGATCCACAACGGCGTGGAGCTGAAGGAAATGAATGAGCGGGAAAAACGCCATCACCGCCACAACATCCGCGAGGAGCTGTCCACCCCGCAGAAGGCCAAGGTGGCCGCCATTATCGGGCAGATCACCCCCTGGAAGCGCCAGGAGGATGCCATTGAAGCGGCGTCCCGGCTTTGGGAGAACGGACACGATGTGTACTTGTGGATCGTCGGGGAGGCCAAGTTCCGCCAGGAAAATATCGAATACGAAATCGCCCTGCGCAGCCGGGCCGAGGAGCTGGGCATCGCCCACCGGGTACGGTTTACCGGCTTCCGTAAGGATGTGATGGAGGTTTGCGCCGCAGCGGATCTCCTGTTCTTGTGCTCGGACAACGAACCCTTCGGCCGGGTGATCATTGAAGCTATGTCCCAAGGGGTCCCGGTTGTGGGAACCCTGGCCGGGGGTGTTCCGGAGATTATCGAGGACGGGGAAAGCGGATTTTTGTACGAAACCGGTCATGTGGACCAGTTGGTAAATCTGGCAGGCCGACTCCTGGCCGACGATCTTCAGCGGGTACGGATGGGGCGCAACGCTGCTGAGCGGGTCAAAGCCCTTTTCACCATCCAGCGGACAGCGGCCCGGGTGGAGGAGGTTTACGCCACCCTGCCGGCTATCCGGCGCCAGGCGCGAGCCCTTCCTGCTCCTGCCGTCCCAGCCGTGAAAGGCCAAAAGGTGGCCATTGTCCACGACTATCTGAACCAGATGGGCGGGGCCGAACGTGTGGTGGGTGTGCTGCACCGGATGTACCCCGACGCACCGATTTTCACCACCATCGTGGACCGGGACAAACTGCTTCCGGAGCTTCAGGACGCGGACATCCGCACCACCTGGATGCAGCGTATTCCCGGCGTGAACAAACGTTTTAAGCTGTTTTTCTGGTTGTACCCCTTCGCCGTATCCTCCATGAACCTGAAGGGCTACGACGTGGTCATCAGCTCCAGCAGCGCCTACGGCAAAGGTGCTCCCGTTGATGAAGGAGCGGTGCATATCTGCTACTGCCATACGCCTATGCGGTTCGCCTGGGATTTCAACAGCTATATGGAAGCCGTGAAGGTGCCCTCTCTGGTGCGGACCGCCGCCCGGATGCTGGTGATGCCCCTGCGGCTGTGGGACAAAGCCACCTCCCGCAAGGTTACCCAGATCATCGCCAACTCCACGGTGGTAAAGGGGCGGATTGAGGAGCATTACGGCAAGGACGCGCTGGTCATTTTCCCGCCGGTGAACGTCAACCGGTTCCAGGTGGAGCCGGAGTCAGAGGATTTTTTCCTCATCGTCTCCCGTCTGGTTTCCTATAAGCGCATCGATTTGGCGGTGGAGGCCTGCTCCTACACGGGGCAAAAGCTGGTGGTCATCGGCGACGGTCCCGACCGCAGCCGTTTGGAGGCCATTGCCGGCCCCAGTGTCACCTTCCTGGGACGGCTTCCCGACGAAGAGGTGGAGCGCTACATGAAACGCTGCCAGGCTCTGCTGTTCCCGGGCTTCGAGGACTTCGGCATAACACCGCTGGAGGCCAATGCCTGCGGCAAGCCGGTTATCGCCTTCCGCAAGGGTGGAGCACTGGACACAGTGGTGCCTGGTTTGAACGGCCTGTTTTTCGACGAACAAACCATTGAATCCTTGGCGGACGTACTCCGTTCCTTCGACTCGGAGCAATTCAATCCTGCAGAGATCCGCCGGCATGCCGAGGCCTTCGAGGAAACCCGCTTTATCCAGGAGCTGGAGCAGGTCGTCCAGGATGCCACAGGCAACCGGGTGGTGCCGGTGAAATTCGGTGCAGCCGAATCTAACGCATAGCAGCACCTTATTGTCCCATTCACACATGATGATGCTCCACATACAACCACTACCTTAAAGGGGGAAACCGCCATGAAGCTGGTCCTGTTATCCGGCGGCTCAGGCAAACGCCTGTGGCCATTATCCAACGACGCACGATCCAAACAATTTCTGAAGGTGCTGCAAAATGATCAGGGGGGCATGGAGTCCATGGTCCAGCGGGTATGGCGGCAGATGGGCCGGGCGGGACTTGCCCGCCACGCTTCCATTGCTACGGGCAGAGGCCAGGTGGACATGATCCAGAGCCAAATTGGCCCGGAGGTGTCCGTCATTGTGGAGCCCCAGCGCAGGGATACCTTCCCGGCTATTGCCCTGGCGGCGGTTTACCTGTACTCCATTCAGGGTGTATCCCTGAACGAGGTGGTAGCCATCCTTCCGGTGGACCCTTATGTAGAGGACAGCTTCTTCGACAAAATCAAGGAGCTGGAGGGAGCGGTGGCGGCCACCGGCGCTGACCTGGCGCTGATGGGGGTGAAGCCTACCTACCCTTCGGAAAAATACGGCTATGTGGTGCCTGAAGCGGACAGCGGCGATAGCTCAGAGGTCATGATGGTCAGCCGGTTCGCCGAAAAGCCCAGCCGCGAAAAGGCCGAGGCGCTGATTGCGGAGAAGGCGCTGTGGAACTGCGGTGTGTTCGCCTTTAAGCTGAACTATATGATCAACCTGCTGATGGAGCTGGGACTTCCCATCCATTACGAGGAAATGCTGCGCCAATACCACCGTTTGCCCAAGATCAGCTTTGACTATGCCGTGGTGGAGAAGGCAGAGCATATTGTGGTGCTTCCTTTCGCAGGCGAGTGGAAGGATCTGGGCACCTGGAATACGCTGACGGAGGAAATTAAGGCTCCGCTCATCGGCAATGGTACCATCTGCGGGGATTCTCAAAACGTGCATATGATCAATGAGCTGGATATCCCGATTGCGGTGCTGGGGGTATCCAACATCATCGTATCGGCCAGTCCGGACGGTATTCTGGTTGCGGACAAAAACGCCAGTCCCAAGGTGAAGGATCTCATCGGCCATCTGGAGCAGCGCCCCATGTACGAGGAGAGACGGTGGGGCTCCTACCGGGTGCTGGATTTCAAGAAATTCCCCGAGGGTCAGGAGGTGCTGACCAAACGTATCTGCATCTCCGCCGGCAAAAATCTGAGTTACCAGACTCACGCCAAACGCAGCGAGGTGTGGACGGTCATCGCCGGCAGCGGCCAGTTTGTGCTGGAGGACCGGATCGGGACTCTGCAGGCGGGAGATGTGGTGAAGATTCCGGTGGGCGCCAAACACAGCATCCGGGCCTTCACGGATCTGGAAATCATCGAGGTGCAAACCGGCAGCGAATTGGTAGAGGACGATATTGAGCGTCTGACCATGTCCTGGGAAGAGATCGTGAGCTTATGCAGATAAAACGCCCTTATTCCAACCCGGCCAACCGTTCCTTGTCCACTGCGGAGAAAGACCGCAAGTATCCGTTGAAATGGGCCATCTGCTACCAGGGCAAACCCTACATTTCCCTCTACGGCAAAAAGAAGGCCCATGATCTTCTATACAAGCTGAACCATACTATGCTGGGCCTGACCGTCATTCCTCTGGAACCGGGGGAGAGCAGCGCAGGAAGAACCCTGGGCGGCGTCATCCGGCAGGGCAGGCAAACGGTAAGACGTTATGAGAGAGCAGAGTATGAAGGGTAAGGCTGACTAATGAAGGGAGCCCGGGGTACCCAATGGGGTATTCCGGGCTATTTGCGTTACCATTGTTTGGGTTTCACTACGGCCAGGGCCGGAGTCTAAACATTCCTGTGTAGGCTAAGAAAATGGCCTTGGACAAAAACAGGAGCGCCTCGTATGATGGGGGTATCACGGGTCGGATGCCCTACAAAACCCATCAGGAGGCGCTTACTATGAAGTCTAC
>JAEWGW010000003.1 GCA_023388055.1 Bacillota bacterium | reverse complement strand
GCCTTGCCAAGGCGAGGGTCGAGGGTTCGAATCCCTTCGTCCGCTCCATATGCACCCTTAGCTCAGCTGGATAGAGCGTTTGACTACGAATCAAAAGGCCGGGAGTTCGAATCTCTCAGGGTGCGTTTTATCGTTTTTTCGGGACGTAGCTCAGCTTGGTAGAGCACCTGGTTTGGGACCAGGGGGTCGCATGTTCAAATCGTGTCGTCCCGACCATATTTTTGCGGGTGTAGTTCAATGGTAGAACTCCAGCCTTCCAAGCTGGTAGCGTGGGTTCGATTCCCATCACCCGCTTAGGGTAATTAGAAGCCGTCGATGATGGCTTCTTTTCTTTTATGGGAAGCGAAGCGAACCCCCAGGGTTCGACCGCTCGGCGAAACTCCAGCTTCGCGGAGGGTGCCCTCAAGCGCGCGTCTGTGTCCCGAACGGCCAAGTTATTGGCCGGAAGACACGGAGTATTCCCATCACCCGCTTAGTAAAACCGTCGCTGGACGGTTTTTTTTGTTTATGATGGGAAGTGACCCCCAGGGTTTGCTTTTTTATTGTTAACGGACACAGATGACGCTATTCCGCCGAAAATCGGTAATTCGCCGACCTTACGGACCGTGGGGACGTTATATGAGCAAATCTGATGAATTTCTGGGCCTAATGACGGCAATAAGGTCTCCTGTGTCCGCGAAAAGCTTAGAAGTCTACAAATTCGCAAAATAGCGGAAGGAGGGTCCTTTAGCTCCACCACCCTCCACCAATTATCAAACAACCTTCACGAATTATCTGCTTGGAAGGGGCTGCTATTTGCTATAATTGAAAATGATAATCAATATACATGATACGGCTATGCATGTACGATTACCTCAACATTCACTTAACGGCAAAATCAGAGGAGGCTGTTCCGGGTATGAATATCAACGAAATCATGGAGGAGTATACGTCGGAGCCGATTATGATTTTGCCGACCTATTACCGCCGCCACCCTGTCGGCTATGTGGAGCCCGGGTATATGACCAATGTATCGGCCTTCCTCTTTCCCGTGAAGGGAGAGGGATATTTTCATCTGGACGACCAGTCCTTCCGGTTCCGCCCGGGGATGGTGATTCACGGCTGCCCCGGCAAGTGGTTGACCTCCGGGAATATCACGGACAAGCCGCTGGAGTTCTACATTATGTATTACCGGCACGAGAAGGATAGTGGCGGTTATATGCATCAGGCATACGAAATGGAGATCGGCGGCTCCTGCCCCGGGTTGTTTGCTACTCTCAAAATGCTGGCGGATGTGTCCAAACACCCGGATACCTTTTCCAAGTTCCAGGCGAAGGCTCTGGTCTATACGGTGCTGTCGGAGCTATTCGGCATTCTGAAAAGCTCACGGAGCAATGAGGCTCAAAGGATGGTCGAGGAAGCGAGGGGTTACATCGAATTCCATCATATGCGGCAGCATACCCTGTGCGACCTGGCCGGGCGGTATGGCATGTGCCCCAAATATTTTTCTGAGGTGTTCAAAAAGTATATTGGTATCAGTCCCATCGATTATTTGATCGCATACCGGATGAAGGAGGCCCACCGCCTGCTGACCTCCACCTGCGCCACCGTCAAGGAAATTGCCGAGATGGTGGGTTACACGGATGCCTATTATTTCAGCAGACTGTTCAAAAAGCAATTTGGCCTCCCTCCTACCCAACTCCGCGCACTTCCCATCGAACAGGCCAACTAAACGTGTCCTTCGTATCGAAAGACTTCGCTGATGCCATTTCATTCCTTAGGAGAGACCGGACAGAGAAGGAAATTGTCCATCCTCCGTTCAGGAAATCCTCCATTTCTCTCACACTATGCACATGCTAGAATGCATTATAGTTGCAATTGCGAATCGTTATCAATGAGGAGAGTTGCATCATAGAGAGCATTCAAAAGTGGAGGGATTCGATTGAAGAAGCTACTGGCATTATGTTTGACGTTCACATTTGCAGCCGGGCTGATGGCAGGCTGTGGCGGTAAAGAAGCGGCTGATGGAAAACCTTCGGCTGTCGGAGCAAGTCCCGCAGCATCCGTTGCGGCAAGCGCAAGTGCTCCCGCTTCTGCAGCTCCGAAGGCGGATGCAGCTGTATTTCCGCTGACATACAAGGACGCCCTGGGCAATGATGTTGTCATCAAGGAACGCCCGAAGCGGGTGGCGGTTGCTTTCTTCCATTTCCTTGAGCCCTGGTTCTCCCTGGGTGTGACACCGGTAGCGGCGGATAATGCAAGTTCCTTGTTCGGCTTCCTGTCCTTCCAGCCCTTCATTAAGGAGCAAGCCAATGTCCTTGATCTGGGCACCTCCGTCAGCGTGGAAAAGGTACTGGAATCCAAGCCCGATCTGATTATCGCGGCTACCCCGTATAACGATAAAATTATGGATCAACTGAAGCAGATTGCACCGGTTGTAATATTCAAGAATGACCTGGATTGGAAGGGCCGTCTCGTGGAATTCTCCAAGCTCATCGGCGAACCCAAGAAGGGCCAGGACAAGGTAGCCGAAATCGAGAAGCTGATTGTCACCAACCGTGAAAAGCTGGCTGCCAAGAAGGATCAGACCGTGGCCTTCATTTCCTTTAACAATAAAGGTACCTATACCGCATTTGGCCTGGACCGCTGTGTGGCTTTCTTTGACAAAACCGCCGGTTTGGGACTGACGCCGCCTGCCAATTACCCTGCGGTGCATGGCAAGGATAATATCTTTACCCTGGAAGGACTGCTCCAGTTAAACCCCGGCTACATCTTCCTGTGGGATGATATGACCAGCAACTCCGAAGAGACGACCCTGGAGGAATTGAAGAAGAACCCCGTTTGGAATACGCTCACTGCCGTCAAAAACAACCACGTGTTCGTGCTTGACCGGGCAGCCTTCTCTGCGGGACCTCTGGGTGTGGAATATGGCGTCAAAGCCATCTCGGAGTTTATGTTGAAATAATTGAAGCCCGACAGAACCAAACAGGTATCCGTCCAGGAATAAAGGGCGGGGCCTGTTTTGGCATATTGTCCATGAGGTTACGGCATAGGAGGCAACAGGAATGAACCGTGTGACAGCAAAAGTGCTGGCAGTTCCCGGGGCTGCCAACAAGCTCAAAATCCATACCGGCTGGCTGATTATTCTGGCCGGGTTTGCTGTTTTGTTAACCGGAATGCTGGTTTCCGTCTCCAAGGGCGCTATGCCCATTCCCCTTCAAGTGGCATGGGATGCGGTATTTCACCGGGACGACACCAACCCGCAGCATATGGTCATCTACAATCTCCGGCTGCCCCGGGTGTTTGCGAGTGCCCTGATCGGCGCCTCCTTCGGAGTGGCGGGTGCTCTTATGCAAGGAATGACCCGCAATCCCATGGCGGATGCGGGGTTGATGGGCTTAAACGCCGGCGCCGGATTTATGCTGTCCATCTGCTTTGCGTTTTTTTCGGGAATCTCCTATTTGCAGATTATGATGCTTTCCTTCGTCGGTGCTGCCCTGGGTGCGGGGTTAGTGTATGGCATCGCCTCCCTGCAGCGGGGCGGGGCCTCCCCCATGCGGCTGGTATTGGCGGGAGCGGCAGTAACAGCGCTGCTGACTGCCCTCAGCCAAAGCATCGCCATTTATTACAACGTGGCGCGCAGCCTGATGTTCTGGACCTCCGGCGGTGTGGCAGGAAGTGACTGGAGCCAGTTGAAGCTGGCAGCGCCAATAACCATAGCGGCTATCCTTGGAGCTATGCTGCTCTCCCGGTCCGTTTCCCTGATGAACCTGGGCGAGGATGTAGCACAGGGCCTGGGGCTGAAGACGGCGGTGGTGAAAACCATCGGGACCATCCTCGTGCTGCTGTTGGCAGGTGTGTCTGTTGCCGTGGTGGGAGCAGTCGGCTTTATCGGTCTGGTGGTGCCTCATATGTGCCGGGCGCTGGTAGGGGTGGATTACCGTTACATTATTCCCGCCTCCGCAGTATTCGGAGCTTTGTTATTGGTAACGGCGGATCTGGCGGCGAGAACCATCAACCCGCCTTCGGAAATTCCCATCGGGGCGTTGGTGGCCCTGATTGGCGTACCCTTTTTCCTTTATCTGGCCCGTAAACAAAGGAGGGCTGGTTAACCATGGCACAAATCAGCTTGAGCATGGAGCAGTTCCGCCGGAAAACCATCCGCCGGAATGTGGCGGTGGCGGTTGTAATCACGCTTCTGCTGGCCGTTTCCTTTGTTTTCAGCATGAACACGGGTTTTTCCCGGCTGACACCGCTGGATACCATTCGGACCCTGTTCGGAGGCGGCACCGAGAAGGAGAATATGGTCCTGTTTCAATTCCGCCTGCCCCGGATTGTCCTCTCCCTGCTGGTGGGGGCGGGTTTGGGCGTTGCCGGTTCCATTATCCAGGGGGTGGCCCGCAACCCGCTGGCAGACCCCGGTTTGCTGGGCATCAACGCAGGCGCCGGGTTAATGGTTGTGCTCTTCATTATGGTCTTCGGTGCCAAATCAAACGGTTCCATCTTCCTGCTGCCGGTTCTCGCATTGGCCGGAGCGGGTGTGGCTGCCGTCGCCATCTATATCCTGGCCTACAAAAGAGAGGAAGGGATCAGTCCAATACGGCTGATTCTGGTGGGTATTG
Organism: Bacillota bacterium; assembly: GCA_023388055.1. Classification (GTDB taxonomy): domain Bacteria; phylum Bacillota; class Bacilli; order Paenibacillales; family NBRC-103111; genus Paenibacillus_AR. The sequence goes on along the minus strand of JAEWGW010000003.1, from coordinate 255,812 downwards.
CCCTGCAGGCTGGTATTACGTCAGTCATGACTGTACTGGTGCTGAGTTTGGATGAAGCCCAGTTCGATTTTCTGGTGCAGTGGCAAGCGGGCAGCATCTGGGGCTCCAACTGGAAGTTTGTGTGGGCGCTTTTGCCCTGGCTGATTGTGTTGTTGCCGTATGTATGGTCCAAGTCCCGGATGCTGGATGCCTTGAACCTGGGGAATGATGTGGCCGGGGGGCTGGGAGCCCGGGTGGAGAAGGAGCGGCGCAGCCTGCTTATGGCCGCAGTCGGACTGGCTGCCTCGTGTGTAGCGGTTAGCGGCAGCATCAGCTTTGTGGGGCTGATTGCCCCCCATCTGGCCAAAATGCTCACTGGCACCCGCCACCATGTGCTGCTTCCCATCTCTGCTCTGACGGGAGCGCTGATTGTATCCGCCGCCGATACTCTGGGACGGATTGTGGTCAGCCCCGACGAGCTTCCTGCCGGCCTGGTTGTAGCTGTGGTTGGCGGGCCGTATTTCCTTTATCTTCTAATTAAGAGCGGCAGATAAGCCTTATCCATTCCATTATAAATAATGAAAGCGGGTGAGTCCGACGATGATTCAAGACAGCACAGCCTCCGGGCTTCAGCACCTGCGCCGCTTGTCCGCTGTGAAGTCGGAGCGGGCAATTGAGATGCTGACTCCGGCGGCCAACCCGGGCAGCCATTGTCCCATGCACACCACCTTGTCCCTGGTCGGGCGGATGGCTGGTGTGTCCACCTTGGTGATCGGCATGCCGGAATGCGGCACCTACAGCAAGATGGTTATTCCCGAGCCGTTCGGCAAAAATGGCGAGCTGCATTGGGTGTATCTTTTGGACGGAAACGAAGTGGTATTCGGCTGCAGCAAGGGCCTGGGCGAGGCCATCAAGGAAATGGATGCCGCGGGAGCCCGGGCTATTCTGTTGATTGTCACCTGCATTCCCAACCTGATTGCGGAGGATGTGGAGCTGTTGGTCCAAGAGCTGGAGCCGCAGCTTTCGACGGCAAGGCTTGCCGTGGTACAAGCCGCCCATTTTGCATGCAGCAGCTATCCCCCGGGTTACTGGCGGACGCTGGCCGCCATGGGCAGCCTCATGGAGGAAGGACCGCAGACGGGGACCTCGCGCACCATTAACATCATGAGCTTCGGAGCGCCGCGGACTGCTGCAGGTCCCGAGCTGGGGGAGCTGTTGGAAGGGCGAGGCTGGTCCATCAGGCATCTGGGTCCCGGCTCAGCCTTAGAGGAATATCTGGCAGCGCCCGAGGCGTCGCTTAACATTGTGGCTTCCCCGCATTTTGCCGAGCTGGCAGCTGTGATGGAGAAGCGCTTTGGTATTCCCGCCGTTCAACTGCACAGTGCGTACAGCGGCGCGGAGATTGATCAGGCCTATGAGCGGATTGCACAACTGTTGGACATTCCCCCAAAAGCAGCCCCACACCCGGCAATCCAGGAGCTGCTTGCGTTGGAGCGGGAAGTGGAGGCATGTATGAAGGGGGTAACCTTTGCCATTACGGAAGGCCGTGTGGACCCGCTGCCATTGACGGCGTATTTCACCGGCTTGGGACTGGAGCCTGTTCTGATTCATATGGAAGGCTTCGGACATGGGGATAAAGTGTGGGGGCGGACCATTGTCAAAAGCGGGTTTGATCCTCTGGTTTGCCACATGGCCAGTCCGGAAACGGACGGAGTCGTTATTGCGGAGCTCTCACCGGGATTATGTGTGGGACCGCCATTGTTCCCCATCGCAACGGGGACGGTTTATCTGGAGGGGCAGGCCATAGCGGCTGCCACCTGCGGCTTCGGCCGGAGCATCCGGCTGCTGGAGAGTTTGTCCAAGGCCATGGCTGTACAACAAAAGTAAAAAGGAGGAGAGTGCTGTGGGATTGTACCGGTTTCGTCCCCCTGCATCCGGTCGGATGGGTATCCTGTGGACCTTGTCCACCATCCGCAATGCCGCCTTGGTGGAGTTTGGCTCCATGGGGCATATGGTGTATGCGCGGGTTGCCCTGGAGCGGATGGGAGTAAGCGGGGCTTGCGGATTATATGCGACGCACTTGAACGAAAACGACATTGCCTTGGGATCCACGGACCGGCTGCTGGAGGCAGTGCGGAATGTTATCCAAAAGGATGCGCCGCAGGCGGTGTTCCTGCTGCCTTCCTCTGTTCCGGAAATTATCGGGACGGATCTGGGCGCGTTGGCTCGGGAGCTGGGCGGGCTGTACCCCGAGGTGCCGGTGATGGCCTTCGGCAAAGGAGGCTTTCACGAGGATGCTTGCCACGGTGTGGAGGAGGCGCTGGGGGTTCTGGCCCGGGAGCTGGCTCTGCTGACGGCGGAACAGAAGCCGGAGGCCAGCCGCAATGGAGAACCCGGCACCTTCAACATCATCGGCTCCTGCGCCGACCGCTTCCGCTTCCGGGCGGAGGCTGCTGAGCTGGAGCGTCTAATGTGGGGAGCCTTTGGGATGAAGCCGCAATGTGTCATGACCGCAGGAGCTTCCGTAGAGGAGCTGCGTACGCTTGGCGCTGCATCTCTTAATCTGGCGGTGCGGGAAGAGTCCGTTGCTGCAGCCGGATGGCTGAAGGACAACCATGGCACCCCCTTTGTGTTGGGCTGCCCCTACGGCATAGAAGGAACCACCCGCTGGCTGGTGCAGGTGGGCGAAGCCATCGGGCGCAAGCCGGATGCCGGCTTCATCAGCCGGGAGTCAGCAGAAGCCAGACAAGCCTCCCGCCAGTTGGTGCCGGCTATCCGCTACCGGAAGGGGAAGGCGCGTTTGTTTTTGGGGGGGCCTGCCGAAAGTGTGGCGGGCATAGGTGCTTTTGCCAGGGAAGAGCTGGACATGACGGTGGAAGCCGCGTGGCGGGACAGCCCATACGGGAATAGCAGCACGCTGCCTTTCTACACGGAGCGGCAATGGATGGAGGCAGCCAAGGCTGCGGAGGGGGCTATCCTGATGGCCAGCGGCCAAACCCTGCAATGGGCGGGGCAGCCGGATACTCTGCAGATCGCCAATCCTGATCTGGCCTGGCGGATCAACCCCTATGCACCCCCTTTTGCCGGCTACCGGGGGGCGATGCACCTGATGGAGCTCTGGGCCAATGAAATCAACCGGGACGGCTGAGAAGCTGTACGATCTGAGAAGGGAGAATCCGACCAATGGTGAATGAAACACCAGGAAAAAGTGTGAGCTTGTTACCGCAGGAGTCTGGGGCTGGAGATGGATTTGTTTTGGCCGGTACGGAGTGTATCGAGGTCTGCTCCTCCGTCTCCGGCCGGGAATACCGGATCATGCTTGCCACCCCGCAGAGCCCGCCGCCCGCTGCCGGGTACCCCGTTATTTATCTGCTGGATGCCGAAATGTGCTTCGGCACAGCCGTGGAAGCGGTGCGCTGGCAGACGAAGCCGCCTAAGGGATATGATTCCGCCGTGGTGGTGGGCATCGGCTATCCGTCCCGGCTGGACCGGGTGCGGGAACGGTTCCTGGATTATACGACTCCTGCCGACCCAGCCCATCTGCCTGTCCGGGGAAACGGCGAACCGTGGCCGCCCTTAGGGGGAGCGGATGCCTTCCTGGACTTTATCGAGCAGGAGCTGATGCCGGCGGTAGAGGCCCGATATCCTGTGGACCGGAGCAGGCAGGCGTTTATCGGGCATTCCATGGGCGGTTTTCTGGTGCTGCATGCGCTGTTTACCAGGAAGCCCGTGTTCCGGACCTATGTGGCGGGCAGTCCCTCTATCTGGTGGAACGGTCATGCCCTGCTGGAGGAGGAGAGTGCCTTCCGGCGGAGACTTCTGGAACGGACGGCGGGGCAGAAGACGGCCGAGTCTGCAGAGAGGGTTGAGTCTGCAGAGAGTGCGGAGAATCTTGAGACGGTAGACCCCGAGCGTATCCTGCTGATTGCCGCAGGCGGACATGAAGGCGGAGGAGACAGCCGGATGCTGGAGAACGCCATGGAAATGGGAGCGCGTCTCTCGGTATTTGAGCAGCCGTCGCTGACTGTAGTGGTGAAGGAACTGGAAGGAGAGGGCCATATCTCGGTGGTGCCGGCCTTGTTGGCCAAAGGAATCCGGCTGTCATTAGCAAGGACCAGGGAGGAGCGGGAGTGGAATGTCTGACCGTGTTCTGACCGCTGGCCGGAAAAAAGTCTTGCGTACAGGAGCCTATCCTTTTATAATGATAACAGTTCTCAATTAGAGTGATAATGCGAATCATTATTATTTGCGGGAAACTACAAGTCATGAGGGGAGTAATTGGTGTTATGAAAAAGCTTGGTTTGACAGCATCGCTCGTATTGGGTCTGGGTATGATTCTGGGGGCCTGCGGCAGCAGCAACAATGCGGCTGATCCCTCCACCGCTGCTTCTGCCAGTCCGGCAGCCAGCGCACCGGCCGCAGCTTCCGCAAGTCCTGCTGCAGCTCCGGCGGATCAAGGCCCCAAGACCATTACATATTTGGATAAGCAGTATCAGCTGGCCGGCACGAAGAATATTGTCGTCGCCAGTCTGGAGGCCATGGAGGATGCGGCTGTTCTGGGCGTGAAGCCCGTAGGCGCCGTAACCGACGGCGTCAAGATTCCCGAATATATGGCCAAGGCCATGGAGGGTGCCGTAGAAGTGGGCAACCGCCAACAGCCGAATGCCGAAGCCATTCTGAAGCTGAAGGCTGATGTGATCATGGGCACCTCCAAATTCCAGGCTGCCGTAGTGGAGCAATTGAACAAGGTTGCTCCTATGATTCCCATCTCCCACATTTCCTCCAACTGGGAAGCTAACCTGCTGGTGATGGGCCAAATTGCCGGCAAGGAGGCGCAAGCCAAGGACATTATCGAGAAGTACAAGAAGGATGCCGCTGCTGCCAAGGAGAAAATCGCCGCCAACGTAAAGGACAAGAAGGTCCTGATGCTGCGCGTCCGTACCGGAAGCCTCTATGCGTATCCCGCTGATGTGTATTTTAACCCTTCCTTCTATACGGATCTGGGCATTGCCGTTCCGGAGGAGCTTAAGGCTGTGAAGGCTCAAGAGCTTGTATCCATCGAGAAGCTGGCCGAGATCAATCCGGACTACCTGTTCGTCCAATTCGCCGAGGCGGAGAACAAGGACCAGCCCAAGTCCCTGGAGGAGCTTCAGAACAATCCCATCTGGAAAAGCCTGAAGGCTGCCAAAAACGGCAAAGTCTTCGTCAACATTGTAGACCCCAGCGCCCAAGGCGGCACCTCCTGGAGCAAGCTGGCATTCCTGGATAAGGCCGTTGCCGCCCTCAGCCAATAAGCCCCATGTCGCATAAGGCGGTTTCACCCTACCTGATTTTGGCGGTTTCACCCGTTGCCATCGTGCTGGTCCTGCTGGCCTCCGTCATGTACGGGGCCAAGTCCATGGACTGGACGACGGTACGGGATGCCTTCTTTCATTTTGATCCGGATAACGTAAACCATCAGATTGTGCTCCACTCCCGGCTGCCCCGGGCGGCGGGAGCCCTTCTGATCGGCGGCTTCCTGGCCATGTCGGGCGCCATGATGCAGGGGATGACCAGAAACTATTTGGCGTCCCCTGCCATTATGGGGGTCTCCGATGGGGCCGCTTTTGCTATTACCGTGACCATGATTCTGATGCCCAACGGCTCCATGCTGGGGCTGGTGGCAAGCTCGTTTATCGGGTCGGCCTGCGGGGTAGCCTTGGTTTTCCTGCTGTCGTGGATGATGCCGGGAGGAATGGCGCCGGTACGGATGGCGATTCTGGGGACGATTATCGGGACCTTCCTGAGCAGTGCCTCGGCGGCGCTGGCTATCTCCTTCAATATTTCCCAGAATGTCAGCTTCTGGTTTAATGCCAGACTGCATCAGATGAATCCTGACCTGGTTAAGCTGGCGCTGCCGTTAGGGCTGATCGGACTGGCCGTGGCCCTTATTCTGGCCCGGTCCATCACTATTATCTCCCTGGGGGACGATATCGCGGCGGGGCTTGGACAGCGCACCTTCTGGGTGAAGCTGGCCACCATGGCCTGTGTGGCTCTGCTCACGGGAGTATCTGTAGCATTGGCAGGCAAAATAGCCTTTGTCGGCCTCCTGATTCCCCATATGACCCGCTATCTGGTCGGGGTGGATTACCGGTGGGTGATTCCCTGCTCCGGGCTGATGGGGGCTGTGTTCCTGGGCCTGTCGGATGTGCTCAGCCGGTTTATGAATTACCCCTTCGAAACCCCTATCGGCGTGGTTACCTCTGCTGTGGGTATCCCGTTCTTCCTGTACCTGATCCGGACGAGGGGAGGCGGAGAGCGTGCAGCTTAGAGCCACACCTTTACGGTTAGCCGTTGTAATTGTGACGGGGCTGGTTTTGTCCTTGATCGTGGCGTACCTCAGCCTCACCAGCGGGGAGTTTGATCTGAGCGTGCGGGAGGTTGTGAATACCCTCTTCCGCCTGGAGACAACCCCGCAGCGGGATCTGGTGATTTTTGACTTCCGTCTGCCCCGCATTGTGCTGGGTGCATTGGTGGGGGCTGGTCTGGCTGCAGCGGGAGCAGTTATTCAAGGAGTCAGCCGCAACGGCTTGGCAGACCCGGGCATCCTCGGCATCAACGCCGGAGCCGGAGCTGCCATTGTCACCTTCATGTTCTTCTACCAGGGCCAGATCCGCACCACCGGGTGGTCCGCTATTCTGGCCATGCCCTTCTTCGGCTTGGCCGGCGGGATTGCCGCTGCTGTTCTGATTTACCTGTTTGCCTGGAAGTCCGGGCGGCTGGATCCCCAGCGTCTGCTGCTGACGGGGATTGCCATCAGCTCCGGCTTCGGGGCGTGGACCCTGTTTTTGTCCTTGAAAATGAACGCCTCCGATTTTGAAATGGCCACCGTCTGGCTGTCGGGCAGCATCTGGAGCGCCAATTGGAAGTTTGTCGTATCCATTGCCCCTTGGCTGATTATCCTGATGCCGGTGATTTACCGGAAATCCTATGTTCTGGATTTGTTCCAGCTGCACGAAAGCAGCGCCATCAGCCTGGGTGTCCGCACGGAACGGGAGAAATCTCTGCTGCTGCTGGCCAGCATCGGCATGGTCAGCGCCTGTGTGTCCATCTCGGGAGGCATCGGCTTCGTCGGCCTGCTGGCCCCCCACATTGCCAGACGGCTGGTGGGTCTGCACCACCGCCATATGCTGCCCGTTTGCACCATTGTGGGCATGCTGCTGGTCATCCTGGCAGATTACATCGGCAAGAATGTGGTTTCCCCTGCTGAGGTTCCTGTAGGCATTGTTATCGCTATTATTGGTGTCCCTTATTTTGTCACCCTGCTTATGAAACGCCCTGCTTAGAGGAGGCTTGAACCCCATGCTTATGAAAGGCAGCCTGATTAAGGACCAGCTGGACAACCGGGAGGTTACCATCTACATTCCCCCCTCCTGCGGGGCCTGCAATCTGACCTTCCCCCTGCTCCTGGTCCAGGACGGGGATTCTCTCTTCGCCTCCAATACCGAACTGTTGGAGTGCAGCTTCGCCCAAGGAAAGCTGCCGGAGATGATTATCGCGGGTGTAAAGCCGGTGAACCGGCTGAATGAATACACCCCTTGGCCTGCGCCTGCGCTGGTGCCGGAGCGGCCTGATTTCGGCGGTGACGGCCCGGCATATATCCGTTTTCTGACGGAGCGCCTGCTGCCGTATCTCCAAACCAACTACTACGCTGACGGCCGCCGGGAAAAAACCGGCATCCTCGGAGCCTCCTTGGGCGGACTGCTGTCCTATTATGCCGGAGCGGTCCGGCCGGATGTGTTCGGCAGGGTAGGGTTGCTGTCCGCCTCCCTGTGGTACCGGGGAATGATGGACTTTATCCGGCAGGATGCCCCGGCAGCTGCGGAGCGGGACCAGCGGCTGTACATGTCCGTGGGAACCCGGGAGGGGGAGGGCAAGGAAACGGTCCAGAAGGACATGCCCGCCTTGAACCGGGCAGCCTTCGAGCTGCTTGCCGGTAGCGGGCTGGGACCGGACCGGCTCCGTCTGGATATAGAGGAAGGCGAGTTTCATGAGCATTCCAGCTTCGTGCGGCGTTTCCCGGAGGCAGTGGAATGGCTGTTCGGGCAGCCAGCGGAGAAGGCAGAGAAGGCGGCTGGCGCCAGGAAGGAGGCTTGAGTGATGGAAGCAGCTTATGGACTTGCAGGATCCGTTACGGAGGAATCGGGCCCCGTCCTGGTGCCCGGGACAGAGGCCTGGACGATGCAGTGGCCAGATTCCGGCCGTTCCTACCGGATTATGGCGGCAGTCCCCTCAGGTGAGGCTCCTCCGGAGGGTTTCCCCGTCATTTATCTCCTGGACGCGGACTCCTGCTTCGCCATGGCTGTGGAGACCCTGCGCCTGATGACCCGTAAGCCCCACGGTTATGATCCGGCGATTCTCATCGGCATCGGTTATCCCGCAGGAATGGAGGCCTCCAGGGAGCGGTTTCTGGATTACACCACACCCGCGAAGGAGGCGGCGCTGCCCAAACGTGGAAACGACTCCCCTTGGCCGGAAATCGGCGGTGCGGATGTTTTTCTGGACTTCATCACCGGGGGGTTGCAACCCTTGGTAACCCGCCGTTATCCCGTGAATGCCCGCAGGCAGTCGTTGTTCGGGCATTCTCTGGGCGGTTTCCTGGCGCTGCACGCGCTGTTCACCCGGAGGGGAGCATTCGCCGCTTATGTAGCCGGCAGCCCCTCCATCTGGTGGGCGGATCGGGTGCTGCTTCAGGAAGAGGAGATTTTCCGGCAGCAGGCGGAGGAGGCAGCGCCAGGCGGTGGCGGCGCTGCGCCTCCCGTTCAGTTGTTGATCGGCATCGGAGAGCTGGAGAAGGGGCATCGGAGCCGGATGTGGGAGAACGCGGCGGAGATGGCAGAGCGGCTTACCTCCAGGCCTCCCAAGGGGCTTGAGACCACATTTGGCACATTTGAAGGAGACGGTCATGTTTCGGTGATACCCGCGCTGATTGCCAAAGGCATCCGGGTTGTTTTATCCACATCCCATGACGAAAGGGGACGCATTATATGAAGGATCGTTTGTTTACCCAGCAACTGGATATCGCCTATGAAAGCCGCTTGATCGTGGAGGATCTGAATCTCTCCATTCCCTCCGGCAAGATCACTGCCCTGGTAGGAGCCAACGGCTCAGGGAAGTCCACCATCCTGAAGACCATGTCCCGGATATTGAAGCCCCGCAAGGGCAGTGTGTTCCTGGACAGCAAGGCCATCCACCAGCAATCCACCAAGGATGTGGCCAAGCAATTGGCTATTCTGCCGCAGAATCCGGTAGCTCCGGACGGTCTGACGGTGGGCGAGCTGGTAGGGTATGGGCGTTTTCCCCATCAGAAGGGCTTCGGCACCCAAACCCGGGAGGACCGGGATATTATCCGCTGGGCCATTCAGGTGACGGCTATGGAGGATTTCTTCGACCGGCCGGTAGACCAACTCTCCGGGGGCCAGCGGCAGCGGGCGTGGATTGCCATGGCTCTGGCGCAGCAGACGGATATTCTGTTCCTGGATGAACCCACCACCTTCCTGGACATGGGGCATCAGCTGGAGGTGCTGAAGCTCCTGCAGAAGCTGAATCAGGAGGAGGGCAGAACCATCGTAATGGTGGTTCACGACCTGAATCACGCTACCCGGTATGCGGGCCATATGGTGGCCATCAAGTCTGGCAAGGTGGTCAGCCAGGGCACACCTACGGAGGTCATGACCCGCGATGTGCTCCGTCTGGTCTTCGGTATTGAAGCGGACATTATCTCCGATCCGCGGACGGGTGTTCCTCTGTGCCTGCCGTTTGAGCTGGCGCGGGAGGATGCTGCGGAGCAAACGGTCGTCAGCCGTGAGCTGCTGGCGGCAGGCGGGCTGGGCCGGTAAGGGAGTGTGCCCACCGCCTGTCTGGCGGGGCAGATAAGGGAGTGTGCCCACCGCCTGTCTGGCGGCGGAGTCGAGCGTATGTTGTGCAGGAACAAAAACGAGAAGAGAGCTGTTTTCCGCTGATGGAGGACGGTTCTCTTTTTTTGTGCCTGCAAATGTCCTACTGAAGGGTATGCTAACGGACAGAGAGGCCGTTAAAGGGCGTAAAATTGGCGGTTTTTCATTTTCGCGGACTGGGAGGCCGTTATTCTTCTACATGCAGGCTCGACTAAGGTAACGGGTGCAAATAACGTCCCCTCTGTCCGCGAAAACCCGAAAAAGAAGAATTTTGCCCAAATAAGGGATCGTCGGTCCGTTAGAATCACCCATGGTCCAGCGGGACCATCACCATCAACGAAAATACCGGGGCAGACGGGGCGCTTTCGTATCAATCTCGGCCGAGGAGTTGGGTTGGGCGGATCTCGGTCAACCATACGAGTAAACACCAGAAAGTCGATCTGAGGAGGAGCAGCCTGCAGCCATTCTACCGTCCAATTCGGATATGACTACTACCAGGGGACAAATTTCCATCCCCAAAAAACAAAAATCATTTTGACAGACGGAATCGCGCGTGCTATTTTTGTATGAAAAGCAATTTTTGCAGGCGGCAGATTGGGTGATTTGTTTGAAAGATCCGAATTTTTTATTACATTCCCTCTATATTTATTCGGATCAGCTGTGATAAAATAAACTAATCTAAGTTTTGAGTCTGATAAAGAGTGATTAATACAGACCGGTGTAGAACCATTTAGGCTAACGGGGTGAGGAGCATGTCGGAATACATATTGGCTGCCAAAGGAACCAGCAATAATCTGCTGCGGCGGGACATCCGCTTTCTGGCGAATATACTGGGTGAGGTATTGGTGGGCCAAGGCGGCGAGGAATTGTTGAATGTAGTGGAGAAAATCAGGGAAATGAGCAAATCCATGCGGCTTGCTTATGACTCGGATATTTATAAGGAGTACATGTCGACGATTCACAGCTTAAGCCCAGTGATCCGGCATCAGGTAATCCGGGCGTTCGCCATCTATTTTCAACTAGTGAATATTGCCGAGCAGAACCACCGCATCCGGCGGAAACGCGACTATGACCGCACCGCCGGGGAAACCATCCAGCCCGGCTCCATTGAGAGCATCATCAAGGAGCTGCAGATCCGCGATATTACCGCGGAGGAGATCCAGGACATTCTGGAGGGCATCTCCCTGGAGCTGGTGATGACGGCGCATCCTACGGAAGCGACCCGCAAGGCCGTGCTGGATATCCACCACCGGATCGCCGACCAGATGATGGAGCTGGACAATCCGATGCTCACCTACCGGGAGCGGGAGCAGCTGCGCAGCTGTCTCCACGGAGAGATTCTGGCGCTGTGGCAAACCGATGAGCTCCGCGACCGGAAGCCTACGGTGCTCGACGAGGTGCGCAACGGCCTGTATTATTTTGACGAAACCCTCTGTGACGTGCTGCCGGAGGTTTATGCCGAATTGGAACGATGTTTGGAGAAATATTACCCCGACCAATCCTGGCATGTTCCGACCTTCCTCCGTTTCGGCTCCTGGATCGGCGGCGACCGGGACGGCAATCCATCGGTTACCTCCAATGTGACCTTCGAGGCCTTGGGCATGCACCGGGGACTGGCCCTTCAGAAGTATGAGGAATCCCTCCGGGAAGCCCTGAACTATATGAGCTTCAGCACCAGCATTGTCCAGGTGACCGATGAGCTCTTGAAGTCCATCGAGGACGAGCGGGATTGTATGGATCTGGATATTGAGGATGCCTGGAGGAATGAGAAGGAGCCTTACCGGGTCAAGCTGACCTACATGCTGGAAAAGGTGCAGAACACGGGGAATCCTCATTTTCATAACCCTTCCGCCCGTTATTGGTCTCCCGATGAATTCATCAGCGACCTGCGGATCGTGGACCGCAGCCTGCGCAGCCATTATGCGGCACAGATTGCCGACCGGTTCATCCGCAAGCTCATCCGGCAGGTGGAGCTGTTCGGCTTCCATATGAGCACGCTGGATATCCGCCAGCACAGCAAGGAGCATGAGAATGCCATCTCCGAGATTTTTAGAATCATCGGATTAACGGATCAATACGGGGAATTGCCCGAGGACGAGAAGGTAGCCCTCCTGACAGAGGTGTTGAACGACCCGCGCCCCATAACCTCCCCTTACTTCGAATATTCCGAATCCACCATGGAATGCCTGAATGTGTACCGTACCGTCCAGGCAGCCCAGAAGGAATTCGGCGTCAATTGTATCAAAAGCTATCTGATCAGCATGACCCAAAGCGCCAGCGACCTGCTGGAGGTGATGGTATTCAGCAAGGAGGTTGGGCTGTACCGCAGGGATAAGGAAGGCAATCTGATCTGTACCCTGCAGCCGGTGCCCCTGTTCGAAACCATCGACGATCTGCACGACGCACCTGCCATTATGGCTACATTGTTCGCCATTCCCGCTTACCGGGATGCGGTGGCCAGCACTCACAACCAGCAGGAAATCATGCTGGGCTACTCCGACAGCAACAAGGACGGCGGTGCGCTTACCGCCAACTGGGAGCTGCGTCTGGCCTTGAAGGATCTGACCGAGATGGCCCGTGCATTCTCCGTGAAGCTGAAGTTTTTCCATGGCCGCGGCGGAGCCTTAGGCCGCGGCGGTATGCCGCTTAACCGCAGCATTCTGGCCCAGCCTCCCGAAACCATCGGCGGAGGCATTAAGATTACCGAGCAGGGCGAGGTGCTTTCTCAGCGGTACTCTATGAAGGGCATCGCCTACCGGAGCCTGGAGCAGGCCACCTGGGCGCTTCTGACGGCTGCCGTGATGTCCCGCCATCCCCAAAGCGACATTCACGAGTACAAATACGAAACCATCATGAAAGAAATTTCCGACGCCTCCCTGAAGAAGTATCAGGAGCTGGTCTTCGGAGACCCTGACTTCATGGCGTTCTTCCGGGAGTCTACACCCCTGCCCGAGGTGGGTGAGCTGAACATTGGCTCCCGTCCGTCGAAGCGGAAGAACAGCGACCGGTTCGAGGATCTGCGGGCCATTCCCTGGGTGTTTGCCTGGACTCAGAGCCGTTATCTGTTCCCGGCCTGGTATGCAGCGGGCAGCGGCCTGAACAGCTATTACAGGGGCAAGGCCGAGAACATGAAGCAGCTGCAGAAAATGTACGCCAAGTGGTCCTTCTTCCGGACCGCCATCGACAATCTCCAGATGGCCTTGGCTAAAGCGGATCTGAATATTGCCCGGGAGTACGGCAAGATGGTGAAGGACCGGACGATTGCCGACCGGATCTTCCAGGAGATCAGCGACGAGTTCAAGCTGACCTCCGAGCTGATTCTGATGATTACCGGCCAGAAGGAAATCCTTGATAATGTGCCGATTCTTCAGGAGTCCATCAAGCTCCGCAACCCGTATGTGGATCCCATGAGCTATATGCAGGTGCTGCTTCTGACGGAGCTCCGGGATTGCCGTGACCGCGGTGCAGATGACGAACGGCTGATCCGTGAGGTGCTGCTGACCATCAACGGTATTGCCGCGGGGCTGCGGAATACGGGCTGATGTTATAAACCAGTGTCATAACTAATAGGAAGTTTGTAAATCGGGGACCTTAAGGATCATATACCTTATAGGGCCCCGGTTTTTTGTCTGAAGGCGGGAGCGGCGCGGGAGTGAAGGTGGGGGAGTTCAGGCAGGAGAGTGCAGGCAACAGAATAAAGCCAAAAGAGTACGAGTAACAGAATAAAACTGAAAGAATGCAGCAGGAGAGTAAAGCCAAAAGAGTGCGGGCAGGAGATGTGGTTTCGTAACGGAACCAGGAGGACCTTAGAACGTAAAAAAAGGTAATTTCCTGCTGTAACGGAACTGAGCGACTCTTACACCGCCAAAAGCATCAATTGCAGGCTGCATTAGCCTTCTAAGAGCTTCTGAGTTCCGTTAAAATTAAGAAGCGTCGGTTTTGGGGGGGGCTAAGAGTCCCTGAGTTCCGTTAAAATCGGGCGAGGGGCTATTTCGGCGGCATTGTGCGCTTGTGAGTTCCGTAACGGAGCAGCGCAGGTTACATTTTATATGAAGGAGCCCGTCAATCGGATGAAAACGATGTTTTCGTATAAATGGGTGGCGATTCTCTGTATCGTAGTTGGGGCTTCCAGCTACGGGCTGCTTTCGCCGGTGATTAAGCTGGCGTTTGCGGATGGCATCAGCGAGGGAAATGTCACCTCCGCCCAGGTTACTATGGGAGCGCTTATTATGTGGCTGCTGGTTCTGGTGACGCCAGACGCACGTAAGAGCCCGTTTACCGGCCCTTGGATCAAACAAGCACTCATCGGCATGAGCGGCTTGTCCCTTACGACTATTTTTTATAATCGAACTTTGTCGGAATTGGACGCTTCTTTGGCAATTGTATTGCTATTTCAGTTTACTTGGATTACCATCGTAATGGAATGTATTGCTGACCGGAAGTGGCCAACCCGTTACCAGGGCGGGGCAATTGCCGTGGTGATGGCCGGCACCATCCTGTCCGTGAATCTGTTGTCCGCGGATTGGTCCCGGTTCAGCGTGAGCGGGATTCTCTTTGGTCTGGCCTCGGGTTTCACCTACAGCCTGTTCTTGTTTCTGGCGGGACGGGTGGAATCGGAACAGCATCCTTTTTTGAAGTCGGCCTGGATGCTGACTGCCGGGCTTATCGTCATCTATCTGTTCTATCCGCCGGTTTTCCTGATTGGCGGCGCCCCTGATACAGGCTCCCTCGTGATGTGGGGTCTGGGGCTGGGACTCCTGGGACAGGTGATTCCGACAGTGGCGTTTCTCATTGGCATCCCCCGCACGGGAGCATCGCTTGCAGCGATGGCGGGGGCGACGGAGCTGCCGGTTGCACTCATCGGAGCCTATCTGCTCCTGGGTGAGAGCATTACCGGCATTCAATGGCTGGGCATGGGGCTCATACTGGCAGGGATCGCCCTGTCCGAGCTCAAACATACAGAAGGCGGCGCGAAATCCTTGTCATAACTGGAGAGATGAGGATCTCGGGTATAGCCGGGTGGAGGAGTTTTTGTGAACTACGTAGAGGCGCGGCTGGTGAGACTGGCGCGCAATGGGGACAGACAGGCTTTTGAAGAGCTGGTGGAGATGTATAAAGACAAAATCTATCATCTTGGCTACCGGATGCTGAGCAACTCCATGGAAGCGGAGGACGTAACGCAGGATACTTTCCTGCGGGTCTACATGAATCTGGACCGCTATGACGAAAACCAGAAATTTTCCACCTGGATCTACCGGATTGGCACCAATCTCTGCATCGACCGTCTGCGCAAGCGCAAGCCGACTTATTCGCTGGACGCGGAGATGCCGGAGGGGGACGGGACGGACTGGTATTCGCTTCTGAAGAGCGACCAGGACACCCCCGAGGAGGAGATTGTGCTTTCGGAAACGCAGGACCAGATCCGCGGTGCGATCGAAACCCTTCCTGAAAAATATAAATCCGTGGTGATTCTGCGCTATCTCCATGACATGTCCCTTCAAGAAATCGGGGATGTGCTGGGGATGCCCGTCACTACAGTTAAAACCCGGGTTCACCGGGGACGGGAATTCCTGCGAAAAAAGCTTGAGCCTGAATTCGGAGGCGGCCATTAAAAATGAAACCAACCCAATCAACAATACGTATGATACATTGTCAACCAGACGAGTTATGGAAAGGGGAGGCTTAACGATGCAATGTTCCGATGCCCTTCCTCTGATACATGAATACCTGGACGGAGATCTTGAAGGGGCAGACGCAGTGGAGCTGAAGAAGCATCTTCTGATCTGTCCGGACTGCAACAAGCTGTTCAAGCAGATGGAGCAAACGGAGGCCTGTATCCGTTTGTTGCCCAAGACACCGGTTCCCTCCGATCTGACAGCCCGGATTATGGGCAATATCCCAGTCAAGAAGAAGCGGCGCGAGAGCTGGCTTAAGTGGCTCCGCACACATCCGGCTCTGTCGGTGGCTTCGGTTTTTTTGCTGGTGATGGCTACAAGCTTCCTGTCGCTGTGGGATCAGGATAAGGACATGGTGGTTAAAGGCGCCAGTCTGGATCAGGTAGTCATTCAAGGAGATACCGTCATCATCCCCCAAGGGCATACCGTCCAGGGAGATCTGACAGTGAAGCGGGGAAAAGTTCAGGTGGACGGCAGTGTGGATGGGAATGTAACGGTGATCGACGGAAGCTATAATCTGGCCTCCACCGCTTATATTTCCGGTCATGTAAATTCAGTGGACGAGACACTGGAGTGGATTTGGTACAAGGTCAATGAGGTTTTCTCTTGGGTGACCCCGTGAAGACGTAAAGAAAATGATTAACCTTCCCTTAGATTTTTATGAAGGGGAGGTTTTTTGTTTGAAAATTTGTTATGATGAAATGAGGGCTGCAGGCCCGTTTTGTCAAAGAGATAAGGACCTCGGGGGATGCCAAATATATGGACATATTCAGCGATCTCACCTTTAGGGGATCAATCAAGGAAATCATCGACATACTGATCGTCAGTTATGTGATCTATAAATTAATTCTGGTCCTCCGCGGCACCCGGGCCATCCAGCTGCTGCAGGGGATTTTTGTGGTGGTGCTGGCGTGGGCCCTGAGCTTTCTGTTTAATTTGAATACGCTGCAATGGCTGATGAACCAGATGTTCACCTATGGGGTGATGGCTCTCATCATCATCTTCCAGCCGGAGCTCAGGCGCGCATTGGAGCAGCTGGGACGGGGTAAGCTTTTCTCCCGCACCGCCTCCGATGAGGAGCATGCAGTGAACCAAAGAATCGGTGAAATCGTCAAAACAGTAAACCATTTATCCAAGCGCAAAATCGGCGCGCTCATCGTCTTCGAACGGGAGACGGGCCTGACGGATTATATCGAGTCCGGCATTCCTCTTCGATCCGATATTTCCTCCGAGCTGTTGATCAATATCTTCATCCCCAATACCCCGCTGCATGACGGGGCGGTGATTATCCGCCAGAACCAGATTATGGCTGCAGGCTGCTACCTGCCCTTGTCCGAGAATCCGTTTATCAGCAAGGAATTGGGAACCCGGCACCGGGCGGGGATTGGCCTTAGTGAGGTGTCCGACGGGATTTCGGTGATTGTCTCCGAGGAGACAGGACAGATTTCCCTGGCACTGAACGGCCAGATCGTACGGGATATCGGGGAGGAGTCGCTGATTTCCAAGCTGTATGCGGAGCTCCGGCCTCCCAAGAGCCAGCCGGGGGAGAAAACTCCCTTCTGGAAGCGGAAAGGCGGTGGCTCCATTGGATAAATGGCTGAGCAATACCAATTTTGTCCGGATTTTGGCGCTTTGTATCGGCGTACTGCTGTGGGTGGTGGTCCATCTGGATGTGCAGTCCAATACGTCGGTATCGGCCACAGATTCCAAGAACACCGTAACCAATGTGATGGTACAGGCCCTCTATGATGAGGCGCAGTACAGCATTGTCTCCATTGAGCCGGCGGAGGTAACCGTCACCATGAAGGGGGACGCCGCCAAGATCAAGCAGATGAACCCCGGTAATTTCAAGCTGGTGACTGATCTGAGCAAGCTGACGGCGGGTACCTACGAGCTTCCGGTGACCACGGAATCCGAGCTGTTGAAGGGCGTTACCCTGGAGATTGTGCCCAACAAGGTCAAGGTGGTTATGGAAGAGAAGAAGATGAAGGAGGTTCCCGTGCAGATTGACCTGAGCGGTCAGCCTGCCGCAGGCTTCCGGGCCGGAACGCCTGTTATGAACCCCAACCGGGTCTATATCTCCGGACCGGCCAGCAAGATTGAAGGCGCTGAATCCGCCAGAGCGACCATCAGCGTCGACGGAGCCAATCAGAACGTGGTCAAAAAGGTGAAGCTCACCGCTTACGATAAAGCCGGCAATGAGGTGAAGGGCACCATCAGCCCGCCGGTACTGGAGGTGGAGGTGCCAATTACCCTGCCGGTGAAGGCCATGCCCCTGCAGATCAAGTGGACCGGCCAGCCTGCGTCGGGTTATGCCGTCTCCGCTATCGCGCAGAGTGTGGAGCAGGTCAACGTGTATGGAACACAGGATCTTCTCGACAAAATGGAGTTTTATGACGGTGTGGAAATTGACCTGAACGGCCTTAGGGAAGACAAGGTGTTCTCCCTGGAGATTCCTGTGAAGAACAAGTCGCTTAGGGTAGAGCCTGCCAAGCTGGAGGTGAAGGTGACGGTGGTTCCCTCCGTAACGAAAACACTGGAGGGTATCCCCCTTACCTTAAGCACGCCGCCCGCCAATGTGGACGTCCGGTTGACCGCTCCCGCCAGCGGACTGGTGAGCATCACCGTGGAAGGAGCGCCCGCCATTATCGAACGCCTGCGGCTTCAGGATGTAACGGCTCAGGCCAATGTCGGCAATCTGAGCGCAGGCAGCTATGAGCTGCCCATCAACGTCAGCCTGCCGCAATTCGTGAAGCGGCTGGACGGCACCAAGGCGGCGGTGGAGGTTACGGCCAAGGCCAGACCGGAGACCTCTCCGGCACCCACGCCGACGCCTACCCCAACGCCTGTTCAGACCACGGCGCCGCCGACGGATGTGCCGGCTTCGGCTTCTGTTCAGCCTTCGGCTACAGTCTCACCGTCTCCCGCTGCGTCTCCGCACGCAACCGGGGCTGCGTCGGCTTCGCCCTAGAGCGGTGGGCACAGGCCGGGCGCAAAATGGGCGCAGCGGTCACCAGCCGCCGCCCGGCAGCATAACGTAATGACATCTGGGCTTACCTGCAAGTTGCAGACACATAAAGGAGAGAAGAATTCAAATGGGGAAATATTTCGGCACCGATGGAGTACGCGGCATTGCCAATCAGGAATTGACACCGGAGCTTGCCTATAAGATTGGACGCTGCGGCGGTTATGTGTTAACCAGACAAACCCGGCATCCCAAAATTGTGATCGGATTGGACACACGGGTGTCCGGGCTGATGCTGGAGGCTGCTCTGACGGCGGGTTTGCTGTCCATTGGCGCCAATGTCATCCGGTTGGGTGTGGTTTCCACCCCCTGCGTTGCATATATGACCCGGAAGCTGGGAGCGGATGCGGGTGTCATGATCTCCGCCTCCCATAACCCGGTAGAGGATAACGGCATCAAGTTCTTCGGCGGCGACGGCTACAAGCTGCTGGATGATACCGAATTGGAAATTGAAGCTTTGATGGATGCGGAAAAGGATGAGCTGCCCCGTCCCATCGGTGCCGATCTGGGCACCGTTTCAGAAGAACCGGAAGCCAAGCTGGCTTACCTGGAGTTCCTGAAGGAAACGGTAACCTCTTCCTTCGCAGGCCTGAAGATCGTATTGGATTGCGCCAACGGTGCCGCTTATGAGCTGGC
This sequence comes from Bacillota bacterium, assembly GCA_023388055.1. Classification (GTDB taxonomy): domain Bacteria; phylum Bacillota; class Bacilli; order Paenibacillales; family NBRC-103111; genus Paenibacillus_AR. The sequence goes on along the minus strand of JAEWGW010000003.1, from coordinate 236,562 downwards.
TCCCCGGGTATTTCGGGAGCTGGGTGCAGAGGTCATTGCCACGGGTGCTACGCCTAACGGCCTGAACATTAACGATGGCTGCGGCTCCACTCACCCGGAAGCACTGGTTGAGGAGGTCCGCCGTCATGGAGCAGATCTGGGGCTGTCCTTCGACGGGGACGCCGACCGCCTGATTGCCATCGACGACCAGGGCCAAGAGGTGGATGGTGACTATATTCTCACTATCTGCGGCGATGCCATGAACAAGGACGGGCGGCTGAATCACAGCACTGTGGTTACTACCGTAATGGCCAACATCGGTTTCTTCAAGGGAATAGAGAAGCTGGGGCTGAATGCAGTGCAAACCGCGGTAGGCGACCGTTATGTCATGGAGGAAATGCGCCGCGGCGGCTACAACCTGGGCGGCGAGCAGTCCGGGCATGTGATTTTCCTGGACTACAATACAACCGGAGACGGCATTCTGACTGCTCTGCAGCTGGTGGATACCCTGGTGAAATCCGGCAAGAAGCTGTCCGAGCTGAAGGCAGCCATGCGCAAATTCCCGCAGGTGCTGGTGAATGTGCGGGTGGCGGATAAGAGCAAGTACAAGGGCAATACCGCCATCGATGAAGCCATTGCCGCTGTGGAGCGGGAGCTTGGGGACAACGGCCGTGTGTTGGTCCGCCCGTCAGGTACCGAATCCCTCATCCGCGTGATGGCGGAGGGACCCGAGAAGCATCAGGTGGAAGCCTATGTGAACCAGATTGTTGAGGTTGTGCAGCGGGAGCTGGTTTAATTATTGAGGCGCTGCTGCCAGCAGAAAAAGGTTGAAGCGGCTGCGGCAAAGATCGAAACTGCTCAGCTGCTTCCGGTTGTTTTATGGCGGTGGGGTTGCTAGGTTATGGTGGATTCTTACGGACCCAGAAGCTCTTATTGGCTGAAAAAACGGTGTTTCTTCAGCCTTACGGACAGGAGATCCGCTATTTGGTGGAACAGAGCTGGTTTGGCGCGGAAAGGCAGGCAATAGCGTCCTTTGGGTCCGCAAGATCGGCAAAGAGCTGCAATTGTGCTAAATAACGGCTTTCCTGTCCGTAAGCGCCATGGGTAAGGCCCATTTCTGTTCAGCGCCAGGGGCCCAAGGTCATGACCCATTTCTGCTCCGCACCAACGCCTACACCAGTATCCAACACCAGTGCCCAACGCTAATGCGCCATGGTCGGACCGCCGCAGTTATTTGCGCCAACATGCTTTGTTACACGGAAGTGCCGTATCGGCACACGGCACAAACGGCACACGGCACACAAAAAAAGCAGCCTCTTCATGACGAAGAAGCTGCTTTTTTGTGTGTGTTGAGGAGATGGGGCTACATGGAAACAATCAGTACTCTCCAGCAGCCTATTTCAGCCCCAGCCATTCCTCGCCCATGAACTTCATGATGGCAGGCGGGGCGCTGCGGGGTGGACGATGTTTATTTTAGGATAGCGTCGATGAGAACGGCAGCCTCCGCCCGGGTCATGGGCTGATGCGGATGGAGCTTGCCTCCGTAGCCTTGGATATAGCCCAGGCTGATCAGCCGGGCAGCAGCAGGGGCGGCATAGTCCGCCAGCACCTCCCGGTCCGCGAAGGGCTGGAGGGCGGAAGCGGGCGCCGCCGCGGAGCTCACCTGAGGCCGGGTCAGCCGCAGAGCCCGGTCCATCAAGGCCATCACATCCTGCCGGGTAATAGCGGCCTCAGGCAGAAACCGGTTGTCCGGGCCGCCTTCGGCTATCCCTAACTGGCGGGCCAGTTTGATGGAGGAGTAGTAGTAGCTGCCCGCCTCCACATCGGCGAAGTCCGCCGTTTGCTGTTGCCCCGGGGCGGACAGCTCTAACGCGCCCGCCAGCAGCTTCACGAAGTCGCCGCGCTTCACCGGGAGCTCCGGGCTGTACAGCTCGTGCCCGGTGCCGTTCAGGATGTCCCGTGCCGCCAGGGCGCCAATAGCCGGCCGGGCCCATTCCACGCTGTCCAGATCCCGGAAGGCCACCGCCTTGAAGCCGACGGCATAGAGGCTGAAGTGGGTAGCCCGGAACACAATCTGCCCGGAGGCGGCATGATAACGTCCGCTGGGTACAACGGAAGCGGCCCCTTGTTCATCCACGTACCGGATGATGATGCTCTCCGGGTGGGCTACTTCTGCCCCAGTCGGTGTGTAGGGGAGTGCCACGGTTACAGGAGCCGAAGTATTGCTCCAGTTTAATGCCTTCCCGTCCACAGCCAGCTCCAGCCCGTAGGTGGGATACCCGGCTACCGCATTTTGAGCCAAAGCGGGAATATGCTCGGGCAGAAGCCGCGTCAGGGAGAAGGAGGCAGTCTTCGCCGAAGGAACTCCTGTGGTGCCCAGCATGTCCGGTGGCAGGGTCACTGTGCCATAAGCCGACTCGATCTGCAGCGGTCTGCCGGACGCTGCTCCGTTAATCCAGGAGGCGGGGAAGCTCAGGGTATAGCCGTTTACGGCCCCGGCATCCGGCAGGCGGATGACCAGGGGAGCTGCCGAACCCGAACTGCTCTGCTGCTTCAGCCATTCCTCCGCCAGCAGGAACGCTGCTCTGCGGTAAGGACCTTGCGACTCATCCGGGCCGCGTTTGATTCCAGCCGTATCACCCGCACCTGGAGAAACAACTGGCGGCGCAACAGATTCACCAGGACTATCCGGCGTGTCCTCCTCCCGCTTGATTGCCGTCAACTCCACCTGATTCCCCTCATAAAGCTCCTCCTTGGTGAGCGAGGAGTTAATGATCTTAAGCGAAAGCAGCCGAATCTCCGATTTGCCTTCCTGAAGGCTGCGAACCGTAAAGGCGGCTAAGGGAGCCGTGCCGCTCACCCCGGACGTATTCCCGGTTTTCGTAAAGGCGAACACCGCCTTGCCGTTCTGGTTCATCAATTCGGGAGACAGGCCGCCCTCCAGAGTTCCGGCTGCTTTGACAATTTGGATATCAGCCGGATCATAAGCCAGTACAGCCTCGAAGGAGAATACATCCTGCATATTCACTCCCTCCAGGCGCAGCACGGTATTCATGCCGGTATAGACGGTGGTGCCTTGCTCTGGCACAAGCCGGAAGGTAGGACTCCCTGCTTCCGCTGCCTTCACCCCCATGCCGGGTGCTGCTCCCAAACCCCAGCTACCCAGCGCTATGATCAGAGCGAGCAGCAGCTTTGCCCATGTTTTCCCCATAGATAGAATCACCCCGTAAAACAGGGAGGGCGTCAACCCTCCCCGTCTGATGCAAAGCTAATATTACTGAATCCGTTTGGCGACAAAGGCCAGGTCGTACAGGTCAATTTCACCGTTGCCGTTAATATCCGCCCGTTGGGCCTGCGACCACTCCGGGCTGGTTGCCTTCATGCCGTAACGTGCAGCCAGGTAGCCCAGATCGCCGATGCTAATTTTGCCGTCAGGCAGCCCATTGGTCCCGGAGATGTCGCCGGTAGCAGGCAGAATGCGCTTCCCGGCGAAGGCCTGGGTGGCGGCATCCAGACTGGACGCTGCGGCGATGATTTCCTGAAGGCCGGCGGCATTGTTGGCGAGAACAGCCTGGGCGGAGCTGATGGCGGCCTGGAGGTTCGTTTTGGCCCCAAGGATGTATTGCCCGTTCTCGTAGCCCTCCACAGCCTGCTCCAGCAGACCGGCCGCATTCTCGACCATAGCCTGCAGCACGGACCGGTCAATAGCCGAAACAGTAACCGTTTTGGTTGCAGGAGCGGCGGAAGCCTCGTTGCCTTCCGCATTGGCGAATACGGAGGACGCGGTGAAGTTTGCCACTGCTAACGAGGAGCCCTTGGCACTGAAGGTAAAGGCCACCAGCGCCGCCTCCCCGTTCACAGCATTCTGCGCTCCCAGGCTGGCCAGCTTCAGGCGGATGGTGCCTGCCGCTTCCGTACGGTCCGCAATCTGAAGGGACGGGAGCAGCGGGGATACCCCCGTCAGCGTAAAGGTAGCGGCATCATAAACCAGCGTAATATCCGCAGCCTGGATTCCGGCGGCACCGGCTACCCGCAGGGTCAGGGTATAATCCGTACCCGCTTTGGTCAGGTCGGCCCCCTCCAGGGTAACTGTTGGAGCGGTTGCGGGAGGTGTAGGCTCATGGGCGTAATAGATGTTGGGCTTCGCCGGTGTTTCCATCCCGGCCCCCAGATAAAATCCGGTGTGCGGCGGCTGGTTATAGGCCACATTCTGCCAGGCCACCCCTGTCCGGTAGATGGGGTCATGCATCAGCGTATGAATCCGGTAGGTGGTTTCCGCAACTGTCGAATAAATCCGCAGCTCTGAGCTGTCGGCTGCCTTCCAGACGACCTCCTCCCGCCAGTCGCCGAGCAGATCGGCCTGCAGGGCGGGGGTGGACTTGGTGCCGTTATTGGAGGAGGCGCCTACGGCCGTGAACAGGTTATCCGTTTTTTTGTTCACATAATCCCACTTGTCAATGCGGTTGGCATCCAGCAGCTCCCGCAGCAGATCGCCGTCCCACCAGATGGCAAAATTGGTGGAGGTGGGAATAGTCTGGCTGATCAGCTCGCCTGAGGTACTATGCAGGCCGGTGACCTGAACCTGCTCGGCATTGGTAATGGTGGCGCTCCAGAATTCCTCGCCGGGGTAGTTGGGATCAATGTCGGCGGACAATCCCCGGCCGGTATCGATGCCTGTTTTGATACCCCAGATAATCTCACCGGTGGCAGCATCGCGAAGCTCCATGCCGTAAGGGGAATCCGTATGCTCGTGGACATCGAACAGCTCCAGGCCGGGCCGCAGCGGGTCCAGATCGCCGAAATGGTGGGCATCCCCATGACCCAGACCGGTGGTGTACAGCACCGTGCCGTCATCATCGAAGGCCATAGCGCCGAAGTTTATCTCATCCTTGCCGTCCCCGTCCACATCGCCCGCGCTGATATTGTGATTGCCTTGGGCCTTGTATTGGGGCAGGTTGTTCTCCTCATCCAGCGTATCGAATTTCCACAGCATGGAGATTTTGCCGTCGCGGAAATTGTAGGCGGTTAAGGCGGTGCGGTCATAATAGCCCCGGGAGAACACCATACTCGGCCGCTCCCCGTCCAGATAGGCCACTGTGGCCAGGAACCGGTCCACCCGGTTGCCGTAGCCGTCGCCCCAGGAGCTGACATCACCCCGGGCCGGCGTGTAATCCACGGTATCCAGCACCTTGCCGGTCAACCCCTCGAATACGCTCAAATATTCATTGCCCAACAGAATATAGCCGCTGCTGTTGCGGTAATCGGCGCTTGCGTCTCCGATCACCCGGCCTTGGCCGTCTATGGTGCCGTCGGCGGTTTTGAAGGCAATTTCGGCCTTGCCGTCGCCGTCAAAATCGTACACCAGGAATTGGGTATAGTGGGCTCCGGCCCGGATGTTCACACCCAGATCCATCCGCCACAGGCGGGTGCCGTCCAGCTTGTAGGCATCCATATACACATTGCCGGTGTAACCCGCCTGGGAATTGTCATGGGCGTTGGACGGACTCCACAGCATCACAATCTCGTACTTGCCGTCGCCGTCCAGGTCCCCTGCGCTGGCATCGCCTGCGCTGTAGGTATACGGCTCACCGCTGGGGGTCACCCCGTCAGCGGGCTTCTGAAGCGGAATGGACAGATAATTCTGCTGCCATACGGCTGCCGTGGAGCTGGTAGCGGCGGATTCCTGGCCGTTCATTACCATCCTCACACTGTAAACGGATTGCCCCGTACCGGAGGCATCCACATAATTGGTAGCCCCTGTGAGCGGCTCCGGGTTCAGCTTAACGCCATCCCGGTACAGGTTAAAGGCAACTGTATCCGGGTCGGTCCCCAGAAGCTTCCAGCCCAGGTATACCCCGTTATCGGTCTGGATGGCCACCAGGCTGCGGTCCAGATATTCCATCTGACGCGAAAGCACAGTGACAGCTGGAGTGTCCAGGATGATGGACAAGGGGGACTGTCCCCCGGTATTGACGGCTCCCAGCCTGTAATAATACTTGATGGTGGTCAGCACGGCAGTATCCGTGTAGGAGGCTGTTCGGGTGGAGCCGACAAGCCGGTACGGACCGTCTGCCTTTTCTGCCCGGTAGATGCGGTAAAGCTGGGCGCCGCTCACGGCATTCCAGGAGAGGGCCAGCTCCTGCTTCCCAATCTGGCCGACTGTAAGCCCCTCCGGAGCTGCAGGGGGAGTCACATTGGGATCAATGGTGGATACTGCCACGGGATCGGAGGGAAGCGACTCTGAGCCGATGGTATCCAGAGCGCAAAGGGTGTACAGATAATCGGTTCCGATATCCGCCGTACGGTCGGTGAAGAAGGTTTCAGTGGTATCGCCCAACGCCACTGCCTTGCCGGATCCGTCCTGAATCTGCCGGTAAATCCGGTAGCCTGCTGCGTCCGGTGCGGCTGTCCACACCAGCTTGATGACGGGCTCAGTCTCCTCAAAACCGAGGGAATCCAGCCGGAAGCCGGTTGGAGCCAGCATGACGGGAGTAATCTCCAGCCCGTTGACAATCCCGGTGCTGCCGCCAAACAGGAAATTTATTTGGCCGTCCCGCACCTTGATATTGTTGATCACCTTTTCGGCGACCGAGTTTTTGCCTGCTGCTACTGTGCCGTAGCCGATGCCCTCCACAGACACATCGGTTCTGGCGCTGCCCGCCATATCCCCGACATAAAGCTTGACTGCATAGGTGCCATTGGGCAAATCCACTTTGAACTCCCAATTGTTATTAAAGTACCCGAGCCAGTCCCGGGCCAAATTGCTGCCCGTTCCCCGGTCTCTGGCGATCATGCCGGAGCTGTTCGTAATGCCGTAGCCCAGCACGGGGTTATACAGGGTGTTCAGATCCACCCGGATGTACCCGTCCTCCAGCGGGGAATCTCCGCCGTTCTGCTGCTGCCCGAAATCATACTTATATTGGGCTGACTTGGTGGTAATGACAACCGGCTCGGAGGGCAGTGATTCCCCCTTGCCGTTCACACCGGTTACATAGAAGGTATAGGAGACACCTTCACTTAAACCGCCCAGGGTAATGGACGGAATGGTGGAGCTTCCGGCCAGGATATAGGTGCTGTCGGCGGCGGATTTTTTATACACCTTGTAAATTTCTGCTCCCTCCGCTGCATTCCACCTCAGGATAGTTCCCGAGTTGCTGACGCTGCCTGCCGTCAATCCGGCGGGACGGTCAGGAACGGCTGCGGGGGGCGCCGCATTCTTCACATAATCTGACAGGGGCAGCCCCAGCTCCTTGATGCCCTCCGCCAGCAGCCGGGCCAATTGGATGGCGCCGTATTCCTGGAAGTGGGTATTGTCCGCAGCGCCGTTGGCATAAGCGCCTTCATACACGCCAGGCTGCACATGAAGGAATACGGACTGGGCTCCCTCGGGGCCGATGGAATCGTAGTAGGCGACACTCCGGGTGCTCAGATCCACCAGCTTGGTCCCCGTTTCGGCGGCAACCTCCTTCATGGCGGCTACATATTCCGGGAAGCTTACATTAAATTTGCCGGTGCTTGTGTTGTAATCGAAACGCCCCATAGGTGTCACCAGAACAGGGGTGGCCCCGCGCTGCACCGCTCCGGCAATGTAGGAGCGCAGGTACATTTTGTAGTCGGCCGGGGAGGCATACCGCTCCGGCACGCTGATGGTGGCGTCGTTATGCCCGAATTGAATCAGGAAATAATCGCCCGGTTTAATGGCCAGCAGAATCTCGTCCAGACGTCCCTGAACCAGGAAGGACTTGCTGCTTCGCCCTCCGATGGCCTTGTTGACAAACACCGCATCCTCAGTAAAATAACGGGCAATCATCTGGCCCCAGCCCGCCTGCGGCCTGTAGTAGGAGTCATAGGTCTGCACCGTGGAGTCGCCGGCCAGGTAAACAGTGGGTTTGGCTCCCGGCGTCCGCGGCGCCAGCTTCGTAATGACCAACGCGTTCAGTTTGGGGGCGGCCCCGGCAAAATCCAGCTTCAGCTGGCCGTCGACCAAGGCTATATTGAAGCCCATGGACAAATATTCGCCTGCCGCTTTGGCGGTTTCCTGGACCTTCACAATATCCTCGGCGGTGACGCTGATTGCACTGGCTTCTGTTTCATCTCCGGCCACCAGGCTGATGGAATAATCGCCGTTGGGAAGGTCCACCAGGAAGGAGGCGCCTCCCGGAGCTACAAAATCAGACTTCACCGGATCGCTGATGCCCCGGTCGGCTTCCGTCACCAGTGAAGTATCCTTAAAGCCGTATTTCAGCTCCTGGGAATAGGCGGCGGTGGCCTGAACCTTCAGATACCCCTCCGCTTGCGCACCTGGACCAAAATCAAACCGGATCACATCCCCCTCGGGCAAGGGCTGGGGCGCGGTATAGATGGAGCTGCTTACAGTGGCTGACGGAGACGACTCTCCGGCTGTGTTCACTGCCGCTACGCGGTAGAACCAGACGGACTGTGTATCCGCCGCCGTATCGGTGTAAGACAATTCTGCTGCTGTCCCGATTGGGGCAAAAGTACCTCCGGCAGAGCTGCTCTTGTACACCTTATAGCTTGCAGCCCCAGGGGAAGCCGTCCACTTCAATTGGACGCTGTCCCGTCCCACATGGCTGACAGTCACTCCTGAGGGCGCAGCAGGAGGCGCTACAACAGAGCTGATCTCTGCTGTAACCGGCTCCGTATAGGCGGAGAGCTGTCCGCTTCCGTTCACGGCTGCCACCCGGTACAGATAGGTTTTGCCCAGCTCAACGGCAGTGTCTGTATATGTGGTGGCCGGTGCGGAGACAGTGGCCACGGACGTATAGCTGCTTTGCGCCGCTTCCTTGCGCTGGAGGGTATAAGTGCTGGCTCCTCCGGCTGCTGTCCAGGACAGGATGGCCGCTGGCGGCACCTGCTGCACCTGAACGGTCAATCCGGCAGGCATCTCCACAGGCAGCGGTTCCACAAGAATACTGTTTACATACCCTGCTTGGTTGCCGGTGATCCCGATGGTTAATTGGCCGTCGCTGACAGTGGTGGTGAAGGAGGAGACCGTAATGGCCTGTCTGGCTTGAACCGTACCGGCCGCAGCTCCCTCCAGTGTAATGACCGTTCTGGTTGTGCTGGTTCCGGCCAAGGTATCCCCGGAGCTGACGGTGACCTTGTAGTCTCCGTTGGGGACATCAGCCAGGAAGGTGCCGTCTCCAATCAGAACGAAATCGCCGTCCGTGCCGCCCCGGTTGCGGGCGCTGGAGTCGCCGCCAATGGCGGTGGCGAAGCCGTATCCGGTGGCAGCGGCATACACCGTGCCGGGATGCACACGGAGATATCCCTCCATCGGAACGTCTCTGGACAAGCCAAAATCAAATTTCCAGCTGCTTCTGGCAAAACTGGGTTCCTCAATCACAGCCTGCGCCGGAGCGGAGGGTTCAGAGCTGCTGCCCTGAGCGTTAACAGCTGCTACCCGGTACTGATAGGTCCCCGGGGCGGCAGTTGTATCTGTGTAGCTCCATTCCGGTTGGGTAAGCCCGGCGGTATCCAAGCGGTAAACCGGATTGTATACGTTTTCATTTACCGTGTTCCGAAAAATATCATAATAGACAGCCCCGGAAACCGAGGTCCACGTCAGCGTAACGGAGGGCGGTGTGGACACGGTGGTAGTATTCGTAATAGTAGGCGTGGCGGGCTTCACCGCCTCAATGAGAATCGCACTGATTGGAGCATAACCATAGCTCCCTACGGCAGCCGCGGCGAGGGTCAGATGCCCGTCCTGGTCGCCTGCGCTGTGATCCACGGTAACGGTATATTCCTGGTGCACGTTCACCCCGATGGATTCCAGAATGGGGCTTTGGGCAATCCCCTCCAGGGTGATTTGGGTCTTCTTGCGGTGGGTTTTGTCGTTGATGTTGTCACCGCCGTAGACGGTCACCTTATACTCGCCGTTGGGTACATCCGCATAAAAAACAGCGCCGCTGAAGTTGATGTATCCATCATCCAAATGGCCGGTGCTGTTGGTTCCCGCAGTATCGTAGTAGGCATTTCGGTCAGGCAAAGCTGCGGCAAACCCATAACCTGCTTCCTGAGTGTAGGCGGTGCCTGGAGCCACCGGAACGAACCCACCGCCATAGGGCTTTCCGGCAGGGCCAAAATCAAACTTCCACCCGGTGCGGGCAGCAGGAGCAGAGGGAGCGGCATAGGCCACTTCGCCGGCAGCGCCGGTCGCGGCAGGTACAGCGCCGGCCAGAACAGTGGTGCCCAGAATGGCGGCACACATAAGCCGGCTTACGAACCGTTTGGCTTTTGAAAACTTCATGAATTGCATCTCCTCCTTTATAAAATGGTTTTAAAATGATAGCGGTTACATAAGAAGACTGGTCTTATCATATCTCCCGTCCGGCAGGCCGTAAATCGTGAGTATTGATCCTAACCGTCATTTTTGATCGGAAAAGATGCCCAAATCCCCCGACAATGGAAGAATAATCAAAATTGAAGGGCAGGAGCAAAAATAAACAGACGGCACGAAATACGCGCTTCCAGGAAAATGGGCCAAGCTGAAAGGCTTTACATGGAGAAATAGTTGTTGCAACCGGATATGAAAATGAATAAGATGGTTATATGTCATTTCAGCAGGAAAGCGGGGGTAGGGGTTGTTGCAGGACAAAGCGCCAGAGCTTGGGGCGCGGTGAAGGCAGAGGATCGGAGCTGTAGCCTTGTAAGAACAGGTTTGACCGGGAGCTGGTGGCTGTGGTGCCGCGGCAGGTCGGATCTGGTAAGGCGGAGGTACGATGTTGGACTGTCTTGAACCGGCGCAAGCTGACGAGGTGAAGGTGTTCGGATTTTTCGGCGGGGACCTTCCGGTCTGAGGAAAGTACGCATCCAGGCCGTTAAGCTGGAAGGCAAATCGGCGCGGGCAACCGGCCGCACAAGATTCCAGCAGGATGCTTGAGAGAGATTGACTTTGCTGTCCGTGACGAAACGGATGTGCTTTATAGCGTTGCCATGTTTGGTAAGCCCCCGCCCTCGAAAAAAATTCGTGCGGGGAGCCTGGTTTCACATTGTCAAAAACGGGAATAAGTAAAGACACGACAGGTCTGCCCGTTTCGGGATTAAGCCGGACGTATAGGGAAGCCTTCATCATGCCCTTTTACTCGAAAAAAAGGACATCGGAAGGTCTGTTCCGTTCTGCTCTTATGAAAACTTAAAACAATTGGAGGAAATATATATGTGCGGTATTGTAGGTTATGTAGGAAAACGGGATTCCCAGGATATTCTCATCGAAGGACTGAAGAAGCTGGAGTATCGGGGTTATGACTCCGCAGGAGTAGCCGTATTCACGACGAACGGGCTGGAGGTCCGCAAAACCAAGGGCCGTCTGGCTGTGCTGGAATCCGCACTGGGAGAGCAGCCGCTTCACGGTTCCATCGGGATCGGCCATACCCGCTGGGCCACTCACGGCAAACCCTCGGACGTAAACTCCCATCCCCATACGGACAACGCCCATAAGTTTTCTGTGGTGCATAACGGTATCATCGAAAACTACATGACATTGAAGGATGAGCTGATCGCAGGTGGCGCCAACTTTGTCTCCGAAACCGATACAGAGGTCATTGCCCATCTGATCGCTTCCTTGTATGAAGGGGATATTGTAAAGGCTGTGCAAAAGGCCGTTTCCCGTATGCGCGGCGCCTTCGCTCTGGGTGTTCTGACCGAATATGAGCCGGAGAAGCTGGTGGCTGTGCGTCTGGCCAGCCCGCTGATTATCGGTGTAGGTGAAGGGGAAAACTTCATTGGCTCCGACATTCCGGCGATCCTGGAGCATACCCGGAACGTGTATATTTTGAACGACGGCGAAATGGCTCTTCTGACAAAAGACGGCGTCGAATTGATGACAATCGAGGGGAACTTTATTTCCCGGGAATTATTCCATGTCGATTGGGACATTACTACCGCTGAAAAAGCCGGATTCGATCACTTCATGCTGAAGGAAATTCACGAGCAGCCGAAGGCGTACCGTGACACCATGGGAGCCCGTCTGAACGACGAGGGCACCGCCATTCAGCTGCCGGAATTGAAGCTGACCGCCGAGCAAATCAAGGGCATCAGCCGGATTCATATCGTGGCCTGCGGCACCGCTTATCATGCAGGTCTGGTCGGCAAAAATATGATCGAGCAATTGGCCCGCATTCCGGTGGAAACCGATGTGGCCTCCGAATACCGCTACCGCAGCCCGATTATCACCAAGGACACTCTGGTCATCGTGGTAAGCCAGTCCGGGGAAACCGCCGACACTCTGGCTGCTCTGCGCGAAGCCAAACGCAACGGCGCCCATGTGCTGGCCATCACCAACGTGGTAGGCAGCTCAGTAGCCCGTGAAGCCGACAGTGTCATCGTCACCTGGGCCGGTCCGGAAATCGCCGTAGCCTCCACCAAGGCGTATACGTCCCAGCTGATCGCGTTCTCCCTGTTCTCTCTGTTCCTGGCGCAAACTCTGGGTACTCAATCAGCAGAGATGATTACCGAAACCATTACTGCCATGAAGCAGCTGCCGGAGCAGGTAGAGAGCATCCTGGCCCGCGGCGAGGAAATCAAGGTGTACGCCGAGGAAATCGCCAAGCACAAGGACCTGTTCTTCATCGGCCGCGGCGTGGATTATGCCGTTGCCTTGGAAGGCTCCCTGAAGCTGAAGGAAATTTCCTACATTCACTCGGAAGCCTACCCGGCGGGTGAGCTGAAGCACGGCACCCTGGCATTGATCGAAGAAGGCGTTCCGGTCATCGCGTTGGCGGTGCAGGAGGACCTCTTCGAAAAAACCGTCAGCAACGTCAAGGAAGTCAAAGCCCGCGGCGCCCACGTCCTAGGCCTCGGCCAAGAAGGCCACGAGGAGCTGCCCAAAGCAGTGGACCAAGTATTCAGTATCCCGCGCACCGTCAGCCTGCTCACCCCGGCCCTCTCCGTCGTGCCGCTGCAGCTGCTGGCCTACTACGCCTCCCTGGCCCTGGGCCATGATGTTGATAAGCCCCGTAACCTGGCGAAGAGCGTTACGGTGGAGTAAGAGGTAGAAGGTTGAGATAGCAATTGATTCATTACATTAAAGTTTAGTTCTCAAAAATAAAATAGATTGTTGTTCTTAGTAATAATGCTCAAAAAAGTCCCGATGATCTTGACATCGGGGCTTTTTTGCAATTTGAAGGAGAGTGTGCAAGGTGAACGCTACTGTAGCGTGAAGCCATGAGAAAAGAGATTGATCTCAACCGTGAAAAAATTAATACATTGATCGTCAAACGAACAATTCCCATTTTCAAATATTGCAGGGATTCGGATAAATCCTCAGTGGATGCGTATATGTACGAAACTGTTGATCAATAGTATCTTAATCGTAATGAATAAATGATTCGATGTGAGTTGAAGCAAATAAATGGATAGAAGGGCAGGAGACGAATAATGAGTAAACAGCACTGGGATGCAACCAAAATACGTGATCAAAAAGGAAAGGTTATTATTGTAACAGGTTCAACGAGCGGTATTGGTAAAGAGGCAGTAAAAGTCATTGCTGGTAAGAACGCCAAGGTTATTATGGCTGTAAGAAATATAGATAAAGGTAAAGAAGTTGTACATGAAATCAAGAAGGAATTCAAAAATGCTGATATTGACGTTAGAAAATTAGACTTATCCAATCTGAGTTCTATTGGAGCTTTTGCAAATTTATTAATGGAAGACTATGATCGGTTGGATATACTGATTAATAATGCAGGAATTATGTTTCCTCCTTACTCCAAAACGGTTGACGGGTTTGAGAACCAGTTCGGAACCAATCATTTAGGGCACTTTGCGTTAACTGGTTTACTCATGCCGCTTTTGAAAAAGACAGAAGGATCAAGAATTGTCGTACTATCCAGTTTAGGTCATACGATGGGAAATCTCAATTTTGAAGATTTGAACTGGGAAACGAGAAAATATGATACGCAGAAAGCGTATGGTGACAGCAAATTAGCAAATCTTTACTTTACGTATGAGCTTGCAAGAAGGTTAAATAAAAAAGGTGATCATCCAAGAATCACGGCTGCACATCCGGGTTGGACAGCTACAGCCTTACAGAGACACTCGGCTCTCATGAGTGGAATGAATAAGTTTTTTGCGCAGCGTGTGCATATGGGGGTTTTACCTACCCTTAGAGCTGCTTTTGATGAAGAGGCAAAAGCCGGGGAGTTTTATGGACCATCAGGAGTAATGCATATGAGAGGGTATCCCGTTGCACACACATCTAACAAACTATCCTATGATGAAACTATTTCCAGAGAATTATGGAAACGTTCAGAGGAAATGACGGGAATTAAGTTTTAACCTAAAGCAGAGCATTTGTTCAAAGCAAAAAGAATTAAAATCATCAAAGAGTACACATTATTGGTAATAATAAAAGGGTGATATGATGAACGAAATGATCAGGATTGATTCAATCTCTTCGTTACATGAGTTTTTGGGGTATGATAAACCTAAACATCCTCTGATAACATGTATAGAACTAAATAAATTTAAACCGGGGATGGTGTACCAGAACAGACGCTTTATCAACGGATTTTATACAATATCATTAAAGAACGGTGAGAATTTCGATATCAAATATGGACGTCGCTATTATGATTTTAGTGAAGGAAGCATGATCTTCGTGGCGCCGGAACAGCTGTTGACGGTTGACTACGATCCGGGTGATAGCGGTTCGGAAGGCTGGATGCTCTGTTTTCATCCGGATTTGATTAGAAAAAGTTCATTAGGAAGCAAAATGGATGAGTATTCTTTCTTTTCTTATGCAGCTAGTGAGGCCCTTCATTTATCAGAGAAGGAGAAGGAAATTGTAACCAGAATAGTGCATATCCTCATTGAAGAGTTCAGCCAGAATATAGATATATACTCGTCGGGCTTAATTGTATCCAATCTTGAAGTATTGCTTAACTATGCTCAACGATTCTATGGGAGACAATTTATTACCAGAAGAACAATTCATAAAGATGTGGTGGAAAGATTTGAGCAATTATTAAAAGAAAGCTTTACCTTGCATATTCTAGGGGAGAACGGTATACCCAGTGTTAAGGAGCTTGCGAAAGAAATGGGGTATTCAACAAATTATTTAAGTGATCTGCTAAAGAAAGAAACAGGAAAAAGTACACAAGAGCATATTCATTATCAGATTATCAATCATGCAAAAAACTTGCTATCGGGTACTTCAGAACCGATTTCTAATATTGCATATAAGCTTGGTTTCGAATATCCGGCTAATTTTTCTAAGTTTTTTAAATCCCGGACTGGATTGTCTCCGAATCAATTTAGAAAATGTTAGAGCTGGCCAACTAGCTGGATAAAGACCCCTATAATCGTGACATCTTAAGCCAAAAACTTTAATATCTTCAAACACGAGCAAATCCAGGGGTGTTCCTGGATTTGCTCGGCTTTTTTATGCCTGTTTTCCTGCCGCGGGAAAAGCAGGGTGCTCCTTACTCATTTGCCCCACGATCAAGTATAATCTCCTTATAGCAGTAAAGGGGGAGCATAACATGCCGCACAACATCTTGCTGATTGAGGATGATGTTCAAATTGTTGAAATCCTGCAGAGCTATCTGACCAAAGAGGGGTATGCGGTATCGACGGCGTTTAACGGGCTGGATGGCATGGAGCTGTTCCGGAAACGTGGGTTTGATATCGTGATGGTGGATATTATGATGCCGAAGATGGATGGCATCGAAGTGATTAAGCACATTCGGGAGATCAGCTCCGTACCGGTCCTCATTATGTCGGCCAAGGATAGCGAAGTAGATAAAGCACTGGGACTGGGTTTTGGTGCCGACGATTATATCGCCAAGCCGTTTTCTCTGATCGAGGTGTCGGCCCGGATTAAAGCGGCGATCCGCCGGGCTACGGTCTATTCAAACGCAGGCGCGGATGCCGGGAAGACACTCCCGATCCCCAGAGTACTTGAGATCGGAGCGCTGCGTATCGATTTGGACAATTACGCCGCGTCGAAGAATGGTGCAGATTTGAAGCTGACGGCTAAGGAATTTGAGATTCTGAAGCTGTTTGTTAAAAACCCGAATCGTGTGTTTACCAAGGCACAGCTGTACAGCTTCATCTGGCAGGAAAACTATTACGGCGACGATAATGTCATCAATGTCCACATTCGGCGTTTGCGTGAAAAACTGGAGGATGATCCCTCCGAACCCCGCTACATCAAGACGCTGTGGGGAATTGGCTACAAGTGGGATGTTCATTGACATGGTTATCGTCCTGGTTATCGTTGTCCTTGTATTGGCCGCGGTTATTGCCATCCAGCATCTGGCGATTCGGAAGAGAAGCTCCAGTTTGGAGACCATTCACCGCCGATTAAACGAAATCATCACCGGAGGCTCCAATGAGAAGCTGCTGTTTTTTACGGATGATGCGGCATTGATTCCGTTCCTGATCGAAATCAACCGGCTGCTTGAGCATAACCAGCAGGTAGCGGCGGATTTTGTGAAGATGGAGCAGTCCATCCGGAGGATGATTTCGAACATTTCCCATGATTTGAAAACGCCGCTTACCGTTCTGCTCGGATATGTTCAAATCCTGAACCTGGACCCGGGCATGTCCCCGGAAGAACGAAGCGTGCTGCTGTCCAAGCTGGAGGCCAAGGGAAATGATGTGTTGGGGTTAATCCAGCAATTTTTCGATTTGGCCAGGATTGAATCGGGGGACAAGCCTATTCCCCTATCCCGGGTGCATATGAACGAAATTTGCGAGAAAAATATATTAGCCTTTTACGATATCCTGTCAGTTGAAGGGTTTTCGGTGGTCATCCACCTCCCGGATAAACCTTTGCTGGCGTGGGGGAATGAAGAGGCGCTTGACCGTATCCTCAACAATCTGATTACCAACGCCATCCATCACGGCGGCGAGGGTAAGACGATAGGACTTGAGCTGCGAAGCGACGAACAATTTGTATATGTGGATATATGGGATCGGGGAAAAGGGATCGATGAGCTGCATCAGGACCGGGTGTTTGAACGGATGTACACGCTGGAGGACTCACGCAATCAATCGTATCAAGGCAGCGGGCTGGGTCTGACGATTACGAAGCGTTTGGCCGAGGCGCAGGGCGGGACGGTGTATGTGCACAGCAGACCCTACGAAAAAACGGTGTTTACGGTCAAATTGAAACGAATCACCTACACGACTTAAGAAATATGTAAGAAACGGGTAAGAAAAAAGCAGACACTGACATGTACCCTATAGATAAGAAATCCAAAGGGGAGGCTGTCTGATGGTTCATATCGTAAAGACCCACCAACTGACACGAACGTATGGGGGAAAAGAGGCAGTTTCGAATGTTAGCATGAGTGTAAAGCAAGGTGAAATTTATGGCATGCTTGGACCCAATGGGGCAGGCAAAACAACCGTTATGAAAATGATCACCAACCTGGTAAAGCCCACTGCCGGTGAAATCGAATTATTCGGTGAGCGAATCACGGACACATCATACAGACATTTGGGGCGGATGGGGATGATCATTGAGACCCCTATCTTCTATGATAAAATGACGGCCCGTGAAAACCTGGAGCTGCATTGCGAGTACATGGGCTACCATAACAAGAATTCGATCAAGGAAGCATTGGAACTCGTGAATCTGAGTGCAATCGATAAGAAGCCGGTCAAGGAGTTTTCATTGGGGATGAAGCAGCGCCTGGGTTTAGCAAGAGCCATCACGACCAAACCCGAGCTGCTCATTCTGGATGAGCCGACCAATGGCCTTGACCCGGTAGGCATTAAGGAGATGCGGGAGTTATTCAGCATACTGTCCAAGCAGTTCGGCATGACGATTCTTGTTTCCAGTCATATTCTCGGAGAGATCGAGCTGATCGCGGATACGATTGCTGTGATGAATGACGGAAAGCTGCTTCAGGAGGTTCCTATGGAGCATATAACGCGGCAGAACACGGAGTATATCGAAATTACAACTCAGGAATGCAGCAAAGCCGCTTATGTCCTGGAGAAGCAATTCCAGATAACCAATATCCGTGTCATTGATGGCGGGCAAATCCGGGTTTACGATTGCCGCGTGCCTCAGAATGATTTGATGAAAGCCTTGGTTCTGCACGACGTCGTCATCGATTCCATTTATAAGAAAACAGGGTCGCTGGAGGATTATTTTCTGTCCATTATACATGGGGGTGATGTCGTTGTTTAAGCTGATGAGGCTTGAATTGCGCAAGTTCCGGATGGGCATCTACATCCGGTCGGCAATCATCGCTAACATTGTCATATTAGGCCTTATGTGTTTCATGAGCCTTAACCCGGAGATTCAAGACGGGTTGTCACTGAGCAATTACAGCATGGCCTTCACCGTCATTGATACGCTGGTAAGAGGAACCTACATCGTATTCGCCGCTGTCCTGATTTCAAACCTGGTGATCGATGAGTTCCGTACCAAGTCGATTATGCTATTGTTCATGTACCCCATCAACCGTAAAAAACTGATTGCCGCGAAGCTGATTATCATTCTGTTATTTACGATGATTGCAAATATTGCAGGAAATCTGATGGTAGGAGCAGGCTTTTTGGCGGTAAACCTGTTCACGCACACGATATCCGGTCCGTTAACAGCTGTTGTATTGTCTAAAGCCCTTCTTATGATCCTAATGAGTGCAGTCGTCACCGGCTTCATGGGGTTGATTCCGCTTTATGTGGGCATGAGGAAGTACTCCACACCTGCTACCCTCGTATCCTCTCTCCTTATTGTCGCGATTGTCTGCCAAACCGTAGGTGGTGTCACGTTATACTCGTTTATTGCCGTGCCCATCGGATTGGCCGCTCTTGGAGCAGGCGTTGCTTATATGGCGATTCGAAATGTTGAGTATGCCGATGTGCCGTAGAAAAAAAAGTCCCGATGTGATTCTGCAACGGGACTTTTTTGTATTCAAAATGGCCTTTAAAACTTCTAATTAAGAGAGTTATATACTAAATTTATTCATTTAATGGTTGATATTGTAAGATTAAGAGAGTAGTATAGTCTTATACCTTACATTTGTCCCCTAATACTTTGTGAAATTTTGAACATTCTCCCCCTAAACTTCCACATGAAAAAATGAGGTTAAATATGCTGCGGACAAGTGACTCTAAAGCACTGCTCAGTAGATTGCTTCGTTTATTGCTCCCTTATCGGAAACGGATTGGGATGATCATGTTATGTATCCTCGCCTCCTCCTGTATCAGTCTGTTCCTGCCCTTCATCAGTAAAGAGATTATGGATCATGGCTTGCTGGAGCGGCGCATGAATACCGTTATCTTCTACACGATGCTTATATTTGTTCTGGTTTTACTGGATCAAGGCATCGGATTAGTGGAAACCAAATATTATGCATATGTAAATTCCATGTTTTCCTACTCTCTCCTGAAAACCGCCTTCAAGCATTCCCTGCGATTAAAAACAGGATATTTCGAGCACAAGAACCCGTCGGAGGTTATAAGCACCATCAGCATGGACGTGGGGAATGTCTCCAGAATATGCGATAGGGGCATATTCATTCTAATCGCACAGGTGATCCGGGTAATAGGCGGGATGGCTGGTCTTCTAATCATCGATTGGAAGCTGACTCTGCTTGTGGTTGGTATAGCGCCTGTCCGCTACTTCACCATCCGCTATCTGGCACGGAAGAGAAGAGAAAGCTTCGAATTGCTTATTGAATACAGCCGCAGCTTCGCTTCCTGGTTCGGTGACACACTGGGGGGAATTAAGGAAATCAAGCTATGGGGCCTGGACCGGATCAAAACCGGTGAATTTATCCGCCTGCAGAGAAAAATTGTGAAAATGAATATTAGAATGGCATTCCTCGATAAGTTCAATGAGTATTCCGAAAGCTTGCTGTTTCAAGTCATTAATAACTCCCTCTACATTGTGGGTGCCTATATGATCTTTCATCACGATCTTACTATAGGCGGTCTCTTCGCCTTCTTAACTTACAGTGCCTATGTGACAGGACCCATCTCGGCTATTCTTAACTTAAGCTACAGCTTCGCCAACGTGATGCCTTCAGCCAGACGGCTTTTTGAGTTCTTGGATACAGAAACGGAACAGGACAAGCAATCTGGTGAATCGGTTCGTTTGGAAAGGGAGAGCCTCAGGGGTCGAATCAAATTTGAGAATGTGTCATTTTATTACCAGCCGGGATTGCAAATTCTAAACAAGGCCAATTTTGAAATTCAGCCTGGTGAAACCGTTGTCATTACCGGTGTGAATGGCTCCGGCAAATCAACCCTTATTCATTTGCTGCTTCGTTTCCATATGCCTTGCGAGGGGACCATCACTCTGGATGGAATCGACATTAACAAGATGCGCCTGCGGGATTACAGGGAGCTTATAGCCGTTGTCAGCCAGGACAATTATCTGTTCGATACCACTATTGAAGCGAATATCGGAAGCGGACTCCAGCTTAAGCCCCTACAGCTTGTTCAAGCGGCCCAGGAAAGCCGGGCCCACGACTTTATTATGGAGCTTCCCCTGAGTTACCAGAGCATGACGGGACGCAACGGCACCGCCTTATCCGGTGGACAAAGACAGAAAATTGCCATGGCAAGAGCCTTTGCCAAGGATTCGCCCATCCTGATCCTCGATGAGGCTACCTCCCATTACGATACAGAGTCAGAGCAGGAGTTGAACGATTGGCTTGCCGTCATGAGGAGCAAAGGAAAAACGATATTGATTATTAGCCACAAGCCCCATCTTCTTAAGAAGGCAGACCGGTTCCTCCGGGTAAGCAACGGCGGAGTAACAGCGTTTTTCAATTATGAGGATTTTAAACACCTGATTTGACCCAGCCTCCCTTTATCCGCGGAAAAGAAGGGCAGCTGCTTCAAATACCGCTTTGTCCGCTGCAGTCGCGAGCTTCGGGCAAAAGAAAAAATATTCGGGAGGATTTACTATGAGAAAACTGGGCAAGAAAATTCATTCCACGGAAGAAACGATTGAGGCATACTGCAGAAGCTGCTCCAATTGCGGCTGTAACGGCTCTTGTTATTATCTGTGCAAACCAGGAGATCCGTCCTATCTGTCCGGTGACCGGGAAAGGGCAAACATTGAATTCACAAAAGCTGGGGAGACCATGAGCGGCAGCTATGTAAAGCTTGGCTAAGCTATAAGGAGTCATACAGCCAGCCGTCTTTATACCCGGCTGGCTGGCTTCTGTATTGCCCACGGTAATCATAAGGAGGATGAGGATGAACGCTGAAAAACCATTTATCCATCTCTTCAAGACACCTGGCGCATATTACTTCTATGATGTGAACCGCAATGCCAATGTACGGATTCAAGAGCCGGTCTGGAGGCAGTTAAACAGGAGGTTGAAGAGCAGCTCTGTGCCGCCTTCACAAGACTCCTCCCCAACCGATTCCCAAGCAGATAGGCAAATTCAACGGCTTCATAAGGATGGTTTTCTCTCCAGCAATCATGCGAAGGAAATCCAACATCCCAACGACGAAACCGTGCAATACCATTTGGACAACAAGGTGGAGAAAATAACCCTTCAGGTCACCAGACAGTGCAACCTCCGGTGTGACTACTGTGCCTATTCAGGCGGTTACTATAACAGATTTCATGAAAATACACGGATGACCTTTGAAACCGCCAAGAGGAGTATTGATTTTCTTATCGAACATTCCACAGATAATGATAGGGTTAATATCGGATTCTATGGAGGGGAGCCTCTTATTGAATTTGAGCTGATCCGGCAGTGCATTGCGTATGCAGAGGCGAAAGGCCACGGGAAAAACCTTCATTTTAGCATTACAACCAACGGAACCCTGCTGGAGGACAAGCTGGACTATTTTAACAGCCATGATATATATATCACCATAAGTCTGGACGGCCCTCGGGAAATCCACGACCAGACCAGACGCACCTGCAATAACGAAGGCTCCTATGACAAAGTGATGCATGTCCTGCACATCATAAATAACCAATATCCGGAGTTACTCAAAAGAGTGATGATTAATGCTGTAGTCAATCCCGACAATGATTTTGGATGTATCAATGATTTTTTTGACCATTCCGATATGGTGAAGGATATCAATTCCAGCATGGCCCTCATAACGGATCAATACGCCCGTAAGGGCATCAAGCTGAATGAGGACTTTGTTGTGAAGAATGAATACGAGCACTTCAAGGTGATGCTGAGCAAGCTGGGGAGACTGGATAAGAAGCACATATCCCGGCTGATTGAGAAACGCTTTGGCGATTTAAAGAAAATGTACGACCATACCTCACTGACCACGAAGCTTCCTCATTCCGTTCATCATGGAGGACCTTGTTTGCCTGGTGTTCAACGGTTATTCGTGACTGTAAACGGAGACTTTCTCCCTTGTGAGCGGGTTAGCGAAACCTCCGAAATGATGAATATAGGAAATATAACCGACGGCTTTAATTTGGAGCAGGTCAGAGAGCTGCTTAATATAGGAAAAATTACGGATAAGCAATGTCTGAATTGCTGGGCCTTCCGTCATTGTTATATGTGCGCCGCCTTCGCTGATGATCTGCAGGAATTATCTGCTGCCAAAAAGCTGGCCAAGTGCCAATCCATCAGGCTGTACGTCGAAGCCTTATATAAGGATATCTGTACACTGCGGGAGCTGGGCTACAGCTTCCGGGACACAGAGGACAACTATTCGATTGGGGAGGTAGCAAACCAATGACCCAAGAACCGATCCTCGTCTTCCCTTATGACATCCAATTTACCCCTATTTTAAGACATCCCGTGCTGTTGAAGAATTATAGCATTCGCGGGCTTGTTTCCTTTGAGGGATGGGGCTTTACAGGAAAGGATGCAGCTGCAGCAGACGGAGGTTGGCCCCTCCATATGCCCGTGTACAGCAGCTTTGATGAGGTTCCAGAAAGCTATGATTCGATTTTCTTTGTGGAGCCCGCTCAGCATGTAGATATCGAGAATATGTTGGTTCCGCGGATGCTGGAGGCTGTCCAGATGGGGAAAAATATCATCAACACCCTTCCGCTGTCTGAGAGCCAGGAAACGATGCTGAAGGAACAATGTGCGAAGCACGGCGTTTATTTCAAGGATCTGCGGGGTACTGGGAATCGTATGAGATTCACTCCCGTAAGGAGCGAGGCCCTTCTTTCGATTGAAACCCCTGTTGTGTTTGTATTGGGAACGACCCAGCGGACCAACAAACTGGAGACTCAATTCAGCCTTCTGGAGCAGTGGAGCAGCATGGGCTACAAGGTCAGTCTGATCGGCTCAAGAGGATATGGGGATTTCCTTGACGTACATGCTTTTCCGGATTTTATGCTTGAAGGGGGCCTTACGGAAACAGAAAAGATTATTATGTTCAACCGCTGCCTGAGGGAGATTGAAGCATCGGAAAAGCCTGATGTTATTATCATTGGGATTCCTGGCGGTGTGGCCGTGCTGAATCAGCAGATTACGAATCATTTTGGAATTTGCGCTTACGAGGTTGCCCAAGCGGTAAGACCGGATGCTGTGGTATTGAACACCTTTTACGAGCAATATACAGCAGAATATTTTGAGCGGGTATCCCTTTTGGTGAAATACAGATTGGGCTTTGATATTGATTGTTATATCATCTCCAATTCCCAACTTGATTGGAATGCCTCCAGTCAGGCTTACGCTCCGATGTATACCTCATTGTCATCCGAATTTATCGATACGAAGCTAATTTCCTTTCAAAGCATGGGTGTTCCTGCCTTCAACATATTGAATCCGGTGAGCTCCATTGAGCTTGGCAAGTACCTGCTGGAGAAGCTGGACGAATACTCGGAGATCGAAATCGTTTAGCCAGTACACTACAGATGGGAATGGAGCTGATAAAGATGGAATATGAAGCGCCGAATACGATTGCAGGTCGATTAAAAGGCATTCTTAATAACCGATTCGAACTGGATATGGATGCCAAGGAGGAGCAAACCCTTAGCCTGGATTTTCTGGGTGCAGCCTGGGGGCTCTCCGCCAGGGATTTGCTCTATCTCTTTTTGGATGTGGAAAAGGAATTCGGCATCACCATCCCCGAGGAGGACGTGGCCGCAGGGAATTTCAACAGCTTCGACAACATAATGGGCATTATCAGGAGACAGGTTCAGGAAAAGGCTGCTCTCTCCGCCACCCTCCTATGAAGCAGATTCACGTTGCTGTCATTGATGATGGCATTAATGAAGCGTACTTCCATACGGGGAGCCTTCCGCATAATGTAGAAATCTCCCCTGCTCTTGAAATATACAACAGAACCGGCTACAACCCGTATCTGCTCTCCCATGGAACCAACTGTGCGGCGATAATCAAGAAATACGCGCCCGACGCTGTCATTTCCAGTGTGAAAATCTTGAACGGAACTACTTTTACAGCAAAAAAAGACCAGCTGATGTTAGCACTGGAGTGGTGCTATACCAACCGGATCAGGCTGGTTCATCTTAGCCTTGGTTCCACTTTCTTTATGGATTTTGAGGAGATCAGCGCACTCGTTGATAACATGATTCATAGCGGCATCATCCTTGTAGCTGCCTGCCATAACCGTAATATCTTCACCTGCCCTGCGTCCTTAAGCGGGGTTATTGGTGTGAAATGCGATACCTCCAGGCAGCTTGAGGAAAAGGAGTATCTGTATCACAGCAGGCCACAGGATGGTATCCGTATCACCGCATGCAGTGAGCATACCCTTGTAAACTGCCATGGTGAAGCTGCTGTAACTCCCTTGTCCAACAGCTACGCGGCGCCTTATATAACGGCTCTTGTTCACAGGATAATGACACATCATCCTGATATTACGCTGGATGGGCTGATGGAGGAACTACAGATTCATGCTTCCGCGTTATGTGAGGAGGAGGCAGAATCTGTTCCGGCAGAGGCTAACGGAGAGGTGCCGCTGGTTGCAGTTTTTGATTATACAGGAAGCGGCAGTGCATGGGGAGAGCAGCTGGCTGCCTGCTTCCGTAGAGATGGTTATCATGCTGTGGTCCTCTCTGACAACCCGTCACGCCATGATCCCTGCAAGGGGATTCTTGCTTCGAACGAGTTGCATACCGGCCAGCAGCTTCTTGAAAGTATAGGCACCATCCTGCGTATCCATGAGCCTGATTTGATTTTTCTCAGTATGACAACAGACTGGTTTGCTGAACCCCCTGAAGGTATACATTATGATATCCGGTTTATGATTACAGATGATGATCCTGCCAACACCGTACCTGCTTACGAAATCCATAACGATGGGTGCGCTACTATAACAGTCTACCCGTATAGAAACGAGTCCCCTGTCCTTCAGATCTACACCCACATGGCAGAATTATTGAAGGGAAGCACGTGATGACTACGATTCAAACCTCAACTGCAGGGAATCGCAAACCGGCGTATAGCCGATCTTCTGATAGATGCTGTTGGAGGTGGGATTGGCCAGGTCCGTATATAAGACGCATCTGGTGAAGCCCTTATCCAAGGCAAGCTGGCTGATCTGGGCGACAATTGAGGTGGCATAACCCTTCCTGCGTTCATAAGGAGGGGTATAAACGAAGGCCACGCCAATCGCCGTCTGCATGATCCTTGTAAATCCCGCCATGGCAACGGGTATGCCATTGTCCTCCAGAATATAAAGCTTTTTCGATGCGATCCGGTAGAGGTAGGGGGTGGCATCCTCCTGAGGGATGGACATTTCGGTTTTGCCGTAGCTCCCCGCTGCGTTGAATGCTTCTGTCCAGTAGGGGAAAAAGGGCATATCCTGTTCATTTAACAATCGAATGGTGCCCACCTGTTGAATGTCCGGGTTGACTGCCGTAAGCTCATAGATGCGCTGGTTCATGGTGGTGTGAAAGGTGATTCCCTTGGGACGGGTATAGGCTCTGGCAAAATGCTCTGCCAGGGCCTTTTCGGTGATGACTCCTGGAAGGTCACGGTCCTTCAATCCATCGATGAGACAGTCCACCGCTTCCGGATGGATGAGGTTGTCTGTTGCATAAAGCGTAATATTGTGGGGAGGGGTCATGAGGGCGGTAAGCTGTATGCCCTTGGCATCCGAAACCGTGGCCATCAGCCAATGGACGGGGTCGCGCCAGTCGGTTTTGTCAACTCCCTCATGCCCCATGATGAGATTGCCCAGCGGGATCATGTTTTGTGCTTCATGACGCATCAATACCTCATACGTATCCTTGTGGAACTCGTGCACATCCGCATACAGCTTGAATTGCATGGCCGCTTCACCCTTTCAACTATTCCTTTTTTGTTATGAATATACCAAAAAGCTCCATCTCACTATAGGACGTCAGGAATATTCTGTCAATGACTGAAACCGCAAGTTCATGGAGTGGGGAGAATCAATAAAGTCATTTATTCCGTTTTGGTCAGCCACCAATCCGGATATAGTTGGGGATAGGAGAATGCAAAGGTGGGATTGTTGTGCCAATAACTCTGTAATGGTTAAGGACATGGAAAAGGATAGAGCCTCTTTATTTGAAAGTAATGTTCAACAGGGAGAGGTCTGTCCATTTTTAACCATTACAGAGAACGCGGGATAATATGTTATGCACTTCCATCGGGTACCCAATAGGGTCCCGCAACTCATTACCGGCGTTCCTCTGATCCGGAGGAACCAAAACTATGATTTTGCCCAGTGAATATCGGATTGAGATTATCCCTTTAGAAACACCTAAGCTTCAAATCCATTGTCATAGATGCAAAAAATCAGCCGCCTTCTATTGCAGTGAAAAGTTCAGGGTAAATGCACAGCAGAAGCATATCGATGTTTGGCTTATTTATAAATGCGGACAATGTGACAGCACCTGGAATTACCCTATTCTGTCCCGAATCCATACCCAGGCATTGGATAAGAATCTCCACCAGAAGTTTATGAACAATGACAGAGAGACCGCATGGAAGTATGCCTTTCAGATTGAACAGCTGCGCAAGGTATGCCACGAGGTGAACACAGACATTCCCTATACATTGAAAATAGAAACGGTAGACCGTAAGGAAGAAACCTGTAAGATTTTTTTGTTTTCTCCATATCTGTTTGATCTGCGGTTAGATAAGATATTGCGGCAGATTCTCGGGATATCCAGGTCCAAGCTGGAGCACATGGCGGACTGCAACAGCATCGTAACAAATCCGCCGGTTCCGTTTGAACAGTAAGCTGAAAGAAGATCTGTGTATCACCATTTTGTCTCTTGAATAAGACCCCTGCTATAAAGCCGTCCTTGAAAGAAAAAGGGCGGTTTCTTTATTAAAAGGGTGATCCAACTCCCCAATAATGATGAGAACCGGACATTGCAGCTCCTGTAACCGACGGAGAGCATAGGGCTTGGAGAAATGCGCTAACCCGGGTGCAAACCGGCAGAAATTTTCAGGCTTGCGCACGTTGGTTACGGTTTTTTGCCGAGCGGTTTCTTTATGAGCAGCGGGGAAAAAATAGTGCCAGAACGGATTGGCAATAAACCCTTCGATTGTTTTCTCACAGCCGCGCAGCCGCACCTGAACATGCTGTTTGGTTCCCTGCCATAGAATGCTTGCAGGATATTTCCGGTCGTTGACGGAAGGCGCTGCCAATGAAATCAATGGCAACGCTGCCTCCCATAGATGAACCAACCAAGGTTGTTTTTTCTAAACCCAGCGCATCCAAAAGCAGCTTGAGATCCTCCACGTTGGAGAAGGGTACATGAGGAGTGTCAGAATGCCCGTACCCGCGTAAGTCATAGCTGATCACGTGATGCTTGGCGGAAAAAACGCATTTGTTCTTCCCAAATCTGGTGATCATTAAAATTGCCATGAATAAATACGATGGGCTCTCCGTCACCGCCATTTTCATAAAACAGGACTCCGCCTATAACATCTATGCAGCCTTCATTCAAAGAAACGTGAACATTGAAACGCACCTATTTTTCTACCGTATAAGCAATATCTGAACTTCCCGTTGGGCGTATCGGAGGTGAGCCGGGCTGGAGCAATTATTAGACCTGATTCCATTGGCGTTTTCGGTTGTTCTTATCTCTACCATGGTGCTGCTTCCCTTCACCTACTTCTCTATGCAAGAGATACGCCGGGGTCATGAAATGACGGCCGACGGCTCATCCTTGTTTATGGCTGTACGCTTGTCGCAGCCCAATGGCATTCAACGGTGGATCGTACGGATCGCCAAACACAAAGATGCGCCTGATGAAGAGGATCATTGCCCTCCCCAACTTTGATGTTTCATACATTGAATTGAGGGAGGATCACAGTGCAAAAGAAGGGTTTGCTTCACAAATGGGCGAGGCCCATATTCGTTATGTTGATCGGGATGATATCGGTTTTGGTGCTCAGCGGGTGTTCGGCAGCAGCCTCAACCGCCCCGATTGATGCCGGTTCACCGGGGATATTTAACCACTATTTGATCTATCCGTTTTCGCTCCTGATTACCTTTTTTGCGAACCTGTTTCAGGGCAACTACGGGTTGTCGATTATCCTTATGACCTTCATCATCCGACTTGCGATTTTGCCGCTGATGATGAATCAAACCAAGAAGCAAATGGCCATGAAGGAAAAGATGGCTGTCCTCCAGCCGGAGCTAACGGCTCTGAAGGAAAAGTATAAGAACGATGCCAGTGCAGATGCCAAAAAGCAGGAGCAAACGGAGATGATGCAGCTTTACCAGAAGCATCAATTCAATCCCTTAAACATAGGGTGTTTGCCTATGCTTCTCCAATGGCCGGTCACGCTTGCCTTTTATTATGCCATCCGACGTACCCCGGAGATTGCCGCTCATGATTTTCTGTGGTTTAGCCTGGGGCATACGGATATGATTTTGCCGCTTATTGCCGCAGCCGTATATTACATGCAGTTCCGCGTGTCTCAATCCCTGTCAACCCAGTACCAGCCGGAGCAAAAAAACCAAATGGCTCTCATCGGGCTGATGTCTCCCATCATGATGGGGGTGTTCGCTTTTGGGATGCCTGCCGCGCTGCCGTTATATTGGGCGGTTGGCGGTATCTTCATTACCGTGCAAACGGTTATCCTGAATAAGCTGTACACGAAGCCCAAGGCGGCGTCTAGCGAAGCCTAAAAAAAGCATCTGGGCGAAAGCCCGGAAAGTGAAAAACCCGCCCAAGGCTGATCGCCGAGGGTGGGTTTTATTATTCAGTTTAGATGACTCATTAGTCCAAAACCGCGGTCATATGCGCCTTGGTCACAGACCAGTGGGAGGCGGTCCAGTATTTGGCCTTGTCCTTCACGTAGATGATTTGCGGAGATTCATGCTTCACACTCAGATCCGCGGCAATTTGGTTGGACACCGGGCGGGATTCGATGACCTTAACCAGGGTAAAGTCTACCTCCTGATTCGCGGCTCCCTTCAGATAGTCCTCGTATTCATGAAGCGCATTGGCGCTGACCGGACAGGTTGTGCTGTGTTTGAGAATCACTTGTCCGCGTTCGGAGGATTTCGCCAGGATGTCTTCCCATTCCTCCAGGGTGGTAATTTCTCTCCAGTTCATTTCCGTGTTCTCCCTCCGGTTAATTAATTTAATTAAATTGAATTTTAACATGATTCAATAATTAGTCAAATGAATGAAGAAAGGATGGAGGCGTCGCCGCGAATGGCTAATGAATCTGTGCCACGCTATTTTGCGGAAAACACCATAATTTCAAATCTAACGAATCTGTGCCACGCTATTCTTCTCCGAACGGGTGATTAGGTGCTTTTTCACACAAATAGCGCTTCTCAGATTCGTTAAAAATGAAACATGTCCACATCCGGTGAAATAGCGTGGCTGAGATTCGTTAGAGCGTCCTCTGCCTCCATCTCCCGTCTTCACACCTCGTCACCGTCCCTCGTCCCCCGCCTCCGTCTCCGCCCCGTCTCCGCTCCGTCTTCGACTGTGGCATCCGTGCCAGAGTAATAATAACCGTATAATTGTATCCCTGAAGAGTGGGCTCACCCCACTCCTTTCTTTCGGAGCAAAGCTTATAATGCAGAGGCACGAAGAACAATCTATATCCCTTTTGAAAGCAAAGTCACCTTTAATCAGCAGAATAGATGCATCCCCCAGACTCGCTGCTTTCAGTAAAAATCGAAGCATCACCAGTCAACTCCGCTACACACGGCAGCCTCAGGTCTGCTTGTAGAATTGGGGGAGAGCTAGCAAATCATAAAGGATAGGAGGAATCAGGTTGAAGCCATTCACAGCATTTTCAAAGTCTATTCCGTTGGATGATTCTTGGGAGGTCATCGTCGTGGGGGGAGGTCCGGCAGGCTGTGCGGCAGCTGCCGCGGCTGCCCGTGAGGGAGCTAGAACCCTGCTTATTGAAGGAACAGGAGCCCTGGGAGGAATGGGAACCTCCGGACTTGTTCCCGCCTGGTGTCCCTTCTCGGATAAGGAGAAGCTTATTTACCAAGGGATGGGGCAGCGCGTCATGGAGACCCTGAAATCTCAGATGCCCCATGTGAAGCCGGAAATGGTGGACTGGGTGCCCATCGACGCCGAGAAGCTTAAGGTGGTTTATGATGATCTGGTGACCAGCTATGGAGTCTCTGTGCTGTTCCATACCATGCTGAGTGCGGTGGAAACAGATGGAGACGGCAGGGTCACCGGCATTATTGTCACGAACAAAGCAGGCTTAACCGCATTCCAGGCAAAGGTATATGTGGATTGCACCGGAGATGCGGATTTGGCCGCTTGGGCGGGAGGCGAGTACAGCAAGGGCGATGCCCAAGGCTCCTTGCAGCCAGCCACACATTGCTTTATCCTGGGCAACGTTGACGAATACGCTTATCTGAATGGGCCGAATCTCCATAACCAGAATAAGCAAAGCCCGATTTACGAGATTGCCCAATCCGGCGAATATCCGCTAATCCCGGATGCCCACCTGTGCAATAATCTGGTTGCTCCGCGGGCTACGGGCTTTAATGCCGGACATATCTGGGAGGTGGATCATACGGATCCGTGGAACACCTCCCAGGCGATGATACGGGGCAGAGCTATGGCCCAGCAATACCGGGATGCCCTGGCTAAGCATCATCCACGGGCTTTTGCCAATTCTTATGTCGCCTCGACTGGAGCACTGATGGGCATCCGGGAAACACGCCGCATCCTGGGCGACTATATGCTCACCTTGGAGGATTATCTGAACCGCCAAAGCTTTCCGGATGAAATATGCCGGAACAACTATTACATCGACATTCACTTTACAGAGGAAGAAGCCAAAGCCCTGCTGGAAGGGAAGCTCGTGAAGAAGCAGCGCAGCTTTCGTTACGGACCGGGTGAGTCCCACGGCGTACCCTATGGCTGCCTGACTCCCAAGGGGCTTGCAAACGTACTGGTCGCCGGCCGTTCCATCTCTTGTGAACGTGCGGTGCAGGGCAGCGTTAGAGTGATGCCGGTATGTCTGGCTACTGGTGAGGCTGCCGGTCTGGCCGCAGCTATGACAGCCACAACGGCGGCCGCTGATGTACACGCTGTAGATGTGTCTGTGTTAAGAAGCCGGCTCAGGGAGGCAGGGGCTTACTTGCCTGATCATTCTTAATCCCTGGGGGAAATGAAATGAGAAAGCTGTGCAGCTTTGGACCCACAGCTGCAATAGCGGTTTAACGGACCGGATATGACAGAGGCTGTCCCAAACGTCATAAGGATGACGGGGGCTGCCTCTTTTCCGTGTGTACACTTCGCTTCTTCGGGTTTGACCATGCGCTCAAGTCCATGAGAGATTCTATCGGCAGTGTGAGCTGTGGCAGCCGTTCGTTGGCTAATTCCCAAATGATGGATAAGTAACAAGCCTACAGCCACGTTCCGGCTGCAGGCTTGTTTTGAAATCAATGCCACAGACTGTATGCTCGTACAAAAACAGCTTGATTGGGCTTTATAACGTTCGTGAAATAGCAGGTCAGTAAAAATCGAAGCATAACAAGTCAACTCCGCTACACACGGCAGCCTCCGATCTGCTTGTAGAATAGAGGTAGAACCAGCAGATAAAAGCGGTAGGAGGAATCATGATTGAAGCCATTCACAGGATTTGCAAAGTCTATTCCGTTAGATGATTCCTGGGAGGTCATCGTCGTGGGTGGAGGTCCGGCAGGTTGTGCCGCAGCTGCCGCGGCTGCCCGGGAGGGGGCAAGAACCTTGCTCATTGAAGGAGCAGGGGCTCTGGGGGGAATGGGGACCTCCGGACTTGTTCCGGCCTGGTGTCCCTTCTCGGATAAGGAGAAACTGATCTACCGGGGGATGGGGCAGCGCGTTATGGAGACCCTGAAATCTCAGATGCCCCATGTGAAGCCGGATATGGTGGACTGGGTGCCCATCGACGCCGAGAAGCTGAAGGTGGTTTATGATGATCTGGTGACCGGCTATGGAGTCTCTGTGCTGTTCCATACCATGCTGAGTGCGGTGGAAACAGATGGAGACGGCAGGGTCACCGGCATTATTGTCACGAACAAATCGGGTTTAACCGCATTCCGGGCAAAGGTATATGTGGATTGCACCGGAGATGCGGATTTGGCCGCCTGGGCGGGAGGCGAGTACGGCAAGGGTGACGCCGAAGGCTCCTTGCAGCCGGCCACGCATTGCTTTATCCTGGGCAACGTTGATGAATACGCTTATCTGAATGGGCCCAATCTCCATAATCAAAATAAGCAAAGCCCGATTTACGAAATTGCTCAATCCGGCGATTATCCGCTAATCCCGGATGCCCACCTGTGCAATAATTTGGTTGCTCCGCGGGCTACGGGCTTTAATGCCGGACATATCTGGGAGGTGGATCATACGGACCCGTGGAACACCTCCCAGGCGATGATACGGGGCAGAGCTATGGCCCAGCAATACCGGGATGCCCTGGCTAAGCATCATCCCCGGGCCTTTGCCAATGCCTATGTCGCCTCGACAGGAGCACTGATGGGCATCCGGGAAACACGCCGCATCCTGGGCGACTATGTGCTCACCTTGGAGGATTATCTGAACCGCCAAAGCTTTCCGGATGAAATATGCCGGAACAACTATTACATCGACATTCACTTTACAGCAGAAGAGGCCAAAGCTCTGCTGGAAGGGAAACTTGTGGAGAAGCAGCGCAGCTTTCGTTACGGACCAGGTGAGTCCCATGGCGTACCCTATGGCTGCCTGACGCCCAAGGGGCTTGCAAACGTACTGGTCGCTGGTCGTTCCATCTCTTGTGAACGAGCGGTGCAGGGCAGTGTCAGGGTGATGCCGGTATGTCTGGCTACTGGTGAGGCTGCTGGTCTGGCAGCCGCTATGGCAGCCGCAGCACCTGCCTCTGATGTACACGCTGTAGATGTGTCCGAGCTAAGAAGCCGTCTTAAGGAGGCAGGAGCTTATTTGCCTGACCAATCTCATTCCTTGGAGGGGCAACCGCTATGAAAACTCCAACCAGTGCAGCATTGGGACCGGCCGCTCAGAAAAGGGGTCTCCAAAACCGGCACGCGGCCTCCGCTAATCTAAGAAGGTACTGGGATTTATATCTGCTCATGGTTCCCGGCATCCTGTATTTTGTCGTATTCAAATATATTCCGATTGCGGGCTTGTCCATCGCGTTTCAGAACTATAGCATTTTTGCCGGATTCTCAGGCAGCGAGTGGGTAGGTCTGGAGCATTTCCGCACTCTGTTTGCCGACGAGCATTTTTTTATCATCCTGCGCAATACACTGCTTATCTCATTCTACAAGATTATTTTCGGCTTCCCGGGACCAATTATCCTGGCTCTGCTCTTAAATGAGATCAAGGTCATGTTTTTCAAACGGACTGTCCAGACCTTGGCTTATCTGCCCCACTTTTTATCATGGGTGATTCTTGGCGGCATTGTTACCAATATCCTGTCTCCGTCTACAGGCTTTGTGAACGGAATCATCACTTTTTTTGGCTTCGAGCCGATCTTCTTCCTGGCCAGTCCATCGTGGTTTCGAAGCGTGCTGGTGACAAGCGACATCTGGAAAGAGGTCGGCTGGGGCGCCATTATCTATCTGGCTGCATTATCCTCCATTGATCCTCAGCTTTATGAAGCAGCGGTGATGGATGGAGCCGGCAAGTGGAAGCAACTGCGGCATATTACCCTTCCTGCCATTACAGGTACAATCATCATTATGTTTCTGCTGCGGCTGGGCAATGTGCTGGAGGTGGGCTTTGAGCAAATCTATATCCTTTACAACTCCCTTGTGTACGATGTAGCAGATGTTTTCGAAACCTATGTGTACCGGGAGGGGATTGTGCGCGCACATTTCAGCTATACGACGGCAGTGGGCATGTTCAAGTCTGTTGTCAGCCTTTTGTTCGTGGTTACTGCTAATCAACTGGTGAAACGCTTCGGCCATGAAGGCATTTATTAACATGAAATTCTAATTCCTCTGCACAAAGAAAGGAATGTTATGAAGCCTACTTCCAGCGAGCGTGTTTTTATCGTATTCAACTATATGCTGCTTGCCAGCTTCTCCTTGCTTGCCATGGCGCCCTTCGTCCATATCCTGGCCCAATCCTTCAGCAGCCAGCAGGCTGTTATCACGGGCTCCGTCTCCTTCTGGCCCATTGGCTGGAATCTGGATGCCTATTACAATGTGTTCACGGACAGCAGCTATAACGCGGCATTCTTTATCAGTGTAAAAAGGGCGGTTCTGGGCACCTCCTTCAATGTGGCTCTTACTTGTATGCTGGCTTATCCCTTGTCCCGATCGTACATTATGGGCCGGTCCTATATCCAGTTCATGATCATCTTTACCATGCTCTTCTCCGGAGGCATGATCCCCAGCTATCTGGTCGTCAAAAGCGTCGGCCTGATCAATACCTTCTGGGCGTATATTATCCCCGGGGCCATTAGTGCCTTCAATGTCATTATCATGCGCAATTTCTTCCAAAGTGTCCCTTACGAGCTGGAGGAATCGGCAAGAATAGACGGCTGCAGCAATACGGGGATTCTGGTGCGGATCATTATCCCGTTATCCATGCCTGCCATTGCCACCATCGCTCTTTTTCATGGAGTGGCCCACTGGAATGCCTTCTTTGACGCCATCCTGTATATCAATGACCGTAAGATGCACCCCCTTCAGATGTATCTGCGGGATCTGATTCTCTCCAGCACCACCAATATGGAAACCAATCCTCTGGAGAAGAATGCGGCGGCTATCGAATCCTTGAAGGCCTCCGCGCTAATTGTCAGTACGCTGCCCATCATTATGGTGTATCCCTTCTTGCAGCGGTACTTCGTGAAAGGAATTATGATCGGTTCTGTCAAGGGGTAGTTCCTTGTGGAATAAAATGCTATCCATTACTATGAACCATAGGGGGAAAGGTATGAAACATGTCACCAGATTTGCAGGTTTATCGATGGCGTGCATATTGGCCGGATCCACATTAGCCGGATGTGCAGAGAAGAGCGGGGAGACTGCTGCAGGTAATTCAGGTCAGCCTGCAGTATCCGCCAAGCCGGCTACCGTTAATTTAGTAGTCAATAACGGAAGCCGCAAGTATACGGATGGTTTGGACGCCAATAACAATGAATACATTCAATACATCCGGGACAACTCCCGTGTGGATGTCAGGCTCACAGAGCTTGCCGCAGACGGCTATCAGGATAAGCTCAATGTTCTGCTGGCATCGGGTGAAAGCTACGACATGATCAATTCCACCGATATGGGGTGGGTAATGAACCTGGTCGAACAAAAAGGAATTCAGCCTCTTAATGAGGTTCTGGAGAAATACGGACAGGACATTAAAAAGAACCTGCCTCAGGAGGCATGGGATAAGGTTACCTTTAACGGAAAAATTTATGCGATACCCAGTGTCACCACCAAGCTGAGCGATGAAATTATGTATGTGCGCAAGGATTGGCTGGATCGCCTGGGCCTGAAACCCCCTACTACGCTGGATGAATACTCAACTGTGATGAAGGCCTTCGTCCAGCAGGATCCGGACGGCAATGGCAAGGCGGACACGCTGGGAATGCTGATTGGCGGCGCACTGATTCGCACAGGCCCTTTCTTTGGAGCTTTTGGGGTGCCCTTTGCCAGCAACAGCACGATTAAGGTCAACAGCTGGGTGGAGCGCGACGGCAAGCTGGTAAATGCCCTTGTATTGCCCGAAACCAAGGCCGCTCTGCAATATATGGCCGGATTGTATGCCGATAAGGTCATTGATCCGGAATGGGCGCTGAATAAACAAAAGAATATTGAAGAGAAGGTGGCTTCCGGGAAAGCGGGAATTTTCTCGGCGAAATGGTTTGAAACCAAGCAGCCCACTGTCATTCTCGGCAACATGAACAATGATCCCAAGGCGCAATGGATTGCACTGCCTTACCCGGTGGGGCCGGGAGGGAAATCCGGGATTGGGAATAAGGATCTGGTCACCTCCTACAATGTGGTTCCAGCCAAAAGCGGCAAGGCGGCTGAGGTAATCAAGGCGTTGAATTTCATGTATGGAGCAGGCCATGAAACTCTCAAGCTGGGTTTGCCCCAACATAATATCTGGAGTCGTACCGGCAATAAGCTGAATGTGGACCTGGCTGCTCACGAAAAACATATTTATCGCGGCGTGCTGGAATTCGCCGGACCTTGGGATGCCGAGATGGAAGGGGAGCGCTTGGAGGCAATGGGACCTGGCTTCCACATCAATGACAATATCGATACCATTAACAAAAACATTATTTCCAGCGTATTTACTGGCTCACCGACTCCGGCATTGGGCAAGTACGGTTCCCAATTGAACACCATGATGGAGGAGACCTTCACCAAAATCATTATGGGCTCTCTCCCGCTCAGCCAATTCGAAAAATTTGTGGAGTCCTTCATGAAAAACGGCGGCGATCAATTGACGGAAGAGGTAAATGCCTGGTATCAAAGCTCGAAGAAAAAATAACGGGGCAGGGCGCAGTGACCTGTGCCCTTCTTTTTTACGAGATAAATTTGGTATGAAGGGCAGGATTTTCAATGAAAAGGCTGCTGGCTGCCTGCATACAATCCTTCCGGCTGCGGATTATGGGATATTTCTTTTTGATTCTGCTTCCGCTGATTTTTGTCAGTGTCCACATCAACTCCAGATCTAAAACAGCTCTCGAAAAACAGATTACGGAGCGGACTCTGATCTCCATGAATTCGGTTGTGCAATATATGGATCTGACCCTGCAGGGGCTGATGGAGATGTCCGCGATGATCTCCAATGATAAGCTGCTGGTTAATATCTTTGAGCAAGCCTCCAGTCAGCCCTCTGTGGAGGATATTCTGAATTTCCAGCAGGCGGCCAAGCAGCTAACCATCATCTCCATCGTAAATAAAGCGCTTATGCAAATATCCATTCTGCATAATCAATCCGGCCTCCTGATCAGCAGCAACGCCTATGGGCATATTCAGGATGCATCCGGTGAGGTCTGGTTCCGCCGTACGGTGGAGGCTGCCGGCGCAGCCGTTATCGTGCGTCACGATGAGGACTCCCGTCAGTTTGCCGATTATATGGGCAAGGATGATAATCTGGACACGTTCCACATTATGCGGATGATGAACTTGTATGGCAATAACCGTTCGGCCAATGTGCTTCTTCTCAGCGTCAATAAGAGCTACTTTGATGAGATTATCCGCAACATGCTTCCCACACCAGCGGCCCAGGCCTTCCTGCTGGATGAAAGGGGGCAATTGATTGCCCATTCCAATCCCTCCTCGGAAATTCCGGCTTTTCTTCAGTCTGCGCTATTGGATGATCAGTGGGACAGCCTATCCTCAGGCGGCACGGACAGCCAATTGGCGATCCGGGTGAGCTCGGAGCATTCTCTGTGGACACTGGTTCTGCTTCAACCGGAGAAGGAAATTTACCGGGATACCCGCCAGACTCAGCTGTATACGGTCTTTATGATGATAACCAGCACAGCGTTTGCGGTGGGAATTGCGTGGATGCTCTACCGCTCTATTGCCTCTCCCATCAAGAGTCTGATTGCAGGGATGGTTCAATTCCGCAAGGGAAATATGGATACGCGGATCTCCCATGGACGGAAGGATGAATTCGGCTATCTGATGGATTCCTTCAATGCCTTGGCTACGGATCAGAAGCATCTGATTAAGGATGTCTATGAGCAGCAGTTGAAGGCCAATAAGGCGGAGATGAAGGTGATGCAAGGGCAGATGAACCCCCATTTTTTATACAATACGCTGGATTCCATCTACTCTCTTGCGGTGGCGGAGGAGGCCAACGGAATCGGGGAAATGATCTATAATTTGTCCCGTTTTTTCCGGATCAGCATGGATAAAGGAAGGGACAGCTTCAGCCTCGGCGAATCTCTGGAGCATATCAAGTCGTACATGCTGGTGCAGCAAATCCGCTTCCGCAATACGCTAACCCTGGATATTCAAGCTGAGCCTGCCGCTCTTCGCTACATGCTGCCCAAGCTGCTGCTCCAGCCCCTGGTGGAGAATGCCATCCTTCATGGGCTTGAGCGGAAAACCGGTCCCAAGCTGCTGCAGCTGATTGCCCAATTGAATGAGGATGGACTTTTGCTCACGGTGAAGGACAATGGAGCCGGGATCAAGGCGGAGAGGCTGAGCTATATCCGGGAGGAGTTATCCAAGGGGGCGGTATGGAACGCCAGGGAAATAGGCGAGGAGGGGCCAGCCGATTTATTTGCCCTCCGGAACGTAGCAGCCAGGCTTGGTCTCCATTATGCCAACCAGGCTCGCCTGGATATTCACAGCCTGGAGGGAGAAGGGACAACCGTTTCCATATTTATTCCTTATCAGGTGCTGGAGCAGGAAGCAGGGGAGGATGAAGATGAACTTGCTTGTGGTAGAAGATGAAGTAGGGATCCGTCATCGGATTGTGAACACAATTCCATGGGCAGACCATGGAATTGAGGTAGTGGGAGAAGCGGAGAGCGGTCAGGCCGCTTTGCATTTTATCGAATTAAAAAAAGTGGATATTGTCCTGATGGATATCCAAATGCCGGAAATGGACGGGTTGGTTTTGGCAGAGCATATCCAGCTGCACAGTCCGGCGGTAAAGGTGATTATCCTCAGCGGCTATAACGATTTCGAATATGCCCGCAGGGCAGTGGAGTTTGGCGTACTCAATTATTTGCTGAAGCCGGCTCATAATGAGGAAATTCTGGATACCGTGCTGAAGGCAGCTGAGCTTGTACGGCGGGAGCAGGAGCAGCAGTACAGCCGAATGCAGCTGGAGGAGAAATGGAGGATGAATGTATTAAGCCTCCAGTCGCTGTTCCTCCAAGGCGTTCTCTCCGGGCAGATGGCCGAATGGGAATTGGAGCGGAAGTCAAGGGAGCTGTCCATTAACCTGCCTTTATCCAGTCTGTACAAGGTGGTCGTGGCTGAAATGGACCCTTTGAGCGGAGAGGAGTCCCGCTTCAGCCGCAGTGATGAGTCGCTGCTCCAGTTTTCGCTGCAATGTATTATTGGCGAGCTGCTGGCCAAGGATTGCTGTTATGTTCTGCAGAATGCCGGCGGACAGACGGTGATTCTGTTCTGCCAAGGCAGCCAAGAGCCGGAGGATGACTTTCAGCAGCGGGTAAATTATTCGACTACCAAGTTCCTTCAGGTTGTGAAGGACTGCATGAAGCTGACCGCCAGTGCAGGCATCGGCCTGCTTGCTGCCGGAGCGCCGCAGATTGCCTATTCCTATACGCAGGCTAAGGAAGCACTGAAGGAGAGAGTCGTTTATGGTCATCACGTAGCCATTCACAGCACAGCCATTCAGAGCACCTCTCAAGAAGAAACCGGGAGTCTCCCTGGCCTGAAAAAACTGGAGCTGGCTCTGGAGGCCTCCAACGGCCCGCTGGCATTTACCGCCTTGGATGAAATGATCAACAGCATATACTCCACAGAAGGATTATCGGGGGATATCCGGGTTCAGGTTTTCCTGCTGGCCGGTGAGCTCATCCGCTGGGTCCGGGATAAACGATGGCCGCTGAAGGAAGTGCTGGGTGAGCACATGCATTATTTCACCCATATGGATGCTTTGGTGTCCAGAGAGCAGATCCGGGAATGGCTTCGTGGATGTCTCCAGCGGATCATGGCCTATATGGACAACCACCGGAACCACACTAAGAATAAGCTGATCCAGTCGGTCATTGAAATGATAGAGGAGCATCTGGACCAGGACTTGAGTCTGAACACAATAGCAGAAAGGCTGTTTGTCAACTATTCCTACTTAAGCAGGCTGTTTAAGCTGGAGGTTGGCATCCCGTACAGTCAATATATTCTTAGCAAAAAAATGCACATTGCCAAGCAGCTTCTCCTTGAAGGGGCGCAGGTTGGAGAAGCTGCAGCGCGCTTCGGCTATCTGAATGTCAGCTTCTTCTCCAGGCAGTTCCAACGGTATTGGGGCGTACTACCCAGCGATATAAAAGCAAAAGGGGAATAAAATACGCGATACTGAAGGACAGTACAATTGTATCCCTGAAGAGTAGGGTTACCCCACTCCTTTTCCAAGGGACAGGGATTATTATATAACAAAAATCACCCAAAATATGGAGGGGGTGAAAACGATTATTTACAGGATGTAACTGTCGCTTCTCATTCTTGCAGAGGTTGTTGTTAGCGCTTGCAAAAGCGTCGAAGAATAATTTTGGGGAGGTCTTTATGCTTACAAGAAAAGTGTTCAGTCTTTTGTTGGTGCTTGCCGTTGCGCTTACCGGATTTATCCCGCAGGCGGCTAGTGCTGCCGACACCATTTCATACACAGGCTCCGCTGAACCGGCTTCTCTGGCGCCGCAGACCACGGGTGGGCCGGCGGTTATTCAGAACTACCCCATGCCCTCCATCTATACTCCTTCTGACGTTTTTACCTTGAAGGCGGATCAGGAGGCAGTACCTGTCGTCAAGTATCTACCGGAATATGACTACGCGCAATTTTCCTTTGACGGAACGGTTACCATTGAAGTGACGGCCAACCAGCCGATTACGAAGTATTCCATCAGTCCGCTGGCCAAGAACATCCAGGGGACAGTGGACGGCAATAAGCTGACCTTTACGCTGTCCACCTCCACCTATGTGATCGTGGATATCAACGAGGCTCCGAATGAGAATCCGGACGAGAAGGACGCAGCCAAAAAGAGGAAGCGGCTCGTTATCGCTGCCGATCCCTTGGAGACAGATATTCCTCCGTCCTCAGGCCAAGGAATCTACAATGTGACTGATGAGCCCTACAATGCCGACAGCACAGGGGCCACGATTACCTCTGATGCCATCCAGCAGGCTATTGACGATGCCCATGCTGCAGGAGGAGGCATTGTATTTATTCCTGCCGGCGTGTATACCTCCAGCAATTTGACCCTCAAAAGCAATGTTACCTTCTACCTGGCCGGAGGCGCTGTCATTGTCGGTACAGGCAGAGGGGAGGATTACCGCAATGACTTCCGCAAGGATAGCATCTCGGATGGCACCTACTTTATCCGTACGGAAACCAACTCCGAGAATATCACCATGCGGGGACGCGGCACCATTGACGGCAAAGGGATCGAGATGAGAAAGCGCAAGATGGTAAATCCGCCACGGAAGGAGGGCCTGCCGGAGGAGCGTCAGCACAAGAACGGCCAGGGTTTTATCAATAACCTGGTGGTGCCGATGGCAACCAGCAACTTTACCTTTGACGGCTTAACCCTGCGGGACGGAGGCTTCTGGGCGTTCCTGATCGTCCGTTCCGACAATGTGAAGATCACCAACTACAAGGGATACCAGGATTTATACACCCTTGAGGATGATGCCATCGATATCAATGAAAGCCAGAATGTACTGGTAAAGCATGCCATTGCCATCTCCGATGACGATACCTTCTCCACCAAAACCTGGCCTCAGAAGGGGATGTCCAAGGATTGGCCGGGTGCCATTGAGCATTTGGAGAACGTGGTGTTCGACGACTGTTTGGCCTGGACCCGCTGTGCGGCCTTCAAGCTGGGTATGGGCATCTGTACCCCGCAGATCGGCGTCACCATCCGCAATTCGTATGTGTATCAAGCTGCCAGGGCGCTGCTTGTGGATCATGCCTATACGGAGAACCCCCTTCCGGAGGAGGGCTGGGCCAAGGATGTTACCTTCGAGAATATTGATATCGAAAGGGTGGGCATCAGCCAGTTCGGGAATTATTGGCTCCGGGTTTCTACCAGCACCTCCGGTGATGTAAGCAATATTCTGTTGAAGAATATTAACGTCCGTGATACCGGGGGCGAGTGGTCCCAGCTTCAGGGGAATATGGTCAACGGCGGAATGGTGAACGGCGTAACGTTCACGGATGTATATGTGAAGGGCAAGCTTGCAAAAAATCTGACTGACCTGAAAACATCTGTGAGAAATGATAATGTGAACGGTGTAGTCATCGTCAATACGGCTCCTGCCATCTTTAACGATAATTTTGAGGATGGAGATACAGCCGGATGGACGGCTTCGGGCACTTGGGCAGTAACGGCAGACGGAGCAAACCAGGTTCTGTCCACCAGCAAAACCCAAACAGCGCTTATTACCGCCAAGGCGGGTGCTGCATGGACAGATTATACCTATGAAGCCAAGGTGAAATTGCCCTTCGTGAACAATGAGGAAAACGCCGGTCTTGTTTTCAGAGTAAAGGATGACAAGAATTTCTATATGTACCGGATGAACGCAAAGAACAAGAAGCTGGAGCTGTACAAATCTGTTGAGGGAACCATGACCCTTGTATCCGAAGCTCCTTTTGCCTCGGTAAAGCAGTGGTATACGATGAAGCTCATCGTCAAAGAAAATACGGTGAAGGGTTATGTGGACGGTGAATTAAAGACCGAATGGACCAACCCGATAACTGAATTAACGGCAGGGGGAATCGGCTTCCGGACCACCTCGGCCAAGGTTCTGTTCGACGATGTTGTGGTTACGGCAACCAATGAATCCCCTACAGATATTACATTAAGCAATGACAGCGTTGCGGAGAATACCACGGCGGGCGGTATTGTCGGAGCCTTCAGTACCACGGACCCCGATGCAGCAGAGACATTTGCTTATGCACTGACTCCGGGACAAGGGGATAGCGACAACAGCAGCTTCTCCATCCCCGTATTGGGGAATACCCTGATCCTCCGCACCCAACCGGATTTCGAAATCAAAAGCAGCTACAGCATCCGGGTGAGGAGCACGGATTCTGCGGGCAACTATGTGGAAAAGAGCTTCATCATTCATATCACGGATCTGGATGACACACCGGCACAGCCTAATCCCAATGCCATCCTGTTGGACGACGATTTCGAGGACGGAAATTACACAGGCTGGACCTCAAACGGAGGCACCTGGAGTGTAGTGACGGATGACACAAAGGTTTTGTTCCAGAAGCCAAGCACCACGGCTCTCATTACCACCGGTGATTCCTGGACGGATTATGCCTATGAAGCCAAGGTTAGAGTTCAAGTTACCAATGCCAATGCAGGCATTGTCTTCCGGGTTCTGGATGCGAAGAACTTCTATATGTACCGACTCAATGTATCCAACCAAAAGCTGGAGCTGTACAAATGTGTGGATGGAACCATGACCCTCGTATCCAGCACTTCGTTCTCATCAGCAGCCAAGCAATGGTACACCCTGAAGGTGATTATTCAAGGGAATACCATTAAAGGCTTTGTGAATGGGGAACGGACAATGGAGTGGACCAACCCCGTAACCGAATTAACAGCGGGAAAAATCGGCTTCCGAACCACTTCTGCAGATGTGTACTTTGACCAGGTACTGGTAACAGGGCTTAACAAGGCTCCCACGGACATATCGCTTTCACAGACCAGTGTAGTGGAGTATACAGCTCCCGGGAGCAGCATAGGCACCTTCTCCACTGTTGATCCGGATGAAGGGGGTACCTTCACCTACGCACTGGCGGCAGGAGAAGGGGATACCGGCAACGCAAGCTTCGCCATCTCCGGGAATACTCTGCAGACGGTAACCGCTCTGGTGTACGATAACCAAAGCAGCTACAGCATTCGGGTCAGAAGCACAGACGCAGGCGGGCTGTATACGGAGAAGCCGTTTACCATTGCCGTTGTAAAGTCTGGTGTCCACCTTGCTGACGCCACCAACAACACCGTCTCGCTTGACCGCAGCAGAATAGCCGCGGGGGACACGGTGTCCATCACGGCAGCAGGAGACAGACAAAAGGCTGACGGGTCTGTGGCAGGTGACGAGAAATTCGTTCCCGCCACCTGGTCCTCCACAGAGAGCGGCAAAACCGGCGGTTTTGACTGGGATGGAGAAAAGGGAGCGTACATCTCCAGCTATACCGCTTCGGAGGCGGGGGCACATGTGGTAACGGCCGTGTTCCAGAAGTTGAACTGGAACGGCTCTTCCTGGGTTTCCGGAGCCACGGACTCCAAGACGGTGACCCTAGACGTATATGCGCCTGGCAATACTGAAGGCAACAGTCTCCGCATCGCCCCAAGCAGCACTGTAGTCGGGCAGACGGTCATCATCACAGCAGAGGGATATAATCAAGAGCTGACGCCTTCTGTAATCGGCGACGAGCGGTATATCCCTGCAGCCTGGAACTCCACGGAGTCGGGCAGGTCAGGAGAATTTACCGTAACCGGACAGGTATACCAAGCCGCTTATGTCCCCGCTCAAGCAGGCAGCTTCACCATCACCGCCAGCTTCCAAAAGCAGGTATGGGACGGAATGGCGTGGATGGATATCACAACAGATACACAGAGCGCGGTTCTCACTGTCGTTCTGGCACCGGCGGCCAATGCGAGCAATAATACGCTTGCACTGGATGTGGAAACCATAACTGCACGTGGCACAATTACGATTAATGCAGTAGGCGACAGGCAGGATGCCGTGGGTACAGTATTTGGGGAAGAACGGTATATTCCAACGGTCTGGAGCTCTACAGAGAGCGGGAAATCCGGAGTGTTTACGGTAAGTGAACAGGTGTACTCCTCCCGTTACACCACCGCTTCCGCAGGCACGTACACGAT
The DNA here is from genome assembly GCA_023388055.1 of Bacillota bacterium. Lineage (GTDB taxonomy): Bacteria > Bacillota > Bacilli > Paenibacillales > NBRC-103111 > Paenibacillus_AR. The sequence goes on along the minus strand of JAEWGW010000003.1, from coordinate 191,719 downwards.
AACCGCTACCTTCCAGAAGCAACGCTGGAACGGAGCAGCGTGGATCGATGTCACAGCGGATACGAAAATTGTGAATTTGACTGTAACAGCCCAATCAACAAGCGGCGGGGATGATTCCGGCAACGGTGGGGACCCCGCTCCTTCAACGGGAACAGGCAACCCGGGCACAAGCACACCCGTTAACGATGTCGGCACAGCCTCCACCACCCAGGAAAACGGCCAAACGGTTACCACCGTTTCGGTTGACTCAAGCAAGCTGGAGCAAAAGCTGACCCAGGCTGGCCAAGGCGGCATTATCACTATTCCGGTAGATACTGCCTCCGACAAGGTGGTTGTGGCACTAACCGGAGACATGCTGAAGAGTATGGAAACCAAGGCCGCGGTCCTGGAACTCCAAACAGGGAAGGCTACCTATACCCTGCCTGCCGTACAAATTCAGATGGAAGACATTGCCCGTCAATTGGGAGGGCAGTCGGAGCTGAAGGACATCAAGATCCACATCATCATTGCAGCACCTGCGGCGGATAAGGTGAAGCAGGTACAGAACACGGCCCAGCAACAGGGTTATCAGCTTGCCGCAGAGCCGTTAGAGTTCAAGATTACCGCTGCCAGCGGTAATAAAACAGCCGATGTTTCCACATTCACTGGTTATGTGGAAAGAACCATTGTTTTGCCGGACGGAACCGTTCCGGGCAAGGTGACCACAGGCATTGTGCTTAATGCCGACGGATCCTTCTCCCATGTGCCTACGTCCATTGTGTTGACCGGCGGGAAATATTACGCCGTCATCAACAGCTTGACCAACAGCACCTATGCGATAATTTACAGCCCTAAAACCTTTGTAGATGTGACTGCTCATTGGGCGATGGATACGGTTAACGACATGGCTTCCCGCCTTATTATGGAGGGCAGCGGCGAAGGCCGGTTCGAGCCGGACCGGGACATTACCCGTGCGGAATTTGCCGCGGTGATGGTGAAGGGGCTTGGGCTGATGCGGCCGGGCACCGGCAAGGATGTATTCAAGGATGTGTCCAAAGGCAGCTGGTATTACGATGCGGTAGCCATTGCGCACGCCAATGGAATCATCGACGGATATGAGGACGGCACCTTCGGACCGATGGAAACCATTACCCGGGAGCAGGCCATGGTCATGACGGCCAGAGCCATGAAGCTCACCGGCTTAAAGGCAGAGCTTACCGCTGATATGGCGGACCAGCTGTTGGCCGGGTTTACTGACGCAGGAGAAGCAGCCGATTATGCCAAGCTAAGTATGGCTGCCTCCATCAAAACAGGCATCATTACCGGCCGTGATAGTGACACAGTAGCACCCAAAAGCAACATTACCCGCGCTGAGGTAGCCGTGATTGTGAAACGGCTGCTGCAAGCTTCGGGCCTCATTTAGCAGCAGGTAGCTAAATAACAACTAGGGATCTGTTTATGCATCAGCATAAGCAGATCCCTTTTTTTAGGCTATAGTTAACCCAATGGTGTGGCAACCCAATATGTGCAACATTACTTGGTGCAGTTGCGTTATTTAGACGGCAGGGAATAATTGAAAGGTGGTGTAGTGTTGAACTTCGTTATTATAGCTATTTCCTTCATAGTTTCAATGATTGTATCTCTCTTTATTATGAAAAATAAAAAGAGCAGATGGTTAGCAGTATTATCGGCTTTTGTTATGAACACGACCATATTGGGATTAACCTATTGGTTCAAGTACAACCTGAATGAAGAAGCAAGATTGTTCGGAATTGATTTTCATAATCGCTACGTATTAGTAGCTTTCATCCCTTTATTAACCTGGATTAACTATATCATTATCTCATTTAACCAAACAGATACCGGATCAACAGCAGTATGACAAAATGGGCCGGGTAAAAGCTGCGCCACATCCATTTGGGAATCCGGATGTTATCCACCCACCGCACCAAAACAGGCGCGTACACCATAAGCAGGGTAGTGCCGAGGCTTCCCATCTGGAGAATCCACGCCGGTCCATTTACCAAAACAGCAACAATGTTCAGAACAAAATGAAGCATGACCATCACATGGCCGGAGGCGTACCGGTAGATTAGCAGCAGCAGAATGCCGTAGAAGCCGTAATCAAACGGGAATACCTCCAACATCACGGTAACCACAGAAACTAGGAGGATTTTCATGGGAAGGGATTTCAGGCGGTCCAAAGCAACCAGCACAAACAATCCGAGGATCAGGGTGCCGAGCACATTGATATGGTTGGGCCGGATGGCCAGCATATAGGGCACCTGGGCCAAAACACCGATCAGCAGCAGGCGGACAAAATAGCGGCGCACATCCCGGGTGCGTTGGTACCCCAACACCAGAAGATAGGTATAGATCGGGAAGGCTAACCGGCCGATGAATTGCCACAAAGGATCCTGCGGCAGAAACATTCTCCCGAAATGGTCGGACGTCATGGACAGCATCGCCAGAATTTGCATCCCATTCTCCTTCCAGATGAGACTTCAGTAAGCTTGGTTTAGATGTATTATAACGCATCTGGAGGGGAGTGGGCGCTCAATTTTCCTCTTGCATATGACGTAACGTTATCCCTTACGCTTGCTTTACCGTAAACGAAGGGGGAAACATACGATGCCCGAACGCAAGAAGATTATGGTGATTTTCGGCACCCGTCCGGAAGCGACGAAGCTGGGGCCGGTGGTGCAGGAATTAAAGAATTATCCGGACTGGTTTGAAACGAAGGTGGTAGTGACCGGACCCTTGCCTACATTACCTCCGCTGCTATCACGGGGCTGGATGCGGTGATTGCCGAAGACCGTCCGGATTTTATCCTGATTCACGGCGACACCCAAACGGCGGTATGCGGGGGAATGGTTGGTTTTTTTCATAAAATCCCTGTGGGGCATGTTGAGGCGGGACTTCGTTCCCACAACAAATTTTCGCCGTGGCCAGCGGAGCCCTCCGCCTGCTCCAGGCTTTCCATGGCCGGATACCGGGAGGCTGGGATGTGACCTTGACGGACCTGTCCGAGGGAATGCTCCATGACGCCAAGTCAGGGCTTGCCGGCTGCGTATCTCCGGAGAGATTCCGCTTCTCTACTGCGGACGCCCGATCCATCCCTTTCCCGGATGCAAGCTTCGACGCGGTGTTGGCTAACCACATGCTTTATCATGTCAGCGAACGCCACCAGGCCCTGAAGGAAATCCGGCGTGTGCTGAAGCCCGGCGGAGTGCTGTTCGCATCCACCATGGGCAGCCGGCATATGATAGAGGTCAAGGGCTTCTTGAGCCAGGTGAATCCAAATTATGATTTCGGCCGCCAGGATTTCGCCTGCGAGTTTGGCTTGGAGAACGGGGAGAATCAACTGGTTGCTGCAGGGTTCACCCATATTCGTATTCATCCATACGAGGATGCGCTCCGGGTAACGGATGCGCAGCCCCTGATTGATTACATCCGGACCACTCCCGGAGGGCGGGAGAATTTAACGGACAACCGGTTATCCAAGCTGGAGCTTCTATTGAATGAAACCATCCGCCTGGAAGGTGCCATCCGGATTACCAAGGAGGTGGGGTTATTCACCGCCCGCCGCCAATAGGAGCTGTCAGGGAACAGGGTTGTCCAGAAGGAGGAGGATGTTCATGAGAGGAAAATATGTCCTGGTCACCGGAGCCAATTCGGGAATGGGGCTGGCTGCGACAGTGGAAATGGCCCGTCTTGGCGCAACAGTGATCATGGCCTGCCGGAGCCGTCAGCGCGGGGAGGAAGCGCTGGAGGAGGCCAAACGCCGGAGCGGGTCGGAGCAGATTCATCTGATGCTGTGCGACTTGGGATCGTTTTCCAGCATTCGCGCTTTTGCGGAAGCCTTTAAGGCCGCCTACCCTGTGCTGGATGTGTTAATGAATAATGCCGGTGTGGTTACCATCAAACGTGAGCTGACCGCCGATGGTTATGAACGGGACTTGGGCGTGAACCATCTGGGTCATTTCCTGCTTACCAACCTGCTGCTGGATAACCTGAAGGCGGCCGAACAAGGCCGCATTGTAGTGGTGGCCTCCGGTGCCTATAAAATGGGCAGGCTCTATCTGGACGATCACACCCTGTCCCGCGGCTTCAATCCGGGCAAAGCATACGCCCGCTCCAAGCTGGCGAATATCCTTTTCACCCGTGAGCTGGCAGCCTATCTGCAGGGCACCAGCGTAACCGTGAATTGTCTGCATCCGGGTGCGGTGGGAACCAGCATTGGCGTGAACCGGGAAACGGGCTTTGGCCGCACCATCCTGAAGCTGCTGTCCCATGTTTTCCTGACTCCCGAACAAGGCGCAGACACTGCTATTTATCTGGCCACTGCGCCGGAGCTGAGCAATGTGAGCGGACAATATTATTACCGTCGCCAGGTTCAGGAGCTGTCGCCGCGGGCGAGGAATGAAGAGGAAGCCGCGCGATTGTGGGAGTGGAGTTTGGAGCAAACTGGACTTGCTTAGAAGCTCTCCAGCAGCAGCAAGGCGGTCAGCGCGGCAGTCCAGTGATAATCGCGGATGGAGTCGGTTTTGACACGGATATCATACGGCTTGCGGCGGGGACCCTTGCGGTCGCAGTCCACCGGATCTACCCGGTCCGTGGAGTCGTAATATTCGAATACAACGCCGTATTTCAGAACATATTTCTGTACCAAACCGGTGGTCCGCTGCTTCAGCCAATCCGCTTCCTCCCGTCTGCCCTGCTTGCGGAGCCCGAGGATGATGAACACATTCATGTTAATCCAGGTAGGACCCCTCCACATATCCGTGCCCCATTCCGGCTGGGAGACGGCAATGCTTGGCACCGGGCAGGCGGTCAGAAAGTGGAGCGGGTCCTTCAGCATCCGCACCAGCCCCTCCGTATGCTGTTCATGCAGGTTGTCCAGCAGCAGGGGGAGGAAACCGCTGACGGCTTTGACGGGGGACAAGCGGCCTTCCGGTTCCAGGTCGTAATAAAACTGGTCCTTTTCGCTCCATAGAAGGGCTTGAATCCGCTGCGACAGCTGCTCCGCACGCTGCGCCCAGAACGCTGCCTTTTCCTCCTGCTGCAGTTCCCGGCAAATCATTGACAGATAGTGCATATCCCGAGCCATGAACACGTTGAAGTCTACGGCATCCACCTTGACGCCCTTATCGAAGCGGGACGAATTATCCATCCCCGACTCGCCGGAGCGGCACATGACATCTCCCGCAATAGCCCATTCCAGGAGCCCGTTGCCGTTTACATCCCGGTGCTGCAGGCTCCATTCCAGATACCTCTCCAGATAAGGGAGCGCATATGCCAGCGCTTCCGGTTTACCCAGATGCCGGAAGTTCTCCCACATCCCCCAGGCCAGAATAGGCGGTTGGGTAATGCTGCTTTTCCGGCCGTTTACAGAAATCTGGTGGGGGATCATGCCGTCCTCCAGCTGGGCCTCCAGCATCGTGAACAGACACTGGCAGCTCAGCTCCGGGTCCAGAGCATTCATGGCCAGGGAATGAAACACGGTATCCCAAAGCCACATGTCCCTGTGGGGCACCCGGTCAGGTGTGGACCAGTGCTGCTTCATCCCGGCTTCGGCCGCCAAGGTGTTCACCTTCATAACGGAAACACACTTCTGCAGCAGACGGTCCAGGTCCGGGTCCGGAAGCTTGGGCAGGCGAAGGCAAGCGGCGACCCTCTCCGCCACCGTTCCCTCCATGGAAACGGTCAGCCCGGCTTGCGCCCGGGCAACGGCTTCCTCGCGGCTGCACCCATAGGAAACCGCGAATCGATGCCCCTGCCGGGCCAGCACCATCCAGTCGCCGGCTTGTGAATCCCGCGTAAGCGTCAATCCCGGAGCAGCCTCCGCTTCGCTGCCGGCCGTATCTGAGGCTGCTTCCTCCACAAAATCAAGGGCAAGGCTGCAGCCTCCACAAGCTTCTCCTGCCAGCGTATGCCAGTGGGTATAAGCGAGAGTCAGGGCACCCGCGGCGCCCACCCAGGAGCACACATCCCCTGTCACATAGGCCACACTGAAATCAGCGGGCAAACCTACGGATAGCTTCCGCCTGCGCGGGGTATGAAATAGCAGGTCCGGCAGCCGTTCCCCCCAGGTGCCTACAAACCGGGAGGCCGTATGGGTTGGCCCGTCCATTCCCGAAAAGGCAAATATCCCGCCTTCCCCTATCCGGTCCGGCAGTCTTTCCAATCCCAGAATCATGATTATATCCCCCTTATGGTTGTTGTTGCTGAGCTTTAGTATGAGGTGAAGCAGCTGTTCTTTCTATACCTTCCTTTGCTGAAAAATGATACAATCCTGCTATTGAGGAGGAAGACCAATGACGTACAAAAAAATGGAGCCCTTCGAGGGAAGCGCCTTCCCGCTGCGGGTCACAGTGCAAAAGCGGCAGGGGATTCTCGTAAACCCCCATTGGCATGAGCATCTCGAGGTGATGCTGGTGCTTGCGGGAAGAGTGCGGGTTGAACTAAACGAGAGGAGCTATGAAGGAGAAGCAGGAGACATTTTTTTTGTCAATTCCAATGTGCTGCATGGTGTGGAGGCCCTGGAGGAGGCGGCAGAGCTGCTCGGGGTAGTCTGGGATATCCGCCTCCTCGATTCATTCATGGAGGAAGTGGACCTGCAGCATTTATACCATCTTCTGCTCCGCTCCGAGGTTGATCCTTTGCTGGCCCGTGCCCGGGAGCCGGAAGGGGAGGTTTGCAGCGGTTCTCTGCTGGAGGTGCGCCTTGAATATGAAGGCGGCGGATTGGGCTACAGGACGGCGATCAAATCCCATGTATTCCGGCTGATCCGGGAGCAGCTGCGCAAGCTGCAGGGCACAGCTGGTCTGGTGAAGATGACCCAGGATTATGAACGACTGAAGCCGGCCATTGCATTTATCGAGCAAGGCTACAGCGGCAGGCTGCTGCTGCAGGAGGTGGCCGGGGCCGCAGGGCTGAGCCTCTTTCATTTTTGCCGGCTGTTCAAACGGGTCATGAACCGGACAGTCCAACAGTTCGTGCAGGAGGTCCGCCTCCGGGAGGCCAGACGGCTGCTGCGGGATACGGACCTGCCGATGGCCGAGCTGTCGGAGCGGGTCGGCTATGGCAATCCGAACTATTTTGCCCGGGTGTTCCGGGAGCACACCGGCACTACGCCGCTGCGAATGCGCAAGCAATTCCAGGATATGAATGCGGCGGGTCAGCACCCGCATGAATCAGAATAACCCTTCCCATGCCATCGTTGGGAAGGGTTATTCTATATAAATTGCATTTTTAGTATTTTTTGAGAAAATTCCGCTGCATCTCTTCAACTGTATATGTATTCTAAGCTGACTTTTCAAAAACGGAGTAATATTCCTACAACATATCATAGGATTCTCATATTGTTTCGGGGGGATGTTTTTTCTACAATGAAGACAGAAAAAGAAGACGGAAGGAGACACGGTCATGGAGGATATACAGCTTTCCCGGCAGCTGGCCGGAGAGACTGTAAGGGTAAGCAAAAGGTCAAGCTACTTTGTGAAGAATCATCCGTTTTACCTCATGCTTGTTCCCGCACTGCTGTACTTTCTGATTTTCCGCTATATCCCGCTGGCGGGGTCGGTGATTGCATTTAAGGACTACAATATCTTCAAGGGAATTATCGCCAGCGATTGGGTAGGGCTGCAATGGTTTCACCAGCTCTTTACCTTCCCGAAATTCGTCAAGCTGCTGCAGAATACGCTTCTTATCGGATTCTACCAGATTATCTTTGCTTTTCCCGCACCCATCATTTTGGCGATTCTAATGAATGAGCTGCGGATGATGAAGCTGAAGCGGGTTGTACAGACCATTGTGTATTTGCCTCATTTCCTGTCCTGGACCATTGTGGCCGGATTGGTATATATGCTTCTGTCCGTACAAACTGGGCTGGTGAATACAGTATACGTCAACCTGACCGGGAACGAGCCGATTAATTTTCTGCAGAATGTTCATTATGTGAGGACGATCATCGTTTCCTCCGGCATGTGGAAGGAGGTAGGCTGGGGAACGATTATCTTTCTGGCTGCCTTAACCGGAATCAGTCCCAGCCTGTATGAAGCATCAACCATTGACGGAGCGGGGCGCTGGAAGCAATTTGTCCATATCACTCTGCCAGGACTCCTGCCGGCCATTACGGTGATGCTGCTGCTGAAGCTGGGACATGTGATGGATCTGGGCTTTGAGCAAATTTATCCTTTCCTTAATCCGTTAACCTCCGAGAAGGCCGATGTTTTTGATACGTATACGTACCGGGCCGGTGTAGTCGGCGGTCAATACAGCTTTACGACTGCAGTGGGATTATTTAAATCTGTAGTTGGTTTTGCACTGCTGCTTGTGTCCAACAAGGCAAGCAAGCTCACAACCGGCGAAGGGCTGTTCTAGGAGGGGAGACAGAATGAAAATCAGGAAATCGCCTGCTGAAAAAACCTTTGAAATTGCAAACGTTCTGTTTTTGCTGGTCATGTGCGCTGTTATGCTGATTCCGATTCTGCATGTTGTTGCTGGCTCTCTAAGCTCCAAGAATGCGTTAACCCATTCCCTGGTTGCCATCTGGCCGGTGGAATGGACGATGGAGAATTATAAGGTTGTCTTTACCAACACAACCTTCTGGCGGGCATTCAGCGTTTCCGTGTTTCTGGTGATTGCAGGCACTCTCGTCAACATTCTGATGACGGTTATTACGGCATATCCCCTTGCCAAGACAGGCCTGAAGGGCCGCCGTGCCGTGATGCTGTTCATCATTTTCACCATGATCTTCAGCGCTCCGCTGATTCCCTCCTTCCTGATGGTCAAAGCTCTTGGGCTGCTGAATACGGTCTGGGCGCTGATCATCCCCAGTGCGCTAAGCGCATTCAATATGATTCTATGCTTAACCTTCTTCCGTTCGCTTCCGGAGGAATTGTTCGAGGCAGCCCGTGTGGACGGCATGAACGAATACCGGATTTTATTCCGGATAGCTATTCCTCTGTCTGTGCCGATTCTGGTTACCTTACTGCTGTTCTATGCCGTAGGACACTGGAACAGCTATTATTCAGCCATGCTGTATATATCCAATGCCGCCCTTCGCCCGCTGCAGCTTTACTTGTACTCTATTGTAGCTCAGGCTTCGATGGCGGATCTCTCCGGCAGCTCCGAGGATGCCATGATGGATCTGTCACCCCAAGGGCTGCAGATGGCAACGATCATTGTGGCTACTGTTCCCATTGTGCTCATCTATCCCTTCATCCAGAGGCACTTTATTAAAGGGGCGCTGATCGGCTCACTGAAGGAATAGCACTCTTATGTATCCGTTATGACGGGCGTGCCGCCTTTCATATATAAGGGCGTGTTTGCAGCAGGGCTTAGGAAGATAAAACGGGAGGTTATTAAAAAGTGACAAAAAAATGGGGTCAATATGTAATTGTGTTAAGCGTTGCCGGTTTGGCAGCTGCAGGTTTGGCTGCATGCTCCGCCAAGGAGCCATCTCCTGCGGGGGGAGTCTCGGCTGCGCCCGGCTCATCCGCTTCCGCCGCCGTGAAGGGCAAGTTCAGAATTTTTGTATCCGATTTCAACAACCAATATCCGGCTGTCCCGTCGATGCAAATTCCTGCCATCAAATACATGGGGGAAAAGACCAATAATGACATTGATCTGGTCTTTATTCCCCATGGTCAGTATGCCGACCAGCTGCGGATTAAATTTGCCTCCGGGGATATTCCGGATGTATACCAGACATGGGGCATTGCCGACGCGGAGCCCATCCAGAATAATTTGGCCATGGAGCTGAATGAGCTTCTGGATAAATACGGACCGAATCTAAAAAAGAATATTCCCAAATCCGCATGGGATGCTGTCACAATTAATGGGAGAATAATGGGCATTCCGACTCCTGCCGGATTTAATGCTCCGGCTGAACGGGTTCTCTATGTACGCAAGGACTGGATGAATAAGCTAGGCTTGCAGGCGCCGAAAACCTCGGATGAATTGCTTGCTGTTCTGAAAGCCTTCAAGGAGAAGGACCCCAACGGCAATGGAAAGCCGGATGAGATTCCACTGACCTCCCGTGAGAAATTTACCTGGCTGGAGAATATATTCGGCATGTGGGGCGTAAACCCGGATTCGTTCACCCTTTACAACGATCAGGTGATCCCGAGCTTTATTCATCCGAATATGCTGAAGGGTCTTGAGTTTATCCGGACCCTGTATGCTGAGAAGCTAATTGATTCTGAATTCATGACGAATAACTCCACCGTCTGGAAGCAAAAGATTCTGTCCGACCGGGTGGGCATGTTCGACCATAATCAGTCAACCGGCGGCAGCTGGTACAGAGATATGAGAAGCTCACTGAAGGATAATCCTGACGCCGACTTTATGGCAATCCCAACACCCCAGGGAGCCGGGTATACCGGACCCGTTGGCCGGGTGGAGCAGCCGGTGGGGAAAACCTTTATCCTGTTCAAGCAAAGCAAGAATGCGGAGGCCGTCATCCGATTCTTCGATTGGCTGGCTACGGAGGAGGGGAATGCCTATGCTGCCTACGGTGCTGAAGGGCAAGCGCTAACCCGGCAGGGGAATGAATTGATCCACACCCCCGACAAGGAAAAGGAATTCCAGGAAGCCTGGAGAAATGCGATCTTCAACATTGTTGTGCTGGATTCCACTTTAACGAAGGTCAAGCAGGATGAAGCGATCTTTGCCCACACGATGCAGGCTGTGGAGGTTTCGAAGAAGGAAGGTATTCCCAACCCGTTTGCTCCCATGCCAATTCCGCAATCCCTCATGTCCCAGAGCGAGCTGAAGTGGAGCGGGTCTCTGTTCCAGGAAGCAGTTGCCAAGATCATTGTCGGCGACAAACCATTGGAGTCCTTCAATGAGTTTGTGGCTATGTGGAAAAAGCAGGGCGGCGACAAGATCATCAAGGAGGCCACCGACTGGTATAACCGGAACGGCAAGAAATAAACGCAGGCTCAATGTCAACCCGCAGCGTCAGGATGCTGTCCGTCGTATAGGTCAATACCGCCTAAGCCTCGTCGGGCAGCATCCGGCGTATCCGGGTAATGAATAAACATTCTAATAAAATTGGAGCGTGAATTTATGAAAATGCTTACAGCCCTCGTGTTGGCAATGGCTTTAACGCTTATGCCTTTTGCTGCCGCATTTGGCGGTGCTGCGTCTGCCAGCAGCAGTATCGTAAGACAAATGATATTCGATGACCGTAACACCTTTGAGGTGAATCAGGATTTTGTAATGGGCGGGGCATACCGGGCGGAGTATGTATCCCTCTCAACGGAGGCTGACCACACAACCGGAGAAGGCAAAAGTCTCAAAATGGAGAACCGCACCCTTTTATACAACAGGGTGAAGCTGGAGCATATGTTTTCGGAGGCTGATCTGGGCCGGACCTTTACGGTTACCGCCTGGGTTTATTCCCGGGATCAGGCTGCTCCTGCTCTATCGATTGGCACTTACGGGGCTGCCGGTACGGCATATGCAACGGTCCCCGCAGCTTACGCGGTGGCGAATGTGCAGCCGAATACGTGGACCGAGCTTGTGTTGGAATATGAGCATAAGGATAAGAATGTCACGCAGCTTGGCATTGATCAAAAAAACGGCGATGCAGTAACCGTGGCGTCTACGCTATTCATTGATGACATCACCATCACTCCATCAGATCAATTTCTTCCATTTGAAACGAGGGTGACAAAAGAAGGAAGAAGGCCAATACCGGTTGTTGCGGATACGGGAAAAGGCTATGACGATTTAGTTTTTTATGACAGAGTGTTCGAGGATGAGCCGGGCACGGAAACGAAGGACCCTGACACCATGTTTAGTGAGCTTCCTCCGGGAAGAGTGATCAAAGACCAGGATGACTTGATTAACGCCAGTGTCACAGGTCCGGAGTACGGCCAGTTGTTGACTGTTCCGGCAACGGGAATGCCCTTTACTACTGCATGGCAGGCCACGGTAAGTACCGTTCCGGAAAACCCGTGGGGCTATCAGCTCGTGTTGGATAACATGCAGGAGGGTGTGGATTATACAGCTGGAGATCAAATGCTCCTGGTGTTTTATATGAGAACTCTTGAAACCTCCAAGGAGGATGGCACGGGCATGGTGCAGACGATTGTTGAGATGGATGCCCCGCCCAATTCCAAAGCCCTTGCGGAGAATGTTATTACCCTTGCCGGGCAAGGCTGGCTGAAGGTATATCTGCCCTTTACGGCAAAAGCCGGGTATCCCCGTCTGTGCATCCGGTTGGGCTATCAGCTGCAAACGGTGGAATTCGGAGGGTATGAGTTAATCAACTATGAGAATCAGGTTACGTTCGACAAGCTGCCCTCCTCCTCTGTGATGAAAACAACAGATGGAAGGGGTGTATTCAACAAGAATCAAGCATGGCGCATTGACGCTTGGGACAGAATTGAACATATCCGCAAAGGCGATATCCATGTTGTTGTCCGAGATCAAAACGGGAACCCGGTTGAGGGCGCCCAGGTGGATGTGAACATGGCGGAGCATGAATTTAAATGGGGGACAGCGATTAATGCCAACATGCTGGGCAATAGCGGGGTAAACGAGCGGTACCGCGCTGCTGTGGCGGCCCTTTTCAACTCTGCTGTATTGGAAAGCGAGCATAAGTGGGTCCCTTATGAAACCAATCCGCAGCGGGCTATGGATCTTGTGAATGAGGCGGCATCCTTGGGGCTGAAGAGCGTAAGAGGCCATACCTTAATCTGGGACAGAAGCTTCCCCAACGGCTGGACCCCTAACTCCTCCATACCCCAGGATCTGGCGGAGATGCTGGAACAAGATGACAGAACGGGATTGGAGAATAGAATAAAAGATCATTTTGCCGGTATTCTTCAAGCTTCGCCTCCAGTGGTGGGTGAGTGGGATGTGCTCAACGAAACCATATCCAACAATGCCATGCGGGCCAAATACGGCAATATAATAATTAAGGACTGGTTCCAATGGGCAAGGGATTATGCGCCCCAAGCCAAGCTCTACCTAAATGAAACAGGAATTATCGGCTTAAATCCGTCCAGGTTAGCCACCCTCAAGGTTATTCTCAATTCCATGGTTGCCAACCAGGTGGATTTTGACGGCATCGGCATTCAAGGCCATATTGGAGACAACTTCACGGATATGGAGGATGTTTACGCTGATATGATGGAGATAGCGGCATATGGAAAGGAAATGAAAATAACCGAATTTGATATGGGTGCGACGATTAGCCAGGACCGTGAATATGAGTCCAGCTTTACCAGGGATATGATGATTATGTCGTTCAGCATGGAGAATATGACCGGTTTCTTCATGTGGGGCTTCAACAGCGGCATGCATTGGCTGGACAATGCTCCGGTGCTGAACAGCGATTGGACCCTCAAAGCATCCGGTGAGCAGTATCTTGATCTGGTATACAACAAGTGGTGGACAGATGAAAGCGGCCCAACAGGCGTGGATGGGACATACAGCACACGGGGCTTTTATGGAGATTATGATGTCACTGTAACCGTCAACGGAACAGCAAAAACCGTCCAATTCCCCCTATATAAAGGACAAACCAATACCATCGAAATTGTGCTGGAGGAATGACCTCAGCCTCACCGCCGCCGCTCCATCCCGTGCCTGGGAGAGAGCGGCTTGTTTCTTGCCGAAAGCAGCGGGCGGCAGCTTTACATTACCTGGGGCAAGCAAATAGAATGAAGGAAAGGCGCAGGTGATGATAATTGAAAACGTTTACTATCAAAATAGCCACTTCTTTAAAATGGAAGCTGACGGTGATGTTTTTTGCCGTCATTCTGCTTATTGTTGTTGCCATCGCCGTGTTTTCCTATGAGGAATCCTCCCGGAGTATCAAAAGCGATATTGAACGCTTCAGCACCCAGATTCTGAAGGAGTCCAACCTGAACCTGGAGCGGTATTTTCAGGAATACGAGCAATTTTTGGCGAATATTGCGGCCAGCAGCAGCTACAGGCAGTGGCTAAAGGCCAATGAGGTGTCGGAACGGATCAATGCCTTCAACAGCTTGAAGGATAATTATATCCACTCCTTCGCCATCATGCATCCGGAGATTCTGTCCGTCACCATCCTGAACAAAAACGGGAATGAGAATTCCTATGCCCTTGAGAGAGAGCCTGCCCTGCGTTACGACTATTCCATGAAAAACGAGGTTTGGATGCCCAGGATTACCATCTCCAAGGAAATGACGATGCTGCTTTCCCCCAATGAGAATAATGTGGAATATGGGAATGACAGCATCAGCGACACTGTAATCACAATTGTGAAAAAATATGAATTTACTTCAGATCTGCACGGGTATATCAAAATGGATATTACGACCCGGCCGATTCAAGCCATCCTGTCCGAGACCAAAATAGATGCCAACGGAATCGGGCTGATTGTTGACGAACAAGGAATGCTCATTGCCTCCACCGATTCGGAGCACGCGGCCGGGCTGCTGCCGTCCTTGCTGGCAAACGGCTTGCCTGCGTCTGCAGAGGGTTCTTTTTTTCTGAAGGACAGCAATCAAATGGTCACCTACCGCAGCATCGCCAAAACCGATTGGAAGATTGTTTCGGTTGTTCCCTGGCACGCGGTGGCACGCAGCATCTACCGGGTGAAGAATGCAACGATTCTGATTGCCTTGATCGGACTTGCCGTTGGTATGGTGCTGGTTGTATTGGTGTCCGAATCCAGCACCCGGAGGTTGAAGAAGCTCAGAGGGGTGATGTCCCAGACCGGCTTGAACAATCTGGAGCTCCGGGTGGACATTGAAGGCAGGGATGAGGTAGCCGATGTGAGCCGGGTCTATAATAAGATGCTCGCCAATTTGGAATCTTCCCTTAAGGAATTGAACCAGTCCCGAACCTCCCAGCAGGAGGCGGTTCTGTCGGCTCTGCAATCCCAGATCAATTCGCATTTTCTCTATAATGCGCTGGAATCCATTAAGTCCATGGCTTATTTGGCCAATCAGGACGATATTGTCAAAACCACGCTGGCCTTATCCGATATGCTCCGCTACGTCTCCAATTACCGGAATACCTGCGTGCCTGTCCAGCAGGAAATGCAGTACGTGGCCAATTATCTGCATATTATGCAAACCCAGTACGGGGAAGAGCTGACCTATGAAATCATTCAGGGGGCAGGCACAAATGAGGTGCTTTGTCTAAAGGCAGTCATTCAGCCCATTGTGGAAAACAGCATCCGGTACGGCCTCGAGCAAACGGGACAGCAGCTGTTTGTCCGAATCGAAACAGCCTTAACTCCGGAAGACTATCTGATGATCCGGATTTGTGACACGGGCCCTGGCTTCAACGGGGAAACGCTGACCCGATTGAATGACAAGCTGCAGCAGAACAATGCCGGTGCCCATTACCGCCAGCTCTCTAACATTGGTCTGCTTAATGTGCATTACCGGCTGCGGGTTTATTATGAGGATGAACAAGCGGGAATTACCATCCGCAACCGGGCGGATAACCATGGCGCCGAGGTGATCATCACCTTGCCCAACCGCCCCGCCAAGAAAGGAGAGCCTGTTCATGAACCGGATCTTGATTGTGGATAATTCCCCTATCATTCGTACCGGCTTGGCCAAGATGACGGAGAGCTATCCGGGGGAGGTGATGGTGTCGGGAACAGCGGCCAATGGCCAATTGGCGTTGGACTGGCTGGAAGGACATTATGTGGATATCTGTATAACCGATATCAGAATGCCCCTGATGGATGGTTTGGAGCTTATCGAATATGTGAATGGGCATTACCCGTGGATGTCCAGCATCATTATTTCCAGTTACGATGATTTCACCTATGCCAAATCGGGTCTGGAGCTGGGAGCGGTGGATTATCTGCTCAAGCCGGTCAGCGAGGAGAATTTATACCGGGTATTGGATAAGGCGTTCCGGCGGATTCGGGAAACCCGGAATCATGCTGCCAATGTGCTGCTGCTGAAGCATCTGACCAGCCACCGGGATATGATGACGCGATGGGTGGAGCATATCCGCTACAACCGGCATGAGACCATGCCTTTATTGATTGTGGATACGCTGGATATGCTGGAAAAATGGGTGGACGGGCGGTATGATTTGCTGAATCCTCTGGCTATGGAATGGCTGTTCCTGGTGGCGGAGGAGCTAAAGCATGAGAAAATCACCTTCCATCTGGAAGAGGGCAGGGACTTGGGATTGGGTGATAAGTTGATTGCCGCCCACAAGGTCAGATTTTACTTCCGCATATGCTGTGTCAGAAGGCTGGAGGAAGGTGCACGCTATTTATTCCACATCATGAACGGGGACAGAAGTAACCAGACGCGTAAGGCCATTGAGCGGGTTCAGGCTTTCCTAGAGGACAACTATGCCTCCAAGGATGTAAGCCTGCAGCAGGTGGCGGATCATGTCGGATTCAGCAAAAACTACTTATCCAATCTGTTCAAGCAAGAAACAGGCACCACGATATGGAACTATTTGCTGGATTTCCGTATGAAAAAAGCCAGAGAAATGCTTCTGAACACAGATCTCAAGCTGTACGAAATTGCAGACAGGCTTGGATACAGCGAGCAGATTTATTTTTCGCGTATATTTAAGGAGCGTTACGGTTTAAGTCCCTTGGAATATAAAAAAAGGATCGAGCAATAATCAGGGAAATGCCGCCGCGGAAGAAAACTAATATCTGCAATAATATACTATATGGTTTTTCACTGAAGATGTAGGCTATGAGAAGAGCTTGTAAGGGGGATTCTCATGGATATTGCATCTTTTTTGATTTACTGTATAATCGCTACGTTTACACCAGGGCCAACGAATATCGTTATCTTGTCCATCGTGAATCAATCCGGAGCCCAAAAAGCGATGAACTACTCATATGGAGCGACGGCCGGCTTCGGCCTGCTGCTTGCGGTTTCTGCCGCTTTGAATACGGTGCTAGTCACGATTGTGCCGAAAATACTCCTCACAATGCAGGTTGTTGGCAGCATGTATATGCTCTATCTGGCATACCTGATGTTCCGGAAACATACATCAAACCCGACTGAGGTTCAGGCGGCTACCTTTATTTCAGGCTTTCTTATGCAATTTTTAAATCCCAAGGTCGTCCTGTTTACCTTAACGGTGATTCCCGCCTTTATTTTGCCCTATTATCATGCTGTACCGGCGGTGACCATAAGTATCTTGGCCATTACTGGTATAGGATTTATGGCTTTTACAACATGGGTGCTTTTCGGGACTATCTTCCGGGTGTTTCTGCAAAAGCACAATCATGTCGTGAATATCGCCATGGCTGGATTATTGGTGTATGCTGCTATCATGGTCTGGAAGTAGCTCAAGCTGGGATAGAGGTGCAGGAATGGAGAAGTTTCTCTATAAACAATCGGCAGGCATCACTGCGCTGTCTGCAACGATGACTGAATTCAAGTATAAAAAGCATACGCATCAGGAATATGCCATAGGCGTTACCCTGCGCGGTATCCAACACTATCACTTGGACGGCAGCCTGCAATTGTCACATCAATATGGTGTTATGCTGTTTAATCCTGAACAGGCACATGATGGAATGGCCCACGATAAGGAGGGGCTTGATTATGTGATGCTGTACATGGATCCTTCCTTGTTTTTGGAGGTGCTGGAGAAGAAGGAGATTGTGCGCTTTTCAACCCCGATTGTGTATGATTACCGGCTTGGGCGGCAGGTCCTGGGTCTTTCTCAAGCTATACTGGGAGGGAAGGATGAGGCGTTATGCACGGAGTTATTCTTCGCTCTGGCGGACAGTCTTGTCCACACCGGTTCTTCTGCGGGAGCCAGGAAAGATGCCGTGGTCATAAAAAAAGCAAAAGACATGCTTCACGCCAATCTGGAGCATGTCCTTAAGCTGGATGAAATAAGCAGGGAGCTGCATCTGTCCAAATTTCAATTCATCCGGCTATTCAAAACTCATATGGGGATTTCACCTTACCAATACTTTCTTAACTGCAAAATTGAACGTGCCAAGCTGCTGATCGAGAAAAACCGGGATGTATATTCTGCCGTTGCTGCCTGCGGGTTTGTTGATCTGTCCCATTTTAACAGACATTTTAAGAGTGTATACGGAGTCACCGCTTTTGAATATATTTCACATCTGAATTCTTAACAGGAACTTAACCCAATATCTAGAAAACCAATGCTACAATAGGAAATGAAGAAACGATAGACGGGCTTCGGGTGGAGACGCTGAGAATACCTGCCGTTACGTTTTGAGAAGACATTCTTTGCTGTCTTCCAGGGCGTGAGTGCAGGTTTTTTTGCGTTTTTTTGTGGAGGAGATAAGCATACACCGTATGCTGCTCAAAAAAGAAACAAGGAGTGGATGGGATGAGGAAATGGACAGTTTGCTTCACCATGCTCGTAATGCTGATGGCACAGGTGATGGTTTCACCTCCGCCAGTGAAGGCAGAGGACGGCTTTGCCTCCAGCAAAACGCTAACCATTGATGATTTGACGGTGTCCAACTTCGCCACGGGAAGGAAGGTGGTAACCCCCTTCGGGTACACCAGCGGCATTCAGGATGTGGAATATGTGCCAACAGTGGGAACCGCACCGGTGGGAAGATTCTTCACGGTATTAAACGGCAAGACCATCAAGAGCTCCAAGGTGGTAAACGGCAAGCTGGAGGTTGAGTCGGACTTTCTGTTCCGGGACGACCGGACCGGAGCCATTCCCGGCTCCAACGGCGATGTGTATCCCAAAACAACCTTTACTCACACGTCCGGCATTTCGTACAAGGAGATCGGCGGGGTTCCGTATGTCTTCATTCATGAATCCTGGGGAGATAGCAATCCGAAATACAAGGATGAGGTTCTCTACAAGTGCAGAATTGATTATGCGGCCAAGCTGCTGCGCATTGAAGGGGCGATGGTTGTGGCAAGCTCCGCTTCAGGCTGGCCTGTGGCCCAGGACGGCCGACCCTTCAATACCGTACAGGAAATTTCCGGTGGGGATATCGTCGGCGATTGGATGTATTCCATTGAATGGTCCTACAGCACAAGTGTGACCCCCACCACCCATGTCTTCAAAACCAACATTAACGACTGCACCAATCCGGGAACCCTTCGTCCCCGGCATGTCCAATATGCCACCACCTCGGTTAACGAGCTTCCGTTTATGCTGAACCAGGGGATCAAGAATGTGAACGGCAGATGGTTTGTGACCCGGAATCCCAACGGCAGCGGGGTGTATGAGATCAAGATCAAGGAGGATGCGGCAGGCAATATTACCGGAGTGGATTATCTGGGCAAACTATCCAGTGAACGCAATCTGGAGGAGGAGGGCATCACCGCGTATGAAGGGGATATCATTTATTACTATAATAACTTCCTGGAGAAATACCCGGCATACCGCGTGGCGCTCACCGCCAAGGTCCGGAAGGAACGGATTGAATTGCCCTTAACCCGCTTCACCGGGGCACAAAACGACTATGACGATCTGAGAGTATACCAGGGTAACGTGGAAGTGCCCAGGGTCATCGCCAATGGCAAGCTGGTATTCCTGGCGGATAACTCCGCGCAAGGGCCAACCAAGCCTTATCCGAAATATACCATCCGGTACGGCAATGCGGCGCTTCCGGCCCCGGCTTATCCGGCGGCGGAAATCAATGCCATCAATAGCGCGGCGGTCACAGGGAATGTCACTGCTAGCTTGACGGAATCCTTGGGATACACGGATGATTTCTCGAAAAATACGTTGAGCCAGTATACGGTGTATGACCTGGGGGACATCTCCGGTCCCTCCAGCTGGTCCATTTCCGGCGGGAAGCTGAATCAGCTCTCCAATCTGTACGGCCCTGTGGACAAGGGAGTGTCGTATCCTTATGAGCGGGGGACCCAGCTGATTCTGGACCGGGAGTATGACGGGGATTGGGATTTATCCGTGAAGGTAAGGGCAACGGACGATGACGGTATTGGTCTTGTATTCGGGCAGCAGGACGGCGCCAGCTTCTACTGTCTGGAATGGGACAAGCAGTATGCGGGGCTTGGCTTCTGGAAGTCGGTCAATCAGGCCAATACCGGTACGGTGGTGGCACAGGCGAAAGGATACGGATATTCCACCAACACCTGGTATACCCTCTCCGTACAAAAACGCGACAGCGCGTACTCCTTCTATGTCAATGGGGTATTGAAGCTGCAGGCGGAGGATGACACCTTCCCAACCGGGCGTGTCGGCTTATTATCCCGGGGCAGCACCGGCCTTTCCTTTGATGATTTCAGCATCAGCCAGCCGGGCACCTCTTACACGGATGACTTGGCACAAATACCGGAACAGTGATGGCGGAATAACGCAGCAGCAACAAAAAGGGCCGGCTATGCGATTGCTCGCAGCCGGCCCTTTCGTTACGTTACTTATTAGCTTAGGAAATCAGGTCCGATTCCTTCAACAGGCGGCGAATGATGACCGCAGTCTCGGCACGGGTGATCATTTCCTGCGGTGCAAGCTCAGCCTGGTTTCGTCCGGAGACCAGCCCCGTGCTGATGCTGGCTGCTGCTGCTTCCTTGGCCCAATCGGCAAGCTTGGCAGCATCTGAATATTCGGCTAGTACCGGGGAGCTGCCGGCAGCGGATAGTCCCGTCAGCTTCATCGCCCGGGATACCAGCACCATTGCTTCCTCCCTCGTAATCTTCGCATTGGGGCGGAAGGTGCCGTCCTCATACCCGCTGATCAGTCCATAGCCGGCTGCTGTTTTGACCACAGGGGCGTACCAGTCGCTGCCCTGCACATCCATGAAGCGGCCGGTTCCTGCCCCGGGCTTCAGCCCCAATGCCCGTACCACAACGGCGGCGAATTCAGCACGTGTAATATCCTGGTCCGGTGCAAACAAATCTTCCGATATACCATGGATGACCATCCGGGAGCCCATGTCATTCACATCCGTCTTTGCCCAGTGGCCGTTCACGTCTGCGAATTCCAGCGGATGCCAGACCACCGTATACGAACTGTTGGTCAAGCTGTTGATTTGCGCGTAATAGGTCCCGTTCCGGCTTGTGATCTTGGTTGGCACATGACGGGTACTGCCATCCTCCTCAATCACCACACCGGTGGTAATGCTGTTGGAGTCCGTTCCCGCCGGCAGCGCAATTGTCCGCTCCACATAAGCGGAGAAGCTTTCAATGGCAACCGTCCGGCCGTTATATACGGCGGTGACGCTGAATTCCATTAATGGTGCAGCTAAGCGGAAGCCACCCTGCTGAGCCGCCGTCTCAGCCGTCTTCACAGAGGCGGAATCGGCCTTGGCAATTTCAATCCGGAGCTGGATGTCCTCTGCCTGTACGCCTGTACCAAGCTGCTGAGCGACAGAAGCAGTCAGAATCTGCCGGGACGGCAGGGTGTACGATCCGGCAGGTGTATCAATCACCACAACCGCTTGCTGCTTCTGCATTTGTTGGAATAATGCCCCTGGCAGCACACTGGCGATCCGGTCGGCTTCCGCGGTTACCGGGATGGTAATAACGGCGTTATTGCCTTCAGCTGCCAGCTTGGCTGCAATTTTCTTCGTATCGACCGTAACGGTCAGCACACTCTGGCCGTTCACTTCACTCTTCGTCACTGTTCCGGCCGATTCGGCCTTGCCGTTAACCAGTACCTCAAACCCATTCCCTGGAGAAGGGCCTGACTCTCCGCCTGTTGGACTGCTTGAGCTGCTGTCGTCATCGCTGGCGGGCGATGCGGGAACCACGGAATTGGATTCAGCCGCCGTGCTGGTGCCCATGGCATTAACTGCCCGCACAGTGAAAGTGTAGCTGGTTCCGTTCGTCAAACCAGTAATGGTAATGGTGCTGGAGGTTCCGGTTACGGTAATATGCCCGGGTGAGGAGATGACCTCATAACCGGCAATGGCTCTGCCGCCGTTATCGCTTGGCGGGGTGAAGCGGATGACGGCCATACCGTCGCCTGCAGCGGCTGTTACATTCGTCGGCGCTCCCGGTACAGTAGCGGGAGTGGCTTGAAGCTCAGCTGAGGCCAGTCCGAGGCCGGCTGCATCCTTGGCCTTCACCATGAAATAATAGGTTGTTCCGTTAGTCAAGTTCTGCAGTGTATAGGTGGTGTCTGTTACTGAAACGGCTGTCGCGTTATCGAACTGTCCGGCAATCACCGAAATATACACATTATAGTAAGTAGCTCCCGTTACCGTTTCCCAGCTCAGGGTTACCTGCTGATCAGAAGGAATCACGGTAAATCCGGCAGGCGCAGGAGCGGTGGGAATGGTTGCAAAAGCCGAATTTAGGCTGCTGACCCCGTTGATGCTCTGAATCACGTAATACGTATTTCCCGCCGCCAATCCGCTGAATCTCCATATACCGTTGCCCTGGTCAACGGGGCTGCTTGACAGAGCCTGGTTGTCCATGTCGTACAGTGTCAATACCGCACCGGCAAGCACATGGCTGGCATCCGCATACCCCTCACCCGCAGTCAGGACCGGTGTCCGCAGAGTGACACCTACCCAGGAAGAATTATCCCCTTCCTCCCCGTTCACAGTCTGGGTCACATAGAACCAAAGGCTGTTCGGTGTTATGTTCCAAAATGTATAGGTCGCATCCGTCACGTTAGGCGCTGCCGCCACCAGCGTGCCGTCGGATACGTACAGCTTCAGCGCCGCACCGGGGATGAAGCCGCTGACCACAACACTCTCTTCTCCTCCCGCTGCTACAGGAGAGCTGGGTATCACTGGCTGGACAGTGGCAAAAGCTGTGGGCTGGCTCCACACTCCGTTGATGCTTTGAACCGCATAATAGGTGGTCCGGGGCAGCAGTCCCCCGAATCGCCATATGCCGTTGCCCTGATCTGCCGGCGTGTCGGAGATGAGGCTGCCGCCCGAGTCATACAGGATCACTGCCGCCCCCGGGAACAGATTGCCGGCATCTACATAATCCGTTCCTGCGCTGATGACAGGTGTACGCAGGCTCACTCCGAACCAAGGTGAATTGTCGCTTTCTTCCCCGTCCACCATTTGCGTCACATAGAAACCGCGGCTGTCCGGTATGACGTTGCTGAAGCTATAAGTGGCATCCGTCACACTATCTGCGGTTGCCAGCAGCGTGCCAGTGGTGAGGTAGAGCTTCAACGCCGCGCCAGAGGTGAAGCTGCTCACTGTGAGACTTTCTTCGCCTCCGGTCGCCGTAGGAGCCGGTGGCAAAACAGCTTGTACGGTGGCAAAGGAGGAGGCGGGGCTATCGACCCCGTTGACACTCTGGATCGCATAATAAGCCTTCCGCGTTGCCAGTCCGTTGAATCTCCACACCCCGCTGCCCTGATCGGCAGGGCTGCTGGAGATAAAGCCGCCGTCCGAGTCATACAGTGTCACTGTGGCACCTGCAAACACATTGCTGACATCCACATAACGGATACCTGCTTCCGCTTCCGGCGTTCCCAGCGTCACGCCGAACCAAGGTGAATTGTCGCTTTCTTCCCCGTTTACAGTCTGCGTCACATAAAACCATAGGTTGTTGGGGGTTACGTTCGGGAAGGTATAGACTGCACCCGTTACGTTAGTTGCCGTTGCCAGCATCGTTCCGTTGGTGAGATAAAGCTTCAGCGTTGCGCCGGAGGTGAAGCTGCTTACCGTAACACTCACTTCGCCTCCCGCCGCAGCAGGGGCCGCTGGCTTAGGCGGGGCCGGTGTGACATAGCTTGAATTGGAGCTTACCACGCCATTGAGGCTCAGTTGAGCATAGTAGGTAACATGTGCCGTTAATCCGTTGAATCTCCATACACCGTTTCCCTGATCCGCCGGACTGCTGGAGATAAGACTGCCGTTGGAGTCATACAGCGATACCGTTGCGCCGGATAATACGTTGCTGACATCCACATAGTCCGTTCCTGCAGCAGCGGACGGGGTTCGCAGAGTGGCGCCGACCCAGGGGGAGTTCAGGCTCTCGGCCCCGTTGACCGTTTGGGTTGCATAAAAGCCTCTGCTGTCTGGGGTTACGTTCGTGAAGGTATACTCAGTTCCGCTTACGCTGTTCGCCGTATCAACAGGCGTGCCGTCAGACAGATACAGCTTCAGCGTTGCGCCGGAGGTGAAGCCGCTTACGCTGATGCTTTCCTCGCTTCCCGCAGATGTGGGGGCATTGGGAGCAGCCACACTCGCAAAGGCGGAAGGCTGGCTTACCACCCCGTTGATGCTCTGTGACACATAGTAGCTGGAACCCTTGATCAGCGGGGTGAATCTCCAGACCCCGGAACCTTGAGAAACCGGCGTATTAGACACATAATTGCTGTCCAAGTCATACAGGGTCACTGTGGCTCCTGTAAGAATATTGCCGGCGTCCACATAACCAATCCCTGCGGCGAGCGTGGGCTGGGGAAGGGTGACACCGAACCACGGCGAATTTGGACCTTCTTGACCGCCTACTGTCTGGGTGACATAAAACCACAAGCTATTGGGCATCACTCCCGTAAATATGTACTCAGAGCCGGTCACATTCGCGGCTGTATCCACCAGAGTACCGTCAGTCAGATACAGCTTCAGTGTGGCGCCCGGTGTGAAGCCGGTAACCGCAGCACTGACCTCGCCTCCCGTTGCAGTTGGGGCCGACGGCTCAGCATGCGCCATTCCGGCGGCCGCCAGCAGCAGGAATACAGCCCAAATCCAGACAAACAGGCCTGTCCGGACGGTGTTTCGGGTTGCAGTCTGATTGCATAAAGACGTGCTTGCGTTTTGTGTAACATCCATCTTTCCATGCTCCTCTCGATAAAAGATGTATGACGATTCATTGTCGAAATGTGAAACAAAAAGTGACTATGTTCCCCATAAGTTTAGCAGAAGTCTACAATATTTGCGCAGAAAAATTCATTTTTTTGACACATTTAATATACATTTTATTTCCCCGTCCTGTGCATCGTGTTTCAGTGATGTCATGCCATGCCCAAAACTACAAAAAAGAAGCATGGGGAACCATGCTCCGCAAAGAATCGGCTTCATAGGCAAAAGCGAAAATGTTCGTTTGTTTTCATCTCACCAAAAGCCCAAGAATCATCATGACCAGCCCAAAAACAGCGGCGCCGCGTTTGATGCTGCGGTTGGAAGGGGGGCGCATACACAGTGTGATGATAAATCCCAAAGGCAGGACAAGGCCGTTTAAGTGGAAGGTAAAGCTCCCCAGAAAGAAATATCCCAGCAGCTTGAGCACCAAAAATTCCTCATCCTGTTCCCGGCTTTTGTGAAGCAGAAGGACACCGGCAATCAGGATGAACAACCAGAATAAGAGATACATGAGATACACCTCCTGTATACGGGAAAAAAATTTCCCGAAATATGTCTGAACACCCGGATTTGGTGAGGTTTGCATTGCTGGGAGGTTACAGCCATACTCTTGTTTACGGAAACCGGCTTGGCCTGGTTTCTTTTTTGGGGAAGATACCATAAACTGCATGGAGCTTGACACTCCCTCATATCGAGGTTATTATGGATACATAAAGTCCTTGATTATGGGTGGTGAGTCATCAATGAAGTTCTCTAAGGCAACGGATTATGCGCTGCATATTATGCTGTTTATGGGCAGCGCGGCCAGGCACGGCAAGCATATCGGAGTCCAGCAGCTGGCAGAGCACCAGGGGGTTTCACCCACATACTTGTCCAAAATCCTGACCAAGCTGGTCAAGGCGGGTATGGTCGAATCCGCCTCCGGCGCCAACGGCGGGTACCGGCTGAAGCGCAATTGGGAGAACATTTCGTTCCTGGATATTATCCATGCTGTCGAAGGTACGGCCTCCTTGTTCGATTGTGGTCTGAATCATGGCCCGGAATGCCTTGTGCAAAGGGTCATGGTAGCCGCGGAGGAGGAAATGGAGGCTTATCTGCGCAGCCAAAAGATATCCGAAATGATCAAAACCGCTTCTTTTTCACTTCATGAATAAGAAGCGTTATTTTTTGGACTAATCATAGATATTATGTATCTACGAAATCTTCATTATGGAAGGAGTGGTATTGCGGATATGAATAAAGCGGATGAGCTTGGAGCATGGCCGATCAATAAGTTAATCCTGCATTACGCCGTTCCCAGCATCATCAGCTTGGTCATTTCGTCCATGTATACCATCGTGAACCGGATTTTTATCGGCCATATTCCGGGGGTAGGCGCGCTTGCCCTGACTGCCATCGGTTTGACGGCACCAATCACGACCTTCTTGTTCTCTATTGCCGCATGGATCGCTGTGGGCGCCAGCTCCAGCATATCCATCCGGTTGGGCCAGGGGAAAAAGTCGGAGGCGGAGGCTTTGGCCGGGCATGCTCTTCTATTATCTGTTCTGGTGGGACTTGTGCTGAGCCTGCTGTACACGCTGTTCCAGGACCCGCTTTTCCGGTGGCTTGGCATCCGCGGTGAAGGTTTGGCTTATGCCAAGGACTATATGGATATTCTCATGTGGGGAGCTGTTTTTCAACTGCAAAGCTTTATTTTTCCCAATCTGATCCGCGCCAGCGGAAATCCCCGTTTCTCTGCGGTAATTACGGCAGCAGGATGTCTGCTGAACATTGGACTGGATGTGCTGTTTATTAACCTGCTCCAGTTCGGGATCAGAGGTGCGGCCATGGCGACAGTATTGTCCCAGCTGGTGATGGCAGGAGCAGGAGCCTTCTATTTTGCCAAAGGGAAATCGGTGCTTCTGTTAGCCCGCCGTCACTTTGCCCTAACAACTCCGGTTTTGAAGCCGATGCTCCTGATCGGGATGGTGCCATTTATGAATCAAATGTCCATCAGTATTTCGCAGGCGGTGAGCAATTATTCATTAGCCCGTTATGGAGGTGAGGCCTACATCGCATCAATGGCCGCTATTACTTCAGTGATCTACATGGCCCTGATGATTGTGAACGGATTCTCCCAGGCTGCCCAGACCATTGCCGGCTTCAATTATTCCAGAGGCAATCAATCCAGAGCCTTCCAAACTCTGGCGCTGTCCGTGGTGTACAGCAGTGCCGCTATGCTGGCCGGTTTTGGAGTTCTGCAAGGGTTCCCCGGGTTTTGGGCCCGGCTGTTCAGCCCCGACCCGCAATTGATTGAAGTGGCGACAGAGGGTTTGCGGCTTTACTCCTTTGTTGTGTTCTTGGCGCCTCTCTTCTTGATCGGAAGCGGATTTCTGATGGTGACAGGCAAGCCCAAAACAGCCCTTGTGCTGGTGATTTCCAAGCAGTGCCTGATCTTAATGCCGCTCACGGTTTTGCTGCCGCCTCTGATGGGCACCAAAGGACTGTGGCTGGCCCAGCCCTTGACCGACCTGGTGATCGGTGCAGCGGTGGCCGTTATATTGCTGAAGCTGTATAAGCCGGTGCGGGAGACGGTATCCCGGAAGGAATCTGTTCAACTATAAACTAAGGAGTTGGGAAACATGAAGGAGCTTATGGATACATCCGTGTGGGAAAAAGCGTGGAAAGGGGACCCGTTCACTGCGGTGAACAGAATGAGGAAGGCGGGAATCGACCCTGTGCATGCCTTCGACAAAAAGGCGGAGTCCTTCAACAAGGAGGTATTCAGCGGGGAGGGCAGACGCAGGGCCAGGCGGATCATTTCCTGGCTGGAGGATCAGGGGGTGGTGCTGAACGGGGCTGCCATACTGGACATCGGGGCTGCCTCTGGGGGTTTTACGGTGCCGTTCGCCCGGGAGGGGGCCCAAGTGACAGCGCTGGAGCCTTCCCAACCGCTGGTCCGGCTGTTGGAGGAAAATGTGGCGGAGCTTACAGCCGCCGGCAAGGTGCAAGTTGCTGCCGAACCCTTTGAGGACATCGACCTTGCCGCTAAGGACTGGGAGAAGGCGTTTGACCTTGTGTTTGTGTCCATGTGCCCGGTGCTGACCGATTGGGAGGCCGTGGAGCGGGTGCTTAGCTGCGCCAGACAATTTTGTTATATGAGCACGATGGTGGGTTCCCCTGAGCACAGTCTGTTGGATGAGCTGTGGCCTCTGGTTACCGACCGGCCCGTCAAACCCGGCAATATGGAAATGGCTTACCTGACCCAATTGCTGCTGTTGAAGGGATATGCCTTCCAGTCGCTGGTGACCCGTGAACTCAAAACCACGGTGCTAACCCATTCGGCAGCCTTCGAGGAAGCCATCTCGATGCTGAAGGTGTCCGGTATTGACGCGGATGAGCGGGTACGCAGTGTTGTAGCCGAGCATCTGGCCCAGAATTATCCGAACGGGGAAGTGGCCATCCGGCAAGGTGGCCGCTTCGGCAAGGTGCTGGTCCGGCTGGAAAGCCAGCATATGTACAGCAGGGGGGA
The DNA here is from genome assembly GCA_023388055.1 of Bacillota bacterium. Classification (GTDB taxonomy): domain Bacteria; phylum Bacillota; class Bacilli; order Paenibacillales; family NBRC-103111; genus Paenibacillus_AR. Next base: position 163,526 of record JAEWGW010000003.1, on the reverse strand, counting down.
AGAGCAGTAAGAGCAGGGTTGTAAGAGAAGCGGGCAAACAGGCGACGGGAAAAGCGAATTTTATGCTCATATGAAAGGAAGGCAGCTCCGGAGATGTGTGGGGGCTGTCTTTTTTGTGCAGGAATTTCCATAGTCATGGTAAAATGTGAGGTAGCGTTATGGAACGGGAGGCAGAGCATTGGTGAATCATATTACGCATGTTGTCCGGAATCCGAGAGATATCCCGTTGATCATAGGTATGGCGGTGCTTACTGTTAATTTTTGGATCATAGTACGCCGTTTGGATGAAGATTCAGGCACCTTGGATTATATTGTCACGTGGGGAACGTTTATTATTGTTGCAACTACTCTGTTTGTGACGTTGTACCGGGCTTTGCAGAAGCCCGCCGAGCTACGATTGGAACAGGGGCGGGTTCTGCTGAAGGGACATACCCTGCAGGCGGAGGACATCCGGGTCATTATGATAAGGGGCTATTTTTCACCGTTGATCGGCATTAAGCCTTACGGAAAACGGATTGTGCCCGTACCCTTCTGCTTCCGTTTTGTCCGGGACCAGGGGCAGGACGATCTTAACAAGTGGGCGAAGGATAACGGAGTGAAGCTGGTGTATGAACGGTTTTTCCGATGGTTGTAGGTGGCGGGGAAACAGGTTAAAAAGGAGTATCTGCAATGAAAACCAACAACTGGAGGTGGATGCGGTGAGATTGCTGATTTTGGGAGGAACTGTGTTTTTGGGGTATGCTCTTGCCGAGGAGGCGGTGGCACGCGGGCATGAAGTGACGATTTTCTCGCGGGGGAAATCGGCCTCGGGTTTGTTATCCAATGTGAAGCACCTGATCGGGGACCGTGACGGAGGGCTGCAGGCGCTGGAGCAGGGCACGTGGGATGCGGTCATCGACACCTCCGGTTATGTGCCCCGGCTTGTGAAGGCCAGCGCAGAGCTGCTGGAGGGACGGGTGGGGCAATATACCTTTATCTCCTCCGTATCCGTCTACCGGGACCTGAGCCGGCCCGGCGCCGCCGAGGAGGACGCGGTGCTGGAGCTGGAGGACGAGGAGAGCGAGGATGTGGCGGCCCATTACGGCGCCTTGAAGGCGCGCTGCGAGGCCGTGCTTGCCGAGCAGCTGCCCGGGCGGGTGCTGGTCATCCGCCCCGGTCTGATCGTCGGTCCGCGGGACCCCACGGACCGCTTCACGTATTGGCCGTCGCGGATCGCCCGCGGCGGGGATGTGCTGGCACCGGGGCCCACGGCCGCGCCGGTGCAGATCATTGACGTGCGCGACCTCGCGTCATGGATTCTATCCATGACGGAGGCCCGGCGCACGGGGGTGTTCAACGCGGCCGGGGAGCCGGGCCGCGTCACGATGTTGGCGCTGCTGGAGCGCAGCCGCAGCGCCCTGAACCCGTCCGCCCGGCTGGTGTGGGCGGATGGGGATTTTCTCGCCGGGCAGGGCGCCGGCGCGTGGGTAGAGCTGCCGCTGTGGATGCCGGCCAGCGGCGATACTGCAGCCTTCACCGGCCTGGTGCAGGTGAAGGTGGACAAAGCCCTGGACGCGGGCTTGTCCTTCCGCCCGCTGGAGGAGACCATCCGGGACACGGCGGCGTGGGACGCCGGACGCCCCGCGGATACACCGCGCAGGGCAGGCTTGACCGCGGAACGTGAAGCGGAGCTGCTGGCAGCGTGGCGGAGAAGGCAGGGTATGTAAAGCTAAGGCTGGGGTGTGTCTGAAAGCTCCGATGGGAGCGGGCTAGGGTGTGTCTGAAAGCGCCGAGGGGAGCGGGTTAGCCTGAACTTTTGTCCCAGGCATGGCGCTTTTGTAAAGGAAGGCGTACCGGGGGTGTCTCAAGTAAAAGTAACTCAGGATGCGGTAAGCATCGTACTTGAAGCTCCCCACTGCTGCGCCAACAAAAACGTAACGGAACTATCCGGCCCTTAGAGGCCAAATTCCGCCATCTGGGCGGGGTAACGGAACTCAGCGACCGTTAGCGGCGGAATTCTTGCGATTTCGCCGCTTTCTAGCCTGCTAAGGGCGTCTCAGTTCCGTTAGCTTCCACAAACTACTGTTTTAAGCTTGTAAGGGTCGCTCAGTTCCGTTAGCCCATCGTCCCCTCCGCCTTGCTGTTCTTCAGCGTATCCGTCCCCGTCCAAAGCCATCGCATCACACGCCGCTGATCTCCACTGTATCCACTCCAACGCTCCAACGTATCTTGTTTAATCAAGCATCGCATCCGCCATCGCATCTCCACCGCCCTCCCCATCGCATCTCACACCGCCCCCCAGCGCATCGCTCTCTGCCGCTCTCATGCCGCCACCATTCCCCATTTCTGCGCCCCAGCCTCCCGCTAGTCCATACGCGCCTGATCAGCCGCTGGAGCCTACCCTTCAGGAGGGCGGATTTTTTTGTCCGGCTGCTCCGCAGCTGCTTCACGGAATGGTATAATAAAGCATACGAAAACCGGGGAGTGTCCAGTCTTCTATGCTTGCAGTCCTGATTATTTTGTGGACAGTGGGTCTTGTCCTGCTTGTTTTTGATCCGCGAAAACCATCTGTCCGCTGGATGGCCGGATTTCTGTTCTGCGGCGGGGCCGGCGGGCTTTCCGCTGTCATTGGCGATACCCTTATGCCCTACGGGGAGCTGCACGGTTATTCCCCGGCCATGCTGGAGTGGCTGGACCGGGCCAGAATGGTCTTTTCGCTGCTCCAGTATTACGGGCTGCCCTTCACCTTCATCATGTTCGCCTCCCATTATAATCCGACCCGGCTACCTGCCAATCTGCGCAAGGCTCTCCCTTATGCGGTGCTGGCGCCGGTGGCTTTTATCCTGCTTACCCTCCGCCCGGTGCATCCCATTCCTTATGGGGCTGTTGTATTCTGGGCGTTCCCCGTGGTGGCTGCAGGTGCCTATCTGGTGCTGAGCCGCCGGGAAACCCTGTACCTGCTGCGGCGCAACCACCGTTATACCGCCGCTGCCATCGTGCCTGCCGTGCTTTATTGCTCTGTGATGAACTATCTGCTGCCCGCCTTTGGCTTTACCGAAATGTGGCGGTACAACACCTGGGCCATCGTGCTGGCCTTTGTGATTTTTGTAATCGCCCTCTTCAAATACGGCTTTCTCGATATGCAGGTGCTCCTGACCCAAAGGAGGCTGGATATTTCCCTGCGGGCATTGACCTCCGGTACAGCTGTGTTGAATCATGCCATCAAGAATGACGTGGGCAAAATGAAGCTGTTTACCGATAAAATCGCCGCTTACGCTGCCGACACCAACCAGCCTGAGCTGCTGCAGGACATCCGTGTAATTGAAGCGGCGGCGGGGCATATCCAGGAGATGATCGCCCGGGTGAAGGGCCAGACTCAGGAGCTGGAGCTGCGGAGGTCGGCGCTGGACCTTGGGGATGTGCTGCTGGAGCTGTCCCGGCAGGTGAGCTTGGGTTTGCCTCCGTCCGTGGAGGCGCAGTGGGAGCTGGATGGTCCGCTTCCGCTGACAGCAGACCGGGCACAGCTTGTGGAGACCGTGCAGAATCTGGTGAACAATGCCCTGGAGGCTATGCCGGCGGGTGGGGAGCTGGTGGTTCGCGCCTACTCAACGCCCAAGTGGGTGGTCGTGGAGGTGCGGGATACCGGAAGCGGGATCAGCCGGGCGGAGCTGAAGCGGGTGCTGGAGCCCTTTTATACCACAAAAGCAGCCTCCAACCGGAATTTCGGCCTGGGTTTATCCTACTGTTATCATGTGATGAAGCTGCATAAGGGAAACCTGCATGTGGAAAGCACACTCGGCAAGGGTACAACGGTAACCATCCATTTTCCCCAAATAAGGTAACGAAGAACTATATGATTCCAAAGGAGGAGGGGCCGCATGGAGCAGATCCGGCTATTGCTGGTAGAGGATGACGGGGATTGGCTGCGCGGCTTGGAGGCGTATCTGTCGCGGGAGCCGGACCTTCAGGTGGCAGCGGCGGTGTCTACCCGGGAGGCGGCGGAGCAGGCTGTGCAGGAGGCACGGTTCGATGTGGCGCTGGTGGATATTATGCTGCACGGCACTGCCGACGGCATCGATTTGGCCCAACTGATCTGCCAAACCACAACGGCCCGGGTGGTGATGCTCACCTCTCTTCAGGAGAAGGAAATGATATTCGGCGCTTACCGGGTGGGGGCCATCGATTATCTGGTGAAGTCCGAGTTTACGGGCATTCCCGCCGCCGTCCGGGCGGCTTTTGCCAAGGAATCGCCGATGAATGCCTATGTGGCCGGACAAATGCGGGAGGAGTTCCGGCGGCTGCGCCAGCTGGAGCAGGAATACCGGGTCAAGGAGCTGCGGGACAAGATCACCCCCTCGGAGCTCCAGGTGTTGAGGATGATCGATGCCGGCCATACGCAAACGGATATTGCCGACAAGCTGTACCTGTCCTTGCGGACCATCAAGGTCCATGTAGGCAATGTCCTGAAAAAGCTGGGCGGCAGCACCAGCAAGGAAGCAGCCCGCCAAGCCCGTAATTTGGGTTTGTTCGATGAGGAGAAACGGTAGCGGTCAGCTGTCATTTGATCGAGGGTGTACGCTTTTTCTAAATCTGCAGCTTGTTTGGCTGCAGATTCTTTTTGGCGTTCTCCGGCGGCGGTAGCGGGGGTACTAGAGAAAGTTAGTACTTATGGCGGCGGCATTTTTGCTGCAATATAGGGGTAAGACCTGGTCCTAAAACCAAACCATGAAAGGGGCTTACCCCCATGCAGGAGCTGTTCAAAAAACACTGGACGTCATTATTGGGTGCGCTGTTCGTCATCTTCTCCATTCTGTATCTGTTCAAGTACACATTGGATCAAGGCTGGATTACCAACTCCATGAAAACAGGAGCGGGGCTCCTGAGCGGAGTGGGACTGGGCCTTGTGGGCTTCAAGCTTATTCTGAAGCAGCGGTTCCTGATTGGTGAAATCATCAGCGGCTTGGGCGGCGCCATTCTGTACGCTACCTTCGCTTTCTCCGGCATTTACTTTGCTCTCTGGGATTCCATTACCGTTTTTATCGCCATGCTGGCCTTAACCATTGGCTTAACCGTGTTGTCCTACCTGTTTGATCTGCGGATCTTGATGAATCTGGCTCTCCTCGGTTCACTGGCGGCGCCGTTGTTCCTTCGCCCCGAGCAGGATCAGACCTTCTCCTTGTTTCTGTATCTTCTGGTCCTGAACAGCGGTTATTTCTGGCTCAGCATCCGCAAGCATTGGGCAGAATTCCGGCTTCTGGCTTTTGTAGGCACATGGCTGACGTATGCGGTGTATGTGCTCCATTTTGATCCGGCTATGGATACCCTGTGGAGTATGCCGGTGCGGTATGCCTCCGCTACCTTCTTCTTCTACGTGCTGGGTTTTCTCATCTCCTCGTGGAAGGTGAATGCCCGCTTCGACGGTTTGAATCTGTACCTGGGCTTCGTAAATGCGGTGCTGTTCGGAAGCTGGTGCGTGGTGCTGTTGGGCGGCATTCTGGAGATGGCCTATCCTTTAGCAGTCATGGGGTTGGTTTACCTGCTGCTGGCCTGGACCGCATACGGTATTGCCGGCAAACAAGCTACGTTCGCGGTAAGCTTCAAAGCCGCAGGAGGCGTGCTGCTGCTGCTGTTGGCTTTTTCCGAAATGGGGAAGGGGCTGGCGATTAAACCGCTGATCAGCGTTTATGTATGGGGCGGGCTGGCAGTCCTTCTGATGGCTGCGGCCAAACGCTTCCGGATGGAAGGGCTGCAGCTGATATCCATGGTGATCTGGGTTGGCGTCACCTCGTATTGGTTCAACGCCACCTGGGAGGTGCCGCGGGGAGAATGGTTCGGCGTCTATCTTCCGTTCCTGAACGGGGCAGCCATTGCCTGGATGATGCTGGCGGCTCTGGGCTTCTGGTACTCCCTCTCCGGATCCTTCGCCGCTCTGAAGGAGGATGGACGCAAATTCCTGTCCTGTCTCTTCGCTGTAGCCGGACACCTTATCGTCGGAGGTCTTCTGACCCTGCAAATCGGTAATATGTTCACGGAATATGATTGGGGCAGCTTTTGGATTCTGAATCTGACCCTGTCGGTGACCTGGGGCGTTTATGCTCTGCTCCTGTTCCTCTGGGGGGCTTACAGCCAACAACGGCTGTTCCGGTACTTCGGCTCCGCTGTGCTGGTCCTGGTTTCCGTCAAGGTGCTGTTCTTCGATCTGTCAGGTGGCGACAGTATCTACAAGGTGCTGATGCTGCTGATTATGGCAGTGATCTCCTTCACCATCTCCTATATCAATCACCGGTGGAAAACAGTACCTGCTGCGCCATCCTCCCCCGGCGGACCGGAATATCCGGACGATGATCCGTTTCCCCTGGCAGCAGAAAGATGTGTACCCGGCAAGGATGCGGCGGCGGAGTAGCCGATTAGGGTCCGGTTATAGCGGGTAACATGCAGCCGTAATCATCTTAAAAACGGCAGGCTCCTCTTGAAGCAGTTATGCTGCCACATCTGCTGCTGAGAGGAGCCTGTTTTTATGCGGAAAACATTCTTGCCGGATGGCTGGATGGCTGACGATGCGATGGCTGACGGGGAATGCTCAACAGCTGGCAGCTAAGCGGCTTGGATAAGGAAAAATAGGAAATTGCTATACACCAACTTTCTATTTTTCTTGCGTTATTTCACCTTTATGATGACACTATAGGGTCAAAAGGGATGGAGAATGGAAGATGAAGCCGACAATCCAAGGGATTTTGTTTGATTCAGGCCGGGTTCTGAACGGCCCCAGCACCGGAAACTGGTGGATACCGCCCCGGTTTTTTGCCATTGTGAACAAAAAAAGATACCGCTCCCTCGACAAAGCCCTCATCGGCAGGGCTTTCCAGGAGGCCAGCGCCTATCTGACCAAACAAAGCCGGGTCCGGGATATGGAGGAGGAATTTGACCTTTTCCTGGAATTTTACTGGATTTTCTCTCAGGCCTTGCCGGAGCTGGAGTTATCTGAGGAGTCCATTTGGTTATTAGCCACAGATATGGTTTACAACGGGAAGAAATATCGGTTTTTCGACGACGCGCTGGAGCTGATCCCTTCCCTCAGCAGAAGGTACCGGCTGGCTGTGGTCTCCGATGCTTGGCCGTCGTTGGACCATGTTTTCCGTGAAGCGGGGTTGCGCCAGTATTTTTCGTCCTTTGTCCTCTCCTCCGAAATCGGGGTAACCAAACCGGATGGGCTGATATTTACCAGAGCGCTGGAGGCTCTTGACCTGACGCCGGATCAGGCGGTTCTGGTGGACGATAATCCGGTCAATTGTGAGGGCGCCCGCAAAATGGGAATTCCCAGCATCCTGTTGTGCCGGGACTGGCGCCTCTATTGGTACCACACCTTCAAAATCCGGGATTACCCGGTGGTGCGCAACTTACAGGGAGTGATGCGGTGCATCCAAGCATTTTGAAGATGGGGAGGGGAATCGGATGAAACCTGTGATCCAGCTGCTTCATTTTGGCTATCACCAGGCCATGAGCTGCATCTTCCCGGTTGCCATATTCGGGACGCTGGCGCTCACCCGCCTTTTTGACGTGCCCTTCCTGCACCGGTATGATGCCATTCTGCTGATCCTGCTTGCCGTCCAGTACCTGATGTACCGCAGCGGGCTGGAGACCTGGGACGAGATTAAGGTGATCTGCCTGTTTCACGTGATCGGGCTGGCGCTGGAATTGTATAAGGTGCATATGGGGTCCTGGTCCTACCCGGAGCCGGGGATATCCAAGCTGTTCGGCGTGCCTTTGTACAGCGGGTTTATGTACGCCAGTGTGGCCAGCTTCTTGTGCCAGGTGTGGCGCAGGCTGCGGATGGATATGACGGGCTGGCCCGGCGGGTGGGCTTCATTTGTCCTGGGCGGGGCCATTTACTTCAACTTTTTCACGCACCACTTTATTCCGGATTTCCGCTGGTGGCTGACGGCGCTGGTGTTTGTGGTTTTCCGCAAAACGTGGATTCTATACCGGGTGCGGGCTGCTACGTACCGGATGCCGCTGAGTGCAGCCTTTGTGATTGTCGGCTTCTTCATCTGGGCTGCGGAGAATATCGCCACCTTCCTGGGCGCCTGGACATACCCGGACCAGCGGGAGGCCTGGCGGATGGTGGGTGTGAGCAAAATCAGCTCGTGGTTTCTCCTGGTCATCATCAGCGTCATCATCGTGGCCCAATTGAAGCATGTGAAGGCGGCACGGAGGGCGGAGCCGGGTTGAGTCCAAGCGGCGGGGGCATTGCAAGGGAGGGTAAAAGCACTCTTGCTTTTTGGACCACAGTCCGGAGCAGAAGAGGCTCCACTTCCAACTATGCGGATCCAGCCGGACGAACGGACGGACACAAAAACCTTCCGCAAAATTGACGGCGGGCGGGTATCACATGCTGTAAGCACTCGATTCAAATGAATAGCGGCAGCCAAGGGCGGAGTTTTCCGGTCCAGGGCTGCCGCTGTTTGTTTCAGGCGGGGGTTCTAGTGGCCTCTGTAAGGTGCGTAACGGAACTATCCGACGCTTAGAAGCTGATTTTGGCATAACTCCAACTTTAACGGAACTCAGGAACCGTTAGCGGTGGATTTTTTGTGTTTTCGGCGCTTTATGGTTGGCTAAGAGCGTCTCAGTTCCGTTAGCGCCGGAAAAGCGTGGATTTTAGTGTGTAAGAGTCGCTGAGTTCCGTTAGCGCATGGCGGTATCCGAATCGTGGTATCTCGGGAGTGATTCGTACCGGAAGGGGTACCTCAGATCGAGTTAGCTCCCCCAACTACAAGTCCTTCCGGCTAAACGCCCGGCAGCCCAGCCAAAGCAGTACCCCCGCATAGCCTACGGTGTAGAGCAGGTACATGTTGGAGGGGATGCTGGGGATGGAGAAGGGGCCTAGATCGGATACGGCCATTCCTGCCCAATCCGCGCCGCCCAACACCTCGTAGAGGCTTCGTTTGTAGACGGAGTCCGTGGGCAGCAGCAGACTGGTCACGAGGAAGAACTTCTGTACGGCGGGATGGGTGTCTCCATAGATGGAGATGCCCTCCACCAAGCCGGTGAACAGGGCGAAGCCGTACAGCAGCGCGCCGCAGATGCCGTTGCCCAGCATGGGCAGATACACGGAGCCCAGCATGGTCAGGGAAAGCAGCAGCAGCGGCATCCAGATAAACAGCCCTAATCCCCGCACCAGATCGGCAGCAAAAAGGGGGATTCCCGCGAGGCTGTGGACGGTCCACACAACGGACATGTACAGGATGGCGCTGTACACCGCGATCCAGATGGCATGGCCCACCCACTTGGACAGATACAGCCTCCAGCGGGGTACGGGCCGGGCGGCTACCGCCAGCAGCAGCCCGCTTTCCTGTTCTCCGGTGACTGTTCCCATAGCAGAGAAAAGTACGAAGAAGGCCGCCAGAAACTGGGCAAAAAACAGCCCCATCACCATAAGCACCATGCCGTTCAGCAGCCGTTCGGCAGAGGAGCTTTGGCCCAGTCCCCCTGCACCGACCAACTCCCGCACACCGAAGGCGAACAGGATCAGGAAGAGGGCAGTCAGAATAAGGGTCACCAGGAATACCCGCTTGCGGGTTAGCTCCTTAAATATAGCCGGTATGTACGCCGTCATGAACGTTCACCTCCTTGGCGGGATTGGGCCATCCGCAGGAACCAGGCCTCCAGGCTGCCCTTTTCGGGGCTGGATTCATACAAAGTCAATCCGCTGCGGATGAACAGGGAGCACAGATAACCGGCCTGCTCCCGGTCGGTGACCCGGGCGGTGAGCACCGCATCGCCGTCCGTGCCGGACTCCTCCAGCCGCAGCATGGAGGAAAGCGCCCCGCCTGCGCTTTCGTTCAGCTCGGCCCAGGTCTCCGGCAGCCAGCCGCCCAGCCGGAAGCGCCAATTGGCGGCGTTGCCATCCTCAGCGCCGTTGAGCAGCTTGTGCAGCGGTCCCGCGGCCAGCAGCTCACCGCCGTACAGGAAGGCGGCTTCGTCGCACAGATCCTCTACATCCTCAAGCAGATGGGTGTTCAGAAATACGGTGACGCCCTTCTCCCGCAGCCGCTTCAGCAAGCTGCGAATTTCATAACGCCCGATAGGATCAAGAGCGGAGGCAGGTTCGTCCAGAATCACCAGCTCCGGGTCCAGGAGCAGAGCGGATGCCAGCCCCAGACGCTGCTGCATCCCCTTGGAGAAGCCGCCCACCCGACGGTCTGCGGCCTCTGCCAGCCCCACCAGCTCCAGCGTGTCCCGCATCCGGCTGCGGAAAGTGGCTCCGCGTATCTCACGCGGCTGGAGTCCGCCCAATTGAGCATGAAACCGCAGCACCTCCACGGGGGTCAGCCAATCCTGAAAGCGGAACAGCTCGGGCAGATACCCGAGCTTGCGCCGCGCCTCCGGCCGGCCCAGCGGATGGCCGAGCACGGTCCCGCCGCCGGAATCGGGGCGGTGTAGACCGGCCAGCATTTTGACGAAGGTGCTTTTGCCCGCACCGTTGGGGCCGAGAAGGCCGAAGATGCTGCCCTTCGGCACCTGCAGGGTAATGCCGCGGCAGCCGCCGCGGCCATTGTAGGTTTTGGTTAGTTCAGCTGTGTCGATCATCATGGCCGGACAAGCTCCTCCGCTGCCTTGCGGAAAGCGGCTTCCGTCGGGAAATCCGTGATGCTGCCGCTTAACAGCCCCATCCGCTCTCCTTCGAGCCAGAACACATGGCGGGTATTGCCGTCCTCAGCCATCAGGGCGTCATGGCCGCCAAGCTTCATTGCAGTGGTAACACCTTCATAGGCCGGTACCGGCAGGGTGGTCTGCCAATCCCCGATGGCAGCCAGCTTGGTCCGCAGGCTGTCCGGCAGCACGGGCAGACCCAGGATGGCCTCCCGGACCGTGGCTGGATCGATGCCGCTCTCCACCGTCAGCACGGGTTTGCCGAATTGGAGCAGTCGCACAGGCTTGCCCGACAGGTTGCCCTCGGAAGCGATGCCGTCTGGAACATGCAGCATGATGGCCTTTCCGTCCGCTTGGGCCGGCAGGAGGGTCGGGCTGCCCAGCCGCGCCAGCATCCGGTTGACGGCCTGCACATTCAATGTGAAGGTGAGGGAGGACTCCGGCTGGTACTGCGGATCACCGGCATTCTCCAGCCGGATTAATGCTCCGCCAAGCCGCTCATCAGCCTCCTTCCAAGTCACAGTCCGTGAAGCTCCCCCGCCGGACTGGGTCAGGCTGCCGAATTGGGCCAGACTGAAACTTTGGTCACCCTCCGGGGAGCCCCGCTCCAGCAGATTGGAGATAGCGGTCAGATCATCCGCCGATATACCCACACCCACCATATGCTGCACCCGGAAGGTCTGCATCATGGCCGCCAGCGCCCGGTCGCCGAGCGGTGTCGCAAACAGGCTCACCGCCACCACAGCGGCAGCCGCTCCGGCAGCCCATCTCCGCAGCCGGCGCCTGCCCGGCTTTTCCGCCCGCCAGGCGCTGTTCCCCGTATAAGCTCGCTGCACACTTGGCGCTGCTCCGGCAACCGGTGCGGTTTGTACTGCTCCTGCTCCCCATGCTTCCGTCTTTTTCATCTTCGTTGCACCTTCCGTTTCATATTGGTTTTGAAGCTTCTCCCATCGGGCCCGAACTTCCGCCTCCAGCGCCAACAGCCCATTCTCCCCGTACTTCCGCCTCAGCTTTTCGTCGATCTGTGCAGCCCGGTTTTCAAATTCAGCCAGCCTGTCTTCCCCGGGTCCGTACTTCCGCTTCAGCTGCTCATCCGTCCCGGCGGCCAATTGCTCAAACCGCTCCCACGCCCGTTCCGTATCGAACGCCGGCTCAGCGCCGGTTCGTTTCCTTTCGTCCGCCATGCTCTTCCTCCTCCTGCCCGTATTTTTTCTTCAGCCGCTCCTCCGCACGCGCCAGCAGGGAGCCGACGATTTTCGGATTTATGTCCAGCCTGCGGGCGATTTCTTCGTAGCTGTAGCCTTCCTCCCGCAGCAGCAGAGCGGTCCGGTCCCGGTCCGAGAGCTTCTGCAGCACCCGGCGGACGACGTCCTTTTCCCACTCGCGGATAACCTCCGTCTCTCCCGAAGGGGCAGAAACCTCCGACCAAACCGCCACACGTGCGGTTTCCTTGGCCAATAAGGTTCTGCCGGAGGCCTGCTGCCGCAGGTAATCGTAGCCCACCCGGGTCAGCACCCGGTGGAGCCAGGCGCCGACGGCCTCCAGCCGGTCGGGGGGATTGCGGTAGAGCCGCAGGAACACCTCCTGGGCCAAATCCTCGGCTGCCGCATAATCCCCGGTCAATGCATAGAGCTTCCGGGCCACGCCGGGGTAATGCTCCCGGAACAGCCGCTGGAACAGCTCGGGTATACGTGCGTCTTCCATCATGGTGCCGCCGTCCCCCTTTCGTATATAAGACGGATGCCGAAGCAGATTTATAGCAGTTCCCCGAAAAATCCTGTTCCCATTATTGTTGCAAAATTTTACAAAATATTCATTGACAAAATAAACCAAAAGATTTATTTTAAAGTAGATTTATCCTTATATTAATAAAATATTACAATATTTCCGACACCGAGTGGAGGAGAAATCATGAAGACAGTTGCAGATCACCTGGCGTTAGCCCTTCGGCGCCTGGAGGTTACCCATGCATTCGGCATTATTGGCAAGTCCATATGTCCCGCAGCATTGAAAATGGTGGATTACGGCATAGAATTTATTCCCGGAAGACATGAGGCCAGCTCCGGTTTTGCCGCAGCAGGGTATGCCCTGCAGACCGGCCGTCTGGGTGTGGCCTTCGGCACCTCCGGTCCGGGGGGAACCAATCTCTTGACCGCAGCCGCCCATGCCAAAGCCAATAATCTCCCCGTCCTGTTCATCACCGGACATCAATCCATCAAGGAGCTGGGCCTGCCCCAATGCCAGGATTCCACTTCCTATCTGGCCGATCTGGCGGACATGTTCCGGCCGGCTACCCTGTTCAGCAAGCTGGTGGAGCGGGCGGACCACTTCCCGACCCTGTTCAACCATGCCATTGCGGCTGCCCTGGAGGGCAAAGGCGGTCCTGTACATCTCTGTATCCCTTTCGATGTCCAGTCCGAGTGCCTGGAGGATTTCCGGCTTGTGATTCCCCAGCGGGAGCCGCTGGTCAGTTTGGGCAACCGGGAACGGGCTATTGAGGCCATCAACCGGGCGGAGCGTCCTGTGGTTATTGCCGGCAAGGGCGTTAACCGTTCGGGCGCCCATGAGGAACTGGTTCGTTTTGCCGAAACCTTCAACATCCCGGTGGTCACCACCCCCGGCGGCAAAGGCGCCATCGCCTGGGATCATCCGCTGTACCACGGACCTGTGGGCGTAGGCGGCTGCACACATGGGGACAGGCTGCTCAATAGCAGCGACCTGTTCATCGTCATGGGCTCCCGGCTGAGCGATATGACCATCTGCAACCTGAAGCCGCAGAACCATCCGGCTACCCTGGTGCAATTTGATATAGACCCTACCTTTGTCGGCAAAATCCTCCACTCCCGGACCATACCGGTAACCGGGGATCTGAAGCATAACCTGAGGCAGTGTCTGGAAACGGCGGAAACAGCGATTTTGCCCAAGCGGGATACGGAGACGCATGTGAACTATTCCGACGCCCTCCCGGTGCTGCCAGGGTTATCTCTGGCTTCGGTGATGCAGCGGATGGGTGATTTGGTGCCGGAGCGGTCTACCCTGTATGTGGATGACGGAAGCCACGGCTTCAACGCGGTCAAATGGTACAAGGTCAAACGCCCGGGCAGCTTCGTGTTCGACTCCTATTTTGCCTGTATGGGCAACGCCATCGGCATGTCCATCGGCGCCCAATGCGCAGCCCCGGACGAAACGGTATTCTGTATTACCGGAGACGGCTGCTTTATGATGCTGGGAGCGGAGATCAACACCGCCGTGTGCAAGGAGCTTCCGGTGATTTTCATCGTGGTAAACAATAAGCAGCTGGATATGGCCCTGAAGGGGATGGAAAAAACCACCGGACGCATCGACGGAACGATTTTCGAGGTGCCGATGGATGCCAGCCAATTTGCCCGGTCTCTGGGGGCTGCCGCTTTCCGCTGCGAAACCATGGGGCAATTCGAGCAGGCGCTGCAGGAGGCCGTTTCCCTGAAGCGCGCAGCCGTGATCGAGCTTCTGACCGACCGTTCGGAAATCCCGCCTACCGCCCACCGGGTGCTGGTGATGAACTAATTCTTACATAAGAGTATACTCTCATTTTCCAAGGAGGAATTTGCATATGAAAGAAACATCCGAGATCGGTCTGGAGCATTTTCTCGATTTGTCCGGGGAGTACGGGGCCAAGGCGCTTGCCCCCATCCAGGAGCATTTTCCGGAGCTGGCCCAATATATTCTGGGGGTGGCTTACGGGGATATCTTCCAAACCAAGTCCATCAGTCCGGAATGGCGTGAGGTATGCCTGATTTCCTCCTTGATCACCATGGGGCAGTACGAGCAGCTGGGTGTGCATTATGCTATGGCTCTGAAGGTGGGCATGACCGTGGATGATATCAAAGGCATTCTGCTGCATCTGGTTCCGGCTATCGGCGAGCCCAAGGTGATCTCCGCCTTTAATGTGCTGCTGGCTACCTTGAAGGATTTGCAGAAGGTTTAATACTGCCGAAGACAAACAAGGGCTGTCCGCAACGTCAAATGGGATGAATTCATTTCACCTTCATTGACGTTTGGGACAGCCCTTCTTATTTAATTTCGGATTACAAGTGAACATGAAATTTCGACTATAAAATGGGCAAACCCGGCTAAAGGGAGGGGTAAACTCGATTTTTCAGCTATAAATCCGGTTATAGGGGCTGAATGGGCATATTCAATATGAAAAAGCGAGTTTATCGTCCTCAGCTTCGCTGTTTGCAGCCGGCATACCAACCGATTTTAGAAGCTGCTCTTCGTTGTCTTCAGGTTTAACGAATACCGGGGGGACAAGCTCCTCCGTTGGCTCATATTGTTCTGAACCAGCGCGAGGATCACCAAGGTCGCACCCGCCAGCTCATAGGGGCTGATTTGATATCCCTGGAAGCCCATTAACACGAAGGTTGTAACGGGAACCAGGCTGATAAACAGGATGCCGTTCACGGGAGTAAGGGCCTTCAGTCCGGCGTTCCAGCTCACCAATGCCACCAGTCCGGGCAGGAGAATCATAAAGGACATTTCATATTTGATGGAGGCCAGCGTACTCCAATCCGGAACATCAATCAGCCGGAGAGAGGAGGCGGCCACAACAATGACCATGGAGACAGCCGTTCCCAACAAGCAGGTTAAGGTGGAGAACCGCAGGGTGGACCAGCCCCGGAAGCTGCTGCCTCCCAAGGAATAGAGCACCCATCCCACCACGCCGGTGAAGATCAGCAGCACTGGGAACACATGCCGGGAGGCTTCTGTGAAAAATGACAGGCTACCGTTTGTGATCACCAGCAAGGCGCCGGTTAAGGCGATGCCGATACTGAGCAGAGTTTTGGTATCGGGTTTCCTTTTGGTTTTCCCCCACAGCAGGAGGATGGAAATCAACGGCATCAGCACTTCCATGATGGAGGCTGTAATGGTGCCGGCTTCCCCCATCAGATGCTGCCCGGAGAATACCAGAAAATTATACACCGTAAAGGCCATCGTTCCGCAAAAAAGCAGCTTTCCCCCTTTTCCCTCCAAGCGGAAGGCGGCCTTCCCTTCTTTGAACAAAAGCAACCCGCATAGGATCACCGTGACTACCAGGTAGCGGATAAAGGCAAAATAAAAAGGATCTATGTACTGCAGGGCACGATGCGCCACCGGGAACATGGCCCCCCATGATACGCTGGCTGTCAGGCAAAGAAGGGAGCCCAACACCACTTTATTTTTGAACAACTTCCTCATCTCCCATGCTGTGTAAAATCTTTATCATCATAAAGGAGGAGGGAGCCGGGAGTAAAATGATTGAAAATGGAACTTATCATCATTTATAATGATACTTATTCTAATGTGGAGAAGAACTTATGGAGCTGAATGATCTGCGGATTTTTAAAACGGTTGCCGAATTGGGGAGTGTAAGCCAGGCTGCAGCGGAGCTGAGCTATGTCCAATCCAATGTTACAGCGAGAATTAAGCAGCTGGAAAAGGAGCTGCAGACGGAGCTGTTCTACCGGCATAAACGGGGCATGGTGCTTAACGCCGAGGGGAAACGGCTGATGGTGTATGCGGAGGACATATTGGGGAAAGCGGAGGAGATCAAACACGCCTTTGGGACGGACCGGCCGTCCGGCATCCTGAATATCGGGATTGTGGAAACTGTCATTAAGCTGCCGGGAATCTTATCCTCCTACCTGGAAAAACATCCCCAAGTGGAGCTGTCCCTGACGGTGGGGGTGACGGAGGAGCTGGTTCAGGACGTGGCGGTGATGAAGCTGGACGGCGCTTTTGTGACCGGGCCGGTGAAGCATCCGTTGATCGAGTATCAGGAGGTGTTCCGGGAGGAGCTGATCCTTGTGGCCAAAAGCGACGTGTTTTCATTGGAGGATGTCACCAAGAAGCCGCTGCTGCTCTTCAATAAAGGCTGCGGATACCGGGAAAGGCTGGAGCGCTGGTTGAAGGATGAGGGGATCATTCCGCGGCAAATTATGCAGTTGGGCTCCTTCGAAACCATCATCGGCAGCATTGCCGCCGGAATCGGCATCACGATTGTACCGCGGTCCTCGGTCCGCAGGCAACTGGATGAAGGGACCCTGCATGGGTTTGCCATTCCGAAGCCGTATAACGAGATTACCACTATCTTCATCCGGCGGAAGGATACGTGCGTCTCGAATACACTCCGTTCGTTTATGGAGGAATTGCAGGGCGCGGGGGTGTAAACGTTGCTCCTAACGGTGTATGCTGTCTCCTGAACCTTGTGTTACCAATTTAATCCAGATTTATCCTGCAAAAATGCATCTATTCTGCCGGATTCCGCCTCTCCGTGCACCCCAAATGTAAAAGTGCAGTTATTTTCCGCGATGGGGTACATCCTGCTCCCATCTGACGAAAATAACTGCACTTTTGCAGGATAAACCGTAAAAACGAAGGTTTGTTTACCAAATAGATGCACTTTTGCATTTCGGAGGAGGGTGGGAGTAACATTCCCGCAGGAGCGTCCCTATACCTATAGGACACATCCACCATTCCTGGACATGCTCGATAGATTCGTTAGAGCTTCTGCCCGGCTTTCGAGTCTCAGTCTCCGGACTTCGTTATCCGCAGTCCCTTATTCGGGTGCTCCGCCTTCAAGCAAGCAGCCTGTCATTCCGGTCTCGGCCTTCAAGCGAGCAGCCCCTTATTCGGGTGCTCCGTCGGCCTGGCCCTTGCCATAGAGCTGGCGCATGATGGCGCGTCCCGTCGGGGTTTGGGCCAGGCCGCCCTTGGCGGTCTCCCGGTGCCCGTCGGGCATGGCCGAACCCACCTCCAGCATCACCTGGACCACCTCGTCGGAGGGGATGACGCTCCTGACACCCGCCAGCGCCATGTCGGCGGCGGCCAATGCGGTGACGGCGCCGAAGCCGTTGCGCACGATGCAGGGGATCTCTACCAGGCCGCCCACGGGATCGCAGATGAGGCCGAGGGAATTCTTCAGCGCCAGACCTACCGCGTGGATAGCCTGCTCCGGGGTGCCGCCACGCAGCTCCGTCAGGGCTCCCGCCGCCATGCCGATGGCGGAGCCCACCTCAGCCTGGCAGCCGCCTTCGGCGCCGGAGATGAAGGAGTTGTTGGCGATCATGAAGCCGATGGCCCCGGAGGCGAACAGCGCATAGGTCATCGCTTCGTCATCTTAGCCGAACCGCTCCTGAGTGCTGACGAACACACCCGGGATGATCCCGCATGACCCTGCGGTGGGGGTGGCCACAATGCGGCCCATGGACGCATTCACCTCGGACACCGCCAGGGCGTAAGCCATGGCCCGCCCGGCATCCTCCCCGAGGTTGGAGGAGGACCCCGGCTTGGCGCCATGCTCCATCACCTTGCGGGCGTCGCCCCCGGTAAGTCCGCTGCGGGAGCGGGTATCCTCCGTCAGCCCCCGCTCTACCGCTTCCTTCATGATGCCGTAATAATCCGCCATCTGACGGTACACTGCCTCTTCCGCCATGCCGGATTCCGCGGCCTGCTCCCGAAGCATCATCCGCCCAATGGAGAGGTTTTCCTCTGTGCACAGCTTTGCTAATTGGTCCAAGGTTGAGAAGCGCATTCCATCACCCGTTTCCGTTTCGTAGATTGACCACACTGATCCTGCTTATATCCGCCAGTCCGGACAGCTGCTCCAGCACCTGGGGTGCTGCCGGCTCATCCATTTCCACAACCGTCAGCGCATCGCCGCTCCGCGACTTGCGGTTCACATTCATATGCCCGATATTGATCCCCCGGTCACTGAGCAGCCGCGAGATATCCGCCACCATCCCCCGTTGGTCCCGGTGGAACACCAGGAGCGTGGGATAGTCCGCGGTAAACCGGACGTCGAAGCCGTTGACACGGGAGATTTCGATATTGCCGCCGCCAATGGACGCTCCTGTTACCGTATCCTCCCGGCCGTCGGCGCTTTGTACGCGGATGGACACCGTATTGGGATGCCCCGCCGGCAGCATGGCTGTCCGGAAACGAACCTCCATCCCGGCCTGCTCCGTCAAGGCCACCGCATTGCGGATGCGGGCATCGTCCGTATCATAATCAAGCAGGCCCCCGATCAGCGCGAGGTCCGTGCCGTGGCCCTTGTACGTGGCGGCGAAGGAGCCATACAGCGTCAGCTCCGCCAGCACCGGCTGCGCACCGTGGAGCCGCCTGGCTACACGGCCCAGCCTGGCGGCGCCTGCCGTATGTGAGCTGGAGGGACCCACCATGCTGGGCCCGATAATCGAAAACACATCTTTAAACCGCACGGTCCGTTCCCCTTTTCCTGTCCATAACCAATGTGTTGGATCTCACTCTATTATACCGCGTACGCCACGTATTCGTAAAAGGGCGGGAATCAGGCGGTTTGTGCAAAAATTCGGACCATCCGCAGCTTGTTTATTCGGGGAAACTGTCCTATATTTAGGGCGGGGTGAGAGAATGTTTGCACAAGAAAAACTGTTGATTGCAGGCGGAGACAGCCGCCAGCTGGAGGTGATCCGCCGGCTTGCCGGAACGGATGCCGCCATATACATAGCCGGGTTTGATCAATGGGCCGATACAGGCCTGGAACGTATCCATCGGGTACAGCTTTCAGAGTCCATATTCCGGGAATGCTCCGCCGTCATTCTGCCCGCCGCAGGAATCGGCGCCGCCGGCGAGGTGGACGCTCCGTATTCCTCGGAGGAGCTGACCGTCACCACCAATATGCTGGCCGCCATGCCGGTAGAGGGACTGGTGATTACAGGCAGCGTGAACGCCTATCTCCGGGAGGCCTGCAGCCAATACCGGCTCAGGCTGGCGGAGGTTTATGCCAGAGATGACGTGGCCATCCTCAATTCCATTCCCACTGCCGAGGGAGCAGTTATGCTGGCCATCCAGCATACGGACATTACGCTTCACGGGGCGTCGGTTATTGTGCTGGGGTTGGGGCGTGTGGGGATGACCCTGGCCCGGACCCTCAAGAATCTGGGCGCCGCAGTCAGAGTGGGCATCCGGGAGCCGGAGCTTCACGCCCGCGCCATCGAGATGGGGCTTCAGCCGTTTCATGTGAACGGGCTGGCGGAAGAGGCGGCCAGCGCCGATATTCTGTTTAATACGATCCCCGCTACCGTGGTTACTGCAGGGGTCATTGGCCATATGCCGCCTTCCGCCCTGATCGTGGACCTTGCCTCCAAACCGGGGGGAACGGACTTCCACGCCGCAGAGGCTGCCGGTATCAAAGCCATCCCTGCGCTGGGATTGCCCGGCAAGGTAGCTCCCAGAACGGCAGGCCGGATCCTGGGGGATGCGATCGTCGAGATATTGAAGCAGGAGCAGATCAGCCCGCAGCGCCGGTAACATTTCATCAGCCAATCAAGAGCAAGACTCTTGGTTGGTTTTTTTCGCAGCTCGAACGCATGTGTTAACCAAATAATGGGAATGGTAGAGGGATAATGATGTATTTTGGAGAATGGGTGGTTGTTAGGATGGATTATCAAGAGGGACTCAGGCAGGTGAGCGATGCCAACTCCAAGATTGTGGAGGCAAACGGCGAGGTCGCGGATGTGATTTTCAGTGTGTACATCTATCATTGGAACTGGTATTTGGCGTTATTCCTGATTATCGCTCCTTGGGTGATATGGGCTATATTCAGAAATCGGGAAAGCAGTGCAAGATTATTGCTGGCTGCTCTGTTAATTATGATTTTCTCCGCTGTATTGGATACAATCGGAATCGAAAACGGCTTATGGGCCTATCCGGTGAAGGCGATTCCTTCCCCGACTCTGAGCTTTTCCTACCGGTTATCGGTGCTGCCGGTGCTTGCCATGCTGCTGATCCAATATAAGCCCCACATCAGTCCGATTCTGAAGGCGATTTTCTATGGCGGCATCAGCGCATATGTAGGCTTGCCCCTTATGGCCATGGCCGATCTGTACAAAAAGCTGAACTGGGCCTACACCTATTCCTTTTTTATTCTCATCACCATGTATTTGATCGCCTATTGGCTTACCCAGCTAAAAAGCTTCACTCCCATAACCTCCGAGCCCGGCAGGGGAGACAAGGAGATTCATCTGGTGCGGAGACGGGAAAAGGCGCGTTAAATCTCGCCTAGTTGGCAAGGAGTCCCGCTTATCCTTCTGTATTATAACGCGGACCTCTCTATGGTTCCTCCTCTTGCCGAGCAGGAACCTTTTGCCTGAGTGTGTGGGATACGTGAAGGATAAACGGAACGGAGCGACGCTTAAACGGCGAAATACCCGCTGCGGTTTTTATACGAAAATGCCGCGTCTGCCCCAGAATTTTCATTCCTGGCGATGGCCGCTGGGCCGTGGGCGATTCTAACGAATCTCACAGCGCTTATTTGGTGAAAAATCGGCTGTTTGCCAACGTAACGAATCTGAGCCACGCTATTCCTTACGTTCAGGTTCCTTTCAGTGTCTTTGAGCCGGAATAAGGCGTCTCAGATTCGTTACAACTGCAAGAGGGGCCATATGAGCGAAATAGCGTGGCTGAGATTCGTTAAAAATCCCCCCCCCCCGTTTTTCTGCCCACTGTCCGCTCACTCCCATTATACGAAAATGCGGCGTCTGCCCCAGCATGTTCATTCCTGGCGATGGCCGCTGGGAGCAATGCGCCGCACGATCGCTCGCAATACCTCCCGCACGATCGCTCGCAATACCTCCCGCATTACCGTCCGTACACTCTCGAACAACTGTTCAGACGCCAAAGACGCCAAATAAGGGGCTGTCCAATCCGTCACAGAATACCGATTCGAAAAGCTCCCTCCCGGTGGCTCCTGCTGAGTCGGTATTTACCTGGACGGGCTTTTCGGACAGCCCCATAAGCTATTTTTTGGGAATTAGTATTTTACCAACCATTAAACCGACGGAGTACATATCCTTCGCTGCTCAGATATGCGGTGGTTCGGGAATAGGCCTTTGTCTTGTCATCGCCGGTTGTTGTGGCCTCCCGGGTATTGATGCTTGATCCGTTGACACCTACATAGAACAGTACATGTGAGCCGCTATTAACGTAAATATCATAGATCTGCCTGGCTGATGCGGCAATGGAGTAGGTATAGGTAGAGCTTGCTAAATTAGTGGTGCTCAGCTTGGAGGTAAAGCCGGCAGCGCTGCCCACGAAGCCTGAGCAGTCTAAGCCTGCGGTACCGCTTTGGTAACCGGAGGTATCGGTGTTTACATTACCAGCAAATTTCCCTTTGCTCATGGCATCGGCGAAGCTTGTCCAGCTAGAGGAGGAATAGGTGGTCAGTCCATCGTTTCCTCCCCATGCATAAGGAATTCCGGTCTGAGTGGAGCCAGTGGCAGCACCTACAAGATAATCAGGGGTAGTGACCTTGGACGAATTGGGATTGACTTTGTTCGCTGCTTTATAAGTCCAGGTAAGTGATGACATCGAATTGGCCTTGGTCTGAGTGGTATCCCGGGTGTTAGGCGCGTTAGAAGCCAAGGTAATGGCCTTAGCCTGAAGCTCCTCGGCAGCCTCCTCCTTAAGAGCCTTAGCCTTGATCTGTGGAAGCTGAGACTTAAAGCTGGCAGAAGGGACAAAGGCCTTTTTGGTGATCTGCACCTGATCCTTCAAGCACAGGATTTGGTACAAATCTCCATTGGCAGTTAGCTCAATCATTTGGTTAGGTGTAAAATAATAGCTGCTGAGATCAATCGGTGCTACAGCAGTCAGACTGTTTCCGGCATACTTCCGGACGGTATATTCGCCACGTACCTTGGGGGTATCAACCTGATCAAACAAATCCACATATAAGGTATTGTTTTGATCCGCATGAAGCACATTTACGCTGCCTAGCAGCTCGCTGGCGGAAACCTCAATATTGACGCCGTTCTGGGAGATTTGAGCGGTTTTAAGATCCTTTTTCAAGGCTGCGGGGAGCTTGCTGCTGTCAGAAATGCCGGCTGCAGCGGTAGCGGCCAGAGCCTCACCCGGAATGCCAATCGGATAGCTGGTTTGATTAGCAGACAACCACACCTTGCCGGCGCTGTCTTTATACAGCTTTTCCATGGCATAGCCATCCACAGGGGCAGGCACCTCCTGAAGCAGATTGCCGTCCAAGGATGTGATAAAGATGCTTCCCTTATCCGTGTCCATCAAGTAGACCTTATCCTCCCCAACAGCCATGCTTCGAATATAGTGGCTGTATGGAACGGCAAAATCGAATGCGAAGGAGCCGTCTTTGTATACATTAATCCGCTTATTCACATTGTCGGCAATGAGAATGGAGTGATCCGCATTGACCGTAAAAGCCTCCGGACCCTCCTTGCCGCCTTCCTGAATGGAATAACCGAGCTCCCCGGAGCCGCTACCTACATTCACGGTCAGAACAACGGTATCGCGGGACGAGTTCAGATCTGCGGAGGCATCAGGAGCAACAGACGGCGCTGCGAATGAGGTGGAAGGCAGCATAAGGATGGCGGCAATCAACAGGGCTGCACGGCAGCTTGTCAGAAATCGTTTGTTGGCTTTCAACATGGTTTTCCTACCCTTCATTTTGAAGTGAGAATCGTAACCTTGCACGTTTAAGCTTGAAGCCAATACGGACTAAGAGCCCTCCTTTCATATGTAAAAATAATGTAATTATGCAATACAATCCCATAGTAACAGAGTGTAAATATTTGGAAAGTGAAAAGAATCACAAGTGTGCAGATTAATGGAGGCTTCATCCTTTCGAGAGGACGAGGAGCCTCTTTTTTTAGAGATTGCGTTCCAACAGCGCTCCCAGCTGCTCAGCCAGTACCTGGTACGAGAAGGGCTTTTCATTCATGAACCACCACTCCACCACCCCCACGTAAGCCGCTGCCGTAAACCGGACCAGAACCTCCTCCCGGATGCCTTCATTCTTCCCGCGGGTCACATCCAGCTCACAGCGGAATTCCTCAATGAGAAATTCCAGGAACCGGTTGCGAAAATAAGGGGCGCCCTTGCTGGCCAGCATCAACGAAAAGAAGGAATACTGCGCATCGAAATATTCGCAGAACACCAGAGTAGCCTCCGTCCATTCCAGCCGGCAGGAGGATTCACACAGCTCCCGGAGCCGGTCCATATGCTCCCCGATCAGCTTGTCCAGAAGATCGTATTTATCCAGATAATGCAGGTAAATGGTTCCGCGGTTTACATTGGCCCTGTCCGAAATATCCTGAATGGTGATGTCATCCAGATGTTTTTCGCCCATCAGGGCGATTAAGGCTGTTTTGATTGCCTCTTGGGATTTGAGAATTCGCCGGTCTACTTTCACCATATAGCAACACCACATCTTTCTGTTATCATCTAATGCACAATCCAAGCAGGATTGTTGATTATTGAACGAAAGCGCCCGATTTAACCATTGCAATCGCTTCTGTTGGTTTTATAATAATAAACATGTGTCCATTAATCAATGAGTATACAATTATTTTGCAACCAAATAAGGAGGCCATATCATGTGTAAAACCCATGTTTTATCTGTAGCCAGCGTCAAAGCGCCTTTTGAAAAAACTGTGATTGAACGCAGGGCCTTGCGGTCCCATGACGTCCTCATCGATATTCAATTCAGCGGCATCTGCCACTCGGATATACACAGCGCCCACGGGGAGTGGGGCGGAGGGATTTTTCCCATGGTGCCCGGACATGAAATTGCGGGTGTTGTTGCGGCAGTCGGCCCGGAGGTGACGAGGTTTGCTGTGGGGGACCGTGTAGGTGTGGGCTGTTTTGTGGATTCCTGCGGGGAATGTGAATACTGTCTGCAAGGCGAGGAGCAATACTGCACCAAGGGTGTAGTTTCCACCTATAATGCCCTGGACTATGACGGCAACCCCACCTATGGCGGCTACAGCCAAAAGATTGTGGTGACCGAAGGGTTTGTGGTTCGGATTCCCGATGCCCTTAAGCTGGATGCAGCAAGCCCGCTTTTGTGCGCAGGCATCACCACCTATTCCCCTCTCCGCCATTGGAAAGCGGGTCCCGGCAAAAAAGTTGCCATTGTGGGAGTGGGCGGCCTGGGTCATCTGGCCATCCAATTCGCCCATGCAATGGGCGCCGAGGTAACCGTGCTCAGCCGGTCCCGGGATAAGGAGGCAGAGGCCCGTTCCTTCGGCGCGGACCATTATTTTGCCACCGGCGAGGAAGGCACCCTCGCAGCTCTGGCCAACAAGTTCGACCTGATCCTGAACACGGTATCGGCCAACCTGGATGTGGATGCTTACCTGTCCATGCTGCGGATTGACGGCACGCTGGTGAACGTCGGAGCACCGGGCAAGCCGGACCAGTATCATGTATTTTCACTGATCATGGGACGCAAGAGCCTGGCCGGTTCTCTGGTGGGCGGAATCCGTGAAACCCAGGAGATGCTGGATTTTGCTGCGGCTCATGACATCGCTCCGCAAATCGAAGTCATTCGGGCTGATCAGGTGGATGAGGCTTATGAGCGGGTTCTCGCCAGCGATGTGCGGTACCGCTTCGTTATTGATATGGCTACCTTGTAAAAATAAGCATGAAAAAACTCCTGCGGCATTACGCGCGGGAGTTTTTGTTATACCGCCGGTTAATAGGGGCGGAGGCTTCACGCAAGCTCTGTTCCGATCCCCAATCCTCTGGCCTTGCGGGCAAAATAAACCGCTGTGGCGATATCGAACACACCCATTCCCATAGGACAGAAGAGGATGGGCTCCGTTGGGGCTAAATCCGCAAGGCCGCGGCGGCAGATGACGTCGGCGAGGGAGCGGGTGCCGGAGCGGGTCAATCCCTGCTCCAGATGGAGCCGTTCGATATCTGTATTCTCCCGGCAGACCTCCTGCCAATCATCGACGATGATGGCTTTCACCGCTGCCAGCGCCTCCGGCTGGTAATCCCGCAGGGACACATTCAGGAGAAGCTGGCCTTCTGCGGGGGGAAGCTGGATATACCGGTGATCGGAAACGGTGCAGGTCATAAAGATATCCGAACTCCGGTACACCTCCTCCCAGGATGCCGTTGCCTTGGTTTTTTCCAGGCAGTGGGCTGGCACGCCGGCCTCCGTCAGATTCACCTCCCGGAGATCGTAAATCCGCACTTGTCTAATCCGGTCCCCGTAAAGGGCCAGGGCCATTTCGTAATGGAGCCTGCCCACAGGCCCCCAGCCTACAATCCCCAGCTCGAACTGCTCCAGCGGCCGCTCCTCCAGGAATGCGCGCATCATGAGCCCGCTCACAGCAGCAGTTCTGACGATGCTGGTCAGCGGCGAATTCAGAATGGCGGAGGGTTCGCCTATCTGCGCGTCATTCAGCACCATTACACTGTGGGCGCGGGGCAGGCCGTGGTTGATATTGTCCGGGAAGCTGGCGATCCACTTGATGCCAGCTGCCTGGACCGTCCCTCCAACGTAAGCGGGCATGGCTATAATCCGGTTCCGCGGATCTCCATACCGCAGATAAGGCTTGATCGGCTGGGCATAATCCCCGGTATCGGCAATATGCACTGCAGCCTCCAGGGCATCCAGTAGAGCAGGCCAGTCAAGGCCCACAGCCCGGATATCCCGGTCATTCAGATACAGCATAACCTTTCCTCCTTCCGGCAAAAAAAACGGAGCTGCTTCAGCGGATGGTTCACTCCCCGGGCAGTCTGCCGAACTGGCCTTTGACCCATGCATCCGAATAGACGGTGTCCAGGTAACGCTCACCCTTGTCGTGGATGATACCGGCACAGACAGCCCCCGGCGGCAGCTGCGGCTCCAGCCTCCGGATGGCTGCCAGTACGCCTCCGGAGGAGGGACCGGCCAGAATGCCCTCCTTCTGCGCCAGTGTCCGGCAGCTCTCCACCATCTCCCAGTCGGAGACATGCACGATATGATCTGCCAGATCCGGACCGCAGAAGGGAGGGACAATTCCGGCGCCTAGTCCGGGAAACCGCCGCTTCTCCTGATTGCCGCCGAAAATTGCGCTGCCCTCTGCATCCACAGCCACAATCCTTGTGGCAAGCTGGTGATCCCTGACATATTCGGCCAAACCCCGGATGGTCCCGCAGGTGCTGACACTGCAGAACAGATAGTCCACCCGGTGAAGCTGCTCCGCAATTTCCTTCATGGTGGTATGGTAATGGGCCAAATAATTGTTCTTGTTCGCATATTGGTTTGGCCAATAGCTGCCCGTTATGGTCCCGAGCAGCTGCTCCACACGGTGCAGCCGGGCGGGCAGGAACTCTCCTGTTGCCGGGTCGGGTTCGGTTACGTAGCTGATTTCCGCGCCAAGGGCCTGCATGATCTTGATATTGGCCTCTGTCGTTCTTGGGTCGATAACGCTGATGAAGCGCAGCTCCAGACAACGGCAAATCATCGCCAGACTAATCGCCATATTCCCGGAGCTGGATTCGATAATCACGCTTCCCCTGCCGATCCGGCCTTCCTTCCAGGCCTCCTGGAGCATCCGCAGAGCGGGGCGGTCCTTGGCGCTGCCTCCCGGATTCAAGAGCTCCAGCTTGCCGTAAACGGTGATTCCGTCCTCCGGGAACAGGCGGCTGAGCTTAACCAGAGGGGTGTTCCCGATGGTGGAGAGGAAACCTGTGTTTACCTCCTCCGGTGGTTCCCTGTGGCTGGCCGCCGCTCCGTAATACAGCTTCTTGTTCTTTACCTGGGTTTTCTCCGGTGGTTCATCCAGTTCCACAGCTATTACCTCAATATCGTCCAGCAGACGGTTTTGGATCATCAAGCCGATCTCCGGGACAGATTCCCGGATGTCTCTGCGGATGGCGGGAATGGCATGGTCCAGCGGGGATTTGCTGCGGAGGTGGACCCGAAGGGCATTTTCCCGCACATGAACCCGGACGATCGCATCCTGAACATGCCGGTATACAGCCTGCTCGATATCGTACAGGCTGATTTTTTCCCCGTGCTTCAGCTCCTTGCCCACTCTTTTGACAATGGACTGGAAGCTCTGCCTCTCCACGCCGTTCACGGTCACCGTCCTTAGGTCCCTGACCACATCGTAGGTGACAAAACGGAGGGCAGGCAGCTCCCGGCGGACGAAGGAGGTGACGGCAAGAATACGTTCATCTGCGCCCAGAGGCTCCAGCTCCAGACCCAGCTCATCGGCTCCGATGCCCTCCGCATAGATTCCGTCTGCCAGAAGGTATCTGCCGGCCTCATGGGAGTAATACGCCATGGTCCCCATTTCAATGGAGCCGTAGGTGTCGGTGATATGGCTCTCCTGGAGCCCGAACAGGCGGGCCATGTTCTGCTGCCACTGGGGGGTGGCGACCTCTCCCACCAGAATGATCCGGCGGATGCCGAAGGCGCGGGGGTCTGGAGCGGCATGGACGATATGGTCCAGGATGGACGGCATGGTATACAGCAAATCCGGTTGGAAGGCCAACAGCTGCTCAATATGCTCCTCCACCGGCAGCTCGAATTGGATGGCGCGCCCCTCCAGCCCAAGCTGATCGAATATGGCCAGGGCTGTGCTGGCTGCATGGCCCGTTCCCATGTCGGCCAGCGCCTTGGTGCATCCGCTTCCGGCGATCAGCTCCGCGAACAGCCTGGTTTTGATCTCCACATAGCTCCGGTCATCCTCATCCGAGTAAAAGATGGATTTCCGGCGGCCCGAGCTTGTACCGGAGGTCCGGTAAACGGCTAAGGCCGGATCGGGGGTTCGGTTATAATAATGGGCCTCGAGAATCTCTGCGGACATGAGGGGAAGGTCCTGCAGGGAAACGTTTGGTTGATGGACTCCCGGCAAAGTTTCGTACCAGGGGAAAATCCGGATTACCTCCTGCAGCTTCTCCTGCACTTTATCCAGCGGTAGCATAGCCGCCTCCCGTTCGCTGCCAGATGCAGCGGCATTAATTGAATGTCACCATAATTTATGATGATTTTCCCGGGTATGTTCGCGGATTGGGCCAATTGCCCAGGCAAAAGCCGTGCCGCTGCCGTACTCTACTTGTGAGAGGTACAAGAGCGGAGGGGAAGCCATGAAGGAGAAGGCGGTTAGCCGCATATCCAACAAACTGACGAAAACCCGGGTGCTGGTGAAACATCCGGAGCTGAACAAGCATATTCCGGCTACGCGGAGGATGGACAAAAGCAGTCTGTTGGGGATGCTGGAGAAGTATGGCATGGTGTATATCAAACCCTGCTGCGGCTCTTTGGGCATAGGGGTCATCCGGGTTGAAAGGCTGTCTGCCGGTGGGGAAGCAGGGAAAAGTGACAACGAGGGGAATCGGAGCGCTGCAGGGCAGAAGGAGCGTTACCGGTATCAGGCGGGCACCCGGGTGAGCAGCTTTACCGGCTTTGACAAGCTGTACCATGCCCTGGCCGGTGAGACGTTGGGCAAGCCGTATCTCGTGCAGAAGGGGATACGGCTGCTTACGTATGAGAGCCGGCCCTTCGATATCCGGGTCATGGTGCAAACAAGTCCCAAGGGAGGGTGGGAGGCGACGGGGATCGCCGGGCGGGTGGCCCATCCCCGCAAGGTGGTGACCAACGGAAGCCAAGGAGGAACCATTTATCCGGTGGAGACGTTATTGGAGACTCATACCTCTATGACCAAACGGACAGCTCTGATCGACTCCATGAACCGGTTGGGTGTGAAGGCGGCTGTACAGCTAAGCGGAACTTACCCCGGTCTCCGGGAAATCGGCGTGGATATCGCGCTGGACAAGGGCCTGCATCCCTGGATTCTGGAGGTGAACACCTATCCGGATCCCTGCCCGTTCACCAAGCTCTCGGACGACCGTATGCTCCGTCGCATCGTCCAGTACGGCAAGGCGTATGGCCGGATATACAGCTTGAAGTGTACGAAGGCCAAGCGGGGAGCCGAGTAGAGGATCATTATACCGTTTTTTTACCTGGAAGGTACTGGGGAGTGCTGCTACAATAGCAGCATGTAAGTCCGGTAATAGCCGGATGCATCCGGGATCGGATGCCTACCGTTTGGGGCCATAGGCGCCGGGCGACTTGTCGAAGATCAAGTCCCTGGTTTCCTGTGGCTTTTTTCATGTGATTAATGAGGGGAGAGGGTAAACGAATGAAACGTGATTATGAACAAGTGGCGGAGAGGTTTTGGAGCTTGCCGCAGAAGCCGGGGGAAGAGGTTAGCCGGGATAGGCTATTTCGGGATGACCAGATTCTGCACGCCCATTTGGAGCGGGAGATCGAAAGCCGGCTGGATGGGGTGAAAACGGTGCTGGATGCAGGGGGAGGCACGGGACGTTTCTCCGTATGGCTGGCGCAGAAGGGGCTGCAGGTGACGCATCTGGATATTTCCCTGCCTATGCTGGAGAAGGCAAGGGAGCGGGCAGAGGAAGCGGGAGTGTCCGGGCAGATTGAATTTGTGCATGGGCGGTTGACGGAGCTGGGCTCCTGCCGGGATAGCCAATTCGATCTGGTGATTTCACTGGATGCCCCAATCTCGTATACCTACCCTAAGCATGAGGAGGTCATCCGTGAACTGATCCGCGTGTCCGCCAGGTCGGTGGTATTCTGCGTTTCCAGCCGGCTGGGCGGATATCCGGGGCACTTTGGCCCTGCATCGAAGAAGCCCTTTCTGGTGGATGAGCAGGACCCGGATACAGCTATGCGCTGGTATGTCCGGGAGTGGGCCCAGCGGGAGCAGTGGCAGCCGGACTTCGGAGGGGCGGATGTGCTGCTGGAGACAGGTTTGTTCGACGATCCGGATCAGGTGTATGCGCAAATGGAGCGGGGCGGCACACCTTGGCCGGTGACGTATTCGTTCCGGCCGGAGGAGATGAAGGCGCTGTTTGCCGCCGCCGGACTCCGGGAGGTGCGGCTGGCGGGACCGGGCACACTGGCCCGGACCTTGCCGGGGGAGGCGCTCCGTATGCTGATGGACACGCCGGAGTACCGGACGGCTTTCCTGGAGCGCTGCTACCGCTTCGACTCCGAGCCGTCGGTATGCGGTTTGGGCTATTGCAGCCTGGTGGCTTCCGCTGCCAAGGGGTAATGGAGGAGGCAGGCCCCCTGCGCCGACGGTGCAGGAGCAACAAGCCGGCACACAAGAGAAGGGATGCTGCAGCTCCTAGGTTATGAATGTAAGCGCCAAACAATGTATGCTATTTCGCGTGAAGGGTGGTTTTTCCCTCAATAGCGATCTAAAAATGTATGCTATTGCCCATTTTGCAGCGGTTTTTAGCCTCTCAACAGCCGATAGCGAACATTTTATGTATGCTATTCCCGCCTTTTTGCAGCTTTTCCGAGGATAGCAATCATTTGATGTTCGCTATCATCTGCGGCGGGAGCTTTGGCGTGCTTCCCCCAGGGGCGTAACCCAGCTTACAGCAAAGCATTGGCAATCAGCTTATCGAACCGGCGGATGTCCACGCCCTTTTGCAGCTTTACCTTGATGTGACCGGCCCGGGTCCACAGCTCCACCTCGGAGTTGAAGTCCAGCCGCCCGGCATTTTCCGTGGACCACATGTTGATGGAGGAGTAGGGCAGAGAGTAAATTTCCACCTTCTTGCCCGTTAAACCCTGGGCATCCCGGACAATCAGACGTTTGTTGGTAAACACAGCACTGTCCCGCAGCGTTTTGTAAGCGGCGACAGGCACCTCTCCGTTCACCAGCAGCTCGTTCACATCAGCGGGGATGGGACATTCGGCGATCAGGGTCCATTGCAGAATAGTTGCGGATTCGGACATGTAAAGACCTCCTTGGGGATATCATGTACCCAATTATATATCCAAAACCGGTATCCGATGACGGGCCATTTTGCGCTCCGTACCTGAGGGGAAGTTCACCGGTTTGTAGCTGTTATCTTTTACGGTGCAGATGAGAAGCGGGTTTCAATTAGGAGGTAAAAAAAGGCCCGGGCCGCCTTCTCCAAGGTAACCCGGGTTCTTGGTGCTGCTCATGTATTCCGCCACCACCGGGTGGACGGCTGCGACGTGCCTCCCAACAGCACCGGTTCCCCGATCCGCGGGGTAACCATGGGAACACCCTGCTTATCCGCTGCGGCAGCGGCACGCTCCACAGGTTCGTTCCACGCATGCAGGGACAGGGTGAACGCACCCCAGTGGATGGGTAGCAGCAGCTTGCCGCCTACTTCCTGATGGGCCAAAACGGTCTGCTCCGGCAGCATGTGGATGGCTTCCCACCGTTCGTTGTATTGGCCGCATTCCATCAGGGTCAGATCGAAGGGGCCGTAGCGTTTGCCAATCTCCCGGAAATGGGGCCCGTACCCGCTGTCTCCGCTGAAAAAGATCTTTTCCTGCTCTCCCTCCAGAACCCAGGAGCACCAAAGGGTGGCATTGCGGTCCGTCAGGCTTCTGCCCGAGAAGTGTCGGGAGGGGGTGCAGCGCAGCTTCAAACCCTTCAGCTCCAGCTCGTCCCACCAATCGGTTTCGGTAATTTTGGCGGCGGGCACACCCCACCGTTCCAGATGAGCGCCGACTCCAAGCGGCACATAAAAATGCCCAACCTTCCGGTGCAGCCTGCGGATAGTTCCATAATCCAGATGATCGTAGTGGTCGTGGGACAGGAGCACGGCATCTATCGGAGGCAAGGCATTCACATCCACCGGCGGTGCGGGGCTGTACCGTTTGCCGCCGACGAAGGGGACGGGGGAAGGCGCAGTGCCGAACATGGGATCAAGCAATAGAGTCAATCCGTTGATCTGCACCAGCAGGGAGGAGTGCCCCAGCCAAATGACCTTGGATTCCTTGGGATTCACCACGTCGGCAGGGTTCAGCTTCCCGGCAGTGATTCCCGGTTGGGGCCGGCTGTCGGGGATACCCCGGATCATCTCCTTCACAGTGGACAGCATATCCCGGAGGCCGGTGCTCATGCTGGTCGGAATCAGATTAACAAATTTATTCTTCACATAATGGGCGGAGCCGCGGACTGTTTGCAGCCTGTTCCCTGCCGCTTTTGCCCCCAGCGGGGGATACAGCCGCAAAACCAGACTAAACGCCAATAAGACCAAACCTGTACCCAATAAAATTGTCACTGTGGTATCCCTCATTTCATAAGAGCTATTCTAAGCATACCTGAAACAGAAACACGGCTCAAGGAGATAGGAATTCATGGAATGGTGAAGGCTAATGGAGCAAATTTGCCCCCTGATGAGGGTGGGAAACATAAAAACGCCCCTGCTGCCGCTGGCAGCCTTTGGGGCGTTTTTGCATCTTTATGAATATATATCCTGCTCCTGTTTCACCCATTTCGTGCCGTCAGTGCTGTCCAGACGGTACCACACCGCTCCGCTTGGATCGGTCCATGAGGCGGTTGGCCGGATATCCTGGCCGTCCAGTGCAAACTCCGTAGGAAAGTTGGCGAATGGAAGCTGGTACAAGGTATGGCGCCCCGAAAGACGGAGGCTGCCATCCAATGGAATTGTATCTAACGGTTCAGATATCTCCGGGTTCACCCACACATCCCCCCAGCTTGTGCGGATATGATACATGCTGCCCTCTACCGTCCGTTCGAAGCTGGCGACGGTTTGCGGAGGCAGAACTGGAGCGGGACCAATAGGGGAATGAGGGATGGGAAAAATAGGCGTTGCCGACTTCAGTTCCAGCTTCCGCTCCTCCCGCACTACGGGGGTGCCCTGTTCTTTGATATATTTGATCCCGAACGGGGTTTCAACCCGGTACCCTGTGTCCTGATACACATTGGCATACTCACCTGTGACATGAACGGTTTCCCGTCCCCAATATTTGAACATATGCCCGGCCCGGCTGGCTGTTGGCCCGTTATACGTGGGATCGTTCAACAGGTAGTGCATATCCAGAAAAGAATAGCTGTCCACTGGCAGCATATAGCCGATTCTCCGCACAGGCAGATGCACCCATTGTTCCCCGAGCCAGGAGGTTTGAATGCGCACCCACTTCAGTTCCTCATCATTATTGCTGTAAAACCACTGCTTCTCCGCACCAGTCACCTGGATATCCTGGGGAGACAGCACCGCCGTGGGTTCCGCAGAGTTATCCTTGTCCGCGTAGATGGGGGTGTCTGTAAACAGGGTAATCTTCTCCGGGGGAGGGGTATCTACCGTCCACGGCTCCGGATGTATCCATTTGGGACCCAGGTAAGTCTCAATCTTCCACCAGCAGTGGCCCCTGGCCCAGCCGGGGTCGGCCAACAGTACACGGATTCCCTCCTGGGGTGCCAACAGGCCCTCGGAATTTCCTGTTAACGAATCGTCCGGATGGTTGTAAAAAGGGGTGGATTCTGAAATTGAAATGGAAGCGGGGATGCGTAAAGCTTCCGGCGGTAATCCGTGGACCTGAATCAGCGCGGTGGACGACGCCTCGGTAGTGACCCTGTCTGCCGCCCGGATAGAGGCCGAAGGAGCAAGTATCAGCACAAGGAATAGGCTCATAAAGAGCTTCATTTTCATGGAGAGGAACTCCTTTTTTGGGGGAAATGGTATTTCGTATCTTATTCGCTGCTTACCACGGATTTTCCTGTTGCTGGGAGCTGGTTTTTGTTTAACGCGAATCGATACCAACCGTACCAGATCTGCATTCTGCAGCCTTTTGCTGGAAAGGGAATGGTTATATAATCATTATTGTAAGCGCTTTTCTTTGTGTTAAGCTTAGAAGGCAAAGAACGGAGGGAAAAACAATGTCTCATCGGATAGAAGCGGATGTAGTGGTAGCGGGTGGAGGCCCGGCAGGCTTGTGTGCAGCGGTGGCCGCTGCCAGGATGGGAAGGAGCACCGTGCTGGTGGAGCGCTACGGGTTTATCGGGGGGATGACCTCGGCGGCGCTGGTATACCCATGGATGACCTTCCACACCCTGGAGGGCAAGCAGGTGATTGCCGGACTCGCCCAGGAGATCGTGGACCGGCTACAGCAGCGGGGAGCCTCCCCCGGTCATATGCGGGACACCGTCGGGTTCACCAAAACCCTGACCCCATTTCGGCTGGAGGTGTTCCAGGTGCTGGCGCTGGACATGCTGGAGGAAGCGGGCGTGAAGGTACTGCTCCACAGCTTCATTGACCGGGTGTCCGCAGAGAATGGCCGAATCAGAGCTTTGGGGTTAACCACCAAATCAGGACCTGTGGAGGTGGCGGGCAAGGTATTTGTCGATGCCACTGGCGATGCGGATGTGGCCCACCTGGCCGGCGTGCCCTGCCTGAAAGGCCGGGACAGTGATGGCAAGGCCCAGCCCATGACGTTGAAATTCCGCATGCGCGGGGTGGATCTGGCCAAGGTCAAGGCCTACATGCTGGAGCATCCGGAGGAATTCTACAAACGGACTCCGGTGGAGGAGCTTCCCGGGTTGCCCTTAACAGGCATCTGTGGCTTCTACCGCCACTGGAAGGAGGCAGACCTGCCCATCAACCGGGATCAGGTGCTGTTCTTCGCCGGTCCCGAGGCGGATGAGGTGCTGGTGAATACCACCCGGGTGCAGGGGCTGGACGGCACGCTGGCGGAGGACCTGTCCCGGGCGGAGGCGGAGGGAAGACGCCAAGCGCTGATGGTGGCGGATTTTATGCGGCGGAGTCTGCCAGGTTTCGAACAAGCCTCCATCAGCCAGATGGGCGCCCAGATCGGGGTTCGGGAAAGCCGCCGCGTCCAGGGGGATTATGTGCTGGGTACAGAGGATGTGGTCAGCGGCCGCCGGTTCGAGGATGCCATTGCCCGCAGCGGCTATCCGGTGGACATTCACGATCCCACAGGCCAAGGAGTCAAAAGCGAATGGGTGAAGGGCGACGGCGCCTACGATATTCCTTACCGGAGCTTGATTGCCCAAGGTGCCGGCAATCTGCTGGCCGCGGGACGGTGCATCTCCACCTCTCACGAAGCCCTGGGCACCACCCGGCTGACACCCAGCTGTATGGCCACCGGGCAGGCGGCGGGAGTGGCCGCGGCGCTGGCTGCGGAGGGTGGCATCTCGCCGCGGGACATCTCCGTGGCGGAGCTTCAGCGGCACTTGCGCCTTCAAGGAGCCATTCTGGATTGAGTTGCACGTTTGACAGCAAGCAAATGCATGACAGCAAGCGAATGCATGACGGCCACAAATGCATGACGGCCGCAAGGCGAAGAAGCTGCCCGCCCTAGGCTGGCAGCTTTTTGGGCATGGTGTCCTCCTAACGGACACAGAATCCGCTATTGTGCCGAGAAACGGTGGTTTTGGGTTTTCACGGACACAGAAGCCGCTATTTGTCAGAAACGAGGTGGTTTAGGCGTGCTGTAGAGGAAATAGCGTACCCTGTGTCCACAAAACCATCAGAAACGCGTATTTCAGCCAAATAACGGCCTGTGTGTCCGATAGCTGATGGTGCCAGGCGGTGACGCAGGGTTCCGGGACAAATGAGATTAGTTGGTGGTGCAAGACGGTGACGCGGAGGAGAAAGGAGGTATAACGGATGCGAACCAACCGGTTGTTTATTCCGCTGCGGTTGAAATTTATTCTGTTCTTCAGCCTGGTGATTACGGTGCCGCTGCTGCTGATCGGCATGCTCACCTACCGGCAGTACATGGATCAGGTGGAGCGGGATGCCAATCTGTATACCGGCCAGATCGCCGGCCAGATGGTCAACAGCATCGACCGGTATTACCGAGAGATGGAGCGGCTGACAGCGGCCCCCTATTATGACCCGTCGGCCATGGAAATTCTCCGGAGCCACAGCGGAGCCCGGTCGGGCAGCTTCGTTCCGTTTGAGGAGATCAACAAAATGAGCCTGCTTATCTCCTCCCTTGCCTCCGACCGGTCGGAGATCCAGAACATCCTGGTGTTTACGCCGGACGGGGTGCTGTTTACCAATACGGACAACGCAGTGCAGAAAATCTGGGAGCCGGAGGCCACACCCTGGATGACGGAGGTGGCAGACGCCGATGGGGCCATTGTCGCCATTCCGCCCCACAGCGCCAAATATTATATTTCCGGCGAACGGACGGTGATTTCCCTGGCCCGGGTTATCCGCGATCCGCAGACCCACCGCCATCTGGGCATCATTAAGATCGACCTGACCCAACGGAGCTTCGCCAGCGTGTTCGGCATTGAGGAGTATCGGCCGGGCACGGTGATCCTCATTTCGGATGCCACGGGCGGCAGCCTCTATGCCTCCGGCCAGTCCCCGGAAACGGCGGGTGCTCCCGACCGGCAGCTGTTCCTGACGGCGGAGCAAGCCTCCCCTTTGTCCGGTATGGTGGTGAAGGTGCTGGTGCCGGAGGCGGATTTGAAGAAAAATGCCCAATCCCTGATCCGTTATACCCTCATCGTCTCCGCTGCCGCCTTGCTGCTGGCTTTCCTGCTTTCAGGGCTGCTCACCGCCAAACTCACCAAACCCATCCGGCATCTTGCAGCCGTTATGAGGAAGGTGCAGCGGGGAGAGCTTCGGGAGCGCGCCAAGGTGACCACAAGGGACGAGATCGGCCTCTTAACCGAGGGCTTCAATACCATGGTGGCGGAGCTGGACAGACTGGTGCATCAGGTGTACGAAAGCGAGCTGCGGGACAAGGAAGCCCAGCTCAGTGCCCTGGAGGCCCAGATCAATCCCCATTTTATTTACAATACCCTGGAATCCATTAACCTGAAGGCGCTGGAGCAGGGCAGCATGGAGCTGTCGGAGGCGGTGGTCAGCCTGGGGCGGCTGCTCAGGTACAATGTGGACCGTTCGGAGCGGCTGGTTCGTCTCGAGGATGAACTGCAGTTTGCCGAGGCGTATCTGCGCATCCAGTCCTTCCGGCTGGGGGAACGGCTCTCCATGGATATCCATTCCGACTTCAGCCTGGAGGCCTGTCTTCTGCCGAAGCTGATTCTTCAGCCTCTGGTGGAAAATGCCATCGAACACGGCATGCAGGAGCGGCCGCTTCATATTTGCATCCGGGCTTATTCGGCCGGGGAGGATCTGGTGGTGGAGGTGGCGGATGACGGGGCCGGTCTTCCGGCGGGGAAGCAGGAGGAGCTGCGGCGGATGCTGAGGCAGCCCCGGACTCTGGAGCGGCGGGCGGGCTCCTTCGGCAGGCGGCTGAAGGGCTTCGCCCTGCGCAATGTCAACGAACGGCTGCGGCTTCTCTACGGACAGCCGTACGGGCTGGATTTTAATGAAAATAAACAAGGCGGGGCATCCTTCCGGATCCGGATTCCCCTGCAATGGGAGGAGGGGCAGTATGCTCAGAATTCTGCTGGTGGAGGATGAGGCGAACCTGCGCAGCGGGTTTCGGCGGGTGCTGGAGAATGTAATCGGCGGTGTTAAGGTGGCGGGGGAGGCGGCCAACGGCAAGGAAGCCCTGGATTGGCTCAAGTCCAGCCGGGCAGACGCGGTTCTGACGGATATCCGGATGGGGGAGATGGGCGGCATCGAGCTGCTCCGGCGTCTGGCGGCCCTGCATCCCGAATTGCCGGTGGTGATTATCAGCGGGTACAGCGATTTTGAGTATGCCCGGGAGGCTATTCGTTTCGGGGCGGTGGATTATCTCTTGAAGCCCGTGGAGACGGTGGAGCTGGCCCGGGTGGTGGAGCGCCTGCGGAAGCGGCTGGGGGGAGAGGCGGAGACGGCTCCGGCCCGGGCACAGGAGGAGCGGCAGGTGATCCGGAGGGTCAAGGAGATGATCACCGCGCAGCTGGATCAGGATATTTCCCTGCAGCTATTGGCCGGACAGGTGCACCTGAACCACCGGTATCTCTCCGCCCTGTTCAAGTCGGAAACCGGGCAGAACCTGTCCGATTACGTCACCCGGATGCGGATCGAACGGGCCAAGCAGCTGCTGCGGGAAACGCGGATGAGAGTGCAGGATATCGCGCCTTTGTCCGGTTATCCCAATGTGAAGTATTTTCTGGCCATCTTCAAACAAAGCGTCGGGGCTACCCCCTCGGAGTACCGGGAAAATCCCGATACAATTTGAACCTTTTCTGCATTCCGCACCATTATGCCGGTTTCCCGGATTCCCTATAATGAGAATGTAAGCGCTTATAAAAACAAGATAAAGGGGATTGGGACGATGACCCTGAAATGGAAATCCGCTTTTGCTGTTATGCCGTTTGTCCTTGCGTTGACTGCGTGCGGAGGCAATACCGCCACTCCGTCCGCCTCAACGGCGCCAGGCACGGCCGCACCGGGGGCAAGCACTGCCGCCACCCAGGCGCCCGCCAAGAACGTAAGCCTGAAGTTCAGCTTTTGGGGCAATGACACCCACAAGAAGATGTACGAGGACATCATCGCCAAGTACAAGGAAACCCATCCGCATGTGTCGGTGGAAATTGTGACCATTCCCTTTGCTGATTACCAGCAGAAGCTCTCCATTATGACCGCCTCCAAGTCGGCCCCGGATATTGCCTGGCTGGCGGAACGGATGATTCCCCAATTCCTGGCCGGCGGACAGCTGGCGGATTTGGAGCCGCTTAAGAAGGACAGCGCCTACAAGTTCGAGGATGTGATCCCCAGTACGCTGAATCTGGTGACCAAGGACAACAAGGTGTACGGCATTCCCTTTTCCACCCCGCCGATGATGATCTATTACAACAAGACTCTGTTTAAGGCGAAGAATCTGCCAACACCCACCGAGCTTTACAAGCAGGGCAAATGGACATATGACGAAATGCTGAAGGCCGCCAAAGCCCTGACGGATTCCTCCAAAGGTGTGTATGGCGTCAACTTCGTCCGCAACGGCTGGCAGAACTGGCCGGATGCCCTGCAATCTCATTTTAATGCCTACGGCGCCTCCATATTCAGCCCGGACGGGAATACCTTCACTTTGAATTCCAAGGAAGGAGAGCTGGCCTTACAAAGCTACTCCGACATGATCTTCAAGGATAAGGTCCATCCCAAACCCGGCGACCAGACCACCTTCGATACCGGCAAAATCGCCATGCAGAAGGAGTTGTTCAGCTATATGGGCAAGGCCAAGGCGGTGAAGGATTTCGAATGGGATATCGCCCCGCTGCCCGCAGGCCCCAACGGTCCCGGCACAACCCTGGGA
Organism: Bacillota bacterium; assembly: GCA_023388055.1. GTDB lineage: Bacteria > Bacillota > Bacilli > Paenibacillales > NBRC-103111 > Paenibacillus_AR. Next base: position 124,081 of record JAEWGW010000003.1, on the reverse strand, counting down.
TATGCCGCTTATACCGTCATGAAGGATTCGCCCAACTACACAGAAGCGGTGGAGCTGCTGAAATTCATGACCAACCCGGATAATATGAAGCTGACGTCGCAATATTTTGTCCCCAGCCGCAAGTCCATTATGGAGTCCGAGGAGTTCTTCAAGCAGGGCCCGTCGTCGGAGAGTGTGAAGCTGTCGGTGGTGGATCAGATGGCCAAGGCCAGCTCCCTGCCCTCTCATAAGAATTGGCAGCAGATCGATACCCGTATGCAGACCATATTGGATTATCTGTACACCCAAAGCTCGCCGGTGAAAGATGTGCTGTCCAGGGCGGAGAAGGAAGTGGGCCCGCTGCTGAAATAAACAAAAGCAGGCCGTCCCGCCTGCACATCACCGGAGGGGCGGCCTGTCTAAAAGGAGTGGAGATATGGAATCCGTACAACCCAACACCGCCCTGCCGGGCCTAAAGCCCGCATCACCCGGCAGTAGAAGGAACAAGCTCCGCACCCGGGACAACTGGTATGGATACCTCTTTATATCGCCGATTGTGCTGGGTTTCGCCGCTTTTATGCTGGTGCCAATTATCTGGGCGCTGTACATGAGCTTTACCAGTGAATCGCTGATGGGTGGCTCGTCGTGGATCGGGCTGGACAATTATACCCGGGCCTTCGGGGATGATCCGCTGTTTTGGACGTCGGTGTTCAACACCCTGTATTTCTCGGCGGGGCTGATTCCGCTGAATCTGGCATTGGCGCTGGGGCTGGCCCTGCTGCTGAATCGGAAAATTCCCGGTATCGGCCTCTTCCGTACAGCCATCTTCACCCCGGTTATCACCTCTGTGGTGGTCTGGGCCATCGTGTGGAAGTACATCTTCGCCACGGATGCGGGCCTGATCAACCAGCTGCTAAAGCTGGCGGGGGTAACGGGACCTGCGTGGCTGTACGACTTTGATTTGGCCATGCCGGTGGTGATTGTGGTCAGTGTGCTGAAGAATGTGGGGCTCAACATGGTCATCTTCCTGGCTGCTCTGCAGGATGTGCCCGCTATGTATTATGAGGCGGCCCGGATGGACGGAGCAAGCCGGATGCGGACCTTCCGGTCCATCACGCTGCCGATGATATCCCCATCCCTGTTTCTCGCGCTGGTGCTGACTCTGATCGGCTCGCTGAAGGTGTTCGCCCAGATCCAGGTCATGACGGACGGTGGACCGGGCACCAGCACCCATGTCCTGGTCTATTACATCTATAAACAAGCCTTCAAGAACTTCGAGTTCGGCTATGCGTCCTCTATAGCCTTCATCCTCTTCTTCCTGGTGCTGGCTCTGACGCTGGTCCAATGGAATCTGCGCAAAAGGTGGGTGTACCATGAAGAATAATACCCTGCGCCGGCTTCCCGTATATGCGCTGCTTACGGCCGTGTCCGCCCTGGTTCTGTTTCCCTTCCTGTGGATGCTGACTACCGCCTTGAAGGATCCGACGAAGATCTTCCTGTTCCCGCCCCAATGGCTCCCCCAACCGGTGGCCTGGCGGAACTTCGCCGATGTATTCACCGTGCAGCCCAACTTCCCGCTGTACTATTGGAACAGCTTGTATATCGCCGCTGTGGTCACAGCCGGGACCTGTCTCGTTTCCGCGCTGGGGGGCTACGCCTTCGCCAAGATCCCCTTTGGCTTCCGCAATGTGATCTTCCTGGCGCTGTTAAGCGGCATGATGATCCCTACTGAGGTAACAGCTATTCCCATGTTCGTCTGGATGACCAAGCTGAATCTGGCCAACACCCATTTTCCGCTGATTTTCCCGCCGATGCTGGGCCGTGAGGGGTTGTTCGGCGTGTTCCTGCTGCGCCAGTTCTTCATTACTGTGCCGGGGGAATTGGATGAAGCGGCCAAAATCGACGGCTGCACTCCATGGAAAACCTTCTGGCGGATCATGTTTCCCCTGGCGGGCCCGGCGTTATCCACGCTGGCCATCTTCACCTTCCTGCACAGCTGGGATAATTACTTCGATCCCCTGATCTTCATCAGCACAGACCGCCTGTTCACTCTGCCCGTAGGGCTCAAGCTGTTTACCGATGCGGCGGGCACCCAATGGAATCTCCTGATGGCTGCCTCCGTTATGGCCACCCTGCCCCTGATGCTGGTGTTCTTCTTTGCCCAGAAGAAGTTCATTGAGGGTGTAGCCATGACCGGTTTGAAATAAGTCTGCCGCTCTTCCGGTGCCGCGGTTTCTGCTGCTCCGGATTATGGGAAATAAAGCAGGGTTATCCCAACTCAATTTTCTGTCCTGAGATTCCTGCTCCCTGCATAAGCATGGTGGGGAGAGGAGTGGAAGGGATGGACAAGAAGGTGAAGCGGTACTACGACTTGAAGCAGAAGCAAAAGGAGCTGGAGCAGGAGCTGTCCGAGCTGCGTACCGAGATTCTGCAGCACAGCGAAACGCTGGACACTCAGGAATGGGAGGCGGGCAGTTACCGGGTGAAGCTGGTGCTGCAGGAGCGCAAGGAATATGATGAGGAGAGGCTGTACCGGGCTTTGCCCGATCCCGAGGTGTGGAGGCTGTTATCCAAGCCGGATGCGGCCAAAATTGCCGGACTGGTAAAGCTGAGGGTCATTTCCGAAGAGAAGCTCAAGGATACGTACGATACCAAAAACGTTCCGCTGCTATATGTGGAGCGGAAATAAACCGGCGCCTGCCGGTTTTTTTGTTTCCGCAAAAGTAACGGTTCAGTCTGTCAGGGTTATGTTCGGTTATAACGAAAAAGTGGATAGGTATGGCAGGAAACCTTCCCAAAATATTGTTCCTTATGGCAAAATACGTGTATAGTAAGAAATGGCAGGACTTTAGTCTGGGGTGAACAGGAAGGAGTAGACATGGAATCCAATTCATCCGTGCATAACGAGAACTGTGACCGGAAAGTGGCAATAGGCAAATGGAATGCAACCTCTCATTTTTATCACCAGTCCGCGCCAGTATTTCTTTTGAACCGGAAGGGGGAGTTTATCCAGGCCAACTCCAAGTTCAAAGAAATCTACGGCAGTCGGATTATAGGCGGGCATTATCATGCGGTGATGCAGAAGGATGACATTCCCCGGGCAGACGAGATCTTCCAGCGGACGCTAAAGGGTGAAACGGTAACGGTCGACGGGGTAGAATGCCGTTGTCCACAAGGGATGCGGTATTATCAGGTAACGAGCTTGCCCTGGTCAGAAGGGGAGGCCGTCAACGGAGTGTTCTGTATTGTTCAGGATGTTACGGACCATAAGATGGCTGAAGAAGCGTTGCGGAGGAGTGAGGCAGCACTTCGGGTGTCCCTTCACATAGCCAAGCTGGGTAAATGGGAATGGGATGTGCATGACAAAACCATCCATCTCTCCGATGAAATGTATGTAATTCTCGGATTAGAGCAGGGCAGCACAAAAAATGAGATTTTTTCCTGCTACAAAAGAGTTCATCCAGACGATCTTACCCCATTTAATGAGTCGGTGAAACATCTGCTGGGGGGAAATGCCACCACCTTCTGCTTCCGTTATTTCCATCCGGACGGGGGAATGCGGTATTTGGAGATGGTAGGGGAGCATCTTCTCGACGAGCGGCTCCAGATGAGCCGGCTTATTGTTACTACCCGAGACGTGACGGAAACCGTAGAGAACGAGGAGAAGCTGCGTAAAAGCGAGGAGCTGTACAGGCTGATCTCGGAGAACTCCCAGGATTTCATTACGCTGGGTGATGCCGGCGGGGAAATCTACTATGTTTCGCCCGGGGTTCGGCATCTATTGGGCTATGAACCCGAGGAAATGATCGGCAAGCAGCGCTCTTATTATTATCATCCGGATCATACGAAGGATGCGGAGATGCCACCGGGCAAAGACAAGCACATCACCACTGTCCGCTGCCGCCATAAACACGGCCATTATGTGTGGATCGAACTTTCCACTAAACTTATCTACGATGATAAAGGCAACGTGGCCAGGCAGTTAGGGATTGGCAGGGATATTACCGACCGGATGGCGGCCGAGGAGATTGTGCTCAAATCGGAGAAGCTTACCCTTACGGGCCAGCTGGCGGCAGGGATTGCCCATGAAATCCGCAATCCGCTGACGGCTATTAAGGGATTTTTGCAGCTTATGGATGGGGGATTCCCCCTGCGCAAGGATCATGTTGCGGTGATGAGCTCCGAGCTGATGCGCATTGAGAGTATACTGAACGAGCTGCTGCTTTTGGCCAAACCCCATGAGCTGAAGTTTTACCGCCGGGATGTGAATCAGATTGTCCAGCAGGTGGTAACCCTTATGGAGACGGAAGCGAATATGAAGAATGTCGTCCTGAGCTTTTGTCCCCGGGAGGGCAGCATTCCGGTGGCCTGTGACGAAAACCAGCTGAAGCAGGTGTTCATCAACTTCATTAAGAATGGTATGGAATCGATGCCAGGCGGGGGCAAGCTGTACGTGTACACGGAGATCAAGGATCAGAAAGCAATCATAACCTTCGAGGATTTTGGTACCGGTATACCTGAGGATGTGCTGGGGAGAATCGGCCAGCCGTTTCTGACCACCAAGGAGAAGGGGACCGGACTGGGTCTTGCCGTTAGCTTCAGTATTATTGAAAATCATAATGGTACGGTTATGGTCAAAAGCGAGTTGGACAAAGGGACCTTATTCACGGTACAGCTGCCTTTGGCCAAATGAATATACATAGCAAAAAGCCGTCAGAGCCCTTAATCGGGAGAGGACGGCTTTTGATGTTTGTGGCGGCGGATCAGACATTCTGCAGAACGGCTTATCCATGGTTATCCCTATTCGGCCAGATCCTGAAAGGAGCTGATGCCCATTGTGGCTTTGGGGTCCACCTGCTCCACAATATGCAGCACCGCTTCCCCCTGGCGTTTGGGGATCGTGAGGTACAGCTCGTTGGGTTTTGTTGCTGCATGTACCGGTTCCATAAAGCCGATGCCGGGGGTTCCGGCCAGCGCCTTGCGGATGGCATCTGGGCGTGTGGTCTTGATCCAAACAGCTTGGTAGCGGTGGAGAAGCCGGGTGGTTTTTTTGGTGACGGCCATAGCGACGGCATAGGTGACGACGGAATAGACGGCTTGATCCCATCCGAAAATAAATCCCGCCAGGCCCAGCAGGGCCAGATTCACCAGGGTGATCAGCTCGTCGGTGGACAGAGGCAGCCGTTTGTTCATATAACGGGCAGCCGTTTGGACACCGTCCATCGGGCCGGAATATGCCAGCACCAGACCGGCTCCGGCGCCCAGGAACAGACCACCGGCCAGAGCGGCCAAGGGCGGGTCCTCCACCAGAGGCGGGAAGGGATGGAGCAGCAGGGTAATCCCGCTAAGCAGCAGGAAGCCGAAGGCGGTGAGGAAGAAGCGGCTCCGTTCCTTGGCGAAGCTGCTGTACACTACATAAGGCAGGTTTAGGATGAACAAAATCAGCCCCATTTTCATCTCGGTCATATGGGACAGGAGGCTCGATAAGCCGTGTATACCTCCTGGAATAATACGATTTGGAGTAAGGAACATCTCGAGTCCAAAGGCGGCCAAGCAGGCTCCGGCTCCTACCGGTATCAGCCGTTTCCAGCCGGTTAAGGCTCCAGAGAGTGGAGCAGACAATGCGGGATTGCGGGATATATTGAGCTCAGCGCGATTCCTGGCTTTCCGTTTTCGGTTCAGAGGAAGCACAGCGCTTTTTCCCCCTCCTCTCTTAAGCCGCGGGATATAGGGGTTACTTCTTGTGTTCCCTTCGCGACTAGTGAATATTCTTTTTCTTGAAGCGTCCGCCCTTCACGTCGTGGATATTGCCTACGGCCAGGAAGGCCGTGGGATCGATTTCGTCCACAATGGATTTGAGCTTGGCTTCCTCGAGGCGGGTAATTACACAGAAGATGACCTTTTTTTCGTTGCCTGTGTAAGCCCCTTCCCCGTTCAGATAGGTTACGCCCCGGCCCAGTCGGTCGATAATGGAGGAAGCAATCTCCTGGTTCCGTTCGCTGATGATCCAGACGGATTTGGATTCCTCGAAGCCTTCAATGGTCAGATCGATCATCTTGAATGCGATATAATAGGCAATGAGCGAATACATGGCGTTATTCCAGCCGAAAACAAAGCCTGCGCTGGCCAGAATGAACAAATTGAAGAACATCACGATTTCGCCTACGGACATAGGCAGCTTTTTGGTGAAAACGATGGCGACGATTTCGGTTCCGTCCAACGATCCGCCGGACCGGATAACCAGGCCTACGCCAGTACCGAGAATAATTCCGCCGAAGACGGCAGCCAGAAGAGGATCAATGGTAAGCGGTTGAACCGGATGAAGGAGATTGGTGCCGATGGACATCACAGCTACCGAAAAAAGCGTGGATAAGGCGAAGGTTTTGCCGATTTGCTTATAACCCAGGAATAAGAAGGGGAGATTTAAGACGAACAGGAAAAGTCCCAGGTTCCAGCCGCTTAGATGGGACGCAATAATGGAGATGCCTACGATGCCGCCGTCAATAATATTGTTGGGGACCAGGAAAATTTCCAGACCTACGGAAACCAGGCTTGCACCTACCAGCATCATAAATACGCGCCAGAGAAACTTTTGGGTGGACAAACGCGTATGGCTGGGCTGAGTGTAGACCTTTATTTCCTCCAAGGTCCGCACTTGTTCATTCATAAGCCATCACCTCTATGGTAAAGTATGTCATCGGTCCTGCGAAAAGGAGCGAATTGTGGCGAGTTCGTATATTCTTCATAATAATTGTATCCAAACGTATACAAAAAATCAAGTTGGTTGAGAAAAGTTGAACAAGCTGGAAATAGCCCCAAAGGCAGGCCCCATGGTATTCTATGGATGAGGAAGCATCGGTTTAAGGGGTGTCGGAATGACGGAGAAAAAGATGGAGGCGGCGAATCACCGCCTCAAAGGGCTGCTGATGCTTTACGGACCCAAGCTGTTGAAGATTGCGGTTCCTGTGGCGGTTATTGCCTTGGTTTTCTGGGAAGGAAAAAAGGAGCTGGCCGGGATCAATATGGCAGTGGCCATTCATCTCGTAAACCGGATGCATGTGTGGGAGCTGGCGGTGCTGGCTTTTTTGGGCATGGCTGCGGTGCTGATGATGAGCGGATATGACCTTCTGTTTGCCCGCGAGCAGGCGGATCGGGGGCAGACTCTTCCAGCGGAGCGGGTGCTTCGGATCTCCTGGATTGCCAATACCTTCAATAATGTAATGGGCTTCGCCGGCTTTACGGGGGCGGGGCTCCGGTTGGTGCTGTACAAAAGAGCGGGAGCATCCATGCAGGAGGTAGCCAGGTATCTGGTGTTTTTGTCCTTCGCCATGATAACGGGCCTCTCCGCCCTGTGCTGGCTGTTCCTGGCCGGCATCCTGCCAGGCGCTTATTTGTTCGCGGATTACGGCTGGCTGCGGCTGGCCGCATGGGGAATGGCTCTGTATTTGCCGGTTTATCTGGCGCTGCTGCGGTTCCCCCGGGCTTTCCGCCGGTGGGTGAAGCCGGAGCACTTCCCCGGTATGCGTCTTGGGCTGATGGCGGCAGGGGCTTCGGCCTTGGAATGGTTGTCTGCTGCGGGAATGCTGGTGGCCAGTGCGTCGGCAGCCGGGGTTCACATTCCGCCAGCGCATCTCCTGGGAATGTTCGCCATCGCCGCTGCGGCCGGGATTTTCAGCATGGCTCCGGGAGGCTTCGGGGCGATGGATATGGTGCTGCTCCTGGCCATGAGCGGGTATGGAGTCAATCCGGACAAGGCCATGGCCGCGCTGATCCTGTTCCGGCTGTTCTATTATTTGCTGCCCTGGACCATCGGGCTGTTTCTGGCAGCTGTGGAATGGATGCCCAAACGGGAAAAGCTGGCGGAGGCCGGCTCGGAGCTGTGGGAGAAATCCATGAGCGGCTGGCAGCGCTTCTGGTCCTGGCCGGGGCAGAACCGGCTGTTGGGTGATATGGGCATTTGGGCTTTGTCGGCGCTTGTGCTGCTGTCCGGGAGTGTGCTGCTTTTGTCCGCCGCCACTCCGGAGATTATCGGGCGGATGCGCAGCCTTCATCAATTTATCACCCCGTTGACCATGAAGCTGTCCCATCAAATCACGGTTGTGGTCGGTTTTATTCTGATCATGCTGTCCCGCGGCATTCATCTCAAGCTTAGACGGGCGTACCGGCTGACGGTGCTTCTTCTGGGACTGGGGGCGTTTTTCTCCATTCTGAAGGGGCTGGATTTCGAGGAGGCTATTCTGCTTTCTTCGGTAGCGGTGCTGCTGTACATTTCCCGGGGGCGGTTTTACCGCAGCCATGCAGCGGTCCAGGGCAGAACCCTGGCCTTCTGGTTTACCGTTACGCTGTTGGTGGGGGCCTGTTATTATCTTGTGGGCGACTGGTCCCGACCGATTCCTTATCATTGGCTGTCGCCTAAACATGGGCATGAAATTTTGATTCTGCGCGAAAGAGAGCTGATCCGCAGCGGCATCGTGGGTTTGGCGGCGTCCTGGCTGTTTTTCTCGGTTTGGTTCTGGCTGCGTCCCAAAGGCCCGGCCTTGGGAGCTCCGGCAGAGGAGGAGCTGGGTCGGCTCCGTCTGCTGCTGGAGCGTTTCCCGGGAACACCCTTGACCCATCTGGTTTATCTTCGGGACAAAAGCTTTTTCTGGGGAGCCCAAGGCGAGGTGCTGTTTTATTACGCCCGCAGCAGAGGTACGCTGGTCGTGCTGGGTGATCCGGTGGGGAACCCCGGCAGGTTCAGGGAGGCGCTTCGGGAGTTCCGGGATTTCGCCGACGCCTGGGTGCTGACTCCGGTTTTCTACCAGATCTCGGACCGCTATATGCCCCTGTATCACCAGGCGGGCTTTCGCTTCTTCAAGCTGGGCGAGGAGGGTTTTGCGGATGTGCAGACCTTCCAGTTAACGGGCAAAAGCAAGGCGGATCTGCGTACCGTGCGCAACCGGTTTGAGCGGGAGGGCTGTACCTTCGAGATGCTGGAAGGAAATTTGTCGGATGAGGGCATGGATGAGCTGCGGATTGTATCTGGCAGTTGGTTGGGCAACCGTGCGGAGAAGGGCTTCTCCTTGGGCTGGTTCGATGAGGGGTATATCCGGCGGAGCTCTGTGGCGGTGGTGCGCTCAGCAGAAGGGAAGGTTATGGCCTTCGCCACCTTCATGCCCTGTTACGACCGTGGTGTAACAGCCTCCATTGACCTGATGCGTTTTGCCTCCGATGCCGGCAAAGGCGCCATGGACTACATGTTCCTGCGTTTGTTCGAATGGGCCAGGGAGGCGGGGTTCCAGCGCTTCAATCTGGGGATGGCGCCCTTGTCCAGCGTGGGGGATGAGCCCTACTCCCTGCGGGAGGAGCGTGTAGCGAATCTGGTTTATCTCCATGCCAATTATTTGTACAAATTCAAGGGGCTCCGCCGGTTTAAGGAAAAGTTCGATCCGGTGTGGGAAACCCGCTATCTGGCTTATCCCCAGGGAGCGCCTCTGGTCAAGGTGATGCTGCATGCCGCCATGCTTGTGAACCGCAAGATTCGGGTGAAGAGGTAAAACTGTTCTCGGAGGGAGGCCGCCCGGGTGAGGGTCTGGGAAACGCTGTTTGTGCTGCTGCAGCTGCCGGTTTGGCTCCGCCTGGTGTGGCGGCGTCCGCTCTGGCGGGGGGCAGGTTCGTTGATTCCTGTGGTTTGGCTGGCGGTGGCTGCTGCCTTAGCGGTGCTTCATGTGCTGCTGGAGGGCTGGCGCTGGCAGACGGTGCCTGCCTGGGGGCTGTTTGCTTGGGGCTTGTGGCTTGCAGTGCAGCAGTGGCGGCAAGGAAGATGGGGACAGGGACGACTCCAGGCGCGGGCCGGTTTTGTTGCCAGGAAGGCGGGAGCGGCAAGAGCAGCAAGAGCGACAGGAGCGGCAGAAGCGGCAGGAGCGACAAGAGCAGCAAGAGTTCTCCTGCGTGTGGTATGGGCATTAATCCTGCTTGTGCTGCTGGCCCTGCCCTGGCTGCTGCCGGTGCCGCGGCTGGAGAAGGCTAACGGACCTTATCCTGTCGGCACCCGGCTGTACCGCTGGACGGATACGTCCCGGGAGAATCTGCCCGACCGGGGCGGACCGGACAAGGGGCGTCATGTTGTGGTGCAGCTGTGGTATCCCTCTTCGGCCGAAGGGGGGAAGGGGGAGGCTCCTTATGTGCCTGGGCCGATGCTGCGACAGCTGAACCGGGCTCTGCGGGAGACGGCAGGGCTGCCCGGTTTTGTGACGGACTATCTGAAGCTAGCCCGGACCGGTGTCCGGGAGGAAAGTCCGCTGGCCGCAGACGGCAAACGGTTTCCGGTGGTGGTGTTTTATCACGGCTGGCCGGGCTTCGGCTTTACCTACCATTACCTGATGACCGGACTGGCTTCGAGAGGCTATGTGGTAGCTAGTATCGATATCGGCTGGGCGGAGCACCGGAGCCAGGCTCCCAGCGAGCTGGATCTGCCGGCCTGGGACCGCTGGATCGATGATATCTGGGCGCCGGACCAGCGTTTTGTGCTGGATAAGCTGGCGGAGCTGAACCATGCCGATCCGCAGGGGATCTGGACGGGACGGTTGGACCTGGAACGCGCGGCGGCGGCGGGCCACTCCTTCGGCGGGGACGCGGCGCTGGCCGCACTGGGCCAGGACCGGCGCTTCCGGGCAGCGGTCAGCTTGGATGGCGCGTTTTATGGCCGGTCTGGTGCGGCCAAGTCCCCGGAGCAGCGGGTGCTGCGGCTGGCGACGGCGGGAACGGCGCAGCAGCCGGATCTGCCGCGGCGGTCCGGGGCGCAGCTGCAAGCGGCGGGCGTGGCGGCGGAGCAATACGCCGGATGGGTGAAGGCGTTCGCGGAGCGGATGCAGCGGATTGAGGGCGGTCACCCGCCGCTGGTGCTGCCGGGCAGCACCCACTCCAGCTTCTCGGATGTGTATTTGTTCTCGCCGCTGCTGCGCCTCCGGGACCGGGGACCGGACCCGTACCGCATTCATGCGCAGACCGTGGAGGCGGTGGACCGGTTTTTGGCGGAGGCGCTGGGGCTCAGGTAGAGCGGCGTGAAAGCGGGAGGCAGAGGGAGGCAAGGGGAGGCAGAGGGAGGCAAGGGGAGGCAGAGGGAGACAGAGGGAGGCAGGGGCGGCGTGTGTGGCTCAGAACGGCTGACTAAACACGATTTTTTGAGTATAAAGCGGCGTTTGGAGCCTGGATAAGCGGAAGAGCAAATTATACTCGAAAAACCGAGTATAATTCGGTGTTCTGCTTAAATAATTTTTCTGATATACTTCTTAATCCTCTTCTAGATTGTAGATTAAAAGAAGCTAAAGTATAATAGATTTACCAATAATTTCTCTTGCTCATTGTGGAGGAAAACCAATGATTCCGGCTAAAAGAAGAGAACTTGTAAAAGCTTTTCATCGTCATATTAGTGCTTTTCGTTTAATTGAAAAAACACAAAGAACGGCGTCCTATCAGCTTTTATTGTTTTACGGTGTGGAGTGTGGATTGAAAGCGCTCATATTAAAAGAGATTCTAGGCAATACTACAGATGATATGTTAAATCATAATTATTTGGGAAGTAGAATTAGAGGAGATAATGGGCATAATTTAAAGGAGTTTCTTCATTTTTTAAATGCGCCCGCAACACATTTGCCGGATTTACTATGCAAAAATACACATAAAGCTCCTGTGAAACAATATAATCAGGTATGGCGTTATTGCATTGAAATAGAAGACCGGGAATGTGAGGAGAAAGTGGTTGCAGAACTTCTCCGGATTGCAAAGTGGATTGAGGAGGGAATTTAGGATGTCAATCTATTACACATGGCTAGATGTAAAAAAAGAAATTGATTCCGCTTATGCTTCCGGTAGTACAGAAGATAAAATGGAATGGCCTTCTTCATGGAAGAAAGTTGATGTGTATCGAGATGAGCTTGTTATTACATTGAAAAAAAATGAAAGCCAAGACTTATTGTCCATAGAACGAGAGAATAATGAGGTTTTGACAAACTGGTTTGGTCATCACTACTCTCCTACAACTAAAGAGATTGTTTTAGATTTCAAGCAAGGACGATTGGCGGTTAGTTTTGAAAATGATGACCAGGATGTTGTTGCTCCCTATAAGGTAGTTCCGCTTTTTAAAGAATGGACAAAAGGAGAAGCGCCCAAAAATGCGCTACCAGGTGTTCCTGTTATTGGCTTTCATTCTTTCAAAGGTGGAGTAGGTAGGACATTGTCACTTGTCTCCTATGTGAGAGCATATAGTGAGCAAAAAAATCGAAAGAAATTATTAATTATCGATAGTGATTTGGAAGCCCCAGGATTAACTTGGATGGCAGAAGAGGAAAATATACGAAGTGATATGAGTTTCCTTGATGCTTTGTCTATACTACATGAAACGATGGATTGGAGAAAAGAAGTTGTATCTTATATTGGTAATAAGATTAAAGAGACCGAGTTAAACATACCCGCTGCGGGCAGATATGTGAGCCATTATTTTCTACCTGCATACCGGTATATCGAGCAAATTATGCAAATTGCTGATATATCCGAGAAAATGGTAAGAATGAAAGATCGTGAATGGATTATTTCAGAGTTTCTCTCTGAATTGGGGGCGTATTTAGGTGTTGAGGCTGTTCTTCTAGATTTGAGAGCTGGGTTCAGTGAAATATCAGCACCTTTGTTGTTTGACCCAAGAGTAAAGAAGGTTTTTGTTACATCCACTTCACTTCAATCGCGTAAAGGTTTATTGGCTGTTTTAAATCAAATTTACCCGCGAGTTTACGAAAAGCCTTTTAAAAGTGATTCTTCCCCTAAGGTAATCATTACTATGGTTCCTGACGAAATAAAAGTGGATGTAATCATGTCTGAGTTTATTAATGCTTTATCGCCATTTAATGATAATAAGTTAAATGATAATGAAACTACAACGCTAGACATAAACTCTAACCCTGATATTGAAGTAGTCCCTTTTGCAAGTTCCTTAATTCATCTCGATGGTTTTGCCTCCATTGATTCAAAACTATCTAATACGAGAGCGGGTGATGTTTTTTCACGAATCGTATCTGATTGGTTTCCAATTAAGAACGAGACTGAATCATTAGGTAGTGGCATTTCTCAAATTCTTGATAGAAGGGGATTTTTGCAAAACTTACAGGAACAGGCTGAAAAGATGGCTACAGCAGAATCGGGCCAGATTTTTGATTTTTTAGCTACTTCTTCATTACGTAATATAGCTCAAAAATATCGCTACACTGTTCCAGGTACTGTAATATTAGGCGCTAAGGGCTCTGGAAAAACATTTGCCTTTTTGCAAATGTTATATAAAGGAACGTGGGAGCATTTTCTGGAATCGATTTATAAAGAAGATTGCGGTCCTAAAATTACCAATATTTTACCCTTTGTTCGTTCAAAAACTTTAATAGAAGATTCTATCGTTGATAGGCTTAGAGAGCGCATTGATACAGTAAACGCCGAATTAGATTTTAATATTGATTCTAGGAAAATAATATCTAATACTCGGATGGCTGATGATGTTGAAAAATTGATTAATAGTAATGCCACTAAAGGGGAATGGCGACAGTTTTGGATTGAATCAATGATTGAAATTACCGGTAAGCAGATTTCAAATTTATCAGAACTTAATGATTATTTGTTGGAAAAAGAAAAGCGCCTTGTTTTTATGATAGATGGATTAGAGGAAATGTTTAAAAATGTTGCAAAATCTGATACGGAAAAAAGTGCAATAGCAGCACTCAGTCAGGACGTAATCGCAGAATTACGATCAATTCCAAACAGTCAAATTGGTTTACTGCTTTTCTTGCGCCGCGACATTGCACTAAATAGCATTGAGCAGAATTGGACTCAGTTTTATAATATTTATTCTCCATACGAATTGCGTTGGAGTAAAGCTGAAACTTTGCTGTTAGTATTATGGCTATGTAGAAAAATTGATGTTAATTTTTCTAGAGATGATTACGATGAATCACCGATTGAAAAGCTCACCTATGAAATTCTTGAAAAAAAATTGTATAGATTATGGGGATTAAAATTAGGCGGCGCCAACTCTAGAGAAGCTAATTCGGCTAATTGGATTTTATTAGCGCTGTCCGATCTTAATGAACAACTTCAAGCACGAGATATCATCCGTTTCTTAACTAGAGCGGCTGAACTCTCCATTCGTGCCACTTCTCCATTAACTGATCGTTACCTAACACCTGAGTCCATTCGAAAAGCTATAGAACCTTGTTCAACAGCTAAAATAGAAGAATTAAAGCAAGAAATACCTAATCTTGCTCCTATTTTTGAAAAACTAGGAAAAAGGGACTTGATTAAGCAAATACCTTTTGATGTTAAAGACTTTGACTTAAGTGCTGACGAAGTTAGGTTATTGGAGCAGCAAGGATTCTTAATTGACTTTGGTTCAGAAGGATATTATATGCCAGAAATTATTCGTCTTGGTTTGGGGTTCAAATTAGAAAGAGGGGCTAGGCCAAAGGTAGTGGCATTGTTGAATCGAGCCAAAAGTAGAATTTAATTACTCATGGAAATCCCGTAGCCTATTGGTTCGGGATTTCCCCAATGAAGACAATAATGTAAGCGCTTAAAATAGTCCGCTTTAATATATGCAATAAAAATAACCTTAATATGACATAATTCTAAAATCATATGCTTGCCATCCCCGATATGGAATTCTATAATGTAACATAATGTGACATGAACCTGGCGGGAATGTCGGCGGCAGCTCCATACAGGGCTCCCTTCACCGGTTCCCCTTTAACATGTTGACGCAGGAGGTCCTCGGAATTGGAAGAGAAAAAAAGCTCCACACTGGAACAGTTTGACCGCAATATGCGCATGACCGGTACCCGGGAGGAGGGGCTGATTTGGCTTGATCCCAAGCAATCCCCCTTTCGCCTGGGCGGTTTTCCCTGGATCGGGCAGGACGGAATATACCGGCGGATGCCGCTTCATCCGGCTGAGCCCTTGCCCCAAGCGGTAGATTGGCTGGCGGACCATACCGCAGGCGGCCACATCCGCTTCCGGACGGATTCCCGCGAGCTTCACATTCGGGTAAAGCTCAAGGACCGGGCCAATATGTACCATATGGCGCCAACCGGACAATGCGGCTTCGATTGTTATATCGGCGGCCCGGGGGAGGAAAAATTCGCCGGCACGGCCACCCTCCGCCCCGAGGAACCTCAATATACCGCCCGCCTCACCTCCTTTAAGGAGCGGGAGCTGCGCAGTTATACCCTCTATTTTCCCCTGTACCAAGGGGTGCAGGAGGTGCTGGTCGGCCTGGAGGAGGATGCGGAGCTGCTGGAGCCCTTGCCCTTCGCCGCAGAGCGCCCAGTGGTTTTGTACGGTACCTCCATCACCCAAGGGGGCTGTGCCTCCCGTCCGGGAATGGCCTATCCCAATATCCTCAGCCGCGGTATGAAGCGGGAAATGGTGAACCTGGGCTTCTCCGGCAGCGGCAAGGGGGAATCGGAGGTGGCGCGGGTAATTGCATCCCTCCCCAACCCGGCTTGTCTGGTGTTGGACTATGAAGCCAATTGCGACGGGCTTGAACGGCTGCAGGTGACCATGCCCGCATTTATCCGCATCCTGCGGGAGGGGCACCCCGAGGTGCCGATTGTGGTGATTACCCGGATCAGACCGCCCAAGGCGGACTGGGACGCGGAGTTCCGGGAGGCTATGCTGGCACGGCGCGGGTACCAGTTGGAGCTGGTGGAGACCCTGCAGCGGAAAGGCGACCGGTTTATCTTCGCCATTGACGGTTATGAGCTCTTGGGAGAGCAATATGCGGAGAGTACGGTGGACGGCACGCATCCTACCGACCTTGGTTTTTTCCTGATAGCGGCGGCGCTCCAGCCGCAGCTGTCCCGGCTGCTCGGAACAAGTTAAGAACGTAGGGCGCAGGTTTTATCGATTCAGGTGAAGCGGGAGGGGGAGAACAGGACAATGACATCGAGAGCTGTAAGAGCGCTTTGCTTTTTGGCGGCGGGGGCTGTGGTGCTGGTGGGCTGCGAGGGAGCGGCTCCGGGAGAAGGAGCTCTGGCCGGACCGTCTAAGGAAAAGTCCGTCTCCATCGTGGTAAATAATCTGGGAATGAATTTTCCGGCAGGGACGGACGAGAATAACAATCCCTACCTCTCCTTTATCGAAAACCGCACCGGCCTGGATATCAATGTGATTGCCCCGCCGGAGGAGGTTTATGAGGAGAAGGTGAACCTGATTATGTCCTCAGGCAGCCTTCCCGACGTGGTCCATATTTATAAACCCCTCTGGTTTGACCATTATCTCCAGCAGGATGCCCTGACCCCCCTGGACGATTGGCTGGACAAGTACGGAGCCGCTCTCAAGCGCCGGATCCCCAAGGAGGCCTGGGACCGGGTCCGCTTCAACGGAAAAATTTACGCAATCCCCAGCCTCAATGAGGTGCGGGGCATCGAGCTGATGTACATCCGCAAGGACTGGCTGGACAAGGTGGGCCGCAAGGCTCCCGTCACGCTGGACGAATATTACGACGTCATCAAGGCCTTCACTCTGGAGGATCCGGACGGCAACGGCAAGAATGACACCTACGGCCTGACCATGGGGGAAAATCTCATCCGCTCCGCCCCCTTCTTCGGCGCCTTCGGCACCCAATTGGACAGCTGGATCCTGAAGGACGGCACCCTCCAATACGGCAGCGTGATGCCGGAAACCAAGGAGGCGCTGGCCTTCCTCGCCAGGCTGTACAAGGAAAAGCTGCTGGACCCCGAATTTGTCCTAAACCGCAATACCAGTCTGGCGCAAAAGATTGAGAACGGACAGGTTGGCCTCTATTCGGCCACCTGGTACGACACCCGGGGCGCCATCGCCAACAACAAGGCGAAGAATCCCCAGACGGAATGGATGTCTTTGGAGTACCCCACCGGCCCGCGGGGGCAGAAGGGCGTCTACGACAAGGATCTGATCCGGGGCTACAATGTCATACCCAAGGGCGCCTCCAATCCCGAAGGCGCTATCCGCTACCTTGAATTTTTGGCCGGGGATGAGGGCTATACCACCTTAAAGCTGGGCTTCGAGAATCAGATCTGGAGCATGCAGAACGGCAGGATGGTCACGGATTTCGCCCAGCATGACAAGCATTTATACCGGGGGATTTACCAGTCCATGGTGGATGTGCTGGACCCCGAGCTGAATAAGAAACGTCTGGATTCCCTGGGGGACTTCCACTTGTACGAGAATCTCAAGATTATCGAGCAGAATCTGATACCCAATGAATTCTACGGGTCTCCCACCCCCGCCATGAGCCAGCTTTCCGGCCAGCTGCCCAATCTGCTGGAGGCTTTTACCCGGATTATTATGGGGGTAGAACCGCTGGACGCATTCGACAAATACGTGGCGGAGTGGAAAACCAATGGCGGGGCTTTGATTACCGAAGAGGTTAATGCCTGGTACAAGGAGAAAAACGCCGCAGCCGGAAAGGCCTTCCCATGAGGGCCCTGTGGCGCTGGGTCCGCAGCCAGTTCTCCGGACATATCCAGGTGCGGCTGACAGGATATTTTCTCCTGATTCTGCTGCCCCTTGTTGTGATTAGCCTGTTTGCCGTGGAGCGTTCCCGGGAGCTTCTGTACAATCAAGCTGTAGAACGCTCCCAGCTGGCCTTGTCCTCTTCGATGGATTACATCGATTTGACACTGCAGAATATTGAAGAGCTCTCCGCACTCATCGCCACCGACCCGGCTGTGGTGCAGCAGCTGAACAAAACGGGCAAGGAGCTGCCCCCGGAGTCCATTGTGGAATTCTCCCGGATGCTCAAGCAACTGTCCAATATGAACGCCGTGAATCATATCGTGTCGCAGATTACCATTTATCACCATGCGTCTCATATGATGATCTCCACCAATTTTGGCGGCAGGCGCCTGACCTCCGAGCCCATGCAGGAATGGATGGTCCAGACGGCGCGGGAAAAAGGTACGGCCATCCGTTATATGCTCCCCGACGAATCCGTATCCGGCACCACCTTCGGCAGTGTCATCAGCACGGACAGTATTTCGCTGGTCCGCTCCATGGACCTGTACAATGTGAACCGCCAGCCCAATGTGCTGATGATTACTCTCAACAAAAGCCGGCTGTTGAACGTCATCAAGTCCCAGCTTCCTTCCTCCCAGGCCAAAATTTATCTCCATACGGAGACGGGACGGGTGGTGGCAGGCACCGGCGAAACGGCGGCGGACGGAGGATTGCCCCCGATTTCCGGCAAGGAGATGGCGGTGACAGTGGATTCGGACTATTCCAACTGGCATCTGACCCTGATGCAGCCCGAGGCCGAGCTGTACCGGGAGACGGACAAGCTGCGGATGTTCACCTACATCATTATCGCGGTCAGCGTGCTTCTGGCGGTAGGGATTTCCTGGGTGGTGTACAGCGGCATTGCTTCGCCGGTGCATAAGCTGGCCAGCGGCATGAAGCAGCTGGCGGCAGGCAATCTGAATATCCGGCTGCAGAACCGGCAGAAGGACGAGTTCGGTTATCTGACGGAATCCTTCAACCAGATGGTGGCTTACCAAAGGCATCTGATCCAGGACCACTACGAGCAGGAGCTGGAGCTTCTGAAGACGGAGCTGAAATTCCTCCAGTCTCAGATTAATCCCCATTTTTTGTACAACACGCTGGATTCCATCTATTGGTCAGCCCAGAATTACGAGGCAACGGAAATCAGCGAGATGGTGCTGAACCTGTCGCGGTTTTTCCGGCTGAGCCTGAACAAGGGCCGGGAGGTCTTCACCCTCCAGGAGAATATGGAGCATCTTCATTATTATATCCGCATCCAGCAGATCCGTTTTCTGGATAACTTCCGGGTGGAATACCAGCTGCAGGAGGAAACCAAGGCCATTCCGGTCCTCAAGCTGCTGCTTCAGCCCTTGGTGGAGAACGCCATTCTCCACGGTATGGAGGACAGGGCCAGCGGCGGGCTGCTGGTGATTTCCAGCTGGCTCGAAGGAGGGACTCGGCTCAATATCCGGGTGGAGGACAATGGCCCCGGGATCAACCCCGAGCGTCTGGCGTACATGAGGCATGAGCTGGAAAAGGCGGGCAGGCTGGATTACCGGATCAAACGTGAGGAAGAGGTGCGCGATCTGTTCGGCCTGCGCAACATTACCGCCCGCATGAAGCTGTATTACGGCAAGGAAGCGGAGCTGGTGATCGACAGTGTGGAAGGCCAGGGCACCCATGTGACCGTTTCACTGCCTCTGGACCGCTGCGGAAGTGATTTGCAGCTGTTGACAGAGGAGCTGAATCCGGCGCGTGAGGGATTGACCGGAGGCTAATTCCGGCAGTGGTACCTGATATGAATGCGTGCGACCAGCATTATCGGATAAGGAGGACAAGGGTATGAATCTGTTGATAGTAGAGGATGAGCTCCGGCTGCGCAATTCCCTTGCCAACAATATTCCCTGGGAGGAGCATGGCATTGAGGTGGTGGGGCTGGCCGGCAACGGCCAGGAGGCGCTGGCCATTGTGGAGCGCAAACGCCCGGACATTATGCTTCTCGATGTGCAGATGCCGGGGATGGACGGGCTGACGCTGGTCCGTACCCTGCGGCAGAAGCAGGAAACCCGGAATTTTATGAAATTCATTATTCTGAGCGGACATGATAACTTCGGCTTTGCCCAAAATGCCATGGCCCAGGGGGTGTCCCGTTACCTGCTGAAGCCGGCGGGGGAGAAGGAAATTCTGGACGCCGTGCTGGTGGCGGGAGAGGAGCTCCGGCGGGAACTGGAGGAATGGCAGAAGCAGGCCGCTCTCCAGGAAAAATGGCGGGAGCATCTGCCCCTGCTGCAGAACGGCTTCTTCCAGCGCTGGGCGGATGGCGGCTACAGTCCGCCGGAGCTCCTCCGCCGGGCCCGGGACTACAACATTGAGCTGTCTGCCGATGCCCGGCTGGCGGCGGCAGTAGTGGACCTGGACCCGCTGCCCGAAGACGGGGAAGGGGATAACGCCGGGCGGGATGACGGGCCGCTGCTGGCCTTTTCCCTTCAGTGTATGGCCAGGGATATGCTGCCGGAGCCGGCCTGCTACGCCAGCGGAGATATGGAGGGCAAGCTGCTCCTCATCTTCCTGCTGCCGCCCCAGGAGGATGAACGCGAGGCCTTGCTGCGGGTGGGAGCCTCCCTCGTGAGACTGCTGTCCCATGCCAAGGAGGTGCTGAAGGCTACCTTCAGCGCCGGTGTTTGCGGCCGTACCGGCAGTCTGGATGAGCTGGGGCCTCTGGTGCAGGAGGCGCGGCGCGCCCTGCGGGAACGGATGGTATACGGCACCGACATCGTCATTCCATACCGGGAGCAGGGGCGTGCCAACAAGGCCATGGAGGCCCAGCCCAACCTGGAGAAAATGCTGGAGATCGCCCTGGAAACCGCCGACGAGGAGAAGGCCATGCAAGCCTTGACCGGGCTGTGGGAGGCGGGGCTGGGGCAGGCCGGATCTGCCGAGGAGGTCCACGAGACAGTGCTGTATCTGAGCAGCCTGTTTGTCCGGATGATCCAGAAGCAGGGCTGGTCCGTGCGGCAGGTGGTCGAGGGAGACATGGAGCAATTCCTGCATGTCCGCTTGCTGGGCACCCGGGAGGAAACCTGGGGCTGGCTTACCCGCACCGTGAAGAAAATCGCCGCCTTCGTCCGCAAGGAGCGCAGCACCACCAGTAATCAGGTGGTGAAGGCTATCCTGGCCATTGTCGATCAGGAAATCGACCGGGATATTACCCTGCACATGGTCGCGGACCGGATGTATGTCAACTCCTCTTACCTGAGCCGGCTCTTTAAGCAGGAGACGGGAGTCCCCTTTTCTACTTACGTGCTGGAGCGCAAGATGGAAAAGGCCAAATCCATTCTCCAGGAGGGGGGCAAGGTTTATGACGCCGCCCGTTTGGTGGGCTACCGTGATGTCAGCTATTTTACCAAAGTCTTTCGAAAATATTGGGGAGTTACCCCTGGAGAAATGAAATCATAACATCAATTGTTAGCCTGAAGCGTTTTCTTTTGAAAACGCGGAGGGCTTTTTTCATTTTTCGGGTAAAATCCAACATCAAAGTACCAGAAATAGTAATGGTCCTCACCTACTCACAAGCCTCTGTAATCACTAAAATTTAAGTACAGACGAAACAAGACAAGAGGAGGGTGAGGCGCAATGGGTCGCGGCAATTCCAGAGGATTGGGACGTGAGCTTCGCCGGGAATGGGATTTGTATATGCTTCTGGTTCCGGGCATTCTCTGCATTCTGCTGTTCAGATACACGCCGATGTACGGGATTATCATCGCCTTTAAGGATTTCAACATTTTTGACGGAATGGCGGCCAGCCCGTGGGTGGGCTTGAAGCATTTCCACAAACTATTCACCTATCCGGACTTTTTGCAGGTCTTCAAAAACACCATCATTATCAGCTTTATGAAAATCGGTTTTCTTTTCCCGCTGCCGATTGTAGTGGCGATTCTCCTGAACGAACTGAAGAATATGATCTTCAAACGCACCATCCAAACCGTCATTTACCTGCCCCACTTCCTCTCCTGGGTTATTGTCAGCGGCCTGTTCATCGACATCCTGTCCTCCAACGGCGGCCTGGTGAACAAAGCGCTGGAGGCCATGGGCTTTACCCCCATCTCCTTCTTCATGGATAATGATGTGTTCCGGGGTGTACTGGTTACATCGGCAGGCTGGAAGGAAACCGGCTGGAGCACCATCGTGTATCTGGCAGCATTCTCCACCATTGACCCGCAGCTGTACGAAGCAGCCCGGATGGACGGGGCAGGGCGCCTGCGTCAGGTCTGGCATATTACGCTTCCGGGTATTGCGCCTACCATTCTCCTTATGTTTATTCTCCGCCTGGGCAGCATCCTGGAGGCCGGTACGGAGCAGATTCTGGTCATGTACAATCCCACCGTTTACAAAACCGCCGATGTTATCGGCTCCTACGTATACCGGATGGGCTTGGGCAATCAGGATTACAGCTTTACCACGGCAGTCGGGCTGTTCGAGTCCGTTATCGCCTTCGTTCTGGTGATTTCGGGCAATGCCATGGCCCGGAAATATCTGGACAGGGGCATCTGGTGATGAGGACAAACACAGGCATCAAGAAAGGAGAACAGACCGATGGCTGACTTGAATCTCCAGGCAGGAGCACCGGAAACGACAGCCCTTCCCAACACGGCGGGATCGAAGCGGACCGGGCGCAATGGCATCCGGAGCAGCATTCCCGAAAAAATATTTACGGCATGCAATTATCTCTTCTTCGTTCTGATGGGCTTCACCACGCTGGTTCCGTTTGTGAACCTGATTGCCAAGTCTCTGAGCAGTGAACATGCCGTTATATCGGGAAGAGTAACCCTTATCCCTATCGATATCCAATTTGGCACCTATAAGTATGTGATGGAAGACAGCATGTTCCTGAACTCGCTGAAAATTTCCATTATTCTTACCCTGGTCGGCACCTTCCTGAGTCTGCTGGTGACCACGGTTACCGCCTATCCCTTGTCCAAGCCCAGTCTGAGGGGGCGGAAGTGGCTTTTGCTGATGTTTATTTTCACCATGCTGTTCAGCGGTGGGTTAATCCCCATGTATCTTCTGATGCAGAACCTGCATCTGGTGAACAAACTGCCGGTGCTGTTCCTGCCGGGTATGGTGAATGTGTTCAATATGCTGATTATCAAAAACTACTTTGAAGGTTTGCCCGACGGCCTGGAGGAATCCGCCAAGCTGGACGGCGCCGGCAATATCCGGGTCCTGGTATCCGTGGTACTGCCGCTGTCGCTGCCGGTGCTGGCTACCATCGCCCTGTTTTTTGCCGTAGGGTACTGGAACGACTATTTCGCATCCATGATTTACATCACCAATCCGGAATTGAAGCCGCTGCAGCTGTATCTGAAGGAGTTATTGGTGGCATCCAGCGGGGACTTCCTGAAGGACAACATCGATGCAGCACTGAACACCACACCCCAGTCCATCCAGGCGGCATCCATCCTGCTGGCCACCATCCCGATCCTGCTGGTTTATCCATTCCTGCAGAAGTATTTCGTGAAGGGTGTACTCGTGGGTTCTGTGAAGGGGTAGGCATCTATTCGCCAAGAAACAAAAGGTGAATCCATATTCATGTGGAAAGACTGGGAGGGATAGGGGTGACTTGAGGGCGAGTTTTTTGGCGGCTTTGAACCCTTCAAATTCATTCAATCAAGGCCGACAAAACGTGTTTGAGCATCCAAGGCACTTCTATCCCGGTAAGGAATGAAACGAATGAATATGGATTCACCAACACACTATGATTTCGGGGTCCCTGCAAAAGTAACCGGAATAACATAAGGGAAGCCGGGGACAGCTCCTGTGCTTCACTTTGCGGGGAATGATTATATTCATCTTAGGGAGGTAAGTCCATGTTGAAAAAATCAGTTGTACTGGCAAGTGTAGTGGCATTATCGGTTCTTGGCACGGCCTGTGGCGGATCCTCAGATTCCGGCTCCACCGCTTCCACTGCTCCGTCCGGTGGTGCTGCCGCATCCCCGGCGGCTTCATCGGGACCCAAGGCTCCATTGCGGATGCTCATGCAATACGGGCGTTTTGATCCCAACAAGGACTTTACCGCCGGCCTCATCAAGGAAAAAACCGGCTACGACGTCACCTACGACATGCTTCCTGCTGAAAACTACGATGAAAAACTGAACCTGATGGTAGCCAACAAGGAAGATTTCGACGTGATGAAGCTGAGCGCCACCCAATTCTTCAAGCTGGCCACCTCCGGTGCCCTGGAGCCGTTGGATGATCTGGTGAATAAGTTCGGCCCCAACGTCAATCAGGCCATCAAGCCCCAATCCTGGACCAGCACCACCATCGACGGCAAAAAATATGCTGTTCCCGAAACCGGCTCCGGTGTTTCCGTAGGCGAAGAGCTGATCGTCCGCCAGGACTGGCTGGATGAGCTGGGCCTCAAAATGCCCACTACCCCGGATGAGCTGTATACCGTTCTGAAAACCATCAAGGAAAAGAAAAATATCGTTCCGCTGACGGGCAGCAAGGACTCCCTCTATGGTGATATTGCCGCCGCCTTCGGCGTTCCTTATGGCAGCACCTCGGACTGGGTATTGAAGGACGGCAAGCTGGTTCACAAGGCTGAGCTGCCGGAGATGAAGGAATTCCTGACTTACATGAACAAGCTGAATGCGGAAGGTTTGCTTGACCCTGAGCTGGCCATCAACACCGCCGCCAAGGCCATCGAGAAATTCACCAGCGGCAAAGCGGCTGTCTACAAGCTGGCCTGGTGGAATGCACCTAACACCATGACCGCCCTGACCAAAAACTTCCCGGAAGCCAAGGTAGCGGTTATGCCGTTCCTGAAGGGCAAGGACGGCAAGCTTTCCCTGAGTGTCACCAACGGCACCAGCTGGTATATCGCCATTCCCAAGTATTCCAAGCATAAAGAGGATGCCATGAAGCTCCTGAACGCCAAGCTGGAAAAGGAAACCTTCAAAAGCTTAGCCATCGGTATCCAAGGTACTCACCATGAAGTGAAGGAAGGCAAATTCTTCCCGATCCTGCCTAAATTCAACGATGACCTGACCAACGGCAGTGTGTTCATGACCGGTGTGGATGAAACCAACTATCCTATCTACTGGCAGGCACGGGTGCGCAAGGATCCTGTTCTCCAGAAGTTCTATGAGGATTTCCAAAAGAACGCCGAAGGCAAGCTGGTTGAGGACCCCATGTCCTTTGCTCCGCCCATCGATGCTATCTCCAAAAACAAGCAGAAGCTTACCAAGCTTCTGGACGACAATGTCATCAAGTTTATCAGCGGCTCTGAGCCGGTTGCCAACTATGACAAGTTCCTGACACAATGGAAGGCAGAAGGCGGAACCGAAACCATCAAAGCCGCCAATGACTGGTATTCCACCAAGAAATAAAAGATTGCGACGTAAGCAGCCAGACCCGTGCGTCCTGCGGACTCCGGCAGCAGCATAGAATCGGCAGCACACCCAGGCAGCACGCGACTAAGAGACTGCGACGAAATAAAGTACCGCTCATTTACCGACAAAACTCCTAAAACCATCGAGATTTTGTCTGCAAAAGCGGGTACTCATTTCCTCGCAGCTCCTAAGCGGCTGCCTGTGGTTTAGAATCGGAGGAATTTCACCTGTTTGGGACGCCGGGACAACATAGCCCGGACCTGTGCCGGGGATCAGCACCACCATCCCATCCCGTCAGGAGTGTGAATGATGACCTTCGTTTCTGTCAGAAAAAACATGGCATTATGGACCGTTGTACTGCTGATTGCTGCTTTGCTTGCCCCGATTTTCCCTGTTGGCGCTTTAACCGCTTCGGCGGCGGAGCCGGGCGGAGAGGGTGCTGTCACCCAAGGAATAACCAGTGTTACCGAAAACGTGTATTCTGTCACCGACGCCGTGTATTTGGTTTCCGCTAATGGGAATCATCGGCTTCAAATGAAATTTATTAATTATAATACGGACGCCGATCCGCAGAAAGCGGATTATGCTGCTCTGTTCACCAGCGGGGCAGGAATCACTAACCGTTCGGATCATCCTAATGAGGTTTTTGTCAAAACGGGAAATATCGCCATTGCTGTAGATGCAACTGGTTTGGTTAGCGCTCTATATGGTCCCACCAATAAGAACCCTACAACGAGTGACAAGCCAACCGCTTGGGATCCCGCTCTATATGCAGTCATTCCTCAGGGCGGCTATATCGTTTTGGCCAATGACAACGATTGGGAACACAAAGATTTTCGCAAAAACTTATATCTGAATTATAGAATTGGAGATCAAGTAACCCTTGTCAAAGGAACCCGAACCCTGACTGCCGCCGATTTCCTGAACCTTCCGCCTGCCTTGGCTTTGACCACGGCCTCGGGCACGGAGGTCTCCTTGCCTACCTTTAAGGTAGCAGGGAAAATTGACCAGTATGCAGCGGACTTGAATCTGACCGTCAAGGTTGGGGAAACGGCTGCGACCATTAGCGCGGACGGAAGCTTTACCGCCACGGTTTCCTTGAAGGCTGGGCTGAATACCTTAACCGTCCAGCTGTTATCCGGAGCTTCTATTTTGGATACCAAAAAGGTCACGGTGACCTACAAGCCTGTTGTTGCCGGCAATGGGGTGGAGGTAGAGGCTGCCCCGGAGGATATCACCGTTAGTATTGAAGGGCCCCGGAAGAATATCGACTACATCGATCAGGATATCACCGGCATCGACAATATTATCGCGCTGTTTACCCGGGAGTCCGGAGATACCATCTCGATTCCCAAAAATAATGTGGCGGTGCAGGTGGGCGCCGACAGCAAGGTTATGCGGGTGGTAAACCCGGTAGGGCCTAATGGGGTTCCTGATTGGGCCGGTCCCACGGAGCTGGAGATTCCCCAAGGCGGCTATGTGCTGTACGCCCAGGATACCAGCTATGCCAACAATAACATCAAGCGTTTTTTGGCTACCAAGTTCAAGGTTGGGGATGTGATCAAGCTCCGCAAAAACGGCGAGGTGGTGCCGGTTACGGAGCTGATGAGCGGCCGGGTCAAGCTGACCCTGGACAATTACCAGATGGTCACCTCCACCAAAGCGCAGGAGCTGATCAGCGGGAGCATCAGCGACGCGGGAGGCCTTGCCAACGTGCAGCTGCTAATTAACGGCACACCAGTGCCTGTGGCGGCGGATGGTACGTTTTCCTACAGCTATTCCCTTCAGGCCGGCATCAATTACGTCAATGTGAAGGTAATGAAGAACGGTACGGAGAATACCAGCCGTGATCTGGTTATTTTCAGCAGACCGGGCTTTACCTCCAATAAGGGTGTGATCCTGTGGGTGGATCAGGCCGCCAATGCCCGGAAATTCCAAACCAGTGAGCATGTGTACGAATTCCTGAAGAAGGCCAAGGATAACGGGGTCACGGAAGTGGTGTTCGACGTGAAGGGTGTGGAGGGTTACGCCTCCTACAAAAAGAATGACCTCACCGGACGTCCCTATGTCAGCGAAATTACGGCGCCTGCCAAAGCCGGGGCAAATCCGGATTTGGACCTGCTGGAGGAATTCATTACCCATGGCCATGCGCTGGGGCTGAAAATCCATGCGGCGATTAACGTATTTGCCGAAGGCTCCATTGCCAGCAATGAATATGCCGTGTTGGACGATCACCT
The DNA here is from genome assembly GCA_023388055.1 of Bacillota bacterium. Classification (GTDB taxonomy): domain Bacteria; phylum Bacillota; class Bacilli; order Paenibacillales; family NBRC-103111; genus Paenibacillus_AR. The sequence goes on along the minus strand of JAEWGW010000003.1, from coordinate 96,945 downwards.
GGATTGGGAGGAACGGATTTACGTTCCGGAGAATAACGGCCAGATCAAACGTGTGCGGGAAAGCGCCAAGCAGGGATTGGTTGCATTTGTAAACCCCTCTAACGACGATGTCCGCCAGTATGAGCTGAAGACCTTCGAAGAGGTCATCAAGAACTACGATGTGGACGGTGTGGTCCATGACCGGGGCCGTTATGACAATGAGTCGGCAGATTTCAGCGACCTGACCCGTGCCAAGTTCGAGGAGTTCCTCCAGGCCAAGGGCAAACAGCTTCAGAACTGGCCTGCGGATGTGTTTTCATACAATGGCACTACCCGGGTGAACGGGCCGCTGATCCAGGATTGGTGGGAATTCCGTTCGGGCACCATCAAGAGCTTTTTCGGCGAAGTGAAGACTCTTGTGGATTCCTATGAAATCTCCACCGGCAGGATGATCCAGGCCTCCGCTTATGTGGGCTCCTGGTATGAAACCTACTATCTGAACGGTGTAAACTGGGGCAGTCCCAACTTCCGTTTTGACTCCAGATTGGGCTTGAAGGATGAATATGTGTACACACCGGGGTATTATGAGACCGGATATATCGAGTATATCGATTTCCTGATGATCGGAGCCTACCAGACCACCGGGCAGGAGGTAAGCAAGTATATTACCTTGGGCAACATTGTCACCAACGGGGAAATTCCTCTTTATGCGGGAATTGCCTTGACCAATGTCCAGGCGCCCGAGCTGCAGCGGGATGTCTTCCAGTCCGGGTTGGCCAACACCAACGGCCTGATGCTGTTCGATGCCTCCCAGATCAACTGGCCGATTGCTTCCGCTGCCCTGAAAAATCAGGTGTATGTGAAGGATTATCAGGTAGGCTTCAGCCTGCCGGGCCAACCGGAGCAGTTCCTGGAAGGCAATTTCCACAACATTAACCTGATTGAAGGGAATATCAACGCCTATACGGATTCCTTTGGCTATTCCACCGGCACCTCCCGTTTTGGAGTGGAGGTAGTGGTTGGGGCAGATGGTACGGTTTCCAAGGTTCTAAACCGGAACCAGGCCGTTAACTGGAGCTGGGGCTCTCCGGAGGAAAATAACAGTGTCATTCCTGCGGATGGTTTTGTCATCTCTACTGTGGACCCGTCCGGCACCCGGACCAAACGCCAGCTTGTGGCCAATGCCTATAAGGCGGGTGACACAGTGCGGGGCGCATTGCTCAGCGGTTACCTCCCTTATGAGGGGATGAAAACAGCCGACAGCCAGCTTGCAGTGAAAGGAAATGTTGACGTTCTGGGCAAGGGTACTGCACAGGTGCAGGTAGCGGGTAAAACGGCTGCTGTTAGCAGCACGGGCGACTTCCAGGCCACTGTTCCGCTGGTGGTGGGTGCCAACTCCGTTACCATGGCCGTGTATGTGGACGGCTACAAAACCAATGAAAAAACCGTCCAGATTACCCGGACCGAAAGCACAGGCGGCGGTAATCCGGGAGGCGGCTCCTCCAGCTATGGCGGAGGCGGCGGAACACCGGATTTGGTTCAAAAAACGGCAATTACTTCTCCGGACGGGACTGCCGGTACGCTCTTCCGGATTGATGAAGGGCAATTGACTGCCAAGCTGAAGACGCTGGCGGAGACTGCCGGTACGGCAGGCGGCAAGCCGGAGCTGCTGATTCCGGCAACGGACAACAGCGCGTCTGCTGCCAAGGGTATTGTAACGGTAAGCATTCCGGTAAGTCCGTTTGCGGCAGCGGCCGGGACTTTGCCCAGCGATGGCAAGGTTGTAGTTCAGACTAGCCTGGGCGAGGTGGTATTGCCTTTGTCTGTCCTCTCCCAGTGGACAATGGCTACTGCGGCAGGCAAACATGTGGAGCTGAGCCTGCGTCCGGTATCCGAATCTGTGGAAACCGCCTTGGAAGGCAAGCTTCAGGCCAAGGGAGCTTCCGGGCTGGTAGAGGCGTTGGAGCTCAGCTTGGGAGTGAAGGAAGGGGAGGCTGTTAGCGCCCTTTCTCTTCCTGCCAACAGCAAGGGTGTGCTCAGTTTGTCTGTGAAGACAGATGCGGCCCCTGGTCAGTTAACGGTGTTGAAGCTGAATGCGCAGGGCGGACTGTCCTTCGTACCGGCCAAGGTTGGAGCGGCGGCTTCCGGTCTAGTCACAGCACAGGTGCGTCTGGAAAATACAGCTCTTACCTTGGCAGTGGTCCATGTGGAGCCGGTCTCCTATGGGGATATGAACGGCCATTGGGCAGGGCAGGCTGTGGGTCTGTTGTCCTCCAAGCTGGTTGTGGACGGCATGGAGGGTGGTCTCTTCCAGCCGGAATCCCTGCTGACCCGGGCGCAGTATTCGGCTATGCTGGTGCGGGCTTTGGGACTTGAGGCCTCCGCATCGGCAGCAGGCGGCAGCTTCACGGATGTGGCTGCAGATTCCTGGTATTCCGCTACTGTACAGGCAGCCGTGAAAGTGGGCATTACCGATGGTTACGAGGACGGGAGCTTCCGTCCGGAAGCGCGGATCACCCGTGAGGAAATGGCGGTGATGCTGTACCGGGCGCTGCATGCAGTAGACACTGCTCCTGCGGCAGATGCTTCCGCGCTGGCCGGATTGTCCGACAGTGGGGAGCTTGCCGGCTGGTCCCGTGATGCAGTGTCGGCTCTGGTAAAAAGCGGCCTGATTAACGGGAGGAACGATGGCTTTGCTCCCGCGGCGGATGCCACCCGGGCCGAAGCTGCGGCCGTGCTGCAGCGGCTGTTGGGTTATCTGGAAGCTCATTGGTTCTAAATTCAATTTCAGGGGCAACAATGCGGCGGAAGCTGCGTTGTTGCCCTGTGCTTATACAAGGCGGAAAAGATATAAATTAGAAGAAAAGGGGGGCGTTTTCCATGAAGGCGGAGGATGTTGTGCCGCAAGGGGTAACAGGTGCGGAAGGAATTGAGGTGGAAGCGGCACCGGAGGATATTACCATCCATGTTCAGGGGCCTTGCCGGAGTATTGCCGCCATCGACCGGGAGCCGCCGGGAGAGCGTGAGGGGATTCTTCTCTTTACGCGGGAGTATGGGAAAATGCTGTCCTTACCCGCTGCCTATGCGGCAGTGTTGGTTGGTGCGGACAGCAAGGTGGCGCAGGTTGTGCTATCGTTTTTGACGGACGATAATGATCATGGGGCTACCGCACCACAGACGGTTGAATTGGAGATTCCCGAAGGGGGATATGTGCTTTCTGCCGTGGCTAACGGTACGGTGCCTGAAGACGCAGGGCGTTTTTTGGCGGAAAGGTTCAGAGTTGGCGATCTGGTGAAGCTCCGCAGGAACGGTCAGGTTGTGCCTGTTGAGGAACTGATGGGCAACATGGCCAAGCTGGTGCTGGACAATTACCCCATGGTGACTGCGACGGCAGCGAACCACTGGATTACCGGAGCAGTCCGCTGCATGGGGGATATGTCCGGTGTGCAGCTTTTAGTAAACGGAGTAGAGGCGCCGGTAGCGCCGGACGGCAGCTTTTCCTGTTGTTTTCCGCTTCAGCGGGGAGTCAATTATGTCCGGGTGCAGCTGCTGCAGAAGGGCGTGGAGGTAACATCGCGGGAGCTGGTCATCTTTAGCCGGGCCCGTGCTGCCCCGGAGAAGGAAGTGGTGCTTTGGGTGGACCAGACGGTGAATGCCAAGAGATTCCAAAGCAGTGCGGATGTGAGGGACTTCCTCCAACTGGCCAAGGACAACGGGGTGACCAAGATCGCGCTGGACGTAAAAGGAGTAGAAGGGTTCGTCTCCTACAAAAAGAATGATCTCACCGGACGCCCTTATGTGAGTGAGATCAAGGCCCCAGCCAAGGCCGGGGCTAACCCCGGGCTGGATCTGCTGGAGGAATTTATCACCCATGGCCATGCGCTTGGATTAGAGATCCATGCGTCCTTGAACGTGTTCGCGGAGGGCTCCATTGCTCGCGATGAGCATGCCATATTGGACCAACACCTGGACTGGGAAGAACAAATTTACATACCCGAGAACAACGGGGAAATCCGGCGCCAGCGGGAAAGCGTCAAGAAGGGACCGGTGGCCTTTGTCAATCCCTCCCATGACCAGGTGTGGGAGTATGCGCGGCTGACCTTCGAGGAGATTATCAAGAATTACCGGGTGGATGGGGTGATTCATGACCGCAGCCGCTATGATAACGAAACGGCAGACTTTAGCGATGTCACCCGGGCCAAGTTTGAGGTGTTCCTACGCGCCCGGGGCAAACGTCTGGCGAGCTGGCCGGCAGATGTGTTTGCTTATGATGGCACCACACGGGTGGACGGCCCGCTGATCCAGGATTGGTGGGAATTCCGGGCGGGGACCATCAAGCGTTTTTTTGCCGAGATCAAGGAGCTGGTCAACTCGTACCGGAACTCTACCGGACGGCCGATCCAGGTTTCCGCTTACGTGGGCTCCTGGTACGAAATTTATTACCTGAACGGGGTTAACTGGGGCAGTCCCGGGTTCCGGTTCGATGAACGGCTGGGTTTGCAGGATGCCTCGGTGTATACGCCGGAATATCGCCAGACGGGCTATATCGGGTATCTGGACTTCCTGATGATCGGCGCCTACCAGACCACCGGGCAGGAGGTGGAGAAATACGCCACCTTGGCCAATATTGTCACCAACGGGGAAATCCCGTTGTATACAGGCATCGCGGTCACCAATGTCCCGGTACCCGCGCTCCAGCGGGAGGTCATCCAGGCCGGCCTCGCCGCCACCGACGGCGTTATGCTGTTCGACGCCTCCCAGATCAACTGGCCCGTGGCGCGGGCAGCGTTGCTGGGGGTGGAGTATGAGGGGGACGAAGCGCAGGGTGGCTGAGAGCGTGGTTAAGTGGCGGAGAGCCGGAGAGAGTGGCGTAGAGCCGGAGGTGCCGAGAATCGGAGAACTGGAGGTGCGGAGAATCGGAGAACTGGAGGTGCGGAGAATTGGAGAACTGGAGGGGGGAAGAGACGGGGAGAACCGGAGGGTTGATGGAGCGAGGGCAAAGAGCTGAGTTGGCGGAAAAGGAAAGCTAGCCGAGAGATGAGTGGCTAATGAGATGAGGGCTAGGAGACAAGTTTGGTGGGGAGATGACTAGCGAAGAGACAAGTTGGCGGAAAGATAGGGGGCGGCCCTGCGTTGCGGACTCAGGAGACGTTATTTTGGCAAAATACCCTGCTTTTCGATTTTTACGGACCCAGGAGCCTCTATTTTGATGGGTGAGCAGGGTTTTCTGCCCGCCATGACCGAATAACGTACCGTGTGTCCGCGAAATGCTGAAAAAGAGTGATTTTGAGTAAATAGCGCACTGTGGGTCCGTTAGGTTTTGGACTGGAGGGAAAAACTTATTTGAACGGGCCAACAGACGGAACCAACGAACCGACTGACGGAACCGACTGATGGAACCGACTGACGGAACCGACTGACGGAACCGACTGATGGAACCGACTGACGGAACCGACAACCGAACCAATAGATCCTGATGACTAATGAAACTGACTGATTGCACCAACTGACCGAGCTACTGATCGCACCAACTCACCGAGCTACTGATCGCACCAACTGACCGAGCCACTGATCGCACCAACCGCCCGAACCATCCGATCCAAATATTTGTTGTGCCCCTAGTGGGATTTACTGTATAATGTTCCCAAACAAGGTCGTGAAGTACACGCCGCTTGCCGTTGAGCCGGATTGTCCGGGTCAATGCGCTGGCGGCTTTTTGTTTGTATGGAATACAGAGGAGGCGACGGTAAATGGGACATTTTGACGATTGTTATACGATGTGGCTGGATGGGGCCATCCGGAGAGAAATGGATAATCCGCGGAGAAGGGAGCTTTTGGAGAAGGGACTGGGACATGGGTACGGTGGAGTTTTTGCGGCAGGTCTGGTTTCCGGCGGTAGGGCACTTTGATTACCTGGAGCCGGAGTGGGAGGTTCGGGATTTCGCCAACGGGTACCGTTATTTGGATCTGGCTTATATGCCGCGTGGAGCTAAAGGCGGCATTGAGATCCAGGGCTACGGTCCCCATGCCCGGGATCTGGATGTGCGGCGCTTTAAGGATCTGTGCCGGCGGCACAGCTTGTTGGCGTTGGATGGCTGGGTGCTGTTGCCGGTGGCCTATTTGTCCATTGTGGAGGAGCCCAAACAGTGTCAGCAGCTGGTGCTGGCGTTTATCGGCAGATTTCTCGCAACGGAGGCTCCATCTTCTCTGAATTGGCTGGAGGCGGAAGCGGTTCGGCTGGCCCGCCGTAAGCCGGTGCCCTTATCGCCGCTGGAGCTGGAGGAGCATCTTCGGGTCAGCGACCGCCATGCCCGGCGCATTCTGCACCGTCTGGTAGAGCTTCAGGTCATGATGGTAGCGAGCGGCAATCAGCGGTTCCGGACATTTACTCTTCGCACATAACAGACGAGGAAAGGCTGGAATGAAAAGGAGAGCGCCCACTTTGGTTGAAACAACGTTGAACTGTAGCTGGATCATGGGGAGCTGCAGGTTTAAGGCGGAGTGGGAGAGGTGTAGGAGTCGGATTCATACTTCAAACTAACGGACAGGAGAGACGCTATTTGAGCAAAAAGCCGGAGATTTGAGTTTTCGCGGACTCCAGAGCCCTTATTCGGCTGTGGCGGAGGTATTTCGAGTGGATTTTGGGCAAATAGCGGAACGTGTGTCCGTGAAAGTGAAGAAAGTGTTGTTTTGAGGGAAATAGCGGAACGTGAGTCCGTTAGGATCAGCTTTGGGGGATGCGCTGGTCTGAGGGAGAAGGGAGCTCGCCAATAAAAAAAGCTGTCCACCGGCAGAGTTGGATCTGCTTCGGGACAGCTTATTGACAGGCGTATGGATGGAGCGGCTCAACTCAACCGCCTGGCACCGGACAACTGAGACGCCGGGTTCTGTTTGCCGCTGGTTATTAACCGCGCCGCTTACCGGTAGCCCTTGATGAACTGCACTGCCCGGCGGATGTCCTCTCCGGGGTTGGCGCCTACCTCACGTTCGATGGTGAGGTAGCCCTTGTAGCCAATCTCTGCCAATGCGGCGAAGTAGGCATCAAAGTCCACCTTGCCCTCGCCCAGAGGCACCTCCCGGAAAAACTCGCCGGAGCTCACCATCACGGCGATCTTGGCATGGTCCATCGGCTCGAAGCCCAACGCTCCGTACACCAGGCGAGGATCTATTTCCTTCAGCCGGACCCCGTCCTTCACATGGGTGTGCACCACATAATCCCGCAGCAGCTTCACGCCCTCCACCGGATCATCGCCGGTGACCATCACCATGTTGGCCGGGTCAAAGTTGACGGATACCCCTTTGCCGCCCAGGGAATCCAGGAACTCCTTCAGGTGGGCCGCCCGCTCCGGTCCGGTTTCGATGGCGAAAAAAGCATTTCGGCTAACGGCATATTCATTCAGCTCTCTGCAGGCCGCCTGCATGGCCTTATACACATCGCTGTCCTTATCCTCCGGCACAATGCCGATGTGGGTAGTGACCACGTTGGTGCCCAGATCCAGAGCCAGGTCGAGAATGCGTTTGGACTTTTCCACCTTGGCCGGATTTTCGGTTTTATCCTGGAAGCCGTGGCCACCCAGGTCGCCGCAGAGAGCGCTGATCTCCAGGCCCAGTGAAGCGATATATGCCTTCAGCTCCTTACGGGCGGCTGCATCCAGATTGTCCGGGTCCATCTCGCCGGAAACGGCATAGATTTGCACCCCGTCTGCGCCAACCTCCTTGGCCTTCCGCAGCCCTTCACGGACACCCACACCGAAGCTGTCCACGATAACGCCGATGGGATTGCCGATGCGCACTTTGGTTTCCCCCATGGGATGACCCTCCTTTTTATTCACCGCAGTCTCTTAATCAAAATAAATTTCCTTGCCGAGACGGGCGGATTCATACACGCCGCAGAGAATCTTCATGATTTCCACGCCGTCCTCCACCGGGCTCAGGGTGGTTTTGGTGCCTTGGCATACCTCGATAAAGAAATTCATTTCGTCCTGGAAGCCGGACACAAAATCGAAGGACAGATTATCGATTTGCGGTGTGGAATTGAGGATGGTGTCATGCTTTTCCGTAATCAAAGTCAGCTTGGGCTCCAGCTCTACGCCGCCTTTTTCACCGAACAGCTTAACGGTCAGCTCATCTTCCTTGGCATGAAGGGTGAAGCTCACATCCACGATGAGGGAGGCGCCATTTTCGAAACGGATCAGGGCATTGGCCATATCCTCAACAGTGTTCAGCTCCGCATTGTAATCCGCCGCCTTGTAAAAGCGCAGGTTCTTCACATTGGCCCGGTTGCCCAGACGGTTGTAGGTGTTGCCGCTGATGGATTTCACCTTGGGTTTGCCCATCAGGTACCAGCAGAGGTCGATAACATGGACGCCCACATCGATCAGCGGGCCGCCGCCGGAGCGCTCCACATCGGAGAACCAGCCGCCGGGGTTGCCCAGCTTGCGGATACAGGAGGCCTTGGCATAGTAGATAGGACCGATTTCGCCCTCATCCATAAAGGATTTGACGATCCGGGTATTGGAGGCATATCGGCGGACAAAACCAACATGCAGGGTTTTGCCGGATTCCTTCACGGCTTGCTCTACTGCCAGCGCTTCCTCGACGGTTTTGCACAGGGGCTTTTCACACAGCACGTTTTTGCCTGCTTTGAGGGCGGCGATGCTGATTTCGGCATGGCTGTTGTTCCAGGTGCAGATGCTCACCGCATCAATGTCCGGGTTGGCGAGAAGTTCGTGATAGTCGGTGTAAATGTTAGGGATATTGTACTTTTCAGCCTTAGCCTTGGCGCGTTCTTCCTTCAGATCACAGACAGCAGTCAGGACAGCGTCGGGATTTTTGGAGTAGGAGCTGAAGTGCATTTCGGAAATGGAGCCGGCGCCAATAACGCCGATGCGGATTTTGCCGCTCATGTGGATCACCTCATGAATTAGTGGGTTGGGACTGCTTCTTATAAAAAAGATATATGCATCCGCCAAGCCGAAGCGGACGCGGTAATCGGGAGGACGAAGAACTTACACCGGCCGCAGTGCGGGCCACTTCAGCTCTACACCCTCACGGACAAGTAGCTGCTGGAAGCTGGCCAGCTCCGGCGCGAAATCCCGCAGGTCCTTGGGGGTAAAGCCTTTATCCAGGCAATAGCTGGCGCAGTAGCCTGCCGCTTCGCCGATATTCCATTCCACCGGGTGGAGACGGTAGCAGCCGTTCGTGATATGGGTGACGCCGATATTTTTGGCGGCGGCCAGCACGTTGGTCACCCGCACTGGAATCAGACTGCCCAGCGGAATCTGGAAGGGCAGGGAGGAAATATCGATATACGGCACACCTTGGGTGCTGGGATGCAGGTCGATGCGGTAACAGCCCACACCCACACTGTCAAAAAACTCCTCGGCCTTGCCGTCGGGACGGCAATCCGTAGCTACATGCTGCTCCAGCACGGTAAACTGGGCCTTGATCCGCCGGGATTCCCGGATGTACGGATACATGGCCAGGCCATCCTCGGTTCCCGTGACATCGGGACGCAGGCGCAGGCCGGGGTAGCCGGTTTTGCCGTCGGGGCGGGGGGCTTCCGTCTGCAGCCAGTACAGAAGAGACAGGCTCAGCTGCTTCGCCTCATACAGATGCTTCTGCCGCTCCTCCTCCGTCACGTCGATAATCCCGCCCAGCCAATAATCGTTCTGGGGCCAGTTGATCAGCGAGATAGAGCTGTTGAACAGACCTAGCCGGAAGTGCCACCGGTCAAGAATCTGCCGGTATGCAAACAAGGGGAATTTCCCTTCCGCATTGGGAAAAAGCTCGTAGTCCACCTTTTCCATGGTGGAGGGTTTTACGCCGGTAAGGCTGAGCAGCCGGTCCGGCCAGAAGTCGGCCTTATAGCTGCGCCAGAAATCGTACATCTCCGGCTTCGGGATGGTGTGGTTCTCGTTCTCCAGATAGTCCACCGCGAAGCAATAGGTGAAGCTTTGCATATCCATCGGCTGGGCGTCCCCGTCCACTGCGTGGGGTTCGCCGGTTTCCGCCCGGCTTTCGGCGCCGGTGACATATTCGATCCCGGCCTTAGGCAGGAGATCGCCGCATTCGGTGGCGTCGATATAGAATGACGCCGATAGCCGGGCGGTGTCGCCGCTGTCCAAGTGCTTGACGGTGACCGATGTTACCTTGTCACCGTCTGTCTCCGCCGCTTCGATCCGGTAGCGGTGGAGAATCCGGATGCGCCCGCTGTGCACATAGGGCGCCAGCATGTCCTGGAGCACCGCCAAGGCAGCGCGGGGCTCATGGCACAGGCGGCTGACAATACCGCTGCCGGGGTTCAGCCGGGGGTTGGAGGCAGCGTCCGGCGTCAGGGGGAAGTGGTCCCGGTAATACTGCCGTACGCCCTCCCGGAAAAGCCGGTAGCTGGTCGTACAGCCAAAGGATTCGATCCAGGGATGCTCATCCGGGGGCACCGCCTGACTGGTCAGCTGGCCGCCGACCCAGTCGGTTTCTTCGGTCATGATGACCTGCTTGCCCGCTTTGGCAGCCGCCAATGCGGCCGCGACGCCGCCGGTGCCGCCGCCCAGGATGGCAATGTCCGCGTAGAGGTTACGTTCCATTCAAGCTGTCTCCTTTTGCCGTAAGGAGCTGTCAGGAAAAAAGCGGTGCTAAGCGTTTGCGCTAGCAAACGCAGCTTCGAAAGCACATGCTTTTCCTGACAGCCTCCAAACGTTATAGTCGGTCGGAAGGCGGGAGGCATTCACCGCCGGCCGTTATTGTTCAAGTGTCGGATGGCCGCAAAACCGTTGACTGCATTATGCCGCCGTTTTTCGCGTTGCTGCTGCTCTGACAGGGGACTGCAAACGATGAAGTGTGCGCAACTCTTTGGGCTAACGGACCGTAGGTGCGTTATTCTGATGAAAAACGCCTATTCCGGCAACTAACGGACACCAGCGCGCTTATGGAGGCATCAACTGGACCAATTCGGCTCAAAAGTTCCCAATAGCGGCTGCTGAGTCCGTTAGAATGCGAAGGAGGCCAATTTGAGCGGAATAAGGTCTCTGGTGTCCGTTAGGAGGGCGAGGTGCCCGCTTCCCGGCAGTTTTTTACACCAGTGTGCTGAAAAACTCGTAGCTCTTGCGGATGCCCTCGGCCTCGCTGCCCAGCCCCTCATACTCCAGCACATACGCGCCTTCATAGCCTCGCGCCTTCAAACGGCGGACAATCTCCGCCAAATCCACATCGCCCAGCCCCAGGCTGACCCCTTCAAAGGAGGTTCCGGCCAGCGATTTGTAACGTCCCTCCGGCAGCCGCACAAAATCCTTGAAATGCACATGCGCCACCTCGTCCAGCAGTACGTCCAGCGCTGTCAACGGCTCCTCATCCACCAGCAGGAAGTTGCCGGTATCGAAGGTGGATTTCAGATAAGGGGAATTCACCCGGTCCAGAATCGCCTTCACCTGAACGCCGCTTCCGGCGAGCTTGCCGTGGTTCTCCAGACAAAGGGTGATGCCTGCTTTGCCCGCCGCTTCCGCAGCTGCGCTCAAACCCTCTACAATCCAGCCCAAGGCATTGTCGTAGGTTACATGTTCTGTCAGATTCCCGGAAAATACCCGGATGACCTTTACGCCCAGCGCTTGCGCCACTGGAATGGCATCCAGAATTTCCTGGAGGGCGGCCTTGCGTTCCTCGGCATTGTCCTTGGCGAAATCATTGGCAACGGCATAGCTGGAAGCCCGGATGCCCTTGTTCTTCAAGGCGGCCACCACGGTGGGCAGCTCAATGGCGGCATTTTTCCAGAATACATTCAACAGCTCGACCTGCTTAATGCCTTCCTTATTGCAAAAATCTACAAAGTCCAGTACGGTCCAGCCGTTTTCTCTCACGGTCCGGTGGACGCTCCACATGCTCAATGAAAGTTCCATCTGATCCTCCTTGGTCATTCCATGGGAAGTTTAGTGACGTTCATATTACAAGAGATGTATAGGAGTGATACCAACTATCTTTATTGTAGGAGAAGGGGTGGGGGAAGAACAGGGTAGACCGATGACCTTTTTTGGTAACTTGATGCGCATTGTAGCAGACCGCAGCCGAAGCCCCAAGATGTCCCCCCACAACCGCCGGAAAAGGCCCTCTGCTATTGGGCGGACGGCCAAAAAGCCTGACCCGGCTTCACTTGGAAAGCGGTTCAGGCTCAGGCTGTGCTGTACTCCGGGAGAGCGGTTTCATACATGCTCCGGGTAAGGAACCCCTCTGGCGGATATGACCGGCAGCTATGCAGAGACAAAATACGGTACCGCTTACAGTTCAAGCTCCTGCAGGAACTCCGGGTCCAGCTGCTCGGACAGCCGTTGGGTAATCCGGATGTTCAGAGCCGAAATCACTGTGCTGTGCAGGGACTCGGGAAGATCCTTGCGCACCGCGTCAAACTGGTTGTGGATGATCACGTCCATGACCCGCGGCGCCTGGTACTCCTCCGCACTGCTCAGATAACGCTCGGATGAGCTGAAAACGGTTTCCCCAATCGCTTGGCCGTTGCAGTAGTGGATCTCCTTGGCCACAGACTTCTGGACGATCAGGTTCCCTTTTGCTGTCAGGAAAACTTCCGTCAGGGTTGAGGGGTAGATGATGCCGCAGAAATTGGGGTCGTTCAAATGTGTATTCTCATCTTGTTTTTTCTCGAAGTGGGCGATGCGCTTGCAGTAGACGCGTTTGACCTCCTCGAAGCGGCGGAGGCGGAACAGCGTTTCCTTAAACCCCATGGATTCCAGTCTGGATTTGTTAATGTACGTGCGTAATGCGCCTGTCAAAAATAAGGATACCGGACGGCTGTCGCCTTGGGACAAGTCGATGGCCTTCGCCAGCAGCTCCCGGTCAATTTCCAGATCGGGACCGGACAGACTGGAGAGATACTCCATGAAACAATCCTCCATTTGTACATAGGATAGGGCTTACAATCTCATTATAAGAAAAAACAGGCTGTTTTCCCCAAGGAAAAATGATAATATCATGAAATTTTTGCGCGTGCAATCTCCACTTGCATAGGGGGAGGGGGTATGCTATGATGAATGTGTTGAAGATACCCCCATAGGGTATATTCGGGTCAAAATCACAAAGCGGGAATACGGGGTGATTCAGATGGAAACGACAGGAACAGCTCAAAGCTCCTTTCAGATTACAGGCATGACCTGTGCGGCTTGTGCTGCCAGAATCGAAAAGGGACTGTCCCGGATGGACGGGGTTACCCACGCCAATGTGAATCTTGCGCTGGAGCGGGCAACGGTTGCATATGATCCGGCCAAGGTGACCACGGAGGCGCTGGAATCCAAGGTGGAGGCATTGGGCTACGGCATTGCCCGGCAATCTGTGGAGCTGGACATCGGCGGTATGACCTGCGCCGCATGCGCCGCCAGAATCGAGAAGGGATTGGTCCGGATGCCCGGCGTCACCAAGGCTAATGTGAATTTGGCTTTGGAAACAGCCCATGTAGAGTGGGGCGGAGAGCTGTCGGCGGAGGACCTGATCCGCAAGGTTACCCAGCTGGGGTATACCGCTTCCCGCAAGGAAGCGCAGGGAGGGAGCCGGGAGGAACAGCGCAGGAAGGATATCCGGCACAAACAGATCGTGTTTGGGATTTCGGCGGTCCTGTCGCTGCCGCTTTTGTGGTCCATGGTGGGGCATTTCTCGTGGACATCCTTCTTATGGGTCCCCGATGCCTTCATGAACCCGTGGGTGCAGCTTGTGCTTGCCTCCGTGGTGCAATTCTGGATCGGCTGGCCCTTCTATAAAGGAGCGGCCAAGGCTCTGTGGAACGGCAGCGCCAATATGGATGTGCTGGTGGCGCTGGGAACGTCGGCGGCCTATTTCTATAGTGTATACCTTACCGGGGTATGGGCAGCGGATGGCGGGAGCGCGCATCATATGCCGGAGCTGTATTTTGAAACCAGCGCTGTGCTGATTACTCTGATTCTCCTGGGCAAGCTCTTCGAGGCCATGGCCAAGGGCCGGACCTCGGAGGCCATCCGCACGCTGATGGGACTTCAGGCCAAAACAGCACTGGTGATCCGGGACGGAGCCGAGCTGCAAGTGCCCATCGAGCAGGTGGTGGCGGGAGATGTGCTGCTGGTGAAGCCGGGTGAAAAAATCCCGGTAGACGCGTTGGTGCTGGAGGGTAGCTCGGCAGTGGATGAATCCATGATTACCGGTGAGAGCCTTCCGGTGGAGAAAGCACCCGGGCATCAGGTTATCGGCGCCACCATTAACAAAAACGGGGCCCTGAAGGTCCGTGCGGTCAAGGTGGGCCGGGACACAGCGTTGGCCCAGATCATCCGGGTGGTGGAGGAGGCCCAGAGCTCCAAGGCTCCCATCCAGCGGGTGGCGGACAAAATATCCGGGATTTTCGTTCCGGTGGTGGTCGCTTTAGCGGCGATTACCTTCCTTCTGTGGTATTATGCCATTGCACCGGGAGAATTCGCCGGGGCGCTGGAGAAAGCCATCGCGGTGCTGGTGATTGCCTGCCCCTGCGCCTTGGGGCTGGCTACCCCCACTTCGATTATGGCAGGCTCCGGGCGCGCCGCTGAGGCGGGCATCCTCTTTAAGGGCGGAGAGCATCTGGAGCAGACCGGGCACATCGACACCGTTGTGCTGGACAAAACGGGCACCGTCACCCACGGCAAGCCGGTGCTCACGGATGTGCTTCCCGCCCCTGGCTGGCAGGGAGGGGAGGAGCTGCTGCTCCGCCTGGCAGCCGCGGCGGAGAAGCCGTCGGAGCATCCCCTGGCCGAGGCCATTGTCAGGGGAGCGGAGGAGCGGGGCTTGGCCCTTGCCGCCGCAGGAGAGTTCACCGCGGTGCCGGGCTACGGCATCCGCGCTGCGGTGGAGGGGCGGCGGCTGGCCGTTGGCACCCGCCGGCTCCTGGAGGAGAGCGGCGTGGACTTTGGCGGCGCCGGACAGGAGATGGAGCGGCTGGAGCAAGCAGGTAAAACCGCCATGCTGGTGGCGGTGGACGGGGCTTATGCCGGCGTCCTGGCCGTGGCGGACACCATGAAGGAGTCCTCCCGCGAGGCGGTGGACCGGCTGTTGAAGCTGGGGCTGACCGTAGTCATGCTTACCGGGGACAATCAACGGACGGCGGAGGCTATTGCTAAGCAGGCGGGGATTTCCCGGGTGCTGGCGGAGGTGCTGCCGGAGGGCAAGGCGGAGGAGGTCCGCAAGCTCCAGCAGGAGGGCCGCAAGGTAGCGATGGTAGGCGACGGCATCAACGATGCCCCGGCCTTGGCCACAGCCGATATCGGCATGGCGATGGGCACCGGAACGGACGTAGCTATGGAGGCGGCGGATATTACGCTTCTGCGTGGGGATCTGAACGGCATTGCCGATGCCATCTACATGAGCCGCAAAACCATGGGGAATATTAAGCAGAATTTATTTTGGGCCCTGGCCTATAACTCCCTGGGCGTCCCCATTGCTGCTGCCGGATTCCTGGCCCCTTGGCTGGCCGGTGCGGCTATGGCCATGAGCTCGGTATCGGTGGTGCTGAACGCCCTCCGGCTGCAGCGCATCAAGCTGTAGTTGTAGTCCGCGAAAGGGCCCCCTTTTATAAAGCATATCCATAAAAAGCAGAGCCGCTCCGCTTCGCCGGAACGGACTTTGCCAGAGAGGAGGCTCAAGCCAAATGGAAGACAAAACGAACCAGGACAGCAAAAGCCACTGCAGCCACTCCCATGGGGAAGGCCAGACGGATAGTGCGGGCTGCTGCGATTCCACCCAACCCCGCAAAAGCCATCATTCCCAAGAGATGAAGTCCAGCCTCGTCAACCGGCTCAGCCGGATTGAAGGCCAGATCCGCGGGGTAAAAGGGCTGATTGAGAAGGATGTTTATTGTGATGATGTCCTCAACCAGATCGCGGCGATTCAGTCCGCTCTGAACGGAGTAGGCAAGCTGCTGCTGGAGGGCCACATGAAATCCTGTGTGGTAGAGCGAATTTTGGAAGGCGACAATGAGGTTTTGGATGAGCTGCTGATCACCGTCAACAAGCTGATGCGGTAATTCCGGTCTGTGTGCAAAGGTGGCAGCGATCAAATATACTATTTTTCAAAGGAGAGATTGAACATGGCACAAGCAACACTGAAGGTAGAAGGCATGTCCTGCAATCATTGCGTGAAATCCGTAGAAGGCGCCCTGCAAAATATCGGAGCCAAGGGCACGGTAGACCTGGCGGCCAAAACCGTTACCGTGGAATATGATGCCTCCAAGCTGGATGAAGCGGCATTGAAGAACGCCATTGAAGACCAAGGCTACGACGTGGTCTGAAACAGGTAAAATAGTGAAGCAGCACATGGCGGGAAAGCCGTCTGTGCTGCTTTTTTGCGGTATTATACGTTATAAGGTAAGCTCGGTAAATAGGTGTGAAAAGTTTCACAAGAATATGATAAAAATCATATCTCCCCTCTCGCTTCCCGTGCTACGGTGGGGAAAAGAGACAGCCGGAGGCCTGGGCACGATTGGAGCGGCCGGCAAGGAGGATATCACCATGACGGATCTGCTGGATCAGCTGTTTGAGACCCATTCGCTCACCAAGGATGAGATAATTGAGGCGCTCCGCATGATGGAGGACCCGCAGCACAAAACAAGGCTGTTCGATTATGCAAACAGAACCCGTCTTGCCCACTACGGGCCGCGGGTATTCATGCGTGGGCTGGTAGAGTTCTCCAACTACTGCCGCCGGGATTGCATGTACTGCGGCATCCGTGCCAGTAACCGCAACGCGGACCGCTATCGTCTGGCACCGGAGGATATCCTCGCTTGCTGCCGGGAGGGATATGAGTTGGGCTACCGCACCTTCGTGCTCCAGAGCGGGGAGGATATGTGGTACACAGTAGACCGGCTCACAGAGATTCTGGGTATGATCAAAGGGGAGTTCCCCGACGCCGCTATTACGCTGTCCATCGGGGAGCGCAGCCGCAGTGAATATGAGGCGTTGTTCAAGGCGGGTGCGGAACGTTTCCTGCTCCGCCACGAGACGGCCTCCCGGGAGCTGTACCAGTCCCTTCATACGAACATGTCCTTCGATAACCGGATGGAATGCCTGCGTATGCTGAAGGAGATCGGCTACCAGGTGGGTGCCGGATTTATGGTGGGACTGCCGGGACAAACCATCGGGCATCTGGCAGAGGATTTGGATTTCCTCCACCGCTTCCAGCCGGACATGATCGGCATCGGGCCGTTTATTCCCCACAGTGAAACCCCCTTGAAGGGGTCGAAGGGCGGCACGGTTGAAGATACTCTGGTGATGGTTGCGTTTGCCCGGCTTTTGGTTCCAAAAGCGAATCTGCCGGCCACTACAGCTATGGGCAGTCTGGACCCGCAGGGCCGGGAGAAGGCGATCAAGGCAGGGGCTAACGTGGTGATGCCCAATCTCTCGCCCACCTCGGTCCGGGAGAAGTACGCCCTCTATGAGAACAAAATCTGCACGGGCGACGAGGCTGCCCACTGCCGCGGCTGCATCGAGATGCGCATCAAGGTCAGCGGCTTCGAGGTGGATATGGGCCGGGGCGACAGCCTGAACTGGCAGGAGCCTGTCGAGGCTTAACTGTTCGGAGGATCCTAATAGTATGATTCCAAAGACTCGTTTACGGCTGCCTTCTGCTGCCGGAGCGGGTCTTTTTGAGCCTGGGACTGGTGCATCGCGGTGCTGTAAGCGGGTCTTTATTGCTGGGACTGGTGCCTTGGTGCTGTAAGCGGGTCTTTCTAGCTGAGATTGGTGCCTCGGTGCTGTAACGGAACTCTGAGACTCTTAGCCGGGAAAAAACGGACGGTTTCGGCTGCAACGGAACTGAGACGCCCTTAGCGGTAGTCGGGCAGCGTCAAACACCGGATTTACTGCTGTAAGGGTCTCTGAGTTCCGTTACATTTTCAAACGGGCAATTTTTCCGGTTTAAGAGTCGCTCAGTTCCGTTAGGCGCGGCGGGACCAAGGGGACTGGGGGGGACTTGGAAGGACGAAAGAAAACGGACCCGCGCTCCTTCGGCGTTCCTCTCCCGCGTTCAACACCCCTCTGCCCTCTGAGGCTTCACCAGCCTCGCCCCCGGACAACCGGCCGGAAAGAAATCCGCCTTACCCGGGCGGATGTCCATACCTTTTTTGCCTGCGGCCCATAGGATGAGATGAACCCCTGGTATCCATGCACAACAGGGCAAAGGAGGCACAAGAGGTATGGAATTGATCAACCCCATTTGCGACGAAAAGCTTCGTCCCCATATGGGCAAGCATGTATGCGTTGTGCTGATGGACGGCACCACCATCTACGGGACCCTGGACGGACTGAACGGACAGCAGTTGATGCTGAAATCCTGCTTTGCGGGCGGTGAGGCTGTCTCCACCAACAGCACCAAAGCCAAGGCGCAGCTCACCAAAAAGCAAAAAACCGCCCAAACCTCGGCATTAGGCGGTTATCCCTACGGCGGCGGCTTCGGGTACGGCGGCGGAGCTTGGGGACTGGATCTGGCCCTGATCGCGCTGCTCTTCGCCATTCCTTTCCTCTGGATCTGACGAAAGCAGCGGACAATACCGGCTATTCCTGCATAAACGGGCGTCCGGCTTCTTCAACCGGGCCCGTTTTTTGCCGTCCGGAGGGACTGAAAGCAGTACTAATTGCCAAGCCGAAAGGAATACATATGAAACTATCCGGAAGGTTAGGGACTGTTATACAAACCCGGCACAATCTGCTCCTCTCGGAGTTTTCAGACACACCGTAGGTTATACAAACAGCCCTGAGGAAATTTACTTGCAAAAAGGAGGTGGGCCTGCCGCTTGAATATTCAAGGGCAGGAGGGGTGTTGGATTCCGTTCCGTTGCCGCTTGGCATAAGCCTGCTGCTTGCGCTGCTTCTTGTGTTGATGAATGCCTTCTTTGCAGCGGCCGAAACAGCCATTGGCCGAACCCGGCCCGGACGGTTTCATGCGTTGAAGGAGCTTGGATCTCTTTCCGGCCGGAGCGCCGGCAGAATCGGGGAGAATCCGAGAGGCTTTTTGTTCGTTTGCCAAATGGGTGTCACCCTGTCTACCCTCGGTATGGGGCTGTGGGGCGCGTTTGTTGTTGGTTCCCTATTCCAGCCGATGATCGATTCCGGCATGCTGGCTGCAATGATCGGTCTGATTCTGGTGCTGCCGGTGCATCTGTTGGCCGGAGAGCAGCTGCCGAAGCATGTGGCCGCATCCAATCCGGAAAAAATGCTACTCCATTGTGCGGTTCTTTTGACCCTCATGTACCGGATTGTTCATCCGGCCTACCGGCTGTTGACCACCGGCTTCCGGCGGATTGCCGAAGGGGCGGGTATGGAGCCGGATAGACATGCGGAAGCCCTTCATAATAGCACCGACATCCGCCTCCTGGTGGAGGAGTCCCGGGGCAATGGCTCGCTGGATCACACGGAGTTTACGCTGGTGCGCAATATTTTTAGCTTCTCGGAAACCAGTGCCCGGGAGGTGATGATTCCCCGTACAGAAATGGTCTGTCTGTTCGCCCAGCTCCCTTACCGGGAGAATATGGCCATTGCCCTGGAGGAGCAGCTGACGCGGTATCCGGTATGTGACCCGGATAAGGATACCGTTATCGGATTTATCCATATTAAGGACTTGCTCCGCCCCGGTGTGGGGGAGAAGGACCTGCGCAGTGTCATCCGGCCGCTGATCAGCGTTCCGGAGACCATTCCCATCAGCTCCCTGCTGGGACTGATGCAGAAGCGCAAAACCCAGATGGCCCTGTTGATCGACGAGTATGGAGGGACCTCCGGTCTGGTGACCGCCGAGGACATTCTGGAGGAAATCGTAGGGGAAATCCAGGATGAATTTGATGAAGAGCGGCCTGCCGTGGAGGCGGCGGGAAATGATATATGGTCGGTGAACGGTCTTTTGCTTCTGGAGGAGGTGAACGAACAGCTTGGCCTTAGCCTCATCTCGGAGGATTACGATACCCTGGGAGGCTGGCTGTACGCTCAGTTGGAAAGCCCGCCCCACCGGCACCAGCGCATCCGGACGGGAGGGTGTGAGCTGATGGTAGAGGAGGTGGACCATCTCCGTATTTCCCGGGTTTTGATCCGGCTCTATACGCAGGAGGAAGAAGGGGAGATCGCATAGCGGTCTCCTCTGGCTGTCGAAAGCCGGCCGGGGTTATTGGCCAATCGGGCGTTGACCGTGAGGGTCAGCGTTTTTTTGTTGAAGCTTCATCGCCACCACCGTCACCATTACCGTCTCACTGCATCGCCACCACCGTCACCATTACCGTCTCACAGCATCGCCGCATCGCCGTCATCACTGTCACCATCACCACGCCTGCTATACTATTACCGCCCCCACCTCCGCCAGCTTCCTAACGAATATCAGCCACGCTATTTTGCCAATTAGCCGCCGTCAGCCGCTGTAACGAATCTGAGGAAGCTTATTTCGCCAAAACACACACAAATCAGCCTGGCAACCGGAAATAACGTGGCTCATATTCGTTACATGCTCAAACCGCCCATTTTTGCCGAAATAAGCCGTCTCATTTTCGTTAGAAGCTTGGCGGGGCTGATTTGCAAACGCGGTATGGTCTAGGTCTCAATTACGCCGAAATATTTTTTTCACTTTCTTTATTTACTTTTCTTGAAAATAATAAGCATCTAATTGTATAATATAAAACAGCGATAATCATTTTCATTTAGGAGGCGTTATCTATGAGTTCTGTATTGTTTATTAAAGCCAATTCCCGCCCTGCCGACCAGTCCGTTACTGTCCAGCTGTATGAAGGCTTCCTGCAAGCTTACAAAGCAGCCCACCCCGGGGAAGAAGTCATCGAGCTGGATCTGTTCCAAAATCCGCCTCCATACTACGATACCGTACATATGACCGCGATGTATAAGCTGGCCAACGGTTACGGGCTGACGGAAGAAGAAACAGCGGCTGCCGAACAAGTGAACGGATATCTGGATCAGTTCCTGGCCGCGGATAAGGTGGTTATCGCCTTCCCGCTGTGGAATTTCTCCGCTCCGGCGCAGCTGGTCAGCTATCTCCACTTCCTGAGCCAAGCGGGCAAAACCTTCAAATATACCCCGCAGGGACCCGTGGGTCTTGTGGGCAACAAAAAGGCCCTGCTGCTGAACGCCCGCGGCGGTGTATACTCCGTGGAGCCGATGCAGTCTCTGGAAATGTCCTTGAGCTACGTCCGCAATGTCCTGAGCTTCTGGGGCATCACCGATATTGAAACCATCGTGATCGAAGGGCACAACCAGTTCCCTGACCGTTCCCAAGCCATCGTCAAAGAAGGCGTGGATCAAGCCGTTGAATTGGCGGGCCGCTTCTAATAAGCCTCACTGTATAGTCAAAGCTCCTTTCCCGGCAGGGGAAGGAGCTTTTTGCCGTTCCGGCACATAAATAGGCTTCATGGGAGAGACCCTAACGGCATGGTTAAGCCAAAGGAACCGGAGGGAGTCGAGGAACAACCATGGACAAAAAAATGAATCTGCTGATGTTTTCGGGTGAATACGACAAAGCCATGGCGGGTTTGATTTTGGCCAATGCGGCCAAGGAAATCGGTGTGGATGTGACCATGTTCTTTGCCTTCTGGGGCCTGTGCCTGGTGCGGGACCCGGAGCATATGACCCTGGAGGACAAGACGCTCTACGAAAAAATGTTTGCCATGATGACACCGAAAGGACCGGACCAGCTGCCTCTGTCCCGGATGAACTATGCCGGCTTGGGCAAGCACATGCTGGAGGAGATGCTGAAGGACGATGAAGCGCCGCAGCTGATCCATTTTTTGAAGGGAGCCCGGAAAAAGCACATCAAGTTTTATGCCTGCCGCCTGTCGGTTGAGGTGATGGGCTTTAAGCCGGAGGAGCTGCTTCCCGAGGTGGAAATTATTGATGCCAAAACCTATCTGAAGGATGCGCTGGATTCGGATATGCAGCTTTTCATTTAGGAGATATCAGGGTGCTCACCGGGACGCTGCCACCGGGGGCGCCTCTTTTATTTTCTTGTGGGGGAAAAGGTTTATTGGACCGTGCGGAAATACTTGTACACCCGGTCCAGCTTCGACTGATGTTTGCCCTTGGGGCTCTCCATACTGCCGAATTGGAAAAACCGCACGTCCTTTATGCCGACATAGTTGAACAGCGCTTTGCGCATCAGCATCTTGTGGGCGTTGTTGAGCCACAACCGCAGATAGAGGGCCGGACCCATCATGGTGGAAATACAAACCACGGACTTCCCCTTCAGCAGCCCCTCCGGCAGCATGCCTCCATTGGACCGGTACCCGAAGCCGGAGACGAAGATCCGGTCGATGAAGCCCATCAGCATAGCCGGCGGCCGCCCCCACCAGATGGGATAGATGAATACGATTTTGTCCGCCCACCGGATGTTATCCCAATAAGGGACCAGCTCCGGGTCCTTATCCAGATCCCGCCTGCGCTTCTCCTTGTTGAATACCAGCAACGGGTTGAACTCCTCTCCGTACAAATCCGTTACCCGGACCTCCTCAATCCTTCCGTTTTCCCCTGCCCCCTTGATTACCTGCTGCAAAAAAGCGCCGTTCAGACTTTCATGATTGGGATGCGTGTAGATAATCAGCAGCTTCATGCCGTTCACTCCTTTTAATTATCATTAGATAACTAAAAGGTAGCACGGGACGGACTATATTGTCAAATGACAATTATTAATTGATAATTGTATATAGATAAGTAATTTGGTATGGTGTCTGTAAAAGAGGTGATTCCATGGATAAGCATGAATTGTTCCGCCAGTTTGTGGTTTTTACAGCGGCTGTCCATCAAATAACCGAGGAGCTGACCCAGGGTGTGCGGTCAGAGGCCGTTACCCAAGCCCAATATAAGATCCTGGAGTATATCTCCATCAAGCAGCCCCTCACCTTAAGCGAAATCAGCAGCTGCATGCATATGTCCCTGCCCAATACCAGCAGGGAGCTGAGGAAGCTGACGGAGAAGGGGCTCTGTCAGAAGCTTACCGACCCGAAGGATCGGCGCAAGCAGCTTTTCCGCTTAAGCGAGGCGGGAGAAGAGATGATGGAGCAGGCATTCCAACGGATTGAGGAGCGGTTCGCGGCCCATACAGCCGGTATCGGCGACAGGGAGCTGGAGGAGATTGGGGAAGCCCTGAAGCTTCTGCAGGAAAGGGTGTTCCGCTAAGACCATGAGAGGAGGCTCCCGGTCGGGCTTAAGAAGCAGGCTGGAGAAGTCTGCGGCTGTAGGGGGAGGTTCGGCGGAAGGAGGAGGAGGGTATGACTTTTTTTGTGACCTCCGCCATGACCGTTCTCACTACGAGGAACCGGATCAGGCGCGTATAGTGAAGCTATTGTTTGATTACTTATGCAAAGCGGGTGCGTGTTCATGAAAGAGTTGTTTCGAAATCCCAGGTTTATCAAGCTGTTTGCCGCGGGCATTACCTCCCAGTTGGGCAATACCATCGGGAATATGGCGCTGGCGTTTTATCTGCTGGACCGTTTCTCCACCCAACCCTTCTATGCCACTCTGGCGGAGCTGATGTATTCCGTACCGACTCTCCTGGTTTTCTTCCTGGTGGGAGTTCTCGCCGACCGGATGGACCGCAAGCGGATCTGCGCCTACAGCGACTGGATCCGGGCAGGCCTGACAGTGGGGCTGTTGGGAGCTGTGACGGCAGGCTGGATGCCGCTGGTATTTCTCGTGTTATTTATCCGGAGTGCCGTCGGCAAATTCTTCTATCCTGCTCAATCGGCCCTGATGCAGAGCATTCTGAAGGAGGAGCATTACACCACGGCTGCGGGTATGAATCAGATGGTATTCAGCCTGTTTATGCTGTTCGGAACCGGGCTGGGGGCTTTGGCTTATCATTACATCGGCATCCAAGGAGCTGTTCTGGTGGACGGTCTCGGTTTTCTGATATCCGGAGTGCTGATCCAGTCCATGCGGATTGAGGAGAAGGACCGGCTGCCTAACGGCCCCACACGCTGGAAGGATATCGGGCTGCCGCTGATCGTGGAGGATTTCCGCAAGGGCATCGGGTATATCTGGACCAATAAGCTGCTGCTGGCGCTGATTACCGGCTTCTTTATGCTTGGTTTTATTAACGGATCCTTTGCGGTGCTGCCGATGTTTACCATGAAATACAAGCTGGCTCCCGACGATTATCAGCGCTACAGCTCGCTCTTTTCCATTTTCCTGGGGATCGGTGTTTTTCCGGGGAGCCTGGCAGGAGCTTGGCTGATCCGCAAATGGGGGTTTATCCGGATCATGATAGCAGGTCTTCTGGCATCGGGGATTGTGGGGGTGGGAATGCTCTTCGCAACCAACGTATGGGTGTATCTGGCTGCTACGACTTGTGTTGGCCTTACGATTGGTCCGCTGAACGTAGCCATCGGAGGCTGGATGCCCCGGATTATCGATTCCGGCATCCGCGGCAGAGTCAACGCCTGGACCGACCCTATTATGATGGCCTCCCAATCGGCTGCTCTGGGTCTGATTGCCGTACTGTTCCCGAAATATATGACGCTGGAGGTGGCTTATACGGCGGTGGGCGCCTGTCTGATATTGACGGCAGCCCTCTACCTGTGGAAGCTGCCGCGGCTGGCAGCCAGCCAAGGGGGCTGGAACGCCGGCCGGGAGATACCCGGTGCCGTCCCAGAAAGCGGCGGAGCCCCGCTAGCCAGTATCTCCTCCTTGGAGGAAACTTTGTAAAACGAAGGCCGACGGGAAAACCCAGGAGGATTGTAGTTGCATCCCGGGCCATCCCCACCCATAATATACCTATACAGGTATCATGTCTGAATGTAGAGAATGGGAGGATGCCGGGATGAAATTTGACGATGACGTGAAGAAGCGGCTGAAGCGGATTGAAGGCCAGGTCCGTGGTGTGCTCAAAATGATGGAGGAGGGGGAGTCCTGCAAGGATGTGGTCAGCCAGCTGGTGGCTGTCCGCAGTGCTGTGGACAAAACCGTAGCCTATGTAGTGGCCTCCAATCTGGAGAAAACCCTTCTGGAGGAAAAGGCGGGCAGCAAAGCCAATAAGGCTGTGAAGGATGCCGTTGATCTGCTGATCAAGAGCAAATAATGGCCACGTAGCATTGGCCAAGCAAAAACAGGAGGAGATTGCAGGTCAGTCGCCCCCGCCGTCTCCTCCGCAATCGCCTCCGCCTGAATCCGACGAGCCGCCAAAATCGCTGCAGCTATCGCCGCCCCAATGGCTGTCCGAATCGCTGTGGCGGTGGCTGCTGTCATAAGAATCTCCTCCGTGGTAGAACCCGGAGGATTCACCGCCGCCGGTGTAATGCCGGTTCCTGCCGTTTGTTCTTCTGCCAACGAATACCGCCGCTACAACAACCACAATCAATACCGCAAAAAATCCCATGGCTGCAGCTCCCGTCTTTATATGATTGCAAGCATGGATGTCAGCGCCGGGCTGTTACAAGACCCCGGCGCTCTTTTGCTTGTCCAGCTTCCATTTGGTAAAGGCAAGGAATTCCTCCAACTGCTCCTTGGTGACGCCGCTTTTGCGCGCTTCCTGAAGAATCGCCACCCATTCCGCATCCAGCGGCTCCTCATCATGATGCTGCAGCAGGTCCTGGGGAGCTACCCCCAATACCCCGGCCACCTTCTCAATAAACGAAATGGAGGGGTTCTTCTGGATGTCCCGTTCAATGGTGCTGAGATATGATTTTGCTACGCCCGCCCTGTCGGCAACGTCTGACAAGGACAATCCCCGTTCCAGGCGGAGCTTCTGAATCCGTTTCCCGATCATTGCTGATGCCTCCTCATGCTGTTACCAGATAGTTACAGTATACCATATTTGTTCGTTTTGGAGAACTGCCTTCACTGGAAAAAGGAAATCGCCTTTTTCGGCTAAATTTCCTTCATTGACAAAATTCTGTAACAATTTTATAGTTATCCGTGAAGGAGATTATTCAAATTATCAATTTAGAATAATTCATTATTCGGTTAGTTGTACAGATTTTTTTATCTTTTTCGGCAAATTTCTCGGATAACCTTTTTTTCTTTCCTTAGGCAGAGAATTCTGCTGGTCAATTCATGCCGTTAATAATCAGGAAAGTGGCAGCGGAAGGTGTGTTTTGGACTGTTTTTCCTATTCGGCCGTTAGATGATTAATTAGTCCCGGTATCCTCTGTGCTGGTGTCTGGAGTGGGAGTGTTACTCCGACTTGATGAAAATATCTTCCTTTTTCCCATCTGTCAGGAGTAAGGGGAGTTCGTTTTGGGAAACGTTCGGCCCATTTCAGCCACACCCTGGAAAAAGACTGTTAACCGGCTATATTCGAGGAAAGGCGGGAGGGTTTATGAGCCTTGAGTATAAAAACAGGGAAGCAGCGGCAGGCCCGCCGATAGTGGTGCACACAACGCCTGCGGCAGTGGAGGGAGAAATTATGGAATGGGATGGCGGAATGGTGGGAAGGGAAAGGGAGAAGCTGGTTGCCTCCGGTTTTCCCCCGGCCACCCGTAAGGAAACGGGCAGCCGCCTTCATCTGTTTTCCTTTGCGGTCTCTGTGCTGCTCACCGTGCTGGCCTTCGGAGCTGCTCTGTACGGAGAGCTGCCGGCGGATCTGCTGGTGCCGTTTTTGATGCTCATGGCAGCCATCCAGCTGTTCCTGCAGCTGATCCATTGGACGAGGCTGAAAAGCCGGAATGACCTCTTATCCATCCTCAGTCTGGCCTTTGGCACCCTTCTCACACTGGTCGCCATGGGGGCGGCGTTGTATTGGGTTTGGATCTAGACTGGCGTGCAGCTTCATGAAATGGTATCGTTAGGAAAGAAGGGAAGGCGCCTGTTCCGGAGGGTGTGAAAGCAGTCACGGCCCAGGCATCGCCGCCCTACTTTTCATGAACGGACGGGGATCATTGGGATATGGGAAATATGCTTCCAACAATATGTACGCTGCTGATCGCCATTAGCGCCACTTTCGTGGGATTTGGCTGGTATGCCATCGTGAAGGACCGCCGGGAACGGCACCAGAAGCTGATGCTTTGGGGCGCCGCGACGGCGTTGTTGTTTTTCCTTTTATATGTAGGACGGACGGTGTTTGTGGGGAATACCTCGTTTTCGGAGGACGCGCCGGTTTGGGTAAGGGATGCGTACTACATCTTCCTGCTGTTTCATATCGTACTGGCGACGGTGGCCGGCGCATTCGGGCTCATCACCTTGTACCAGGCATACAAGAAGAATTTCGTCCGGCACCGGAAGCTGGGGAGAATTGCAGCCGTCCTGTGGCTGTTCACTGCCCCCACCGGGATTATGGTGTATGTGCTTTTGTATATGCTGTATCCGGGCGGCGCTACTAAACCGGTGATCGACGCTATTTTCCGGTAAGCCGCACCGGCGGCAGCGACAATATAAGTGGCTGTTCTTCGTCGTCCTTCATGTCCAGACCCTTCACTTGGGAGAAAATAACGCCAAAAGCCCCCGCCATCTTCGGCGGAGGCTTTTGGTCTATCCAGCAAGCCCAATCCTAACGGGCTAACGGGGCCTGATAATAATCCATCACGGACATTTCTTCAAAGCCGCAGGAGGTGTAGATATGCAGTGCGTTGGCGTTTTTGGCTTCCACATCCAGCTCGGCCTCGGGAATATTCCGCTCCCGGATCAGATGCAGCGCTTCCTGCAGCGCCGCCTTGCCGAAGCCCTGGCCCCGCTGCTCCGAGACAATGCCGAAGCCGCTGATAAAGGCGGAAGAATCGGCATAGGTGATTTTGATCCGGCCGATTACCGCTCCGCCCCGTTCCACCAGATAGGTGAATTCGTTGCGCAGCTCCTCTTCCTCAGGCAGCTCCTTGTCCTGTCCGACATCACCGAATATAGTTGCCTCCAGACGCTCCAGCTCGGGCACGTCCCCATTGTTGGCCTTCCGCAGCGTCACCAGACCTGAACGCTCCGCTGCAGTAACCCCCCGCAGCCGCATGCGGTATTCCGAGAAATCATATCCCCCGCGGACGGAGCGGATAAAACCCTGGCCGGATTCGGATTTCCCGTCGGACAGAAGCAGGGTTTTGCCAAAACCCCGTTTCCCGCATTCCTCCAAAGCCAATTCGCAGAGCCGGGTGAAAATCCCCTTCCTCCGGTAATCCGGATGGGTCAGGCCGTTGAGCTCGGCAGCATTGCCGCCGAAGCTGGCGATGCCCAGATAGGACACCAGCTCACCGTCCGCATAATAGAGAAATTCATTCAGCTCCTTGATGCCGGGTTCGGCAGCTTTTGGCCGGTGCAGCCGGTAGTCCGTCTCCAGCTTCAGGTTGGTGCCGTCCTGGCTGTGGCAGATCGCCTCCAGCCGGTTTATCTCCGCAAATTGCGTTTGGGTAATATATTGTTTGATGACGATGCTGTCATTGCAGACCGCTTCGTTTTCATTCATACGCATTCTCCTTTCCCTTGCCCGATAAGCATAGTATGGCGTAAGGGAGAAGAAAAGAGGCGAATTCCGTTTTAATTAAAATTGCCGTTAGGGCACGGTGTAGATATTGGGCTGAGTGACGGCGCCCATGCCATCTCCCAGGTAGAAGCTGGTATGCGGCGGCTGGTTATAGGCTACATTCTGCCAGGCCACACCCAGGCGGTAGATGGAATCATGCATCAAGGTATAAATCTTATTGGTCGTAACCGCTGTTGTGGTGTAAACCCGCAGGGCACTGCTGTCGGCTGTCCGCCAGATGGCTTCCTCTCTCCAGTCACCCAGGAGGTCAGCCTGCAGGGAGGGGTTGCCCTTGGTCCCGTTGTTGGAGCTGGTGCCTGTGGCTGTCAGCAGATTGCCGGTGGTTTTGGCGGTGTAATTCCACTTATCGATTTTGCCCACATTGGAGCTGTGGTCCAAGAGCTCGCGCAGCAGATCGCCGTCCCACCAAATCCCGAAGTTAGTGGAGGAAGGAATCGTCGAGCTGATCAAGGTGCCGGTTGCCGAGCGCAGGCCCACTGGGTTGGAGGCCCAAACCTCCTCGCCCCGGTAGGTGGGATCGATATCGGCGGACATGCCGCGTCCCGTATCTGTTCCCGTATTGACGCCCCACAGAATGGCTCCCGTTTTGGCGTCGAACATATACGCGCCGTAGGCGGCCGAGGTGTTTTCATTGACTTTGAACACCTCCAGGCCTGGCCGGTCCGGATTCAGGTCGCCCATATGCATAGCGTCACCGTGGCCCATGGCCGTGTTATACAGCTTGGCCCCGTTGTCGTCAATCGTGAGGGCGCCGTATACAATTTCATCCTTACCGTCCCCGTCCACGTCGCCGACGCTGAGATTGTGGTTGCCTTGCCCGGCGGTGCCGGAGTTGGTGGAGCTGTTGCTGTCGAAGGTCCACTTGCGGGTCAGGGTGCCGTTCCGCCAGTCATAGGCCACCACGACGGAACGGGTATAATAGCCCCGGGCCATCACAATGCTGGGCCGCACCCCGTCCAGATAAGCGACGCAGGCCAGGAAACGGTCCACCCGGTTGCCGTAGTTATCGCCCCAGTCGGAGACATTGCCCCGGGCAGGCAGATAGTCCACGGTGGTGAGGGCCTTGCCGTTGGTGCCGGAGAATACCGTCAGGAACTCCGGGCCGCTCAGGACATAACCGCTGGAATTGCGGTAATCCGCGGAGGCGTTGCCAATGACCACACCTGTGCCGTCCTTGGTGCCGTCCGCTGTTTTGCAGACCACCTCGGCTTTGCCGTCCCCGTCGAAATCATACACCAGGAACTGGGTGTAATGAGCTCCGGCCCGGATATTCTTGCCCAGGTCAATGCGCCACAGCCGGGTACCGTTCATTTCGTATGCGTCCAGATAAACATTGCCCGTGTACCCGGATTGGGAATTGTCCTTGGAGTTGGAGGGATCCCACTTGAGGATGATTTCGTAGTCGCCGTCCCCATCCAGGTCGCCCACACTGGCATCATTGGCGCTGTAGGTATAAGCGACTCCGTCCGGAGTAGTGCCCCCAGCCGGCTTCTGAAGCGGAATATCCAGGTAGTTGTTGGCCCACACGGTGACGGTAGGCGAAGCGGCTTGTTCGGCGCCATTCACCACTGCCTTCACATAATAGGTGGAGGAGGCGGTGCCCCCGGCATCCTGATAATTGGTGCTGTTGGTGATGGGGGTGGAGTTCAGCTTGGTGCCATTGCGGTATACGTTGAAGCTTGTGCTGAGGGCTTCCGTGCCCAGGAGACGCCAGCTTACAAAAACACCGTTGTTCGCTTGTACAGCCACCAATCCCCGGTTCAGCTTTTCCATCTGCCGGGCGCTTGCGGCCGACACCGGCTGGGGAGCGGGACTGAGTCCCAAGGGGATCAGCAGGGCGGCGGCAAGCAGAAGACAGCCTGCTTTCCGGGGGTTCAACCATTGGCGCAGCTTCATTATAATTCCTCCTTTGATTTTAAAAAGTAAGCGATTACAAAAATTCCGGTTATGCAGAGCGTAGCTGAGTACAGCCTCCTTTCCAGGGCGTTGTGGGAATATATGGGTTTTCTTGTTGTATACCCCTAGTATAGGGAATATGGGAAATATTGCATTCCAAAAAACCGACATATTTGTTTAAAAATCAGGGTTACTTGTCCAAATTTAGGGCGTTATTGTAAAAATCATGTTCTGTGATCAGGGGATACTTGTGGGGCGGGCAGCGCATGGCATGGAGTCAACACGAGGGGGGAGGAAGGGGCGGCGCACAAATGGGTTGCCAATTCCAGTACATCGTGTATACTGTGTATATAGATATATACAGAATAACACTGGAGGCGAGGATATGCCGAAAGGCTATGTCTACATGCTGGTGAAGCAAGAAACCCGGAAGCTGCTGCTGCCCGCCCTTCTGACAGGAATTCTCTTCGCATTCCTGGGTGGGGTTACGGGGATTATGTTCCTGGGGCGGAATGACCCGGATCTGATGAAAGGGGCCATTCGGATCATACGGAACATCGCGACGGATCTGGTGACCTTATCCATGGTAAGCACCCTGGGCTTTGCTTTTACCAAGGAGTACCTCAGCCATTATTGGACCGACGCCTTCTCCCGGAAGCTGGCCTTCTACCGCAAGCTGCCGGTGACGGATAAGGAAATTGTGGCGGCGCGGTACCTGGTGTTTTTAATCACGCTTCCGCCCATGGCGCTGTGCTATTTTGCCGCTTTGTATCTCCCGGTCAGATTGGAGCATTTGGCGACCGGGACGGATTTTATCCAGGCTGCTGTGTTGTGGCTGGGATTCTCCTTGGCAGGCGGGGCGGGATTTATGTATATGGAGCTGGGTATGGCCGGCAAAATCTATATGCGGCTGACTTTGTTGGTCATGGTTATGCTTTTGCTGGTTATCGTGCTTCTGAATTTGGTTGGTATTCATCTTGTAGGCGGCAGCTTGATTCTGGTGCGAAGCTACGGGATATGGGCATCTTTGGCCGGGGTGGCCGCGGGGGGAGCCATTGCCTGGGGACTGGCTCTGCTGACGGTTCGAAGGTTGGCTTCACGCGACCTGATGTGAGGATACTCTTTATGAAGCCTGCCGGAAGGAGGAACACCTATGCTGCTGCCGATACAATTATCCCCCGCCAGTCCTGAGCCCATGTACCACCAGATCGAGGTGCAGCTAAGGGGGCTGATACTGGGAGGCAAGCTGACGGAGGGTACGCCGCTCCCCTCGATCCGCGAGCTTGCCCTGGATCTGTCCTGCAGTGTGATTACCATCAGGAGGGTATACCAGGACCTGGAGAACGAGGGTTTGATCCGGACCCGGCAGGGCACAGGCACCTTCGTAGCCCGGGTGGAGATGGAGGACCGTGAGCGCAACCGGCTGGAGACGGTGAGCCGGGCTTTCCGGGAAGCCGTCGAGACGGCCTCCCGTTACGATTGCGGCCCCGATGAGATGCGCCGGCTGCTGGAGCAGGCTATTGCGGAGCGGCAGCTGGAGACCAGGGGAAACGGGAAAGGAGACCATAACCATGAATGAGCAAACGGTGCTGGAAGTGAAGAACCTGGCCAAAGTATACGGAGAGTTCCATCTGGGTCCTGTGAGCATGACGCTGGAGGAAGGCTACGTGTATGTGATTATGGGACGCAACGGCTCGGGTAAAACAACATTATTCCGTATGCTGAATGCCGTTGTACAGCCGGAGAGGGGAATGCTGGAATGGTTCCCGGCAACAACCGGTTCTGTGACGGAAGCCCCCTCCAGGCAAAACAGCGGTCCTGCCGATCAAAATAACCGAACACTTGACTCCGAAGCAGACATCGAGGCATTCCGGGAAAAACGTCGGCGTATCGCCTATATGCCCGATGAGCTGGATATTCCCGATCCGGGCTGGAGCCTACGGGACTGGCGTGATGCCGTCTCCCCGTTTTTTCCGGCATGGGATGATGCCTGCTACCGGCGGCTGGTTGGCCGTTACAGTCTGGATGACCGGAAGGCGATGCGCAAGTCCTCTAAAGGCACCAAAAAGCTGGCTGCCTTTATTATCGCCCTGTCCCAGGCTCCCCGGGTCCTGGTGCTGGATGAGCCGTCGGCAGGGCTGGACCCTTTTTCCTGGAAAATGATGCTGGAGGACTTGGCCGCCTTTATGTCCGCCGGAGACAGGACCATCCTGATGGCCACCCATATCATAGAAGAAATACGGAGGCTGGGGGACTATCTTCTCTTTTTGGAAAATGGGGAGGTGCACGGTCCCTTCGAGAAGGATGCGCTGTCCGAAAGCTGGCGGACGCTGTGGATCAGTGAGCTGCCAGCCAGTGCGGAGGCCCTTCCCGGTGCCGCTGCTGTGGAGAAGGGGACACCCCACCGGCTGGTCACCCGGTCACCGGGGGAAACCCGGGAGGCATTGGAAAAGCTGGGGATTGCGGTGACGGATGAACGCCCGTTGGAATGGGATGAACTTTTTTGGCATGTGGTACGTAATAAAGGCAAGGATATGTAGTAGAGAGGAGAATGAAGCCATGAGTGTGCTGGATGTCTCGAATGTAAGCAAGCAGTACGGCGACAAAACGGCGGTGGACAGCATCAGTCTCCAGGTGGAGCGTGGGGAAATCTACGGGCTCCTGGGCGCCAACGGCGCCGGTAAAACCACCACTATGCGGATGGTGCTGGGACTGATTTATCCCGATGACGGTTCCATCCGTTATAACGGGAAGCCCTACGCCAATGAGATTACCCGGATGCTGGGGTACTTGCCGGAGGAACGGGGGCTGTACCCCAAGATTAAGGTCAGCGAGCAGCTGGTCTATCTGGCTCAATTGAAGGGGATGGAGAAGAAGAAGGCGGATGCCAATCTCAAGCGCTGGCTGGAACGCTTCGGTGTGCCGGAGTATTACGACAAGCGGGTGGAGGAGCTGTCCAAGGGCAACCAGCAGAAGATCCAGTTTATTGCAGCGGTGATTCATGAGCCGCAGCTGATCATTCTGGACGAAGCCTTCAGCGGTCTGGACCCGGTGAATGTGGAGCTCCTGAAGGACACGGTGAAGGAGCTGCGGGACAGCGGCGTCAGCATTCTGTTCTCCACCCACCGGATGGAGCATGTGGAGGAGCTGTGCCGCAACATTACCATTTTGCACAAGTCCAAAACGGTTATGAAGGGGAATATCCGGGACATCAAGAACCGCTTCCCCAAGGAAAGAGTGCTGCTCACTACCACAGGAGCCGTGGAGGGGCTGGAGTCCATTCCCGGCGTGACAGCCGCCCTGCGCCACGAGAACGGCTATGAGCTGCGGGTGAACCGGCCGGAGGCGGCGCGGGAGATTATTACCCTGGCCCTCAGTCAAACGGATGTGCACCACTTTGAAGTCAAGGAACCTACCCTGAACGAAATTTTCATCAAAACAGTAGGAGGCGATGGACATGAATAACGGCTTTCTTACGGTGATGGGTTTTACCGTCCGCAATAAATTCCGTTCCAAGTCCTTTATTGTCACCTCCGTGATTCTGGCACTGCTGGTGATTATCGGCTCCAACCTGCCCTATATCATCTCCAAGTTTCAATCGGACGAAGCTTCGGAAATCGGCATGGTGGCGGGGGATATGGCCGCGCGGCTGGAGCAGTATTACGGATCTCAGGAGAAGGCGGAGGTGATCGTCCGCCAGTTCCCGGACCAAGGCTCCGCTGCCGCCAATGAGACGGCCATGAAGGAGCGGATTTCCTCCGGCGAAATCAAGGGTTACCTGGAGCTGGGGGAAATGGATGCGGCCTCGGGGTTCCCCAAGGTGACGTACAAGTCGAAGGCAACCATGGATTTCGGTTTTACCAACAAGCTGAAATCGGGCCTGCAATATGTGAAGAATGAGGATGTGGCCAAAGGCCTGCCTGCCGCTACCCTGCAAAAGCTGATGGCCCCGGTGGTCATCGATAATGTGCAGATTTCCACTACCGACGGAGGAGCCGGCTCTGTTGGCAAAAACGGCAAATCCACCGAAGAGGTGGTCATCGCCACAGGGATGGTTTATGTGCTGGTGATCGTGCTGTTTATGGGTGTGATGATTACCGGCCAGCTCATCGCCACCGAAATTACCGCAGAGAAAAGCTCCCGGGTCATGGAGGTGCTGATCACCAGTGTGTCGCCGCTTAAGCAGATGTTCGGCAAGATTGTCGGTATGCTGATCGTGGGCTTAAGTCAAATCCTGCTGATTGCGGGTGTGGCGGTGATCAATCTGACACTGCCGCATAATATCGATACGCTGAAGAATCTGAACATCGATCTGGGGGCGATCGATCCGCTGCTGATCGTGTTTGCGGTTATCTTCTACCTGCTGGGGTATTTCCTCTACTCCACGCTGTACGCGGCGGTGGGCTCCATTGTCAGCAGGACGGAGGATCTGGGGCAGGCGGTCATGCCTCTGACGCTGTTTTCCCTGGCGGGCTTCTACCTGGCCATCTTCGGGCTGACCACACCCAACGCCACCTATGTGGTGATCTCGTCCTTCATTCCTTTCTTCTCGCCGTTCCTGATGTTCATGCGCATCGGCCTGACGGATCCGGCCTGGTGGGAGGTGGCCCTGTCGCTGGCGATCCTCTGCGGCACCATCTTCGGCCTGGGCTGGCTGTCCGCCAAGATCTACCGCACCGGGGTGCTGATGTACGGCAAACGCCCCACCATGAAGGAGCTGCGCAAGGCCATGAAGGCGTATAAGGTGTAACAAATGGTTTGTTGAAAGAGCCGGGGGCTGGTGCCTCCGGTTCTTTTTTGCGGCGGAGCGCATTCCAGGGGCTGACGGCAATGGGAAAGCCGTCGCGCAGCGGCTTGAGTGCGGCAACCCCAAAGCCAATCGGACAGAGGATCCGTTATTTGACGGAAAAAGGATGTATTTTTGGTTTCACGGACAGAGGATCCGCTATTGGAAGGAAAAAGGGGGAGCGGAGGGCGGGAAAAGCGAAATAACGTAACGTGTGTCCGCAAGATTTTCAAAAGAGGGCATTGTGGCAAAATAACGGATCCTCAGTCCGCAAGAAGCAGACAAGGGGAGAAAAGAACATTTGCAAAAACTAATCACGTTAGTTAAAATAATAATATAATTATTAATTCGATTATTGTGAATAATCAATTGAAGGAGGAACGTTGATGAAAAGCACCACTGCCCTAACGGTTACCCAACTGGCTTTTTTGCCGCGGCTTTTCCCGATTAACTGTTACCTGGTGGAGGAGCAGGACGGGCTGACCCTGATTGACGCCGGTATGGCCTTTTGCCAAAACGGGATCCTAACCGCGGCCTCCCGAATGGGGAAGCACATCCGGAGAATTGTGCTCACCCACGGCCATCAGGATCATGTGGGGGCTCTGGATGGTCTGAAGGCTGCTCTGCCTGACGCGAAGGTATATATATCCGCCAGAGATTCCCGGCTGTTGTCAGGGGATGTCTCTCTGCTGTCTCATGAGCCGAATCTGCCTATTCGGGGAAGTGTGCCGAAAGGGATCAAGACAAAACCCGACATCCTCCTCCAAGACGGAGACATGGTTGGCTCCCTCCAGGCGTTATCCGCTCCGGGGCATACGCCGGGCTCAATGGCGTTCCTGGATGCGCGCAACCGGATCCTTATTGCGGGGGATGCTTTTCAGGTGCGGGGAGGGGCGGCTGTTTCGGGGAAGCTGAAGCCCTTATTCCCTTTTCCGGCAATGGCCACCTGGAGCAAACAAGAGGCCTTGGCCAGCGCCCGCAAACTGCGCCGCCTGGAGCCTTCGCTGCTGGCCGTGGGACATGGGCGGCTGCTGCCGCAGCCAGGCCCTCTCCTGGACCGGATCATCGCAGAGGCGGAAGCCGACGCTGCCTTCCTTCCCCAGACAGGGGGCAACCGGCCGTGACCTCCAAAATCAGATTAAATTCGGACCTGATTCTCCAAGCGGCGGTCCGCATTGTTGATGAGGAGGGAGTAGAGGCGCTGACTCTGGCCACTCTGGCGCAGCGGCTGGACATCCGCTCCCCTTCTCTGTACAACCATATCGCCGGGCTCCCTGAGCTCCGCAGGCTGCTATCCCTCCACGGTCTGGAGGAGCTGCGTTCGGAGCTGCTCCATGCCGCCGTTGGCCGCGCGGGGGAGGACGCCATCCGGGCCATGGCTTACGCCTACCTCGGTTTTGCCAGAGCTCATCCGGGTCTGTATGAGCTCTCCCTGCTCTCCTCCAAACAAGAGGATGCGGAGTGGGCCAAAGTAGCCAATGGGATTGCGGAGCTGGTGGTCCGGGCATTGGAATCCTACCGGCTGGACCCGGCCGCCGCCATTCATGCCGCCCGTGCTCTGCGGAGTCTGCTGCATGGATTTGCCTCCTTGGAACAGCATGGCGGGTTCGGGCTTCCTTTTGACCTTAACGAGAGCTTTGCCCAAATGGTGGAATTGTTTCTGACAGGGCTGCAGGCGCAATCTGCCGGTCCGGAAAGTGGGCGGAAATCCGATTGACAGCTCTGACACAGTATGTTATCGTGTGGGAATACTTGAGGCATTCCGTGAAATAAACGGGATGTCTCGTTGTGTTTTTAAATGGTTTTTACATTTAATGGTTAATTAACCGCCACTATAACATATAATGAGGTGCTTTTTGGTGAAGCTCACCCTGGAAACCTTTTTTAAGCTGGTTTCAATCGGATCAACTGCTGCCATCGCAGTTATTTTCCTGTACCTGCTGGTGCGTTAAGCATGGAAATGGCCTCTGACACATAAGATGTATTCTCCCCTTATTCCTCTGTTTTTCCAAAAAAATGCATAACAAATAGAGGAATTTGAAAATTTTTGTAGAATATTGGGGAGAATGCGAGAAATGTACGTCGAATGTGGAGGGAGTCCATGCCGCGGATACAAAGAAATGACAATCAGCCCGACATAAATCACAAAAAAAGGGACGGCGAGCTGCCCTTGGCTCCCTCGTCCAAACAAGCCTTCAGTCCGTGGAAGGGTGCAGGCCGGATTGCGCTGGTTTACCTGGTGTTGGGCTCTCTGTGGATTCTGTTCACTGACCGGGCGGTATCCGCCCTGGAACTGGATGTACAGTGGGTCACCAAAATCAACATGATCAAGGGCTGGTTCTTTGTATTGACCACAGCCGTGCTGATCTTCAGCCTGATCTTCCGGATGCTGGCCGAAATTAAGCGCAAGGAGATGTTTCTGGAGCTGGCCTACAAGGATGCGGTAGGCAGCCACGAGCGGCTGGAGGCCGCCTATGAGGAAATCATCGCCACCGAGGATGAGCTTCGGATGCAATACAGCCAGCTCATCGAGAACCAGCAGAGGCTGGCGGAGAGCGAGGAGATGCTGCAGCATCTGGCTTACCACGATCCGTTGACGGGGCTGCCCAACCGGCTGGCGCTGTTCGATCTGGCGGGCAAGGAGCTGCTGGAGGCGGGAGAGGCCCGGGCTGCTCTGTTGTTTGTGGATATCGATAATTTCAAGTATGTCAATGATACTATGGGCCATGCCTTCGGCGACCGCCTGATTCAACATGCAGGACAGCGCCTGGAGGAGATTATCGGGGAGAGGGGCGGCATCTACCGCTTCGGAGGCGATGAGTTTATCGTGCTGCTTGCTATGTCCCGGGAAGAGGCGGATGAAGCCGCTGCCGAGATTTTGTCCGCTTTTAAGGAAACAGTGGATGTGGACGGAAGTCTGCTGCGGATCAGCATGAGCATCGGCATGAGCGTGTACCCGGAGCATGGCAAGGATATCGGGGAGCTGCTGAAGTATGCGGATATCGCCATGTTTCAGGCCAAAAGCGCAGGCAAGGGCAGCTATGTCGTGTTCGAATCCAAGCTGACCGATTCCTTCTCGGAGCGGATGCGGATAGAAAACCGGCTTTATGCGGCTATGGAGAACAACGAATTCCATCTGGTTTACCAGCCTCAGGTGGATCCGGCGGGAAAACGGGTGACGGGCCTGGAGGCGCTGGTGCGCTGGAACAGTCCCGAGCTGGGGCAGGTTTCTCCGGTGCGGTTTATTAAGGTGGCCGAGGATACCCATTTTATTATCCCCCTGGGTGCATGGATTCTGGAGGAGGCCTGCCGCTACTTGAAGACACTCCACGATAAGGGCTTCCCGGAAATGACCATGTCTGTGAACATCTCCATGCCCCAGCTTCTGCAGACGGATTTTTATGAGCTGGTGCTGGATACGCTTGCCTCCTCCGGGCTGTCCCCCGGGGATCTGGAGCTGGAGCTGACGGAGACGGTTCTGTTGAAGTCGTACGATCATGTCCTGCCCAAGCTGGCCGCGCTGCGCGGCATCCAGGTGAAGATTGCGCTGGATGACTTTGGAACAGGCTACTCCTCCTTGAGCTATTTAACCCACTTGCCCATTTCCACGCTAAAAATCGATAAGTCCTTTATCGATCTCCTGTCTACGGACCATCCTCAGGGGTCGCTGGTGGAGGAGATTATCCGCATTGGACGCCGGATGAATCTGACCGTGGTGGCGGAGGGTGTGGAAACCCAGTATCAGCTGGACCGGCTGACGGAGAAGGGCTGCGACCGGATTCAGGGGTATTTTTTCAGCCGCCCGCTGCTGCCGGAGGAGCTGGAGCTGTTCCTGGCGGACTGGGGTCGTACATCTGGAGCTAACGGGTAAAATGCATTCAAAAAGGCCGGCTTTGCAGATGCAGCCGGGAGGATATCTCCCGGCGCTCTGCAGGCCGGCCTTACTGTTGTTATGGCGGTTACGGCAATTTGTTGCCTGCCGCCCGGTAAATCTCGTACCATTCCTGGCGGGTGAGGGTAATGTCGGATGCCCGGCAGATATCGGTGAGCCGCTTCTTGCTGGTGGTGCCGACAATGGGCTGCATCCGGGCTGGATGGCGCAGCAGCCAGGCGATGGCGATGGCGGTGTTGGGCACACCCTTGGCTTCAACGAACTCATCAATCTTGGCATTCAGCTCGGGGAATTTGGGGTTGTCCAGGAACACCCCTTCGAAGAAGCCGTACTGGAAGGGCGACCAGGGCTGGATGGTAATATCCTTCAGCCGGCAGTAGTCCAGGATGCTGCCGTCCCGGTCAATGGACCGGTCGATCTTCATGTTGACGTTGATGCCGGCGTCGATCATGCCCGTATTGGTAATGGACAGCTGCAGTTGGTTGGCAATAAGGGGCTGCTTGACGTATTTGGCCAGAAGCTCGATCTGCATGGGATTCTGGTTGCTGATGCCGAAGTGGCGCACCTTGCCGCTCTGGTGCAGCTGGTCAAAGGCCTCGGCCACCTCCTCCGGCTCCACCAGTGTGTCCGGCCGGTGCAGAAGCAGCACATCGATATAATCGGTGCGCAGGCGCTTCAGACTGCCTTCCACGGAAGCGAGAATATGCTCCTTGGAGAAGTCGAAAAAACCTGGACGGATGCCGCACTTGGTTTGCAGCAGCAGCTTGTCCCGGCTAATGCCTTCCCGGGCAACTGCCTCCGCGAACAATTCCTCGGACTGGCCCTTTGCGTAAATATCCGCATGATCAAAAAAATTGATTCCCTCCGCCAGCGCCGTCTGAATCAGCGCCCCCGCTTCCGCTATATCCAATTCCGTGATCCGCATACACCCCAGGGAAATCTCCGAGGCCTGAAGCGCGCCGTTTGCCATACCAATCGTTTTCAAAACAAGCACCCCCTCTGGTAAAATGGATTCAAACGTATATACACCCTAAGCATACCAAAAGAGGAGGGTGAATGTGAAACAACACGGCATGCCGCAATTCGATCTGTTCATCCGCAGTGCGGTGCTGAAGCGGGAGCAGGTGGATCAGTGGGGGAGCTATCCCTTTTGTCTGCCGGTGGTCCGGACGCTGGAGAAGCTGGATTTCCGCAGCCGGGTCACCTTCCTGGTCGGAGAAAACGGCACGGGAAAATCAACCCTCCTGGAGGCGATCGCCGTTAACTACGGCTTCAATCCGGAGGGCGGTTCCAAGAATTTTAATTTTTCTACGTATGAAACCCACTCGCCGCTGGGCGATTTTCTTACCCTGTGGAAAGGCCCTTACCGGGCGGAGGACGGTTTTTTCCTGCGGGCGGAAAGCTTCTACAATGTAGCATCCGAGGTGGACCGCCTGGCCTTGTGGGGGAGTTATGGCGGCTCCCTTCACCGCCAGTCCCACGGGGAAAGCTTCATGTCGCTCCTGATGAACCGCTTCCGGGGCAAGGGCATCTACCTGCTGGATGAGCCCGAGGCGGCACTGTCGCCCATGCGCCAGCTGGCCATGATGGCCCGGATGCGGGACCTGGTGGAGGATGGCTCCCAGTTTATTATCGCCACCCACTCGCCGATCCTGTTGGGTTATCCGGGGGCGGATATTCTGGTGCTGGGGGAGGACGGTCCTGTCCTGACGCCTTATGAGGAGACGGAGCATTACACCCTGACCCGGGCCTTCCTGCAGCATCCCCAACGAATCCTGGACGAGCTGTTCCGGGAGTAGGGGGGAGAGTAGGAACTGCAGGGAGTGTTCATCAGCCTCATGCGTACCAACTCCGGGCGAATTGAGAGGGCAGCGTGCTGAAGGAAGCGCGGTGCGGGGGATGGGCAGCAGCAGGTGGCCCAGGCTGGAGCTGCGGCTAACGGCGGCAGGAGCCCTTATTACCCCGGATTTGCCTCCGAAGAAAATCTAACGGCGGTGACAGACGCTATTTGACCCTTTTGACTTGCTGATGGCTCAAAAATGGGGAAATAGCGTCCGTGGCCGCCGTTAGATTTTGGAAACGGCTATTTCGGGCCAAATAGCGGCGCTCACCGCCGTTAGAATCCGGCAGCGCCGGTAGCAGGCTTTCCCGGCAAATCAACTCGTGAAACAACTGCCCAACAGAGCCACCGATCCACCTGTGAAACAACTGACCCATCGATCCAACGATAAACCAGTGGAACAACTGCCAAACAGACCAATCAACCCGTTCACGCTGTGGGGGGGATTGGGTACTTTGGCCAGTTGGGATTGAGCATCCTAAGGTACGCCGAACCGCTAACGGAACTCAGAAGCGCTTAGCGGGTGAAAAGGGACTAATTTGTTTTTTAACGGAACTCTGCGCCTCTTAGCCCACATTTTGCGTCCAAATTGGCCCCGCTGCCCCGGCTAAGCGTCACCTAGTTCCGTTAGAGCGCCGAGGCAGCTGATTTCGGCGTCTAAGCGCCTCCTAGTTCCGTTAGCGGACCCGACCACCCCAGCAGCTACCCATCGGTTACCCAGCGGGCCACCCCAGCGGCACCCCAGCAGCCCCGCCAGCAGCCACCCACCGGTTACCGCAGCGGGCCCCGCCAGCAGCTACCCTGCCGGCCACCCCATCGCCCAACTCACCGGCGACCTTGTCGGCTGATCTACCTCTGGCTAACCCGGCACTCTCCGGCTCCCGGCCCTCAGCCCGCCATATTGTTCTTCGAGTCCTGCGGTGAAAACACCGAGATGTGGCTCACCTTGCCGGTGGCCGCCGGAATAATAAACTTCAGCTCGAAGTCCTTCCCGGCGGGATAGACATAAATGGTGTCATCGCCGTTTTTGCGGATATCCTCCGACTTGCCCAGGGCAGCTTCAATGTCGGCCAGCTTCAGCTCCTGCAAATTCGGAGCACTGGAGCGTACATCGAAAATTTTGCTCCCTTTATTAAAGCCGATGACGGAATGCCTTTTGCTATAGGTAGAGTAGATGCCCGATCCGGCGGATTCCTTCTTGTCCGGCTCGCCCCAGGCCTTCTCCACATCCTCGATCAGATCGGTATGCGCGGCGAATTCCACCCCCGGCGCTTTGCCTTGTTTGGCCAGCTCCAGAAGCTCGTGGAGGAGCTGCTTTTTATCCGTCGCCGGAGAGGCGGTGGGCACGGCAGTGGCCGGTTTGGCTGAAGCGGCGGCAGAAGCACCCGGCGAAGCGGTAACCTGCGCCGATGCTGCCGGGACAGATGCTGCCGGTGCAGTAGCCCCGGACGGAGCCGTGGACGGAGCTGCCGTGCCGCTGTCATTGCAGCCGGCCAATAGGGCAAGGTTTGCGGACAGGGCAATCGCGGCAATAACAGATTGATGATGCTTCATCATAATGCCTCCTTGTGTGTACATGGTGTGCAGCACCAAAAGAATCCTCTATATCTTTACCCTATTTGTCCGTTATGGACACGGGGCTTCCGGCGGGAACCAGATTTGCCGCAGATCGATCCAGCCCTGGCTATTGAAGGACAGCCCGCGGACAGAGGGAAGATAGGCGGTCTCCAGAGGTTTTTCATAGAGAATCTGCAAAAGCCGCTCCTGCTCCAGAAGCTCCTCCAGCTGCCGGAAACACCCGGCCCGCTCCACGGGGTCCGCTTTATGCCTCACCCCGGAAAGAAGGCTTTGGACCCTGCTTTTGACCGGAGGCTCCATGTGCTCACTGACCGTATGGTAGAGGTCGAAGAGGCGAAGCTCCTCATCCTGGTCCCGGATCAGCGAAAAAATAATCAGATCGGCCTTCAGCCTGGCCGCCCCCTTAAACGCCTCCGGCTCCAGAAGCAGCAGCCGGCTGGGAATGCCCC
This sequence comes from Bacillota bacterium, assembly GCA_023388055.1. GTDB lineage: Bacteria > Bacillota > Bacilli > Paenibacillales > NBRC-103111 > Paenibacillus_AR. The sequence continues at coordinate 54,097 of JAEWGW010000003.1, read as the reverse complement.
GCCCGAGGAGCCGGGCGGCAACAAGCTCCCCATCCTCCCGGTACTGGGGGATGGTGGCAATCAACAGCGGCCTGTCCGCCGGAAGCGGCGGAGCCGTGCCCTTCACCCCGCCAAGCCCCCAGCTGCCCGTTCCATCGCTATCGCCATCCCCACCGCTATCCCTACCGCCACCGCCATCTCCACCGCCATCTCCGCCGCCATCTCCACCATCCCCACTACCATCGCTATCTCCCCCGCTGCGGATGGTCTCCATAACCGCCGCCCTGAACACCGCCTGCTGCAGCGGTCCCCCCGATCCGGTATTGCAGGTGACGAACTTGAGAATCGACGCGTGGGAATGCATCCGGCTCCAGCCTGCCTCCGCCTCCGCCCCCGGGTTGTGGATCAGGTGGAACGGGGAACCCTCTACCTCCGGCCCGGCAGTGTCACCTACTGTCCATGGCACATGGATAATCTCCGCCCGGTCCAGCTGGGCCCTGCCCAGATGGTAGGCAGGAAAAGCCTCCAGAATGCAGTGGCGCCCGTTCAGCTCTGCCGCCCGAAAAGGTCCCGTACCCACAGGCTTCAGCCCGAAGGCCTCCTCCTCGGCTCCGTGCAGCTCCTCCGGCAGGATAGAGGCCCGGCTGGTGCACAGAAACGGCAGGAACAGCTCATTGGGCTCCGCCAGCTCCATGACAACCGCCAAGGGACCCAGGGCTTCGATGGAGCGCAGGGTTTTGACGATGGCGCTGTACAGGAGCGGCCGCCTGCTGCCGGACAAGCGCCGCAGGGAATAAACCACATCCCGCGAGGTCAGGAGCTTTCCGTTGTGGAACTGGATTCCCTTACGCAGATAAAAAACCCAGCGGGTGCGGCTGTTATCCGTTTCCCAGGTGTGCGCGGCAAGGGGCTCGATTTCCCCGCTCCTCCCGTTCCGGCGGACCAGACCGTCATAAATATGGCTGGCCACAAAGGACTCTGCCGTCAGATTCATATACAACGGGTCAAGGGTATGCAGCTTTTGCCGGAGGGGGAGACGCAGGGTATCCACCTGGCTGTTGGGGCCGCCTTCCCGGTGATGCCCAAAAAAACCTAGAAGGCGGCTTTGCAGCGCCTGCTCCAGCTGGGGGGTCTGCACATAGGCGCCGATCTGCCTTACCGCCTGCTCCAGCTCCCGTCCGCTTAGAGCAGCTGTCACCGCTTCAACGGCGATTTGCTCTGCCCCAACTGCAAATTCCAAAGCGGAGCGGCTGCCCCGTCCCCGCTTGGCCGTCCAGACAATCCACCCCGCTTGCACCAGACCCGACACCACATTCAGCGCGTGCCGGTGAGTGCAGTCCAGCACCCGGGCGATTTCGTCCAGAGTGGTTTCCGTTCTGCCCCCGGCGCCGCCGTAATGGGCATGGAGTTTCAAGAATTGAGCATGCAGCTTCATGATCAAACCCTCCCGGCAGGTATAGTCCCTGTTTCCTAAAATACGAAATAAACCGCGCCCAGCTTTCTATTTATTTTCTTATTTTATCAGGTAAGATGGGAGATAGAAAGAAACTAGGAGGTTATTTCCATGAAGGCTGTCGCCAACCGGCTTTACGGCAGGCCGCTTGCGCTGTTGTTAGTGGCGGTGATGCTGGGAGCGGTGCATCAGTGGCTGTTTTTTGAGCATGAGCCCGGAGCTTCGTTCCCGCTGTTTGTGCTGCTGTTCTATCTGTTTATGTATATAGGAGCAAGGGAAAAGCTGCGCCCTGCAACAGGCTTTTCCTGTTATTTGGGTGCTGTGGTGGGGTTGCTGGCACTCTCCTTCCTGCTATTCGACTCGGCTGCGTTCCGGGGGCTTAATACCTTGGCTGTTTCCGGGCTGGCGCTGGTTCATATGGCATACTGTCTGAATTGGAGACGTCCGGACTGGGGCAAGGCCGGCCTGCTTCTGATCGCCATCGATCATGCGGTCTCCCAGAACCTGCGTCATTGGAAAACCGCGCTGGAGCTGCTTTTTACCTCCGTGGCCGGAAGGATGGAGGCGAAACGGCGGGAAACGCTGAAGGGGGTGCTGCTGGGGCTGGCCATTGCTGCCCCGCTGCTGGCGCTGGTGATTTCCCTGCTGGCTTCTGCTGACGGCATCTTCCGGCAAGTGCTGGACGGCATTCCCGGCTGGTTTACGGAATTATCTCTGTCCGAAGGCGGCATCAGGCTGCTGTGGACCGTTCTGGCGGGTCTGGGCTTATTCGGATATGTATACGGCTTTATTCGTCCTGACCGGGATGAAGAGGAAACGGAGCCGGCTGTCCGGGATAAAAGGGAAGACGCAGATGCCCCGCTTATGGATTTTGGGATAAAGCCTGTTACGGCGGCCACGGTTTTGGGTCTGGTCAATGTGGTGTATGTGCTGTTTGTGGCCCTTCAGTTCAGCTATTTGTTCGGGGCGTGGGAGGGTGCGCTGCCCGAAGGGGTTACCTATGCGGATTATGCCCGCAAGGGCTTCGGCGAGCTGGTGGCGGCTACGGCGCTGAATTATTTCCTCCTGCTGGCCAGTTTGAGTGCCGCGGACGGACGCGTTCGGGGAGCTGCCCGCTTCAACCGGTGGATGCTCTATCTTCTGGTGGGCTGCTCCTGTGTGATGCTGTATTCGGCTTACAGCCGGCTTGCTCTGTACGAGGAGGCTTACGGCTATACGGTGCTGCGGTTTCTGGTCCATGCCTTTATGATTTTCCTGGCGCTCCTGCTGGTGCTGGCCGCCATCCGGGTGAGGCTGCCCCGCTTTCCTCTTATGCGCTGCTATATTGTGCTGGGGCTGGGCGCTTATGTGCTCCTGAATTATATTGGGATGGAGTCGGTGATTTCCAGGCTGAATATCCAGCGTTATGAGCAAAGCGGCAAGCTGGACGACCTCTATTTGTTTAGCCTGTCCAGCGATGCACTCCCGCATCTGGCCAAGCTGGACAGTGCGGCTGCTCCGGATATCGAGGAGCGTCTGCACCGCAAGCTGGAGCTGCTCCGGGAGAAAAAGGACTGGCAGTCCTTTAATCTGGCGGACTACCGGGCCGAGCGCGCATTGAGCAAACGCCTTGCGAATTGATCCTGTGGGCCACCTCCGGCATTAGGCTCAGCGCACATAGGACGACTTCCTTTTTACATAGGGTAATAAAAAGACAAGGGAGGCGTCGGTATGAGCGGCTTGCGGCAGCTGGATTGGCAATTGGTGTCGTTCGTGGCGGTAAGCGTTTGCCTGGAGCTGCTGGGCGGTTTGCGTTATCCCCGCATCTATTACTGCGGCCCCAGACGGGATACGGGGGACAAAATATAAGGGACGGATGGAGTGTTTGTGTGCTCCACAAGGCTTGCCGGAGACGGCAGGTCTTTTTTTTGCAACCTGTCTGGTGGTGTGAAATAAAGGATATGCTCCAAATAAAGAATGTGTATGTTAAAAGATAAAACCCTGATTTACAATGAAATGGAGGATAAATACTATGCTTATTATGGGGTGATCCTGCAGTGAGGGATGAAGTGGTCCGCTCAGATATTACGGTGGTTGGCGGCGGTTTGGCGGGAGTATGCGCAGCCGTGGCGGCGGCCAGGCTGGGACAGACAGTGGCGCTTATTAACAACCGTCCGGTATTGGGCGGCAATTCCAGCAGCGAGGTTAGAGTATGGGTATGCGGAGCTACGGCCCACGGCACGAACCGTTATGCCCGGGAAACAGGAATTATGGGAGAGCTGTTTACGGAGAATCAGTACCGCAATCCGGAGGGGAATCCGTATTTTTGGGATTTGACCATTCTGGAAACGGTGCGGGCGGAGCCGAATATCAGCCTTTTTTTGAATACGGATGTGCATGAGGTGGAGGCGGAAGGGGATGCGGACAACCGGGTGATCCGTTCCGTCACCGGATGGATGATGGGGTCCGAGCGGCGGATCCGTTTTGAAAGCAGCATGTTTCTCGATTGCTCCGGAGACGGTCTGGTGGGTTTCCTGGCAGGAGCTCAATACCGGATTGGCCGGGAGGCTCAAAGTGAATACGGCGAGGACTGGGCGCCCGAGATTCCCGACAGCATCACGCTGGGCAGCACGCTCCTGTTCTATACCAAGGATACGGGCAAGCCGGTGAAGTATGTGCCCCCAACATTCGCCAAGGACATTACCCAAACCAGCATCCCCCTGCGCCGGGTTATCCGGAGCGGCGACAACGGCTGCGCCTACTGGTGGATTGAATGGGGCGGCGAGCTGGACATTGTGGACCAGAACGAACGCATCCGCGATGAGCTGTGGTCGGTGATCTATGGGATTTGGGATTATATCAAAAATTCCGGGCAATTCGACGCGGACAACATGACTCTGGAATGGGTGGGCTCCGTGCCGGGCAAGCGCGAATACCGGCGTTTCATCGGGGATTATGTAATGAAGCAGCAGGATATTATCGCCCAGGAGCCCTTCCATGACCGGATTGGCTTCGGCGGCTGGTCCATCGACCTTCACCCGCCCCAAGGGGTGTATTCCGAGGAGAGCGGCTCCAAGCATCTTCATGCGGACGGGGTATATCATATTCCTTACCGCTCCCTGTATTCCGCCAATGTATCCAATCTGCTGTTCGCCGGACGGAATGTCAGCGCATCCCATGTGGCCTTCGGCACTCTCCGGGTGATGGCGACCTGCGCCATTATGGGGGAAGCGGCTGGCACCGGGGCTGCGCTGGCCTCCCACCTGGGGATCACTCCGCGGGAAGTGGGGGAGCGGCACCTGGCAGATTTGCAGCGGACTATGCTTCGGCAGGATGCTTCCATTATCGGGCTGGCGCTGGACGATCCGGAGGATCTGGCCCGGTCGGCTGAGGTTCGCTCCTCATCCACACTGGCGTATCCTGTTCTGGAAAAGCCCGCTGCAGAGTCGCATCCGCTGACCCATGATACAGGGCTTCTGTTCCCTGTTGGTCCCTGCGGCCTTGGCAAATTGGAGCTTCTGGCGGATGTGAAGGCGGCTACGGCGCTTCGTGTGGAGCTGTGGGAAACAGGAAAACCCGAGAATTATGTGCCGGCGGGTCTGGTTAGCGAGGTTTCCGTGGAGGCTGCTGCGGGAGAGGGCCAATGGCTGACGCTGCTGTTTTCGTGGAAGCCGGAGCACCTGCAGAATGCCTTTGTGGTCATCCGTGCCAACGATGCGGTTTCCCTGCGGCATGCGGACGGGACATTGACTGGTGTGCTGACCTTCCTTAAAGGCGACAAACCCCGGGTTTCCTCTGCCATGGAGGATCATCAGCCGGACCAGCCTGTGGTGCAATGGAGTATGCGGCAAATGGTGCGCAAGACCTTCTGCTTCCGGGCGCTGCCCCTGGAGCCAGGTGAAGGCGTCGGGACCGGAGAGGCTGCAGCCGCTTCGCCTTATGCGCCGGCATCTGTTACGGACGGTTATCTGCGTCCGTATGGCGGCCCGCATTCCTGGGTATCCGCCCCGCTGGCGGAGGCAGGGGAGGCGTGGCTGGAGCTGGTTTGGCCGGAGCCGGTTCGCTTTAATGAGATCCAGGTGATTTTTAATGATGATGTGAATGAGGACCTGATTAACCTGCATCACCACTTTACCCCGTTTACGGTTATTCCGGAGCTGGCCCGGGCGTACCGCCTGGAGGTTCCCGCTCCCGGAGGGGATGGATGGGTAGTCCTGGCGGAGGAGACTGACAACCGCAAGCGCAACCGGGTGCACCGGCTGGCGGCGGAGGCCCGGACCAGCCGCCTGCGGCTTACCGTCGCCGGCACCAACGGCGGGGAGTACGCCGAGGTGGTACACATCGGCGTCAGGGTGTAGCGGCGCAGCGGCGGGGGAGGCCCCCGCTGCGGGAGTGGGGAGCCCAATAGCGGAAACGGGTTTCCGCTATTGGGCTCCTTGGGTTGGGAAACGGCGGATAACGGAAGCATATTTCCGTTATCCGCCGTTTTTGGTTGGCTGTGGGCCCATGGGGGAGGGAATAGCGGAAGAGGGCTTCCGCTATTCCCGGGCCGCGGGCCACGTGGGGGGCTGATAGCGGAGAAGAGCTTCCGCTATCGTTGGGGTATTGGTCCAGCCCGGGAGCCGGGGCTGGGGCAGATGCAAATGGTCCCCAGCCTGCAATGGGGACCACGATGCGGATAGCGGAAGGCGGGCTGCCGCTATTTTGCCGGACAAACAGCAAGGGGCTGTCCAAAAAGTCCGTCCAGGTAAATACCGATTCAGCAGGCGCCCCCGTTTGGGAACTTCGGAATCGGTATCCTGTGATGGATTGGACAGCCCCCTTGGTGCCCATAGAGCCTCGGGCGGGCACAATAGCCGAAGATAACCTTCCGCTATAGCCCTTCGCAGGCCTGCTGGCTGCAATTAGCGGAAGAACCCCTTCCGCTAATCCGCGTCGGGGGGCTTCCAAGTCCCGCTCCAGCCCCCGGTCCGCGCTCCCGCACAGCATCCGCTCCAGCCCCGGCCCACGCTCCCGCGCAGCCATCCGCTCCAGCCTCGGTCCGCGCTCCCGCTCTTCAAGTAGCTTGCGTCCTTACCCTCAGCCCCTAGCCTCCACCACCAGCTTGGGCAGCGCCTCCGCCACGGGGGTGGCCGGACGGCCCAGCAGCTTTTCGAAGTCGCTGCTTGTTACGTCCAGGGAGCCCTTGCGGATGTCCGCTTGAATGGCCACCAGCATAGGAATAACGAAGTCTGGCACACCGGCGCCCTTCATAATCTCGCCGTACGTGGCGTCATCCACCTGCTGCACCGGAACCTCTTTGCCCAGCACGGCGCCCAAAGCAGCGGCAAACTCTCCTTGGGTCAGCGGCTGGCCGGACAGTTCATAGATGGTGTTCTCATGCCCGCTGCCTGCCAGCACGGCTGCTGCAGCTTCTGCATAATCCTCCCGCAGCGCCCATCCGACCCGTCCCTCGCCTGCGGAGGTCACCCATGGTGCTCCCGCCAGCACACCTTGGATGCTGGACAGCTCATTTTCCAGATACCAGTTGTTGCGCAGGAAGGAGTAGGGAATTCCGGTGGCCAGAATGGCCTTTTCTGTATGGCTGTGGACCGGGGCCAGGAACAGGGTGCTTTCCTGGGCATTGCCCACGCTGGTATACGCGATAAAACCCACCTTGGCTTTGGCTGCCGCTTCAACGGCATGGGTGTGCTGGCGGATGCGGGTTTCGTTGTCCCCGTCCGCGGAGATGATCAACAGCCGGTCGATGCCGGCGAAGGCCTTCTCCAGTGTCTCCGGCTGGTCAAAATCTCCATGCCGCACTTCAATCCCCAAGCTGCGCAGTCCCTCGGCTTTTTGCGGATTGCGCACACTGACGGCCAGTTGATCCGCAGGGACCTTCTTCAACAGAGCCTCCACTACTTTGGTACCCAGTTTACCGGTTGCGCCTGTCACAAGAATCTTCATCATGCGTATTCCTCCTAAGATTAATAGTGTATTTACTGTTATAACTTAAATAGTTACAACGAGCTTGTAAAAAAATGCTTCACCGTGGGTTTTTTTGAATATATGCCCGTTGAAGCATTTTGGAAAAACCGTCCTTCATAATGAGGCTGCAAGGGTAACACTATGAGGCTACAAGGGTAACACTATGAGGCTGCAAGGGTAAAACTGCCTCGGCTAACTTTACTCTTGGAATTGGCTCACAAGCTGATCAATGGTAACGCCTGACAGCTGCCGCTCCATGGCGGCTTGCGCCGCTTGGAATTCCGTCTGGAGAACGTTCTCGATATCGCGTCCAACGGGGCACTTGATGTTGGAATTCACATGAATTCCGAACAGCTGCTCCTCCTCCGCGGCGTTAACCGCCCGGAATACATCCAATAATGTGATTTCCTCCGGACTGCGCAAAAGGTACGCACCGCCGACGCCGGGCCGGACATCCACCAGCCCCGCCTTCTTCAGCATGCCCATAATTCTGCGGATCACCACAGGATTGGTGTTTACACTTCCGGCGATAAAATCCCCGGTGCATTCGTGGGGAACCATCGAGACGAGACAGAGGGTATGAACGGCCATGGACAGCCGTGTGCTAATTTGCTTCATATATGTCACCACCGTTGTAACTAGTATAGTTATAACGAAGACGGATGTCAACCGAAACACAGGATTCCGTTTCCCTACAGGTTTTCATTCAATTCCTGCGGATGGGCGCATATATTAAAGAACGCTCCACGCATGCGCAGGGAACGAAGTAGGGAGAGGCATGGTGCCGGGCGGAGAATGCATTTTTGGCTCGGGAGGGTAAACAAATGGATTATATGGATATGCTGGCCAAGCTGGGAATCGGCAATGCCCATCCCGGCGGATATGCAGGCACTCTTCGGCTTATCACTCATTTTGGCTTCGGGCATGGCCAGTCTGTGCTGGAGGTAGGCTGTGGAACGGGAAGAACAGCTTGCCGCCTGGCGGCACTGGGCTGCCGTGTAACGGCGGTGGACAGCCATCCGGTCATGCTGGAGAAGGCGGAGAAACGCGCCGCCGCGGAAGGAGCCCGCATCTGCTGGCTGAGGGGGGAGGCGGAGCGGCTGCCTTGTCCCGATAACAGCTTTGACCGGGTGCTGGTGGAATCGGTGACAGTGTTTGCGGACGCGGGGAAGGCGGTTTCCGAATATCTCCGGGTTCTGAAACCGGGAGGGTTATTGCTGGACCGGGAGCTGTTGGCGGCGGGGCCGCTCCCCGGAGAGCTGGCGGCGGAGCTGGCGGGCAGCTACGGAATCGAGCACTTGCGGACGGCAGTGGAATGGAGGCGGCTGCTGGGGGAAACAGGCTTCGGTGAAACGGGAATTTGGGATCACCGGTCCATGACGCCGCAGCTGTGGGAGGATGTGGTGATGTTTCCCGACGCTCACCAATTTGCCGACAAGGATTTGGGACGGTTCCCCTCCTTATGGGAGACCGCCCGCCGTTATGAGGAGCTGATGAATGCCAACCAGGCCCTGTTTGAGCACGGGGCCATTATCGGGCGCAAGCGGCAGGCGGGGGTTTAAGCGGAGCTTGTCATCCCAAGCGCATTTAGCAGTTGGTTTAACCGCGGTCACGATTCCGTTACAGCATCTTGTTTTTACGCATCAGCTTCAGCAGCTTGCCGAAGGAATAGTCCGGGGATCCGTACAGCTTCATCAGATCCTCGGACCAGTCAGGAGCCGTCCCCGCCCGCGCATGTTTGCGCAGGGTTTTCATGGAGCCCTTCAGCCGGCCTCTTTCCTTCTCCAGCTCCTTCTTGATGGTGGTCAAACCCTTCATGGCGTCCCGGGCTTCTTTTTTGCTCATCATGGCTGTTAAGGCTCCTTTATAGGTATTTGTACCGGACATATGAAAAAGCGGCTGCCCGAAGGCAAGCCGCTTTACCGGTTTATACATTACAGGATAAACGGGCGGGAGATGATAACCAGCAGAATGAACAGAACCAGAATAAATCCAGTCGAGGTGTAAAGCCCGGCGGCTGCGCTCATGGTCCCTTCCTCCTTTCGTTCTTGATCTGCTGTATCCTATGCGGAGGAGGGCGCCTGTGCATGGTTATCTGTCCCGGTTTGGCGGGCTATTGTCACTTTTGGGCATTTGTACGGCCTCCCGACTCGCCCTCCACCTGATATGGCTCCTGCTCCCGGGCCTCTTCCCGTGTATCATACTGCCGGATGTGGTAGGTCCGGTTTTCCAGATCGACGAGCCTGGTACTGCCAATCTGCAGCACCGCCGCCGCGGATAATCCGTAGATGGACACCGCCCCCACCCGGATTTCCCGGCAGACGTCCCGCCTGTTCATGGTTACCTCTCCACCGGGTGTAACAACAGGCAGCTCACGGTTATAGAAGGGATAGCCGCTCCAGTCGTCACCCTCGCTGCCCTGGAAGTTGGCCGTTTCCTGCTGCACCGCCAGCACCCGGGACGCCGCCGCCATCCCCAAGGAATCCCCGAACTGCACGATGGAGCTGATCTGGCTGGAGATAATCCGGACGCTGCCGACAATGGAGGTCCGCATGATCAGGTAGACCCCTCGGAGGCAAAAGGCACCAGCGGGCCGATGATCAGGGACTCCGGAGGTGTATCGAAAACGGAGGCGGCGGTAATCGCCTCTGTATCGCCGATCAGCACCACCGAGGCACTACCCACTCCGACGATATGGATGCTGCCCACCTGCAGCCCGTGATTAGTGACATTAAATTCGATCATGGAGGACTCTCCTTTCCGTATCCGGCAAAAAAGCTCCTGAGACCGTCGCGGACATCCTGCCTCACCTTCTCCACAACGGGAGCGGCATCCGCTGCACCCGCATTCTCGGCAAAGGGATGTTCCTTAATATATAGCATAAAGCGCTGCTCCGCCTGCCGGGTCAGGTCCTCCTCAATCCGCTGCTGCAGCTCCGGAATCAGCGGTATGCCGGCTTCCTCCGCCGCAGCCTCAATATCCAGGGGCAAATCCTGACGCAGGTAGTCCTGCATGGATGCCATCGACTGGGTATATGCCTGGTCAGGAGAAGCTGGACCAGACAGCTGCAGATCCTTGGCATCCACATTGGCCGCCTGCAGATCCTCAATCAGCCCTTCGGCTCCGTGGGCCAAGCCGATATGTAAGGAGCCCGACAGCGTATCCACCTTCAGCTGCTCGAACCGGTATTCGATTTTATCAATGCGGGTGGAGGGCTGGTTCTGGAGGTCGGAAACACTTGCCTCCAGTCCGTCAAAGGCGGGTGCAAGACGGGCCAATTCCCGTTCCACCGCCTTCAGCTGCACAGACAGACTGGCTACGGACTGCTCCAGTCCCAACAGCCGTTCCTCGGTTTGGATTTGCTTCTGGGTCATCCACCCCAACCGCCGCAGGATCTCCTGAAGATGCCATAGCAGCACCGGGTCCATCCCAACACCCCCTCGTCTCATGTGTACGCCCGGGATGCGGTAACTATTACTTCAAGAGGCTGTTTACACCAGGCCTCCAATACACGCCCTAACGCAGCGCAGGCAGAGGCACCAGGGGCACGGACGGCAGCGCCGACTGCGGCGAGGACACGGTCTCCCCCAACTCGGGAGCCGGCGCGGTAAACCCTCCGGTATTGAAGTTGTTGGACAGGCTTTTGACCAGGCCGGCGGATCCGACCTGGAACACGGAGGAATTGGCCAATGAGCTGATGGTCAGACTGCGGATGGTGATGGTTTGGTAAACATTCACAATCATGGCGATGCCACCTTGCTGTTGGAGGAATCCACCAGATCGGGGTCGTTGGTGTTGGTGGAGCTTAAGCCGTTATTGGTGACCGGCAGGTCACCTGTTATGAAGGAGCCGGAGCCGGCAAAGGTTTTGGTGCTGCTGGTGGGAGAGAGGAACACAGCGTCACCGAATTGGACGATGGAGCTGGAGCCTACGCTCACGATTTTGACATAACCGACAATAGCGGGCATGCAGCATTCTCCTTTCCGCGCTGGCGTAAAAATAGGTTGCCTCGGAGTTTTCAGACACATCCTAGTATATGTGGGTGAACGCCCAGATGTGCCGCTTTTTGCCCGGCAGTGTGTGGCATTTGCCCATTCCGCGCATAGAATATAAGGATGAGGGCTGTTCTGGCCAAAAATACCATCGGGTGGCGGAAATGGGGGGGCACCATGGCACAACGGGGAAAGAGCGGCCCGGATTGGGGCGGAATGGAGCAGTTTATGGGCGGGCATTTCCCGTTCATGAACGATAAAATCAAAAAGAAAATGGGAGCGGGCGGCACGGACTGGGTGGAGGAGTATGTCCAGGATGTGCTGAAGAAGTCCTTTTCCCAGCGGACCGGATCCTTCATACCCGAGGACAGCGCCCGTGCCGAAACCTCCGAGGCCAGCCACGAGCTGGATTACGATTACGAAACCTTCGAAACCCACAATAATGTCATTGTCCGGATTACCGTGCCGGAGGATGTGCAGGTGAAGAATGTCCGGCTTTATGCAGGCAGCATGCAGCTGAAGGTGGAGCAGGACCCTACACGCAGCAGCATGTACATCCCCCTGCCTGCAGAGGTGGACGGAGGGAGCGTCAAGGCCAGCCTGAAGAACCGGGTGCTGGAGGTGCGCTGTCCCCGCCGGCAGGAGGCGGAGATTTTCCAGGAGGTGCGGGTCCGGTATCTGTGAAGTTGGGCGCTTAGAACCGTCAACATTGCGGTGCAGGCCGCTTATGATATACAAACAACCTGTGCAGTGTGTGAAAGCGGGGCAAGAGGATGGACGAGGAACGCCAGGAGCAGTTTCAGGACGCCTATCTGATTATTGCGACGGTGGTAGTGTTTACACTGTTGTTTGCCGGACGGGCGACGGAATACTACGACGGGGATGATTAGGAGGCTGCCGCAATGGCCGGTGGGGATGCCGTGGACAACGGCGATGAATTCAAACGCAAGCTGCTGCTGGTGGTAGGCATTGTGGTGATACTCTCTTTTTTATATGGCTATGGGAAACCCGGTGGCTCTACGGAAACCATTATTCCGGGAGGCTGACCGGCGTTCCCGCCGAACCCGGTTTTCCCGAGGTGTTGGATCTGGAGGGAGGGCAGGCAGAATTGGCGGCGTACAGCGGTGGACAGAAGGGCAAGGGCTGCAGCAACGGCAAGCGCGGAAAGAATGGCAAACCGGACAAAGGCTCTCTGTTCCCGGCAGGGTTGCCCCTTTCCTTAGGCAAGCTTTCGCCTCAGCAGCTGGCGGTGATTACAGCATTGTTATCCAATGCCCTGAAGGTAGATTCGGTGCTGGTGGACAGGAACAAGGACCTGCAGATTGTCCTGACCGGAACGCTCCGGCGGAAAACCAAAACCGACAAGCTGCTGGAGGAGCTGGAGGAAATCAATATCGGCGATCTGCTCGACGCCATCTCCAACCGCTAACGCCGGAGGAGAGGCACCGGGCTTTTCGGCGTTCTCCAACTCTGGCGCCCTCCGGTTTATCTTCAAATCACCATACCATTCTTACCATTATCCGCAATCAATCTGAGATGTAAAAAAAGAAAACAGCGTTCTCCGGATGGCCGGACGAACGCTGCCTGATGATGATGCGCCAAGCCTTGGCGCATTTTTTTATTTTTCCACCGCGGTCAAATGGTACAGCTTACTCTTGAAATCCCCGCCCAGATCCGGGACGGGCAGGCCGGCATACATCAGACGGTCGCCTCCGTATATCTCTCCGGTTTCCTTCAGCAGATAGTCCTTCTGCGGATCAAGCCCGGCCAGACGGACCCTTGCCCGCGGGGCATTGGGCTCCGCCAGCACCTGGAAGTAACCGGCCAGAGCTTCGTTCTTGTCGGCGGACACAAACATCCAGGCCGTTATATTGCCCTCGAAGGGGCTCTTCAGCCGGTACATATCCCCTTGCTGCACCAGGGTGCGGATTTCCTTATAGAAGGCCACCTGGGCCTTAACCGCTGCTTTTTCCTCCTCGGTAAATGCAGTCAGATCCAGCTCATACCCGAAGTTGCCGGACATGGCCACGTCACCACGCATGGAGAGCGGCGTCGTCCGGTGCACCTGATGATTGGGCACGGCGGAGACGTGGGCGCCCATGGCGCTGGCCGGATAGGCCAGGCTGGTGCCGTATTGGATTTTGAGCCGCTCCACGGCATCCGTGTTGTCGCTGGTCCAGGTTTGCGGCATGTAATAGAGAATGCCGGGATCGAACCGTCCGCCGCCGCCGGAGCAGCTTTCGAAGAGCACCTTCGGGAAGCGGGTGGTAATGGCGTCCATCACCTTGTACAGGCCCAGCATGTAGCGGTGGGCGGTTTCACCCTGGCGCTCGGCAGGCAGAAGAGCGGAGCCCACCTCCGACATATGGCGGTTCATGTCCCATTTCACATAGGAGATAGGGGCAGAGTCGAGAATGGCGGATACGGCCTCAATAATATAGGTGCATACGTCCTCACGGCTCAGGTCCAGAATCAGCTGGCTCCGCGCTGTGCTTCTGCGACGGTCCGGCACATGCAGGCACCAGTCGGGATGGGCCTTGTACAGCTCGCTGACCGGAGATACCATCTCCGGCTCGAACCACAGGCCGAACTGCAGGCCCAGGGCGTTGACGCGCCGCGCCAGATCGTCCAGACCCTGAGGCAGCTTGTTGGTATCCACCACCCAGTCTCCCAGGGAGGTGGTATCGTCATCGCGCTTGCCGAACCAGCCGTCATCCAGCACCATCAGCTCAATACCCAGCTCCTTGGCTGTTTCCGCGATGGCGACAATTTTGTCGGCGTTGAAGTCGAAGTAGGTGGCCTCCCAGTTGTTGACCAGCACCGGACGGGGTTCATCCCGGTAGAAGCCTCTGACAAGCCGGGTGCGGTACAGCCGGTGGTAGGTGCGGGACATGCCGCCCAGACCCTCCGCGGAATACACCATCACGGCTTCGGGTGTCTGGAACGCTTCACCCGGCTCCAGGAGCCAGTTGAAGCCGAAGGGATTGATGCCGATGGCCACGCGGGTGTTCTGGATCTGGTCCACTTCGGCGTAGGCGGTGAAATTGCCGCTGTATACGAGATTCAGTCCGTAGGCATCCCCGTGCTCTTCATCGGTCCCGGGAGAAACCAAGGCCAGGAACGGGTTTTGCTGATGGCTGCTGGCCCCGCGTTTGCTGTTGACGCCCTGGTAGCCGTATACCAGCGGCCGGCGGACAATATGGCGTTCCCGTCCCCACGCTCCGGAGAGCTGGATCAGCTCCTTATCCGCGCCGTGGAAGTCCACACTGAGGGATAATGCCCGCAGCAGCTTCAAGGGGGAGGAGCTGGTGTTGCGGAACCGGACGGAGCGGGTGATGGCATCCAGCTCCTCCAGAACCGTATACGAAAGCTCCGCCTGCAGTCCGGCCAGCTTGTCCTCCAGGACGATGACCAGCGTATCGGCTTCGCTGTCGTTCTCTACATACACCGCGGGCAGCCCCTCCAAAGCGGGTTTGCCTTTTTGGACGGAGTGGGACACATAGGTCAGCTCGGTAATTTTCGTGCCGTTCGCAAGCTCCGCCTGGTACGCGGGCTCGCGGAAATCGCCGGCGCCGTACGCCGGGTACTCCTGGGGAATGGTATCCAGGGAAACCGTCCGGTTATCCGTCAAATTGGGAGTAAACGCCACATCCTTGAAGATCAGCAGATCGGATAATAGGGGAGAACGGAGCTTTTTGCCCCAGTAGAGATGGTTCAGGTAACCGCCCTCCATCAGGGACATAACGTAGCTGGTGGTACGGGTTTGCAGATGGAACAGCTTGCTCTCGCGGTCAAAAGAAATGGACATAGAGAAACCTCCTCAGGGCTTTCCGTCAGGAAAGCCGGCATCGTAAGCGTAAACTGGGCTTTCCGTCAGGAAAGCCGGCATCGTAAGCATAAACTGGGCTTTCCGTCAGGAAAGCCGGCATCGTAAGCATATTTGAAAAATACTGCATCATCTCAAAACACATCGCATTTGGCAGAGTATCGCATCACCTCCATTATATCCGGCGCCGGCCGGTTTTCGAATGGAGCGAAGCAGGATGCATATGGACAAATGTAGTTTTTAGCTGAGTTTTGGACAAACTTAATATGACAGAACCACACGGAGACTTCCTCTTGAAAAAGGGTAGACGAGGGTTGATTACACGTGTTATCATGAGCTCATTAGTACACGTGTTATCACTCGGGAATGTTATTATCCGGGCTAACGGAACTCAGAAGCTCTTAGCGGCGCAAAATCCAGCAGTTGCGACTCTAACGGAACTGAGAAGCTCTTAGAGCTAACTTTTGCGGCAAAAATAGCGGAATCAGGCGTTTAACGGCGTCTTAGTTCCGTTAAAACTCCTGAAGCTCCATTTTTTCCTTCTAAGGTCCGCTCAGTTCCGTTACGCCACTTCCCCCCATAGCCGCACATCATCACTATTATCATCATAAAAAAGGAGCTGATTCTATGAAACGGCCAACCAGCCAGGATGTGGCCAAGCTGGCCGGGGTTTCCCGGGCGGTGGTTTCCGCCGTGCTGAACCGGACGCCGGGCATCCGTGTCAGCCCGGACAAGCGCCAGGCCGTATTGGACGCCATCGCCCAGTTGGGATACCGGGTGGATGCCCAGGCCAGAGGCATGCGCACCGGCCGCAGCCGCACCATTGCCGCTTACGGCAATTTGGACAATCCTATGTTTTTGCAGGTGCTCCAGGGAGCCCAACAAAGCTGCATGCAAGCGGGCTATCAGCTGCTTTTGTACGGCAAAAACGGCCAGCCCCAGGAGCAGGAGGAGCTGCTGGCGCTCTATCAGGAGCGCCGGATCGACGGGCTTCTGACCAAGGACACCACGGGATTTGCGGATGAAGCCTTCGCCGCCCTGGTGCAGCAAGCGGGTCTGCCCTTTATCTCCGTGGAGGGCTACCCGGACGAGGAAAATGTCCCGTCCGTCCTGATGGATTACGGCGAAAGCATCCGCATGGCGCTGGACTATATCTGGCAGCGGACCGGAGGTTATCCGGTCTATATTGCGGCTTATCACGGGAAGCCGGGTGAACCCCGTTGGGGAGACCGCCACCGCCTGGCGGCCTATGAGGCTTGGATGGGGGAGAGGGGGCAAGCTCCCCGGATTTTCCGGCTGAGCCTGGACGAGCCGGAAGTGTTTACGGAGCTGCTGGCCGGTCTTCCCCGGTCATCGGCGGTGCTGTGCAATTGGTTTGCGGCAAGCGCTCTGGTGTACCGGGCCGCTGCCGGGCTGGGTTTAGCTGTTGGTCAAGACCTGTATGTCATGTCCGCCGACAACACAGCACAGGCCAACCGCTACATGGTGCCCACCCTCAGCTCCATCGAGGTGCCTTACGTCCAGATGGGAGCGGCTGCTGCCGAACGGGTTATCCGTTTGGCTGAGGGCAGCGAACCGCCTGATGCCCCGTCCAAAATCTGGCTCTCCCCGCGTCTGGCCCCGGGAGAGAGTGTATAGGCGAGGTTTGTACGCACGGCCGCCGCTTCAAATCAGATAAGCAGCATTCATCGGTCCGTTCTAGGACTCAAGGTGCTTAAGAAACTCAATGAACATAAAGGAGGATGAAGCCATGTTGTGGACAGTGGAAAAGCTGGAGCAGCGCATCCGGTCCCTTGATCCCTTTAGATACAGGGATAGCCGGGCGATCGGCGGTATGATATTGACAGAGGATCCCCAAGGGGAGATTGGAACCCGTCCGCCAGGAGCAGACACCGGGGAAAAGACAGCTGAAGTCTCTCCAGACGGTGAGGACCAAAGCCGCATCGTCGAAAAAGGAAGCTCCTGGAGCGGCCGGGACCGCTATCTGTGGCTGTCGGCGCCGGTAACGGTTCCCGCAGAATGGCAGGGCCGCAGGGTGCTGGGCCGCTTCGATTTTGGACAGACGGGAGGCGGCAACAACAGCGGCTTCGAATCCCTCCTGTATATAAACGGAACCCCCTATCAGGGGGTAGATAGCAATCATCAGGAGGTTTTTCTGACGGAGGCGGCGCCGGGAGAAACCCTCCGCCTGGATTTCCGCCTGTGGTCGGGGCTGGGCGGGTACCAGCCCAACGCCGTGCCGGAGCACCGCCTGAATCTGGCGGAGCTGTGCTGGCTGGATGAAGCATCGGATGACCTGTTTTTTACCGCGTGGTCGGTTCTGGAGACGGTGAAGCAGCTCTCCGAGGACAACCCGGACTACTCGTCGCTCCTCTCCCTGCTGGACGCAGCTTTCCTGCGCCTGGATTGGTCGCGGCCCGGCTCGGGGGCCTTCTATACTTCCATGGCAGAGGCCAACACGGTGTTGTCCGAGGGGCTGGGCCGGATGAAACGGGAGCATCCGGTGGAGGTGCGCTGTGTCGGCCACACCCATATTGATGTGGCCTGGCTGTGGCGGCTTGCGCATACCCGGGAGAAGGCGGCGCGTTCTTTTTCCACGGTGCTGCGGCTGATGGAGCAGTATCCGGAGTATCTGTTTTTGCAGACGCAGCCTCAGCTCTACGATTACATCAAGCAGGATTATCCGGACATCTATGCCCTCATTAAGGAGCGGGTGGCGGAGGGCCGTTGGGAGGCCGGAGGCGCCATGTGGCTGGAGGCGGACTGCAATCTGACCTCCGGGGAGTCCCTTGTGCGGCAGCTGCTTTACGGGACGCGGTTTTTCCGGGATGAATTTGGAGTGGAATGCAAGTACCTGTGGCTGCCGGATGTATTCGGCTATAGCTGGGCTTTGCCGCAGATCCTGAAGAAAAGCGGCATCGAGATGTTCATGACCACCAAAATCAGCTGGAACCAGTACAACCGGATGCCCCACGATACGTTCCTGTGGAGGGGGATGGATGGCACGGAGATTCCTGCCCATTTTATTACCACCCCTGATCCGGGGCATCAGGAGGGTTCTTTTTTCTACACCTACAACGGGTTAATCACGCCTTATACGGTGCAGGGCATCTGGAAGGCTTACCGGAACAAGGAGCTGAACCGGAAGCTGCTGCTGGCTTATGGTTACGGCGACGGGGGAGGCGGGGTCAACCGCGAGATGCTGGAGGTGCGCCGCAGACTGGAGGACATGCCAGGTCTACCGAAGGTAACCACCGGACGGGCGGATGAATATTTCCGGGAGTTAAAAGAAACGCTGGACACCTCACCGGCTTATGTCCATACCTGGGACGGGGAGCTGTATCTGGAGCTCCACCGGGGCACCTACACCAGCCAGGCGTACAACAAACGGATGAACCGGAAGCTGGAGCTGGACTACCGGGAGGCGGAGTGGCTGGGGGCGGTCTCCAGAGCGGTGTCCGGAGGCTGGGCAGGTTTCCTGCAGCCGGATCTGGCCAAGGGCTGGCGGATCATTCTCCGCAACCAGTTCCACGATATTATCCCCGGCTCCTCCATCCGGGAGGTGTACGAAGACAGCCGCGTTGAATATACGGAAGCGGAGGCACTGGGGCAGGCGGTAAAACATGCCGCACTGGAGTCTCTGGCTGAGGCTTCTCCCGGCACTGGAGTTGGGCGGGAGACGTACACCATTCTCAACAGCGCTTCTTTCCCGAGGCAGGAGGTGGTAAGGCTTCCGTTGGTATCCTCCGGTGAGGAGATTCCCGTTTTTGTGGATGGTGGCGGCCGGGTGCTTCCGGTGCAGCGGGAAGGAGCAGAGCTTGCCGTATTAGCCGGCCCTGTTCCGGCTATGGGTGCGTTGAAGCTGATGCAAGCGGCTGGAGCCCCTGTGGAATCACTAGGCGATTTGCAGCAGTCTGATGGTACCGGAGAACAAAGTAATCTGCAGCAGCCTTTTATTTATGGCGAAAGAAGCTTGGAGACGCCTTTTTATCTGCTGGAATGGAACACTTCCGGGCAGCTGACCCGGATCTTTGACCGGGCGGCGGAGCGCGAGGTACTGGCAGGGGGAGCGGTGGGTAACCAGCTCCAGGTGTTTGAGGACCGGCCCAAGGGCAGGCATGAGGCATGGGATATCGACATTTTTTATACAGAAAAAATGACTCCTGTCACCCACCTGGAGACTGTGGAGCTAACCGCCTGTGGTCCGCTGTATGCCTCCATCCGGTTTGTCTATCGGTATCTGGATTCACGGATCGATCAGACCCTGACTGCTTACAGCCACTCCCGCCGGCTGGACTTCCGCACCCAAGTGGATTGGCATGAATCCCGCCAGCTTCTGAAGGTTGCGTTTCCTGTAGACATCCGGGCGACTGAGGCCACCTACGACATCCAGTTCGGCAATGTGAAGCGGCCGACCCACTGGAATACAAGCTGGGACTGGGCGCGCTTCGAAACGGTGGGCCACCAATGGGCGGACCTGTCGGAGCGGGATTATGGGGTCAGTCTTTTGAACGACTGCAAGTACGGTTACGCCATCAAGGACAACATCATGCAGCTGACACTGATCAAATCCGCCATGGTGCCGGACGAAACCGCTGATCAGGGAGAGCATGTTTTCACCTACGCACTGTATCCTCATAAGGGGGACTGGTTTGAGGGAGGCACCGTCCAGGAGGCGTGGTCGTTGAACAGCCCGCTGGTCTGCGCTGCCGGAGCGCTGGAGGTACCGGAGGGTTCCTTATTCCGCACGGATGCGGCTCACGTATTCATAGATGCAGTAAAAAAAGCGGAGGACTCCAGCGATACGGTGGTGCGCCTGCATGAATTCGCCGGCAAGCGGGGCCCCGTGCGGCTGGCCGGAGACTGGGGCGTGCTTTCATACCGGGAATGCGACCTGCTGGAGCGCCCCCTGGGTGAGCCGGTAGAAGGCCCCGAGCTGCTGCTAACGGTGAAACCATATGAAATCCGGACCTTCCTGGTCCGGCTTCGGGAATAGAAGAGGCGGCAGGTGGGTTGGGGGAGGGCTGCTACATATGTCCCTCGCCCCCTTGTTGGGTACTATCTCCTTAGCTCAGGAACGGGTGGGGAGACAGCTACTCCGGTCACCTTGTTGGATACTATCCCAATGGCTCAGGAATGACTGGAAACCTGAGCGAAAGGGATAATGGATGACAAGGGCTTGGACGAGGAGGTTACAGTGGGGCTGGCTGAGTTGAGCTCGAAAAATCATGTTTAATTTTTGCGAATGCTCGATTTTAGCGGGTTATACTCGAAAATTCATATATAGTCGACCCTTCAGCCGTGTTTTTATGAAATTATGCTCGAAAAATCGTGTTCATATGGCTCATAAACGACATTTTTCCGGTTCTGTATATGAAATTTCGAGTACAATTGGTTCAAACGTTCAAACGTTCAAACGTTCAAACGTTCCAACAGGAGCAGCCTGGCCAGCAACAGTCGAGGTTCTTCATAATCAAGCCTCAAATCAACATCAAATCAATGATCGAGGGTTGACACCCTCCGGTGACTATGCTAAAGTTATGAGAAAATTCTCATAACAATACACGCTATGATCGGAACCAGTACGGGACATTCACACCTAGAGAGAGCCGCGGCACGGTGCAACGCGGCGGGTGAAGAACCGGAAGCTCATCCGGGAGCGGCGGTATGGAACGTTTCAGCAGGCGATTCATCGCCCGGGAAATTAGTATATGCCGACGGTTCATCCCCGTAACGGGATGGCGGAATTATGGCCGAGGCCATGATGCTGCACGAAGCGGATTTGCCGGGGCCTCATGATCTCATGAAGGGCAACAGGGCAAATCAAGAAGAGTGGTACCGCGACGGTTACAAGCCTGTCGTCTCTTCCCTACACGGGGAGGGGCGGCAGGCTTTTTGGCTTCTCTGACGCTCCTCCCCCATACCAGATAAACATAAAGACCGGGAGCGGGAGCCCCCGACGCCTTACAGAGAGCCGCGGAAATGGTGCAACGCGGCGGCGTCCGGCTCCTTCCTCGCCCGTGAATGGCCGCGTGGAACGTGACCTGCCTCTCTCTCCCAAGAGGGCTAATCACAAGTACATGCGGACGGCCTAGCCCCCGTTACCGGGCCCGCAGCGGAGCTTCCGCTGCGGCTAAGCGGGTCCGGATCAGCACCGGATCAACAAGAGTGGTACCGCGACAGGACATGATGGCCTGCCGTCTCTTTCAGACATGAAGGAGACCGGCAGGCCTTTTGGCGTTGCGGCAGAGACAACTAACCAACCCACCCAAGGAGGATGACCAAACTATGGAAAACCGCAGAATCCGCATTTTTGACACAACCTTACGGGACGGCGAGCAATCGCCGGGTGCAAGCCTCTATCCGGAGGAGAAGATTGTCCTGGCCCGCCAGTTGGAGAGGCTGGGCATCGATACCATCGAGCCGGGTTTCCCTGCCAGCAGTCCGGGGGATTTCCGGGCCGTTCAGGAGATTTCCAGGATGCTGCAGCGTACCGAGATCTGTGGCTTCGGCCGTGCTGTGAAAAGCGACATTGACGCCGCCGTGAACGCTACCCGTGATGCCAACCGGCGCCGGCTGCATCTGTTTCTTTCCTCCTCCCAGATTCATATGGATTTTCAGCTGAAAAAAAGCCGGGAGCAGGTGCTGCAGATCGCCCGCGATATGGTGGCATATGCCAAGCAATTTGTGGATACTATTGAATTTTCCCCTATGGATGCCACCCGCTCCGGGGACGAATTCCTGTATGAGATGCTGGAAACGGTGATTGCCGAAGGCGCCACCATCCTCAACATTCCCGATACGGTGGGATATGCCCTGCCGGAGGAATACGGAAACCTGTTCCGCCGGGTGCGGGCCAATGTCCGGGGAGGGGACAGGGTGGAATACAGTGCCCATTGCCATAACGATCTGGGCCTTGCCGTGGCCAACAGTCTGGCGGCCATTGCCGGCGGAGCCACTCATGTGGAGGTGACCATTAACGGCATCGGCGAACGGGCGGGCAACTGCTCCCTGGAGGAGCTGGCTATGGCTATCGCCACCCGGGGCCAGGACAGCGGGCTCTCAACCGGCATCGACGCCTCGCAAATTTATGAAACCTCCCGGATGGTCAGCCGGATTATGAATCTGCCCATTGCGTATAACAAACCCATCATTGGGCGCAATGCTTTCCAGCATGAAGCGGGCATCCACCAGGACGGCCTTCTGAAGAACCGGAGCACCTATGAGATTATGGACCCGGAACGAATGGGCATCCCACGGGACATGATTGTGCTGGGCAAACATTCCGGGCGCCATGCCCTGAAGCACCGCCTGGAGCGGTATGGAGTGACCCTGGGGGAAGCTGAACTGGCTCGTTTTACCGAGCAGTTCAAGGAAGAGGCTGACGCATGCAAGGTGATTTCCGACGCACATCTGCTGCGGATTCTCGACAAAACTCCGGGAGGCGGCGCAGGGCCGTACTCCATGACGGATTTTCAGGTGATCTCCAATCACCGTAAGGCCAAGGTGGCCTCCGTTACCCTCCGGAACAACCGCACCGGTGCGGAGAAGACTTACGCCGCCGCCGGAGACGGTCCGGTGGAAGCGATTGTGGCCTGCATGAAGCAGGCGGTGGATTTCCCGCTGGAGCTGACGGACATGGAGATCCATTCCCTCTCCGCCTCGGAAACCGCCCAAGGGGAAGCGCAGATTACTGTCCGGACGGAGGATAACCGGACCTTCCGGGGCAGCGGTATCCATAACGATATTCTGGCGGCGGTGGCAGAGGGCTTCCTGTCGGCGCTGAACCAGGCCGTGTCGGCAAAAGAGGAGAAATTGTCAGAAAACATTTGTTGACAATGATAATCATTATCAATTAACATGGAGGAAACGATTCCACGTGAAAAGGAAAGATGCCAGATGCTTACCAATCACTCGCTCCTCCATGAGCAAAACCAGCACGGACTGCTGCTGACCTCTGTTGCCGCAGCCGAAGACGGCAGGCTGTACGCTTCTGCGGTGAATGAAGGCATCTTCCGTATCGACAATACCGCTGCATGGTCCCGCCTTCCCCATGAGCTTTCGTCGGGCGTTACGGTTAACCGGCTGGAGGCGGAGGAGGGTCAAATCTTCGCCTGTACGGAGCAGGGGCTGTTCCAGCTGCGGGAAGACGGCTGGCGGACAACCAAGATTACGGTGCCCTGCTACAGGCTGAGAAGCAAGGGCGGGGTCCTCTATGTAGCCACGGGCAACGGCTTGTGGTACAGGTTCAACGATAACTGGGTGCGGACCAGCTACTCCGAAGAGGTGGTGTTCGATCTGTTTATGACGCCGCAGATGATATTTATGGCCCGTGCTACAGGCATTTCCCTGTTTGACCGCTATACCCAGTCCTCCGAGGAATTCAAGCTGGGGAGCTCCGTATCCAGTCTTTGTGTGCTCCACGGTTATTTGCTGGGGGCCGACGGGTTGGGGAATTTAATCGCCGGAGATAAGCGGGGCCGCTTCAATACCCACCATTATAAGGGGATCCGGATTTTTTCGCTGGAATCCTGTGAGGGCCGGATTTATGCCTGCACCAGCCGGGGTCTCTACCAAATTCTGTACTGGAAGGACCGGTTCCACCTGTGCTCGGCGGTCACCGGCTTCCCTGTGACGGATGTGGCCTTCGATAAGGATAACCTGTATTTATCCACCTATTTTGAGGGGCTGCGGATTCTGCCTCGGCGCCGGAGCCATGTGTCCGGTGAAGCTTGAAGCTTTTCTCTGCAAATAATGTCTGCCAAACCCGGGCTAACCCGGGTTTTTGGCGTGAGGGCGGGTTCCTGAGCGGAAGCTGCCAACATTTATGAAAGGGCTATTTCGCACTCGTACAGGTTTAGTGTACAATTGAAGGGATGAACGCGCATGACGAGGAAGGAGAATGGATTGAATGACCGTCAAAATCATAACCGACAGCGCTGCCGATCTTCCCAAGGAACTGGTGGCACAGCATGGCATAGAAGTGCTCCCGCTAATGGTTTACCTGGATAACCAGGAATTCCGGGACGGAGAAACCATGAACCCCCAGGAGATGTTCCGGGGTATGCGGGAGGGCAAGGTTTACAAAACGGCCCAGGTTCCACTTCAAATCTTCCGGGAAGTGTTCCAGCGTCATGCAGAGAACGGCGATACCTGCATCTATGTGGCATTTTCCTCAGCCTTGTCCGGAACCTACCAGTCCGCCGTCCTGGCGAAGAATGAAATTCTGGAGGATTACCCGGATGTAAAGCTTGAGGTTATCGATACCAAAAACGCCTCCATGGGCTTCGGTCTGGTGGTGCTGAAGGCGGCGGAGCTGGCTGCTCAAGGTAAAAGCCAGGAGGAGATTGCCGAGGCGATCCGGTTCCACGCCCTTCATATGGAGCATATTTTCACTGTAGATAATCTGGAGTATCTGTACCGGGGCGGCCGTGTCAGCAAAACTGCTGCTTTTATCGGCGGGCTTCTGAACATTAAGCCGGTGCTGCACGTGGAGGACGGCAAGCTGATCCCCATCGAGAAGCTGCGCGGCCGTCGCAAGGTGTTAGACCGGATGGTGGCCATCATGGAGGAGCGGGGAATCAGTCAGGACCAGCAGGTCATCGGCATCTCCCACGGGGATGATATCGAGACGGCCCACAGTCTGCGCGACATGATCCGCGAGCGCTTCGGCTGCAAGGAATTCGTAATTTCCCAGATTGGCGGTGCGGTAGGCGCCCACTCCGGACCGGGGACGATTGCTCTCTTTTTCCTGAACAAGCTGAATCCTGTCCGCTGATCCCTTCACAGCATCTCCCGCAGAAGAACCTTATGCGCCCTGCAGTCAGGGCGGTAGGGTTTTTCGTTTTGTGGAGCGGCGGATGAAATTTCCAAGGGATAGCCATACTACAAATATTGCGGGGGAAATATAAACATTTTGTTAAACTTGGCTGAAAGTTTACGGTGAAAGTTGTCGCTTTGTTTACAAAATCTTAATACAAGTACGGTAAATTGTGATATGATGGCAAATGGAGCACGTGACAGCTCTTGTTAGACTCAAGGAAACATTCAGGGGGATTATCGTGACATTCATCATTATTATTGTTGCCTTGGCCTTGTTGTTCGACTTCATCAATGGTTTCCATGATACGGCCAATGCTATCGCTACTGCTGTGTCCACCAAAGCCCTTTCACCAAGAGTTGCCATTTTGATGGCGGCTGTGCTGAACTTTGTCGGTGCCATCCTGTTTGACGGCGTCGCCAAAAACGTAGGCGGCAGCATCGCCGATCCGTTCCACGTCAGCAACGGCATGGAGATTATCACTGCTACACTGATTTCGGCCATCCTGTGGAATCTGCTCACCTGGTACTTCGGCATTCCGTCGTCGTCCTCCCATACGCTTATCGGTTCTTTGGCCGGTGCGGTTATTGCCGGTGCGGGCATGGACGCTCTTCACTGGGGCGGTTTCCAAAAGATTGTACTGGGCCTGATTCTTTCTCCCTTCCTGGCATTCGGCTTGGGCTTTCTGATGCTGGTTCTTATCCGCCAGATCGTAAAGGTGCTGGGCAACCGAAGCCCCGGCAAGGTGAACCGGAACTTCCGGCTGCTGCAAATTGTGTCTGCGGGACTGCAATCCTTTTCCCACGGGGCCAATGATGCACAGAAGGCAATGGGGATTATCGTATTTGCCCTGGTAGCGGGAAACTTCCACACGGATATGTCTGTTCCGATATGGGTCAAGCTGGCTGCCGCCACCTCCATGGCGCTGGGTACGTCCATCGGCGGCTGGAAGATCATCGAAACCGTCAGCCGCAAGATCATCAAGATCGAACCCATGAACGGCTTCGCATCGGACCTGACCTCTACGGTTATCCTCCAATCGGGTACAGCATTGGGTCTGCCATTGTCCACTACGCATGTTATTACCTCGTCCATTATCGGTACCGGCTCGGCCATCCGCTACAAGTCTATTAACTGGGGTGTTGTGGGCAAGATGGTCATGACGTGGATTATAACGATTCCGATTTCCATAGCCCTCGCCTATGTGATTTACCAGCTGCTCTTCGGTTGGCTCTAAGTCAGGTTGGGTTAACCTCCAAAAACCGTTAATCATGCGGCCGGGAATCCGGCCGTTTTTGCTTTTTTGCAGAAGGCTTCGTTCAAATGGAATTAACAGGAAAAAAGCCGCTGGTCAGATCGGTGTATTTTAGGGTATTATTTCTTATAACCTATTTTTTTACATAGTGAAATGAGGTGCGGGAGTTGAAACTGGCCAAAAGCTTGTTGACTTTGGTCCTTCTTGTGGTGCTGGCCGCCGGCTGCGGAAGCAAGACGGGGAATGAGGCTTCGCGGGGGGCAAATACCGAGTTGGAAACCATCCAGAACGGCGTTGTCCTTTATTATGACAGCTCCGTCCAATCGCAAAGCCTGCTTGGTGCGCTGACGGAGCTGTCCAAGTCAGAAAAGTTCGATCTGGTAACCATCGATGTGGCAAAGGACAAAAGCAAGCTGGACAAGTATGAAAAGGATAACAAAAAGCTGGTTGACGGGTATAAGGAAGTGCGCAGCCTGGAGGCGGGGCTGTCCAAGCTGAAGCTGGCTGGCAATGCCAACAGCAAGGACCAACTGAACAATGTCATGCTGAATTACCGCAAGGCCCTGAATCTGGTGAAAAACGGCAAGCTGAATGCCGACCAGGAAAAAGAACTGGACGGGCTGGTGAAGGATATGGCCGGCAAGCAGGAGCTGTCGGAGGCCGACCTGAAGAAGCTGCTAGAGCTTCAGAAGGACGCCCGCCTGAAGGTACCGGTGTACAGTGCTCTGGACGGGGACTCGACACCGGAGAAGCTGCCTGTGATGAAGGTTATTTATGAAGGCAACCACCGCACTTCTTTTTACTTCGGCCAAAAGCCGATCCCGGCGGAAACGCTGGCCAATGCCGAAAACCTTCGCTTTTATCTAAAGGAAAAAGCCTGGATCAGCAACTTCGAGGTGTCCAGCGACGGTCCGACCATAGAGAAAAAGCTGGAGAACAAGGACACCTTTGTGCTGCTGGTCTGGGGCAACAGCTGTCCTCACTGCCACAAGGTGATGCCGGTGCTGGACAAGCTGAGCAGCCAGACTGGGGTCAAGGTGGAGCGGATCGACACCTTCAATGAAAGCAACAACAAGGCCTATGCCAAGATGGTGGCCTCCGGCAAATACGGGCTGACCCAGATCAAGTGGGTGCCGACGCTTGTCTTTATCAAGGATGGCCAGCAGCAGTCGACCATTGGCGTTTACGATTGGGCAGTGGAGAATGCCGCGGCCGATATGGGCTACGATATTGACGACTCCAAGATCAAGGCCTTTATGGAAAAGGCCAAGTAGAACAAACCTGCCACGGCACCGCCCCGGCACTGCCACGGCACCGCCGGGGCTTGCAAAGGCTGTCCTTCTCCCGCCAAGGAGGAGGGCGGCTTTTTTTGGTGGGCGGCGGTGTGAGGGGGAGGGGCAGCGGGGTGTGCAATAAGGAGGGAGTGGGGTAACGGACACCCCGGTCCTTATTTGCCGCTTTTTCGGTTGTTGTTGGATCTAACCCCACTCCGTGTGGTACAAAGATCAAACAAATCTAGCCTTATCCTGCAAAAGTGCAGCTAATCTGCTGGAATTCCGCCTCTTCCTGCCCTCAAATGCAAAAGTACATCTATTTTCCTCAGCGGGGCACATCTTGCTCCCATCTGACGAAAATAACTGCACTTTTGCAGGATAGACCGTAAAAACGAAGGTTTGTCTACAAAATAAATGCACTTTTACATTTCGGAAGAGGCTGGGAGTCACGTTACCATGTGCGCTCGCCCTCCACAATTCCTAGAATACGCTGCTAGCTGCCGTTATCCCTCCAGCAGTGTTACCCGCCAGGGGCAAATCTCCTTCATTCCCGCGCGGAGGTAGACGCTTCTGGCAGCCGGATTGGTGTAGAACAAATAAGGGAATCTTCCCTCCTGCAGCAGTTGGTTAAACAGGGCAGCCAGCACTTGTGCGGCATAGCCTTTGTTTCGGTAATCCGGATGGGTTACCACGCCGGTAATGAGGGCACTGTGCTGCCGTTCGTGGAAGGTAGAGGCAGACGCCACCATCCTGCCATCTAAACGGAGATAGACTGTCCGGTCAGTGGAGGAGTTGAGTCTGTTCCACTCCCGGCTGATGTACCCTTCTTCGTCGCCGGATAAGCTGGTGTATTCTGCTGCGGACAGAAGGAGTCGATACTGCTCCCGCAGCTCCTCTCTGGTGGTTATCGTACAAACAGCGGTATCTGGGGAGTCGCTCAGAGGAATCGCCTGTTTTACCATACCCATGCGGGAAAGGATGCTTGTGGCGGGAGTAAGATTCTTGCAGATCCGCTCGACCAGTCTGTCAGGTCCGGATACCTTGGCAAAGGACAGCTGTTCCAGAATATGCCGATAAGCTTCGGGCTCCCGGTCATCCGGACTATAATAGGTCAGATTATTGAAGTTGTTCAGCAGTAAAGACACCAGCCGTCCTGACTCCATTTCTCCGAAAACCAGAAATTGCTCTCCGGCGTAGCCGTTCCATTTCAGATCATCGAGTAGAAAATGGTAATGGTCAGCCTCTTTTCCAAACAGGGCAAGCACTTCTGTATGGTCGGCTGCAGTTAAACGCCTGACTCCCATATAAAACAACCTCCGCGTCTTCTGATTTTTCCGGTGATATGTATGTATACTCCTTATCTTATGTCCGGGTGGATTGTGCGGGATAGGGAGAGTTTGGTTGAAGCGGAAATTACCTGAAGCCGAGGCACACAAAAAAACCGGCCCTTTACAGGCCGGGTGAGGTGGGTGTTCCGGGTTAGGAGCGGTTTCTTTTGAAGATGCAAACGACCTCTCGGGAAGCGCCTTGGCCCATGCTGGTGTCGAAGGTGTTGGTCAGCTCCCAGCCCTGACGGCCAAGGGCATTGAGCTCCTCCTCCAGCTCGTGCAGGTCAACCTTGCCGCCGAAAAAGCCTTTTGTTTCCACCTTAAGGGTTTTGTACTCCCAGTTTTCCATATCGTTCATCTCCTTGAAATGTTCTTGCCGATATGCGTTTATACGGCTTAGCTCGGCGGCGGTTTCACCGGAGGAAGGGTCTGGAGCAGGCCGTTCGGCTGCAAGTCCAGTCTTTTCCAGACAGAGTGTGCCCGGCTTGCCAAAGCCTGCTATAATGAGACTATTGATTTTATGGTATGTGGAAGGGAAGGTAGGCTGCCAAATGGGAAAATTGACGGTTCAAATCGAGGAAGCGGGTTATGAGGGCCGAAGCCGCGTCATTTCGGATATTGCATTTACGGTGGGGGAAGGGGAGCTGGTGGGGCTGATCGGCCCCAACGGCGCAGGCAAAAGCACCACGATCAAGGCGGTTCTGGGATTACTTAAGGATGTGAAGGGCAAGGTGGAGTTTCCCGGCGGATCGCCCAACTACGCGTACATTCCCGAGCATCCCGTGCTCTACGATGAGCTTACTCTGTGGGAGCATCTGCGGCTGGCGGCCTCAGCCTTCGGTCTGGATGACGCTACCTTCGAGGCGAGGGCGACTGAGCTTCTGGAGCGCTTCCGGTTAACAGGGGCAAAGCATGATCTGCCTACGGGTTTTTCCAAGGGGATGCAGCAAAAGCTGATGCTTATTATCGGCTTCATCCATGAGCCGGAGCTGTATATTGTGGACGAGCCCTTCATCGGGCTGGATCCGCGGGCTATCAAGGAGTTTCTCGACATGCTGGATTCGGAGCGCAAACGCGGGGCGGGCGTCCTGATGTCCACCCACGTGCTGGATACGGCGGAGCGGATTTGCAGCTCCTTTTTGCTGGTGAATGAAGGCAAGCTGATCGCCTCGGGCCAGATGCCGGATATCCGCGCCAAATGCGGGTTGCCCGGGGCATCCCTGTTCGATTGCTTTCATGCGCTTACCTAGGATGGGCATACGCCCCCCAAGCTTTGCCGCAAGGCAAGGCCGTTCCCGTAAGCAACTTCGAATAGGAGGCTTTCCAAGATGAGTAACATGCTCACTCCCCAAAAAGTAGCCTGGCAGCGGATCCGAAGTAATGCTGGATTCCAGTACCGGGCGTGGAAAATGGCTATAGACTGGGTCATCGCCCTTTATATTGTGCTGCCTGCAGCCGCCGTGCTGATTTATCAATATATTTCCTGGTGGAAAGGAACGCCGGTGTGGCTGGAAATCGTGCCGTATACCGTGTTCCGGGCCTATTTATTCGTAGCGGCCATCACCGGCACCATCCGGTATTATGTGGAGGAGGCGGACCAGCTGTTCCTGGTCCAGCGGACCGCTTGGTTCCGCAAGCTGGTGGGAACGGGGACGGCCTTTTCCCTAACCGTCAGCGCCTTGGTGCTGGCAGGGATGGGGGTGCTTTTGTATCCCCTATTGCGTAACGGCTACGGGGTGAACCCGCTGGAGGCGGTGTTCCTGTTTCTTCTGACGTATCTGGTCAAAATTTACCTGATGCTGGGCAAGCAGCAGCTGGAGCTGGCGGCATCCGGCTGGAGAAGTGTGGCCATCCGGATTATCGCCACTCCGGTGCTGGCTGCGGTGTTTGGCTTCCTCACTCATTGGACGTCGGTGAGCCATCTTTATGCGGCGCTGATCGCGCTGTGTCTGGCGGCGCCATTGTTCTGGCTGGTTCCTGCCCGGATCCGGGCCAGGGGCACCTTTTATAAGGATGCCCAGCGGGAGCGGGAGGAGCGGATGAAGCTGGCGGGGATGCTGATGAGTGCAGCCGGATATCGTGTTCCGCGGAAAACAAGGTCCAAGAAGAAGCGGGCCTTCCTATTCCCAGCCTCCCGCAAGCTGTTTAAGGAGCGCACCCAGGAGAATGTGCTGGCCGAGTCCCTGATTAAGGGGATTCTGCGCAACGGCTCCAAGCTCAAGCTGGCGGGCATGCTACTGCTGGCGGCTACGACGGCAGTGGCGGTTTGCCCCAACAGCACCATCCGTCTGATCGTGGCCGTGGCCACAGGAGCACTGTTTGCCTGGATGTCCAAATCCTTTGCCCGGGAAGCGGCCACGGAGGAATATGTCCGGCTGTTCCCGTGGAAGGATACGGTCCGGCTGGAGGCCTTCGTCAAAGCGGGCGGCAGCCTCACGGGACCGGCCTGTGCCTGGCTGGGGCTGTTAACCGGACTGTTAAGCGGCAACCCCGTAGAAGCACTGGTAATGCTGCCGCTGGGTTATTTCTTCGGCAAGATGGCCTCGCGGATGTTCGGCATGAACGGGCTGTAGGCTAGCCGGATCAGACCTCCTTGGTGTTATGCAAGAAAAAGGCAACCTGCGGGCAAGCTAAGCAGGGCTTGTCTTTAAACTCCGAGGGGCGAAAAGATGGGTAAAGCTGCCCTCAAGCGGGTTTGAAGGCAGGCCCTAGGTGACCAAAACGTGCATATGGCCAAGAAAGGGGACCTTTACGATGCTGGCTCCCATCTATTTTCAATTTGCGGACAAAAAAGCGGCTCTGTTAGCGTTGGACACCCTGCAGGAGCTGGGTTTCAGCGGCCAGATGCTGGAGCATCGCCATCCCGAGCATAAACCGGTGCTCCAGCTGACCATCCGCCAGGGAGATCTGGTGGCGGCACTGGAGATCGCCCAAGCCCATGGCGGGATTTTGTTGGAGACGGAGGCGCAGCCGGAGCAGGAGGTATACTCCAATGCCTACGGCTTGGCAGGTGTCCCCATCCCGGCCCATACGGTGACGGAGGATCTGCCGGAGGCGTATCTGGCAGGGGAGGAAGCCGCGGAGCTGCCCCGGTATAAGCGGCAGGCCGATACCCGAGAGGAAGCGGAGGCTATGGTGGCGAGGAATGCCGCCGAGCAGTTCCGGGACCCGGGCCCGGATTTGTTTGATCCTTCCAGCGATGACCTGGATCAGTTCAACGCAGGCATCCATTTGTAGTAGTGGGAAAAAGCCTCCGGCCGGAGTGAACGGGCCGGAGGCTTTTTTCAGTGGGGTGGCCGCGAGAGAGGCAGGGGAGGAATAGGGGAAGCGGGGCTTCCGCTATTCCGGTCTCGCGGTGGGGTGAAGGCGTGATAGCGGAAGGGAACAGTCCGCTATCACGAAACCACATGGCCCGCCCACACCAAAACAGGCTGGCAGAGGGTCGATATATTCGGCCCGTCCACACACCTTACTTCTTCAAACAAAGAGCCAGCAGATCATCCACATGCGCGGTGGCCAAACATTCCACGGTGTCCGCTGCGCCGTAGTAGATTTTGACCTCGCCGCTGTCCTCGAGGATCATGCCGCCCGGGAAAATGACATTGGTGCGGAAGCCTTCGTCCTTTTCGTAGACGGCCTCCGGCGCCAGCAGGGGCTCCTGGCTCATGCCGATAACCTTGTACGGGTTCTCCAGGTCCAGGAGCATAATCCCGGTGGTGTAGCGCTTCTTCCAGGTGTCCTCCCAGCCGTTTTTGCCACGGGAGGGATCCCGGTCCACAGCGTGGAACATGGTCAGCCAGCCTTTGTCTGTTTTAATGGGAGGCGCCGCCGGGCCCAGCTTGTCGTTGGCGAAGGGCACCTGCTCCACAGCCAGCAGCAGCTCCGTATTACCCCAGTATTTCAGGTCCGGGGAATCGGAAATCCACATGTCGAAGCGGTCCTGGCCGCCACGGCTGTATACCGGGAAAGGCCGTTCCAGACGCACATAACGTCCGCCGATTTTCTCAGGGAACAGCACCATGTTGCGGTTGTCGGGGGCTGTCATGGACAGAACCTCGAAGTGCTCGAAGTCATCGGTAACGGCAATGCCGCCGCGGACGCCGTGTTTGGTGTCTACTGCGAAGCACATATACACGCGGCCGTCGATCACCGTCAGCCGGGGGTCGTAGGTGCGCACGATTTCTTTATCATTTAAACCGAAGCAGGGACCCGGCTGCACATCCCACTTAACGCCGTCGTCGCTGTAGGCCAGACCCAGATTGGTGGTGCCGGCCGGCAGCAGGGTTTTGTTGACGGGATCGCCGTAATCATTGCGGAACACCATAACATATTTGCCTTGGAACTTGGCTACGCCGGCATTAAACACCAATGCGGGGGAATAAGGCACATCCGCCGGAGTCAGAATGGGATTGGCCGGATGGCGGACAACAACGCTGCTGGATTTCAGATCGCCGATGATGGGCAGAGACATATGCGGTAAACCTCCTGGGCAGATAGGATAGTAAAAAATGAGCGCCTTGCTTGTGCGATGGGTGAAACGTCCAAATCGGACGATTAACCCCGAAGCATCGTGTCACTTAGGAGCTGCGAGCCAATTAGCGGTACTTGAGCGTTTGGAAAAGCAAACGCCACTTCGCAAGCATATGCTTATTTGGTCGCAGTCTCTTAGGGGACTGATTTATGGTTACGCCTTCATTATAAAGCCGCCGACCCGCTGTCCCCGGGCCGGATTTTCATTTTTTTATCCCGGAATTTAAGGTGGAGCCGAAAAACTCAGCCTTTTACAGACCCCGCCGTCATTTGCATAAAGGACTTGTTGGCCAGCATGTATACCAACAGCAGCGGCAGGATGGACAAACACGCTCCCGCCATCATGTAGTGGGTTTGGGAAGCAGCCGAAGCGCCGTAGCGCAGGTTGGCCAGGCCGACAGTCAGGGTTTGCAGCTTGGGGCTGCTCATGGTGAAGACCAGCGGCAGGAGATACTCGTTCCAGGCCCCGCGGAAGGTGAACAAGGCGGCAACACCCAGTCCCGGACGCAGCAGAGGCAGAATAATCCGCCAGAAGGTGGAGGCCGGGGAAGAGCCGTCAATCAGGGCCGCCTCATCCAGATCCCGGGGAATCGCCCCCATGAAGCTCAACAGGATGAAGAAAATATAAGCATGGGCGCTGATCAGGATAAGGATGACGCCCCACAACGAGGTATGCAGATGCAGCTTGATCATCAGATTATACTGGGGACGCAGCACAACGGCGCCGATGGAGATAAACATCATTGCTGCCTGAATCCCCACGTAGATGCGTTTGCCGGGGAAATTCATCCGGTCCACCACATAGGCGGCCATGGCGGTGACGACCAGGGTGCCTACGGTGACGGTGGCGCTGATCCACAGGCTGTTCAGGGTGAAGCGGGAAAAGTTAGCCTGCTGCCAGGCCTGCATATAGTTGGAGAACTGCCAGGAGGACGGGAAGAAGGTAGCCCCTGCCGTCAGCTCCGCATTGGTTTTGAAGGAGCCGAGAAAGGCCAGAAGAACGGGAATCACCGTCAGGAAGGCCATGCCCAGCAGGAAAAGCCAAAGGACGGTTTTGCTCAACACCCTGGAAAGGGAGAAGCGCCGTTCGGAAGAGGTCCCAAGAGGTACGGATAGCTGTGTGCTCATGTCGGAATGCTCCTTTCTGCAGCTGCGGCGGCACCGCCGCAAGGCTGCTTACAACCGGTTCAGGCGTTTGGAGGCCAATTGGTAAATCAGGGTGATGGTGCCCACAATCAGAGCGGTAACAAAACCCGCCGCACTGCCGTAGCCCATCTGCTGCTCCACCAGGTTGCCTTGGCCCGCTATTGGGAAGAACAGCTTGTAAACATAGAGGAACATCACCTCTGTTTTGCCGATAGGGCCGCCCTCCGTAAAGACCATAATGCTTTCATAACCTTTAAGGGCATTAATAATGGCCAGCATAATGACCATCTGCAGCACCGGACCCAGCATGGGCAGGGTAATGAACCAGAACTGCTGGGGTTTGTTGGCCCCGTCCAAGGCTGCGCTTTCGTACACATCCTCGGGGATATTCTGGAGACCCGCGATAAACAGCAGCATATAGTTGCCCACCGCACCCCAGACGGCTACCAGAATGGTGGTCAGCATGGCCAGGTCGGCACCCAGCCAGTCCACACTCCGGTCCACGATATTCCATTTCACCAGGTACTGATTCAGGATGCCGTTATACGAGTTGAAGATATTGAAGAACACAACGGCAATAACCGCCGAGCTGATGACGGTAGGCATAAAATAAACGGCCCGCAGGAAGTGGCGCCCTCTGAGACCGCGGTTCAGCAGGACGGCCAGCACCAGGGACAGGGGCAGGGTGATGATCAGCTTGCCGCCGGCATATACGAAGGTATTGACGACGGAGTCCCAGAACTGGCCGTCCTGGAACAGCTGCCGGAAATTATCCAGCCCGACGAAGCGCTCCTGGCCGTAGCCCTTGTAATCATAGAACATGTAGCGCATGGCCCAGGCGATGGGGTAGATTCCCAGGGCCAGAGTCAGAAACAAACTCGGCAGAATAAAACTATAGGAAAAGACGGTTTTACGGATGGAATTCATGATGCTCCTCCTTTCAGTCGGTGAGGATCGGGTCCCGGGCATAAAAGAGGCGGGCGAGACAGCAGATGCAATCTGTGCCTTCCCGCCTTTCCTTCACCGCCGGGTCATTATTTGGCGTACTTGCCGCCAAGCTTCGCCGGATCGAAATCCGGAATGGTCTTTGCCTTGACTTCGCCGGCTGCAACGGCTTTATCCAATGCGTCATTATAGCGTTTGTTCAGATCGTCAACCATCTTGTTCAGGTCGCCGCCCTCCAGAATATACTTGAAGAACGCGTCATAATACTTGATGCCCTGTACATTGACGGTGGGAGAGATGGGCCATACGCCATCGGACTTGTTGGGCAGGAACCCTTCGATGCCGCCGATGTCCGGAGCCTTGGCCTTGGCAGCCACTTCAGGAACCATGGAGATGCCGAAGCCCTTTTCATGGTACGTCTGCAGAACCTCGTTTTGGTACATGTAGCTCAGGAATTTCCATGCTTCATCCTTATGCTTGGAATCCTTGCTGATGGCCAGCCATTGGCCGCCCAGGAAGCCGGAGGCGCCCTTCACTTCACCGGTAATCGTCGGTGCCGGAGCGGCTGCCCAGCGGATCTTCGCGGGGAACTGGTTCTTGTATACGCCGGGCTCAGAGGAGTAGGACATGTACATGCCGATCTTGCCTTCGGCGAACTGGGCCCGCAGCGGATCGATGTCCAGAGATTCCACACCAGGCAGCATACTGCCATCATCCTTCATTTGCTTGAAGGAGTTGATGATTTCCTTCCAGCCATTGAAGTCGAAGCGACCGGTTTTGAAGTCATAGCCGAAGCCGCCGTAGCCGCTGAGCTCCGCGATCAGCCGGGCGGAGCGTCCCAGGGAGCTGTTGGGGCTCTTCAGGTTGAAGGCGATGCCGTAGGCGCCGCTGGCCTTACCCACCGCAGTAATCTTTTTGGCGTCCTCTACCATTTCCTTCAGGGTAGTGGGAGGGGTTTTGATGCCGGCTTTTTCGAACAGATCCAGATTGTAGACCATCCGCATGGTGGTGCCGTAGTTGGGCAGACTGTACATTTTGCCTTCGAAGGAGTTCAACTCGTCCATGGCCGGGAATTTGCTCTTCAGCTCAGGGGTGAGGTAGCCGTCCAGAGGAGCCATGTAGCCTTTCTTGTAATGCATCTGGATGGTGTTTTCCTTGGTCCGGAAAATATCCGGAGCCTGGGCCGAGGTAAAGGCCAGATCCAGCGCCTGGTCGAAGTCCTCGGAGCGGACCACCATTTCCACTTCGATATTGTCCTTGTTGGTGGTGTTGAATTTCTGGATGACTTCCTTGATATAGTCCGTATCATGACGGTCGCCGGTCCAATACGTCAGCTTGACCTTCTCACCGGTAGGGGCCTTGGTGGCTCCAGCTCCAGTGGAGGGTGCCGCGGATGCTCCTGTGCTTCCGCTGCTGTTGTCGCTTCCCCCGCCGCATGCGGTAAGCCCTGCCGCCAGAACCAAGCTCATTGCCGCGAATGCCGTTTTTTTCATCATGCTTGGTGTGCCTCCCTTATAAAATCAGTCATTTTCTCTCGTGCACCTTGATTATAGAAGACGCACCGTTCAAGCATAATGAGGCAAACTCCACATGGAGGGCAGGTTTGACTACAGGTTGGCGTCCCGGAACTCGGAGGGGGTTTGGCCGGTGTGTTTTTTGAACACATCGCTGAAGTAACGGCGGTGCTCATACCCCAGCTCCCGGGCAATCTCCTGCACCTGGTGGTCGGAGAGCAGCATAGCCTTGGCCTTTTCCATTTTCTCCTGGATGACAAAATGCTGGAAGGACAAACCCGATTCCTTCTTGAACAGGTTGGAGAAGTAGCCGGGGCTGAAATTAAACTGCCGGGCGCAATGCTCCAGGCTCAAATCCAGCTGCAGATGGGAGCGGATGTAGGTCATCGCCTCCAGAATAATCCGCCGGGATTCCAGCCGACGGCTGCCCTCTACCCGTTCGCAGCCCTCTCTGGTAAACTCCAGCAGAAGCTCCCGGAGGCGTTGGAAGGACACAGGGCCTGCGCTTTTGATGACGGCCAGCCGTGCTTCGAAGGAGGTGAGCTGGTTCTGGGGGAACAGCTCCAGAAGCACCCGGTAGAGCTTGGAGGCCAGCTCGCAGATGAGGGTCTCCACATATTCCGGAGCGGGAAGAACGCCCAGCTCGCCGGTCAGGCTGTCCAGCATCCCCTCCAAGAGCGGGATACACTTGTCCTTGTTGCCGGAGCGCAGGGCGAAGAGAAGCTCCTGCTCCCGGGAGAAGAAGGTCTCCGGCACAGGCTCCCGTTCCAGGGTCAATGCACCGAAGCCAAGCGCCCCGTTGCCCCCGGTATAGAAGTGATAGGACAAGGCCTTCAGAGCCTGGCTGTAGGAGCGGGGCAGCTCATCAACCCCTGCCGCGTAGAGGCCGGTTCCGATGGAAATGGTGAATTTGGTATAGGTGCCAATGTTCACGCAGCAGGCCTCCGCTACAGCAAGGGCTTCGGCATCGTCCCGGCAATTGATGACCACCACATAGCGGTTCATGGATTCCCGGAAGATGATGCCCTTGGTGAACCGGGCCACGGTTTCCTCCATAATATTCTGCAGGGAGAAGCGGACCAGCTCCATCTCCTGGACGGGCATGTCCCGGTATTTCTCCGACAAGTGGTCAATTTCCGCAATCAGCACGGCAAAATCCCGCGGCACCAGCTCCAGCTGGAGGAATTCCCAACGGGCCGCCGCCCTGGGGATGTCGGTGGAATGATGCATCAGGAGGTGAAAATACTCCTGCCGCAGCACAGGCAGGCTGTCCCGCATCTTCTGCTCCATCGCCTGCACATGGGCCTGCTCCTGCATTTCCTCCAGCCGGGCGTCCCGGGCCTTCAGCACAATGTCGGCAATTTCCTTGACGGAGAAGGGCTTCTTCACAAAGTCGAAGGCACCCAGCCGGATAGCCTGCTGGGCGTAGGCAAAATCCGTATAGGCGCTGAGAATGATCACCTTGCAGTGGGGCAAAGCCTCGAGAATCCGGCGGGTCATCTCCAGCCCGTCCATACGGGGCATACGGATATCGGAGAGCACAATATCCGGCTTCTCCCGCAGCACCAGCTCCAGCCCCTCATCTCCATCAAGCGCACTGCCCGCCGTTTCGATGCCATGCTCCTCCCAGGGAATCCGGGTCGTAATCATATCGGCCACACTTTTGATGTCGTCAATGACACACAGCTTCAAGCGTTTACCGTTCATCCTTATGCTCCTCCTCTACGATGGGCAGCCATATTTCAACGGAGGTCCCTTCCCCGGGACGGCTTGTCATGGCCATACCGGCTTCGTTGCCGAAGTACAGCTGCAGACGGTGAGTAATATTAGGCAGGGCGTAGCCATGACGGGAACGGGGGCGGTTTTCCACGGAGGGAGAGTCTGCGGCATTCGCAGAAGGGATCCCCTCGCCGTTATCCTCTACCGTAAGCCGCAGAATGCCGTCGCCGGACCTGACGGTTACGCGGATTTCCCCGCCGCTCCGCCGGTTGCGG
Organism: Bacillota bacterium; assembly: GCA_023388055.1. Lineage (GTDB taxonomy): Bacteria > Bacillota > Bacilli > Paenibacillales > NBRC-103111 > Paenibacillus_AR. The sequence continues at coordinate 15,095 of JAEWGW010000003.1, read as the reverse complement.
AAGCCGTGGAGGATGCTGTTCTCCACCAGCGGCTGCAGGATAATCTTCGGTACCAGGCATTGGAGCAGCCGCTCCTCCTCCACCTCCGTCTCATATAGAAACAGATTCTCGTAGCTGATTTGCTGGATGGCCACGTACTGCTCCGCATGGCGCAGCTCGTCCTGAAGCGGAATCAGCTCCTTGCCGGCATTCAGGCTCAGCTGGAACATGTCCGACAAGGCCAGAATCATGGCGCTGGCATCCTCATTTTCGCCAAGGACCGATTTGCAGTAGATGGTATTCAGCGTGTTATAGAAAAAATGCGGGTTCATCTGGGCGGTCAACGCCTTCATCTCGGACCTGCGTTTCTCGGTTTCACCCTTCCGCACATCCTCAATCAACCGGGTGATCTCATCGAGCATCCGGTTGAAGCGGGAGCCCACCTGGGCCACCTCGTCCTGGAATTTGCTTTCGAAGCGGACGGAGAGATCATTGTCCTCCACCCGGCGCATCAGGGTTTGCAGCTTATACAGCGGCCGGAGAAGCACAGTGGTCAGCTTGTTGGCGAAAAGCAGCGACAGCAGCACAAAACCCAGCATGGTGAGATATGCGGTTTGTTTGATCTGGCTAACCTCCCGGAGCAGCTGGTCCTTGGACTGTACCCCAACCACCATCCAGCCCCGGTCGTGGTTAATGTCCAGCCGTTTATAGTTCAGCATGTAGGTTTCCGATTTGCCAGCATAGAAAAAAGAGCCCTGATCCTCTTCGCCCATCAGCTTCGGGAAATCCGGAGGTTCGTCTCCCCAAACCGGGGAGGAGTCCGAATGGATCACCTGCTCCCCTTGGGGATTAATTACATAATACTCCCGCCCGTCCTTGGACAGATTCTGGGTGGACAGCCGCAGGAGCTCTCTTTCCTTAATGTTGACGATGACATAGGTGTCGAAGGGAGGAAACTGGGGATCCTCGCCTACCCCCTCCACCACCAGGGACAGCACCCGCTGCCTGCTGGAGAAAAAGGTATCCTCGTGGCCTTGGACCCATACGCCGCGGCGGGTGGTTTTGATCTCCCGGTACATATCCGTGTTGTAAAAGGAGGCTGTGGGGTTGCGCACAAAGTTCAGGAAATAGAATTCCCCTATGGGTGTGGCCACCAGTATATTCTCAATTAGCGGGTCGCTAAAGTTGGCCTGGGAAAAAACCGCCTGCAGGGCAGAGAGATGATGATAATAGCGGCTAACATTGCCGCTTTGCACATCGCGGAGCAATTGTTTGAAGGGGTCGCTGAGCATCAGCGCACGTACAGAGTTGGCCGTGTTGCGCAGCTTGTCGTCTACGATCTGGGCGGCTTTGTTCACCGTGTCCTGGCTGGACTGGAAGGCGTTCTTCTGGACCACCCGGGAGGCAATCAAGTAGGAAATGGAGCCGGTGGCGGCAATGGCCAGCGTGATCAGCAGCACGAAGGAGGCCCAGATGCGCTGCTTGAAGGAGAGTCTGTAGAGCATGTTCCGCGAAGCTGCGGCTTTGATTCTGTCCGGATGTTTTCTCAAACCGCATCCCCCCCTTTATTAGAGCCATCCCTTCCATCTTATCATGGGAAACAGAGCAAAAAGAATGCGGCCTATCCCACAAGAAGGGCGGGAAATCCAAGCGGTTTTGCCGTTTGTGGAAGATGGGCTCGAAAAACCGCCCAATACAGGGAACATCTGCCTACCTCTTGGAATAAAATAGCATCGTTACTGTTGAGCGGCGTTTGACCTTACTATAAGAAATTCTTATGGACACTTCCAAAAAATGAAATAAAACTTCGCCCAAACCATTGACGAAAGGGAAGGCGGGGTGCTAAAATGAGCACAATATAAATCATAGTAAATTTATAGGATTAATTATGATCTACCGGACCACCGGCGATCCCCACCCAATTCAACCTGAAGGCAGGAGAGAACATATGAAAAAACATGTTTTGGCGGCGACGGCGGTATCACTTGCGTTGGTAGGTATTCTGGCCGGCTGCGGCGGCAAGGAGGAGACCTCCGCTCCGGCAGGTTCAGCAGCGGCAGCGGCATCCACCGCACCGGCTCCCAAGGCTGTGGAGCTGACCAATGTTTCCTATGACCCGACCCGGGAGCTCTATGAAGCCTACAATAAATCCTTTTCCGATTACTGGAAGCAAAAAACCGGCCAAACCGTCACCGTGAAGCAGTCCCATGGCGGCTCAGGGGCCCAGGCCCGGAAGGTAGTGGACGGCCTGGAGGCGGATGTGGTTACGCTGGCGTTGGCCTATGATATCGACTCCATCGTAGATTCCGGCCAGATCAAAACAGGCTGGCAATCCGAGCTCAAGGATAACAGCTCCCCCTACACCTCCACCATTGTGTTCCTGGTGAAGAAGGGCAACCCCAAGGGCATCAAGGATTGGGATGATCTGGTGAAGCCCGGCGTCAGCGTCATTACGCCGAACCCGAAAACCTCCGGCGGCGCCCGCTGGAATTACCTGGCTGCCTGGGCATATGCCAAAGAGAAAAACAATGGGGATGAAGCGGCAGCCAAGGAATTTGTCACCAAGCTGTTCAAGAACGTGCCTGTTCTGGACTCCGGCGCCCGCGGCTCCACCACCACCTTCGTGGAGAAGGGCATCGGCGATGTCCTGATCGCTTGGGAGAATGAGGCTTACCTGTCCCTGAAGGAATTCGAGGGCAAATTCGAAATCGTCAATCCGTCCATCAGCATTCTGGCTGAACCTCCGGTAGCCATTGTGGATAAGGTGGCTGAGAAACGGGGCACCGCCGAGGTGGCCAAGGCGTATCTGGAATACCTCTATACCGAAGCAGGCCAGGAAATCGCCGCCCAGAACTTCTACCGTCCGCGTTTGGAGTCCGTAGCCAAGAAGTATGCGGATAAGTTCCCCAGCATCAAGCTGGTGACCATCGACAAGGATTTCGGCGGCTGGACCAACGCGCAGAAGACCCATTTTGCCGACAACGGCGTATTCGACCAAATTTATAAGCCGTCCAAATAAGGTGCTTCGGATAGAACCACCCTCTAACCGGCTTTGCCGGTTTCGAGGCTTAAACGATTTTATACCGGATCAGCCGGCTAAAACGGGAGTGTTGGTATGAGCAGCTTGACCAAACGGCGGCACTTGCTGCCCGGCTTCGGCCTATCCATGGGATACACGATTTTCTATCTGAGTGTCATCGTGCTGTTTCCCTTATCCGCGTTGTTTCTGAAATCCGTGTCCATGGGCCTCGGGAAGTTCTGGGACACGGTCACCGATGACCGTGTCCTGGCCTCCTACCGGATCAGCATCACCACCTCTTTATCCGCTGCTCTTATTAATGCCTTCTTCGGACTTTTGGTAGCCTGGGTGCTGGTGCGTTACAAATTCCCCGGCAAAAAAATCATCGATGCCATGGTGGATCTGCCCTTTGCCCTGCCAACGGCGGTAGCCGGGATCGCCTTGACCTCCATTTACAGCGAAAACGGCTGGATGGGCAGCCTGTTCGCCAAAATCGGGATCAAATCGGCGTATTCACCGATGGGCATCACCATCGCCCTGGTCTTCATCGGCCTGCCCTTTGTGGTGCGGACGGTGCAGCCGGTATTGGAGGAGCTGGACAAGGAGATCGAGGAGGCAGCTGCTTCCCTGGGTGCTTACCGGCTTAAAACCTTCTTCCGGGTTATTCTCCCGGAGGTGCTGCCCGCCCTCCTGACGGGTTTCGCCCTGGCCTTCTCCCGTGGTATCGGGGAATACGGCTCGGTGGTGTTCATCTCCGGCAACATGCCCATGAAGACGGAAATCGCCCCTCTTTTGATCATGATGAAGCTGGAGCAGTTCGATTATACGGGGGCCACGGCCATTGCAGTGGTGCTGCTGCTGTTCTCGTTCCTGATGATTCTCATCATTAACTATCTCCAGTGGCGCGCCAGAAGGAGGATGTCGGTCCATGATGCATAATCGGCTGTTTTTCCTCAGAACCGGCTGGCTACGGATAGAGAGGGGGCGGATTCCATGGCAGGCGGAGTAGCGGGAAGGCTGAATACCCCCGGCAACCAGCCCAAAACCGGTTCCACTACAGAGCCGTTGGCGGTGCGTATCATTCTGATTTCCATCGCGCTGTTGTTCCTGGCATTGGTGCTGCTTATGCCTCTTATTACGGTGTTTATGCAGGCCTTCCGCAAAGGGGCTGAGGTTTATTTCGCAGCACTCCGGGATAAGGATGCGTTGGCGGCGGTACGGCTTACCCTGCTGACGGCCCTTATTGTAGTGCCGCTTAACACCTTGTTCGGAGTGGCGGCAGCTTGGGCCATCACCAAGTTCCGGTTCAAGGGCAAGAACTTCCTGACCACCCTGATCGATTTGCCCTTTGCCATTTCGCCGGTTATCGCCGGTCTGGTCTTCATTCTGTTGTTCGGCGCACATGGCTGGTTCGGGCCTTGGCTGCAGGCCAACGACATCAAGATTGTGTTCGCTTTGCCCGGCATTATTCTGGCTACCAGCTTCGTCACCTTCCCCTTCGTCGCCCGGGAGCTGATTCCTCTGATGCAGGCGCAGGGCTCCCAGGAGGAGGAAGCGGCGGCTACCCTTGGCGCCAAGGGCTGGCGGATTTTCACCAAGGTGACGCTGCCCAATATCAAATGGGGCCTTCTGTATGGCATCATCCTGTGTAACGCCCGGGCCATGGGCGAATTCGGAGCCGTGTCCGTGGTGTCGGGACATATCCGCGGAGAAACCAACACCCTGCCGTTGCAGGTTGAAATTCTGTACAACGACTATAAATTTTCCGCCTCGTTTGCGGTTGCCTCTCTGTTGGTGCTCCTGGCTGTGATCACGCTGATTGTTAAAGCGGTGGTCGAGTGGAAGCATCATCAGGGCTTGGCGAAGGAAGGAGAGTGACCGGCTATGCATATTGAAGTCCAGCAATTGCGCAAAACCTTCGGGAGCTTCGTCGCGTCCAATGATGTCAGCTTCAGCATTGAGAAGGGCAAGCTGATCGGCCTTCTGGGACCCTCCGGCGGCGGGAAAACCACCATTCTCCGCATGCTGGCGGGACTGGAGCAGCCGGACTCGGGGGAGATCCGGTTTAACGGCCAGGTGATTAACCATCTGCCTCCCCAGGAGCGGCATATCGGCTTTGTATTCCAGAACTATGCCTTGTTCCGGCATATGAATGTGTACGATAATATTGCTTTTGGGCTGGCTGTTAAAAAGTGGAAAAAAGCGGATGTGGACCGCCGGGTCCGGCAGCTTCTGGAGCTGACCGGTCTGGCCGGTCTGGAGAAGCGTTATCCCAACCAGCTGTCCGGCGGCCAGCGCCAGCGTGTGGCCTTCGCCCGGGCCTTGGCCCCGGAGCCGGAGCTGCTGCTGTTGGATGAACCCTTCGCTGCCATCGATGCCAAGGTCCGCAAGGAGCTCCGCGCCTGGCTGAAGGAGACCATCCGGCGGGTGGGGATCACCACCGTGTTCGTGACCCACGATCAGGAGGAGGCCATGGAGGTGGCTGATGAGATCATGATCATCCAGGGCGGCCGGCTGGAGCAGAAGGGGGCGCCGCTGGCTATTTACAGCGAGCCGGACACTCCTTTTGTGGCGAACTTCGTGGGCGAATCCCGGGTGCTGGATAATCCGGGGGCGCTGAAGGGCTTCGCCGACTATGAGGGTTACGGCAAGGCCATTGTGCGGCCGGAGTTTATCGAGGCGGGCCGGCGCAGTGAGCTGTCCCAGCCCTTGGCAGCGGATGAGGGCCGCATCGTGGACACTCTCTTCTGCGGGAGCCGCTGGCAGCTGGAGGTGCAGCTGGGCGGACACCGGCTGACCATTTACCGTCCGCTGGAGAAGACAGTGCTGAATGCCGGGGATGACATCTGGGTGATGATTCACCGGCTCTATGTATATGAAGGCCCGTCGCCGGCCATTGTGGAGAATGCCCTGAAGGCGGAGCATGCGGTATTGGGACTATAGACGGCTGGGTGCTGCAAGGCGCCGTGAATACTCCGGGTTAGCGCACATGGAGCGGCTGCAAGATGCCATGAACACTTCGGGATGTGCATACATGTAAGGAACAAGGCTGTGGGGAGGTAGGGGGATGGGGTCTCCGCTGGAAATCAATGAGGATTGGCTGGAGCGCATCAGGCAAAGCCTGAACGGTCTGGAGTTTGGCAATGTGCAGATCATCGTCCATGGCGGCCGCATCGTCCAGATTGAACGGACGGAGCGCAAGCGGTTCGAAGGGGAGTCCGGGTCCAACGGAGGGGGTTCCGCATCCGTGCCTGTCCTGCAGCCGGCCCGCCCGCAGAGGAAGGCCCAGGGCCAGCATAGGCATGATTGACAACGGCGCCGTAAGATTGTATAACTGATTCAACAGGATAGTGGAACATGAAATTCATTGAAGAGAACGAGTACGCGGATGAAGCTTCCGTCCCAGAGAGTTGGCGATTGCTGCGAGCCAATGCGAGAGGTCTCCGCCGAATATCATCTCCGAGAAGCCGGTTGAACCTGCCTAAGGGCGTGTGCAAACTCCGGGGGTAGACCCCTCCAGCGGGTTATACGCACTCTGGCGGAAGTAGACTTGTGCCGGCTGCCTGCCGTTACACGGGCCCCGCATCATCAGTGTGCGTGGATGGAGTGGCTGTTTCCTTTGGGGACCGGCGGAGAGAGGGCGATGGGTTGTCCTCCGGCCGTGGGATCCTCCGGGAGCGGAACAAGGGTGGTAACGCGAGATTTTAGTCTCGTCCCTTAGGGGACGGGACTTTTTTGTGTTCCGGCAGGCTGCCGGCCCCGGGTGGCGGGCTGCGTAAGCCGCAGTGGAAGGCGGCTGGTGAAGCGCATTGTCCGGGCGCCACCGCTCAGGTGCCGCTATCTGAGCGTCCCTGCCGAAGCGCCACAGCTTATACGGCGTGCGACTGCTGCCTGCCTTACTGCAAAAGTGCAGTTATTTTTGCTGAAAATGCTCTGTGAGTCCATTTATCCTGCAAAAATGCAGTTATTTTAATCCCAATTACACAAATGCCAGTCAAACGGGCAATTTAACTGCACTTTTGCAGGATGGGCCCCAGCCCAGGTCATTCCCGGTGAAAATAACTGCACTTTTGCAGGATGAGCTCATACCGGAAACCGGCAATTTAGCAAACCAATCAATCCAGCATATCTGCATGTTCGGACCGTCCGCTAACGCTTCTTCAAATGAACACTCACTGCTTCATATAGACGAGTAAATCAAGAAAATGGAGGTACAGCACCATGGCAAACACCAATTCCGGCTCCAATTCCGGCTCATCAGGCCAAGCCCAAACCCAAACTGTGGGAATGGGCGAAATCATCCTGGCGCATCATGCGCTGAAGGAGGTCATCCGCAGAACTCCCCTGCTGCGGGACCCGTATCTGTCCAAGAAATACGGCTGTGAGGTTTTCCTGAAGCGGGAGGATCTTCAAGTGGTCCGTTCCTTCAAAATCCGCGGCGCCTACCACAAAATCCGCAGCCTCTCCGAGGAGGAGCGCCAAAGGGGAATCGTCTGCGCCAGCGCGGGCAATCATGCCCAAGGTGTGGCTTATTCCTGCAACGCCCTTGGCATTCGCGGCAAAATCTACATGCCCAGCACCACACCTGGCCAAAAGGTGAGCCAGGTGCGTATGTTCGGCGGTGCTTCGGTGGAGGTTATTCTGACCGGAGACACCTTCGACGATGCCTTCGCCGAAGCCATGAATGCCTGCCGGTCGGAGGGACTGGTGTTTATCCATCCTTTTGACGATCCGGGTATTATTGCCGGCAATGGTACTGTAGGTATGGAAATTTTGGAGGACAGCCAAGGGCCGGTGGATTATCTGTTCGTAACTATTGGCGGCGGCGGCTTATCCGCAGGGGTAGGGGCTTACGTCAAAACGGTGAGTCCGGGAACCCGGCTGATCGGTGTGGAGCCGGAGGGGGCGGCCTCCATGACCGAGGCTTTTGCCCAGGATCAGGTAGTGACCCTGGACCAGATCGACAAATTTGTGGACGGAGCGGCGGTTAAGCGGGTTGGCCAGCTGACCTATGACATCTGCAGACAGCTTCTGGACGGTATTGTGCTGGTGCCGGAGGGTAAGGTATGCACCACCATCCTGGAGCTGTACAACCACAACGCCATTGTGGCCGAGCCGGCAGGGGCCTTGTCCATCGCCGCGCTGGACAGCATGAAGGAGGAAATCCGCGGCAAGCGGGTGGTTTGTATTGTCAGCGGCGGCAATAACGATATCGACCGGATGCAGGAGATCAAGGAACGTTCCCTGATCCATGAGGGGCTGAAGCATTATTTCACCGTCAACTTCCCCCAGCGGGCAGGAGCCCTCCGGGAGTTCCTGGATGAGGTGCTGGGTCCCAACGACGATATTGTCCGGTTCGAATACACCAAAAAGCATAACAAGGACAACGGCCCCGCCCTGGTGGGCATCGAGCTGAAGAACCGGGAGGATTACGAGCCTTTAATGGAACGTATGGTCAAAAAAGGAATATCCTACATAGAATTGAATAAAGATCCGGTTCTGTTTAATTTATTGATTTGACCGTTCGCCCCCGCAGAAGGAGATAACTGGGAATAGGACAAAAGGAGCAAAGAAAGTTTCAGATTTAGCTAAAAATTTGTTTAAATCTGACTTGGAGATGGTTAAAAAGAAGGAATCGAAGTTCTTTCGAGCGAACTGTAATTGTATATTACGTACGAGCCGAAGGGGTATGCTTTATGATCCAGCCTTTTATCTCCAATGCATCCATTTTGCTCCTTTGTGTATTCGGGCACTACCTGCTGATCTTGCGGGCCCAGCGTGAGGGCCAAGGCAGGCAGGGCGCCTCCGGGGATAGCGTATGCAGCGTAACCACCGGGATTTTGTTTGGAACCGCCGGCGTTTTACTGGTGGTTTCTTCGGTTTTACTGGAGGGTGGCGTACGCCTGGATCTGCGCAATATCGGTATTCTGTTGGCAGCCCTGCTGGGCGGGCCCAATGCCGCTCTGATCGCCACCGGCTTTATTGCCGCAGCCCGGCTGGCTCAAGGCGGGATTTATATGGCCTCGATTGTTGGCTTACTCAGCGCCTTGGCGACCATGCTGGCCAGCATTCTTCTGGTGCGCCGTCTTCCCGTGTACCGTTTGACCACCTGGCTGTCGGGTTACATCATCAGTTATCTGATCATCTTTGCCACCTATGCGATTGTGCTTCCTTCCGACGGTCTTCTGTTCCGGTCGATGACGTATTATATCGTGGTCTCTCTGCCTGTTATCGGGCTTTGTTACCTGCTGCACAGCCAGTTGGCCCGGGTCAATGAACTGTACGCCGAAGCCCAGTACAACGGGGAAAAATACCGCCAGCTGTTTCACAGCGCCCATGATCTGGTGTACCTCTTTACAGTAGAGGAGGGCCAGCCGCAGCGGATTCTGGATGCGAATATGGCAGCTGCTCAAGCATTGGGTTATGAACGGGACGAGCTGCTGGCGCTTTCGCCCAAGGATATGTATGATCCGGCGTTTTTGGCTCTGGAGCGGGATACGGAGAACAGCTGCCTTCTGAAGGGGGAGCAGCGGATGTTCGAGTGGAGTCTGGTGCGTAAGGACGGCAGCTTCATTCTGGTGGAAATATCGGGAAGGATGCTGCGGCTGTCGGGGCAGCTGGTCTGTCTGGCGGTGGCCCGGGATATCTCCCTGCGCAAGGAGTCGGAGAGGGCGCTGCTGGAGGCGAATCAGAAGCTGGAGCGGCTTTCCGTCTCGGACGGGCTGACAGGCATCTATAACCGGCGGGGAATGGATCTGTATTACCGGATGTTCTGGGACCGGGCGCAGGATTCTGGTGCTCCGCTGGCGGTGCTGTTGCTGGATATTGATTATTTCAAGGCGTACAACGATACATACGGGCATCTGGCCGGTGACCATTGTCTCAAAAGAATCGCCTTAGCGCTGGAGGCCCAGGCTGCCGCGGCAGGGGGGATCGCCTGCCGGTACGGCGGGGAGGAGTTTGCGGTGGTGGTGCCGGAGGCGGACAGCTTGAAGGCGATGGACATTGCCGGCGGCATCCGGGATGCGGTTAGCGGACTGGCCCTGCTCCATGCCGGCTCCTCGGTTTCCAGCTGCGTAACATTGAGCATTGGCATAGCCATCCACTCTCCCCAGGAGGTAGGCTCCATCCGGGAGGAGCTGCTGCAGCGGGCGGACCAGGCGTTGTACATCGCCAAACATGGCGGCCGGAACCGGGCGGCTCTCTGGGAGAACGGGCAAGGAGAGACGGAGGCTGAGGATTTAATCGGGTAAAGTGGTGACGCGGTGGGGGGCGGATCAGCGGAATAAGTGGACGGCTGGGGGAACAAGTGGACGGGATGGCGGATGACTGAAAGAGCCAGCTGACGAGCGAGTGACTGGTGGGTAGGTGTGCGAACAGGCCGATGAACGAGTGTAACTGCGCGACGGGGCGGACGGACGGCGAAACCGAGCCATGCAGCCTGGCGAGTGTCCGACTGGCGTAACGGAACTATGAGGACCTTACAGCGTGAATTTTGACCTTTTGAAGTTTTAACGGAACTGTGAAGCCCTTAGCGGGGGGAAATAACTCTCCAACGGCTTGTGAGCCCCGCTAAGAGTCGCTCAGTTCCGTAAGAATTCGAATCGGCCGATTTTCCCCCGCTAAGAGTCGCTCAGTTCCGTTAAACCCTGAGGCCGCGGGCCGAAGCTGCTTAATAGTTCTAACTCCATGTACAAAAAACCTTGAAGGCCAAATCAGCGTAGAGCAAGCGGATGAGCGTGTGGTGATAGGGAAAAGGCTTAGGTTTGTGGAAGAACGGTTGGAGCTCAAGAGGGCGATAAAGCGGACGGAGGCGCGTGTAGTCACGAAGGAAAAACCCTTTAAATCCGCCTACTGACCAGAGTCAACCAGCCAACTAATCATACGTGTGAAAAAGCAAGCCGGGAGCGGAGGTTCCCGGCTTGTTTTGCGTGTTTATGCTGCAGCTCCTCCTTATTCAGTAAATTTGTTGAGGTTTTGCAGGTCTTACACCTCCGGCCAACGCAAGGGTGTAGTTACAGTGACAGCATCCCTTCGATAGGTACAGATCCGTTGGCGAATACGGCAGGTTAAACCTTGAGGTTATGAAACATTAACCTGGTAAAACGTCCCGGACCTGTTTGTTTCGTGATTAGCTGATGCTTGTATCAGCCATCACTTTTCCCCGCGGTTTGGACGGTAATTTCCGGGCACCCGGCGGGTCAGGCTGTGGAAGGCCTTGTAGAAGTTGGAGATGTTCTGGAAGCCGCAGTCCATGGCAATATCCAGAATGGTCCGGTCGGTCTCCTCCAGAAGCCGGATAGCCTGAGCGATGCGCTTGCGCTTGATGTATTGGGCGGGACCGATGCCGTTGTATTTGGTGAAATAACGGGAAAAGGCGGTGCTGCTCATATGTGCGATTCCTGCCAGCTCCTCCAGCGTAATCCTCCGGGTATAGTGCTCGTCGATATAAGCCAGCACCTGCTTCATCAGCGGGTTCACCCGCGCCCCGCCGCCGGGAGTGAAGCCGGTCCGTCTGGCGGATAAAGCCAACAGGTGCATGACGCCGGAAACCATAATCAGGTTGGTGAAGCTATCCCGGTGGGTGTGTTCCTCGCTGATGCGCTCCAGGATATATAACATTGCTTTGTCTGCTGAAACAATCCGGTGGGCATAACCGTTGACCTGCTCTGTGAACAGGGGCAGCAGGCCGGAGTCGAAGAGGAGGCGCGGTTCGAATTCCATAATGAAAAATTCCAGATGTTCGTCCGAGGTAACCTGTTCAATGACCCGCTCTTCCTCATTGTTTAACAGAACCAAGTCGTTTGCCTTGACCGTGCATACATCCCCGGCAATATTCCAGAAGCCGCTGCCCTTCCTGATCCAGACGGCTTTGAAGCGGTGGGAGACGTGGGGCTTCTGGGAGATGGTCTGGTTGGTGAATGATTTGGGGTAAATCCAAATGCTCGGTTCATGCTCCATGCCTGACCCTCCTTGCAAAAAAGTAGAGACTTCCGTCAAAAGAGTAGACGAGGAAATCCGGAATTATTTATATGATAAAGCCATAACGGCAGTATCACAAGCCGCATAAAAGTGGAGATGCACATGATCTTCCGCTCTAAAAGGAGGAAGCTGGAATGAAGTATGATCTGGTGATTATCGGAGCCACGGCAGCCGCCCTGGGATTGGCGAAAACGGTGGAGTCCAGTCTGAGCACCCTGATCGTCAACAAAACAGAAATGGTGGCCTATGAGTTTGTTCATACATTCCGGCAGCCGGAGGTGTATGCTCAGGGGGCAATTTATCATAAGGCGTTCAAGGAGCTGAAGGCGGATGTGCTGCTGGGTACGGAGATAGCCGGAATGACGCGCGGTAAGGAAGGCAGCTATGTGCTGGAGCTCTACAACACAGCAGGCTTTCAGACGGTGGAAGCAGCCCGGTTGGTAAACACCACAGCGGAAGCGCCGGAGGTTCAGCTACAGAGTAAATCCTTGAATGCGCTTCTGATCCAGCAGCAGGGCAAACCCGTGCCGGAAGTGGAATGGGAGGCCTTCAGCCTGGTTCCCGAAGCTAAAAACCATGCTTACAGCACAGCTATTCTGAAGCTGGCCTGCTCGGAGAAGGAGACGGTGGCGGAAGCGCGGCATCGTCTGGTGGAAACCTGGCTTTCCCGGCCGGAGGCTCTTGGGGAGTGGAAAATCGCCGCCATTGCGTTTGCTTTTGAGGCGACTATAGAGAAGAAGGAAGTCCATGCAGAGGATAGCCATATCCATTTGATCTCCACAGCATACGCAGGGCCGGAGGAAAGCCAAACGGCGGGAATTCAATTGGGAAGGAGCTTGCTGGCATGCTGACCTACAGAAGAATGGTGAACAGTGTTCTGAAGGAAACAAAGGCAGATGCGACCGTGTTTGCAGAGCAGGTGGATGTGCTGGTGGCCGGTGTAGGCACGGCCGGAGCGCTTGCTGTGATTGCAGCTGCGGCTCAGGGGGCAAACACCCTGGGAGTGGACCGTCTGCCCGGAATCGGCGGCATGGGCACAATGGGGTATGTGTCCAGCTATTATTACGGTCTGGACGGCGGGCTCCATGTGGACATTGATAAAGAGGCACAGGCTATAGGCAGGGAGCATTTTCTGGACCGGGTAGAAGCGAAGAAATACATCATGGAGAACCGGATCGCCGAGAAGGGCGGCAGGCTATCCCTGGACACGGTGGTAACCGGCGTTTATATGGAGGGCAGCACGATCAAGGGGGTCTCCCTGCTGACGGGCGGAAAACGATGGAATGTGGGCTGCAAGGTGCTGATCGACGCCACCGCCGATTCCTCTGTTGTCACGCTGGCGGGCTGCGCCACCCAAACCGGACGGGAATCCGACGGCAAAACCAGACCCTTCACCAGTGTCAAAGTGTGGCTGCAAGAAAACGGCACTATAACCAGGACCAATCACGACAGCGGATATGTGAACCAGTATGACCCCTTTGAGCTGTCCCAGGGCATTCTTCAGGCCCATGCCAACCAATTGCTCGAGGAGTTTAGCGACGAGAAGAAGCGGGTGATGTTCTTCGCCCCTTTCATTGGCATCCGGGAAGGCCGGATCATCGACGCCGAGAAGAATATTACCATTGCTGAGGTTATCGCAGGGCTGCATGAGGAAGAGCCCTTATTCTACGGTTACTGCGATTTTGACAAACACGGAAAGGATCATGCATTGGAAACCGATGAACTGCAGGATTTGTATGTAGCGGCCAATCTAAGCACCGTGTGCTTCACCGTTCCTGTAACCCTACGCTCCATGATGCCCAAAGGTTTCCGAAATCTACTGGTTGCAGGACGCCATGTGGGTATGGACCATGATGTTGCCAGTCTTCTGCGGATGCAGCGGGATATGCAGAAATGCGGTGAAAGCGCAGGTGTTGTGGCTGCTTTGGCTGCTCTGGACGGTGTTGCACCGGCTCAGGTGCCCTACAGCCGGATCAAGGAGATACTGGAGGCCACCGGCTGTCTCACGGAGGAGCATAATAAGGGCATCTGGTTCGACGATTCCTTCCGCCGCGAGGAAATCCGCTGGATGACAGACCCTGCGGCCATCAAGGCGGAGCTTTCTACCGACAAGCCGGGAGTCGCCATTTACTCCTGCAAGCTGCTGGGTGCGACGATTGCTCCTTCTCTGAAGGACTGGCTTACCTCGGAGGATCGTCTGCTGCGGTATGCCTCCGCCATCAGCCTGGGGCTGACTAGTGATCCGGCTGCCGCTCCAGTGCTCAGGGAGATTGTCAGGGAGCGGGACGCCTTCTATTACAAGGACTGCCGCCGCACCAACCAGTTCCGCAGCGTTATTGCCATATATGTGCTCGGCAAGCTGGGAAACAGGGACAGCCTGCCGCTGCTCCGGGAAATCCTCTGTGATGAAGCGGAATATAACAAGTCGCTGTACCACGAGATTAAGGAGCCCAGCTACAAGCTGAATACCAGCAAAAACTTCAATGAGCTGTATTACCAGATCATCTCCCATGCGGCGGTGGCGCTGATGCGGCTGGCCAAAGCCCATCCGGATCTGGCTGAGGATATCAGGGGGACGCTGCTCCAGGCCTTCCAGGATGACCGTCACCTGCTCCATGTGACCACGCTGCCGAAGTTTACCTTTGAGTACGAGACGGTGGAGAACATTAAGAGCCAGGTGCTCCGTTTTTGCGGGGCTGAGTCTTCCAAATAACGGCAATTGAGTCCGTTACGAGGGAGATAGGAGCGCGGGATCAGGAGGCTATGCTGACGAAGGGGCTGTGGGAGGACATGGGGCCATAAGAGACAATGTGGAGGAAGAGGCCGTTGAGCCAAAGTTGGTATAAAGCAAGCTAACGGACTGACGTTCCGCTATGTTGCGGGAAACGGCTTTATTGAGTTTCTTGCGGACTCAGGAGCCTCTATTTGACGATTTTGGTGTTAAAACTGGGGGCTTTGCGCCAAATAGCGTCATCTGGGTCCGTTTGTTGCAGTGGACTTGCAAAGAAGTTAACATGGGGCAAAATGCCAAAAGAGTTGCACAGCAAAAAGAGGTTCCTGTATCGTTGAAGTTGAGACGACACCAACGAAAGGAGACCTCTTGACTACTAGCATA